>NZ_JBVIST010000001.1:0-1316379 GCF_055575375.1 Streptomyces sp. NPDC034111 | reverse complement strand
TACGAGGACGACCCTCCGCCTTGCGATGCACCGCACCAGACGCCGCGGGCCCCGCCCTACGGGCGGACGACGGGACTTTGCGGACACCCCCTAGGGCCGGCGGCGCCTCACGACGTATGGCAGACCGCTTCGATGTTGTTGCCGTCGGGGTCGCGTACGAACGCCCCGTAGTACGCCTCGTGGTACTGGGGCCACACCCGGGGCGCATGCAGCGACTCCGCGCCGGCCGCGACCGCCGCGGCATGGAACGCATCGACCGCCGCACGGTCCGCCGCGGCGAAGGCCAGATGCAGCTCACGGCCCGGACCCGGGTCCGTGGCGGGGACGAGCCAGAGTGAGTGGCCCGTGGTGCCGAAGCTGATGAACTCGCCGAACTCCTTGGTCCGTTTGCCGCCGAGGGGGGCCAGGGCCCGGTCGTAGAAGGCCGCACTCGCCGTCACGTCGCTGACCTGGACCGCAATGTGATCAAGCATGCGCCCAGCGTTCCACGCCAGGGGTGGCCTGTCGTCCGGGTGTCCGGCGTGGCCTGAAGGTACGCCCGATCGCGTGGCCGTGTTCCCAGCGGGGCAGGCCGTGCCCGGGCGCAACAAGACCGGGATGTTCGCCAGGGTCAGCGGTACGAGGACTGACTTAGGGTGGGTGCGTCGGCCGTACGTACGAGTGCGGGGCGAGCACCTGGCCCCGTGGGTGCGGCCGTCGCCCCTGGTCAGTACGTACGGCAGGAGTCCGGCAGTGGCAGAGCGCAAGCCGATCGAGTCATGGCTCACCGACATGGACGGCGTCCTGATGCACGAGGGCATCCCGGTGCCCGGGGCGGAGGCCTTCATCAAGAGGCTGCGCGAATCGGGCAAGCCGTTCCTGGTGCTGACCAACAACTCCATCTACACCCCGCGTGACCTGCACGCCCGCCTGAACCGCATCGGTCTGGACGTGCCCTGGGAGTCCATCTGGACGTCCGCGCTGGCCACCGCCCAGTTCCTGGACGAGCAGCGGCCCGGCGGCACCGCGCACGTCATCGGTGAGGCCGGGCTGACCACCGCACTGCACGACATCGGCTATGTGCTGACCGACCACGCCCCGGACTATGTCGTCCTCGGCGAGACCCGGACGTACTCGTTCGAGGCGCTGACGAGGGCGATCCGGCTGATCAACGACGGGGCCCGGTTCATCGCGACGAATCCCGACGAGACCGGCCCGTCGGCGCAGGGGCCGCTGCCCGCGACCGGGTCGGTGGCCGCGCTGATCACCAAGGCGACCGGGGTCGAGCCGTACTTCGTCGGCAAGCCCAACCCGCTGATGATGCGGCACGGGCTGAACGTCATCGGCGCGCACTCCGAGACCTCGGCGATGATCGGCGACCGGATGGACACCGATGTGCTGGCCGGCCTGGAGGCGGGCATGGAGACCTTCCTCGTCCTCACGGGGCTGACCCGGCCCGAGGAGATCGAGCGGCACCCGTTCCGGCCGTCGCGGGTCGTGGACTCGATCGCGGATCTGATCGACCTGGTCTGAGCGCGGGGGCGGGTACCGGGCGGACCGGCGGGTCCGGGCCCGGGACCCACCCGAATGGCGCAGGTGCGAAGCGCACCGGGATGCGGCCGGCCGGGCATGGGCGGACCTTCGGAGTTATCGGAGGTACACCATGCGTTCACCGCTTCTTACGCTCTGTGCCGCGCTCGCGGCCTGCGCGGTGACGGCGGCACCCGCGTACGGCGGCGAGGCGTCCGGCGCCGGGACCACCGCGGCGCGGGCCGCCGCGGCCGGCCCCGGCCACCCGGGCTCTCTCCGGGCCGCCGGCGGTGCCCCGGTCCGGGCCACCGCACGGCCGGCGGCCCTCGCCGGCGTCCTACCGCCCGCCCCGTCCGTCCGGCCCGATGCGGTGACCGACGCCGCCCCGCGCCGCGAACTGAGCAGCACCTCGGCCGTCGGGCTGGTGCTGGCCGGCGGCGCCGTCCTGGTCATCGCGGGGCAGTTGCTGCGGCTCCGGCTGCGGCTGCGCCGCGATCGGCAGGGCGACGCCGATGAGCGCTGAGGAGGACGGGCCGGAGGGGTTCCGCCGCCCTGGAGCGCTGCTGACCGGGGTGGCCTGGACGGTACTCCTGCTGGGGCTGTGGCTGTGGGGACGCGAACTGTCGGACGGGGTGGCCGCGCAGCTCGCCACGACCGGTGATGTCGCCGCCGTCGGCCGCCCGTTGGGCCGCCAGGCACCCCCGCAGGCGCACGCCCCGCTGCCCGCCTCCGCCGCGGCGCAGCCCCGCCGGATCAGCATCGGCGCACTCGGCGTACGGGCGGCCGGCATCGTCGGACGCGGCCTCGGCCGGGACGGCACCCTGACCCCGCCCCAGGAGGGCGCCACCGCGGACCTCGTCGCCTGGTACGAGGGCGGTCCGCGGCCCGGTGAGGCGGGCGCCGCGGTGCTCGTGGGCCGGGGCGGCGCCCCGCACTCCGTCTTCCGCACGCTGGCCCGCGCCAAGCGGGGGCAGCGGGTGGAGATTCAGCGGGCGGACGGCAGTACGGTGCGGTTCGCCGTCGAGGACGTCCAGATCTACGGCGCCGGCCACTTCGACGCCCGACGGGCCCACGCGGTCCGCGAGCCAGGCCGCGCCGAACTCCGGCTCATCGGCAGCGGCGGCCCCCAGGAGCCGGGAGCGCGCGGTGGGCGCGAGGGCCGGGGCGGCGGCGATGTGGTCGTGGTCTCGGCCTATTTGACGGGGCATACGGACTAGGACTTGTCCGGGCGATCAAGCCGGGCTGCTCGGCGATGCAGGCCCGGGGATGACGGCCGGCCGAGGGCGATCGTGGTCGTCGAAGTCCACTTCGGGCTCAAGTCGCCTGTGGTCCCTGCTCGTTGAGCATCTTGAGCATCTTGAGCATCTTGAGCATGGCCTGGGCTGTGTTGTTCTCGGAGTTGATCCCGTGGACCTCGGTGCCTTCAAAAGTGACGGGCTCGGCGCCGCGGGCGAACATGGCCTGTTCGTACGCGGTGAGCGCGGCCTCGAGGTCGTCGGGACACGCGGCGAGGGTCTTGCCGAGTTCGGCGCCGTCGAGCATGGCCAGGTTGGCGCCTTCGCCGTTCGGGGCTGCGAGGTGGGCGGCGTCACCGAGCAGGGTCACCCCCGGCACCCGGTCCCACCGGTGCCCGGCCGGCAAAGCGTGGTGAGGGCGCAGCACAGGCGTGACATCGGCGTCCGTGATCAGCGCGGTGAGCTCCGGCGCCCAGCCGTCGAACTCCCGCGCGATCCGCGCGGCCGCGGCGGAGGCATCGGTGAAGTCGATGGCGGCAAACCAGTCCTGCGGCCTGGCCAATGCCACGTAGGCGTGCAGGGTGTCACCGCTTTCCCGGTGAGCGAAGATCTCCTTGCCCGGCGAGGGCGCGATCATCGACCCGCTGCCAACCACCTTCGCGGAGCCGGTGTGCCGGTTGTCGGCGTCGAACAGGTAGGTCTCGACGAACGACGTGCCGACGTACTCGGGTGTGGCGTCGGAGAGCAGCGGCCGGACCCGCGACCACGCGCCGTCCGCGCCGACCAGCAGGCTGGTGACGGCGGTGCTGCCGTCGGCGAACGTCACCTCGTGGCGCCCCTCGCCGAGGGCGCGGGTGCCGCTGACCTTGTGCCCCCACCGGACGGTGTCGGCCGGGAGCGAGTCGAGCAGGATCCGTCGCAGCTCCCCGCGCTGCACCTCGGGGCGTCCGCCCTTGCCGTCGTCGGCCATCTCGTGCAGGACGGTCCCGTTCTGCTCGACGAGCCGCATCGTCTGGCGGCCCTCGATGACGATGGTGTGGAACGCGTCCATCAGGCCGGCCGCCTTGAGGGCGAGCTGCCCGTTGTAGTCGTGGATGTCGAGCATCCCGCCCTGCGTGCGTGCCGTCGGGGAGGTATCGGCCTCGTGGACCGTGACCGGGATTCCGTGGACGTGCAGGACGCGGGCCAGCGTGAGTCCGCCGAGTCCGGCGCCGACGATCGTGACGGGGGTGTGCATGGTGGCTCCTCGGGGTCGGGACCGCCCAGTGATCTCCGGCGGCCGTTTCTGGAAAGGTGCCAGGCCCCGCCGACCAGCCGCCGACATCGGACCGACAGCCCCGACAACTGACCGACGCCCACCCGGAACGGCGTTCAGCCCGGCGTCCGGATCGATCGTGCTCCTGCCCCGCGCGATCACGTCGGTGCTGGAGAAGATCCGCGTCCCGCGAGCAACGCGTCCACAACCGGCCCGGACGGGCGGCCATATGCCACGATGGATGCGGCCGGTGATCCCGAGCCGGCCGGGTTCCACGCTCCGAGGGGGAGTCGATGTACGGCAAGCCACGATGGGCTGCGGTGGGAGCGCTGGTGGTGCTGCTCGCCGGCTGCTCCTCGCCCGGCAGCGGCAGCGGCGACGACCGGACTCCCGACAGACCGGGCCAGCGCCCCAAGTCCACCGTCCCGTACTGGGTCAACCCGGACAGCAAGGCGGTCCGGCAGGTCTCCGCGTACGGCAAGGACGGCAAGGGCGCGGACGCCCGGCTCCTCGACAAGATCGCGAAGCAGCCGGTCGCCGAATGGATCGGGGTCGACGATCCGCAGGGCGAGGCCCGCGGCTTCACCGAAGCGGCGGCCAAGGCCGACCGCGAGGCCCTGCTGGTCCTCTACAACATCCCGCACCGCGACTGCGGCAGTTACTCCAAGGGCGGTGCCGCCGACGGCAATGCGTACCGCGGCTGGCTGGACGGCGTCCTCAAGGGCATCGGCGACCGGCCCACCACCGTCATCCTGGAGCCCGACGCGCTGCCGCACATCGCGGACAAGTGCACCCCACAGCAGTTCCACGAGGAGCGGTACGCGCTGCTGACCGAGGCGGTCGGCAAGCTCAAGGCGCTGCCGCACACCAAGGTCTATCTGGACGCGGGCAATCCGCACTGGATCAAGGACCCGGGCGCGATGGTCGAACCGCTCAAGCGCGCCGGTATCGACCGCGCCGACGGCTTCGCGCTGAACATCTCCAACTACCAGACCACACAGGAGAACACGAAGTACGGCAAGCGGCTCTCCGCGATGGTCGGCGGCAAGCCCTTCGTCATCGACACCAGCCGCAACGGCAACGGCCCGGCCCCCGGCGGCGACGACCCGGAGAACTGGTGCAACCCGCCCGGCCGCGCCCTGGGCACCCCACCCACCACCAGGACCGGTGACCCCCAGATTGCCGCCTACCTGTGGATCAAGCGCCCGGGCGAGTCCGACGGCACCTGCAAGGGCGGCCCCAAGGCGGGCGAGTGGTGGCCGGACTACGCCCTGGAGCTGGCCCGCCGGGCGAAGTAGCCGCCGCGGCGGGTGACTTGGTGGTCGGCGCCGTAAATCCTTCGGGGTCGGGGCTGGTGATGAAGGTTCAGGAGCGGTGCTGCCAGGCTTGAGCGCGTCCTGGGCCAGCCAGCGGCGCACGGTGTCGCGCAGCCGGTACCCCGCAGCCTGCCCCGCCCGGCACCGCCCCGGCCCCCGCAATGACCGGTGCAAGAGGCCATTTGGACAGGAAAAACGCAACTTCGACATGGCCCGCAGAGGCAGCTACCTTCACCTGGTCCTCGGCGATCGCCCACGGTCGCAAAGGAGTTCCTTCAGGCTGAGCCACCCGCGACGGGATGAGTTGGTCACGCCCCACGAATCCTCGCCCCCGTGCCCAAGCCACCGAACCGGGTCCACCAGGCCCCCCAACCAGGGAGAGACGCATGCCCCATCTTGCGCTGTACACATTCGGCGTCCTGAAGTCACCTCTCGCCGATCCCGCACCTCTCACGCGCGAACTCCACGCCAGCGGCGAGGCCATCTACCGGAAGATCAGCCAGCACCCCGGGTACCTCGCTCGGGCTGAAGCGGCAGACCGCGGCCGGGGCACACACTTCGACTTGGACTGGGGTGCATGGGGAGAGTTCGCCGTACCGACCTGGTACGGCAAGGGCCGCACTGTGGAAACCATCGCCCTGGACGCGACCCTCTCCCTCTGGACCGACCTGGCCCCCGCCTTCGACGCCATCTACACCGGTCTGCACCGTGAGGCGCTGAACAGGCGTTACGACTGGTTCGAGAGGGCAGAGCACCCGAATTACGTGTGCTGGTGGGTCTCCGACGGCGTGATACCCACCTGGCGGGACGGGGTTTCCAGGCTGGAGCACCTCCACGACCACGGCTCCGCGCCGCACGCCTTCACCTTCCACCAGTCATTCGCCCCGGACGGAACTCCGACCAGGGTCAAAGGCATCGGGCGTCGGCCGGCCGCCCGCACCCCCAAGACGGTCGGCTAGGCGCCGCCCGCGCCGGGGACCTTCAGCCAGACCGCCTTCGACGGCGTCCCCTGGCCGTCCACGGCGTTGAGCATGTACCACCCCGGAGGCACCAGCGACGGGTCCTTGGGCAGGGTGACGGTCACGCCGTCCTTGCCCTTCGACACCGTGAAGTCCAGCGCGATCGACCGCTGTTCGATGTTGGTGACATGGGTGAAGGACCCGGGCCGGATCAGCCGCATCTTCTTGATCCGGTCGGCGTGCGGGGCCCCGTAGGTGGCGGTGCCGCCGAGCCGGACGGTCCTGGTGCCCCGGTCCGTCAGCTCGGGGCGTCCGTTCCGGAAGAGGTAGGGCGGGGTGTAGAGGTCGATCTGCTGCTGGAAGACGCCCGGCTTGGTGTTGTCCTTGTCGGCGTAGAGCGAGTCGGAGCCGAAGGTCATCACCCGGCCGTCGGGCAGCAGCAGCGCGCCGGAGTGGTAGTTGCGGCCCACCAGCGGATCGGCCACCGGCCGGGCGCGGTTGGTTGTCGGGTCGTACAGCTCCGCCTTGAGGACGTTGGAGTCGCTGCGGCCGCGGTAGTCACCGGAGCCGTTGGTGGTCAGCACGGTGTCGTCCGGCATGATCACGCTGCTCGGGTAGCGGGCCTTGGCGTACAGCCGCGGGCCGTCCTTGAAGCGCGGTGCCGGATCGTGCAGATCCACCAGCCGGGTCTTGTCCGTGGACCGGGGGTCCTCGCCGACCCCGCCGCCGCCCAGCACCATGTACCGCTGCTTCTGCGCGGGCGGCAGCAGCACCGACATCGACGTCTCCAGGATGCCGGGATCGCTCATCCCGGGCACGACCTGGAACTTGTTCGACTTCAGGTCCCAGATGCCGGGGGTGCGGCCGATGTTGTCCGGGCCGTAGCCGGCGTTGGAACCGGTGTAGAAGACCCGGCCCCGGTCGGTGAGGAAGAGCGCGGGGTAGGTGGGGAAGAAGCGCTGCTTGGGCAGGTAGCTCCACTTCTTCGTCTTCGGGTCGTAGATCTCCTGCTTGCCGGGCACGACCTGCCCGATCTCGTCGAGCCCGGAGACCGAGAGGACCTTGCCGTCCTGGAGCGTGGTCAGCGTCGGGTACCAGCGGGCCTCGTTCATCGGGTCGACGCGCAGATAGCGCTCGGCGACCGGGTCGAACTCGAAGGCGTCCTTGATCCCCTGGAAGTCCTTCTTGTCGAAGGACAGCTTCTGCGCGATGCCGTAGAGGTTACGGGCATCCGCGCCGTTCAGGCCCTGGATGCGGTAGTTGTCCTGGGAGCCGGTGGAGTGCGAGGGGCCGTTCTTGAGCGCCTCGACATAGACCCGCGCCTCGCTGTGGGTCACGGTCACCTTGCCGGTCACCGGGTCCTTGGTCTTCTTCGCGCGGGGCACCACGACCGGGTCCTTGGAGGCGAAGGTCTTGCCGTTCTTCTTGCCGGTGAAGAGCGTGCCGGCCGGGAAGGTCCGGGGGCCGTCCGGGTTCTCGTTGTAGATGATCATGAGGCCGCCGGCCTTCTTCACATCGCCCTGGAGCTTCTCGTAGCGCTGGGTGCCGCCGGCCACCAGGAGCTTGCCGTCCGGGAGCTGGGTGTGCCCGGAGCAGAAGAGGTCCTTGGGCGTGGGGATGTTCTTGAAGGTGTTCTTCTCCGGGTCCCACAGCACCGTACGGAACGACTTGGCCCGGAAGTTCGCGGCGTTGTTGCCGGAGCCGGCGACCAGCAGCACCTTCCCGGTGTGCAGCAGCGCCGCGTGGATGGTGTTGATGCGGTACTTCTCGGGGACGTCGACGACATCCCAGTGTCCGTTGGCCGCCTTGTACTCGGGCTTGTTGATCTCGTACTGGTGGTACTGCGCAGAGGCGAAGCTGTAGAGCGCCGGCCCGTTCATCGCGGCCAGCACGACCACCACCCCCGTCGCTATGGCCACTCGGCGGGCGCGACGGCTCGGACGGTACTTCATGTGTGACGTCCCCCAAGGGCGATCTGCATGGTCTCTTCGGTCGTGGCGGGCCGTCCGGCGGCGCTGCCCGCGGAGCCCGGGTCACCGGCCGCGGCACCGGCCGCCCCGTCGCTGCCGTCGGCCGTGGCAGCGGACGCACCACCGCCGCCACCGGCCGTGGCCTGCCGCTTCTCCCGGCGTACGCCCACCCGCCAGGCGACGATCGGCGCCGCGGTGATCAGCATCGCCAGCGAGGCCCAGGTGACCATCGCCGGATGGCTGTGCCCCAGGACGAACGAGGCGGCCAGCGAACCACCGAAGACGGCAAGGAAGAACAGATGCACCCGGAAGGTGCCGAAGAGCGTGTCCGGGCTGGAGGAGTCGCCCTTCGGCGTCACCACGAACTTGCTCTTGCGGCGCAGTACGGCGTCGAAGAGCGACCGCGCGTAGATCGGGGCGGACAGCGCGGACATCACCATGCCGGCGACGCCGCCCGACCCCTCCGGCTCGTGCGGCGAGACATTGTGCCGCCGGTTCCAGACGTACAGCCCGATCTGGAGCGCCGAGGCATTGCCGTAGAGCATCATCCACACCGACGGATCGATCTCGACTCCCGAGGCGCCGAGGCCCAGGAACAGCGCACAGCTGAGCGCCGCCAGGATCCAGTTCAGCGCCGACATCGGGTAGAAGATCACCATCATGGTGTAGTTGAAGAGCCGGCCCGCCGGCAGGGAGAACGGCGCCTTCCAGAACTGCTTGAGGATCGTCTCGTACGTCCCGCGCGACCAGCGCAGCTGCTGGGTGAAGAAGTCCGTCCAGGCCGTGGGCCCCTCGCCGACGGCCAGTACGTCCGGCGTATAGACCGAGCGCCACTTCTGCCCGGTCACCGGATTGCGGTGCCGGTGCATCTCGAACCCGGTCGCCATGTCCTCGGTGATCGAGTCGTAGAGCCCGCCGATCTGCTTGATGGCGCTGATGCGGACGGCGTTGGAGGTGCCGACGAACATCGGGGCGCCGTAGCGGTTGCCGGCCCGCTGGATCAGCGCGTGGAAGAGGAACTGCTGCGACTCGGCGGCCTTGGTGACGAAGGTGTCGTAATTGCCGTAGACCTGCGGGCCGATGACGAAGCCGACGTCCGGGTCGCGGAAGAAGCCCAGCATCCGCTCCAGGTAGTTGGGCAGCGGGACATGGTCGGTGTCGACGGAGGCGAAGTAGTCGTAGTCGTCACCGTGTGCAGCCAGCCAGGCGTTGTAGTTGCCGTGCTTGGTTTTGGCGCGATGGGGGCCCTTGGCCTGATTCCACTCCGGCACGCCCTTGCGGCTGAAGTGGTGCACGCCCAGCCGCCGGCAGACCTCCTTGACCGCGGGGTCGTCGCCCTCGTCCAGCAGCCACACATGCAGCAGTCCGCGGTGGCGCACCTTGACCGCGGCCTCCAGGGTCTTCGTCACCATGGCGAGGGGTTCCTTGCCGGGGACGAAGGAGGTGAGGAACGCGACGCGGGTGCCGCTCTCGGGTATGACCGGGACCGGATCGCGGGCGACGAGGGTGGCGTGCGCATTGGACAGCACGTTCATGCACCGGAAGAACTCGATCAGCGCGATCGAGATCAGCATGACGGTGTCCAGCACCGGCAGGAACTCGAAGGCGGGGTAGTCGCGTTCGGTCCAGTGGGCCGGCTGGAGCAGCCAGGCGAGCAGGCCCAGCGACACCAGGGGCGCGGCGCCCAGCAGCAGCGCCGCCCGGATGCGGTGCGGCTCGCCGGCGAGCAGCGAGCGGTAGCGGACCTTGTAGGGCTTGTCCGGATCCGGTTGGGTGAGCGGGCCGGCCAGCCGGCTGTAGTGCTCGTAGTCGTAGCGCGGCAGCGGTTTGCGCTGGACGCGCCGCTGCCAGTGCTGGCGGGGCACGCGAAGGCGCGCCGTGGCGGACGGATCGAACGAGTTCTCCGACCGGGCGTCGTCACGCGGCGACGTCATGAGTCCATCCCCCCCACGCAGGATGAGCTGCGTGCCGTTGCTGAGCGCCCGGGAGCTCGGTCCCCCTCGACCGACCCGGGCTCACTGGTTTGTCGGCCGCCCGCACCATCAGACGGGGAATGCCGCCTTCCGGTTGTCTGTGAACACTCCGTGATCCTGCCAAGTGGCAGACTCTGTGTGTTCACATCACGCCAACCAGCGCCATCCCTTGTCCATATTTCACCTCAACCTAGTCTCTTTCAGGCCGAGTTCCCAGGTCAGGGTCCCGGAGCGGCCTCATGATCGCAAGACGGAGTCATGGCGGATACGGACAAGACGGTGCAATGCGGGGCGGTGCACGGCGCATTTTGCCTCACTCGGGCCCACCGTCGTCCGTAACTCTGCGCATTCTGATGAATTTTGGTCCGACGGCTTGAGGGTGCTCCACCTACGGATGTGGCACAGTCCGGCCGGCGAAGCGGAGTGATGCCTTCGGCAACGATCCCCCGCCAAGGACGCCCGGGAGGACGCCGACGAACAGCACGAGAAGGGTGCCGACAAGGTGAAGGACAGGCCGGATACGAGCACGTTCGGAGCGTTCGGGTGAGCGCCGGAGGGGTATGGCCCGGCCGCGTGGTGACCGTGCTGGCGCCGCCCGCCCTCCTCGTGCTCACCGCCGGCTGGCTCCTGCTGGACGCGGGACCGCTCCGTACGGCCGTGCTGTGGGCCGCGTTCGCCGCGCTCGCCGGATGCGTCCTGGCGCTCGCCGGGTGCGTCCTGGTGGCCGGGCGGGTGACGCCGGCGCGCGGGTACGCGCTGGCGCTGGACGCCGCCCGTGCCCCGGCGCCCGGGGCGGGCACCGCGATCCCCGCCGAGCTGCACGGCTCCCGCTGGCCCTGGGCCCGGGTCACCGCCCTCGCGTTCGCCGCGCCCACCGCCCTGGTGCTCTTCATCGGCCTGGGCGCCGGCGACCCGGACCGCAGCCCCACGGCCGGCCGGGTCGTCGCCGCCGGCTATGTGATCAAGGAGCTGCCGGTCGTCGCCGTACACCACGTCGAGCGCGCGGGCAGCAGCAGCCGCTCCTCGTCCGAGGCGGACTACACCGTCCGGCTGCCGGCGCCCGACGGCGGCAAGGGCGTCCCGGCCACCTTCCGCGCGGAGGTCCACCGCGGCCTCCGGGAAGTGGGGGACACCTTCCCCGTGGCGTATGCGCCGGAGCGGCCCGAGCTGGGCGCGGTCGGCGCCGCCTCCCGCTCCGTCGTCGAGGCGCAGCTCGCCGGCCGCACCCTGTCGTACGGCAGCGCCGTGATCGTCACCGTCCTGTGGGTGAGCGTCGCCCTGGCGGCGGTCTGCGCCGGGGCGGCCGGGACCGGCCCGCCGCGCCGCGGCCGCCGGGTCGGCAAGCACTGGGTCGCCCTGCGCGCGACGGCCACCGGTGTGACGGAGTACGTGGAGCGGCCCTCGGGCGATGGCGCCGGGCCAGGGGACAGGAAGAGCGCCTCTCGCTACGCGTGCCTGACCCTGCGCACCGAGGCCGGCGAGGTTCCCCTCCGCCTCGCGGCCTCGCACCAGCATGCCGCCTCGCCGCTCACCGGCGCCGAGGGCTGGCTGCTCTGGAACCCGGCCGGATCCCCGGCCCAGGTGCCCGCCGACTTCGTCGCGGACGACGGCTGGCAGCTGCCCGGCCGCATCCCCGGGCCCGAAGCCGCCCGGATCGCCGCCGGCCGGCCGCGCGAACCGTTCGCCGTCGACGCCGGCCGCCGGCCACACCTGCTGGAACTCGGCAGCCACTGGGCGCGCACCGTGCCGGCCGCCGCCCTGGTCGGCCTGGCCCTCTCGGTGGCCGCCGTGGGGGCGCTGCTTCTCCCGGCGGACGGCGGCTGGCGCGTCTGGGTGGCCGTGGCGGGCGTCCTCGCTCCGCCGCTCGGCTGGATGACGGCCGCACTGTCGGCCGCACCGGAGGCGAAGGCGGCGGTTCCGGCCTCATGACGTGGGGCCGGATGCCTTCCGGCCCCCGGGCCCGGTCTTCCGGCCAATGACTGAGGCCCCTCGCATGGCGAGGGGCCTCAGTCTTACGTGCGCCGCCAGGGACTCGAACCCCGGACCCGCTGATTAAGAGTCAGCTGCTCTAACCAACTGAGCTAGCGGCGCGCGCTGACCTGAAGAACTTTACACGACATCGAGGCGTGCTCCGTACCCCGGACTGCGCAGCTCACGCACGTGGGCCATGTGATCCCGGCCACTCGCCGGCCGGCGGTCGCGGCGCGCCTACCGTGCCGGACGTCCGTCCCCCAGGGGGCAGAAGTCCCCCGATCTCAGGACCTTCGACTGGCGGTCCGCCCGAATTGCTCTGTGAAGATCTGGTTCGGCGAGTCCATGGCCGTAAACCCTCAGTTGCCCCGTCAACATGCGATATCTCCTACGGGTTGAGAGGCTGAGGCGGAGCGCCAGGACGAAAGAACTGAACAGACCCGGGGGGCGCCGGCCATGGCGTCCGTCACTCCTCCCGCACCTCCCGCAACCCCACCCTCCACAGCAACGTCTGCCAGGACGCGCGCCCCGGACCGGGTCTCCGGGACTCGCCCCTCCGTCGGAAAGGTTGATCGTCATGGTGTCGACAGCCAAGCGCACCCTTGAGATGCAGCTCCTCCTCGGGCCGGACGAAGCGGTGCCGGTGGCCGGCCGGTTCAGCTACCGCAGCGACCGCCCGTACGAGGTCGAGGTCGCCTTCATCAGCCGCGGGCGCACGGTCGCCACCTGGCTGTTCGCCCGCGATCTGCTGCTCGGCGGGCTCCACGACGAGGTGGGGGAGGGGGACGTACGGGTGTGGCCCTTCCGCGGGCCGGGCGGGGCGGGCCGGGTGCACATCGAGCTGTCCACCGACGACAGCGTCTGTGAGCTGTCCGTACGCGCGACGGAGCTGACCGCCTGGCTGGAACAGACCGCGGCGATCGTGCCGCCCGGCCACGAGGGCCGCTACCTCGACATGGACACCCACCTGGCCCGGCTGCTCGCGGGAAGGTGCTGAGGGGATGGGGATGGGGGACAGGATGACCAGGACCACGAGGGTGGGCGACGGGGCCGCTGCGGCGGCCGGGACGCCGGCTGCGGGCGGGGGCACCGCGGTGAGGGCAGCTGTGTACGGGGGTGCCGCGGCCGGGGCGGCCGCGGCCGGTGCCGCCGCCTGTGTACCGGCCGCGCGGGGCGGTGCGGAACCGGCCATATCCGCCGGCCCCACTTCACCCCAGCCCCATGATCCCCGCGCGCACGGGTTTCTGCCCGAGCGGCCGCCGGTCCGTTCCATGATCGGAACCTGGACCCGGCTGGACGCCATGGCGCGCGCGGCCGCCGTCGCGCCGGACCGTGCGGCCGCCGTCGCCCTGGTGGAACGCGCCCGTCGCGCGGGCGAGTTGGCCGCCCTGCGGCAGCGGGTCTCCCGGCTCTCCCTGCGCAATGCGGAGGCCGCCGCGATGCGGATCGCGGTGATCGCGGTGTCCTGCGGATGGTGCGGGCTCGACCCGCAGGCGCCGGCCGCACGCGAGGTCGCCGACGAGGCGTTCCTGGAGCTGTGGGCGGCCATCGCGCACCGCATCGATCATGACCAGTTCGTCGCCCTGCCCACCCTCGCACTCCACAACTGGGCCCCCGAGCGCAAGCCGCGCCGCCATATCCCCATCGATCAACTGGCCCGGACCGAACAGCTGGTACCGATCGTCCGCTGGGCTCCGGAGGGCCAGCCGCTCAGCCGGCTGGACCGGCTGATGCTGGCCGCGACCCGGCTCGAGGCGCACGGGATCTGGCTCTTCCGGCTCGCCGAAACCCTCGCGGGCCGGTCGCCCGACGACACCTCCACCCCGACGGCGCTCCGCCGCCTGGTCCGCGTCCAGCACGCGCTGCGCGCCCAGCTGCACGCCGAGGCGGTGGAGCTGGCGGCCGCGCCGGCGACCCCGCAGCAGCGCGCGGTGCTCGGTGCGCTCGTCGAACAGGGGGCCCTGGAGCCGCCGGTGCTCCAGGCGGCCGATGCGGTACTGGGCATCGGCGGCCGCCGCATGGGCGAGGGCCGGCGCCAGTTGCTGCGCCGCCACCTCCCGGCGCAGCACCGCGCCTGGCTCAGCGCGATGGACCGCCACTGCGCGCCCGTACGCACCCTCGCCCACCGTGGCGGCCCCGACGCCGCCGTCTACCGCGAGGCCCAGGAGTCCCTGATCGCGCTCCGCCGTACGTACACGGCGCTCGTCCAGGCCGCCGCCCGCCCCACGGCCGCCCCGCTTCCGGCAGCCGCCTGAGGGCGGCGCCACGCGGCCCCGGACCGCGCCGGAAGGGCAGCTACCGGCCGCTGCCGCCTTCCGCTGCCCGGAGCCGGTGTCGCGGACGCGCGCAGGAATGACGAAGTGGGCGTCCCCGGAGAACCGGAAACGCCCACTTCTTACGTGCGCCGCCAGGGACTCGAACCCCGGACCCGCTGATTAAGAGTCAGCTGCTCTAACCAACTGAGCTAGCGGCGCGCGCTGACGAAAGAAATACTACCTGGTCGAGAGGGGTGCTTCTGACCACCCTGCCCACCGGGCCGCCTGCCCGCTCAGATCGCCAGCGACAGCAGAACGGGAGCGGCCTTGCGATTGAGGGTGTCGGCCGCCTCGCGCAGACGGTGGGCGTGCTCCAGCGGCATGGACAGCGCAAGGCAGCCGACGGTCGAACCGGCGGTGATCGGCACCGCCGCGCAGACCGTGCCGACGGCGTACTCCTGAAGATCCAGCACCGGGACCGTGGGCGGCTGGCTGTCGAGCTTGTGGAACAGGACCTTCTCGTTGGTGATCGTCCGGGAGGTGAGCCGGGCGGTCTTGTGGCGGGAGAGGTGGTCCTTGCGGCCGTCGTGGTCGAGCTGCGCGAGCAGGCACTTGCCGACCGCGCTGGCGTGCGCCGTACGGCGGAATTCGGCCCACTCGTTGACCTTGGGCGCCAGCGGTCCGTCGGCGTAGTGCAGGATCTTGACCTCGCCGTCGATGTACCGGCTGATGTAGACCGCCGCACCGACCGAGTCGCGGAGCTGGTCGAGGGTGAGTTGCAGCTTGTCGCGCAGCGCCCGGTCGCGGTCGCTGCCCGAACCGAGCAGCAGGAGCGATTCGCCGACGACGTACGCCCCGTCGGAGACCTGCTTGGCATAGCCCTCGCGCCGGAGCATCGTCAGCATCTGGGCAAGCTGGCCCGGGGACAGGCCCGTTTCGCGGGCGATCTGCGCATCGGTCACACCATCGGCGTGCCTGGAGATCGTTTCGAGCACGCGCAGGGCGTACTGCACCGAATGGAACGGCGCGGTCGGCTCGGGCTTCAGCGCCACGGTGTCCCCCTAGCAGGTTGGTACCGCTTGCGTCGTGACCGTCGTTGCGGGGCAGGTACGGTCGGGGTAGGTGCGACCGCTTCCCGGCAACGGGGCTGCTCTCACGATAGCGGCCAACGGCCCTCGATGGAGGGGGTCTTGACCGAAAAGAATCGCGCCGCAGTTTTCTGTACTGGGGCTTGAGACGGTGGCATATGCCAAGGTCACGGTGCTGCGCGCCGGCGCATTCCGCTTTCCGGAGAGACCCGGACACCGCGGCAGGTCACCCGGAGAAGGCTCCGGGAGGATACGGAACCGGCCAATTCCGTGGCCGGTTCCGTCGTTGCCTCACGGCGCCCTCGGAGCGTCCTGGGTGGGCGTCCTCAGCGGTTGCCCACAGCAGGCCTCGTCAGGACGTCCGCAGCATCTTTTCGTCGCTGGTCCACTTGATCTTGTTGCCCTTCCATGTGCTGACGTACCAGAGGAAGATGCGCTTCTCGGCCATCTGACGGTCGAAGTTGCAGACCTGCCAGCCGCCCTTGTAGTTGCCGTAACAGCGGAACCCGGGATGGCCGTTGGAGTTGGTCTGGCCGCGCACCTCGACCCGCAGGCCGTCCCTGAGGGTGTCCTTGATCCAGACGCGGTCACCCTTGGCGCGGAAGCACGCCATACCGGCCATCTTGCGGCCGTTGGAGACGGTGTTGCAGAAGGCGTCGAACCGGGTCGACTTCGTCGTCGGCTTCGCCTTCTGGGAGTGCACCGTCTTCTGGAGGTGTACGTCGCCCGCCGTGGCCGAGGCGGCACCCGGAACGGCACCCACCAGGGCGGTCGCGGCGAGCGCGGCCCCCGCGACGCCCGCGATCATTCTGCGCATCACACACCTGCCTTTTCAGAGACCAGGGAACAGAGTTCGACGTTCGGAGTTCGGAGTTCTGGATTCGAAGTTCAGAGTTCGCAGTTCGAAGTTCTGAGTCGTTCGTGTGCCGGGCAACCGGGAACGGCTCAGCCGTACATCGGCGTGCTCCACACGGTCTTCGCCTTTCCGGGGCCCCAGGAGCCGGTGACCTTGGTGCGCCACTTCTGGATACGGGCGTCGTCCTTGACTTCCTTGGTGGCCTTGAAACAAGCCCGGCCGTGGTTACTGCACTGGGCCGTCGCCATCTTCTTCGTGCCCTTGTAGAGGGTGACCGTGAGCTTGGTGTAGGCCGGCGTGTAGTTGCACTTGATGGCGCCGTTGCCGAACTTGTCGGTCCTGCGGTCGACACGGTCGGTGTAGGCGGAGACCTTGCAGGTCCTCTTCTGTACGGCCGGGCCGTGGTCCGCGGCCACCGCGGTGGTGGCCGCCATTCCCGTCGTACCGAGAATGCTCACCGCCGTGGCACTCACCAGGAGTGCCCGAGAGGCCTTGAGTGTGCGCATGCTGCATCCCCTCCGGATTTCGGCATGGGGCGAGGACGCATCCGGCCGCGAGTATCTCCCCCGCATCCGGAATTCCGTGAAAGGCGTCCCCGCCGGTGATTCGCCTCATAGTCTTGAGGAGCCCGGCGGGGCGGCCAATGTCACGCTGATGTCGGTTCACTGACGGTTTGAATCCTCAGCGGCGAGCCGCAGACCGTAACCGCGCACCGAAGCGATTCCGACGTCCACACCGGCGCGCTCCAGCTTCCGGCGCAGCCGCCGTACGGCACTGTGAATCACCGTGGTGTCCACTCCACAGGACGCCCCCCACACGTCCTGGACGAGTTCCTGGAACGAGACCACCCCGCCGCCGTGCCGGGTCAGGCAGGCCAGCAGCGCGATCTCCTGTGCGGTCAGCTCCAGCGGAACGCCGCGCCACAGGGCCCGTTGCTCGTCCGGCCGGATCTCCAGCCGGCTCACCTGGAGCGGGGCCTGCCGCGCGGCCGGTGCGCCGGACGGCTCGCCGTCCACCAGCCGCCTGGCCTGGTCGAGATCGCGGACGAGCAGAACCGGCAGATTGCTGTGCAGAAGTTCGCCGACGTGCGCCAGGTCGTCGACGCTGTGCGCGACGACGACGGCATAGGCGTCCTGGTGCGAAAGCGGCGGAACCTGGTATGCGCTGACAGGTGTGGTGAAAAACGAGACGTTCACGTCTCCACTGTCCTTCCCATGAAAAAGGGACCCCGTTGCATAGCCTGCGGACAGACGCCTGGAACGGCCCAACTCCGTTGTTCCACCCTGGTCATGAGGTGGTGTCATGGGCGTCGCGCAGGCCGTCCTGGAACGGTAGACGGTAGACGTCTTTTCAGCCATATGCCGCCGACTTGAGGAACAGTTGAGCCGGGCGTCGGGGCGATATTCCGGGATTCGCCGGGCATGACTCCGGTGTACGTACATGAGAAAGGTGGTGCGCCCCTGACGTAAAGGGGCGCACCACCTTGAACCATGCGGTTACCGCACGCGGTTCACAGCACCGCGCTGAGGAATTCCCGGGTGCGCTCGTGCTCCGGCTCCGTGAAGATCTTCTCCGGGGAACCGGACTCGATGACCCGGCCGGCGTCGAACATCAGGACATCGTCGGAGATGTCCCGGGCGAAATTCATCTCGTGGGTGACGCAGAGCATGGTGATGTCCGTGGTGTGCGCGATGTCCCGCAGGACGTCGAGCACCCCGGCCACCAGCTCCGGGTCGAGCGCCGAGGTCACCTCGTCCAGCAGCAGCACCTGCGGGCGCATCGCCAGCGCCCGGGCGATGGCGACCCGCTGCTGCTGGCCGCCGGAGAGCTGGGTGGGGTACTTGTCGAGGTGCTCGGTCAGGCCCACCAGGTCCAGCAGCTCGCGGGCCCGCTCCTCGGCGGCGTCCTTGTCCAGCCCCAGGACGTGCACCGGGGCCTCGGTGATGTTCCGCAGCACCTTCATGTTGGGGAACAGGTTGAACTGCTGGAAGACCATGCCGATGTTCTTGCGCACCTCGCGGATGTGCTTCTCCCCGGCGGGGACGAGCTTGCCGCCCTTCTCCTCGTGCGTCAGATATTCGCCGCCGACCTTGATGGTGCCCTCGTCCGGCTTCAGCAGCGTCATCAGCAGCCGCAGGATCGTGGTCTTGCCGGAGCCGGACGGGCCGATCAGGGTGACGTGCTTGCCCGAGGAGACCGTGAAGTCCAGCGAGTCCAGGACGGTGTTGGTCCCGAAGCGCTTGGTGACATGGTCGAAACGGATCAGCTCCGCGCCGTCCACAGCGGGGTTGGCGGTTTCCTTGGAGGGGTCTTTCGAGGGGGTGCTGTCAGCGGACAAGACGACGCTCCAGGGCTCGCAGGAGAAGGGACGTGGGGTAGGAGATGACCACGAAGAGGATGCCGACGACGGTGATCGGCTCCAGGTAGTCGAAGGTGGTGGCGCTGATGCTGTTCGCCTGGAAGAGCATGTCGGCGACGGTGATACCGGCCAGCATCGGCGTGTCCTTGAACATCGCGATGACGTAGTTGCCGAGCGCGGGCACCACCCGGCGGAACGCCTGCGGCAGGATCACCGCGATCCAGGTGCGCCGGCGCGGCAGGCTCAGCGCGGTCGCGGCCTCCCACTGGCCCTCCGGGACGCCGTCGATGCCGGCGCGGTAGACCTCCGAGGTGTACGTCGAGTAGTGCAGCCCCAGGCCGATCACACCCGTGGTCAGCGGTGCGAAGGTCAGTCCCCAGCCCGGCAGGACGAAGAACAGGAAGAACAGCTGTACCAGCAGCGGGGTGTTGCGGACGAATTCGACGAAGACGCTGACCGGCCAGGTCACCCAGCGGCTCGGCGAGCGCAGCAGCAGCGCCCACACCAGCCCGAGCACGAAGGAGACCAGCGAACCGTAGATCGTCGCCTGGACGGTGATCCACAGCCCCTCGAGGAGGTCGGGCATGATCTCACCGATGTAACTCCACGACCAGTTGTTCACGGCTTTCCTCCGGTGGCCAGCGCCTCGGGGCCCTGCTTCTCGACGGGCAGTTTGCGGGAGAACCAGCCCTCACCCTTGGGCACCGCCCGGCCCACCGAGGCCTTGGCGCGGCGCTCCAGCAGCCGCATGACCCGGGTCACCAGGAAGGCGACCACGAAGTACAGCACGAGGATGATTCCGTAGACCTGGGCGCTCTGACCCGTCGACAGCCGGGCCAGCTTGGCCTGGAAGGTGAGCTCGCCGATGGACAGCAGCGAGGCGAGCGCGGTGCCCTTGAGCAGCTCGATCAGCAGGTTGTTGAACGGCGGCATCATCTCGGGGACGGCCTGCGGCAGGAGCACCTTCCGCAGCCGCTGCCAGGGCGAGAAGCTCAGCGCGATGGCCGCCTCCCGCTGGGCGGGCGGCACCGCCTGGATGGCGCCGCGCACGATCTCCGAGCCGTACGCGCCGTACGACAGGCCCAGGGCCAGGGTGCCCGCCCAGATGCCGACGAGCTGCCAGCCCAGCAGCGGCAGCGCGAAGAACAGCCAGAACATCAGCACCAGCGCCGAGGTGCCGCGGAAGAACTCCACGTACACACCGGACAGGAAGCGGATGATCCAGAAGCGCGAGGTACGGGCCAGCCCGATGCCGAAGGCGACGGTGGCGGCCAGCACGGCGCTGTAGACCATCAGCTGGACGGTGATCCACAGTCCTTCGAAGAAGAGTTTCCACAGCGCAGAGGTCACTTTTTGCAGAGCTCCTTCGCCGTGAGGTCGGTCATGAACTCCTCGGTGAAGCCGTAGGGCTTGGCGATACGCAGGAGTTCGCCGCTCTTCTTCATCTTCTGCAGCTCGTGGTTGAAGGCGTCGCGGAGCCGGTTCTCGCCGATCCGGAAGCCGTAGCCGCCACCGTCCCGCTGGGGCTTGCCGTCGACCTTCGGGGTGAACGGCGCGGTCATCTCCACCTTGGGGTGCTGACCGGCCTTCAATGCCTCGATCATGGTCAGCGCGGTACCGGCGAAGGCATCGATCCGGCCGGCCTCCAATGCCTCCATTCCAGCGATCTGGTCGCCGTAGGTCTGGATCTCGCTCTTCTTGACGCCGTTGCCGACCGCGTAGTCGATCTCCGCATAGCCGATACCGGTGCCCATGCGGAGATGCTGACGGGCGATATCCGGATAGTCCTTGATCTTGTGCGGGTTTCCCTTGGGGACGAGAAAGGCGTCCTTCGACTCGTAATCCGGGTCGGAGAAGAGCACCGCCGCGCAGCGCGCCTTGTTGATGAACATGCCCGCGACGATCACGTCGTACTGGAAGGAGTGCAGACCGGGCACGAGCGCGCCGAACTCGACCGGCACCGGCTCGAAGTTCTTGATCCCCAGCCGCTGGAAGATCGTCTTGGCGACCGCCGGCGCCTCGCCGGTCAGCTCGCCCTTGCTGTTGATGGAGGCGTAGGGCGGTTCGCTGGCGATTCCCATGCGCACGGTGCCCTTGCGGCGCAGATCCTCCAGAAGGTGCCCGCCGTCCGTCGCCCCGGTGATGTCGACCTGGGAACAGCCGGTGACCGCTCCCAGGGCACCCGCTGCGCCGAGCGCCGCTACCCCCGCGAGCAGCGACCGACGGCGGATACCGCCTGTCAATTGGCCTGTGATCTCTGAGGTGTTCCATGGTGGTGGAGCCATGGGCGCGCGACTACCCGAACGCCTCACACTTATGCCGATCGTTTCCGGCCCTTGATGCAAGCGTTCGGGAGTTGTTCCGTACTGTTCCATGCTGTTCCGTACGCCGGTATTGCCCCCCTACGATCAGAGCATGACCGATCGCTTCATCGAAGTCTCGCTGGACAAGCGCGGTGTGAGCTGCACGGCCAAACTGCTCGACGACCGCGCGCCGATCACCTGCAAGGCGGTATGGGACGCCCTCCCGCTCGGCGGCGACGTTTACCACGCAAAATACGCCCGTAATGAGATCTACGCCCTGCTGGCGCCGTTCGCGCCCGAGGAGCCGCCGCTGGAGAATCCGACGATCACCCCGATCCCCGGCGATCTGTGCTACTTCACCTTCAGCGACGTCCAATTGGGTACCGCTTCCTACGGCTATGAGCAGGAGGCCAAGCACCAGGGCCGCGGCACCGTCGTCGACCTCGCGCTCTTCTACGAGCGGAACAACCTGCTGATCAACGGTGACGCGGGCTGGGTGCCCGGCATCGTGTGGGGCAGCGTCGTCGACGGCCTCGACCGGATGGCCGATGCCTGTCAGGACCTGTGGCGGGCCGGTGCGCTGGGGGAGACCCTCAACTTCCGGCGGGCCTGAGGAGCCCGGGGGCCGGGATCCGGGCGGCCCCCGCCTCGTAGAGGGCGTGCGCGGCGCGCAGTACCAGCGCGTCCGCGTGGCGCGCGCCGACCAGCTGGACACCGATCGGCAGCCCGCCGGCGTCCACCCCGCACGGCACGGTCGCGGCCGGCTGCTGGGTGAGGTTGAAGGGGTAGGTGAACGGTGTCCAGCCCGTCCAGCGGGTGTGCCCTGATCCGGAGGGCACTTCTGCGCCGGCCTCGAAGGCGGTGAGCGGTTCGGTGGGGGTCACCAACAGGTCGTAGTCGCGGTGGAAGCGGCCCATCGCCTGCCCCAGGGCCATTCGGGTGTCGACCGCCGCCAGGTAGTCCAGCGCGCTGTAGCGGGCGCCCTGCTCGCAGATCTCCCGCAGCCCCGGGTCCAGCAGCGCGCGCTGCGCCTCGTCCAGATGCTGTACGACCCGGGCCGCACCGCTGAACCACAGCGTGTGGAAGGCCTCCACCGGGTCCACGATGCCGGGGTCGGTCTCCTCGACATGCGCGCCGAGTCCTTCGAGCGTCGCCACGGCGCCCCGTACGGCCGCGGCGACCTCCGGGGACACCGTCACCTCCCGTACCGGCGACGGGCTGTAGGCCACCCGCAGCCCGGCCACCCCGCCGGCCAGCGCCTGACGGAACGAACCGGGCGCCGGCCCCAGCTCCGACCAGTCCCGCCAGTCCGCGCCGGTGATCACGTCCATCATCAGGGCCGCGTCCGCCGCGTCACGGGTCATCGGCCCGACATGCGCCAGCGTCCCGAAGGGGCTGGCCGGATAGTGCGGCACCCGCCCGTAGGTCGCCTTGAGCCCGAAGATCCCGCAGAAGGACGCCGGGATACGCACCGAGCCGCCGCCGTCGGTGCCCAGGCTCAGCGGCCCGGCGCCCAGCGCCACCGCCGCCGCGCTGCCACCGCTGGAGCCGCCCGCGGTGCGCCCGGGGTCGTACGGATTGCCCGTCACCCCGTGCCGGGGACTGTCGGTGACGCCCTTCCAGCCGAACTCCGGGGTGGTCGTCTTGCCGATGAACACCGCACCGGACTCGCGCAGCCGGGCCACCGACGGCGCATCCTCCTCCCACGGCCCCTCGGCCCGCACCGTCCGCGAACCGCGCAGCGTCGGGCTGCCCCGGGTCAGGAGGATGTCCTTGACGGTGACCGGCACCCCGTCCACCGGCCCGGCCGGCGTCCCGGACCGCCAGCGCCCGGCCGACTCCCCGGCGGCCGCCAGCGCCTGGTCCGCGTCGATCCGGACGAAGCAGTTCGTCGCTGCCTGGGCGGTCTCGGCGCGCTCCAGGACCGCCCGGGTGGCGTCGACGGGGGAGAACGCGCCGGCGGCGTACCCCGCCGTCAGCTCCGTGGCGGTCAGGTCCGCGAGGTGGGTGGGGTCGGTGGTCATACGTCCTCCGAGCGTTGGCCGCCCCGGGTGAGGCGGCGGGCGGGGCGGGGTCGGGGCGGCCGGGCCGGGGGCCGGACGCCGCGCCGTCACTGCACCGGTACGTACCCGAGCCGTTTGTCGACGACGTTGTGCAGCGGCTCGCCCGCCGCCCACCGGTCGAAGTTGTCCTGGAACTGCTCGGCGAGCGCGTCCCGCCAGCCCAGGGTGTCGCCGCTCATGTGGGGCGAGACGATCAGATGCGGCACGTCCCACAGCGAGCTGCCCGTCGGCAGCGGCTCGTGCTCGAAGACGTCCAGCGCCGCCGCCGCGATCCGCCACTCGCGCAGCGCCGCGACCAGATCGTCCTGGACGACCAGCGGGCCGCGCCCGACGTTGATGAACCGCGCCCGCGGCGGCATCCGGGCGAACGCCGCCTTGTCGAACAGACCGCGGGTGGCCTCCGTCAGGGGCGCCGCGCAGATCACCCAATCCGCGTGGGGCAGCAGGCCGTTCAGCGCGTCACTCGCATGGACGACGCCGAATTGCGGATCGTCCGCACGTCCCCGGCGGCCGACCAGATCGATCTTGACACCCAGTGTCAGGAGGGTGGCCCCGATGGCCCGGCCGATCGGCCCGGAGCCCACCACGACGGCACGGGTGCCGGCCAGCCGGAGCGTCTCGCGGTGCTGCCAGCGGCGCTGCCGCTGGAGCTCCCAACTTCCGTAGAAGTCCTTGGCCATGGCGATCACCAGCCCGGCGACGTACTCGGCGATCGGCTGCTCGAAGACGCCGCGGGCATTGGTCACCACCGTGTCGTCGGCGATCAGCGCCGGGCACAGCAGCTGGTCCACGCCGGCGCTCGCGGTGTGCACCCACCCGGGTTTGGGGCCCTTCTCCGGCCAGGCCCTGCGGATCGCATCGGAGGTGAAGTCCCAGGCCAACAGCACATCGGCGGTGGGGAG
Organism: Streptomyces sp. NPDC034111; assembly: GCF_055575375.1. Lineage (NCBI taxonomy): Bacteria > Bacillati > Actinomycetota > Actinomycetes > Kitasatosporales > Streptomycetaceae > Streptomyces > Streptomyces sp. NPDC034111. Next base: position 1,292,365 of record NZ_JBVIST010000001.1, on the reverse strand, counting down.
TCGGTCGGCCAGCGAGGCCTCGTCGGTGAAGATCACCCGGGCCCGGCCGGCCAGCCGGTCAAGCTTCGGCGGAGGGTCGGAACCCAGGACGAGGACGGTACTTTCGGACATGGGCCAGAAACCGTTCTGAAACGTGAGCCCCTTTCACTGGAAGGGGCGCCGACAGATGCCTGAGATGCGAGGATTGACCACGCTAAGAAGTCGTATCTACGGTGTCAACAACGGCATCTGTCCCGACGTCCCGGCTTGCTCCGGCTGCACCTCCTTCCTCGGCCACTGGCCTGGCCATCAGCCCTTCGTTTTCTAGGGGCCTTCAATGGACGTCTCCTTTCTGGGTGGCCCCCAGCCTCAGCTCGGTGTGGGCGTTGTCGCCCCTTTTGACTTCGCGCTCGACCGCGAGCTGTGGCGCTGGGTGCCCGACGATGTGTCCCTCCACCTCACCCGAACCCCCTTCGTGCCCGTCGAGGTCAGCCTCGACCTGGCCCGTCTGGTCAGCGAGCACGAAACACTGGACGCTGCCGTCCAGGCGCTGTGCGCGGTATCACCGCAGGTCATCTGCTATGCCTGCACCTCCGGCAGCTTCGTCGGCGGGGTCGCGGGCGAGCGGGCCATGTGCGCTGCCATGGTCCAGGCCGGGGAGGTTCCCTCCCTCACCACCTCGGGCGCACTGGTCGAGGCGCTGCGCGAGATCGGTGCGCGGCGCATCGCCGTGGTCACGCCGTACACGAAATCGGTCACCGATTCCCTGGAGCACTATCTCGGCGAGGCAGGCATCACGGTCACCGGCCGCGCCTACCTCGGCCTCACCCGGCACATCTGGAAGGTGCCCTACCGCGACGTCGTCGACATGGCCCGCGCGGCCGTCGTCGGTTCCGCCGACGCCCTCTTCATCAGCTGTACGAACCTGCCGACCTACGACGTCATCCCGCAGCTTGAGGCCGAGCTGCGGATGCCGGTGCTGTCCGCCAACCAGGTGACGATGTGGGCCGCACTGCGCGCCATCGGCGTCGAGGCCGTGGGCCCGTACCAGGCGCTGCTCGATCCGGTGGCACGGCGCGGTCCGGCCGCGATGACCGGGTCCGAGCCGGCCGGGCCGGGACCGGGAGCCCCGCGGGCAACCCCCGAGGCCGCCTTCGCCGGACCGGTCGCGCCCCCCGAGGGAGATCCGGTGGAAGGCCTCGACACCGCGCCCTGCCCACCCGAGGATCCCGGTCCGCTGCCCCCGGTTTGAGGCCGGTCCGAACCCGACCCCCACACCGGATGCTGCCGGCGTCGCCCGCCGTATCGCCGGCAGCGCTCCTCCCCAGGGGCGGCGCCCCACCCGTCAACACCCCCGCACCCACGAACGACCCGGCACCCGCAGCCGTACACGCAAGGGAGACCTGCATGGCATCGGTCGGCTTCCTCTACCCCGGCCACTCCGCCGAGGACGACTACCCCCGGCTGGAGACGATCCTGGGCGGCGCGGTGCGTCTGCCGCTCGTGCACACCGATATCGGCGAGGACGCCCACCGCGTCGACGCGCTGCTGGAGATGGGCTCGGCCGCCCGGCTGGCGGCCGGCGTGGCGGAGCTCAAGGAGCGCGGCGCCCAGGCCGTCGTCTGGGCCTGTACGAGCGCCAGCTTCGTCTTCGGCTGGGAGGGCGCCCAGGAACAGATCAGGGAGCTGTCCGTCACCGCCGGCCTGCCCGCCTCCAGTACCTCCTTCGCCTTCGCCCACGCGGTCCAGGCGCTCGGTGCCCGGCGGGTCGCGATCGCCGCGACGTACCCGGAGGACGTGGCCGAGTACTTCCGTGCGTTCCTGAAGTCCGCCGGAACCGAGGTCGTCTCCACCCGCGGCAGCGGGATCATCACCGCCGCCGAGGTCGGCACCTGGGGCCGCGAGGAGGTGCTGGCCCTCGCCCGGGCCGGCGACCATCCGGACGCCGAGGCCGTCCTGCTGCCGGACACCGCCCTGCACACCGCCGCGCATCTGCCGGCCCTCGAAGCCGAGCTGGGCAAACCGGTCCTCACCGCCAATCAGGTGACGGCCTGGGAGGGGCTGCGGCTGCTGGACCGGACGCTCTCCTGCCCCGCGCTGGGGACGCTGTTCTCACGCGGCGCCGACGTGTAGCGGCCCGCCTCCGCCCGGAATCTGACCCGGGAATAAGTGGAGATGGTCTCCGGTTGTCCTCCTCGCACACCCAGCACCAAGCGAGGAGGACCCGCCCGTGAGCGGCGAAGACGACGAGACCCGGGGCAGCGGCGAGGCACTCCGCAACGGCGGAGCGGAGACACCGGGTGGCGGGCGGGAGACACCGGCCGGTGGGCGGGAGATACGCGGCACCGCCCGGGGCAGTGCCGCGGTCCCGCTCTCCGTGCTCGACCTGGTCACGGTCGGCGCCGGCCGCACCGCCGCCGATGCGGTGCGCACCGCCGTCGACCTCGCCCGTACGGCCGAGCGCCGCGGCTTCCACCGCTACTGGGTCGCCGAGCACCACTCCATGCCCGGCGTCGCCTCCTCCTCACCCGCGGTGCTGCTCGCCCACCTCGCCGCGCACACGGAACGGATCCGGCTCGGCTCCGGCGGTGTCATGCTGCCCAACCACGCCCCGCTGGTCATCGCCGAGCAGTTCGGCACCCTGGAGGCGATGGCCCCGGGCCGGATCGACCTCGGTCTGGGCCGCGCGCCGGGCACCGACGGCGCCACCGCCGCGGCCCTCCGGCGGACCGGCCGTCCGAGCGAGGGCGGAGGGGAGGAATTCCCGCAGCAGCTGGCCGAGTTGACCCGTTTCCTGGACGACTCCTTCCCCGACGGTCACCCGTACGCCAGGATCCACGCGGTGCCCGGCCCGGTCCAGGCCACCTCGCCCGGCGGCGTCCGGTCCGTACACCGCCCGCCCCTCTGGCTGCTGGGCTCCTCCGGCTTCAGCGCCCGGCTTGCCGGCTCCCTCGGCCTGCCGTTCGCCTTTGCGCACCACTTCTCCGCGGCCGGCACCCTCCCCGCACTCGACCTCTACCGCGCCTCCTTCCGCCCCTCCGACGTGCTCTCCGAGCCGTACGCGCTGATCGGGGTCGCGGCGCTGGCCGCCGAGGACGAGCGGGAGGCCCGCCGCCAGGTCATGACCGGGGCCCTGTCGATGGTCCGGCTGCGCACCGGACGTCCCGGCCTCGTCCCGAGCCCCGAGGAGGCCGAGGCGTACCCCTATAACGAGCTGGAGCGCGGCTTCGTCGACAACTGGCTCGGCAACGTGGTCCACGGCACCCCCGACGTGGTCCGCCAGGGCCTCGACGACCTCGCCAAGCGCACCGGCGCCGACGAGCTGATGCTCACGGCCAACGCCCATGGCGCCGAGGCCAGGCTCAGGTCGTACGACCTGATCGCCGACGCGTACGGGATGTAGGCGCCGCACGTGGTGGCTGAGGCCGTCATGGATTCCGCCGGACCCTCGCCGCGGGGTGCAACCCCCAGAGCGAGGGTCCGGCGGAAGAACCGACGGCCCTAACCGCAACGTGGGGACTAAATGAACAGCGCCGCGACCCGGTCCGGTGCCACCGGCCGGGAGTAGAGCCAGCCCTGGCCCGTGTCGCACCCGATCCGGCGCAGCCGTTCCGCCTGCTCCGCGCTCTCCACGCATTCGGCGGTGACCGTGAGGCCCAGGCGGTGCGCCAGGGCCACCAGTGCCTCGACGATCATCTCGTCCGCCGGGTTGGGGTGCTCCTGGGAGCGGAAGCCGCGGACGAAGGAGCCGTCCAGCTTCAGTACGGACACCGGGAGGCGGCTGAGGTAGGCGAGGTTGGAGTAGCCGGTGCCGAAGTCGTCGATGGCGATCCGTACGCCCATGTCGCTCAGCGCCTGGAGGGCCTGGAGCGGGCGGCCGGCCGAGCCCATGACCGCGGACTCCGTCAGCTCCAGCTGGAGCAGCTCCGGCGGCAGCCCGGTCTCGGCGAGGATTCCGGCGACGTCCGCGACCAGGTCGGAGTCCCAGACCTGACGCACGGCCACATTGACGCTGACGAACAGCGGCTGGCCATCGGGGTGCGCCAGCTGCCAGGCGCGCGCCTGGTGGCAGGCCCGCTCCAGGACCCAGCGGCCCAGCTCCACGATCGCGCCGTTCTCCTCCGCCAGCGCGATGAACCGATTCGGCGGCAGCGTCCCGAACTGCGGATGCCGCCAGCGCACCAGCGCCTCCACGCCCTGCGCCCGGCCGTCCCCCAGTCCGACCAGTGGTTGGTACTCCAGGGTGAATTCGCCCCGGTCGACCGCCGGGCGCAGTGTGCTGGACAACGCCTGGCGGGTCATCCGGTGGGCGTTGCGCTCCGGGTCGAAGAGCGTCCAGCGGGCCTTGCCGTCCTCCTTGGCCCAGTACAGCGTGGTGTCCGCGGCCTGCATCAGACCGGTTGCGGTGGTGCCGGTGGCGGCCCGCTCCACCACGCCGATGCTCGCCGACACCGACAGCCGCTGCCCGGCCAGGTCGAACGGGCGCTGGAGCGCGTCGAGGACGCACTGGGCCAGTTCGGCGAGCTGGTCGGTGCCGGTGGAATCCTCCACCAGAAGTGCGAACTCATCCCCGCCGAGCCGCGCCACCAGATGACCGCCGCGGCCCGTACCGCGGTCCGCCGCGCTCTCCGCACAGCGCGTCAGCCGCTGGGCCACCGCGCTCAGCAGCCGGTCGCCGACCCGGTGTCCGAGGGTGTCGTTGACGGCCTTGAAGCCGTCCAGGTCGAGGTAGCACAGTCCGATCCGGCCGGTGCCGGCCGGCTCGAAGGCGGCGGTCTCGAGCGCGGTGGACAGTCGCTCGAAGAAGAGCGCCCGGTTGGGGAGGCGGGTCACCGGGTCGTGCATCTGGAGGTGCCGCAGCCGGGCCAGCAGATCGTGCCGGTCGCTGATGTCCGCGACCGACAGCAGCATCCGCTCCTCGCCGCTCAGCGGCTCCGGCGTCAACGGCTCGACGGTCACCTCCACCCAGACGGACTGCCCTTCGGGGTGTTTGAGGCGCCGGGTACAGCGCAGCCGGTCGCTGCGGCCGCACAGCACCTCGCGGTAGGCCGTCCACACCCGTGGGTCGGCACCGAGGTCGGTGAGGTCGGCGGCGGTGGCGGCGACCAGCTCCTCCGGGTCGGTGCCGACCAGCTCTCCGAAGGCGGGGTTGGCGGCGAGCACCAGACCGTCGCGGTTGAGCACCGCCATGGCCAGGCGCCCGGCGTAGAAGGCGGCGCGATAGTCGCCGAGCGAGGCGGCGGCGTCATCGCACCGGCTGGCGGGGGCCGCCTGGGCGTCGGTGGATTCTTTGGTCGTACCGTTACGCTCCGTCACTGAGGGCAGTGTCGCTCCGGGGGTGCGGCCCGGGCTGTCGGGGTGTCCGCTCACTGCTCGCTCCCGCATGGCGCTGGTCTCGTGATGGAGGGTGCTTCTCGCGCTGGAAAGTGTGGCGATCATAGAGGCTGGCACAACGGCCGATCCAGCGACGCAGCCGTGATCGTCGGCACGCATGACGGAACTTCAGCCATTTCTGTCCGGCTCTGTTCGCGCCGATTGCCCCCTTGGTCGTTTGTGACTTTCCGTAACGGGATGGCGGGGACGCGCCGATCACTCGTCTGGTCCTTCGAAACAGGACGAATAGCATTAAATCGCCACAGGGTAGATGAGGTCTCCGAATCCGTCCCTGGAGGTATGTGTGCCGCGCGCCCGGACGTCCGACGGGGTGGACCGCCGCCTGCGGCGCGTGGCGGCCGTCGTGACATCCCTGAGCGCGCTGATCGCGACGTCGATCGTCGCCGGCCCCGCCACCGCCTCCGAGGCCACCCTCTCCTGCGCACTGGGCCGCACCGACGCCCACCACTCCGAGGGCGTCGACAGCTGGAACGGCTCCTACACCCGCCCGGACCGGCCGCTGAACGCGGTGATGATCTACCTCTCCTTCCCCGACTCCCGGCCCACCGCCGCCCCGCAGCAGCTCTCGCGCGACTACTTCCCCGCCACCTCCGCCTTCTTCGAGCGCGCCTCGTACGGCAGGTTCCGGCTGCACCCGCATGTCCACCGGTCGTGGGTGACGATGCCCCGCTCCTCGGCCGCGTACGGGATACAGCGCGACTGGGACGCCGGGCGGCGCGCGGCCTATCTGCACGACGCGGTCGCCGCCGCCGATCCGTCGGTGGACTTCAGCCGGTACGACATGGTCTATTTCGTGGCCGATCCGGACGCTCCCGGTGTCGATTCGGACGCCACCAAGGTCGTCAATCTCGATCAGCCGATGCACGCCGATGACCGTGATCTGCGCCGGTTCGTCACCGTCTTTGAGCAGAGTCCGCCGGATCGCAACGTTCTTGCCCACGAAACCGGTCATGTCTTCGATCTGCCGGACCTCTATCACCGCCCCCAGAGGGACGGTAAGGGTGACTGGGACACCTATGTGGGTGACTGGGATCTCATGGGCAGCCAGTTCGGACTGGCCCCCGACCCCTTCGCCTGGCACAAGTGGAAGCTCGGCTGGATCGCCGACAACCAGGTCGACTGCGTCGATCTGACCGGCCGCACCATGTACTCGCTACGGAGCCTGTCCGCCCCCAAGGAGCCCCGCAGCCAGCGCCGCCCCCGGCTTCTGGTCGTCCGTACCGGCCACGACAGTGCGCTGGCCATCGAGGCGCGCCGTGCCGCGGGCAATGACCGCTCGCTGTGCTCCGAGGGCGTCCTGGTCTACCGCGTGCACAGCGGGACCCCCTCCGGGTCGGGGCCGGTGCACGTCCTCGACGGCCATCCCGGCACCTCCGCCTGCTGGGGCACCTCCGTCTACCCGCCGCTCGCGGATGCGCCACTGGGCGTGGGGGAGAGCCTGGACGACCCCGAGGACGGCGTACGCATCCAGGTCGCGGGGCGGTCGAGCGACGGGGACTGGGCGGTCAAGGTCGGCCGCAGCTGACGGCCCACCGGTGGCAGGCACGGCGCACCCGGCGTGATCCGTCCGGACATGACGAAGGCCCTCACCGGAGTGAGGGCCTTCGACCGTCTGTGCGCCGCCAGGGACTCGAACCCCGGACCCGCTGATTAAGAGTCAGCTGCTCTAACCAACTGAGCTAGCGGCGCCTGCTGACGGGGAAAACATTAGCATCATGGTCGGGGAGGACAAAAATCGGTTTGTCTCAGCCCTGCGCCAGCGCCGGAACGGGGTGCTGAGCTGCGGTTTCCCGCTGCACCCCGGTCGCCGCGCGGGCCGCTCGGACACAGGCCCACAGCAGCACGTCGGGGCCGGGCAGCCAGGGCTTGCGGACGTCCGGCGCGACCAGCCAGCGGGAGCCGGAGGGCGACGCGGGGTCGGCCGGGTCACCGGGCGGGGCGGTGGGGGCGCCGTACGCGGACGGGGTGTCGGTGTACGCGGGCCGGGCTTGCGCGGTGCCGGTCCCGGGGTGGGGGTGCAGCGGCGGGATGGTCACCGCGTCGCCGGCGCCGTGGCACAGCAGCGGCGGCACGGCCTTGCCCCACTCCTCCCAGACGAGCAGCGCCGGCAGCCGCTGGGCCGTGCCCGGGGCGGCGAACAGCAGGATCCGCCCGCGGTGCATGGCCACCGGCCCCGAGCCGGGGCCGTCGGACCATAACCGGTCCACCATGCGCCGCCCGAAGAGCGCCGGGGCGTTGATCACGTCGAAGGCGGTACCGCACGGCAGCACGCTCGGAGCGGCGGGCTCCAGGGCCCACAGCTCGTGCATCTCGTCCGGACGGGGGCTGGCCGAGGCGAGCCATTCGGCGCCTGCGAGCGTCACATATGCCGTGGTGGGAAAGGCCAGGGTGCGGGGGATCTCAGGCAGCCAGTCGCTCATGGGGACAGGTCTACCCAGGTGGCACAGGGGGTTTAGCCGATTGGCGGAAATCCGGACGGGGCGGTGGTGGGCCCGGTATCTTTCCTCCTTCGCATATGCCAGCGGCCCATGGTCATGGACCATGAGCCGTAAGCGGGGCGTGTGAGGTGGGTGGGGTGGGTGTGATCGGTCGGTGGGGGCCGGTGGTGATCGGTGGGGCCGGGAGGGGTCAGTCCATGTCGCCCAGCAGGGTGGTGCCGCTCCGCATCAGGCTGCGGCCGAACTCGACCATCTTCTGCGCATAGTCCTCGGTCCATTCGGCCTGCTCGGCGAGCACGGCGAGCGGCAGCCGGTCGAACCGGCTGGGGTCGGCCAGCTGGGCGGCCGCCAGTGCCTGGAACTCCGTGGCGCGGTCGGCCGCGGCGCGGAAGGCCAGGGTCAGCTCCGTCGCGCGGCTGAGCAGCTCGCGCGGGTCCTCTATCGACTCCAGGTCGAAGAAGTGCTCGGGGTCGGCTACGGCCTCGGGCGGCTCGAAGAGCAACTGCGCGGGCCTCATGCGCCGGGGGCCGGGCGCCATACCGCGTGGGTCGGGAGCCGGTCGCGGCTCGGACATGTACCTACCTCCAGATCGTGTGCCGCATTCCATTGTCCCGCTCCGCGCAAGTAGGCCCTAAGGGCGACACCCCTAGGGCCGCCACCGCACCCGGTGCTCCTCCAGGTGGGCCAGCACGGCGTGATTCGCCTCCCAGCCGTCCGGGAACTTGACCGTGACGCCCAGGCGGACCGGTTCGGTCGAGGGGTGTTCGTCCAGGAGGTCGGCGACGCCGGCGCGGCAGACGACGATGCAGGCGTGGCGGTGGCGGGAGGCCAGTACGCACAGCCGGCCGGTCTCCAGGTGGAAGGCGGTGGCGTCGGGCCGGCCGGAGAGCGGGTGGAGGACGACCGTGACGTCGAATTCGCGGCCCTGGAGGCGGTTGGCGGTGTCCACCGTGACATCGCCGGCCCCCAGACCGGCGAGTGCGGCGCGGACCGCCGCGGCCTGATCGCGATGGGCCGTGCCCACCGCGATCCTGTCCGCCGTCAGGGGCGCGGGACGGTCCGACTGCTCGCTGGTCGCCACCCCGCCGCGGTCCAGCAGCCGCCGCACCACCAGGGCCACCGCCCGTACCGCCTCCGGATCCGTACGCGGCGTATGGCGGGCGGGGAGCTCCAGCAGGCCCCAGCCGGACTCGGCGGCCTCGTCCAGGACCCGGTCCACGCCCGAACCGTCGCCCGGCACACCGAAGGACAGCCGGCGGTCGGCGTGGCCGGTGCCGCTGCGGAACGGCGTGTACGGGTAGAACGCGCCCGAGACCAGCGGTGCGGCCGAGGCGGGCAGCCGCCAGGAGACCGGCAGGCGGTGCTGCGGCAGATCGGGGTTGTGGGCCAGGAGGGTGGAGACCGCGCTCGACGAAGGGTCGTACGCCAGGCCGGCCCACTGCTCGGCGCCGACGACGCTGAACGGGTCCAGCTGCCCCGGATCGCCGACGAACAGCGCCCGCTCGAAGAGCCCGGCCACGCTCAGCAGGGCATCCGACCGCATCTGATAGGCCTCGTCCACGATGGCGTGCCGCCAGGGCTCGTCGACCTTGGTGTAGGCCCACTTGGCGGCCGTCGAGACGACGATGTCCATCCCGGCCAGATCGGCGGCCTTGGCGGACGTCCGCACCGCGGGCAGGTCGGCCAGCGCCGGGTCGAAGGCGCCCGGCTCGCTGCTGTGCAGCCGGCCGACCGGCAGCTCGGGGTCCTTCGCGGCGAGCCGCAGCACGAGGTCGTCGACCTGTGCGTTGGTCTGCGCCACGACCATCAACGGGCGCCCCGCGGCGGCCAGTTCGCGGGCCGCGCGGACCACCAGGGTGGACTTCCCGGCGCCGGGCGGGGAGTCGACGACCACACCGCGGCGGGTGCTGTGCAGGGTGTCGTGCAGGATCGCGTCGGTGGCCGTGGCGGCCGCGGCGGCGGGGTCGAAGGCGGACCGGGAAGCCGTGGCGTACGGGTCCTGGGTGGCCGTCATACGGCGGTGCTCTCCAGGCTGGTCGAGTGACGGGCGGTCGAATGGCGGGTGGTCGAATGGCCGGCCGGACGGAGGGAGACCGGGCGGCTGGCGGCCGGACGGTGAGCGGCTGGACGGCGGGAGGGCGTCACAGGAAGTCCTCCGCGGTCACGGGGTCAGGGGACTCGTGTGGTGCCTCCCCGGCACTCGGCGGCGGGCCGCCGTGCGTCCAGGGCGTGTCCTCGGGGTCCGGCAACTCCGGCCCGCCGCGCGGCGCGTGCTCGAACAGCGTCCAGCACACCGCCTCGTCCGGCTCCGGCACCGAACCGGGCTCCGGGGTCTTACCGCGCCCCATCCCGCCCGTGAGCCGCACCACCACGGCACCCGGCCCACCGGCGTAGGCCACGAACTCCGCGGTCTGGGTCTTGCCGTCCGCCAGCGGGCGGTAGAGCTTGACGCCCTCGGACAGCTGGGGGTGGTCCGCCGTCCGGAGCGTGACCAGCGGACGCGGCATCGGGCGCTTGCCCTCGGACATCGCCCTCTCCACGGCGGTGACCGTGCCACGGAACGCCTCGCCGGCCAGTCGGCGCCCCGCCATCACCAGCGGATCGTCCAGCGCTTCCTGGGCGTCCAGTTGGGCCTGCGCGGTCTCCCGTGCGGACAGCTTCTGTGCGGCGGTGACCGCATCGTCCTGCTTGGGCTGCGGCGGCTCCCCGGCGCGCACCCGGTCCCGGTGCGCCGTGTACGACCAGCGGTCACGCTTCCACCGGTCCGCCACCCGGGCGCCCGGCGGCAACGCCCGCAGCAGATCGACGCCCCGCCACACGGCGTCCCAGGTAGGCCGCAACTGGCCCTCGACCAGGGTCCGGAGCGCGTCCTCGGCGCCCGGCAGCCCGGCGTCGTAACGGGCCATCGCGGGTGCGAGCAGCCGGTTGTCGAACGCCGGTTCCGTGGCCGGGCCGGCCGGTGGGCACAGCAGCTGCCCGTCCGCGTCCCGCGCCGACTCCGCGCGCTCGGCCGCCTCCCGGCCGCTCACGCCCGGCGGCGGATCGATCCAGGCGAGCAGCGCGCCCAGGTGCTGATCCTCCAGCGCGCTCTGCCCGGTCGCCCAATGGCGGGTCAGCAGGCCCGTCATGGACAGCAGGAGGCAGGCGCCGGGCACCCGGGCCCGCTCGCCGAAGTGCGTCAGCCAGCGGCCCAGCAGCGGGACGTGCGGCGGTGCGGGATACGGCGCGGCCGGCTCCTGCTCGGCCGTCCGCCGGAACCGCATCGACCGGCCCAGCAGCCGTACGAACTCGATGCCGGCGGCGCTCGGCACGATCAACTGTGGTGCGTCCGCGCACAGTTCGACCTGCACCGGGACCTTCTTGCCGGTCTCGGGGTCGGTCTCCTTGCGCTCCTCCCATTCGATGGCGTCCGCGTAGCCGTCCACGTACGGCAGCACCGCCTCGGCCAGTTCGGCGAGGAAGGCGAACCGCAGATCGCGGTCGCGTGGCTGGGGGACGGCCAGCAGCACGGGCTTCTCACGGTCCGTGCCCACCAGCGCGCCCAGCGGGGCGCCGGCCTCACCCGCGGTCGTCAACGGGACGAGGACCAGCGGGCGTTCGGACAGATGACGGTGGCGGACCGTGCACCGCGGCTGGGCGCGACCCGCCGCCACTGCCTCCATCCTGGCCAGCGTCTCGATCAGCGACATCCCGGCTCCTCCGCTCGCGGTGCCGGTACCCCGGCGGCTCCGGCCAGCGCCTCGGCCCGCAGCGCGGCGGCCCGGCGCAGCGCGCGGACGGCCGGGTCGTCCGGGTCGTGGGGAACGGAGGTGGGGGTGTCCGGGCTGTCGGGGTCGTGGTGAAGGGTGCGGCGAGGGCAATCCGCAGCATCCACGGCACTCACGGCATCCACGGCGTCCGGGGCGTCCGGGGCGGTCAGGTCGTACCGCTCACCGGGCGCCGCCTCCGGGGCGGTGGCCGCCGCCAGCACCTCCTCGATCGTCCGCAGCCCGCCCAACTCGCCCCGTACACCGCGCCCCAGCGCCTCCACCGCGCCCTGCTGACGCGACCGCTTACGGCAGTGGAAGGCCAGCTCACAGGCGGCCAGGCACTCGGGGGCGTAGGCCGCATCGACCGCCTCCACCGCCTCGGCCAGCTCCTCCGCGGGGCGGGTCGCGGTCTTCCCGTCGTCCGCCAGCCGCAGATCGAACGTCGTCCCCGCAGGGAGACCGGCCGCGATCTCCTCCACCCGGGTCAGCTGGGCCAGCTGCCGCCGGGTCGTCGCGAGCTGCTTGCGGACGTCGACGGCCGCGGCCGTCGGGAGGTTGGAGAAGTCCTTCGGGCACACCAGCAGCACCCGGTCGCGCACCCGCACCGGGCGGCCGGTGTGCGCGCCGGTATGCCCGGCGACCCGCTCCAGGGCCAGCACATACACCGCCGCCTGCCGCGCGGCCGCGCCCACCTTGGCGGCGTCCGCCGAACCATCGATCATCGGGAAGGACTTGATCTCGACGACCGTCCAGCTGCCGTCGGGATGCACCACCACCGCATCCGGCTCCACATAGGCCGGTGAGCCGGCCACCTCGACGGCCAGCATCGGGTGGTCGAGCAGCGCCCAGCCGCCGGCCGCGGTCGCCTCGCGCAGCGCCAGCGCCGTACGCGCCGCCCGGCCCTCGGGACCGGCCGCGGACAGATCGGGGGTGGCCACCGCGTCCGGCTCGGGCGGCGGGGTGCCGGGAGCCAGGCGCTCGTGCAGCAGCCGCAGCAGCTCCGTACCGCCGTCGGCCTTCACCCGCGCCTCGAACGCATGGCCACGCACTATCGCGAACTGCGACTGGCCATAGGGGGCGGGCGAACCCAGCGCCTGGGCCAGCGCGCCCTTGTCTACGCCCGCGCCGTCCAGCAGCGCGCGGCGCCGGCAGCCGGGGTTGGCGGCCAGTGCGGCGAGCGCGCGGGCGTCCAGCGAGCGGGGGAGTACGCCGGGGCCGCGCAGCTCGGTGAGTCTCGCCCGGCTCACGCCGGGAGCTGCCCCCCACCGCAGGCTCGCTGTCGGCGCCGGCGGCTCCGCCGGAGGAGCGGCCGACGCGGGTCGACTGTCGCGGGAAACGTTCACCTGCCGAAGTCTCGCATCCGGCACTGACATACGAGGCCCCCACCACGGAATCGCGCGGCGCCAGGGGGTGGAGGCGGCCCGCCGAGGCGCGGCACCAGGGCATGGAGTCGGACCGGCTAGGCGCGGCACCAGGGCGCGGACCCGAGACGCGGCGCGAGGGCGCGGACCCGAGGCGCGGCGCGAGGGCACGGACCCGGCCGCCGAGGTGCGGCACCAGGGCGCGGACCTGGCCCGGCGAGGCGCGGCGCCAAGGCGTGGGGCCCGACCGGCGAGGCATGCCGCAGGCCGCTCCCTGCGCTTCCCCCGCCCCCTCCCCCTCCTCCCCCTTCGGGGGAGGGGGCGGGGGTGGGTTCGGGGGTGGGGGGAGGAGGGCACCCGAGCCCGAGCACCTCCCGGCCGAGCCCCCGGCCCTCCCCGCCCGGCTGCCCCGGCCCTCCGCGGCCCGGCTGCCCCGTCCTCCAGGCGAAGCCCCCTCCCTCCCCTCCCCACCCGCGGACAAACCCACCCCGTGCGCGAGAATGAAAACCCCGCGGTCAACGCTGCCCGCACCGAGCAACGACCGGCCGAGCGATCGGCGAGAGGTACGACCATGGCACCGCGCATATTCCTGGCCAGACACGGGCAGACTGAGTGGTCCCGTTCCGGTAAGCACACCGGCCGTACGGACATCCCGCTGCTCGACGAGGGCCGGCGCGGCGCCAAGCTGCTGGGCGAGCGACTGCACCACACCCCCTGGAACGGCCTGCCGGGCGTCGAGGTCCGCACCAGCCCCCTGGTGCGCGCGAAGGAGACCTGTGAGCTGGCCGGGTTCGGCGACCGGGCGCAGGAGTGGGACGCGCTGATGGAGGTCGACTACGGCGCGTACGAGGGCATGACCCCGGCCGAGATCAAGGCCGGGCGGCCGGACTGGCTCATCTGGCGCGACGGGGTGCCCGAGGGCGAGACGCTCGCCGAGGTCTCCGCACGGGCGGACGAGGTCGTCGCCTGGGCGCGGTCGGCGGAGCGCGATGTGCTGGTCTTCGCGCACGGCCACATCCTGCGTTCCCTGGGCGCCCGCTGGCTGGGCCTGGACATCTCCTTCGCGGCCCGCATCCGGCTGGACCCGACGTCCCTCTCGGTGCTCGGCTGGGCCTACGGCGAACCGGCGATCGAGCGCTGGAACGACACCGGCCACCTGGGCTGACCCGCCGCCGACCGCCCCCTGCCCAACGCCACGACCTGACGCCACGATCCGCCCCCCGATCCGGCCGGCCACGAGGTAACGGCCACGACGGCCCACGACGTGACGGCCCACGACGTGACGGCCCACGACGTGACCGGTCAGGGCGGATCACGGCGGTCAACGGCCGTCACCAGTGGTCGTCGGTAGTCGCCGCCCGGCCACCGCCCGGCCACCGCCCGGCCACCGCCCGGCCACCGCCCGGTCATCGGTCGGCCAGCGGCCCAGTGTTGGCCGGTCAGTACGCGGAGCCCGGCGCCGCCGGCCCCGCACCGGAAGGGGCGGCCGATGCCGTATGCCGTTCCAGGAAGTCGGCGACCGGGCGGTTGTGGCGGTGTGCCCGCAGCGTACGAGCCGTGCGGTCGAGCATCGTACGGATGCGGGCCGAGTGGACCTGCGCGAGCAGGGCCAGCACCCTCCCCCCGGCCGCCGCGGCCTCCTCAGGCGCACCGCTGTCCGCGAGGTCGTCGGCGAGCTCCGCGGTGAACAGGGCGATATTGCGGGTGAAGTGCGGATCCTGGAGGGCCACCGCCCGCTGTGCGTACTCCGCCGCGCGCTCCGCGTCGCCCAGCGCCGACCAGCACTGCGCCTCCAGGCCCGCCAGCTCCGCCTCCCCGTAGAACGTCATCCACTCCGGATCGCCGTCCCGCGCCCCGGCCGCGAACAGCCGCTCCGCCCGGGCCATTGCCTGCTCACAGCCGGAGCGGTCCGCGAGCCCCGCCCAGCCGCCCGCCTCGCGCAGTGCCAGCAGCGACAGCAGCCGTGGCGAGGCGAGCCGTTTGGCGGCCTGCTGGGCGGCCTGGGCGGCGCGGACCGCCTCCCGTGGCCGGCCGGCGTCGCGGGCGAGGAAGGCCGTATTGCAGAAGGCGTGTGCCTCCAGGGCGGCATCGCCGCAGACCCGGGCGGTGGCCAACGCCTCCGCGTAGTGCGAGCGGGCGTCGTCGAAGCGGCCCGAATCGTGTGCCAACCAGCCGACGGTGATGGCGAGTTCACCCGCACCGGAGTGCAGGCGGTCGGAGACCGAACGGCGCTGGACACCGGAGTCCAGCAGCTCGTAGGCGGCGCGCAGCGGCTGGGTGGCGCGGCGGTAGATGCCTTCCGCGCCGTGCCGGTCGTCCAGCAGCCGGATACGGCGTACGGCCTCCTCGACGGCGGTCGCCTCGGCCGCACCGGCGCGGCCGCCGGCCGGTGTGCGCGGCACCGGTACTTGGGCGGATGATGCGGCGGCGGCAGCGGCCTCGATCGGATGCAGGGCGGCGAAGCCCAGGGCGGCTGCCGGGCCGCCGGTGATGAACGCGCGACGCAGCACGTCGCTCTCCTCGAAGATCTGGATACAGGTATCGCGGTGGTCGGGTTCGGGTGCCAGGGGCGCGGCGCTGACCGCCGCCGTACGCGCCCCCCGTCCGCGTACCGCCTCGCGCGGCGCGAAGCCCATGTCGGGCAGCGTCAGTCCGGGGAACATGTGCCGGAACACCCGCTCGTAGGCGTAGTTCGGACATCTGATCTCCCCGGACTCGACGCGGCCCACATAGCGGGCGTCGCACGAGACCTGCTCACCGATCTCACGGGCGGCCCGTCGGACCGCCGCCGCGAACTCGCCTGGCGACAGCCGGCCGCGCAGCTGTCGGAAAGCGGTGTTCGGGCGGGCGGGTACGGTGCGGGACGACGCTGAACCTGCTGCTGGCGACGTCATGGCTGCCTTTCTCGGTGCCCTTTCCGTGCCCTCTCCGTGCCATCTTGTGGCGGTGCCGCCTCCTGGCGGTGCGGCGGGACGACGGTACCGGCTGTGACGACTCCGATACGCACAGTTTGGCTACAAATCGGATATCTCGCGCGCGATCTGCCATGAACTGCCATCCTTTGCAGCGTTACGCCGCCGTAGCTGTTGACATGCCTGACCGTTGAAGTCGGTGTAAAGGGTCCGGCGTGCAGGAGGAGGGGTTCTCCGTGTGGGAGACCGGCGTGAGCAGGGGCGGCAACGGGTCCGCGGGCCAGGCCGGCGGTCGGCAGAGGGTGGTCGTGCCGAGCGAGGTCGCGCACGGCGGGGTCGCGCACGGCGGGGTCGCCCCGAGCGGCGTCCCGGCCGGGGCGGGCGCCGGGGCCGGCGGGATCGCACCGGGGCAGCCCTGTGACCTGGTCACGGTGCCCGCGCGGCAGGGGCTGGAGGCCGTGGACATCCTGCGGCTGCGCGATGGCGTCGGTCCCGTACTGCACGACGGTGCCTGCGACACCCTCGGCTTCCTGGTGCCCCCGGGCACGGCGGACGGCTGGGACGTACCGGGCAGTGCCTGCACCCAGACCTCCGGCCGGGGTCTCGCGCTGGGCGCGCTGTGCGACGCCGGGGCCACGGGTGAGCCCCCGGCGACCGGCACCGGCTGGCTCGTCCCCCCGGAGGGCGCGGGCGCCGCGGCCACCGACCCGGCCGTCCTGCGCGCGGCGCTCGGCGAGGCGGCCCGCACGATCGAGGCCGTCGACCGCTGCCAGTAAGGCCCAATAGTGCGCGGGTTCGTCGGTTGCTCTAGTGCGCGGGTTCGCCGGTCGCCGCATCCGGGGCGGACGGGGCCGCCGGGCGGCGCGGGGTGGCCGGTGTGCTGTCCCGCGCCGGGCGGGGGATCGTGGTGGCGCTGCGCCGGTCGCCGAGCCGGCGTTGTACGCCGCGCAGCAGCCGCGCCGCGGTGAACTCCGCGCCGTGGACGAAGCGCATCGAGGGACCGTACGACGGCGCGGTCAGCAGCCCCGCGAAGAACAGCCCCGGCCAGGACGATTCGAAGCCCCAGTTCAGCTCGGGCGCGCGGCTGCCGCCCACCGTACGCAGGGTGGTGCGCACCCGGGGGTGGAGCAGCCGCAGCCGTCCGAGATCGGCGACGAAGCCGGTGGCCGCCACCACGTGCTGGGTACCGACGGTCTCGGTGTGGCCATCCGTACGGGTGAGGTGGAGGCGCACCCCGTCGCCATGGGGAACCGCGGCCCGGAGGCGGTGGCCCAGCAGGACCGGCACCGTCGGCTCGAAGCGCTCCCGGAGCCACCAGGCGCCGGCCGGTCCCAGCGCGGTCTCGGCGATCCGCACCCGGGTCGCCGACGGCAGCCGGCGTACCGCCCAGGGGGCCCGCGACCACATCCAGTTCGGCCAGCCGGTGCCCAGCCCCGAGCGAGGGGCCCCCAGCGCCCGGAGCGGGCCGCGTCGGAGCGGCTGCGGCGGGGCGTCCCAGCGCAGCCGGTCGGCGCGGGCCACCACGTACGGTCTGGCGCCCTGTTCGGCCAGCAGGGTCGCGGTCTCCAACGCGCCCTGACCGGCGCCGAGCACGGTGACGTCGCGGCCGGCGAAGCCGCTCAGATCGTGGTGGTCGATGCTGTGCGAGGCGAGTTCCGGGGGCAGTTCGAGCAGCGGCCAGGGGCGGTTGGCGAACGGCGGCAGGCCGACGGCGAGCGCAACGGTCCGCGTCGCGATCCGCTCGTCGGTGTCCGTCTCGACCTGGAAGCCGTCGCCGTCCGGGCGTACGGCGGTGACGGTGACCTCCTCGATCCGGGGCACCGCCCGTTCGCCGAACCATCTGCCGTACGCGGTGAAGGTGTCGAGGGGCAGCGGGACGTCGTGGTCGGCGGTCAGTTCATGGGCGGCGCAGTACTCGGCCAGGGTGTGGCGGCCGCCCGGGGCGGAGAGGCTGGTGGAGCCGGGCTCGGACTTCAGGAGCATGCCGGCGGGCATGTGGGCGCGCCAGGAGGCCATCGGCCGGCCCAGGACCCGCAGCCGCAGACCGGCCGCGGCCGCATGCGCGGCGACCGAGAGTCCGTAGGGGCCGGCGCCCACCACCACGAGGTCGTACATGGATGTTCCTGCTCTTTCTCATCGGGCGGTGCGGTCCGGCTACCTGTTGGAGAGCTGGGACGGGGCGGGCGGCCGGGCCGGGTCCGGCAGCGGGAGGACGCCGGAGGGGTCGGCCGGGCCGGTGGGTGCGGGGATCGGCGCGGGGGTGCGCCTGCGGGCGGGGGCGGCGGCGAGCGCCTGCTCGTACACGGACATCAGTGCCTCGGCGCTGCGGGTGATGTCATAGCGCCGCACGACCGGCGGGACGGGCAGCCGGCCCGGCCCCTGGCGCTGCAACTCGCGTAGTGCGGTGGACAGTTCATGGACGCCGAGGCTGAAGTGGCGGGCGCCGGGGGCCTGGTCCTCGGGCAGTTCGTCGACCGCCGGGCAGCTGCCGTAGAGGACGTGCAGCCCGGATGCCAGCGCCTCCAGGACGGCCAGTCCGAACGCCTCCTCCGGGGACGGCGAGACGAAGACGTCGATGGCCGAGAGCAGGCCGGGGATGTCGGGCCCGGAGCCGTCCGGCCGGCTGCCGTCGCCGGCGTCGACCGCGCCGTCCCGCACCCCGAGGAGGTGGATGCGGTCGCCCGAGCCGAACTGCTGCGCCATCTGCCGCAGCATCTCCCGCTCCGGTCCCTCGCCCGCCAACAGCAGGTGTACGCCGGGGAGTTGGGTCACCGCGCGGACCAGGACGTCGAACCGCTTACCGGGCACCAGCCGGCCGACGCCGCCGACCACGAAGGCGTCCACCGGCAGCCCGAGCCGGGTGCGGACCAGGGCCCGGGTGGCCGGGTCGAAGCCGAAGCGGTGCGCCTCGATGCCGTTGGGCACCACATGGATCCGCGGCTCGGGCACGCCCCAGCGGCGCAGCCGGGCGGCGACGGTGTCCGAGACGGCGACCGTCGCCGCGCCCAGCCGCTCGGTGGCCCGGTAGAGGGTACGGACACCGCGGGTCAGCCGTCGGCCTTCGATCACCGCGTCGCCCAGGGAGTGCTCGGTGGCGACGACGGCCCGCACCCCCGCCATCCGGGCGGCGATCCGGCCGTAGACACAGGCCCGGTAGAGATGGGTGTGGACGAGGTCGTAGCCGCCGGCGCGGATCAGCCCGGCCAGGCGGGGGAGCGCGGTCAGATCGCGGTTGCCGGTCATACCGAGGTGGGTGACGGGGGTGCCGTCGGCCTCGATGCCCTCGGCGACCGGGCCGGGACCGGTCAGGGTGACGACCTCGCACTGCGCGGGCAGCCGGCGCAGCAGCAGCCTCAACTGCTGCTCGGCGCCGCCCATGTCGAGGCCCGTGATGACATGCAGAACCTTCATCTGATGCCTCCTGGGGTCGGGGTAGTGGCAGGGGAACTCATCTGCCCTCCAGCCGGAACAGCGAGGCCACGGTGCGCAGCAGGATCCGGACGTCCTGCCACAGCGACCAGCTGTCGATATAGAGGTTGTCGAAGCGGGCGCGGTCCTCGAGGGAGGTGGCGCCGCGCCGTGCGTGCACCTGGGCGAGCCCGGTGAGGCCCGGCGGCATCCGGTGCCGGCCGGCGTACTCCGGACAGCGCCGGATGCACCGCTGGACGAACAAGGGGCGCTCGGGGCGCGGTCCGACCAGGCTCATGTCGCCGCACAGCACGTTCCACAGCTGGGGCAGCCCGTCCAGCGAGGTACGCCGCAGCAGCCGGCCGGTCCGGCTCATCGCGGGGGAGTCCGCCACCGCCGGCCCGGGGCCGCCGCCGTCCGGCTGGGTGCGGAACCGCAGCAGCGTGAAGCCGCGGCCGCCGCGGCCGGTCCGTTCCTGACGGAGGAGCACACCGGGCCCGTCCGCGATCCGGACCGCCAGCGCGCAGCCCAGCAGCAGCGGCGCCGCGGCCACCAGTGCGCCCGCGGCCAGCACGAGGTCCAGCACACGCTTGGCCCGGCTGCCGTGCCGCGGCGGCCCGGTGTCCAGCCGCCGGCAGGCGAAGCCCCACAGATGGTCGGGGTCCGGATGCGGCGGGCTGCCCTCGCGGGCCGCCGCCGCACCGGCCAGCCAGATCGCCGAGCCCTGGTCGATGAAGCGGCGCAGCAGCGCGACGGTGTGCGCATCAGCGTACGGCGACACGGTGAACACCGCGTCCCGCACGGTGTGCCGGATGACGGCCCGGGTGAGGTCCTGGGGCGAGCTGAGCCGGGGCAGCGCGCCCGCCGCACCGGCCGGGGGCACCTCGGGCGCGCCGGGGAGCATCGACGCCGGCGTGACCAGGCCCACCGGCCGCATCCCGTAGGCGGGGTGGGCCAGGAGCGCGGCGGCCAGCTGGCAGGCCGCCGGGTCGGTGCCGACGATCAGCGTGGCGCGCGGCCGGCGGCGGGCTAGGTTGCGGCGCGCCCGGTAGACCGTGGACCGGACCCCGCACAGCAGCACGGTGTGGGCCGCCACCGCGCACACCAGCAGGGCCGGCGGCAGCGCCTGACCAGGGCGTACGGCGGGCAGCAGGGCGCCCGCCGCGCACCAGCAGACGGCGGACCGGCCCAGCAGCGCCGGCAGATCGCCCAGCGCGGTCGGGGCCGGGCCGGGGCGGTAGAGCCCGGCCCGGGCGTGCAGGAGCAGCAGCGCCGCCACCATGGCGCCGAGCAGTGCCGGCGGCGTACCGGGCCCGAGGAGGAGCCCGGCGCCCCCGGTGGCCAGAGCGTCGACGGCCGTCAGCGGGGCGACGGTCCGCCACCGGGCGCCGCGGCCGGCCCGGGGCAGCAGGGTCTCGCCGGCCGGCCCGCGCGGCGGGTGGACCGCGGCGGCCGGGGGCGGGGGGCCCGCCGACGGGGGCCGGACCCGGGCGGAGTGGGGCGCGTCCGCGCGCTCCGTCGTCATCGGGTGATCCGCCCCCTGGCCTCGGGGCACGGCACACCGAGCAGTTCGCGGTAGAGCTCCACGACCGCGGCCGCGGTGCGCCGTACATCGGCCGTTGCCCGGGTGTGCGCCAGGGCCCGCCGGCCCAGCTCCGTCCGCAGCTGAGGGCGGGTCAGCAGGGTGCGTACGGCCTGTGCCAGGGCGGCCGGGTCGGCGGGCGGCACCAGACAGTGCGGCGCCGCGCCGGGCGGCAGGCTCTCCCGGGCCCCGCCGACATCGGTGACGACCACGGGGCGGCCGCAGGCCATGGCCTCCAGAGGGGGCGGCGCCATGCCCGCCCCACGGGACGGCAGCACGACCAGGTCGGCCGCCCGGTACCAGGGCACGACGTCCTCGGCCGCGCCGGCGAGGCGCACGCCCGGCGGTGCGGCCGCAGACAGCAGTTCCCGGTCCGGGCCGTCCCCGACCAGCACCAGCCGGGCCTCCGGGACGGCGGTGAGCACCGCGGGCCAGGCCCGCAGCAGCGAGCGCTGGCCGTTGTGCGCGCACAGCCGGCCCACACAGACCACCAGTGGCGCGTGCGCCGGCAGTCCGCCGAGCGTGGGCAGCGCACCGCGCAGCGCGCGCCGGGCGGCGTCATCGCTGTACGCGGGCGAGCAGCGGTCCAGGTCCACACCGTTGCGGAGCACCGCCCAACGGGCCGCCACCCCCGCTTCGGCTCCCCGCAGCCGCTCCTGCTCGCTGGCACACAGCACCCGGTCCGCCCAGCGCGCGGCGTACCGCTCCCAGCCGGCCACCAGCCGCGCCGCCGTACCGCCGGCCGGCTCGAAGGGCCAGCCGTGCGGCTGGTGGACGGTGGGGATCCGGCCGCGTACGGCGAGCCGGGCGGCGAGTCCGGCCCTGGCGCCGTGGGTGTGGACGAGGTCCGGGCGCAGCCGCCGGAAGAGCCGGGCCAGCCGCCCCGTCTCACCGGCCGGTGCGGGGCACGGTGTGCGGCGGGCCGGCCAGCAGACCGCCCGGGCGCCGGCCGCGGCGGCGTCCCGGTGCAGCCCGCCGTGGCCCGGCGCGGCCACCACGGCCCGCACCCCCGCCGCCACTTGCGCCCGCACCAGGTCGGTGACGACCCGGGCCACCCCGCCGTCGACGGGCCGGCAGACATGGAGCACCGTGGGCCGCTCGTGGGACGACAGGTCTTGTGCCAGCACGCACTGCTCCCCTGATTCCGGGCTGACAGAACTCTCTGCGGACTCTTGGTGGACTCGCCGGACGCGGTCCGACCGCGCGGTGCGGGTCCGGCTCCGGGAATTCCCGGGGCGGGTGGCTAGTGCCTGGTATCGGCCTGTACGAAGAGCGCGCCGAGCAGATATCCCGGATTGCGGGCGGTGAAGCGGAAAGTGAGCCGTTCGGCGCCTGAACGCAGTGCGGGCGTCAGGTCGAATACATCGGAATCGATTCCGGCGGTATTGCGGTAGGCGGGCTTCCGGGCGGACTCCCGGCCGAATTCGGTGATGGTCGAGTTCATGACGTCGTGCACCGGATTGGCGGCGTTGTGCAGTGCGAACGGGTGATTCCGGCCGGCCCGGACGGAGAGCCGGTCATTTCCGCTGCCGCGGCCGCCGTCATACCCCACCACACCTGCCCGGCCGGTTGAATTCGCCGGGATGCGCAGCTCCCTGAGCCGTACCGAAAGAGCCCGGCGGTTGCCGCCCAGCTGCTCGAAGCCGTCCCACAGCGCGAGCCGGCGCAGCGGCAGTCTGTCGTTCTCGTACGCCGCGACCAGCGTCCAGCCGCCCCAGGCCCCGGTCCTGGAACGGCCCGTGGCCGCTTTGATCTGCGCCACGGTGTAGGCGCCGGGGCCGCTTCTGCGCACCAGCTCGGTGACGTCCGCGGAGGCCTGGAAGGCGTCGGTGGCGGAGGCGGTGCGGTGGCCGGTCACGGTGTCGGCGTGCACCTTCTTGTACCGGCCGCCGGGCCCGGCGAGCAGCACCCGGCCGCTGCCCCTGCCCGGCGGGTGTGCACCCGCCGGCCGGCTGCCGCCCCAGTACAGCCGGGCGTAGCTGATCCGGGAGCCGGCCGGGAGGCGCAGCTCGGCCCGGCTGGAGTTGTCGGTGCGCCGGTCGGAGTCGATGTCGATGTACGCCGTCCGGTAATGGCCGTGGGCGCCGGCGCCGTCCTGCTGGAGCGCCGCACAGCCGGCGGCCGCGCGGCGCTCCGTCCGGCCGCAGGTGAGGGCGGAGTTGGCGGCGCGGGCGAGACCGCCGTGCTGGGTCACATGAAAGCGTTCGGTGAAAGGAATACGTGCGGATTCCCCGGGAGCCGGAGCGGCGGTCGCCGGAGTCAGGGCGGCCGGCAATGCCAGGGACGCCAGCGCGCAAACGACGCCGCGCCCGGTGCGGTGCATCGACTTCCGCATGTCTTCCTCTCCGCCTTCTATCAGTCAAACAGGAGAGCACTCTGACAGAAATCATGTCGGAAACCGGGACAGGCACGCCGGGCCCTGGCCGGGGCTCCCGAATGGCGGAATGCCGGTATCCGGCGACCGGGTGATGTACTGCCAAAAGCGGTAATGATAACCGGCAGAAGGGCTAAGCATTTTGCGCAAGGGGGAACGCCCGCATCTCTGACGCATTTCGCTCGTTGTGACCGGGTGCCCCATTCGCGAACTGAAAGGAGAATGGGATGAAGCGGTTTGTTAAGACCGCAGCGGTGGCTACGGCCAGCTGTGCCCTGGTGGTCAGCGGCGCAGGCATCGCATCTGCCAGCGGCGACGGTCACCACGGGGGTCGCGGCCACCACCACGACCACGACCACGGCCACTACAACGGCCAGTACCACCGTGGCGGCGCCAACGCTGCCGGCTTCGTGGCAGGCTCCCCGGGCATCCTGAGCGGGAACAACATTCAGGTCCCGATCAACATCCCGATCAACATCTGCGGCAACAGCCTCAACCTCGTCGCGGCGTTGAACCCGGCGTTCGGGAACGTCTGCATCAACAGGTGACCCGACAGCCGGCCCGGATCACCCCCGGTCCGGCACGGGTCATGACATGCAGTTGGCGGACCACCCTGACCTCGGTCGTGGTGGTCCGCCACTGTGTCGCGGCCCCGCCGACCGCCTGCCCCCTCCGCCGGCACGGCCCCGCGCCCTCCCGGCCATCCCGCCCTGACCTGCGGATACGGCCCTCCGGGTACCGGTCATACTGGAGGGCATGGCGAAGAGCAGGCGCGGGCGTGGCGGAGCGGAGTCCGTCACCGAGACGGTGGACGGCGGGCTCGCGGAGCTGCGGCCCGACCGGGACCGGCCGCGCGGCTGGACGCTGCTGCTGGACGGTGCCCCGCAGTCCCATGTGGACCTGGACGACCCGGCCTTCCTCGACTTCTCCTACCAGCGCAGGCTCGGGCACATCGCCGACCTCGCCGGCCCGCCCGGCAAACCGCTGCGCGTCGTCCATCTGGGCGGCGGCGCACTGACCCTCGCCCGCTACATCGCCGCGACCCGGCCCCGGTCCACCCAGCAGGTCGTGGAGATCGACGCGCCGCTGGTGCAGTTCGTGCGCCGGCAGCTGCCGCTGGACAGCGGCTGGCGGATCCGGGTGCGCGGCGGCGACGCCCGCGCGGGCCTGGCGAAGATCCCGGACGGCTGGGCCGACCTGGTCATCGCCGATGTCTTCGACGGTGCGCGCACCCCCGCGCATCTGACCAGCACCGAATTCATCGCGGAGGTCCGCCGGGCGCTGCGGCCCGGTGGCCGGTACGCGGCCAACCTCACCGACGGGCCCGGGAGCGCACGGGGGGCCGGGGCGGCGCGCAGTGCGGCGCCGCTGAGCTTTCTGCGCGGCCAGCTCGCCACCGTACGTACGGTCTTCCCCGAGCTCTGCGTCACCGCCGACCCGGCCGTACTGCGCGGCAAACGCTTCGGCAACGCGGTCCTGCTCGCCTCCGACGCGCAGCTGCCGCTCGCCGAACTGACCCGGCGGGCGGCAACCGACCCGCAGGCAGGGCGGGTTGAGCACGGCCGTGCGCTGCTGGACTTCACCGCCGGCGCCCCGCCGGTGACCGACGCCACCGCGGTGGCGTCCCCGGCCCCGCCGGCCAAGGCCTTCGACTGAGCGCGGGCCGGCGGCCCGTCATGTCGTGTGGTGGCTCGTCTGCACCATCGGCGGATGCCCGTTCCAGGTGCAGAACACCGAGACATGCCCGCTGCCGCCCGTGAAGTCGACCCGGATCCACTGCTCCTGCTTCCACACCTGCATCTCCCAGCCCGAGTTGGGCGTCGCCGACACCAACTCGGCAGAGGAGCCGTCCATGTCGAAGACGACCCGGCCGCCGGACGTGGAGTAGCTCTTGACCTCGCCGCCGGAGCCCGCCGCGGAGCCGCCTGGCAGGGAGCCGGCCGGGGGGTAGGAGGAGGCGCTGCCGGTCTGTGACGGCGCGGCAGGTCCGGTGGGCCTGCCGGCGTCGGGGGACGGGCTCCGGCCGGCCGAAGTGGACGGTCTGGGACGGTGCGTTGAGGAGACCCGCGGGGTGGCGCCGCCGTCCGCCCGCGCCCCCGAGGAGGCCACCCGCTCCGAGAGGGGCAGCGCGCGCGGTGCGTCGTACGCCGTCCCGGACAGCACGGTGTGCACACCGAACCACGACAGGGTGACCGCGGCGCCGGTCGCCAGCGTCCAGGCCGCCGCGTGAACCAGTCCTCGTTGCATCTGGCTCATACTGCACCACCGGCGCGCCCCGTTGCAGCCCGTCCGCCGCGGCGGACCGCCGCGCTCCGCCGCCCCTTCCGGACAGAGCGGCTGACCCGAATGGCGTACGGTGCGGCCCATGGCACGTGTGCTCGTGGTCGAGGACGACCAGTTCGTACGCTCGGCCCTCATCCGGCATCTGACCGAGGCCGCCCATACGGTACGCAGCGTCGGAACCGCCCTGGAGGCGCTGCGCGAGGTCGCGCACGTCGGCTTCGACGTCGTCATCCTCGACCTCGGGCTGCCCGATCTGGACGGCGGCGAGGCGCTGAAGATGCTGCGCGGGATCACCGACGTCCCCGTGATCATCGCCACAGCCCGGGACGACGAGTCCGAGATCGTACGGCTGTTGAACGACGGCGCCGACGACTACCTCACCAAGCCGTTCTCCGTCGAGCATCTGTCGGCCCGTATGGCGGCCGTACTGCGCCGCTCCCGGGCCGGCACGGCGGGTGCGGAACCGCCCTCACGGGTGATCCAGGTCGGCGGGCTGTCCATCGACCCGCTGCGCCGCCAGGCCGAACTGGACGGTGTGGAACTCGACCTGACCCGCCGGGAGTTCGACCTGCTGGCCTTCCTCGCCGGGCGCCCCGGCGTCGTCGTCCCGCGCAAGGAGCTGCTGGCCGAGGTCTGGCAGCAGTCCTACGGCGACGACCAGACCATCGACGTCCATCTGTCCTGGCTGCGCCGCAAACTGGGCGAAACCGCTGCGCAGCCCCGGTACTTGCACACCCTGCGCGGTGTCGGCGTGAAGCTGGAGCCACCGCGGTGAGCCGGGGCGGAGCAGCGAAGGACGGGACGCCGTGAGATGGGCCCTGGTCAAGGTGGCGCTGGCGGTCACCACGATGGTCGTGGTCGCCTTCGCCATCCCTCTCGGACTCGTCGTCAAGGAACTCGCCCGCGACCGCGCCTACGGCAGCGCCGAACGGCAGGCCGCCACCATCGGCCCGGTCCTCGCCATCACCACCGACCGCACCCAGCTGGAGCGGGCCGTCGCCAGCGCCGAGACCGGCCCCGGCGGCCGGATCGGCGTCCACGTCCCGGCGAACGGCAAGAACGGCAGGCCCGCCGAGATCGGCGCCCGGCGTGCCGCACCGGCAGAGGTGGCGGCCGCGGTCAGACTCGGCCGGGCCTCCATCTCGCCGGTCCGCGGTGGCTCGGTGCTCCTCCAGCCGACCGCCGTGGCCTCCGGTATCGCGGTCGTCGAGGTCTTCGTCCCGGACGCCGCGCTCACCAACGGCGTCACCACCTCCTGGGTGGTGCTGGCCGGCGTCGGACTCGCCCTGGTCATCGGCTCGGTCGCCGTCGCCGACCGGCTCGGCACCCGGATGGTGCGGCCCGCCGAGCGGCTGGCCGGCGCCGCCCACGACCTCGGCCGGGGCAAGCTCGGCGTACGCGTCCCGGAGGACGGCCCCAAGGAACTGCGGCTGGCCGCCAGCGCCTTCAACGCGATGGCCGACCAGGTCGTCCAACTGCTCGCCAACGAACGCGAACTGGCCGCCGACCTCTCGCACCGGCTGCGCACCCCGCTGACCGTGCTCCGGCTCAACACCGCCTCGCTCGGCGACAGCCCGGCCGCCGACCAGACCCGGGCCGCCGTCGCCCAACTGGAGCGCGAGGTCGACCAGATCATCCGCACCGCCCGCGAGCAGAAGGCCCAGACCCAGCCGGCGGCCGCAGCGGCCGGCTGTGACGCCGCCGAGGTGATCCGCGAGCGGATGGCCTTCTGGTCCGCGCTCGCGGAGGACGAGGGCCGCACCGTACGCATCGCCGGCGCGGACCGGCCGGTACGCATCCCGGTCGCCCGCCCCGACCTCGCCGCCGCGCTGGACGCGATGCTCGGCAATGTCTTCCGGCACACCCCCGAGGGCACCGCCTTCGCGGTCGACGTGCACAACGCCGAAGAGGCCGTCATCGTGCTGGTCTCGGACGCCGGGCCGGGCATCGCCGACCCGGACGCGGCGCTGCGCCGCGGCCACGGCGACGGCGGGGAGGGCTCCACCGGCCTCGGCCTGGACATCGTGCGGCGGCTGGCCGAATCGACCGGCGGCGATGTGCGCCTCGGCCGCTCGGTCCTCGGCGGCACCGAGGTACGGGTCTGGCTGGCGCTGAACGACCGGCGCGAGCGGCACGGGGGCCGCCGCGGCCACCGGCTGCGCCGCACCCTCGGCAGCCGGCGGCGGGCCGCCCGCACCGGCACCTGAGCGACCGCGCACGCGGCATAGGCCGGAGGTCTTAACCACCCCCTTCCGCTTCCTTAAGGGCGGCATAATTCCGCCAACTGCCGTACGGATCCGGGCATTTGTCCGTTTCGTAGCCGCTAGCGTGCGGGACGCACCACGGTGCACCCCAGCCACCCCCCACGCAGACGACAGGCAGGCACGAGATGAGTTCCTCGGCATACCGACGGCGCAAGAGCCGCACCACCCAGCTGATCGTGACCGGTGCGGCCGTCGTGGCCGCGGCCGGCGGCGCCTTCGCCGTCGCCGGAGCCGCGATGGCCGGCAACGCTCCGCAGACCGGCGGCGCCGCCGCCCCGAAGGCCGCGGCCGGCTTCGCCCCGTACGTCGACACCTCCCTCAGCCCCGCCTACGACCTGGCCGACACCGCCAAGAAGACCGGCGTGAAGAACTTCAACCTGGCGTTCATCACCTCCGGCGGCGGCTGCACTCCCAAGTGGGGCGGCTCGGCCGAGCTCGGCGACAACCCGGTGGCCAAGCAGATCCCCGCCCTGCGCAAGGCCGGCGGCGACGTCCGGGTCTCCTTCGGCGGCGCCAACGGCTCCGAACTCGGCCTGGTCTGCAACAGCGCGGACGCGCTCGCCGCCGCGTACGGCAAGGTCATCGACCAGTTCAAGCTCACCAAGGTCGACTTCGACATCGAGGGCGGCGCACTGCCCGACACCGCCGCCAACACCCGCCGCGCCCAGGCCATCACCCAGCTCCAGAAGTCCCACCCCGGCCTGGACGTCTCCTTCACCCTGCCGGTCATGCCCGAGGGCCTGACCCAGGACGGGGTGAACCTGGTCGCCGACGCCAAGAAGAACGGCGTCAAGGTCTCCGCCGTGAACATCATGGCGATGGACTACGGCCCCTCCTACAGCGGCGACATGGGCACCTACGCCACCCAGGCCGCCACCGCCACCCAGGGCCAGATCAAGAAGGCGCTCCGGCTGAGCGACGCGGCCGCCTGGAAGGCCGTGGCGGTGACCCCGATGATCGGCGTCAACGACGTCCAGAGCGAGGTGTTCAAGGCCGACGACGCCGCCCAGCTGGTGAAGTTCGCCAAGGCCAAGCACCTGGGCTGGCTGTCGATGTGGTCCTCCACCCGCGACAAGGCCTGCCCCGGCGGCGCCGGCAACTCCGCCCAGCCGACCTGCAGTTCCATCGAGCAGGGCCCGCTCGACTTCACCAAGGCGTTCGGCGCCTACACCGGCTGACCCCCACCGGGGGTCCGGTTACCGCCGTACCGGACCCCCGTCCCCCCGCGCGGGGCGCAGCGGCCTTCCCCCCACCCGCTGCGCCCCGCCCCGTACCGCGGCCCGGAAGGCGATCGGTGTGCTGCCGGTCCGGCGCTGGAAGAACTTGCTGAAGTTGGTGGCGTCGGCGAAGCCCAGCCGGTCCGCGATCCGGGCCGCGGACCGGTCACCGTGCGCCAGCAGCCGTTTGGCCTCCAGCACCACCCGGCGGTCGATGAACTCCTTGGCCCCGACCCCCGCATGGGCCTCGGTGGCCCGGGAGAGGGTGCGCGGCGCATAGCCCAGTGCGCGGGCGTAGTCGGCGACCCGGCGGCTGCGGGTGAAGTCCCGCTCCACCGCGTCCCGGAAGCGCAGATACGTCGCGCTCGCCTCGCAGCCGCCCGCTCCGTCGCCCGCCGGCCCGCCCGGGTGGGCGGCCCGCAGCACCAGTACGGCCAGCAGATGCCGCAGCACCTCCAGATGTATCTCCAGCGGCAGTCCGCCCAGCGCCCCGAACTCCTGGTGCAGCTGGCGCAGCGCCTCGTCCAGCCGCCGCGCCGCCGCGCCCTCCGGATGCGTGACGGGCGGTCCGTACCAGTCCTCGATCCGGGCCGCGGCCGCGGTCGCCGGGTCCAGGAAGCCGGCCTCGAAGAGCACCAGCCGCCCCTCCGCGCCCGTCAGATCGCCGAAGTGCTGGACCTGCCCGGGGCGCGCCCACAGCAGATCGCCCGGTTCCAGTACGTGCTCGCGGAAGTCGACGCTGTGCACCAGCCGGCCGCGGTCCAGGAGCAGCAGATGGTGGAAGCCGGGGCGGTGCGGGGTGGACAGCTGACAGGCGTCCGCGCGCTCGCGCAGCTCGGCGAGCGTCATCACCTCCACGCTCGCGGGCCGCCCGGCCGGCGCGGAGAACGCCACCTCCCGGATCTCCGGAACGGGCTCCCCACCCTCGTGTCGCTTTTTGACCATCGCTGGTCCCCTCGCTACCCCGGAATGTCCCGCTACCGCCCCTAGCGTAGAAGACATCAGCGTGACCGCTGACGGAAAACGGAAGTCCGCGGACCCGGACACGCCGACCACGGACACATCGAACAGCTGGGAGATCCACCATGTCCACGCTCGCTCTCTTCGGGGCCAACGGCAGCATCGGAAGCCGCATCCTGGCCGAGGCCCTGGAGCGCGGTCACCAGGTCACCGCGGTCGTCCGGGACCCCGCGAAGATCACCACGACCCATCCGAACCTGACCGTGACCACCGGCGACATCCTCGACCCGGCCTCCGTCGCCGCCGCGGCCAAGGACAAGGACGTCCTGGTCAGCGCGGTCGGCGGCGGCGACGGTCCGGGCCATATCGCCACCGTCAAGCCCGCCGCCGAGTCCCTGGTCGCCGGTCTGCGCACCCTCGGCGACGCGGCGCCCCGGCTGATCGCGGTCGGCGGGGCCGGCTCACTCCGTACGCCCGACGGCAAGCAGGTCTGGGACGCCGAGGGCCTGCCCGAGTTCCTGCTCCAGATCATGCACGCGCACGGCGACGCGCTGGACTTCTACCGCTCCGTCTCCGATGTGCGCTGGACCAACCTCAGCCCGGCCGCCACCATCGAGCCCGGCGAGCGCACCGGCAGCTACCGCACCGCCACCGACGAGCTGATCACCGATGCGGACGGTGCCAGCCGGATCTCCACCGAGGACTACGCCGTCGCCGTCCTCGACGAGATCGAGCACCCCCGGCACCTCGGCGAGCGCTTCACCGTCGGCTACTGAGCCGCCCGGAGTCCCGGGCGAGTTCGACGCCGGAAACGTTCAAGGCCCCCGACCTGAGGTCGGGGGCCTTGAAGTGGGGTGAGTAACGGGACTTGAACCCGCGACATCCTGGACCACAACCAGGTGCTCTACCAGCTGAGCTATACCCACCATGACCGGTGCTGTGTGGTTCTTTTTCCCCACCGGCTGAGAAAAAGTGTACAGGGTCCGGAGGGGTGCTCGCGCCCAGGTTTCCTGCCTGCGGGGCGCGGGCGTGTCTTTCGGGTCACGGCTGGTCGGGCAGTGACCCGAAAGACAGCACCGGGTGTGTCACGACGACGCGGCGGACTGCGGCGTGGACGGCTGTGCGGCCGGCTGGGCCGGGGGCTCGGCCGGCAGGACGTGCTTGGCGGCGATCGCCTTCGCGGTCTCCGAGTCGGGTCCGGGCTGCGGTACGAAGACCGCCTCCCGGTAGTAGCGGAGCTCCGCGATGGATTCGCGGATGTCCGCCAGCGCCCGGTGGTTGCCGTTCTTGTCCGGACTGTTGAAGTAGGCCCGCGGGTACCAGCGCCGGGCCAGTTCCTTCACGGACGAGACATCGACGATCCGGTAGTGGAGGTAGCTCTCGAGCGTCGGCATGTCGCGCAGCAGGAAGCCGCGATCGGTGCCGACGGAATTGCCGCACAGCGGCGCCTTCCCCGGCTCCGGCACATGCTGCTTGATATAAGCGAGCACCTGCGCCTCGGCCGCCTCCAGCGTCGTACCGCCGTCCAGCTCCGCCAGCAGCCCGGAGGCGGTGTGCATCTGGCGCACCACCTCCGGCATGGTGCCGAGTGCCTCGGCCGGGGGGCGGATCACCACATCCACCCCGTCGCCCAGCACATTCAGCTCCGAGTCGGTGACCAGTGCGGCCACCTCGATGAGCGCGTCATTCGCCAGCGAGAGTCCGGTCATCTCGCAGTCGATCCACACCATGCGATCGTTCATACATCTCACCCTACGGGGCGCTCGCGCTGACCGGGCAGTACGGGGCGCCCCGCAGCCCGGCCGACCGGGGTGTCCGGCAGTCGGGAGGCGTAGACATCCGACTGTGGTTTGCCCGGATCGCCCGATTCGGCGGTCGCCAGACCGTGTCCGGCCAGTGCGGCGGCGGAGAACCGCTCCGCACCGCCCGCCCCCAGCGCCGCCCGCTCGCGCTCCGGCCGCTCGGCCCGCTCGCCCCGCTCCGGTCTGAGCGAGGGCTCGGAAGCCCCGTTCTGCGGCCGGCGGGCGCGGTAGGCCGCGCGGTAGGCGGCGGGCGAGGCGCCCAGCTGCCGCCGGAAGTGGCCGCGCAGGGCGACCGGCGAACGGAACCCGCAGCGTCCGGCGACCTCGTCGACCGAATAGTCGGAGGTCTCCAGCAGCCGCTGGGCCTGTAGCACCCGCTGGGTGATCAGCCATTGCAGCGGAGCGCTCCCGGTGAGGGAGCGGAAGCGCCGGTCGAAGGTGCGCCGGCTCATATAGGCACGGGCGGCCAGCGTCTCCACGTCGAACTGCTCGTGGAGGTGCTCCAGCGCCCAGGCGACGACCTCGGCGAGCGGGTCGGCGCCGATCTCCTCTGGTAATGACCTGTCCAGGTAGCGCTGGTGTCCCAGGTCGGAGGCGGTCCGGCGGGGCGGTACGACGAGCCGGCGGGCCAGCGCGTTCGCGGCGTCCGCGCCGTGGTCGGTACGCACGATGTGCAGACAAAGATCGATACCGGCCGCCGTCCCCGCGGAGGTGAGCACATCGCCGTCGTCGACGAAGAGCTCGCGGGGGTCCACATGGACGGACGGATAACGCTTGGCGAGCGTCGGCGCGTACATCCAGTGGGTCGTGGCCGGCCGGCCGTCGAGCAGTCCGGCCGCGGCGAGGACGAACGCCCCCGTGCACAGCCCGACGATTCTGGCCCCTTCTTCATGCGCGCGGCGCAGTGCGTCGAGCGCGGCAGGCGGCGGGGCCTGGGTGATGGATCGCCAGGCCGGTACGACGACCGTCCCGGCACGGGAGATCGCCTCCAGCCCGTAGGGGGCTGACAGTTCGAGCCCCCCGGTCGTGCGCAAAGGCGCATCTTCGCCCGCGCACACAAGTAGCCGGTACCGCGGGACGCCTGCGTCCTGGCGGTCGATGCCGAAGACCGAGAGCGGAATGGAGCTCTCGAAAATAGGTCCGCCGCTGAAGAGGAGCACCGCGACTATTTCGCGGCGTCGTCGGGCGGCGAGCTTGCGTGCGGCATCTGGTACGGCAGCGGAGTCCTGGCTCATGGCACTTAAGCCCCCCTCGGTCGTCTCGCCCTCTCGGTCCTGCACAGTTCCCCCGCCGTCACTACCAAGATCGAATCTACTGTGTTCCGTGAGGATGGAGTGCCAAGTTCACCACCCACTGGTATGTCGATATGGCAACTTGGCGCGAAGCATTCGATCACGAAGCGTTCCACTCGTCGGGCCTACATGGGAAGTACGCGTCTCGGCTCTGCCCGTTCGCAGTAGGGCACAACCATGCCCAGCGGTCCTTTCCGCCCTGCTCACACCAGGGTTGAGGGGGGTCAGGGGTAAGGTGCCGACTCAGGCCGGAAGTTGGCTGAAAACGGTCGCGCGCAGACTTGCGGGGGCCTCAATCGACCGGCGTACGCCGGTCGGAATGGCGTCCGCCCCCGTGCGCCGACGGTACCGAATATCCGCTTCTGTCCCGGTGTCGTCGCAGGGCACGGGTGCGGATCCGTGCGGCGGTCCGTTCGGAATGCCGCAGCAGTGCGCGGCAGGCGCAGGTCACCGCGGCGAGACCGGCGGCGGTGCCGGCCGCGCCGATCCACGAGGCGCCGCTGATGATCAGTACGACGGGCACCAGGGCGCAGCTGAACGCGCCCCAGCGCACGACGTCGCTCACTGGGTCGGGTGATCTGTCGGGCGGCAACGGCACCTCGCGCTCCCCTCGGACGGGCTGCTACTACAACGCCGCCGACGATCACGGGTCACCGCGAGGGGTACGTACGGGGGCAGGACGGGGCATTGCCATCCGCGCCACGCTCCGGCATGCTCCGGGGAACGTTCGAGGCCCCCACCCACCTCGCACGGGCGCCCGGCGCCCGCGGCGGGCTCTGGGCACCGGGGGAGTGGCGCCGTACTCTTGGGGTATCAGGTTGGGAAGATGATTCCCGGTCGTATTGTTCCTCATTGAACTATGGCTCCCGCACCGCGAGCGAGCCAGCTCAGTCAACTGCCGGATCAAGTCAATCGCCGTTCCCCGTTCGCCCCTCCGCAAGAGGACGTCCTCGCCGAGACACCAATGGCCGGTCACGAAATCCCCGAACCCGCGGACCGCAAGCAGGTCGCCGATCCGATGGCGGACCTCGAAGCGGCGGAAGAGACCCGACACTCCTGCGACCCCGCGTTCCGGCACGGCGTCGTGGTCGGCTTCGACGGCTCCATGTCGAGCGAGCGAGCGTTGGCGTATGCAATCGGTATCGCCCGGCGCCACAGCGCCGGATTGATCATCGTCCATGTGGCCAACCGGTTGCCGACGACCGTCTGGGCGGGCTGTGAGCCCCCGGTCTTCGTGGATGTGCCGGATCACCGCACCGAAGTGCTCGGTCTGGAGCTGGCCTGCGCCGACCACCTCAGCGAGGTCCCCTGGATCCTCGTCGAGCGCGGCGGTGACATCTGCCACGAGCTGGAGGAGGTCGGGCGGGAGTACGAGGCCGACGCCATCGTGGTCGGCTCCACACAGGGCATCGTCGGCCGGATCTTCGGCTCGGTCGCCGGACGGCTGGCCCGCCGGGCGCAGCGTCCGGTCATCGTCATTCCCTGATCTTCCGGTTCGCCCCCTTCGCTCCACTCCTCCCCGGTTTGCGCACAGTTGAGGGTGCGTCATGAAGGGTGTGCGCAGTCACCTACGCCATCTCCGCCGGTCTGCGGAGGTGAATTGTGTGCGGGTGACGGGTAAAGAGCGGTTACGTGGGCGCGCCGCGTCACGGGCCCGGCGGCCGCGCGCACGGCAACTGCGTGCTGCCGGCCGGGAAGTGACGGTTCCCGGGGCGGCGGCATCCCGCCGGCGTACGGGCGACGCCGGCACAGGGGAGGCGGCGGCTCCGCGCGTAGGTGGCACGCGCGGAGCAGCCGCCGCCTCCAGGGGACGGCCCTGTGGTGCCTACTCCACCGTGACGGACTTGGCGAGGTTGCGGGGCTTGTCGATGTCCCGGCCCAGGGCCAATGCCGTGTGGTAGGCGAGCAGTTGGAGCGGAATGCCCATCAGGATCGGGTCCAGCTCGGGCTCGTTCTTCGGCACGACGATGGTGTGGTCGGCCTTCTCCTGCTCCTGGTGCGCGACGGCCAGGATGCGGCCGCTGCGGGCCTTGATCTCCTCCAGGGCGGCGCGGTTCTTCTCCAGCAGGTCGTCGTCCGGGACGATCGCCACGGTCGGCATCGCGGGCTCGATGAGCGCCAGCGGGCCGTGCTTGAGCTCGGAGGCCGGGTAGGCCTCGGCGTGGATGTACGAGACCTCCTTGAGCTTCAGCGAGGCCTCACGCGCCACCGGGTAGCCGCGCACCCGGCCGATGAACATCATCGACTTGGCGTCCGCGTACTGGGCCGCGAGCTTCTTGACCTCGGCCTCGCCCTTGAGGATCTCGTCGATCTGGCCGGGCAGCTTGCGCAGGCCCTCGATGATCCGCTTGCCGTCCGCGACGGACAGATCACGGATCCGGCCCAGGTGCAGGGCGAGCAGCGCGAAGGAGACCACCATGTTGGTGAAGCACTTGGTGGAGACCACGCAGACCTCGGGTCCTGCGTGGACGTAGATGCCGCCGTCGGTCTCCCGGGCGATCGCCGAGCCGACCACGTTGACCAGGCCCAGCACCCGCGCGCCCTTGCGCTTGAGCTCCTGGACGGCCGCCAGCACGTCGTAGGTCTCACCGGACTGGGAGACCGCCACGTACAGGGTGTCGGGGTCCACGACCGGGTTGCGGTAGCGGAACTCGGAGGCCGGCTCGGCGTCCGAGGGGATCCGGGCCAGCTCCTCGATCATCTGGGCGCCGATCTGGCCCGCGTGGTACGAGGTGCCGCAGCCCAGGATCTTCACCCGGCGCACCCCGCGCGCCTCGCGGGCGTCGAGGTTGAGGCCGCCGAGGTGCACGGTGGAGAAGCGGTCGTCGATCCGCCCGCGCAGCGCGCGGTCCACCGCGTCGGCCTGCTCGGAGATCTCCTTGTGCATGTACGTGTCGTGGCCGCCCAGGTCGTACGACTCGGCCGCGTACTCGACGGTCTCCGGCGTCGCCGTCGTACGGGAGCCCTCGGTGGTGTACGTGCGGTAGTCGTCGGCCTTGAGGGTGGCCATCTCGCCGTCGTCGAGGGTGACGACCTGGCGGGTGTGCGAGACCAGCGCGGCGACGTCGGAGGAGACGAACATCTCGTGCTCGCCGATGCCGAGGACGACCGGGGAGCCGTTGCGGGCGACCACGATCCGGTCGGGGAAGTCGGAGTGCAGCACGGCGATGCCGTAGGTGCCCTCGATGTGCCGCAGCGCCTCGCGGACCTTCTCCTCCAGCTTCTCGGCCTGGGAGCGGCCGATCAGGTGGGCCAGCACCTCGGTGTCGGTCTCGGAGGCGAACTCCACACCGTCGGCGGCGAGCTTGGCGCGCACCTCGGAGGCGTTGTCGATGATGCCGTTGTGGACGACCGCGACCTTGCCCTCGGTGTCGAGGTGCGGGTGGGCGTTCTCGTCGGTCGGCGCGCCGTGGGTGGCCCAGCGGGTGTGCGCGATGCCGGTGGTGCCGGCGAACCGCTTCGGCAGCCGGGACTCCAGCTCCCGGACCCGGCCCTTGGCCTTGGCGGTCTTCAGGCCCGCGGCCTTGCCGGTGCCGCTCGCGTGGATGGCGATCCCGGCCGAGTCGTAGCCGCGGTACTCCAGGCGCTGGAGGCCCTCCAGCAGCAGCGGAGCGACATCACGTTTGCCGATATAGCCGACGATCCCGCACATACAGTGACCCTCCGAGAAAGACGTTGTGTCGGTTGTGGTGCCCGGCGCCCGCTGTGCGGGCGTCAGCCGTAGACGAGGCGGCGCAGCTGGCGTGCCGAGAGATCGGGCGGGGCCACGGCGCGGTGCGGCATCTCGTGGCGGATCCGTTCGAAGATCTCCTCGTTGCGCAGTCCCTGGGACTGCAGCTCGCGATGGCGACGGCGGACGAACTCCTCCGTCGTCTCGTCGAAGTACGCCAGCACATCCAGCACCACCCGGGCGGCCTCACCGCGTTGCAGCGGTGTGCTGCGCACCAGGTGGTCCACCAGGTCTTCGTGCGGCGCGTCTGCGCTGCGGTTACGGCGATCGAGCACCCGTAGATACTGCGGGGCGGCGCGAAGATTCGCAAGAAATCTGCCCGGAATCGGGCAGGTACTCAGTTTGGCGGCCGGAAAGTGGTCTACACCTTGACCGGATCGGAGGCTCACGGTACGGATGGTCACCGTTCCGTCGCTCCATGCCGTGCACGACCTTCGCCGAAGGGACCGTCGATGAGACGACGAAGAATGCTCTTCTCGCTGCTGCTGGTCGCGGCGGCGGGGATGGGAACCGCCGCCGTACCGGCCCCGCAGGCCCAGGCCGCCACCGCCCCGCTCGACCGGGTCGTGCCCGCGCCGGCATCCGTGCGGCCCGGAGGCGACCCGTACACGATCAGTGACCGCACCAGGATCCGGGTGCCCGGCGGATCCGGCGAGGCCCGGAAGATCGCCGGCTATCTGGCGGACCTGCTGCGGCCGGCCACCGGCCTCGCTCTCCCGGTGACCACCAAGGACGGCAACGACGGCATCGTCCTCCGGCTCGGCGGCCGCGGCACCAAGAGCCTGGGCGCCGAGGGCTACCGGCTGACCTCCGGCAGCCGTGCGGTCACGCTCAGCGCCGGCCGGCCCGCCGGCCTCTTCCACGGCGTACAGACGCTGCGCCAGCTGCTGCCCGCGGCCGTCGAGCAGCGCACCGGGCAGCCGGGCCCCTGGAAGATCGCCGGCGGCACCATCGCCGACTCCCCGCGCTACGGCTACCGCGGCGCGATGCTCGATGTCTCCCGGCACTTCTTCACCGTCGCGCAGGTCAAGCGCTATATCGACCAGCTCGCGATGTACAAGGTCAACCGGCTGCATCTGCACCTGTCGGACGACCAGGGCTGGCGGATCGCCCTCAAATCCTGGCCCCGCCTGGCGACCTACGGCGGCTCCACCCAGGTGGGCGGCGGCCCCGGCGGCTACTACACCAAGGACGACTACCGCGAGATCGTCCGCTACGCCGCCGACCGCTATCTGACCGTCGTCCCCGAGATCGACATGCCGGGCCACACCAACGCCGCGCTGGCCTCCTACGCCGAGCTCAACTGCAACGGCCAGGCGCCGCCCCTCTACACCGGCACCAACGTCGGCTTCAGCTCGCTGTGCGTGCCGAAGAAGGTGACCTACGACTTCATCGACGACGTCATCCGCGAGATCGCGGCGCTCACCCCGGGCCCGTACCTCCACATCGGCGGCGACGAGGCGCACTCCACCAGCCACGCGGACTATGTGGCCTTCATGGACAAGGTGCAGCCGGTGGTCGCCAAGTACGGCAAGACCGCGATCGGCTGGCACCAGCTGACCGGCGCCCGCCCGGCGAAGGGCGCCGTCGCCCAGTACTGGGGCTACGACAAGACGAGCGCGGACGAGCAGGCCCAGGTCGCGAACGCGGCGAAGAACGGCACCCGTCTGATCCTCTCGCCCGCCGACCGCGCCTACCTCGACATGAAGTACGACAAGGACACGCCGCTGGGCCTGTCCTGGGCCGGCTACGTCGGCGCCAGGCGCTCCTACGAGTGGGACCCGGGCCGCTACCTCAAGGGCGCGCCCGCGGAGTCGATTCTGGGTGTCGAGGCGCCCCTGTGGTCGGAGACCCTGTCGACCTCCGCGCACATCGAGTACATGGCCTTCCCGCGGCTGCCCGGCATCGCGGAGCTCGGCTGGTCCCCGGCGGACCACCACGACTGGGACACGTACAAGGTGCGGCTGGCCGCCCAGGGCCCCCGCTGGGACGCGCTGGGCATCCACTACTACCGCTCGCCGGAAGTGCCCTGGCCCGCTGCGTAACGGTGCGCGCCACAACGTGGTGAGCCCCGGAATACCACCCGAGCCCACCACGTTGTGGCCCCGTAGGGGGCGCTCGCACCCCCTACGGGATCTGTTCGGCCGCGCCTTAAGGGATCTAGACCCCCAACTCCCGTGCGATCAGCATCCGCTGGACCTCGCTGGTGCCCTCGCCGATCTCCAGGATCTTGGAGTCCCGCCACATCCGGGCGACCGGGTACTCGTTCATGAAGCCGTAGCCGCCGTGGATCTGGGTGGCCTCGCGGGCGTTGTCCACCGCGATCTCGGAGGAGTAGAGCTTGGCGAGCGCGGCCTCCTTCTTGAAGGGTTCGCCGTGCACCAGCCGGGAGGCGGCATCACGCCAGGACAGCCGGGAGGTGTGGGCGCGCATCTCCATGTCGGCGAGCTTGAACTGGATCGCCTGGTTGGCGCCGATCGGCCGCCCGAAGGCCTCCCGCTCCTTGGCGTAGGCCACCGACTCGTCCACACAGCCCTGCGCCAGGCCGGTGGCCAGCGCCGCAATGGCGATCCGGCCCTCGTCGAGGATGCGCAGGAACTGGGCGTAGCCGCGGCCCTCCTCGCCCAGGAGGTTGGCGGCCGGGACCCGTACGTCGGAGAACGACAGCTCCCGGGTGTCGGAGGCGTTCCAGCCGACCTTGGAGTACGGGGCGCCGACCGTGAAGCCCGGGGTGCCGGACGGCACGATGATCGAGGAGATCAGCGGGCTGCCGTCCGCCTTGCGGCCGGTGACCGCGGTGACCGTGACCAGACCGGTGATGTCGGTACCGGAGTTGGTGATGAAGCACTTGCTGCCATTGATCACCCAGCTGTCGCCGTCGCGCACCGCGGTGGTCCGCGTGGCGCCCGCGTCGGAGCCGCCGTCCGGCTCGGTGAGGCCGAAGGCGCCCAGCATCTTGCCGCTGCACAGCTTGGGCAGCCAGGCGCGCTTCTGCTCCTCCGTGCCGAAGTGGTAGATCGGCATGGCGCCGAGCGAGACGCCGGCTTCCAGGGTGATGGCCACCGAGGAGTCGACCCGGGCCAGCTCCTCCAGGGCGATGCCGAGCGCGAGGTAGTCGCCGCCCATCCCGCCGTACTCCTCGGGGAACGGCAGGCCGAACAGGCCCATCCGGCCCATCTCCTGCACGATCTCGTACGGGAACGCATGCTGCTCGTAGTACTCGCCGATCTTCGGGGCGACGACGTCATGCGCGAACGCCTCGACCGTACGCCGGAGTTCTTCCAGCTCATCGGGGAGTCGGTGGTCCAGGGACATGGGGGTCACTCCTTGGGGGCGAGGGCTCGGAGGGTGCGCGAGGGGCTGGGGCGGCCCAGTACGCCGGCCATCCACCCGCTGGTGGCGGTCAGCCGGTCCAGGTCGACCCCGGTCTCGATGCCGAGGCCGTGCAGCATCCACACGAGGTCTTCGGTGGCGAGGTTGCCGGTGGCGCTCTTGGCGTACGGGCAGCCGCCGAGGCCGCCCGCCGAGGCGTCGACGGTGGTGACGCCGTGCTGGAGCGCGGCGAAGGTGTTGGCGAGGGCCTGCCCGTAGGTGTCGTGGAAGTGGACGCCCAGGCGGGAGGTGGGCACGCCGGCCTCGTCGAGGGAGGAGAGCAGCTGCTGGACGTGGCCCGGGGTGGCCACGCCGATGGTGTCGCCCAGGCTCAGTTCGTCACAGCCCATGTCGAGCAGCGCCCGGCACACCCGTACGGTCTGCGCGAGCGGCACCGGGCCCTCCCAGGGGTCGCCGAAGCACATCGAGAGGTAGCCGCGGACATGCACCTCGGCGTCCTTGGCGCGTGCGACGACCGGTGCGAACATCGCCAGCGCCTCGTCGACCGTGCGGTTGAGGTTGGCCTTGGCGAAGGACTCGGTGGCGCTGGCGAAGACCGCGATCCGGCGGGCCCCCAGGGCCAGCGCGCGGTCCAGCCCGCGGTCGTTGGGCACCAGCACCGGCAGCCGGTCCGGGTCGAGGTCGGCCAGCTGCGGGAACAGCTGCTCGGCGTCGGCGAGTTGGGGTACCCACTTGGGGTGCACGAAGCTGGTGGCCTCGACGAACGGCAGACCGGCCTCGGCGAGCCGGTGGATGAACTCGGCCTTGATCTCCGTCGGGACGACGGTCTGCTCGTTCTGTAGGCCGTCGCGCGCCCCGACCTCATGGATCCGTACGCGGGCGGGCAGCCCCTCCGCCCCGATCTCCATCGGCAGTCCTGCTGCGGTCATGACGTGCCCTCCTGCTCGCTCCCGGGAGCGCCCGCGGACGCCGCCGCGGACTGCCCGGGGCTCTCGTGCGGGGCGATCACCGCCAGGATCTGGTCCATGGCGACGGTGGTGCCCGCGGTGACGTCCAGTTCGGCGACCGTGCCGGCGTGCGGCGCGGAGATCACGTGCTCCATCTTCATCGCCTCCACCACCAGCAGGCCCTGCCCGGCGGCCACCTCGTCGCCGACCGCGACCTTGACGACGGTGACGGTGCCGGGCATCGGGGCGGCCAGGGTCTCCGCCCCGTGCACCCCGGCGGCGCCGCGCAGCGCCGCCGCCACCGGGTCGTGATCGGTCACCTGCCAGGAGTCGCCGTCCCGGCCGAGCCAGTCGCCGCTGCGGTGGAAGGTGTGCACGACCCCGTCCACGGTGACGCGTACGTGTCCCGGCCCGACCTGGCCGCCCTCGGCGCCCGGCCGTACGTCCCAGGGCACCGGGTCATGGCCGGGCACCCGCAGCCAGTGGCGGACCGGGGCGGGCTCCCCGCCGAGGCGGAAGCCGCTGGGTGCGGCGAACGGATCGCGCCAGCCGCCGTCGGCCACCGCCGGTTCCAGGGCCGCCTGCCGCACCGCCGCGGCCGCCGCATACACCTCCTCGGGTACGCCGCCGTCGACCAGCCCGGCCACCTCCCGCTCCACCAGCCCGGTGTCCAGCTCGCCGGAGACCACGTCCGGGTGGGCCAGCAGCCGCCGCAGGAAACCGGCGTTGGTGGTCACTCCGAGGGTGACGGTCTGCGCCAGCGCGGCCCGCAGCCGGCGCAGTGCGGTGGCGCGGTCCGGGCCGTGGGCGATGACCTTGGCGAGCATCGGGTCGTAGCGGCTGCCGACCTCCACACCCTCCAGCAGGCCGGAGTCCGTGCGCACCCCGTCCCCCTGGACCTCGTGCAGCGTCAGCACCGTGCCGCCGGTCGGCAGGAAGTCGCGGCTGGGGTCCTCGGCGCACAGCCGCGCCTCGACGGCGTGCCCGTTGAGGGCGATGTCGTCCTGGGCGAACGGGAGATGCTCACCGGCCGCGGTCCGCAGCTGCCACTCCACCAGGTCCAGGCCCGTGACCAGCTCGGTGACCGGGTGCTCGACCTGGAGGCGGGTGTTCATCTCCATGAAGAAGTACGACGCCGGGTCCTTGCCGGGGACGATGAACTCGACGGTGCCGGCACCGCGGTAGCCGCAGGAGCGGGCCGCCTGGACGGCCGCCTCGCCCATCGCGGCGCGGGTCGCTTCGTCCAGCAGGACCGACGGGGCCTCCTCGATGATCTTCTGGTGCCGCCGCTGGAGGGAGCACTCGCGCTCGCCGAGGTGGAGGACGTTGCCGTGGCCGTCGGCCAGGACCTGGATCTCGATGTGCCGGGGCCGGTCGATCCAGCGCTCGACGAGCAGGGTGTCATCGCCGAAGGAGGAGCGGGCCTCGCGGCGGGCGGCGGCGATCTCGTCGGCGAGCAGCGCCTCCTCGCGCACCAGCCGCATGCCCTTGCCGCCGCCGCCCGCGGACGGCTTGAGCAGCACGGGCATCCCGATCTCCCGTGCGGCCGCGGCCAGTTGGCCGTCGTCCAGACCGCTGCCCGAGGAGCCGGGGACGACCGGGACCCCGGCCGTACGCACCGTCTCCTTGGCGCGGATCTTGTCGCCCATCAGCTCGATGGCCTCGGCGGGCGGACCGATGAAGACCAGTCCGGCGTCCGCACAGGCCCGTGCGAAACCGGCGTTCTCGGCGAGGAAGCCATAGCCGGGGTGGACCGCCTGCGCGCCGGTCCGGGCGGCCGCGTCCAGCAGCCGCTCCACCGACAGATAGCTCTCGGCGGCCGGCGCGGGACCGATCCGTACGGCCGTGTCGGCCTCCCGTACATGCCGGGAGTCCGCGTCCGCATCGCTGTAGACGGCGATGGAGCGGATGCCGAGGGCGCGCAGCGTACGGATGACACGGACCGCGATCTCGCCGCGATTGGCGACCAGGACACTGTCGAACATTGACGATGACATCCCTCTCACATCCGGAAGACGCCGAAGCTGGGCTCGCCCAGCGGGGCGTTGGCACAGGCGGTCAGCGCCAGCCCCAGCACCTGCCGGGTCTCCAGCGGGTCGATCACGCCGTCGTCCCACAGCCGCGCGGTGGCGTAGTAGGCGTTGCCCTGGGTCTCGTACTGCTCGCGCACCGGCGCCTTGAAGGCGGCCTCGTCCTCGGCGCTCCACTCCTCGCCGCGGGCCTCGAGCTGGTCGCGTTTGACGGTGGCGAGGACGGAGGCGGCCTGTTCGCCGCCCATCACCGAGATCTTGGCGTTGGGCCACATCCACAGAAAGCGCGGTGAATAGGCCCGGCCGCACATCGAGTAGTTGCCCGCCCCGTAGGAGCCGCCGATGACGACCGTCAGCTTCGGGACCCGGGCGCAGGCCACCGCGGTCACCATCTTCGCGCCGTGTTTGGCGATCCCGCCCGCCTCGTACGAGCGGCCGACCATGAAGCCGGAGATGTTCTGGAGGAAGAGCAGCGGGATGCCGCGCTGGTCGCACAGCTCGATGAAGTGCGCGCCCTTCTGGGCGGATTCGGAGAACAGGATGCCGTTGTTGGCGATGACGCCGACCGGATGGCCGTGGAGGTGCGCGAAGCCGGTGACCAGCGTCGTGCCGTACTCCGCCTTGAACTCGGCGAACCGCGAGCCGTCCACGATCCGCGCGATCACCTCGCGCACGTCATAGGGCGTACGGGAGTCCACCGGCACCACGCCGTACAGCCCGGCCGGATCGACCGCGGGCTCCTCGACCGGCCGCACCGTCCAGGGCAGCGGCGCCCGCTCGCCGAGGGTGGAGACGATGGTGCGCACGAGGCGCAGCGCATGGGCGTCGTCCTCGGCGAGGTGGTCGGTGACGCCGGAGGTCTTGGCGTGCACCTCGCCGCCGCCCAGCT
The DNA here is from genome assembly GCF_055575375.1 of Streptomyces sp. NPDC034111. Classification (NCBI taxonomy): domain Bacteria; kingdom Bacillati; phylum Actinomycetota; class Actinomycetes; order Kitasatosporales; family Streptomycetaceae; genus Streptomyces; species Streptomyces sp. NPDC034111. The sequence continues at coordinate 1,248,421 of NZ_JBVIST010000001.1, read as the reverse complement.
CCTCGGCGGTGACCACCTCGCCGGTGGCGGCCTTCACCAGCGGCGGTCCGCCCAGGAAGATCGTGCCCTGGTTCCGTACGATCACCGCCTCGTCGCTCATGGCGGGGACGTAGGCACCGCCGGCGGTGCAGGACCCCAGCACGGCGGCGATCTGCGGAATGCCCGCCCCCGACATCCGCGCCTGGTTGTAGAAGATCCGGCCGAAGTGCTCGCGGTCGGGGAAGACCTCGTCCTGCATCGGCAGGAAGGCGCCGCCGGAGTCGACGAGGTACAGACAGGGCAGCCGGTTCTCCAGGGCCACCTCCTGGGCCCGCAGATGCTTCTTGACCGTCATCGGGTAGTACGTGCCGCCCTTGACCGTGGCGTCGTTGGCGACGATCACCACCTCGCGGCCGGAGACCCGCCCGATGCCGGCGATCACCCCGGCGGCCGGTGCGGCCCCGCCGTACATCCCCTCCGCGGCCAGCGGCGCCAGCTCCAGGAACGGCGAGCCGGGATCCAGCAGGGCGTCGACCCGGTCGCGGGGCAGCAGCTTGCCGCGGGCGGTGTGCCGGGCCCTGGCCTTCTCGCCGCCGCCCAGCCGGGCCGCGGCGAGCTTCTCGCGCAGCTCGGCGGCGAGCTCGCGGTGCGCGGCCTCGTTGGCCTTCCAGGAGTCGGACGCCGGGTCGTCCCTGGGACTTCGCCCGAGGGGACCCCCGTCGCTTCCCAGCACCGGTGCCTGCTCCATCTTTACGAGCCCCCTTGCTCGGTCGACCGCCCCGGCTCCGCGCGCCGCGGCGGCCGGGCCATCCGGGTTAATGGGCGTTAACCTCATTTCCTTCAGGTTAACGAGCACTAACCCGGCTGTCTACAATCGACGGCATGAGTAATGCGCAGGCCTCCGCCCCGACCAGCCGCCGCGAGCAGATCCTCAAGGAGGCCGCCCGGCTCTTCGCCGAGCGCGGCTTCCACGGCGTGGGTGTGGATGAGATAGGGGCGGCCGTGGGGATCTCCGGCCCCGGCCTCTACCGGCACTTCGCCGGCAAGGACGCGATGCTGGCCGAGCTGCTGGTCGGGATCAGTGAGCGGCTGCTGGCCGGCGGCCGGATGCGGGTCGCGGAGGGCGGTGAGAGCCCCGAGGCGGTGCTGAACGCGCTGATCGACGGCCATATCGACTTCGCGCTGGACGACCGGCCGCTGATCACCGTGCACGACCGTGAGCTGGACCGGCTGCGTGAGGCCGACCGCAAGCGGGTGCGCCAGCTCCAGCGGCAGTACGTCGAGCTGTGGGTGGACGTGGTCCGGCAGGTCCACCCGGGCCCCTCCGAGTCCCAGGCCCGCGCCGCCGTGCACGCCGTCTTCGGCCTGCTCAACTCCACCCCCCACCTGGGCCGCCCCGGCTCCCTTCCGGGCCGTACGGAGATGGCCGAGCTGCTGCACCGGCTGGCGGTGGGGGCGTTCGGCGCGGTCGCGGAGGAGCCGGCGGCGGGGGAGCAGGTGCCGGCCGGGGTGCCGGGCGCGTAGCTCCCCGGCGGGGTACCGCGCGGGGAGCCCGTACGGGTTTTCGTTGACCTCTGGACAGCCTTGGTGACCGGCCGGTAGCTTTCGCTGAGCAAGCGCTTAGACAGGTGCTTGGCCCGGCGACCAGGAGGAGGCGACGTAGCAATGCGCCGTACGGTGTTCAACGAGGACCACGAGGCGTTCCGCGCGACCATACGCGCCTTCATCGAGGCCGAGGTCGTCCCCGTCTACGACGACTGGTTCGCCGCCGGCCAGACCCCGCGCGACTTCTACCACAAGCTCGCCGAACTGGGCGTCTTCGGCATCCGGGTCCCCGAGGAGTACGGCGGCGCCGGCATCGACTCGCACAAGTTCGAGGCCGTCATGTACGAGGAGACCGCCCGCGCGGGCGTCACCTTCGGCGGCTCCGGCGTGCATGTGCTCCTCGGCCTCCCGTACATCGAGATGCTCGCCACCGACGAGCAGAAGAAGCGCTACCTGCCCAAGTTCGTCACCGGCGAGGAGATGTGGGCCCTCGCGATGACCGAGCCGGGCACCGGCTCCGACGTCGCGGGCATGAAGACCACCGCCAAGCTCAACGACGAGGGCACGCACTACGTCCTCAACGGCGCCAAGACCTTCATCACCGGCGGTGTGCACGCCGACCGGGTGATCGTCTGCGCCCGTACCTCCGCGCCGCGCGAGGACGACCGCCGCTTCGGCATCTCCCTGTTCGCCGTCGACACGAAGTCCGAGGGCTACTCCGTCGGCCGCAAGCTCGACAAGCTCGGCCTGAAGGTCTCCGACACCGCCGAGCTGGCCTTCGTCGACGTCAAGGTGCCGGTCGAGGACCTGCTCGGCGAGGAGAACAAGGGCTTCCACTACCTCGGCCAGAACCTGCCCTCCGAGCGCTGGGGCATCGCCTTCGGCGCCTACGCCCAGGCCAAGGCCGCCATCCGGTTCGCCCAGCAGTACGTGCAGGAGCGCACCGTCTTCGGCAAGACGGTCGCCTCGTTCCAGAACACCAAGTTCGAACTGGCCGCTTGCCAGGCCGAGGTGGACGCCGCCGAAGCCGTCGCCGACCGCGCCCTCGAAGCCCTCGACGCGGGCGAACTGACGCCCGCCGAGGCCGCCTCGGCCAAGCTGTTCTGCACCGAGGTCGCCCACCGCGTCATCGACCGCTGCCTCCAACTGCACGGCGGCTACGGCTTCATGAACGAGTACCCCATCGCCCGCCTCTACGCCGACAACCGCGTCAACCGCATCTACGGCGGCACCAGCGAGGTCATGAAGTCCATCATCGCCAAGTCCATGGGCCTGTAGGCCCGGACCGGACGCCCACAGGTCATACGCACGTGAACGACGCACTGGAGTCGCTGCTCGATCTGCTCTCCCTGGAGCGGATCGAGCAGGACATCTTCCGCGGCCAGAGCCGTGCCTCGGTCGTGCCCCGGGTCTTCGGCGGCCAGGTCGCCGCGCAGGCCCTGGTCGCGGCCGGGCGCACGGTCCCCGCCGACCGGCCGCCGCACTCCCTGCACGCGTACTTCCTGCGCCCCGGCGACCCCGGCGCACCCATCGTCTACACCGTCGACCGCATCCGCGACGGCCGGTCCTTCACCACCCGCCGGGTCGTCGCCGTCCAGCACGGCCAGCCGGTCTTCCACCTCTCCGCGTCCTTCCAGACACACGAGGAGGGGCTGGAGCACCAGGAGCCGATGCCGCCGGCACCGGACCCGGCGGAGCTGCCCACCGCCGCCGAGATGCTGCCCCGCCACGCCGAACGGTTCCTCGCCCCGGAGGTCGCCGAGCGGCTGCTGGAGGCCCGGGCCGCGATCGACCTGCGGTACGTGGACGAGCCGCCGTACGTCACCGTCGGCGAGGTGCGCGACCCCCGCTCCCAGGTCTGGTTCCGCACCCACGGCAAGCTCGACGACGACGGCGACATCCCCCGCCCCCTCCTCGACATCTGCCTGGTCACCTACGTCTCCGACATGACCCTGCTGGACTCGATCCTGCTCGCGCACGGCCGGGGCGGCTGGGCGGTCGGCGACGTGGTCGGCGCGAGCCTGGACCACGCGATGTGGTTCCACCGTCCGCTGCGCGCCGACGAGTGGCTGCTCTACGACCAGGAGTCCCCCACCGCCCAGGCCGGCCGGGGCCTGGGTAAGGGCCGCATCTTCACGGCCGACGGCCGGCTGGCGGTCTCGGTGATCCAGGAGGGCGTGATCCGGGTGCCGCGCGGCTAGCGGGGGCGGGGGCGGGGGCGGGGCGTGACCGGGTGCCCCGGGAATACCGTCCTGCGCTGCCCCGTTGTGGCCCCGCAGGGGGCGCTTGCATCCCCTACGGGATCTGTTCGCCCCAGCCCTAGGGTCCTGGGGCCCGCCCGCTCAGACCCGGCCCGCCCGCCCGGGCCGGTCCGTCCGCTCAGGCCAGTCCGGCCGCGTCCAGCAGATAGGCGGTCAGCGGGTCGTAGTAGCGCGGGCTGAGGACGTGGTCGTCCAGGGGGATGGTCACCTGGAGGGTGCCCTCGGCCTCGGCCAGGAAGAGCGCCGGGTCGTTGCAGTCCGCGAAGCCGACCGCCTCGATGCCCCGCTGGGCCGCGCAGCCCGCCCAGCCGTGATCGGCCATCACCAGGTCCGGCAGCGGGGAACCGTCCCGCTCCAGCCGGTCGAGGATCGCGGCCATCGGCTCGGGGGAGTGGGTGTGCCACAGCGTCGCCCCGCGCTCCAGCATCGCCACATCGGCGAACTGGAAGACCAAGCCGTCGTCCGCCTGGAGCCCGTCCGGGATGACGACGATCTCGCAGCCCGCCGCGCGCAGCGCCTGCGCCGTCGCCCGGTGCACATCGAGCAGCCCGCCCGGGTGGCCGGTCGCGAACAGCACCCGCTGCTTGTCGGCGGCCGCCTTGCGCAGCACCGCGGCCGTACGGTCCAGCGCGTCCACGGTCAGCTCGGGGTCGATGGTGTCCTGCCCCTGCCGGTGGTGCGGGTCGTCGTTCACCCCGCAGCGCTCGGCCATCACGGCCAGTACGTCCTGCTCGTCCGCCCATCGGTCGCCGAACTCCAGGCCGAACCAGTAGTGGCGGTCGCCGTTGGCGAGTCTGCGGTAGTGGGCGAGGTTGTTCTCGCGGGGAGTGGCGACGTCGCCGGCGATACGGGTGCGGATGAGATGGTCGACGAGTTCGGCGCGCGAGGGGGCGGCGGCTGCGGAGGCTATGGGCATAGCGCCATTGTGCCCGGACGGATGTTTTGGGGCCGGGGAGTTCCGTACCCCGGACGGATGGAGGGACGCAGGGACGCAGGGACACAGGGCGGGCGGGTGCGGATGCCGGGGCGGCCGTATCGCAGCCCGGACGCCCCCGGAGGCCGTCAAGCGGGCCCGGCCACTTCGCCCGCTGGGGGTCCGCTGGCCAAAATGTCGAATGCTCTGGCGATCTCTGACGTAAATGTCCATGGGCCGACGCTGTCGCCATCCCTACCCTCGGCCTCATGACCACCGCAGCCAGCGCCTCCAACGGGCCCGTCGGCCCCATCGACTCCTCCCGCGTCCCGCGCTACGCCGGGCCGGCCACCTTCGCCCGTCTGCCCCGCCTCGACGAGGTCGGCGGCCGGGCCGATGTCGCCGTTGTCGGTGTCCCCTTCGACACCGGCGTCTCCTACCGCCCCGGCGCCCGCTTCGGTGGCAACGCCATCCGCGAGGCCTCGCGTCTGCTGCGCCCGTACAACCCGGCGCAGGACGCCTCCCCCTTCGCCCTCGCGCAGGTCGCCGACGCCGGTGACATCGCGGCGAACCCGTTCAACATCAACGAGGCCGTGGAGACGGTCGAGGCCGCCGCGGACGAGCTGCTGGCCAGTGGCGCCCGGATGATGACCCTGGGCGGTGATCACACCATCGCCCTCCCGCTGCTCCGCTCGGTCGCCAAGAAGCACGGCCCGGTCGCGCTGCTGCACTTCGACGCCCATCTGGACACCTGGGACACGTACTTCGGCGCCGAGTACACCCACGGCACCCCGTTCCGCCGCGCCGTCGAGGAGGGCATCCTCGACACCTCCGCGCTCTCCCACGTCGGCACCCGCGGCCCGCTCTACGGCAAGAAGGACCTCGACGACGACGAGAAGATGGGCTTCGGCATCGTCACCTCGGCGGACGTCATGCGGCGGGGAGTGGACGAGGTCGCCGACCAGCTCCGGCAGCGCATCGGTGACCGTCCGCTGTACATCTCCATCGACATCGACGTGCTCGACCCGGCGCACGCGCCCGGCACCGGCACCCCCGAGGCAGGAGGTCTGACCTCCCGCGAACTGCTGGAGATCCTGCGCGGGCTGGCCTCCTGCAACCTGGTCTCGGCCGATGTCGTCGAGGTCGCCCCGGCCTACGACCATGCGGAGATCACCTGTGTGGCCGCCTCGCACACGGCGTACGAGCTGACGACGATCATGTCGCGGCAGATCGCCGCCGCGCGCGGCTGACGGCCGGCGGGCGGGCGGCCGCTTCTGCCCGGTCCCGGTCCCGGTCCCGCTTCCCGGTCCCGTTCCCGGTCCCGATCCCGTTCTTGTTCGGCCTGCGGTGTTCCAACGCCCCTGATTTCTCATGGCGTTGAGTGGCATAGGGGCGTGGGCGTCACTGGACGTCGACCACCGGCTCCGGGGGGAAGTTGGGCACGGCGGTCACCTCGCCGTTGAGCTTGGAGACGACGATGCTGTTGCCGCCGGGGGTCTGCGGCGGGGCGGTCGGGTCGTCCGGGGCCGGCCAGCCGGTGTGGATGAGGTAGCCCGCGGCGAATTCGTGGATGAGGGGGGAGGGCGGCCCGTGGGGGGCGTCGGCCGGCGGGAGCGGCGGCCGGGCGGCTGCGCTCGTCGGCGCGCTCCTGGGGGCATTCCCAGGAGCGCTGCCGTTGCGGTGCTCGGCCGGGTCCGTCATGGCAGGTCCCTCCCGTGTGGCGAGGCGAGCCGTGGGCAGTGACTCGGAGTCAACCTAACCGACGCGGCAGCGGAGAGGGATGGTTCGGCAGGCCATCTCCTGCGTACCGCCGCGAGCTGGACTGCTACGGGCCGTGTGCTCCTGGGGTCCCACGGGCCGTGCGCTCCTGAACTCCCGCGCTCTCCCCGCACTTCTCTCCCCTTCTCGGCCTTTCCCCTTCCCCCTTCCCTCCTCACCCCTGGCCGGCGTCCCGGTCCAGGCACCTCAGCGCGAACCACAGCTCCATGCGGACGTCGGCATCGTCGAGGTCGGTGCCGAGGAGGGTGGCGATACGGGCGATGCGCTGGCGGACGGTGTTGCGGTGGATGCCCAGTGACGTCGCCGTGCGGTCCCAACTTCCATGCAGCGAGAGCCAGTTGTGGAGGGTCGGGAGGAGGGCCGGGGAGTCGGTCAGCGGGGCGAGCAGGGCCTCGGCGTGCTGCCGGGCCTCGGTGGGGGCGATCAGGGACGTGACGCTGTGCGGGCCGGGGGCGCGATGGCGTACGAGGGGGGTGTGCCGGGCGAGGGCGCGGCGCAGGGCGGTGGCGGCGTTCCGGTCGGCGGCCGGCAACTCCTCGACCGGGACGGGTTCGCTGACGCCGAGCGTCCAGCCGCGGTGCGCGCTGATGTCGCGGTCGGCCGGTACCAGGGCCCGCAGGGCGGTGCCCGCGGTCCCGTTGTCCCCCGGTTGCGGAGCGATGAGCGAGGTGCCCAGCGCGGCGGCCAGGGTGGCCATGTCCGCCTCGTCCGCTGCCGTTTCCCGGCGGCGCTCGGCGTGCACAACTCTCCAGAGGGGAGCGCCGAGGAGCGGGGCGATATCGGCCGGGCCGGCGCCGGTGAGCAGCTGTACCAGGGCGGCGGAGTGCGCGGCGTCGGGCGCACCGCGACGGGCGGTGGGGCCGGTGATCAGCGACAGGAGCACGGCGGCGACGCCCGCGATGGTGTGCGCGGGCGGATCGTGCGGATCGGTGGCGACCACCAGCGCGAGCGCCTGGGGCCTCGGAGCGCGCCCCGTCAGCGCGTACGCGGACAGCTGTGTGCCCGGGCGGGTCCGGGTGCCCGGGAGGGTGTCGGTGGCGGAGGACGGCCCGCCGGCTCCGCTGTGTGCTCCGGGCCCGGCGCCGTCCCCGCCGACGACCTGGGCGAGCCGGCCGGCGGCGGCCCGTACGGCGTCGGCGGGGCGGGCGCCGGCCGAGCCGTGCTCCGTGCCGTCCGGGGCGAGCAGCGCGGTCCAGCCGTGGACATGGCGGGCCAGCGCGCGCAGGACGGCGAGGGCGGGATCGCGGCGGGCGGCGGCCGCGGCCAGGGCGCGCTGTGCCTCGCCGATCCGGGTCAGCTCGCGGTGCCGGGCCTCCGTCACGGCCTGCCATACGGCGCTCTCCACGGCCGTGAACGGGGTCCCCGCGGGCACCTCGACCAGCGGCAGACCGTGCCGGTCGCAGGCCGCCACCAGCGCGCGGGGCACTGTGTCGTGCACGGGCGCGATCCCGAAGCCGAGGGCGGCGGCCCCGGCCGCGACGGTACGGGCCGCATAGCCGTCGAGGTACGCGTCGAGGGCGGCTTCGGGGTCCGCGCCGGCCCCCGCGGTCACCTCCGCCAGATGCACCCCCGCCGTCAGCAGCATCTCGCCGCCCAGGAGGTACGGCACCGGGTCGGCCATCTCGGAGGTGTGCACCCAGTGGATCGCGACGCCCTCGCGCGGGCCGGCGATCTGGCGCAGGCCCAGATCCGTGCGGGCGAGGAGATCGGCCAGGGGGACCGGCGGCGTGGACGGCGGAGGCATCGGGTGCGGCATGTGCGAAACGTCCATACGAAGGGCGAGCGGGTGGAGGAAACGTACACTTCAGCGTCGTCCTGCCGCCTCCTAGGGTCAACCCCCAGGACGCGGCGCTCGGCGGGACCCCCCGCTCGCTGAGCGCCCGTCGCTCTCGCCCCAAGCCCCCCTCACCCCCTCGCTCCCCTCGCCTCCCCGGGCGCAGCTTGAAGGGATGGCCCATGGCTGTCGACTATGCGGTGATCGTGCTCTATCTGGCCGGAATGCTCGCCATGGGCTGGTGGGGAATGCGGCGCGCCAAATCGAAGAGCGACTTCCTGGTCGCGGGGCGCCGCCTCGGCCCCGCGATGTACTCGGGAACGATGGCGGCGATCGTGCTCGGCGGCGCCTCCACCATCGGCGGCGTGGGGCTCGGCTACCAATACGGTCTGTCCGGCGCCTGGATGGTCTTCACCATCGGGCTCGGGCTGCTCGCGCTGAGCGTCTTCTTCTCGGCCCGGATCGCCCGGCTGAAGGTCTACACGGTCTCCGAGATGCTGGACCTGCGCTACGGCGGATCCGCCGGGATCATCTCCGGCGTCGTCATGTGGGCGTACACGCTGATGCTGGCGGTCACCTCCACCATCGCCTACGCGACCATCTTCGATGTGCTCTTCGGCCTGGACCGGTCCCTCTCGATCATCCTCGGCGGGGCGATCGTCGTCGCGTACTCGACGCTCGGCGGCATGTGGTCGATCACCCTCACCGACATGGTCCAGTTCGTCGTCAAGACGATCGGTGTGCTGCTGCTCCTGCTGCCCATCGCCGTCATCAAGGCGGGCGGCTTCGCCGAGATGAAGGCGCAGCTGCCGGGCGACTACTTCGCGCCCCTCGGCATAGGCGGCCAGACGGTCTTCACGTACGTACTGATCTACTCCTTCGGCATGCTCATCGGGCAGGACATCTGGCAGCGGGTGTTCACCGCGCGCAGCGACAAGGTCGCCCGGCTCGGCGGCACCGCGTCCGGTACGTACTGTCTGGTCTACGCGCTCGCCGGCGCGGTCATCGGCACCGCGGCCAAGGTGCTCTACCCGCATCTGGGCAGCCCGGACGACGCCTTCGCGACGGTCGTCAAGGACGCGCTGCCGATGGGAGCGCGCGGGCTGGTGCTGGCGGCGGCGCTGTCCGCGGTGATGTCCACGTCCTCGGGCGCGCTGATCGCCTGTGCCACGGTCGCCAACAACGACATCTGGGCCCGGCTGAAGGGCGTGGCGAGGCGACGGGCCGCCGCGCAGGACCAGGCCGCCGCGCACCAGCCGCACGACGAGGTCCGCGGCAACCGGGTCTTCATCCTCCTGATGGGCCTCGCGGTCATCGTCATCGCGATCGCGCTCAACAATGTCGTCGAGGCGCTCACCGTCGCCTACAACCTGCTGGTCGGCGGCCTGTTGGTGCCGATCCTGGGCGGCCTGCTGTGGAAGCGCGGTACGGCGGCGGGCGCGCTCGCCGCGGTCGCGCTGGGCGGTCTGACCGTCATCGGCCTGATGCTCTCGCTCGGTGTCCTCGCCAACGAGCCCATCTACTACGGGCTGATCGCCTCGCTCGTGGCCTACGTGGTGGTCAGCCTGGCCACCAGGCCGACGGACGCCGCGGTGCTGGACGCCTGGCGCGCCCGTCTGGCCGGCCGTACGGACGCGGGAGCGGCCCTGTCCGACGCGGCACCGCTGTCCGGCGTCTGACGGGCGCTACGGCGCCCTGCGGACCCTCACAACGATCTGACGGGCACTACGGCCGCCCTTACGGACCACCACAACGACATGGAGAGCCAACCCACCATGAGCACCACCGAAGCGCCGCCGGCGGCCCCGCGCAGCGGAGGCGACCTGGTCGTCGAGTCACTGACCGCGCTCGGCGCGACCACCGTCTTCGGGCTGCCGGGCCAGCACGCCCTCGGGGTGTTCGACGCGCTGCGCCGCTCCACCCTGCGCTACGTGGGGCTTCGGGTGGAGAACAACGCGGGCTTCGCCGCCGACGCGTACGCCAGGACCACGCACGGGGTCGCGCCGCTGCTGGTCTCCACCGGGCCCGGCGCGCTGATGACGCTGGCCGCGCTCCAGGAGGCGGCGGCCGCCTCGGCCGCCGTGCTGGCCATCGGCAGTCAGGTGCCGCTGGCCGGGATCGGTGGTGGCCGCCACGGCTATCTGCACGAACTCACCGACCAGAGCGCCTCGTTCCGCGGTGTGGTCAAGTCCGTCCACACGGCCCGTACCGCCTCACAGATCCCGTCCGCGGTGGCCGCCGCCTGGGAGTCGGCGCTGAGCGCCCCGCACGGGCCGGTGTGGCTGGAGATCCCGCAGGACGTCCTGCTGGCCGGGACCGAGATCCCTCCGGTGACCGGACTCATCGCTGTACCGAGGGAGTTGACGCCCCGCCCGGAACTGATCGCGGCGGCCGCCGACCGGCTGGCACAGGCCCGCCGGCCGGTCATCCTGGCCGGCGGCGGAGTCGTCCGGGCCGGGGCCGAGGCGGAGCTGCTGGCGCTCGCCGAGCAACTGCGGGCACCGGTGGCCACCACCTTCGGCGGCAAGGGCGCCTTCCCGTGGGAGCATCCGCTCTCCCTCCAGTCCTGGCTGGAGGACCGCTACACGACCACCTTCCTGGAGGACGCGGACACGCTGCTGGTCGTCGGCTCGGGGCTGGGTGAACTCTCCTCGAACTACCACACGTTCCGGCCGCGGGGGCAGGTCGTGCAGATCGAGGCGGACCTGGGCAAGCTGGAGTCGAACCATGCCGCGCTGGGCATCCACGCGGACGCGCGGGCGGCGCTGGCCGCGCTGGTGAAGGAGGTGGCGCGGCGGGACCGCCCGCACGCCGCCCCTGGTGCCCCCGAGGCTGCCGTCGCCGGCCTCCTCACCCGCGTCCGCGACCGGATCGCCGGGCAGCAACTCGACCTGGAGCAGCAGGTCCTGGCCTCGGTGCGGGACGCCCTGCCGGACGGCGCGGTCAGCTGCTGGGACATGACGATCCTCGCCTACTGGGCCTGGTCCGCCTTCGACCCGCGGGGCACCAACGCGCTGCATTCGGCGCAGGGCGCCGGCGGGCTGGGCTATGGCTTCCCGGCGGCCCTGGGGGTGGCCGCCGCGGACCCGGCGCGGCCGGTGCTGGCGGTCTCCGGTGACGGCGGCGCGATGTACTCGATCGCCGAACTGGCCACCGCCCGGCAGTACGACGCGCCGGTGACCTGGCTGATCGTGGACGACGGCGGCTACGGCATCCTGCGCGAGTACATGACGGACGCGTTCGGCGAGGCCACCGCCACCGAACTCACCCGGCCGGACTTCGTGGCGCTGGCCGAGTCGTTCGGTGTCCTCGCGGTCCGTACGACGCCGGAGCGGCTGCGCGGGGACTTGACGTCGGCGCTCGCAGCCCCCGGCCCTTCGGTCGTCGTACTCCCCGCCCGGCTGCGGATGTTCGCACCGACGCATCTGGAGACCTGACGGATCGCCCGCCGCCTCGGGCGAACGACGGGAGTCCGACGACACCCCCTGGGCCCTAGCCGGTTCCCGCTCCCACCCGCCCCTGCAACAGCCGTGACAGCGCCGCATGGACGTCCTCGACCGAGCGGTCCGGCTGGAAGGACTGCCAGTCCAGGGCGGCCACCAGGACCATGCCGAGGAGGGCGGAGGCGGTGAGGGGGATGTCGAGCTCGCCGGAGAGTTCCCCGGTCCGCACGGCGTCCCGGAGGACGTCCTCGACGACGGCCTGGGCCCGGCCGCGTACGGACGTGAGGGTGGCACGCCAGGTGCGGTTGGTGCGCCAGAGTTCGGCGACGTAGAGCTGGATGAGGGCGGGGGAGCCGGCGATGAAGTCCAGGCCGGCCCGGATCATCGCGTCCAGGGCGTCGACCCGGGTGCCGCCGCGCTCCGCCGTGGCGTCGGCGGCCCGGCGCAGTGAGCCGGCGAGCAGATCGATGCCGTCCCGCAGCAGCTCCTCGTAGAGGACGTTCTTGCTCGCGAAGTTGTAGTAGACGGTGCCCTTGGCGACGCCGGCGCGGTCGGCGATCTCGTCGACGGTGGTGGCGGAGAAGCCCTGTTCGGCGATGAGGATGACGGCGGCGTCGAAGATCCGGCGGCGGGTCGAGCCGCGCCGGGGGCCGGGGGCGGCCCCCGGGGCGGCGCCGCGTACGGCACCGCCCCTGAGGCCCGAGGGGAGGCTCATGCCGAAACCACGCTTCGCGTGACTTCGCATTCGCTCAGCTCGCACCTCTCCATGGTGAGCTCACTTCGTTCGCTCACAGGCTGAGCTCCGGATGCAGGTCCTTCATCCGTACGACCTGCCGGCTGCGCGCCGCGAGGGCGGTGAGGGCCAGCGCGCCGACGGTGAAGGCGGCGAGGACGCCACAGCCCTGCCAGACGACGGTGAGGTCGCCGCCGGTGATCAGCTTGCGCAGACCGTCGACGACGTAACTCATCGGCAGGAACGGGTGGAGGGCGGAGAAGAAGCCGGGGCTGGTCTGCACCGGGTAGGTGCCGCCCGCCGAGGTCAGCTGGAGCATCAGCACGACCAGGGTCAGCACCCGGCCGGCCGGGCCGAAGAAGGCGCTCAGCAGCTGGATGAGGGCGGTGAAGCAGGCCGTGGCCAGCAGCAGGAAGCCGACGGTGCCGCCCGAGCGGGCCATCTCCAGGCCGAGGCCCCAGTGGAGTACGGCCATCAGGGCCAGCACCTGGACCACGCCGACGGCGAAGGCCGGCAGCCAGGAGCCGAGCGCGATCCGCCAGCCCGGGGCGCCCGCGGCCAGTGCGCGCTTGCCCAGCGGCTGGAGCAGCATGAACGCGACCATCGCGCCGACCCAGAGGGAGAGCGGGATGAAGTACGGCGCCAGGCCGGTGCCGTAGTTGGGCGCCTTGTGCAGCGACTTGGCGGCCAGGGCGACCGGGTCGGCCATCACCTCGGTGCGGGCGTCGCGGTCCTTCTTGTCGTAGTCCGGGATCTTGGCGACGCCGCTGTGCAGCCCGTCGGCCAGCTGGTTGGAGCCGTCCTTGAGCTTGAAGAGGCCACCGGTGAGCTTCTCGGCGCCGTCCTTGGCGGTGCCGAGGCCGCTGTGCACCTTGCCGGCGCCGTCGGCGACCTTGCCGGCCCCGTCGGCGAGCGTGCGGAGGCCGTCGGCGAACTGGCCCGCGCCCTGGGAGACCTTGTGGGCACCGGCGTTGAGCCGGTTGATCTGCCCGATCGCGGTGTCCGCACGGGCGGCGATGCCCGGTGCCTGCTCGGCGACCATCGTGGCGCCCTGGTGCAGCTCACGCAGCTTGCTGCGCAGCTGCCCGAAGTCCGTGCGGGCGACGGTGTCGTTGACCTTCTCCGCCGCGTCCGCGGCCACCGCGCTGCCGTCCGCGAGGGCCTTCAGCTTGGCGCAGTCGGGATTGGTGGAGAGGAGGCCGCCGCAGCGCTCCCGGTACAGCTCGGCCGCGTTGTCGGCGTTCTTGCGGGCCTGTGTGGCGGCCTTGGCGGACTCCCCGGGCAGCTTGTCGAGGTCGTCGTCGAGCCGCTGGGTGAGGTCGGCGACCAGCTGCGCCTTCTCGCCGATCTCCTTGCCGTGCTCCCTCAGGTAGGGGAGGTCCTTCCGGGCGATGCCCTGCACCTTGTCGGCGAGCTGCTGGGTGCCGTCCGCGACCTGACCGGCGCCCCGGCTGAGCTGCCGGGCCTTCGTGGCGGCCAGCGTCGTGCCCTTGCTGAGCTCTCCCGCGCCCTTGCTGACCGCGCCGGAGCCCTCGCCCAGTTTGCCCAGCCCGTCCGCGAGCTTCCCCGTCTTGTCCTTGGCCGTGCCGAGTCCGTCGTCGATCTTCCCGGCGCCGTCGGCCGCCTCGGCCGTCCGGTCGTGCAGATCGGAGAAGGACACGAAGATCTTGTCGAACATGGCCCGGGACGAGGTCGCCGAGGTCTTGGCGCGGATCTCGGAGAAGACCGTCTTGGAGATCGAGCCGACGACGTAGTTGTTGGCGTCGTTCGTACGGACCTGGAGCGCGCCGGTCTGCGGGTCGTCCCCGGAGCTGGAGGCGATCCGCTTGCTGAAGTTCTGCGGGACCGTCAGGGAGAGGTAGTAGGTGCCGTTCTCGACGCCCTTGGCGGCGTCTGCGGCGCTGACCTCTTCCCAGTCGAAGGTCTTGCTGTCCTTGACCTTTTCGGCCAGATCGTCGCCGGCGGTGATCTTCTTGCCGTCGGCGGTGGCGCCCCGGTCGTCGTTGACCAGGGCCACCGGGATCTTGTCCAGACGGGCGTAGGGGTCCCAGAAGGAGCAGAGGTAGAGGGCCCCGTACAGCAGGGGGATCAGCATCAGGGCGACCAGCCCCAGCCGGGGCAGCTTGCCCCGGCCGAAGCGCCTGAGCTCAAGCGCGGCCAGTTTCGGCGAACGCATGTGCCGCTTCCTCCTTGGGGGTGTGGGTGTCGTCCTGGGCGGGGGCCGGGGTGCCGGCCGGGGCGGTGGCGGGGGTGTCGGTCTGTGCGGTACGGACGATCAGCGCGTCCGCGGGGGCGTCGCTGCCGGCGGCCACGACGGTCGTGCCTGCCAGTGCCAGGTCCCGCAACAGCTGCCAGGCCAGGCCGCGTTCGTCCGCCGAGAGCTTGAGGTCGACATCGTCGACGGCCAGCAGCTGCGGGCCGTGCATCACCGCGAGCGCGATCGACAGCCGCAGCGCCTCCAGCCGCTCCAGATCGCGGACGGTGGTGCGCAGGCCCTTGGGGAGGGCGCCGGTGTCGAGTCCGGCGGCCGCGAGGGCGGCCTCGATCCGGGCCCGGGTGGCCTCCTTGTGGCGCTTGCCCCAGGGCAGCGAGCCCTTCAGGCGGCGCCCCAACAGGGCTTGTTCCTTGAGGTGTTCGCCGACCGTGAGGGCCGGTTCGAGCTCGGCGACGCCCGGTACGTGGGCGAGCGCGGTACGGCCGCGCACCGAACCCATCCGCTTGGGCAGCGGGAGTCCGGCGACCGTCGCGGTGCCCTCGGTGATCCGCATCCGGCCGGTGAGGGCGAGCAGGAGACAGGTGCGCCCGGAGCCCGAGGGCCCCTGGAGGGCGATGAGCGAGCCCGGGGCGGCGGTGATGTCCACTCCTCGGAAGGCCCACCCCCGTGGGCCCTCCACTCCGATCCCCCTGGCGCTGACCGCCGCACCCTGGCGGGTGGTGTTCACAAACCCCTCCCCTTTTGATCTGACTGGTCAGTCTAAAATTGTGCCGTACAAGCGGCGGTTTTGACCAATCGGGCCGAAGTGGCCTGATCCCGCCCGTGACCCGGACGGCCGATACGTCCTAAGGTGCCGTGCAGGCGGGGGCCTGATGATGTTCAAGGTGGAGTCCGTATCGCGGCACGCGGTACGGACCGTGCATGTATCGACGGAGAACCATGGAACATTCGGCACAGCACCCCGTTGACCCGCCGCCCGCGCCCCCGGCGCGGGACCGGCCCGGCACCGCCGCGCGCCGCTCCCGGAAGCTGGTCGCGCCGCTGATGGCGGGCGCGCTGGTCGCGGTCCTCGCGCCCATATCGGCCTCCGCGTCCGCCCCGCCGCCGGCACCCGGCAGGCCCGCCGCGCAGGGCCCCTGCGAGCTCGGCGACGGCTGGACCGCCACCGCCACCCGGATCGACCCCAAGGACAGCCACCACGCCTTCGTCGGCAACGGCTACCTCGGCCAGCGGGTGCCGCCCAACGGCACCGGATACGCCGCCCCCGGCGGCACGACCGGCTGGCCCCTGAAGACCCCCGAGTACGACGGATCGTTCGTCTCCGGGCTCTACGCCAAGGGCCCCAAGAACCTCCAGGGCCGCCAGGCCATCGCCGCGATCCCCACCTGGACCACGCTCGACGTCACCACCGGCGGCGCCCGCCCCGACACCTTCTCCTCCGCCACCAAGCCGGGCCGGATCTCCCACTACCGCCAGACCCTCTCGCTGCGCTGCGGTTTCGTCCGTACGTCGCTGACCTGGACCGCCGCCGACGGGCGCAGCACCGACCTGGTCTACGACGTGCTCGCCGACCGCAACGACCCGCACATCGCCGCCGTACGGCTGCGGATGACGCCCCACTGGAGCGGCGAGGCCACCGTCACCGACGCCCTCGACGGCCGCGGCGCCCGCCGGGTACAGCCGTCCGGGGCCCCCTCCGCCGGGGCCGGCACGGACGGCCCCGCGAAGGACGGTCCCGCCAAGGACGGCCCTGTCAAGGACGGCCCTGTCAAGGACGGCTCCGTCAAGGACGGTCCCGCCAAGGAGAGCGCCGCCAACGACGGCGGCAGCACCATGGACGTCGCCTTCCGTACGGACGGCACGAAGACCGAGGGCGCGGTGGCCTCCACCCTGCGCACCGGGCCCGGCGTCCGTGCCCAGCGGCCCCAGCAGACCCCGCAGCAGGGCAAGCTGAGCAACCGTCAGCAGGTGACCTTCCCGGTCCGCAGCGGCCGCTCGTACGAGCTGACCAAGTACGTCGGCGTGGACACCGCGCTCACCTCCCGCACCCCGCGCGCCGCCGCCGACGCCGCCTCGCGCCGGGCCGCGGCCCGCGGCTGGGCGGACCTCTTCGCCCGGCACACCGCCGCCTGGCAGCGGCTGTGGCGCAGCGACATCGAGGTCAAGGGGCAGCGCGAGCTCCAGTCCTGGGTGCGCTCGGCGCAGTACGGACTGCTGTCCTCCACCCGCGCCGGCAATGAGAACAGCATCGGCCCCACCGGCCTGACCAGCGACAACTACGCCGGTGAGATCTTCTGGGACGCCGAGACGTGGATGTACCCGGGGCTGCTCGCCACCCACCCCCGGCTCGCCCGGTCCATCGTCGACTACCGCTACAAGACCCGGGCCGGGGCCCGCGCCAACGCCAAGAAGCTGGGCTACGACGGGCTGTTCTACTCCTGGACCAGCGGCAGCAAGGGCGATCTGTGGACCGAGTGCCACAGCTGGGACCCGCCGCACTGCAAGACCCAGAACCACCTCATGGGCGATATCTCCCTCGCCACCTGGCAGTACTACCTCGCCACCAAGGACACCGCCTGGCTGAGGTCCCGCGGCTGGCCGGTCCTCAAGGGCATCGCCGAGTTCTGGGCCTCCCGGGCCACCCGTAACGCCGACGGCAGCTACTCCATCAAGAACGTCGCCGGACCCGACGAGTACAGCAACGGCGTCAACGACGGCGTCTTCACCAACGCCGGCGCCGCCACCGCGCTGCGGCACGCCACCCGCATCGCCGCCGTCCTCGGCGAGCAGGCCCCCGCTTCCTGGAAGACCATCGCCGACAAGCTGCGGATCCCCTACGACACCAAGAAGAAGGTCTTCGAGCAGTACGCCGGCTACAAGGGAACCACCATCAAGCAGGCCGACACGGTGCTGCTGATGTACCCGCTGGAATGGCCGATGTCGCAGACCCAGGCGTCCCGCACGCTGGACTTCTACGCCGCGCACACCGACCCGGACGGCCCGGCCATGACCGACTCGGTGCACGCCATCGACGCGGCCGGGATCGGCGAGGCCGGCTGCTCCACGTACACCTATCTGCTGCGCTCCATCAAGCCGTTCGTGCGGGGGCCGTTCGCGCAGTTCTCCGAGGCGCGCGGCAGCAAGGCCGGTGCCGAGGACCCGCACGCGGGCAAGCCCGCCCAGGACTTCCTCACCGGCAAGGGCGGCTTCCTCCAGACCTTCACCCACGGTCTGACGGGCCTGCGGCTGCGCGAGGACCGCGTGCACCTCGACCCGATGCTGCCGCCGCAGCTGTCCGAGGGCGTCACCCTGCGCGGGCTGCACTGGCAGGGGCGCACGTACGACATCGCGATCGGCGCGCACCAGACCACCGTGCGGCTGACCGCGGGCGCACCGATGCGGATCGAGACGCCGGAGGGCGAGAAGGTCGTGAGCCGGGGTGTGCCGGCCGTCCTCAAGACCCGCCGCCCCGATCTGGCCGCGACCTCGAACGCGGCCCGCTGTACGCCGGCCACCGCCACCTCGGAGGAGCCCGGGATGTACGCGGCGGCCGCGGTGGACGGCAACGCCGCCACCGCCTGGGTCCCCAACGCCGCCACCGGCACCCTCACCGTCGACCTCGGCCGCACCACCCGCGTCGGCCAGATCACCCCGCACTGGAACGCCACCGAGCCCAAGCGCTACAACGTCCAGGTCTCCCTGGACGGCAAGCACTGGAGGGGCACCGGGTTCTCGGGCCGGACGCCGGCCCGGTACGTACGGGTCGTGGTGGAGGGTGACCGCACCCCGGGAGCCGACGGGAAGCCGAAGCCGCATCCGGGGATCTCGGAACTGACGGTGCAGCGCGTGGAGTAGCCACACCGACTGCCCGGCCTACGGCCCCGCCCCGCCATCCGGGGGGCGGGGCCGTCCTGCGTCCTGGGACGGGCCGTTCCGCGTCCGCCTCCGCCGGGCCGCCGCCCGTCACTCTCCGCAGTTTCGTTGCCGCGGGATGAAATCCGCCCCCGGCGGCGTTGGTGTCTTGCGGTAGGCGTCGAGGTGCGGTCGAGGTGCGGGAGGCATCGGGTGGCGGGGACGGATGCGGAACGGGACGGCTGGGCGCGGCGGCTGAGCCGCGACTGCTGGCAGTACAAGAAGGACGTGCTGCTGGCGCTCGGCGCCTCGCTCGGCGGGATGGGCGTGATGGCCCTGGTCCCGCTCGTACCGAAGCTGATCATCGACGATGTCATCGTCCGGCACGAGCGCGCCCTCGCCCCCTGGGCGAGCCTGCTGGTCCTCGCCGCCGTCGTGGTCTACGTCCTGACCTACCTCCGCCGCTTCTACGGCGGCCGGCTCGCACTGGACATCCAGCACGATCTGCGCACCCGGATGTTCGGCGCGATCGCCCGGCTCGACGGCCGGCGGCAGGACGAGCTGAGCACCGGACAGGTCGTCGGCCGCGCCACCAGCGATCTCCAGCTGATCCAGAGCCTGCTGTTCATGCTGCCGATGATGATCGGCAGCCTGCTGCTGTTCGTGATCTCGCTGGTGGTGATGGCGGTCCTCTCGCCGCTGCTCACCGTGGTGGCGCTGGCCGTCGCCCCCGCCCTGTGGTTCATCGCCAACCGCAGCCGGCTGCGGCTCTTCCCCGCCACCTGGTACGCCCAGAGCCAGGCGGCCGCGGTCGCCGGTGTGGTGGACGGCGCGGTCTCCGGAGTCCGGGTCGTCAAGGGCTTCGGGCAGGAGGAGCAGGAGACCGACAAGCTGCGCGAGGCCGGCCGCCGGCTCTTCGCCGGCCGGCTGCGCACGGTCCGGCTCAACGCCCGCTACACCCCCGCGCTCCAGGCCGTGCCCTCGCTCGGCCAGGTCGCGATGCTGGCCCTCGGCGGCTGGATGGCCACCCAGGGCCAGATCACCCTCGGCACCTTCGTCGCGTTCTCCACCTACCTGGCCCAGCTGGTCGGGCCGGTCAGGATGCTGGCGATGGTGCTCACCGTCGGGCAGCAGGCCCGCGCCGGTGTGGAGCGGGTCTACGAGCTGATCGACACCGAACCGTCGATCCAGGAGCGCCCGGACGCCCATGAGCTGCCCGCCGACGCACCCGCCACGGTCGCATTCGACCGGGTGACGTTCGGGTACGCACCGCTGCACGACGGCGACGGGCCCGGCCCGCGGCCCGTCCTCGGCGACTTCTCGCTGCGCATCGAGGCCGGCGAGACCGTCGCCGTGGTCGGCACGTCCGGCAGCGGCAAGTCCACCGTCTCCCTGCTGCTGCCCCGCTTCTACGACGTCTCCGCAGGACGGGTCCTGGTCGGCGGCCACGACGTACGCGAGCTGACCCTGGAGTCGCTGCGCGCCGCCATCGGCCTGGTCCCCGAGAGCAGCTTTCTGTTCTCCGACTCCATCCGGGACAACATCGCCTACGGCCATCCGGAGGCCACCGACGAGCAGGTGCGCGCCGCGGCCCGCGCCGCCCAGGCCGAGGGCTTCATATCCGAGCTGCCCGAGGGCTACGACACCAAGGTCGGCGAGCAGGGACTGACCCTGTCCGGCGGCCAGCGGCAGCGCATCGCCCTGGCCCGCGCCATCCTCACCGACCCCCGGCTGCTGGTGCTGGACGATGCGACCTCGGCGGTCGACGCCCGGGTGGAGCACGAGATCCATGAGGCCCTGCGGGGCGTCATGGCGGGCCGTACGACCCTGCTCATCGCGCACCGCGCCTCCACCCTGGCGCTCGCCGACCGGGTCGCGGTCCTCGACCGCGGCCGGCTGGTCGACATCGGCACCCAGGAGGAGCTGGCGGAGCGCTGTCCGCTCTACCGCGAGCTGCTGACCGACCCGGAGGAACTGGGCGGCGTCGAGCGCGACCCGGCGGGCGAGCTGGCCGGCGCCTTCGACGGACGCGAGAGCCGCCACGGCCTCGACGCGCCGGCCGGGCTGGACGGGCTCGACGGTGAGGCGGACGACGAGGCCGGCCGCCGCGCGGTGTCCGGCGCCATCACGCCCGAGCTGTGGGTCCGCCGCGAACAGGACGCCGAGGCGGGCGGCGCCGGGGTGGCGCCCCGCACGGCCGCCGCTGCCGCGCCCGGCCTCGGTCCCGCCATGGCCGGTACCTCCGCCACCCCCGAACTGCTCGCCCGGGTCGCCGCACTGCCGCCGGCCACCGACGCCCCCGCCGTCGACGAGGACCGGGCGGTGCGCCCCGAGCGCTCCTACGGACTGCGCCGGCTGCTGCACGGCTTCGGCGGACCGCTGGCCTTCGCCCTCGCCCTGGTGGCGGTGGACGCCCTGGCCGGGCTGCTGCTGCCGGTGCTGATCCGGCAGGGCATCGACGAGGGCGTGCGCCGCGGCGCGCTGGCCGGTGTCTGGACGGCCTCGGTGCTCGCCCTGATCGTGGTGCTCGCCCAGTGGGCCGCGCAGATCGGCGCCAACCGTATGACCGGCCGCACCGGCGAGCGGGTCCTCTACTCCCTCCGCCTCAAGATCTTCGCGCAGCTCCAGCGCCTCGGCCTCGACTACTACGAGCGCGAGCTGACCGGCAAGATCATGACCAGGATGACGACCGACGTTGACGCTTTGTCGACATTTCTGCAGACCGGTCTGGTCACCGCACTGGTCTCGATGCTGACGTTCTTCGGCATACTCGTCGCGCTGCTCGCCCTCGACCTCCAGCTGGCCCTGGTGGTCTTCGCCACCCTCCCGCCGCTGGTCATCGGCACGTACTTCTTCCGCAAGCAGAGCGTCAAGGCGTACGAACTGGCCCGCGAGCGGATCAGTGTGGTCAACGGCGACCTCCAGGAGAGCGTCGCCGGACTCCGCATCGTCCAGGCCTTCCGGCGCGAGCGGAGCGGCGCCCAGCGGTTCGCCGCGCGCAGCGACGCTTACCGCCGGGCGCGGGTCCGCGGCCAGTTCCTGATATCCGTCTACTTCCCGTTCGTCCAGCTGCTCTCCTCGGTGGCAGCCGCACTGGTACTGATCGTCGGCGCCGACCGGGTCGGCGCCAACACCCTCACCGCCGGCGCGCTGGTCGCCTACCTGCTGTACATCGACCTGTTCTTCGCCCCCGTACAGCAGCTCTCCCAGGTCTTCGACGGCTACCAGCAGGCCTCCGTCTCCCTCGGCCGCATCCAGGAGCTGCTGCGCGAGCCGACCACCACCCCACCGGCCGAGCGGCCCCGCGAGGTGCCCGCGCTGCGCGGCGAGATCACCTTCGACGGCGTCCACTTCCACTACGGGCAGAGCGCGGAGCCGGCGCTGGCCGGCATAGACCTCACCATCCCGGCCGGTCAGACCGTGGCCTTCGTCGGCGAGACCGGCGCGGGCAAGTCCACCCTGGTCAAGCTGGTCGCGCGGTTCTACGACCCGTCCGAGGGCGCGGTCCGCATCGACGGCACCGACCTGCGCGAGCTGGACCTGACCGGCTACCGCCACCGCCTCGGTGTGGTCCCCCAGGAGTCCTACCTCTTCGCCGGCACGGTCCGCGATGCCATCGCCTACGGCCGTCCCGACGCCACCGACGCCGAGGTGGAGGCGGCCGCCCGCGCCGTCGGCGCACACGCCATGATCGCCACCCTCGACGGCGGCTACCTCCATGAGGTCGCCGAGCGCGGCCGTAACCTCTCCGCCGGCCAGCGCCAGCTCCTCGCCCTGGCCCGCGCCGAACTCGTCGACCCGGACGTGCTGTTGCTCGACGAGGCCACCGCGTCCCTGGACCTGGCCACCGAAGCCGTCGTCAACCAGGCCACCGACCGCCTCGCCGGCCGCCGAACGGCCGCCCCCTCGCCCGACCGCGACCCCTCAACGGGCTCCGGACTCCGTCCTGCGCGCACCACCTTGATCGTCGCCCACCGCCTGACCACGGCCGCCCGCGCCGACCGTGTGGTGGTCCTCGACCACGGCCGGATAGCCGAGGACGGCAGCCACACCCAGCTGCTGGCCCGCAACGGCCGCTATGCGGAGCTGTGGCGCACCTTCACGGGCGAGGGCGAAGAGGAGGAACTGGTGGCCTGAGGCCGCCCGTACGGCCCCGCCCGGCGCCGGACCGCCTCGGCTCCGGCGCCCGCACGGACTGTCCGGGACGCCCGAACGGCGTACCCGGACAGTCCCTTTGGTCTACCCGCACTGTCTGGTGAACATCCCCGTACGGCCCCCGAGGGCTGGTGGCCCGGGTGTCCCGCCGATAGGTTCAGCCCGACCTTTGCTATCCCAAGGGGAGGGTGCATGCGCAAGGCCACCAGATGGCTGCTGTCGCTCGCGGTGCTCATAGGCACGGCGGGAGCCGGCAGCGTACCGGCAGGAGCGGCCACCGCCGCCGAGCCGAAGACCGAGGACATAAAGGACCGGATCCTGGCGATACCGGGTATGAGCCTCATAGAAGAGAAGCCGGTTGACGGCTACCGCTACTTCGTCCTGAACTACACCCAGCCGATTGACCACCGGCACCCGTCGAAGGGCACCTTCCAGCAGCGGCTGACCGTGCTGCACAAGTCGGTGGACCGTCCGACGGTGTTCTTCACCTCCGGTTACAACGTCAGTACCACGCCGTCCCGCAGCGAACCCACCAAGATCATCGACGGCAATCAAATATCCCTGGAATACCGCTACTTCACCCCGTCGCGGCCCACGCCCACCGACTGGAAGAAGCTGGACATCCGGCAGGCCGCCAACGACCAGCACCGCATATTCCAGGTACTGCACCGCATCTACGGCAAGAACTGGATCGACACCGGCGGCAGCAAGGGCGGGATGACCGCCACGTACTACCGCCGCTTCTTCCCGCACGACATGAACGGCACCGTCGCCTACGTCGCACCCAACGACGTACGCAACAACGAGGACTCCGCGTACGACCGCTTCTTCAAGACCGTCGGGACCGCGCAGTGCCGCGCCGACCTCGCCGCCATCGAGCGCGAGGCGCTGGTGCGCCGTGGGGAGATGGTCAACCGCTTCCAGGAGTGGGCCGACAAGGAGAAGCAGACCTTCACCAAGGTCGGCAACGCCGACCGGGCCTACGAGGTCATGGTCACCGACCTGGTGTTCGGCTTCTGGCAGTACCAGCCGGCCGAGACCGCCTGCGCCGAGGTCCCCAAGCCGACCGTCTCCACGGACGAGCTGTGGAAGTGGATGGACAAGGTCGGGGGCTTCGACAGCTACACCGACCAGGGCATGGAGCCGTACACGCCGTACTACTACCAGGCGGGCACCCAGCTCGGTGAACCCGGCTACGCCTACCCCAACCTCGCCGGCCTGCTGAAGTACCCGGGCATCAACAACTCCCGCAGCTTCGTGCCGAAGGACATCCCGATGCGCTTCGACAAGCGCGCGATGCCCGACATCGACCGCTGGGTCAGGCACCACGCCAACCGGATGATGTTCGTCAACGGTGAGTACGACCCGTGGAGTTCGGAACACTTCGAACTCGGCAAGGGCGCCCGGGACTCCTATGTCTTCACCGTCCCCGGCGGCAACCACGGCTCGAACATCGCCAAGTTGAAGGAGGCCGACCGCACCAAGGCCACCGCCGAACTCCTCGACTGGGCCGGCGTCCCGGCGCCCGAGGGCGCCAAGGCCACCCCGCTGGCCCCGGACAACAAGAAGCTCGACAAGCAGGAGTTCCGCCGGATGCCGCTGCTGCGCCCGTAAGGCCGTTGCGCCGTACGCCGTAGCGAGGCGACCGGTACGGCGCGCTCTTACGACCACCACGGGAGCGCGCCGTACCACCCCTGACACCTCCGGCCCCGGTACGCCAACCGGGGCCGGAGACGGTGCGCCAACCGGGGGCCGGCCCCGGTGCGCCCGCCGGCGGACTCAGTACGACAGCCCGTGGCCGATCTGGTACAGCGCCTTCTCCGGCGTGTCGGCCCGCATTATCGGGACGGGCAGCCGGCCCACCGGATCCCGCCGCCCGGCGATCACCCGGGCCGCGGCCCGCAGCTCCACATCCGTCCACGAGTAGCTGGCCAGGGCCGCCTTCACCCCGTCCAACTGCGCGATGTCATAAGGGTTGCGGACCGCCAGCTGCACCACCGGCTTCCCGGTGCCCAGCAGCGCACCGACCAGCGTCCGCTGCGCCGACTGCGCCGTCACGTTGTAGGTCGCCACCACCACCGCGTCCCGCTCGCCGAGCGCCGCCACCGCCTCGTCGATCTGCTGCCGGCCCGGGTTCAGGCCCGTCGGGTGCGCGGTGGCCGTGAAGCCGAGCTCGGTGAGGGCCTTCGCCAGCACGGCGGTCGGCGGCCCTCCGGTGCCCGACGGCGCGGCCGCGTCCACCCCCACCACCAGCACCCTGCGCTCCCGCCGCCGCGACAACGGCAGCAGGCCGGCGTCATTGCGCAGCAGCGTGGTCGTACGGTCCGCGATCCGGTCCGCGGTGGCGAGATGGCCCCGGGTGCCGACGACCCGGTCCACCGCCTGCCGTGTGGTGTACGGGTCCTTGAACAGCCCCCGGCGCTCCTTGAGCAGCAGGATGCGCATCAGCTTCTCGTCGATGTCCCGCTCCGTCAGCTCCCCCTCCGCCAGCGCCTTCAGCACCGAACGGTGCGCAAGGGACAGATCCGGAGGGTTCAGCAGCTGGTCGACGCCGGCCTTGAGGGCCAGCACCGGCACCCGGGCGTCGCCGTACTTCACCCGAACGCCCTCCATCCCCAGCGAGTCCGTGACCACCACACCGTCGTAGCCGAGCCGCTCGCGCAGGATCCCGGTGAGGATCGGGCGGGAGAGCGTGGCCGGGTCCTCGCTGGCGTCGAACGCGGGCACGACGATATGCGCCGTCATGATCGAATCGATCCCGGCGGCGATCGCGGCCTTGAACGGCGGCGCGTCCAGCCGCTCCCACTCCGCGGCACTGTGGTGTATGTACGGCAGCCCCACATGGCTGTCGGTATCGGTGTCACCGTGCCCCGGGAAGTGCTTGGCGCAGGCGGCGACCCCGCCCTCCTGATAGCCCCTCACCTGCCCGCCGACCATACGGGCCACGGCCTGCGGATCCGCGCCGAAGGAACGCACGCCGATGACCGGATTGGCGGGATTGACATTGACATCGGCGTCCGGCGCGTAGTCCTGCCGGATACCCATCGCGAACAGCTCCGCACCGGCGATCCTGCCCGCCGTCCGCGCATCGTCGCGGGAGCCGCCGGCGCCGAGGGCCATCGCCCCGGGGAAGAGCGTCGCGGGCGCACCGACCCGGGCCACTATGCCGTGTTCCTGGTCGGTGGAGATCAGCAGCGGAATGGGCACGCGCTGGGCGACGGCGGCCCTCTGGATGCCGTTGGAGAGCTCGGCGATCTGGTGCGGCTCACGGGTGTTGTGCGCCCAGCCGAAGTAGATGATGCCGCCGACGTGGTACTTGGCGATCAGCTCCGCGGCATTGGCGACCCCGATCTCCTTCTGATTGGCCGCCACATCCGCCGGATCCGGGTCGGTGGCGGAGTGCCCGTAGACCCGCATCACG
Source organism: Streptomyces sp. NPDC034111 (assembly GCF_055575375.1). Taxonomy (NCBI): domain Bacteria; kingdom Bacillati; phylum Actinomycetota; class Actinomycetes; order Kitasatosporales; family Streptomycetaceae; genus Streptomyces; species Streptomyces sp. NPDC034111. Next base: position 1,222,351 of record NZ_JBVIST010000001.1, on the reverse strand, counting down.
AAGAGCTGGCCGACCTTCTCCTCCGGATTCATACGGGCGATGAGACGGCGCAGCCGCGCCCGGGTGGCGGAATCGGGGGCGGGCTGACGGCCTGGGGCGGGCGCCGCGGCCTGTGCCGGACCGGCACCCGCGGCAACGGCGGCGGCTGCGGCGGCCGCACTGGTCAGAACGGTACGTCTGGAGTGCATCTGCGCTCCTTCCGGAGGGCTTCCTCGACTCATTGAAGGAAACTTCCAAGGAGACACGGATAGCCGGAAAACTATTGTCGGTCAATCACTCCGTCCAAGGCGCCGCCCAGCAATTGCGCTCGGGCGGTGAGTGTGTGAGGGGGCGGCAGGGGGCGAGACGGGTGGGGTGGAGAGACGGGCGAGGTCGGGTGGGGCGGGGCTTGCGCGGCTTCGGCGAGGTTCCTACGGGGCCCGAAGCCCGGACAGAAGCCGCTGGAGGTGTTCGCGGGCCGGGACCAGAAGGGCGGGGAGGTCGAGCGCGTCGGGGTACCACCGCTTCTCGTACTCCCAGCACAGCCAGCCGCCCGCCCCCTGGTCATAGATGCCCTCGGGCGTCGGTACGGGGCCACGTGGCGCGCCCCGGCCCTCGTCGAGCGTGGCCAGGACGGCCGCCAGCGGCAGCACCCCGGCCCCGAGCGGAACGGGGGCCGCGTCGTCCGCCGAGGCGACGTCCTTGACCTGCACATAGCCCAGATGCGGGGCGAGCGCCGCATGTGTGTCCACGGGCTCCTCACCGCCGAGCCAGCTGTGCAGCACGTCCCAGAGCGCGCCGACATTCCGGTGACCCACGGGGCCGAGGATCCGTGCCGCGGCCGCGCCCGTACGGTGCGAGTCATGGGTCTCCAGCAGGACCCGTACGCCCCGCTCGGCCGCGAGCGGCGCCACCGCAGCGAGCCGGCGGGCGGCATCCGCGTCCGCCTCGGCCGCCGGGCGGTCACCGCCCCCGGGGAACACCCGAACGTACGGCGCTCCCAGATCCGCGGCGAGCAGCACCAGCTCACCGAGCTCCTGCGCCAGCTCCTCCTCGCCGGCCGCGTCCCGGGCCGCGGCAACGCGCGCGTACCCGGCGACGGTCAGGATGTCGACACCGGCGGCCGCGAACTGCTCGCGCACCGCGGCCCGTTCCCGCATCCCGATCAGCGGATGCACCGGCTCTTCCGGATGGGCACGCAGCTCCACCCCCTGATAGCCGGCCTCGACGGCCAGCTCCAGCACATCGGCCACCGGCATCCCCGGCACCCCGAGGGTGGAGAACGCGAATCGCATCGCCGGACTGCTGCCGCCCACGCCGCCCGTACCGCCTGAACTGCTGCCCATGTTGCGCTCCTCCTCGTGCCGTACGTCCCGTCCGTGTGTCCTCATGGCCGGTATGCCGCCGATGGGTACGGCTCACGTATGCCCGTCAGCTCCGCCGTTCACCTGCCCGTCGGCCCCGTCATGCATTGCCTCACTCCACCGACTGCACCACTCACCACTCCACCGCTGCACCACGCCACACGGGCACCACGCCACAGGGACACGGAGCTACAGGGTCACGGCACCGCGGGGACACGGCAGCACGGGCGCCCACGCACGCACACACACGCTCGCCGCACCGGGCCACCAGGCCACCGGACCGCTCGGGTCGCCGGACCGCCCGGATCGACGGATCACAGAGCCAGTCGCCAGTCCTGGCCCATGAGGTCCTGGCCGAAGCTGTGGTGCGGTGACTCGGCGACCAGCTCGAATCCGGCCCGCTGGTAGATGCTGCGGGCCGCGCCGAGTATGGAGTTGGTCCACAGCACCATCTCCCGATAGCCGGCCTCTCGGGCGAACTCCACGCATGCCTCGACGAGTTGGCGCCCCACGCCGTGCCCCCGGGCGCCGGGCTCCACCAGCAGCAGCCGCAACCGGGCGACTCCGGGCCTGCCGTCCCGTACGCACATCACCGCGCCCACCCTCTCCCTGGGTGCTCCGACAGGCTCCGTACCAGGGGGGACCCCCATGCCGCCCAGCTCCGCTATCCAGGTGCGGTCCCATCGTGGGTCGAAGTCCTCGGCGTACTCCGCCACGATCCGGGCCACCAGCGCCTCATAGCTCAGATCGAAGCCGTACTCGGCGGCGTAGAGCGCGGCGTTGCGCTCGACCATCCAGCCGAGGTCACCGGGGCGGGTGGTGCGCAGCGTGACCTCGGGCGCGGGGGAGCCAGCGGAGTGGTCCGCCTCGGCCTGCGCTCCCTGCGCCTCCTCCGCGCTCTCCGCCTCCTCGCCGAGCAGGGCGCGAATCGTGCGCATCGACGCCACCAGCCGGGCGCGGTCCCGCGCCGGAAGGTGCTGGAGCAGCGTCCCCGCGGCCACCTGCGAGCGCTCCTCCAGCACGCCGGCCGCCTCCCGGCCGCCCTCGGTCAGTCTGATGCGCTGACGACGGGGATCCTCCTCGGACTTGCCGCGGCTGATCAGCTCACGGTGCTCGAACTTGCCGAGCAGCCGGCTGAGGTAACCGGCGTCCAGCGACAGCGAGGCGCGCAGATCCGCCGCGTCCACCCGCTCCTGGTGGGCGAGTTCGTAGAGCACCCGGGCCTCGGTGAGGGTGAAGGGGGTGTAGAGGTGCCGGCCGTAGTCGAGCGCGCCGATCAGATTCGTATAGAAGCGGTTGAACCGGCGCAGCTCACGGACCTCTTCGGCCGCGGCGTCGTGCGCCGTGCCCGGTGCCTCGTCGGACACCGGCCCGGATGTCGTCCCGGTCGTCATCGTCATCGACCCCCTCACCCTTGACTGAGTCAAGGGTACGCCACCGCGGTCGATCCGCGCACCATCAATTCCGCCCGCAGCGTCGCCAGTCCGCCCGGCGGCCGCTCCTCCCGCCCCATCGCCAGCCGCCCGGCCCCTCCGCCGCGAGCGCGGCCCGACGGCCGGCCAGGCGCTCGCTGGTGGTGGTCCGCCCGGCCGGACCCGCGACACAGACGATCCGGTGGTGGCCGAGCGCGATGAGGTGCGCGGTCAGCCGCTGTGCGCCGCCCCGGTTGTCGAACGCCGGCGTGATGGGGGAGGGGCCCGGTCGGCCCACGGGGGCGGGCCGGTCCAGGCGGCCGGGGTGGCTCTCGCGGCCGGGGCGCCCGCAGAGCACCACCCTGGTGCCCGCGCCGGACAGCCGTCATCGCGAACTCCCCACGTACTGCCCCTGGTTGGCGGTCCGCCCCGCGCCCCTGCCGCTTGTCGACGTCCCGCCCTGCCGGCGCGCGCCCGCCCCCTTGTTGGTGTCTCGCCGCGCAGGCTAGCGTCCCTCGGGGGAGAAAGCGCTTGCTGCCGCAAACGCACGGACCACCGCACTGCTGCTCCACCCCGCACCGCGAACCCCCGCTGAGCGCGGGAGAGAGGCCGGGCCGTGACACGCAGGACCGTACGCATCGCCATGAACGGCGTCACCGGACGCATGGGACACCGCCAGCACCTGGTCCGTTCCCTCCTCGCCCTGCGTGAACAGGGCGGCCTCGAACTGGCCGACGGCACGGTGATCTGGCCCGAGCCGGTGCTCGTCGGCCGCAACCCCCACAAGCTGCGGGCACTGGCCGAACGCCACGGCCTGGAGAGCTGGAGCTGCGACCTCGACGCCGTACTGGGCGACGACACGATCGAGATCTACTTCGACGCACAGGCCACCGTCGCCCGTGCGGAGGCCGTGAAGAAAGCGATTGCCGCCGGAAGGCATGTGTACGTCGAGAAGCCCACCGCGAGCGACCTCGCGGGAGCGCTGGAGCTGGCCCGGCTGGCCCGGGACGCCGGCGTCAAACACGGCGTCGTCCAGGACAAGCTCTTCCTGCCCGGCCTGCGCAAGCTCCGCCGCCTGGTCGAGGGCGGCTTCTTCGGCCGCATCCTGTCCGTACGGGGCGAGTTCGGCTACTGGGTCTTCGAGGGCGACTGGCAGCAGGCGCAGCGCCCCTCCTGGAACTACCGCGCCGAGGACGGCGGCGGCATCGCGGCCGATATGTTCCCGCACTGGGAGTACGTCCTGCACGAGCTGTTCGGGCCGGTCAGGACCGTCCAGGCACAGCTCACCACACATATCCCGCGCCGCTGGGACGAGTTGGGCACCCCGTATGACGCCACCGCCGACGACGCCGCCTACGGGATCTTCGAGCTGGCCGGCGGCATCGTCGCGCAGATCAACTCCTCCTGGGCGGTCCGGGTGCACCGCGACGAACTGGTGGAGTTCCAGGTGGACGGCACCGAGGGTTCGGCCGTCGCCGGACTGCGCGGCTGCCGCGTCCAGCACCGCTCCGCCACCCCCAGACCGGTCTGGAACCCGGACGTTCCGGCGTCCGAACCGTTCCGCGACCAGTGGCAGGAGGTCCCCGACAACGCCGACTTCGACAATGCGTTCAAGGCCCAGTGGGAGCTGTTCCTGCGGCATGTCGTACGCGACGAGCCCTGGCACTGGGATCTGACGGCCGGCGCGCGCGGCGTCCAACTGGCCGAACTCGGGCGGCGTTCGTCGGAGGCGGGCCGCCGCCTGGACGTACCGGAGCTCACCCTGTGAGCGGGCGCCGCCGGGACGCAGCAGAGGTGGCCCCGGGCACGCAGGTGACTGCGTGCGCCCCAACGGGTGGGCCCGCGCCCCTGCGTTCCCGCACCGTCTTCGCCGCCGCCCATGTCGTCGCCGATCCGCACGCCGACACCACCCCCGACGGCCCGCCCGCCCTCGACTGGGACGCCACCCTCGCCTTCCGCCACCACCTGTGGTCGCACGGTCTGGGCGTGGCCGAGGCGATGGACACCGCACAGCGCGGTGCCGGCCTGGACTGGCGCACCGCCGCCGAGCTGATCCGGCGCACCGCCGCCGAGGCCAAGGCCGTCGGCGGCCTGCTCGCCTGTGGTGCGGGCACCGACCAACTGCCGCCCCTCGGGGCCTGCTTGACGGACGTTCGGGCCGCGTACGAGGAACAGCTCGGGCTCATCGAGGACGCCGGGGCCCGGCCGGTCCTGATGGCCTCCCGCCAGCTCGCCGCGGCCGCCACCGGCCCCGAGGACTACCTGGACCTCTACGGCCACCTCCTGCGCCAGACCACCACACCGGTGATCCTGCACTGGCTCGGCCCGATGTTCGACCCGGCGCTCGACGGCTACTGGGGCAGCGCGGAACCCGACACCGCCACGGAGACCTTCCTGCGGATCATCGCCGCACACCCCGACAAGGTGGACGGCGTCAAGGTCTCCCTCCTGGACGCCGGCCGGGAAGTACGGCTGCGCCGACGGCTGCCGGCGGGCGTGCGCTGCTATACGGGCGACGACTTCCACTACCCCGAACTGATCGCGGGCGACGAACACGGCTTCAGCCATGCGCTGCTGGGCATCTTCGACCCGCTCGCCCCTCTTGCCGCCGAGGCCGTGCGCCTCCTCGATACGGGAGGGCCGGAGACCACCGCCGCCTTCCGGGCCACGCTGGACCCGACCGTCGCCCTCGCCCGCCACCTGTTCCGCACACCCACCCGCTACTACAAGACCGGTGTCGTCCTGCTGGCCTGGCTGGCGGGCCATCAGTCGCACTTCACCATGGTCGGCGGCCTCCAGTCGGCCCGTTCACTGCCACATCTGCGCCGCGCCTACGAACTGGCCGACGCGCTGGGCCTGTTCCCCGACCCCGAGCTGGCCGCCGCCCGGATGCGCAGCCTGCTCGCGGTCCACGGGGCGGAGGAGACGAGGGAGGGCACCACCCCATGAGCGACCGCACCCCACCGCCCCGCCCCCAGGCCCGTCAGCTCCCCCTCCCCTGTCTTCTCGACCGCCTGAGCCTCAATCAGGAGACCGTCAGACAGTGGTCGCTGCCCGAACTGGCCGACGGGTGCGCGCGGGCCGGCGTACGGGGCGTGGGCCTGTGGCGCGCGCCGGTGCAGGAGTACGGGGTGGCCGCGGCCGCCCGGCTCGTACGGGATGCCGGGCTGCGGGTCACCAGCCTGTGCCGGGGCGGCTTCTTCACCGCCCTGGACCCCGGTGAGCGGGCGGCCGCCCTGGACGACAACCGGGCGGCGCTCGACGAGGCCGCCGCCCTGGGGACGGACACCCTCGTCCTGGTCTCCGGTGGCCTGCCGCCCGGCAGCCGCGATCTGCCCGGGGCCCGGGAGCGGATCGCCGACGCGCTGGCCACGCTGGTGCCGTACGCCGCCGAGCGGGCCGTACGACTGGCGATCGAACCGCTGCACCCGATGTACGCGGCGGACCGCTGCGTGGTCTCCACGCTCGCCCAGGCGCTGGACCTGGCCGAGTGGTTCCCCGCCGCCCAGGTGGGCGTGGTCGTGGACACCTACCACCTGTGGTGGGACGACACGATCGGCCCGCAGATCGACCGCGCCGGCGGCGGCCCCGGCGGCCGGGCCGGTTCGCGGCTCGCCGCCTTCCAGCTCGCCGACTGGGTCACGCCGTTGCCCGAGGGCGCCCTCCTGGGGCGCGGACAGCTGGGGGACGGCTCGGTGGACCTGCGGTGGTTCAGGGAGCGGGTCGACGCCGCCGGCTACCGGGGGCCGGTCGAGGTGGAGATCTTCAACCCGGCGCTGTGGGCGCGGGACGGCGCTGAGGTGCTGGCCGAGGTCGTGGACCGCTTCCGGCAGCACGTCGGATGAGCGGCGAAAATCGCACTTCCGGTGACGGGGAAATAACTCTGCGAAGCCGCGCAACCGTTGGCGGCCCAGGAATGTCATAGCTGACGCTGGTCCCGATAGGGGAGGGGCCCGGGGGGGACCCGGGGCCGGCGCGGAGGGGGAATCGAGGGGCCCGACCATCGGACGGGCCCCTCGATGGTGCTCCGACGGCGATCCGCGCCGGCCCCGGCCCACCCCGGCAGGCACTGCCGGCCGGGTGCGTTGTCAGACCCCGGCGGTACGGTCGTGCCATGGTCAACGCAGCCGTGGTGGAAGGGGTCCTGGAGCGGATCACCTACGCCAACGAGGAGAGCGGTTACACGGTCGCGCGGGTCGACACCGGCCGCGGCTCGGGCGATCTGCTGACCGTCGTAGGGGCGTTGCTCGGGGCGCAGCCGGGGGAGTCGCTGCGCATGGAGGGGCGATGGGGCTCCCACCCCCAGTACGGCAAGCAGTTCACGGTCGAGAACTACACCACCGTCCTGCCCGCCACCATCCAGGGCATCCGCCGCTATCTGGGCTCCGGCCTGATCAAGGGCATCGGGCCGCGGATCGCGGACCGCATCACCGAGCACTTCGGCACGGACACCCTCGACGTCATCGAGCACGAGCCAGGGCGCCTCATCGAGGTGCCGGGCCTGGGCCCCAAGCGCACGAAGCTGATCGGCGCGGCCTGGGAGGAACAGAAGGCCATCAAGGAGGTCATGGTCTTCCTCCAGGGCGTCGGGGTGTCCACGTCCATCGCGGTGCGGATCTACAAGAAGTACGGGGACGCCTCGATCTCCGTCGTCCGCAACCAGCCCTACCGGCTCGCCGCCGACGTCTGGGGCATCGGCTTCCTGACCGCCGACCGCATCGCCCAGTCCGTGGGGATTCCGCACGACAGCCCGGACCGCGTCAAGGCGGGCCTCCAGTACGCGCTGTCGCAGTCCACGGACCAGGGGCACTGCTTCCTGCCCGAGGAGCAACTGATCGCCGACGCGGTGAAGTTGCTCCAGGTGGACACGGGACTGGTCATCGACTGCCTGGCCGAGCTGGCCGCCGACCCCGAAGGGGTGGTGCGGGAGAAGGTGCCCGCCGGGGAGGACGGTGTGCCGGTCACCGCCGTGTATCTGGTGCCGTTCCACCGCGCCGAGCTCTCCCTCGCCGGCCGGCTGACCCGGCTGCTGCGCACGGACCAGGACCGGATGCCCGCGTTCCGGGACGTCGCCTGGGACAAGGCGCTGGCGTGGCTGGCGCGCCGTACGGGAGCCGAGCTGGCGCCCGAGCAGCAGCAGGCGGTGCGGCTGGCGCTGACCGAGAAGGTCGCGGTGCTCACCGGCGGGCCGGGCTGCGGCAAGTCCTTCACGGTCCGCTCCGTGGTCGAGCTGGCCCGCGCCAAGCAGGCGAAGGTCGTGCTGGCGGCGCCCACGGGGCGGGCGGCCAAGCGGCTCTCGGAGCTGACCGGCGCGGAGGCCTCCACGGTCCACCGCCTCCTGGAGCTCAAGCCGGGCGGGGACGCCGCCTATGACGCCGACCGTCCGCTGGACGCCGATCTGGTGGTCGTCGACGAGGCGTCCATGCTGGATCTGCTGCTGGCCAACAAGCTGGTCAAGGCGGTGCCGCCGGGCGCCCATCTGCTGCTGGTGGGCGATGTCGACCAGCTGCCGTCGGTCGGCGCCGGCGAGGTGCTGCGCGATCTGCTCGCGGAGTCCGGCCCGGTGCCCGCGGTGCGGCTGACCCGGATCTTCCGGCAGGCCCAGCAGTCCGGGGTGGTCACCAACGCCCATCGCATCAATTCCGGAGTGCCGCCCCTGACGAGCGGCCTTGCGGATTTCTTCCTCTTCGTGGAGGAGGACAATGAGGAAGCAGGACGGCTCGCGGTCGATGTCGCGGCCCGCCGGATCCCGGCGAAGTTCGGCCTCGACCCGCGCCGCGACGTCCAGGTGCTGACCCCGATGCACCGCGGCCCGGCCGGTGCGGGCGCGCTGAACGGTCTGCTCCAGCAGGCCGTCACCCCCGCCCGCCCCGACCTGCCCGAGCGCCGCTTCGGCGGACGCGTCTTCCGCGTCGGCGACAAGGTCACCCAGATCAGGAACAACTACGAAAAGGGCCGCAATGGTGTCTTCAACGGGACGGTGGGCGTGGTCACGGCCCTGGACTCCGACGAGCAGCGGCTGACCGTGCTCACCGACGAGGACGAGGAGGTCCCCTACGACTTCGATGAACTCGACGAACTCGCACACGCCTATGCCGTGACGATCCATCGCTCGCAGGGTAGTGAGTATCCAGCGGTGGTGATTCCGGTCACCACAAGTGCCTGGATGATGCTGCAGCGCAATTTGCTGTATACCGCCGTGACCCGGGCGAAGCGACTGGTGGTGCTCGTCGGCTCCCGCAAAGCCCTGGGACAGGCCGTCCGCACGGTTTCCGCCGGTCGGCGGTGTACGGCGCTGGCTCACCGGCTCGCCGGGGCGATGTGATGTCACTCCTCTTTCCCAATCGGGGCGAAGGGGAGCAGGATGGGGCAGTCACGCGGCACTGAGTGCCGCATTGAGGCCCTATGGCCGACCCCGAGTGCACATCCAAGGTCCAAATGGGGGAAGGTATAGGCAGTCAGGGCACCTCGAAGAAGAGGCACAACGTCGGTGAGGGATGACGTGAGCGACAACTCTGTAGTACTGCGTTACGGGGACGGCGAATACAGCTACCCGGTCGTCGACAGCACCGTCGGCGACAAGGGCTTCGATATCTCGAAGCTGCGCGCCCAGACCGGTCTGGTGACCCTGGACTCCGGTTACGGCAACACCGCGGCATATAAATCCGCGATCACCTATCTCGATGGTGAGCAGGGAATTCTTCGTTACCGCGGGTACCCGATCGAGCAGCTTGCAGAGCGCAGCACGTTCGTCGAGACCGCGTACCTCTTGATCAACGGTGAGCTGCCCACCGTCGATCAGCTGTCGGCCTTCAAGCAGGACATCACGTACCACACCCTGCTCCACGAGGACGTCAAGCGCTTCTACGACGGCTTCCCCCGGGACGCCCACCCGATGGCCATGCTGTCGTCCGTCGTCAGCGCGCTGTCGACCTTCTACCAGGACAGCCACAACCCGTTCGACGAGCAGCAGCGCCATATCTCCACGATCCGGCTGCTGGCCAAGCTCCCGACGATCGCGGCCTACGCCTACAAGAAGTCGGTCGGCCACCCGGTCGTCTACCCGAGCAACGACCTCGGGTACGTCGAGAACTTCCTGCGGATGACCTTCTCGGTGCCCGCCGCCGCCTACGACCTCGACCCGGTCGTCGTCGGTGCCCTGGACAAGCTGCTGATCCTGCACGCCGACCACGAGCAGAACTGCTCGACCTCCACGGTCCGCCTGGTCGGCTCCTCGCAGGCGAACCTCTTCGCCTCGATCTCGGCCGGCATCAACGCCCTGTGGGGCCCCCTGCACGGCGGCGCCAACCAGTCCGTGCTGGAGATGCTGGAGCGCATCCAGCGCGACGGCGGCGACGTCGACGCCTTCATCCGCAAGGTGAAGAACAAGGAAGACGGCGTGAAGCTCATGGGCTTCGGGCACCGCGTCTACAAGAACTTCGACCCCCGGGCGAAGATCATCAAGGCCGCGGCGCACGATGTCCTCTCCGCGCTCGGCAAGTCCGACGAGCTGCTGGACATCGCCCTCAAGCTGGAGGAGCACGCGCTCTCCGACGACTACTTCGTCGAGCGCAAGCTCTACCCGAACGTCGACTTCTACACCGGTCTGATCTACCGGGCCATGGGCTTCCCGACCGAGATGTTCACCGTGCTCTTCGCGCTCGGCCGGCTGCCCGGCTGGATCGCCCAGTGGCACGAGATGATCAAGGAGCCCGGTTCCCGTATCGGCCGCCCGCGGCAGATCTACACCGGCGTCATCGAGCGCGACTTCGTACCGGTCGAGCAGCGCTGAACCCCGCCCTCCGAGGGGCAGGCCGCCGCGCCTGCCCCCTGAAGGCAGGCCGCTGAGTGCGGCAACGCCGGGCCTCGGCCGCCCGGCCCGCACAAGACGAAGCAGAAGCGCAGAAGCACGAAAGCGCCCCGCCTCCGGATCCCCCCACGGGTCCAGAGAGCGGGGCGCTTCCTATCCCGGTTGGATTCCCCCCACGGGATCCGTCCGGGCGCTCCGGTTGCACCGCGCTCTGCCGGGACGCGCACATCGGGAGGGCCGCTCAAAGCTCCCCGGGCACGTCGCCCCGGCCACGCGTAGCCGGGCTTGATCCCCCAAGATCAGCACGGCTGGTGCAGTGCAAGCCCCGCCGGGGTGCCTGCACTGCACGGTTAGACTCGCGACCCCCCTCAATGGTTACGTTCCAATGAGTGTGATCTGGGTCTCTTGCCATATGGGGGCGAATGCGGTCAAGGGCCGCCATCTGGAGATCGGGCGCCCGGAGTATGAGTGTTGTGCCCCGGTGTGGGGGCGTTGTGGCAGTTGTAAAGACTGCGTGAAGATTGATGGCGATCAGGCCGCCGGTCCCCCGAACTCATACCCCGCCTCGTCAACCGCGGCGCGCACGGCCTCCTCGTCCAGCGGGGCCTTGGAGGTGACGGTCACCAGACCGGTGGCCGCAACTGCCTGTACCGAGCTGACCCCGGCGATCTCGCCGATCTCGGACGACACCGCCCCCTCGCAGTGGCCACAGGTCATGCCCGTGACCTTGTAGGTCGCGGTCACCTCGCCGACCTGGACATCAGTGCCGCCGGAGTGGCAGGAGCCTTCCGGGGTGCAGCAGGAGCTGTTCTCGGTCATGGATTCTCCTCGTGGAGCCGGTGTGGGGCGCCGGTATGGGGTGCCGATGTCGAGCCTATACCCCTAGGGGGTATCAATCCAAGCATCGGCCACGCCACCACGTTGCCGCCTTCCCCGCCCCGCGTCAGCCTTGGGGTACGGGCTCGGGGCGGATCCGAGGAGGCGGCCGGATGGACGTACTCGCCCTCTACGGCCTGCTGGTGCTCACCACCCTGCCGCCGCTGGTCCCCAACTCCGCCCTGCTCGTCTCCGCCGGCGTGCTCGCCTCCCGCGGCGAACTCTTCCTCCCCCAGGTCCTGCTGGTCGTCGCCGGCAGCGCCCTGCTGGGCGACCTGCTGATGTACTTCGCCGCGCGGCACTTCGGCGAACCCGTGCGGAACTGGATGCGACGCCACCCCCGCCGCCGGGCGCTGCTGGAGTGGACCTCGCAGCACATCCAGCGCTACGGCGTGCCGTTCGTGATCGCCGTACGGTTCCTGCCCAGCGGACGGATCGCCGGGGCGCTGGCATCCGGGGTGCTGCGCTATCCGCCCCGCAAGTACGCCCTCGGCGCCGGCATCGCCGAGCTCACCTGGGCGACGTACTCGGTCGGCCTCGGCTACATCGGCAGCGCCGCCGCCCATGACCGGCTCTACGCCGCCGGGGTCGGCCTGGGCGTCTCCTGTGCGGTCGCCGCCGTCGGCGCCGCGATCCAGTGGGTGGCCCGGCGCCGGACGCTGCGGGAACGGCCCGAGGAGAGCGGCGAACGGGACGGTGAGGGGCGCGACGACCGTGCCTCATCCCCGGTGGCGGCTTAACGGCGTTGACCTGGCCTTCCCTCGTGCGGGGCGGCACTGTCAGTGGCGGGCCGTACAGTTCAGTCGTGGGGTAATTACGGAGAGTGACTGTAGGGGTGTCGGTAGCTCGATCGGCAGCCCGATCGGGATCCCACTGGATCCCATCGGGAGCTCAGCGAAGGAGGTTGAGGCTGGACAGAGCGGTGAAGAGGAGCACCAGGCGTTCGAAGAGGGCCTGATCGATGCGGTGCACGAGAGCTCGTCCGAGGAACGCGCCGGCCGGCACGGCGAGCGCCGGCACCGCGACCAGAGCAAGGAGATCGGGCGTGATCAGCCCCAGCCCGATGCGAACGGCAGCTTGAAGAGATTCACCAGGAGGAAGAACCACGCGCCGGTACCCAGGAACCCGAGCATTGTCAAACCCGAGGAGAGGAGGTAGAGCGACATCGCGGGGCCGCCCGCGTTGGCGACCATGGTGGCGAAACCGGCCATCAGGCCGAAGAGCAGGGTGCGCGCCGGCCGAGCGTGCCCGGCCGGCACCGACGACCGGTGCCTCCGCCCTACGTGGTGCAGCACGATCGCCAGCAGCAGCACGCCGATCGTCCGGCGCATGACGGTGTCATCCGCCATGGCGACGAAGACGGCACCGAGCAGCACGCCGGCCACGACCGACGGCAGCAGCCGCAACAGCGCGGACCAGTCGGTGTGCCCGCGGTAGGCACGGACGGCCAGTACGTCACCGATGAGGAGCAGGGGCAGCAGAGCGCCGGTGGACTCTTTGGCGGGCAGGACGGCCGCGAAGAGCGCGACGCTCAGCGCGCCGACGCCGCTGAGGGCGGTCTTGGAGACCCCCACCAGCAGCGCGGCGCACAGCAAGATGCCCAGCGATATGACCCCGGGGTCGCTCACGCGCCCGGCGTCGCCGGCCCGGCCGTGGCGCGGACATCCGCCAGAGCGACCGGTTCGCCGGTCCGGCGCGAGCGCTCACAGGCCTCGGCGACATACAGCGCCTCCAGCGCCTCCGCGGGCGAACACGGGCTCGGCGTACGGCCGGCGGCCACCTCGGTGAAGACGCCCAGCTCGGTCACGTAGGCGTCGTGGAAGCGCTCCATGAAGGTGGCATACGGTTCCGCGGCCCGCTGCCAGGACAGCTTCGGCTCCGCGGACGGCAGCGGCGCGCGGTCGTCGAGCCCCACGAAGCGGGCGCCCTCGGAGCCGCAGACCTCCAGCCGGACATCGTGGCCCGCCCCGTTGTAGCGGGTCGCGGTGACCGTCGCCAGGGTGTCGTCGTCGAAGCGCAGCAGCGCCGCGCAGGTGTCGACATCGTCCCCGTCGGCGAAGAAGGGCGCGCCACGGTTGGCGCCCTGGGCGTAGACCGAGACCACCTCGCGGCCGGTGAGCCAGCGCAGGATGTCGAAGTCATGGATCGAGCAGTCCCGGAACAGCCCGCCCGAGGTGGGGATGAAGCCGGCCGGCGGCGGGGTCCGGTCACTGGTGCAGGCACGCAGGGTGTGCAGCCATCCCAGCTCGCCGGACCGCAGCGCCTCGCGCGCGGCGCGGTAACCGGCGTCGAAGCGGCGCTGGAAGCCGATCTGTACGGGGACGGTGCCGGCCCGCGCCCGCTCCACGACGCCGATGGTGCCCGGCACGTCCAGCGCCACCGGCTTCTCGCAGAAGACCGGAACCCCGGCGTCCAGGGCCTGGTGGATCAGTGCGGCGTGAGCGCTGGTGGCGGCGGTGATCACCACACCGTCCAGGCCGTCCGCGTACATCTTCGCGATGCTCGTGGCGGCCCGTACGCCGAGGGTGTCCGCAAGCGCCGTGGCGCGCGCGGCATCGGCGTCCGCGACCACCAGGTCGGTGACGTCCGGGACGCTCTGGAGGGTCTGGGCGTGGAATGCGCCGATGCGCCCGGTGCCGATGAGGCCGATCTTCATGGTCGGTCCTTCCAGAGAAACTGTTTGGAAACGGTCTTTGGAACGGTCCAACGCCGTCGTTCCGAGGACCCTGCATGTCCGGATGTCCGCATGTCAACCCTTCTGCGGCGGCCCATCGGTCCGGCATTGGTGCTCCATCGGCGCCGTCGGTGCCTCTCGGTGCCGACCAGGCACCGGCATTGACCCCGACCCGCCCCGGTGGAAGGATCGCCATCTATGGAACGTTCCAACGAGCATGCCGAAGGGCGCCCCGACGGGCGTCCCAACAGGCGTCCCGACAGGCATCCCGATGGACGTTCCGGCGGGCGGCGGGCGGATGCGGTGCGGCCCCCGACGATCCGCGGTGTCGCCGAGCGTGCCGGCGTCTCCAAATCGCTGGTCTCGCTCGTTCTTCAGGGCTCGCCACGGGTCAGCGACGCCAAGCGGCAGGCCGTACTCGACGCCATCGACGAACTGGGCTACCGGCCGAACGCCGCCGCCCGCAGCCTGGTCGTACGCCGTACGCACACCGTCGGCGTGCTGCTGAACGATATGCGCAACCCCTGGTTCGTCGAGGTCCTCGACGGCCTGAACTCCCTGCTCCAGGCGCACGGTCTGCGGATGCTGATGGCCGACGGCCGCCTCGACCAGCGAGCCGGTCAGGACTTCGCCCGCACCTTCCAGGAGCTGCGGGTCGACGGCATCGTCGTCGTCGGCACGCTCCCGGACACCGACGGGCTCGCCGAGGTCGCCGAGCGGCTGCCGACCGTCATCGCGGGCAACCACGGCCCCCGCCTGCCGCGCGTCGACATCGTCGCCAACGACGACGAGCGCGGCGCCCAGCTCGCCACCGAGCACCTGATCTCCCTGGGCCACCGGCGGCTCGCCCACATCACCGGCCACGGGCCGGTCGGCGCACTGCGCCGGCGCGGCTTCGAGGCCGCCGTACGCGCCCACGGCCTGGACGCGAGCGCCCTCGTGGAGACCGGTGACGGCACCGAAGAGGGCGGCTACCGGGCCGCCGTACGACTGCTCAACCCCGCCCGCGGCGCCGAACGCCCCACCGCCGTCTTCGCGTTCAACGACATCTCCTGCATCGGCGCGCTCTCCGCAGCCCAGGAACTGGGGCTGGAGGTGCCCGCCGACCTCTCCCTCGTCGGCTACGACAACACCTACCTCGCCCGCATCCGCCACCTCTGGCTCAACTCGGTGAACAACGCCAGCCACGAGGTCGGCCGCCGCGCCGCACGCTGCCTGCTGGACCGTATGGACCGCCCGGACGCCCCGGCCGACCACCAACTCGTCGCGCCCGCACTGGAGATACGGGGATCGACGGCGGCACCCCCGCGCCCGTGATCCGTTACGCCGTCCCGCCTCGCAGCTCGCGGTCCACCGCCCGCAGCAGGGTCAGCAGCATCCGGTTCAACGGCGTCGCGATGCCGTGCCGTTCGGCCGCCCTGACCACCGCTCCCGTGATGAACTCATGCTCCAACGGGCGCCCCGCGAGCCGGTCGTAGAGCATCGACGAGCCGCCGTCCGGGGGCGCCTTGGCGTACAGCTCCAGTGTCCTGGCGACGTCCTCCTCGCCGATGTCCGCGCCCTCCGCCCGCGCGACGGCGGCCGCCTCGCGCAGCAGATCGCGGCTGAGCGCCGCCATTTCGGGGTCGGCGAAGATCCCTATCCGCTGCTGGAGGAGGGCGGTGAGCGGGTTGGCTGCGAGGTTGGTGAACAGCTTGCGCCAGGCCGCCGTGGTGAAGTCCGGGACCGGGTGCACCTGGAGTCCGCTGCCGGCCAGCAGGGCGGCGAAGCGGTCCGCCAACGGGCCCTCGGGAACGTGCAGTTCGCTCGCGACATGGTGCCGGATCCGGCCGGGCGCGGTGCGTTCCGCAGAGATATAGACGACGGTGGGGAGGATCTCCGTGCCCTGGGGAACAAGCGGAGCCACCCGCTCCTCCTGGTCGATGCCGTTCTGGAGCACCGCGACGGCGGTCCCGGGTCCGCACAGCCGCCGCAGCCAGCTCTCGGCGCCCGCGGTGTCCTGTGCCTTGGTGGTCAGCAGCACCCAGTCGACCGGTGCCACCTGCGCAGGCTCGGTGGCGATCCGTACCGCCGCGGAACGGGCCTCGCCGCCGCTCTCGACGGTGAGCCCCGGCAGTGGGCTGCGTACGCACAGCGTGACATCGAGGCCGGCCCAGTGGGTGAGGGCGGCGGTATAGCCACCGATCGCGCCGGCACCGATCACCGCGATCCGCGCGGCGGGCGCTGCGGCCCGGGATTGCTGGGGCATACCCCGATCGTAGAGCGGCCGCGCTCACGAGGGCAGGAGCCCGGCCGGACGCGGCGGGCCCCGGCGCCTTGCAGGGACGCCGGGGGCCGGGGGCTCGTTCCAGGGCGGCGTCAGCGTCGGCCGCGCTGGCCGGGTCGCCGGGCCACCCATGCTCTGACCGTGTCCGCGAACCAGTACGGTTTTCCGCCCTCCACCAGATCCGGATCCGGCAGCAGCCCGTGCTTGCGGTACGAGCGCACGGTGTCCGGCTGTACCTGGATGTGCGCGGCGATCTCCTTGTACGACCAGAGCCTGCGGTCGGTCATCTCTGCCACCTCCTGGGTGCCGTACGCAGGGTCGGCCCGGGGCGAGCCGGCAGGGGCCGCGTACGGCCTGGTGATCACTCACCCTGTGCCTGGACAACGACACCGAGTGACCGTCGGGGAGGGGCTGTTGATCGGCTGTGACGGAAGGCCCGCGTAACGGTGACAGCTGTGACGCAGGACGGACGCCTGTGACGAGGATGGGACGGGCGTGCCGGCCACGGGAGGTGGAGAACCGGCCACGGGAGGTGGAGAAGGGGAGTGGGTAGGCAGACAAGCAGTGTGGCGGGCCGGTCCCGCGTGGGAACCGGCCCGCCACACCGTGTATATGTCGCGGCCCTGGGGGACGACGTACATGCATCGCAGCCCTGTGGGACGACGTACATGCGTCGCGGCCCTATGGAACGGCGTACATGTGTCGCGGCCCGTGGGGCGACGCGCTGCGGATCAGCCGTACAGCGCGCGCCAGGTCTTCTTGTCGACCTTGCCGTTGGCGGTCAGATGGTGCCGGGACTGGAACTTCTTCACCGCGGACCGCGTCTTGGGCCCGAAGTAGCCGGTCAGATCTCCCCAGGGGAGGTAGCGGCGGTTCGCCAGCAGGCACTGCACCTGCGAGACGCGGTCGCCGCGCTGACCGTAGACGGTGAGGGCATAACCGTTGTAGTACGCGCAGGCCGCCAGGGTGCCGGCCCGCTCGCTCGCCGGACCCGTTGCGGATACCGGACCGGCTGCGGATGCGGGACCGGTGAGCAGTCCGGCGGTGAGCAGCCCCGCGGTCGCGGTCAGGACGGTTGCGCGCTTGACGGCATGACTGAGTGCATGGGCATTCACGAATTCCACCGTTTCCCCCGTTGGATGTGATTCCACCCACTCTGACGCCGGGCGGGCGGTGCACGGTTCCCGCCGACGCCCCGTCAGCCCGCCGTCTCCACAGTCCCCGCCTCTGCCACCTCTCCTGTCTCCGTAACCTCCGTCGTCTCCGCTACGTCGGCCACCCCTCTCGCCTCATCCGGCTCAGCGCCCGCCGCCTTCCGCAGCTCCTGCTCCAGGTCCTCCAGCGCCAGCCCCTTCGTCTCCGGTGCGTACCGCTTGCAGAAGAGCAGGGACAGGACGCACATCGCGCCGAAGAACCAGAACGTGGTGCCCGCGCCGACCGCATCCAGCAGCACCGGAAAGACCAGCGCAACCGCGAAGTTGACCATCCACATCACGAACACCGCGGCACCCATGGCCAGTCCGCGGACCTTGAGCGGGAACATCTCGGCGAGCAGCAGCCACACCCCGGTGTTCAACGTGGCCTGCATGAACGCCATGTACAGCACCATCAGCCCGAGGACCAGGGCGCTGACGGCGGTGGACCGCGGCAGACGGAAGGAGGCGCCGAGCAGGACGAGCGCCACCGCCATACCGGCCAGCCCGGTGATCAGCATGGGGCGCCGGCCGACCCGGTCGATCAGCGACATCCCGATCGCGGTGGCGACGACGGAGATCACACCGACCGCGATCGTCGCGGTGATCGCGGCGCCGGTGCCCAGCCCGGTCGACGCCAGGATCTTGGGCGCGAAGTAGACCACCGCGTTGACACCGGTGATCTGCTGGACCACCGCCAGCCCGATGCCGACCAGCAACAACCGCCGCACCCACGGCGTACGCAGCTGCTGCCAGGCCCCGCGCCGGGCGCCCGCCTCCAGCCTGCGGGCGTGGTCGATACGGGCCAGCTCGCCGGGTACGTCCTCGGCGGGCAGCGTACGGCGAAGCACCCGGGCCGCATCGTCCTGCCGTCCCTTGCTGATGTACCAGCGCGGGGTGTCCGGCAGGAAGAACAGGCCGCAGAAGAGTGCCACGGCGGGCAGCGCAGCCAGCCCCAGCATCCAGCGCCAGGCCTCCCAGTGCGCCAGTACGGCGTTGATGAGGTAGGCGAGCAGCTGACCGCTGACGATCATCAGCGAGTTGAAGGAGACCAGTCGGCCACGGATGTGCGGTGGCGCGATCTCGGAGAGGTAGAGCGGGGTGATGACGGAGGCGCTGCCGACGGCGAGGCCGAGGACGAAGCGCGCCACCGTCATGAAAGGGATGCCGGGGGAGAGCGCGACCGCCACCGCGCCGCCGATGAACACGGCGCCCGCCCACAGCAGGGAGTTGCGCCGCCCGAGCGCGTCGGACATCCGGCCGCCGATCAGCGAGCCGAAGGCCGCGCCGATCAGCAGCGCACTGGTGATGATGCCTTCGCCCAGGGACGTGAGACCGAACTGGTCCTCCATGAAGGGGAGAGCGCCGGAGATCACCCCGGTGTCGTACCCGAAGAGAGCACCGCCGAGCGCGGCGATGGCAGCGATGCCGACGATGAAACGCCTGGCGCTGCGGGCCTGAGGACTGCTGGTTGATGTGGTGGAGGTGGTTTGGCTGGCCGGAGTGGTGGAGGGGGCTGGGCTGGTCGGTGTGGTGGAGGTCGTTTGGCTGGTTGGAGCGGCGGAGTCTGCTGGGCTGGTCCGAGCCGTCATGGTCGGCTCCGCTTCGCCCGGGTGGCCAACTCGGCGACCGGGGCGGGCGGTTCGAGGGCGAGCGGTTCCATGGCGGGTGGTAAGAGGGCGGGTGGTACGGGGTGGCGCGATGCAGCGGCGGCACGGGCGGGGCGCATGATGCGGGGCCTTTCGACGGTCGGGCGGCACGGCCCGCCGCCGTACCGACCTACGGGGGCGCGGGACGGCGAGGGGCGGGGAGCAGCGCGGAGGGCGGTGAGGGGCGGGAGGGTGAAGAGCCCGAGGCAGCGCGATGGGTCACTGATGTCGCGGTCGGTCCCTGGCGGCGCGGTCGGTCACTGACGCACGGAACGGACGCGCCCGCGTGTACGGAACGGACGCGCCGGCTCTACGGAATGGACGTGCCGCGTCTACGAAACGGACGCGCCGCGCCGGCCGTCCGCATCTACCGGTACAGCGCCGGCCGCTCGATCAGCTCCACCGCCACCCGCTCGCCGCTGGCCTGGGCGAGCACACCCGCCTCGCACACCGCGGCCGCCGCATAGCCGTCCCAGCAGCTGGGCCCCTCGACCTCGCCACGTCGGGTGGCGTCCACCCAGCGCTGCACCTGCCGGTCGTAGGCCTCCTCGAAGCGCTCCACGAATCCGGGGGTGATGGTGCCGCCCCATCGGCCGGCCGTGTTGGTGAACACCCCGTGGTCGTCGCCGATCCGGGCGGTGCCGCTCTCACACACCGCCTCGCAGACGACCTGGTAGCCGAAGCCGCAGTTGACGAAGATTTCGGTGTCGACGACCTGGCCGCCGGCGGTCTCGAAGAGGACCAGCTGTGGGTCGCTCAGCCCCTCGGGCGCGTTCCCGGTGGGCGTCGGGCGCAGCACCCGTACGGCCGTGATCTCGTCCTCCAGCAGCCAGCGGGTCACGTCGATCTCGTGCACCACCGAGTCATTGATCATCATCGCGTTGGTGAAGCCGGGCGGGGTGTCGGCGTTGCGGTGCTTGTTGTGCAGCATCAGCGGACGGCCGTAAGTGCCTTGATCCAGCAGGGACTTGAGGGCGCGGTAGTCCGCGTCGTAGCGCCGCATGAAGCCCACCTGGACACGACGGTGCCCCAGCGCCTGCTCGGCCTTCAGGACGCGCAGCGCGGAGGCGGCGTCCGGCGTCAACGGCTTCTCGCACAGCACGGGCAGGTCGCGGGCGAAGGCGTCCAGCAACGCCGCCTCGTGCGCGGGGCCGGGTGAGGCGATGAGCACAGCGTCCACCGCGGGGTCGTCCATGGCGGCGGCCGGCTCGGTATAGGGGGTGCAGCCCTCGATGCCGTCGGCGAGGTGCTTGACCCGTGCCGCATCGATATCGACCACCGCCGCCACCCGGGCGCCACTGATCACCTCATTGATCCGGCGCACGTGGTCGGCGCCCATCCGGCCGGTCCCGATGACCGCCACACCGAGCGTTCCGTACGAAGTCATGTCGTCCTCAAGTCCTTACGTGCTCAGACTGACGTGTTACAGCATGTGATATACCCTGGGAACTGATTACTCTCCGTAATCGTTGCCGGAGTATGAGGAGGCGCCACGAGGTCAAAGCCCAGCACCCACGACCAGCACCCAGTGACCGTTACCCAGGCCCAGCACCCAGGCTGCTACCCAGACCCAGCACCGGTGCCCAGGCCCAGTACCGAGCGCCCGGGCCCAGTGCCCAGGCTCAGCACTCAACGCGCACCGCTCAACTTGCAGTACCCGCGGCGCGCCCGTGGCTCACGGACCAGGGTGAGTGGCTCATGGACCAGGGTGAGTGGTCATGGCCCAGTGGGGTGGCTCAGGCCCCGCAGGAGCGGAGGAAGCGCCGGGTGCGCTCGGCGATGGGGAACGGCTGGTCGGGCGGGCAGGGGTACATGTCCTGCTCGACGATGGCGAAGAGGTCGACGTTCAGCTCCTGGGCGGCTTCCAGGACAGGCGGCAGTGCGGGCACGCCGAGCGGCGGTTCGCACATCACGCCCTGCTGGACGGCCGGGCCGAAGGGCGTGCCCTTGGCGACGACGTCGCTGAGGATGTCGGGGTCGACCTGCTTGAGGTGCAGGTAGCCGATCCGCTCGCCGTAGGTGCGGATCAGCTTGACGCTGTCGCCGCCGCAGTAGGCGTAATGCCCGGTGTCCAGGCAGAGGTTGACCAGGTCGGAGTCGGTGACGTGCAGGAACCGCTCGACGTGCTCCTCGGTGTCGATGTGGGTGTCGGCGTGTGGATGCACGACGATGTCCAGCCCGAATTCGTCCCGGACGCGCTTGCCGAGTCGCTCCATGCCGGTGGTCAGGTGCTTCCACTGCTCGACGGTCAGCTCGCGGGGTTCGAGCTCCTCGGCGGTCTTGTCGTCCCGCCAGAAGGAGGGGATGACGACGAGGTGCTTGGCGCCCATCGCCTGGGTGAGGGTGGCGACCTCCGAGACGTGCGCCCAGGTCTTGTCCCAGACGGCGGGGCCGTGGTGCATCGAGGTGAAGATCGTGCCGGCCGAGACCTTCAGGTTGCGGCGGGCGATCTCCTCGTGCAGGACCGCTGGGTCGGTGGGCAGGTAGCCGTACGGCCCGAGTTCGATCCACTCGTAGCCGGCCTCGGAGACCTCGTCCAGGAAGCGCTGCCAGGGGACCTGCTGCTCGTCGTCGGGGAACCACACGCCCCAGGAGTCGGGTGCGGAACCGACGCGGATGCGGTCCAGAACGGGCGGTGCGGCATGGGGTACGGACATGCTGCGGCTCTCCTCTCGCCGGTCGGCGGTGACCGGGAGGCGCTGGGGTGGGGTTGTGGGGCACAGCCTCTCTATCGCCCCGGGGAGTGTCAAGACTTCGTCCTGACATAAGGACTTAAGGACTTTGTAACTCTGGGGAAGGGGGAGGGCTGGGGGCGGGGCGGGGTTGGGGTGGGGTGGGGGTGTGGTCGGGAGGGGTGGGGTGGCGTCGTGGGTGGGCTCGGTTGGCTGGCGAGTCCTGGCCGGTCCGGGCGGGTGGCGCCTGGTGGGTCCTGGTCGGTCGGGGCGGGTGGTGTCTGGTTCTTCCGGGGCTGTTCGGCGTCTGGGGGTGGTCTCTGTCCCGGGGTCTGTTGAGGTCTGCCTGGGCTTCGTTTGGCCGGCCGATGTTGGGGCCCGTTCGGGGCTTCGGGGGGCGTGGGGGCGGGCTTTGGATTTTTGACTGTGCTGTCCGGATTTCGGATTTCGGTGTTCTTGACGTCAGAATGTAAGGACAAACTGTTGACAGGGTCTGATCCTCCCCGTTAGACCTTTCCTCAGACCGAAGCCGACGAACCTGCGGGACTGGAGGGCCTGAGGGCTTGCGAGTCCCTGTGGGCCCACGACCCACAGAACCCGCTCAACCCGCTCAACCCACCGCAACCGCCGAAGGACCCGCCGAACCCGGCCGTGCCCGATGGGCCGGCCGAACCGAAGGGGCGTATATGACCGAGCCGTACGACCTGATCACCATGGGGCGCATCGGGGTTGACATTTATCCGTTGCAGTCCGGTGTGCCGTTGGCGCAGGTCGAGACCTTCGGGAAGTTTCTGGGGGGGTCCGCCGCGAATGTTGCGGTGGCGGCCGCCCGGCTGGGTCGTCGTAGCGCGGTGATCAGCCGTACAGGGCGTGATCCGTTCGGCGACTATCTGCATCAGGCGCTGCGGGACTTCGGGGTGGACGACCGGTGGGTGAGGCCGGTGGACGGTCTGCCGACCCCTGTCACCTTCTGCGAGATCTTTCCGCCGGACGATTTCCCGCTCTACTTCTACCGTCTGCCCAAGGCCCCCGACCTGGTCATCCACCCGGAGGAACTCGACCGGGACGCGATCGCGGCGGCGCGGATCTTCTGGGTCACCGGTACGGGGCTGTGTGAGGAGCCCAGCCGTAGTGCCACCCTCGCCGCGCTGGAGGCCCGCGCCAAGGTGGGCACGACCGTTTTCGACCTCGACTGGCGGCCGATGTTCTGGGGCGGTGAGGGCGGGGCTTCCAAGGACGGTGGGGCGAGCGGTGCCGCGGCGCGGGCCGCTGCCCGTCCGTTCTACGAGGCCGCGTTGCAGCACGTCACGGTTGCCGTGGGCAATGTGGACGAGGCCGAGGTGGCGACCGGGCTGCGGGACCCGAAGGCCTGTGCCCAGGCGCTGCTGGAGAGGGGGGTGGAGCTGGCCGTCATCAAGCAGGGGCCGAAGGGGGTGCTGGCCGTACACCGCGACGGCCGGGTGGCGGAGGTCCCGCCCACCCCCGTCGAGGTGGTGAACGGGCTTGGTGCCGGGGACTCCTTCGGCGGGGCGCTGTGCCACGGGCTGCTCTCCGGCTGGGACCTGGAGCCGATGATGCGCTACGCCAACGCCGCCGGCGCCCTGGTCGCCTCCCGCCTCGCCTGCTCCTCCGCGATGCCTACGGCCGAGGAGGTCGAGGCGTTCCTCGCGGAGCGGCGGTAGTCGCTCTCCGCTCCGGTCTCCGGTCCGGCCTCCGTTGCTTCCCCGCGCGCCCGCCCCGCCTGCGGCACCACCGCCGGCGCCTCCGCCCCGCCCCCACCTGTGCACTCAAGAAGGTGAGTTGAGCCTTGACCCCTCGGATCAGTGACCTCGCGACGCTGCGGGCCCGGCGGCCCGGAGCCGTTGCGGAGGCCGCCGCCCGCCGCACCCGTCGCCCGCTCATCGGCGACAGCGGCCGGCTGATGATCGTCGCCGCCGACCACCCCGCCCGTGGGGCGCTCGCCGTCGGTGACCGGCAGCTCGCCATGGCCAACCGCCTCGATCTGCTCGAACGCCTGGTGCTGGCGCTGTCGCGGCCCGGTGTGGACGGGGTGCTGGCGACCGCCGACATCCTGGAGGACCTGCTGCTGCTCGGCGCCCTTGAGGGCAAGGTGGTGATGGGTTCGATGAACCGGGGCGGCATCGCGGGCGCCTCGTTCGAGATGGACGACCGGTTTACGGGCCATCGGCCGCAGGACCTGGCCCGGCTCAGGTTCGACGCGGGCAAGCTGTTGCTGCGCATCGACTACGACGATCCCGGGTCGCTGACGACCCTGGAGGCCACGGCCCGCGCCATCGACGCGATGGCCGAGCGGGAACTGCCCGTGTTCGTCGAGCCGTTCCTCTCCTCCCGGATAGACGGCAGGGTGCGCAACGACCTCAGTCCCGAGGCCGTCACCCGCTCCGTCGCCATCGCCTCCGGCCTCGGCGGTACCTCCGCGTACACCTGGCTCAAGCTGCCGGTCACCGACGACGCGGACGGCATGGCCCGGGTGTGCGAGAGCACCACCCTGCCGACCGTGCTGCTCGGCGGCGATATCGGCAGCACCGTCCAGGACCAGGAAGCCGCCTACGAGAAGTGGCGCAAGGCGCTGCGGCTGCCGACGGTGCAGGGCCTGGTCGTCGGGCGCTCGTTGCTCTATCCGGCGGACGGGGATGTCGCGGCCGCCGTGGACACCGCCGTAGGCCTGTTGTGAGCGTCGTGTCCGCCGCCGGGCCGCAGTCGGAGACGAAAGCCGCACCTCTGTGCCGCGCGGGGCGGGGAAGCGAACGAGAAGGTACTGCGAGCGTCACGATTTCCGCAGGAGACTCGAGTTATGGGTACTGAATTCCATCTGAGGGCCGGGGCCGCGGCCGAGGGGCCGTACGCCGTGGACATCGATCCGGAGCGGGCCGGCTGGGGGTACTCCTCGCTGCGCGTGCTGGAGCTGCCGGCCGGTGGTCACCACTCCTTCGCCACCGGCGACAGTGAATGGATCGTGCTGCCGCTGAACGGCGGCTGCACGGTGCTGACCGACGGCGGCGACACGTTCGAACTGACCGGCCGGGAGAGCGTGTTCAGCGGTGTCACGGACTTTGCGTATGTGCCGCGTGAGGCGCATGTGCAGATCGCCAGTGGGGCGGGTGGCCGCTTCGCGCTGACCGGTGCCCGCTGCGAGCGCCGGCTGCCCGCCCGTTACGGTGCCGCGTCCGGTGTCCCCGTGGAGCTGCGGGGGACCGGCAACTGCTCCCGTCAGGTCAACAACTTTGCCGCCGCTCCCACGGGAGACGACCCGGAGTACGGCTTCGCGTGCGACAAGCTGATCGCGGTGGAGGTGCTCACCCCGGGCGGCAACTGGTCCTCCTATCCGCCGCACAAGCACGATGAGTGCCGCCCCGGCGAGGAGGCCGAACTGGAGGAGATCTACTACTTCGAGATCGAGCCCGCGCACGGTACGGACGGTGTCGGCTACCAGCGGGTCAGCCCTTCCGGGCACGGCCGCGGCACCGATGTGCTCGCCGAGGTCCGCAGTGGGGACGCGGTGCTGATCCCCGACGGCTGGCACGGTCCGTCCATCGCGTCCCCCGGTCACGCCATGTACTACCTGAACGTCATGGCCGGTCCCGGTGCGGACCGCGAGTGGCTGATCTGCGACCACCCCGACCACGGCTGGATCCGCGGCACCTGGCCCGGTCAGCCCGTCGACCCCCGCCTCCCTCTCTACGAAGCGCCCGCAGGAGACGCCCGATGAACGCTCCGACGACCCGCCGTCTGACGGTTGCGCAGGCCCTGGTCGAGTTCCTCGCCCACCAGTACACCGAGCGGGACGGCCGCCGGCACCGGCTGATCAATGCCTGCTGGGGCATCTTCGGCCATGGCAATGTCGCCGGTATCGGCCAGGCCCTGCTGGAGTCCGGTGAGGCGCTGCCCTACCTCCAGGGCCGTAACGAACAGGCCATGGTGCATGCCGCGGTCGGTTACGCGCGGCAGTGCGACCGGCTCTCCGCGCAGGCCGTCACCACGTCCATCGGGCCGGGCGCCACCAACCTCGTCACGGGCGCCGCGCTGGCCACCGTCAACCGGCTGCCGGTGCTGCTGCTGCCCGGTGACATCTTCGCGACCCGGCCCGCCGACCCCGTCCTCCAGCAGCTCGAAGTCCCGTACGCGGGCGATGTGTCGGTCAATGACGCGCTGCGTCCGGTGTCCCGCTACTTCGACCGGGTCACCCGTCCCGAGGCGCTGATCCCGGCCGCGCTCCAGGCCATGCGGGTGCTCGCCGATCCGGTCGACACCGGCGCGGTGACCCTGGCGCTGCCGCAGGACGTGCAGGCCGAGGCGTACGACTGGCCGGAGGAGTTCTTCGCCGACCGGGTGTGGCGGGTGACCCGGCCCGCCCCGGATGCCGGTGCTCTCGCGGAGGCGGTGCGGGCCGTGCGGGGTGCCCGCCGGCCGCTGCTGATCGCGGGCGGCGGAGTGCACCACTCCGAGGCCGAGGAAGCGCTGCGGGCCTTCGCCGACGCCACCGGCATCCCGGTCGCCTCCACCCAGGCCGGCAAGGGCTCGCTGCGCCACGACCACCCCGCCGACATCGGCGGTATCGGCCACACCGGCACCGCCACCGCCGATGCGCTGGCCCGGGAGGCCGACCTGGTCATCGGTGTGGGCACCCGCTACACCGACTTCACCACCGCCTCCTCGACGCTCTTCGACGCGCCCGGTGTCCGCTTCGTCAACCTCAACATCGCCCCGTTCGACTCCCACAAGCTCGGCGCGGCCTCCCTGGTCGCCGACGCCCGCGCCGGTTTGGAGGCGCTGACCGGCGCGCTGGCCGGGTACCGGGTCGAGGAGGAGTACGAGGCCGGCTACCGGGCGGCGAAGGAGGAGTGGGAGCGCCGGGTGGATGCCGCGTACGGTGCCGCGGACGACTCCGTACGGCCGTCCCAGACGCAGGTCCTCGGTGCGCTGGACGCCTTGGTCGACGACACCGACGTGGTGATCAATGCGGCCGGGTCCCTCCCCGGTGACCTGCACAAACTCTGGCGCGCACGGTCCCGCAGGCAGTACCACCTGGAGTACGGCTACTCCTGTATGGGCTATGAGATCCCCGCGGCGATCGGTGTGCGGCTGGCCGCGCCGGACCGGCCGGTGTGGGCGCTGGTCGGCGACGGTACGTATCTGATGAACCCCACCGAGATCGTCACGGCGGTCCAGGAGGGCATCAACATCAATATCGTCCTCATCCAGAACCATGGGTATGCGTCCATCGGAGGCCTGTCCGAGCAGACGGGTGGTGAGCGCTTCGGGACGGCGTACCGCTTCCGGGCGAAGGACGGTACGTACACGGGCGCGCCGCTGCCGGTGGATCTGGCCGCCAATGCCGCCTCGCTCGGGATGCAGGTCATCCGGGCGGGCACGGTGGGTGAGCTGCGTGCCGCGCTCGCTGAGGCGCGTGGCGCGAACCGGCCCACATGTGTCTATGTCGAGACCGAAACGGCCGACACTGTGCCGGGCGCGCCGGAGGCGCAGGCCTGGTGGGATGTACCTGTTGCCGAGACCGCGACCCGTCCGGCGGCGGTCGCCGCACGTCAGGCGTACGACCGGCAGGTCGCCGGGCGCCGTCGCCACCTCTGACCCCGTTCGAAGTCGTCAGCCCAGAAAGGCCCCCCGCATGAAGACCATCAGCCACTGGATCGGCGGCAAGCCCGTTGAGGGTGTCTCCGGCAACTTCGGCCCGGTCTACAACCCGGCCACGGGTGCGCAGGAGAAGCAGGTCGCTTTCGCCTCTGTCGAGGAGGTCGATGCGGCCGTCCGTGCCGCCAGGGAAGCGTTCCGGACCTGGGGCACCAGCTCGCTGGCCAAGCGCACGTCGGTGCTGTTCAAGTACCGCGAGCTGGTCGATGCGCACCGTGAGGAGATCGCCCGGCTGATCACAGCCGAGCACGGCAAGGTGCACTCGGATGCGCTCGGTGAGGTTGCCCGTGGTCTGGAGATCATCGAGCTGGCCTGCGGTATCCCGGAGAAGCTGAAGGGCGAGCTGTCCACGCAGGTCTCCACCCGGGTCGATGTGGCGGCGATCCGCCAGTCGCTCGGTGTGGTCGCCGGTATCACGCCGTTCAACTTCCCGGCGATGGTGCCGATGTGGATGTTCCCGCTGGCGATCGCCTGCGGTAACACCTTTGTGCTCAAGCCGAGCGAGAAGGTGCCCAGCGCGGCCTTCAAGCTGGCCGAGCTGGCCGCCGAGGCGGGGGTGCCGGACGGGGTGCTGAACATCGTCAACGGTGACAAGGTGGCGGTCGACGCGATCCTGGCGCACCCGGACATCGCCGCGGTCTCCTTCGTCGGCTCCACGCCGATCGCCCGTTACATCCACACCACCGGTACCGCCAACGGCAAGCGGGTGCAGGCGCTGGGCGGCGCCAAGAACCACATGCTGGTGCTGCCGGACGCGGACCTGGACCTGGCCGCGGACTCCGCGATCAATGCCGCGTACGGGTCGGCCGGTGAGCGCTGCATGGCGATCTCCGTCGTCGTCGCGGTCGGGGAGACCGCCGACCCGCTGATCGGCAAGATCAAGGAGCGCGCCGACAAGCTGCGGATCGGTCCCGGTGACGACCCGGCCTCCGAGATGGGCCCGCTGATCACCAAGGCCCACCGTGACAAGGTCGCCTCGTACGTCAGCGGTGCCGCGGCGCAGGGTGCCGATGTGGTCATCGACGGCACCGGCTTCACCGTCGAGGGCTACGAGGACGGCCACTGGATCGGTATCTCGCTCCTGGACCACGTCACGCCGGAGATGGACGCCTACCGCGACGAGATCTTCGGCCCGGTGCTGTCGGTCGTACGGGTGGAGACGTACGACGAGGCGATCGCGCTGATGAACAACTCGCCGTGGGGCAACGGCACCGCGATCTTCACCCGGGACGGTGGCGCGGCCCGCCGCTTCCAGCTGGAGGTCGAGGCCGGGATGGTCGGTGTGAACGTGCCGATTCCGGTGCCGGTCGGCTACCACTCCTTCGGTGGCTGGAAGGACTCGCTCTTCGGCGACCACCACATCTACGGCAATGACGGCGTGCACTTCTACACCCGCGGCAAGGTCGTCACCACCCGCTGGCCCGACCCGTCCGACGGCGGCATCAACCTGGGCTTCCCCAGCAACCACTGACGGGAGCCGTCACGGGGTGCCCTGACAGGACCCGTGACCCGGGCCCCCTGCCGGTCTTCTCCGGCAGGGGGCCCGGCATGTCCCGGTTCGTGGGGCGGTGGGGCGGGTGGGGGAGGGAAGGCCGCAGGTCCGGGGGAGAGCGGGCGGTGGCGCGTTGCTACCGTGCTCCCTCGCCGAGCTTCGACACCACCGGGGGACGATATGCATCAATCCATGGCGCTGGCCAAGGGCGCCCGTATCACGGGCGGGGTCTTCTGCCTGCTCTTCTTCCTGTTCACGGCCTACTGGTTGGCCGTCGACCTCGGCGAGTTCGGTATCGACGGCGTCTGGGAGTCCTGGACGCTTCAGCACCCCGGCGGCACCAACGAGGTCACCGGCCCGTTGCAGTTCGGTCTCGCCCTGGTCCAGTTGGGGGCCGCGTTCACGGCCTTCGCCGGGCAGCGGGTGGCCGGCGGGCTGCTGGCCGTCGCCACCACCTTCACCTTCGCCACCGCCCTTCAGGCTCTTGTCAGCGTCGGCAACCACACCAGCGACGACAAGTGGTTCACGCACGCGGAGACGGCCACTTCCACCTTCGACGGTGTCTTCATCAGCAGCGGACTGCTGTTCCTGCTGACGCTGGTGGCCGGCGCCGTGCTGCTCGGCGGGATGCGTGCCTGGCCGCGGGAGAAGCCCAGCGATCCGCCGGTGCGTCCGGTGAAGACGGCCGGTGTGGTGGCCGGTCTGCTGCTGGGCGCGATGGCGCTGTGCAATGTGGCGTGGCAGATCTACATGCTGGTGCAGGGCGGCAGTGGCTCCTTCGAGATGTTCTACCTCGGCCGGGGTGTGCTCAGTTCGCTGCTGAGCCTGGCTCCCGGCTGGTCCGGGCTGGTCTTCCTGGTGCTGACCGCGGTGGCCGGTCTCAGCAGCCTGATGCGTGGCGGGGCGGCCCGTGGTCTGGCCATCGGGCTGTCGGCCCTGTCGCTGCCGGGCGCCCTGTTGACGGTGGTCGCGATGGCCGGCGACGGTGCGCTGTTCAAGCTGAGCGACACCATGCCGGGCCTGAGCATCCTCAACATTCTCCAGCTCCTGCTCGATGTGCTGGGGTCGGTGGCCCTGTTCGTCCTGATGGGCCGTGGTGAGCCGGTGGCGCCGGCCTGGTATCCGCCGTCGGGCGCCGGGCAGTTCGCCGTTCCCGGCTTCGCCCCGCACGGTCCGCAGGGCCCGCCGCAGCCCGGCTGGCAGCCCCCGGCCGGCCCGGTGCCCCCGGTCGGCGGGCCCCCGATGGCCCCGCCCGGCGTCCCGCCGATGCCGCCCGGGACGCCGCCGATGCCCCCGCAGGGCGGATTCGGGCCGCCGCAGTACTGACGGCGCCGGTGAGGACCTGGTCGCTGTCGTCCGGGAAGAAACAACTGTGCTGCGCGTCCGCCGGGTTGGTAGTCTCCGGCGGACGCGCAGCGCGTGTGCGCACTGCTGGACAAGGGAGGTTGATGA
Source organism: Streptomyces sp. NPDC034111 (assembly GCF_055575375.1). Classification (NCBI taxonomy): domain Bacteria; kingdom Bacillati; phylum Actinomycetota; class Actinomycetes; order Kitasatosporales; family Streptomycetaceae; genus Streptomyces; species Streptomyces sp. NPDC034111. Next base: position 1,191,842 of record NZ_JBVIST010000001.1, on the reverse strand, counting down.
ATATGGCCCGCCGGACGCCTCATCAGCATGCCCTTGGCCGGGCCGCCGTCTGAGCCGGACCCAGAAACGTCCGGATCTCCGGCGCTGCCCGGTCGTCGCAGAACGACCAGGAGTGACGCGTGTCTTCTTTCCTCACCCCGGATTCCGCATCCCAGGATTCCCCTTCTCCCGATTCCGCTTCTCCGGATGCCGCTTCTCCGGACCCCGCCTTCTCCGTGCGCGGTACGGATCTGCTCACCGAACGGCTGCTGCTGCGGACATGGTCCGACGATGAGCTCGCCGCCGTCCTCGGCGATGTGCGGCAGCCCCACTGGGCGGCGGACTTCCCCGCCGACGGGGACCGGATCATCGCCGGATACACCGCCGAACACCCGCAGGCCCGCGGCGGCTACGGCCAGCGGCAGATCATCGAGCGGGCGAGCGGCCTGGTGGTCGGCGCCATCGGGCTGTTCTGGCCGCCCGGCGAGGGCGCGGTCGAGTTCGGTTACGGCGTCGTGCCGTCCCGGCGCGGCCGCGGCTATGCGCCCGAGGCGGCCCGTGCCCTGGTGGCCTTCGCGCTCACCGCGCCGGGCGTGCACACGGTGTACGCGGATGTCGAGACGGCGAACCGGGCCTCCTGCCGAGTGCTGGAGAAGGCCGGTCTTGAGCGCTGGAGCGGCGACGACAAGCTGGCGCGGTTCCGTAGGACGGCGCCGGCCGGGTAAAGCGGTACCGGCCTCGTACCGCGTCCGTGGTACGAGGCCGGCGAACCCTACTCCCTGAGAGGGGCATGGGGGTCAGCCCGGGGTACGGCTCGTCCGCGGCAGGCCGTACCTAGGATTCCGGTATGGATCTCCGAGCGCTCAGACTCCGCGAAAGGCTGCGCGGCCGGCACGGGCGGCTGCGCGGCCGGCGTCTGTACGCCGCCGCGGCCGCGCTGGCCGTGCTGGCGGGAGGCGGCACCTGGGCGGCCGCTTCGCCGGAAGCGGCACCCGCCGTGCACCGCGAGGACCGGCGGCTGACGATGCCGGAGGAGCCCGGCGGCAAGAAGGAGGTGCGCATCGACACCTCCTTCTTCACCGCCCGGCAAGGTTCCGGCGGGCGGCGGCCTGCCGTGCTGCTCGGGCACGGCTTCGGCGGCAGCAAGGCCGATCTCCGCGCCCAGGCCGAGGAGCTGGCCCGCGACGGGTACGCCGTACTGACCTGGTCGGCGCGCGGTTTCGGCAGGTCCACGGGCCGGATCGGGCTGAACGACCCGGACGGTGAGGTCGCCGATGTCCGCCGGCTGATCGACTGGCTCGCCAAGCGGCCCGAGGTGCAGCTCGACAAGCCCGGCGACCCCCGGGTGGGGGTGGCCGGCGCCTCGTACGGCGGGGCGATCTCGCTGCTGGCGGCAGGCCACGACCGGCGCGTCGACGCCATCGCCCCACAGATCACGTACTGGAACCTGGCCGACGCCCTGTTCCCGCACGGTGTCTTCAAGAAGCTGTGGGCGGGAATCTTCTTCACCACCGGGTCGTCCGGCGCTCCGTCCGGCGCGCCCGGGGCTCCGCCCGGCCCGTCAGGTGCCCCGTCCGGCGGGCCCCGTGCCGCGCCGACCGTGTCCGGCGGCTGCGGGAAGTTCGAGCCGGCGCTGTGCCGGATGTACGAGCGGGTCGCGGTCAGCGGCACTCCGGACGCCGCGGCCCGCCGGCTGCTGGAGGACCGCAGTCCCTCCGCCGTCGGCGGCCGCATCAACGTGCCGACCCTGATCATGCAGGGGCAGACCGACTCGCTGTTCACCCTCGACCAGGCCGACGCCATGCAGAAGGCGATCCGTAAGAACGGGGCGCCGGTCGATGTGGACTGGATCTCGGGCGGCCATGACGGCGGGGACCGGGAGACGGCCCGCCTCCGGGCCCGTACGAAGGCGTGGTTCGACCGGTATCTGAAGGGCGACAAGGGCGCCGGCACCGGGCCGGGGTTCCGGGTCAGCCGCAGTGGCGGAGTGGACTCCACCGACGGCATGGTGCGGCTGCGCGGGGCGAGCGCGGACCGCTACCCCGGTCTGGACAACGCTCCGCGGAAGATCCGGCTGGCCGGGCCCGCCCAGACCTTCCGCAACCCGGCCGGCGCCGGACCGCCCGCGATCTCCGCGGTGCCCGGTGTGGGGGCGCTCGGCAACCTCTCCGCCCTCGGCAGCGGCGGACTCTCCCTGGACTTCCCCGGCCAGTACGCCCGTTTCGAGTCGGGGCCGCTGCCCGCCCCGGTCCGTCTCACCGGCAGCCCCACCGCCACGGTGCAGGTGCGGTCCGGCGCGCGGGACGCGGTGCTCTTCGCCAAGCTCTACGACGTCGCCCCGGACGGCCGCCGCCAGGTACTGCCCTCCCAGCTGGTCACGCCGTACCGCATCAAGGACGCCCATGACGGCCGCACCGTAAAGCTCCAACTGCCCGCCGTCGACCATGACTTCGCGGCCGGGCACCGGCTGCGGCTGGTGCTCTCCGCCACCGACCTCGGCTATGCCTCGCCGGCCGGGCCCACCAGCTACACCGTCTCCCTGAAGGGCGGCGGTGCCGTCAGCGTGCCCACCGCGCCCGAGGTGCGCAGCGCGGCCACCCCGCTGCCCGCCTGGACCTGGGCGCTGCCGGCCGGGGCCGCGGTGGTGGCCGCGCTGCTGCTGTTCACCGCCCGCCGCAGGGCCGCGGCGCCGGCCCCCGATCCGGCGCTCGCCGACGTCCCGTTGCAGATCAGCGCGCTGAGCAAGCGGTACGCCGGGTCCGTGGACCGGTACGCGGTACGGGAGTTGTCCCTCCGCGTCGACAAGGGGCAGGTGCTCGGCCTGCTCGGGCCGAACGGCGCGGGCAAGACCACCACGCTGCGGATGCTGATGGGGCTGATCACTCCGGACGACGGGGAGATCAGGGTCTTCGGGCAGGCGATCCGGCCGGGCGCTCCGGTGCTGTCGCGGGTCGGTGCGTTCGTCGAGGGCGCCGGCTTCCTGCCGCATCTGTCCGGACGGGCCAATCTTGAGCTGTACTGGCAGGCCACCGGCCGGCCCGCCGCCGACGCGCATCTCGACGAGGCGCTGGAGATCGCCGGCCTCGGCGATGCGTTGCAACGCGCGGTCCGCACCTACTCCCAGGGCATGCGCCAGCGTCTCGCCATAGCCCAGGCCATGCTGGGGCTGCCGGATCTGCTGATTCTGGACGAGCCGACGAATGGGCTGGATCCGCCGCAGATCCGCGAGATGCGGGACGTGATGATCCGTTACGCGGCTGCCGGACGCACCGTCATCGTCTCCAGCCATCTGCTGTCCGAGGTCGAACAGAGCTGTACGCATCTGGTCGTCATGGACCGCGGACGGCTCGTCCAGGCCGGACCGGTCGCCGAGATCACCGGGTCCGGCGAGACCCTGCTGGTGGGCGTCGCCGAGCCGGTGGACGACGCCGTCGTGGAGAAGGTGGATGCCTTGCCGGGCGTCGCCTCCGCGGTCCGCGCCGAGGGCGGCCTGCTCGTCCGGCTGGGCGGCGCCACGACCACCCAACTCCTGACCGAACTCCTCCGGTTGGAGGTCGCGGTGGACCGTATCGGCCCGCACCGTGGTCTGGAGGACGCCTTCCTCACCCTGATCGGAGGTGACGCACGATGAGCGCGACCGCCACCGAGCGGGCACCCGGCTACCGCCCGGGCCGTACCCTCCCGCTGCGGGTGGAGGCCAGGCGGCAGCTCAGGCGCCGCCGCACCCTGGTCATCGCCGCGCTGCTGACGCTGCTGCCGTTCGTGCTGGTGGCGGCGTTCGCGATCGGTGGCGACCCGAGCGGCCGCAGCAACGGCCGGATCACCCTGATGGACGGGGCCACCGCGTCCGGCGCCAACTTCACCGCCACGGTGCTGTTCGTCTCCGCGGGCTTTCTGCTGGTCGTGCCGGTGGCGCTGTTCTGCGGCGACACGGTCGCCTCGGAGGCGAGCTGGTCCTCGCTGCGCTATCTGCTGGCCGCCCCGGTCCCACGGGCCCGGCTGCTGCTGAGCAAGCTCACCGTCGCGCTGCTGTTCAGCGCCGCCGCGATGCTGCTGCTGCCGCTGGTCGCGCTGGCCGTCGGCTCGGCCGCGTACGGCTGGGGGCCGCTGCAACTGCCCACCGGGGGCGCGCTGTCGGCGGGTGAGGCGGTGTCCCGGCTGGCGGTCGTGGCCGGCTATGTCTTCGTCAGCCAGCTGGTCACCGCGGCGCTCGCCTTCTGGCTGTCGACGGTGACCGATGCACCGCTGGGTGCGGTCGGCGGCGCGGTCGGTCTGACCATCATCGGCAATGTCCTCGACCAGGTCACCGCCCTCGGCGACTGGCGGGATGTGCTGCCCGCGCACTGGCAGTACTCCTGGGTGGATGCGTTGCAGCCGCGGTTGGAGTGGGCCGGGATGATCCAGGGCTCGGCGGTCTCGGTGTCGTATGCGCTGGTGCTGGTCGCGCTGGCGTTCCGGGGGTTCGCGCGCAAGGACGTGGTGTCGTGACGGCGGCGTGCGGGGGACGGCGGGGTGCGGGGCGGGCCGGGGCCGGCCGCCGTGGTCGGACGGCCGGCCGCGGCTGTCAGGCGGTCGGCCCCTGCATGTGTGCGCTGACCCAGCGCATCGTGCCCTCGCCCAGGCCCTTCACATAGGTCGCCCCGCTGTGTGTGCCGCCCGGGATGATCTGCAGCCGGGTGTGCACCGGCCCGTGCCCGTACTGGGCGAGGAACCTGCGTACCTTCGGCAGCACCGTGTGCTCCTGGGAGCCGTCCTGGAAGGCGAGGTAGACCGGCGGTCCGCCGCGTGCGATCAGCCGGCGGGCCAGCACCTCGGGGTTGTTCTCGCGCTTCTGTGCGGGGTGGCCGTTCCACAGCGGTGAATCGGGCACGATGTCCGGCCCGTTGGGTATCGCCACCTTGAACGTCTGGGGGTTCTGGAGCACGTTCTTCAGCGCCGCGAAGCCACCGGACGAGGAGCCCATCATCGCCCAGGCGTCGCGGGTCTTGAGGGTGCGGAAGTTCTGCCGTACGAGATCGGGCACGTCCTGGCTGAGCCAGGTGCCGATCTTCGGCTGGCCGGGTATGTCGCTGCCGTCGTAGTACTGCTTGTCGTTGGGGTTGAGCACCGGCATGACGACGATGAACGGCAGGCTGGTGCCGTCCTTGGACCACTGGGCGAGGTTCTCCGCCAGCTCGAAGCGAGAGCCGGCCCAGTAGTTGCGCGGATAGCCGTAGGACCCGGGCAGCGCCACCATCACCGGGAAGCCCTTGTTCGCGTTCCGCCGCTCGTAGTACTCCGGCGGCGCCCACACCCACACCTTCCCGGTGAAGCCCGACTTCGGGCCGTGCAGGGTGGTCACGCCGATCGGGGTGTCGCCGCCGGCCCCGCCGACCCGGCGCTCCTCCGTGAAGCTGATCGGCCGGGTGGGCCACCGCACCAGGGAGTGCTTCCCCGGTGGCGTGGCGTGCAGCGCGGCGCCCGTCTTGGGTCCGCCGAACCGTATGGGGGAGGCCTGGGTGGCGCCGGTGCCGCAGCCGGCCGTGGTGACGAGAACGGTGAGGGTGATCAACGCGATCACCGGACGGAACAGGGCTGTGCGCACGGGGCCTTCTCCTTGCCGAACATGCCGGGGCGGGCCCGGCCGGCCAGGAGCTGTCCCGGCCGCTCTGCAAGAGGGCGCCGGCGCCGGCCGCGGTTTCCGCTGGCGGGTGTCGGCTTGGTCGCACCACCGCCCGGAATCCGGGCGTCCCCTTGGTGACCTGCGACGTTTCACGCGCGCCGGATGCCGGTTTTACCAGGATTTTCCCGGTGGACGGTGCGGCGGCCGGGTGGCCCACACCGCGTCCCGGCCCTTCCGGAACTCCCGCCTCCGGCCCGTATCCTCTCGCTATGACCTGGTCGCGAGCGCTGAAGGAAGCCGCCCGCTCGGGGCTGACGATCGAGCGGACCAAGCTCACCCCGCTGATCGCCGTCCGCGGCTCGGTGGGCGTCGCGATCGTCATCGGGCTGTGCCTGTGGCGCGGCGATGCGACCCTCGCGGTCTCCTCCGCCTTCGGCGCGTTCGCCTCCGGCCTCGTCACCTTCCAGCGCAGCATGCGGCCGCGCCCGGTCCTCGCGCTCGCCGTCGCCGGCGCGCTGGCGGTCTCCACCTTCCTCGGCTATCTGGCCGCCGCCCATACCGTCGCGTTCGTCCTGCTGCTCGCCGGCTGGACCTTCCTGGCCGGTATGGCCTGGGCGATCGGCCCGGTCTCCGGACTGGCCGGCACCCAGACCGTGGCGATCATGCTGGTCACCGTCACCCTGCCGACGTCCGTCCTCGGGGCGCTGGAGCACGCCGCCCTGATCTTCTTCGGCGGACTCGTCCAGGCCACCCTCATCGTGGTCTTCCCGGTCCGCCCCTGGGGCGTCCAGCGCGATGCGCTCGCCGACGCGCTGGCCGCCGAGGCGGACTACGCCCGGCGGCTGCGGCAGGACCCGGTCGCCCCGTTCGACCCCGCGCCCCTGATGGACGCCCGGCTCGCCTCCACCGTGACCCCGCGTCAGGCCAGGCGTCGCCCCGTCCAGCTGCACGGCCCCCGCGGCCTCGCCGAACGCGTCCGGCCGGTCCTCGCCTCCCTGGCCGACCCGGTCGTCGGCGCTCCCCTGGAGGGCCCCGAACGCGACCGCGCCCGGGAGCTGCTGGCCGCCGCGGCCACCGTCCTGGACGCCGTCGCGCACGCCGTACGGCACGCCAAGCCGGTACGGCTGCCCCCTGAGGCGATGGCCACCCTCGAAGTCCCGGCGACCGGCCCGATGCTGAAGGGCGCCGCCCGCCGCGCCGCCTACCGGCTGATCTCCCTGCTCGCCGACGCGGTCGAGCTCACCGACGAGCCGGTCCAGGCCACCCGCCCGACCACCGAGGCGGAACGGGGGCAGGGCGGGCGGGAAGAAGGCAGCCATCTGCTGCGCCCCAGCGTCCCCAGGCTGGTGCCGGTCGCGCTGCGCGCCCTGCACCGCGAGGCCCGCTGGTCCTCCCACATCTTCCGGCACGCGCTGCGGGTCACCGCGGTCGCCGCGGCCGGCTATCTGCTGGGCACCGCGCTGCCGTTCGGCCACGGCTACTGGGCGCCGCTCGCCTCCGTCATGGTGATGCGCCCCGACTTCGCGCAGACCTACTCGCGGGGCGTGGCCCGTTTCAGCGGCACGCTCGTCGGCGTCGCCGTCGGGGGCGGCCTGATGGCCCTGGCGCACCCCGGCGCGTACGTCAGCGCCGCGCTCGCCGTGGTGTGCGTGGGGCTGATGTATCTGCTGATGCGCACCGGCTTCTCGGTGACCTCGGCCTGTGTCACCGCGTACGTCGTCTTTCTGCTCGGCATCGCCGGCGAGGGCTGGCAGCAGACCGTCCAGGAGCGCATCGTGCTCACCCTCGTCGGCGGGCTGCTGGCGATGCTGTCGTACGCGCTGTTCCCCGCCTGGGAGACGCCCCGGCTGCGCGACCGCCTCGCCGAGTGGCTGGAGGCCAACGGGCGCTACGCACTGGCCGTCCACGACCGCTACGCCCGTCCCGCCGAGGGCCGCCCCCGGCAGGTCCGCGAGGCCCTGCTGGATGCCCGTGCCGCCCGTGCGGCCTGGGAGGAGAGCGAGGCCCGGGCGGAGAAGGAACCGGTACGCCACCGCGGCCTCTCACCGGGGTCGGCGAAGGCCGCCGGGGCCGCGCTCGCCACGATGGGGCGGGTGACGATGATCCTGGAGGCGCACCTTCCCGACAAGGACGCCGAACCCTCCGCCGGGGCGGCCGCGTTCGCCGCCGAGCTGCGCCCCTCTCTGGAGCGTGCCGCGCACGCCGTACGCGAACGGGGCGTCCTGGAGTGGAGTGCGCTGCGCGCCGCATGGGAGCGGTGGGACGCCGAGGCCGGGAGCCAGGGCGTTGCGCTGCGCGCCGCCGACCTGCTGCTGGACGCCCTCGACGAGCTGGCCGAGGCGCTGTCCAGGGAGCCGGGGGACGGGTGACCGCCCGGCGCCGGGAACCATCCGACGCCGCCAGTAGTCTTAGTAATTGCCCGCAATGAGCCCCATTGATGGTCAATGGGGTTGTTCTGTGGTGCAACGCCCCGGAAATCCGCCATCCCAGCAACCACGGAAACACCAGCACCCCCGCCCCCCGCCCCGTCCCCTCGTCGAGAGAGCACACGAACTCCCCATGGCGTCCAGCACTTCGTCCGGTACGTACGACATAGGCATCGACCTCGGCACCGCCAACACCCTGGTGTACGCCCGCGGCAAGGGCGTGGTGCTGAACGAGCCGTCCGTCGTCGCCGTCAACGCCAACGGCGAGGTCATCGCCGTGGGTCTGGAGGCCAAACGGACCATCGGCCGCACGCCGTCCGGGATCACCGCGATGCGTCCCCTCCAGGAGGGCGTGATCGCCGACTTCGACGCCGCCGAGCAGATGCTGCGCGCCCTGATGAAGAAGGCCGTCCCCAGCCGCCGTTTCTCCCGGCCGCGGGTGGTGATCTGCGTGCCTTCCGGTGTCACCGGCGTCGAACGGCGCGCGGTCATCGACTCCGCCCGGGGCGCCGGGGCCCGTGAAGTGCACCTGATAGAAGAGCCGATGGCCGCCGCGATCGGTGCCGGTCTCCCGGTGGACGAGCCGGTCGGCTGCATGGTGGTGGACATCGGCGGCGGCACCACCGAGGTCGCCGTCGTCTCCATGGGCGGCCTGGTCACGGCGACGTCCGTACGGGTCGCGGGCGATGCCCTGGATGCCGCCATCACCACGTACGTCAAGAAGAAGCACTCCCTGGCCATCGGGGAGCGCACCGCCGAGGACATCAAGATCGCCATCGGGTCGGCGGCCTGGACCCCGGTCGACGTCGACGAGGAGGGCGAACCGGAGCGCCGCACCGCCTACACCGTCCGCGGCCGTGACCACGTCAGCGGTCTGCCGCGGGTCCAGGAGATCACCGAGGAGGAGGTCCGCGAGGCGCTGGCCGAACCGGTCGAGGCGATCGTCGGCGCCGTCCACCGCACCCTCGACGCCTGCCCCCCGGAGCTGTCCGGCGACATCATCGAGCGAGGTATCGCGCTGACCGGCGGCGGCGCCCTGCTGCGCGGCCTGGACCGGCGGCTGCGGCAGGAGATGGGCGTCCCCGTGATGATCGCCGACCAGCCCCTGGACTGCGTGGTCAACGGCACCGCCAAGTGCGTCGACGAATTCGCCACGCTGCACGGGCTGCTGACGGGGGCGAAGGAACAGCCGAGGAAGACGGTCCGGCTGTAGGGGTGCCCCCGGGGGCAGGGGGCGCGAGGGCCGGGACACGGGCAACCGGGAGGAGCGGGGCGCACCGGCCGGTGCGGTTTGCCGGACCGGCAAAAAACCTCGCGCGGGCGTGCGATCGCGCACCATGATCCGGGAGACAGGTCCAGCGGCCGCGAGGGCCGCAGCCCGTGGCCGTTACCGAGGAGGATGCATGTCGTCGCCCGCCAAGACGCCGCCTGCCCAGCCCACTTCGCCGCCCGGCCCAGGACCGGTACCCCACGGCTCCACGCCGCTGCCGGACGCGGTCCACCGCACGGTGGAGGTCCCCGGGGGCCGCATCCACCTGGTCGAGCAGGGCTCCGGCCCCCTCGTCCTCATGGTCCACGGCTTCCCCGAGTCCTGGTACTCGTGGCGCCATCAGCTCCCCGCGCTCGCCGCCGCCGGCTATCGGGCGGTCGCCATCGACGTACGCGGCTACGGGCGCTCGTCGAAACCACGGGACATCCCTGCCTACCGGATGCTGGCCCATGTCGCCGACAACGTCGGCGTACTGCGTGCCCTCGGGGAGGAGACCGCCGTCCTCGTGGGCCATGACTGGGGCTCACCGATCGCCGCCCACACGGCGCTGCTGCGGCCCGATCTCTTCACCGCCGTGGCGCTGCTGAGCGTCCCGTATGCACCCCGGGGCGCGGTCCGGCCCACCGAGGCCTTCGCGGCGCTCGGCGGCGCCGAGGAGTTCTACATCTCCTACTTCCAGGAGCCGGGCCGGGCCGAGGCGGAGATCGAGCCCGACGTCCGCGGCTGGCTCGCGGGCTTCTACGCCGGCCTCTCCGGCGACGCCCCGTCACCGGCCGGCCAGGAAGGCTTCCCGCTCTTCTCGGTCCCCCGGGGCGGCCGGCTCTCCGACCGCTTCACCGACGGTGCCGCCCCCTCGGCCTGGCTCACCGAGGCGGATCTCGACTTCTACGCGGGCGAGTTCGAGCGGACCGGCCTGACCGGCGGACTCAACCGCTACCGCAACGTCGACCGGGACTGGGAGGACCTCGCCGCCTGGCACGGAGCCCCGCTCACCCAGCCGGCTCTCTTCATCGGCGGGGAACGCGACGCCCCCACCCACTGGATGGCCGAGGCCATCAAGGCCTTCCCGGTCACCCTCCCCGCCCTGTCCGCCTCCCACATCCTCGACGGCTGCGGCCACTGGGTTCAGCAGGAACGCCCTGAGGAGGTCAACGCCCTGCTCCTCAACTGGCTGGGGTCGCTGAAGGCCTGACCCGCACGGCGCCCCGCGCCGCCTCACCTGTCCGTACGGGTGCCCATATAGGCCTCCAGTCCGTCCAGGATCCGCTCCAGGCCGAACTCCCACGCCTGATTGCGTGCGCCCTCTTCCGCCTCGGCGGAGGCCAAGGCCGCGGCGACCGCCGGGAAGCGGTCGCCGCGGGTGGCCAGCAGCTCGTTCAGCGCCGTGCTCATGGCCTGCTCGGGGTCCTTCGTGCGCCCGCCGCCCGGCCCCATCGAGGCCGCCACCTGGGCGATGCCCCGGATGTGGCCGCTCACCACGACCACGGCATCGAGCTGTTCCGCGCCGCTCAGCCCGGTGTCCGCGAGGGCGGCCACCGCCCGCTCCGTCCAGCCGAGTTCATGCGGCCCCATGACCCGGGGGCCGACCATGGCGTCCAGCAGCCAGGGGTGCTGCGCGTACACCGCCGCAAGGGCCGCGGCCCAGGAGCGCACCGCGTCCCGCCATCCGCCGGCATCGCGTCCCGGGGGGCCGGCCGGCCGGGGCGGGCGCGGCGGCTCCCCCATCGCCGCGTCGATCATCAGCGCGACCAGCTCGCTCTTGCCCGGCACATAGCGGTACAGGGACATCTTGGTGAAGTCCAGCTCGCCCGCGACCCGTTGCATGGAGACCGCCGCGAGCCCGCCGGCATCGGCGAGGGCGATGGCGGTCTGCGTGATCCGCTCCAGGCTCAACGCCGGCTTGGGGCCCCGGCCGGGCCGCTCGCGCCCGCCCCACAGCAGCTCCACGCTGCCCGCCTGGTCCCCGAACACGCTGCGCTTCTCATCGTCTCCAGCCACCCTCGCATCCTAAAACTGTGTCCGGGGTACACAGAACAGTGTCCGTCGGATACAGTTTCTCTTGACCGACCTTTCCGCAGGACGACGAACAACGGGGGAGTGTGCGATGACGCACGGGAACACGCAGCGACACCACGGGACCGGCCGCAGCACGGGGCACAACGGGACCGCGTACGGCGGGCCGGGGCGCACCAGGCCGTACGAAGTCCTCATCTCGGGCGCCAGCGTGGCCGGCCCGGCGCTGGCCTACTGGCTCCGCCGCTACGGCCACCGGGTGACGGTCGTCGAGATGGCCCCGGCCCTGCGCGGCGGCGGCTTCGCGGTCGACTTCCGCGGGGCCGCACACCGTACGGTCCTGGAACACATGGGCGTCCTGGAGGCCATCGAGGCACACGCCACCGGCGGCGTCGCACCCATGAGTTTCATCGATGCCGGGGGCCGCGAACTGTCCGCCATGCCACCGGAGTTCACCGCCGGTGAGGTGGAGATCTTGCGCTCCGACCTCTCCCGGGTCCTCTACGAACACAGTCTGGCCCCGGCCGGTGACGGCCCCGCCCCCGAGTACCTCTTCGGCGACTCCCTCACCTCCCTGACCGAAACCGCCGACGGCGTACAGGCCACCTTCGAGCGGAGCGCGCCGCGCACCTTCGATCTGGCCGTCGGCGCCGACGGCCTGCACTCCATGGTCCGCCGGCTGGCCTTCGGCCCGGAGTCCGACTTCGTCAGCCACCTCGGTTACTACGTCGCGGCCTGGGACCTGCCCGAGTCCTCCGGCGACCTCGCCGCCCGCCCCGTCGGTTACGGCGAACCGGGCCGGCTCGCCACCGTCGGCCGTATCCCGCGCCGCGCGGCCGATCCGGGGTACGCCGGCGAGGCCTTCTGCGTCTTCGCCTCCGCCACCGAACTCCGCTACGACCGACGGAACCTCCACTCCCAGAAGCAGGCGATAGCCCAGGCCTACGAAGGGGCCGCCTGGCGCACACCCGAACTCATCAAGACCCTCTGGGACGCCGACGACCTCTACTTCGACGCCATCAGCCGCGTCGATGTCCCGCACTGGTCCACGGGCCGCACGGTCCTCCTCGGCGACGCCGCCTACGGCGCCACCCTCGGCGGCATGGGCACCGGCTCGGCCCTCATCGGCGCCTACGTCCTCGCCGGCGAACTGGCCCTGGCCGGGGAAGACCACCAGGCCGCCTTCGCCCGCTACGAACAGAAACTCCGCCCCTACGTCACCACATGCCAGCAAGGAGGCCGCGGCGCAGGCGAATTCCTCGCCCCCCTCACCCCACAGGCCCTGGACGCCCGCAACGCCCTCCTGAACGACCCGGCCGCCGTCACCGCCGTGCTGCAACAGGGCCACGACATCTCCGCAGCCATCACACTGAACGACTACCCGTCACCGGCCCACGCCGCGCGCTCCTAGCGGGCGGGCTGGCCCTGCACCTGGGGCCGGCTCCCGCCCGGCCTGGCTCTGGTCTCGGCCAGAGCCCCGGCCCCGCCATGGGCGTACCGCATAGGTGGTACTCGGCCGTTCAGTCCGAGGGTTTCCGTGAACTGAGCGCCGACGAGCGTGTCCACTTCTCCGTGGAGCAGGCGGAACAGGACCAGTTCCACTGGCGGTCGGTATGCGTCTGGCCCGATGCCACGCCGCCGCTCGCGGGCTGCGGTGACGCCGGCAACGCACCGGGCCACCCCTCCGCCCTGGACAGCGGTGAAGAACGCCGCCTGCTGGCTCGGCGGCGCGGTCCGGCGTCCCGGCGCGCGGCCGGGGGCGCCGGACGCGCATCATGGACAGGAGGCATAGATCGCGGCGTGGCCCGCCTGGTGAGTACGGCCGGGTGCCGACTGCGGCCGGAGATGTCGACGATCCGCCTTAGGAGTGGCGATGCGACTTTCCTTTCTCGAACCTCTCTGCAAAGAAGCCGGGCCGTTCGCCTCGGTGTACCTGGACACTTCGCGCGACGGCGCCATCGAGGACCCGGACGCCGCGATCGCGCTGCGCTGGCGCCATCTGCGAGAGGCCCTGATATCCGAGGGCGCGGATCCGGAATCCGTGGCCGCCGTCGCGGGCACGGTGGGTAACGATACGGATGTGCCCGGTACGCACGGACAGGCCCTGTTCACCGCGCACGGAAAATTGATCTTGCAGGGTGAGCTGCCCGCCCCGCCCGTCCAGGACACGGCCCACTTCGGGACGCTGCCCGACACCATGCCGCTCATCGTTCAGCATGCGCCCGAGATTCCGTACCTGGCTGTGCGTATCCAGTACGCGGGGCGGCACTCCACCGACGCGCTCGGCACCGTCCATATCGACGCCGAGGCAGGCACATGGCCGTTGACCAAGGTCGCGCCCGGGGAACGCTTGCACGAAGACGTTCCCGTGACCGAATGGCCACACGCGGCCGGGCGGCTGGGCCGTCGGCTGGAGGCGCAAGCGCGGCGGCTCGATGCCGAACTCCTGGTGCTCGCGGGAGACGTATGGGCACGGGGGATCCTGGCCCGCCGGCTCCCCAAGCCGCTGCGCAGGCTGACCACCACCGTCGACAGAAGCGCCGCGCCACAGCCGGGGCGTGCCGTGCTCGAGGATCAACTCGACCGCCTGCTCAGCGGACGGATGGCCGCACATGACCGCGAACTCCTGGAGGCCTTCCTCGCCCAGCGGGCACACGACGGAGCATCCGCCGAAGGGCTGGGGGCCGCCGTGTCGGCACTGCAACGCGGCCAGGTCAGAGCCCTCTTCCTCAACAACCACCCGGAGTCGCCCCTGCGGCTGTGGGTCGGTCCGGAGCCCAGCCAGCTCGCCCTCACGGAGAACGAGCTGCGCTCCTACGGCATAAGGACCGTCCGTGAGGAGCGGGCCGACGCGGCCCTGACCCGCGCCCTGGTGGGAACCGGAGCGGAATTCGTCCTGGTACCCGAGCAGCAACTGCGGCTTCACGAGGGGGTGGGCGTGCTCCTGCGCTACCTCGATCCCGCACAGCCGACCTGAAGCGGACGGCCGGCCGGTCAACGGGAGCGGCCGGGGCGGCCGCTACCGAGCCCGGGCCGGGAGGTGAGGCCAGTGACGTGGCGGCTGCGGCTGACACTGCTGGGGATCGGAGCGATGAACTCGCCGCGCTTCGCGCCGGCCGGGCTCCTGGTGCGCTACCGCCGTGACCGGGTCGCATTCGACGGTGGGCCCGGCGCCGAGCCGCCGCAGCGCCTGGACGCCTGGCTGGTGACCGACGAACGGGCCGAGCTTCGTTCGGCGCTGCGCCGGATGGCGGCGGACCGTGGTGTCGTGCCCCGCATGACGGATTGCGAGCTCGGTGAGATGCGGATCAGTGCCTGTCCGGTGGCACACACCTCGCATCCGACCTGCGGGTACCTCATAGAGGCCGGCGGTGTGACGGCCGTGTGGGCGCCGGAGTTCTGGGAGTTCCCGGCCTGGGCACAGGGCGCGGACCTGATGTTCGCGGAAGCGTCCGGCTGGAATCGGCGGATCCGCTTCCGGGGCGGGGTCGGCGGCCACCTCGACGCGCTGGAGGTCGGCCGCGAGGCGGCAGGGCACGGCGTGCGGCGCCTGGTCTACGCACATATCGGTCGCCCGTGCCTGCGCGCGATGGACGCGGGGTTGCGGCCCGCGTGGGGCGAGTGGGGCCGCGAGGGCCGGACGTACACGCTGACATCGGAGCCCGTGACGCCGGCTGCCCGATCACGGGACAGTGGCCCCGGCTTTCACCGGGGCCACGGTCAACATCCAGAGCCTGCGCAGCGGATCACTGCGTCAGGGCACTGAGGGGAACTGAGGGGCACTGACGGGGACTGAGGTGCCCCGGGCGATGGTCAGTCGCAGCAGTCGGGCTTGCAGCGTTCGACCGTGACGTCGTCGATGACCGGTCCGGTCGCGCTGTGGAGAGTGGTGCTGGCGAACGTCAGAGTCGTGGCCGGGCCGGTGGCCACGAAGGTGACCTGACGCCTCACATAGCCCATCTTCGCCTTCGTCTTCCCGGTGACGTTGAAGGAGAAGTTCTGGATGTTCTGGCCGTCGATGAGCACCTTGCCCCTCTTCAGGGCCGGGACGCCGCCCAGTTCGGGGTTGCCGGCGAGCGAGTACGTCACCGTGTACCTGACGCCGGGCTTCGTGGTGAAGGTCTGGGACGCGGCCCCCGCGTCACTGCCGTTGAGGTCCAGGGACTGGTCTCCCTCGGCCGCCTGCCAGTAGCCGGCGCCGATCAGGTCGACGGTCCCGCGGGTGACTCTCCAGGGGCCGAAGGACTGCCCCGCCGCGAATTCGTCGAAGGTGTTCGGCTTCACCTGGGGGGTTTCGAAGCTGCCGTCGTCGAAGCGGCTGACCGCGGCGGCGGATGTGGTGGCCGGACCGCTCGCCCGGCCGCTGGTGTCTGCGGGGGCAGCCGTCGCGGTGGCCGCCCCGGCAAGAAGGAGGGTCGCTGTGGTGACTGCGGTGAGGTAGGTGCGTAAGGCCGGCATGGTGTCCTCTCGGGTCATCGGTTCGAAGTGATCTGATGTGAAGGGATCTGATGCGAAGTGGTCTGAGGTGTCCTGACGGCCGGCTGTCTGAGCAGCGCGTAGCCGGGTCAGGGCAGTTGGGTGTGCTCGGGCGTCGCTTGTCCTGGGCCGGTCTCAGTCGTCGTCGCAGGACGCGCAGCAGTGGGACGTGCAGCGTTCGACCGTGACGTCGTCGATGACGGCGCCGCTGGCGGTGTTGGGAGTGGTCGTGCCGGCGAACGTCAGGGTCGTGGACGCACCGGTGCCCACGAAGGTCACCTGACGCCTCACATAGCCCATGTTCCGGTAGGTCTTGCCGGTCGTGTCGAAGGAGAAGTCCTGGACGTTCTGCCCGTCGATGAGGACCTTGCCCGTCTTGAGGGTCGGGCCCTCGGGGTGGGGGTTGCCGGCGAGCGAGTACGTCACCGTGTACCTGGCCCCGGGCTTTGTGGTGAAGGTCTGGGACACCGCGCCCCCTTCGGTGCCGCTGAGGTCCACGGACTGGTCGCCCTCGGCGGCTTGCCAGTATCCGGCGCCCTTCACGTCGACCGACCCCCTGGTGACCTTCCACGGGCCGATGAACTGCCCTGCCGTGAAGGTGTGGAACGAATTCGGCGCAACCTTGGGGGTTTCGAAGCTGCCGTCGTCGAAGTGACTGACGGCGGCAGATGGCGCGGCCGGGCCGCTCGCCCGGCCACCGGTGTCTGCCGGGGCGGCCGTCGCGGTGGCCGCCCCGGCAAGAAGGAGGACCGTCGCGGAGAAGGCGGTGACGGAAGTACCTATGGCCCGCATGATGTCCTTTCGGTAGTTGTCGTGAAGCAATGGCGTGAGATGTCACAGGCAGCTTCATCAAGGGCTGCCGATTGGTTCGCTGGAGAAGTGATTTCCGGCGTTCGCCCGCTGGGGGCAAAGCCATTCTGGCGACGCGTCATGAGCGCCGGAAAGGCCATTGTGGGCAGCAGTTCGGGAACTCGCCGGCACCCAATGGGGAGGATTTCCCCGGTAAGGAGATTTCGCTTTCCGGGTGCTTAACAAAAACGTGCCGCAGCGCGCTCAGGCAGGGCAAGAGGAGGTGAATGTGTACGTCAATTCCGCAGACCCTTGCGCACCGGACGTGCGCTGTGACGGCCGCTGGCAGCGGCAGCGCGACGGGGAACCTCGCTTGCCCAGGAGCGCAGTGGGGGGAGACCGACGAAGGTCCCGAAGAGCAGTGCCGCTGCTGTGGCCGCGAGTACGCCCGGCACCATCTCGTAGACACCGGTCCGGAACGGGCCGAGCAGAGGGTCGATGTGCTTCCACACGCCGACCGTGAGCGCACCCGTGACGATGCCGGCCGTCGCCCCTGCCTTGGTC
Organism: Streptomyces sp. NPDC034111; assembly: GCF_055575375.1. Taxonomy (NCBI): domain Bacteria; kingdom Bacillati; phylum Actinomycetota; class Actinomycetes; order Kitasatosporales; family Streptomycetaceae; genus Streptomyces; species Streptomyces sp. NPDC034111. Next base: position 1,174,723 of record NZ_JBVIST010000001.1, on the reverse strand, counting down.
ATGCGCGGCCAGTAGAGCGAGAGCAGCAGCACCGGGCCGAAGGCCGCACCGAAGCCGGCCCAGGCATGGGCGACGATGTCCAGCACGGTGCCGCCGTCGAGCGCGATCACGTAGGCGACCAGCGCAACTGCGACCAGCGCCGCATGTGCCACCGTCACCAATGTCGCGTCCGAGGCCCGGCGGTTGCGGAGCGCACGGAAGAAGTCCTCGGTGAGGGAGGTTGCCGTCACCAGCAACTGACTGTCCGCGGTCGATTTGATCGCCGCCAGCACCGCCACGAACAGCACGCCGGCGAACCAGGGGTTGACCGACTGCTTGACCAGTTCGATGAAGACCATCTCCCGGTCGACCGGATGGTGGAGCGCCGCGATACCGAGGAGCCCCACGAGGCTCGCCCCGGTCAGGGAGAGGACGACCCAGCTCACCGCGATACGCCGGGCGACCGGAATGTCGTGCGTACTGCGAATGGCCATGAAGCGGGCCAGGATATGCGGCTGCCCGAAATAGCCGAGTCCCCAGGCGAGCAGGGAACTCACCGCGATGAAGCCCAGGGGCTCGCCCGTGCCCCACCGGCCGTCGGAGAAATCGGCCTTCGCCCATATGTCGAGCAGTGCCGGGCTCTTCTCGTCGATCGCATGGCGCAGCGCGCAGAGGCCGTCGAGGTGCCCGAGGATGACGAGGGGGAGGACGCACGCCGCGAAGAGCATCAGGGTGCCCTGCACCACATGAGTCGTGCACACGGCGCGGAATCCGCCGAGGAGGGAGTAGAGGACCATCACCCCGGCGATGACGGTGAGGCCGAATGCGAAGTTGACGCCGAAAATCTGATGGAACAGCAGGCCGCCCGCCACGAATCCGCTCGCTACGTAGAGGGTGAAGAACACGACGGTGACGGTCGCCGAGAGTATGCGAAGAATCCCGCTGTGGTCTTCGAATCGTTCTTCGAGATATGCGGAAAGGGTCACCGCGTTGTTGGCGCGTTCGGTGTAGGTGCGCAGCCGCGGTGCCATGAACCGCCAGTTGAGGTACGTGCCGATGATGAGGCCGACGACGACCCACATGGCGCCGACACCTTCTGCATACACGGCACCTGGAAGGACGAGGAACAGCCAGCCCGACATATCGCTGGCTTCTGCCGACAAGGCGGTGACCAGGGAGTTGAGCCGTCGGCCGCCGAGCACGAATTCAGGGAAGCTATCGGTCTCCCAGTAGGCCCAGATCCCGATAATGATCATCACGATGATGAAGATCCCGAACACCATCATTGCTGGTGCGACGGTCTGTGGCTCCACCCAATTCTCCCTCGGCGCAAAGCAAACAAGGCTGACCGCGACCGTCTTCGACCGCGGTGATTCTCGGCCGCGGTGGCGGATCCCCGGCCCCGTGCTACGCAACTGCGCTGTCTGTCCTGGTCGTTGATGCCGTGGCCGCCCCGTCCCGCTCCGGTTGGCAGTGGGGCCGAAGCGGGACGGGACGGCTGTTGGGGCCCGCTCGACGGCGAAGAGCGGGCCGTGCCGTCCCCCGGGGGAAAGGAGAGGACGGCGTCTGGGGCCGGGCGCCCGTGGCCATGTGTCGTACGGCCGTGCCGGGCTCCCGGCAGTCGGTGGCGAAACGCTCGGATCCGGCGAACCGCTCGGATCCGGCGGCGAACGGCCCGGATACCGGTGGCGAACCGCTCGGATCCGGCGGGGCAGCGGTCGAGCCGCCTGGTCTCAGGGCCCGCGGGTCTCAGGGGCCGCGGACCTCAAGGACCTCGGATCTCAAGGACCGTAAATCTCAAGGACTTCGGAACGGTGCGACCGCGCCCTCGATGGCCGTACGCAGCGCCCGGACGTCGGTGATCAGCCGGCCGTCGGTGGGACGGATCCGCCAGTGCGGCCCCGGCCCTTCGACGCGATGCGGCGGCGGCACGACGAGGTGCTGGGTCACGCTGAGCGGACGGGTCTCCGGGACGTCCCACCCGGTTGTCGACCCCTCACGGACGAACCAGTAGACGGCGGGCTCGCCCGGGTCCTCGATCACGGCACCGCTGCGGGCCCCCAGGCTCGCCAGCGCACGTATGCCGACGCCCCGGGGCACACGGACCGCGTCCCAGTCGACGCCCGCGGCCTGTAACTCGCAGCCCCCGATGGTGGGCAGAGCGGATGGTCTGTATGTGTCGGTGTGCATGGGTAGCGGCTCCTCACCGTCTCCGTCGCGCAGGACCGATATCCGGACCGGTTCGTCGTTCTCCCACAGCCGATGGCTTGTGACAGCGCGGAATTGCCGACGTGTTCGCGTCCGGTTCCCGCCGGGCGGGGGAGCGGTCACGAGTTCCCCGCCCCATGCCCGGCGCCGCCCGACCGGCCGGTCTCCCTCCCGCCCACAGCCAGGATCCGGCCGCGTCGGGCGGGCCATGGGCGGGCGCGTCGGCGACGGCGGAGGAGAAGTGGTCGCCTTCTCCTCCGCGGTCACCGGCCGCATCGACCGCCCGTCACATGGTCAGCGTCCGGAACGCCCCTCCGCAGCCGTAATACGGGCGGATTTTGGGGTGGTTGAGCCGCACGATAGGGCACCCGCCGGCCGGCCACCGGCTGGACGCGGTGCCGCGGTCGCCGTACGGCAGCGTCGCGGCCGCGCCAGTGCCGGTACAGGTGCCGTTGAGCGGGTTCCTGCGGCCGCACCGGAAAAATCTTGGAGTTCTGCCGTCATAGCTGCGCCCCGGACGTCTCTGTGTAGGTGTGGACACGAACTGTGAAGCGCAGCAGGAAAAGGTGAAGGATGCCGACGTACGAGCGCCTGACGCGCCCTTGCCCAGGGGCCACCTCGCCGAGGACGCGGGCGGCCACCGCGCCAACGGCCCGGAGACGGACGAGCTGTCCACGGCTGACGTCGGGCTGCGGCTGCTGCGGGTCGCCCTCCGCCTGATCCACGACGCGGACGGCGGCCACGAGGGCACCAGCCAGGAACTCTCCCGCTTGGCTTCGTCCCTGGCCGACCTCGTACCCGGTGCCGTACGGAGCGGGCACCCCACGAGCGTCGGGGATGCCGCCGGGGATGCCGCCGGGCAGCTCGCGGTCCGCCGCCCCGACGCCGAGCGGCGCCGCGGCACCCGGTACGCCGCCTCGCCGGGCTCCACCGGCGCCTTGCCGGCCACCGCACCGAACGGCCCGTTCGGCCGAGGGCATGCGCTGCCGCCCTCCACGCACACCGACGAGCGGAGCCCCCGGGTGGCGATCAGATGCTTCGGCGGCTTCCGGATGACCGTGGGTGACCGGGTGATCGACTGGACGAGGGTCCGCCCCCGCGCCCGCGCCGCCATGAGGCTGCTCACCATGCGGGCGGGCCGGCCCGTGCACCGCGAGGCCCTCATCGAGGCTCTCTGGCCGGGCATGCCCGCCAAGTCGGCCACGGCCAGTCTCCAGGTGGCCGTCTCCACTCTGCGGAGTCTTCTGGAACCTGACCGGGACCGCGGCAAACCACGACTGCTGGTCCGCGTCGGTGACGCGTACCTGCTCAGCCTGCCTTCCGACGCCTACCTCGACACCCTCGCGTTCCAGACCGCGCTGACCCGGGGCAGGCAGGCCAAGGCAACCGGGGACACCGCCTCGGCCGTGCAGGGCTTACGGGACGCACTCGCCCAGTACCACGGTGAGCTGCTCCCCGAGGACGGCCCCGCCGAATGGCTGCAACAGGACCGCGAGTTCTACCGGCGTCAGGCCGCCGACGCCGCCGTGGAACTCGCCGCCGCCGAACTCCAGGCCGGCAATGTGCAGGAGGCCGTGGCCGCGGCCCAGAAGTGTCTCGCCATCGACCGCTTTCACGACACCGGGTGGCACCTGTTGCTGCGGGCCTACCACCGCATCGGCGCACCCGCCGCCGCCGAGCAGGCCCGACGGCGGTACCTCGCCACGCTCGCCGCACTCGGCCTCGATGCCGACGAACCGGCTGCCGACGTCGCCCAGAACTTCGCGCCGGCCGTGCCCACCTGGCCGAGACGCGGTGACGGGCCCGCCGCCCGCGCGGCCGGACGGCTCAGTGTCGCGGCGGGCGCGCCACGACCTTGATGTCGTCGACGGCCGGCCCGCAGGGGCTGTTCGGATCGCTGGTACTGGCCAGCCGCAGGGTGGTCCGGCGACCGGTCGCGGTGAAGCGTACGGTCTCCGGCCGCCACCCCATCGCGGCGGGCGAATGCCCGGTGGTGTCGAAGGAGAAGTCCTTCGAGACTCCGGCGACCTGGACGGTCAGGGACATCACGGCGGCCCCGTGCATGGGGTTGCCGGCCAGGGCGAAGCTCACCGTGTACTGCTGACCAGGCTTGGTGGCGAAGCTTTGGCTGATCGCTCCGTTTGCGGCGGGCGGATCGCCGTTCAGGTCGAGTGCCTGTGTGCCGCTCGCCGGCCGCCACTCCTTGGTACCGGTGAGGCTCACGGAGTTCTCGACCCGCCATCCCCCGATGAACTGGCCCGTGCCGTAGCGGACGTTGGAGGCCTCACCCACGGACGGCGACTCGAAGGCGCCGCCGCTCAGCCGGGGGTCGGGAACGGGGGCGGGGCGGCCCGAGGGGGCGTGGGACGGACCGTCGGACGGACCGTCGGACGGGGCTTCGGACGGGTCGTCGGAGGGCGGTTCGGTGACGCGGTCCGTGGGGTCGCCCGCGGTCGGATCCGGACCTGGCCCCACGCCGCGGTCGCCCGGCGGCGACTCCCGCCATAAGGGAGGCGTCGGGCGGGACGGGACGGGCCCCGGCGAGGCGGACGCCGGCGGGGACGGCGGGGTCGAACGGGGCCCGGTGAGCGGGGCCCTGCCCGCGGCGCGGGAACGTGAGGCGGGGTCCTCGGGCAGCAGGAGCGTGCCGGCCGCCCCCAGCGCGACAACGACGGCGGCCAGCGCGGTCACGGCCACCGCGGCCTGCGAGGAAGCACGGCCGCCCGCCACGCCCATGCCGAGCCCGGTGTGGTCGTTCGGCGCGGTCGGCTCCGCCGCACCGTCCGCCGGCGCGTCAGCTGATCCGTCCGCCGCCGCATCCGCTGATCCGTCCGCCGGCGAGGCGAAGTACCCGGCGAAGAGCGGCCCCAGGAGCAGCGGGGCCAGGACGCCGCGCAGACGACCGGAGATCTCCCGCAGCTCGGGCAGCAACGCCGTACAGCGGTCGCACTCGGCGAGGTGAGCCTCGACGCTTCCCCGGGCCCGCCCGCTGAGCGAACCGCGGACATAGGCGGCCAGCTTTGCCGCGCACCGGCGGCACTCCCGCTCCAGCTTCTCCGCGGACAGATGCGCCTGGAGATACTCCTTGCGCAGTCCCTCACGGGCGCGGACGGCCAGCGCGGCGACCCCGTTGGCCGACAACCCGAGGTGCACCGCCACCTGAGCCGGGCTCTCCCCTTCCACCGTGGTGTGCCACAGGACGGCCTGCCACCGCTCAGGCAGCGCCGCGAACGCCCGTGCCACCAGCGACACTTCCAGATCCGCCAGCACCGGGTCCTCGAACGGGACCAGCGGCGCCACACTCTCCAGCTCCGGCGTGGGGACATCCCGCTTCGCCCTCGCCGCCCTCCTGGCCGCGATCCGGCGCACCGTCGTCAGCACGTACGGCCGGAACGCCTCCCGCGGGCCACCACCGGCCCGTACCGCGCTGAGCACCTGGGTGAACCCCTCGGACGCGATGTCCTCCGCATCCGCCGGGGTCGATGCGTAGAGCCCGGCCAGCCGGCGAGCCGATTCCACATGACGTTTGTAGAGGACACCGAAGGCGGCCTCGTCCCCCGCCCGGGCACGCACGATGAGTTCGGCGTCGCCCTGCTCGCCCCGCGCACCGGGCCCCCGCTCCGCGAACTCGCCCGGCTCCCGACCCTGCTCCGGCTTCCCCGCCATCGCCACCCACACTCCGCACCCGACCGGACGCGCCTCCCGGCCGCTTCTTGCACGGGTCCCGGCAGCGGGAAGCGTTTGTCCGAGAGACCCTAGACGCGCCGCCCGACGATGTTCGGGTGTTCCGCGAAATGCGCCCCATAGGGCAACGCGCCGTCCGCCGCCCGACCGGTCAACCTCCGCCTCAAATCAGGCCGTTGCGCGTCGCGTACGCCACGGCATGACACCGGTTGCGCAGCTGAAAGCGGTTCTGGAAGTCGTGGAGGACCTGCTTCACCGTCCGTGCGGAGTAGGCGACCGCGGCCGCGATCTCCTCGGTGTCGAACCCCTCGGCGGCCAGCCGCAGCACCTGGACCTCCCGCTCCGTAAGGTTGTTGACGTCCAGACCGCGTGGCCCCAGCACATGCCGCTGCACCCGGCCGACCTGGTCGAGCAGCCGGCCCAACAGGTCCGGAGGCACGGTTCCCTCTCCCGCCGCGGCCGACTTCAGCACCGTCACCAGCCGTTCCGGTGTGGCATCCCTGCGGCGGACCACGCCCATCACCCCTGCCTCGACCACCGGCACCAGATCGGACTCGGCGATCTCCGGGGTGACCAGCACCAGCCGGGCCTCGCTCATCTGGGCAGCGACCGACCGCAGGACCGGCGGGGTTTCCTCGGTCACCGCACCGGTCACCACCACGGCCACCCGCGCCTCGTCCATCTCGTCGGCTCCGACCACCCGCACCTCTGGCCGCGGTCTGAGCTCCGCGGTCACTCCGAGCTGTGAGATCGGATCGTCCGCGCGGATACACACGGGAATGCGGTCCATCCATGCTCCTCGACAGGCACAGGACGCCGTCGGTCATGCGGCGTCTCGGAGGGCAAGCATCCTCGTCGCGCTGGGCGTCCACTGAACACGGACTTAACACACGGTTGTCACGCCAACTGCGGGCTTCCGGCGAACGAGTGGCGCTACTGCGCGACCACCGCTTCACCGACCCTCTCACCCCGCAGACGCACGGCACACACCGCCCGGGGCCGTAACGCCCCATCGCGCACGAGGAGTTCACAAACCGCCGCCTCCTTGGCCGTTACGGCACTTCCGACCCGCCGCAACGATGGCGGCGACACGAGCTGCCCGGCCACCGCGCGGCGCCCACAGCCCGCGCGCACCGCGCGGCGTTCAGAAAGGAGGCGGCCTGGTTGCTCGCCGACATCACCCGCAGCAAGAACATCCGCGGCCTGCTCACCTACTTCTACGGCCCCGGCCTCGCCAACGAACACACCGACCCGCACCTGGTCGCCTCATGGAACGGCGCCGCGCCCGACCCCGGCCGCTCCAAAGACGTCCCGGACGCCCAGGCCCAGCTCCTCACGGCCCTCACCCCTGGGAACGAACAGCCCGGCCCCGGCACGCCCATACCTCAGATCTGGCACTGCCGCGTACAAGCCGCCCCCGAGGACCGCATCCTCACCGACGCGGACTGGTCAGCCATCGCCCACCGCCTCGTGCACGCCACCGGCATCGCCCCCAAAGACAACGACGGCAGCCGCTGGATCGCCGTCCGCCACGCCGACGACCACATCCATATCCTCGCCACCACCGCACGAGGCGACCGCCGCCCCTCCGAACACCCCAACAATCACCGCGCTACCGACGAAGAACTCACCCTCATCGACAAAGAACTCGCCGCTACCGACAAAGAACTTGCCGCTACCGACAAAGAATTCGCCGCGACCGACGAAGAACTCGCCGCCATCGAGCGCGAGTACGGCCTGCACCAGGTGAGCCGCGCCCAGCACACCACCACCCCACGCCCCACCCGCGCCGAGGACGAAGAGGGCCGGCCCGCACCCAACCCCTGGCACCAGGCCACCGCCGCCACCGAACGCATACCCACGCTCCTCGCTCGCAACGACGACGCAGCCGCCCAGGCCCACCTCGCCGCCTTCGCTGAAGCCCTCGCCGCCCTCCCGTCCCTGTCTCCCCACGACATCGGAGCCCAACTACAACTGGCGGCCCTCGCCTTCGAACGCGTCCCCCGCGTCCGCCCCCGTACCCGCGGCGACCACCCCCACATCCACCCCCACCCCCACGCTTGCGCCCTGCGCAACGCCGTCCGAGCCATGCGCCGCGGCCCGGTGCAGTCGCACGGAGCGACGCTCGCGATGTTTCTCGACTCAGCTGTCCTCGTCGTCATCGCCGCCATCCGCTGGCACCGACTCCGCTGGCACGACCAGCAGGTCATCGCCGCCCGCCGGACCCTGCGGCACCTACAGGCCGCCTACGACCTGGCCGCCGCCAAGCCCCTGGCAGGCTTCTCCCTGCACATCCCGGCAACAGCGAACCCTTCGCACTACGCACAACTCGTCCACGAAGCCGTGCCCGACCAGGCGCAGCAGATCCTGTACGACCCGGCCTGGGCCGCGATGTGCGCCGTCCTCGCGGAAGCCGAAGCGAGCGGCCACCAGCCTGCCCGACTCCTCCAACAGGCTGCCCACCACCCCAACCTGAACGACGCCCGCTCACCGGCCCACGCCCTCACCTGGCGCATCCACCGCCTCGCCCAACGCCCGGCCCTCAGCATCCGGGCCCTGGCCGCCCGCGACCGCCGTCGGCGTTAGCGCAGGCGGGCAGGGGCGCCGACGAGCATCCTCCGATGCAGATAACTGACACGCGCGCACCGCCGGACACCCGGCCCGTCACCCTAGAGATCGAGCTGGTACTCGAATGCCGTGTGCGTCGGCGCATAGCCGAGCGCGTCATTGATGTGCCTCATGTGCGGGTTGTTGTCAGCCGTGTCGGTCAGCAGACCGCCAAGGTCCGGGTACCGCTCAAGGGCCTGAAGAATCGAGGCGGCCTTCATCCACCGTCCGAGGCCGTGCCCGCGGTGCTCGGGCAGGACGCCGGTGCCGTAGTGCTGGCCATCGCTCTTGCCATCACCAGGGACGACCAGTTCGGTGAATCCGGCAATCGAGCCGTCCGACTCGTCGATGGCAACGACGGTGTGCAGCAGATCACCACGCTTTTCGACGGCCGCCGCTGCGGCCCGGACCCGGTCCAGGTCCCAGGCCACCGTGCCGAAGTCGGTGCCGCCCATCGGCATGTCGTCCATGGCACGACGCGACGCGACGAACGTCTCGGCGAGGTCGTCGGAGACCACGCCCTCCCACGACGCCAGCCGATAGCCGGGATGCGGCCGTTCGGTGATCTCGGTGAGCGCGGTGATGTCCGCCTCGGCCAGCGAAAGCCGGGTGTAGATCAGGGTCAGGACCCTGCGGAAGCCGCTGGCCAGCAGGAAACGGTCGCCGGGAGAGCCGGCTTCGGCCTGGGTGATGATGCAGCGTCGGCCGTCCTGACGTGCAGCGGCCAACGCCGCGTCCAGGAGCCGGGAGCCGGTGCGGTTCCGCCGCTCGGCCGGATGGACCTGGACTTCCAGTGCGGCGAGGTGGTCCTGCCCGATCTGGGAGTAAAGACGCAGGAACGCCGACCCGACGGGTATTCCGTCGGAGTCGGACGCCAGCCACGCCAGACGGCGGCCGGCCAGACTGGTGTCGGGGTCGGTCAGCGCAGTGATGCGAACGGACAAGGTGTCTCCGTCGTTGAGAGGTGGAAGCTGTCAGGACCTGGGGTCGGCTGCTGACCGGTCGTGCGGATGTGCTGCACACCTCCTTGGCGACGGCGACGGCGTCGGCCTGGGCGGCCGACGGCCCGCAGAAGGTAGCTGCTCCCCTCCAGAAGCAGCAAAGGGTTTACCGTGCCGCTCCAGAAGCTCCCCACTCTGCGCTGGACGTGAGTGAACGAGACCAGAGCTGAGATCGGAGCCTGGGCCTGGTCATCCTGCATCGGCTCGCTGTCAGCGGAACAAGAGGGCGCCTGCGCCGAGCAGGCCGCGGTTGCCCGGGTTCTTGGCGGAGTTGATGTGGTCCCAGCCGTGGCCCCCAGATCCGACACGTAGCGGGTGCTGGCCTATGGAGCCCGCTGGTGGACGTTGCGAGGGGAACAAGCCGCCGCGGGCGTCATCCTCACTCAGGCCCCCTCCGTGGGTGCCCCAGACGTGTCCGGGTCCTGCCTCAGCCGCCCTCACGGTTCAGGACGCGCCGGGCAGCTGCCAGCCAGCGGCCTTTCAGGACTTTGGCGTTGTGCAGGCGGTCGGCATTCTGCTGGATCAGGCGGCGTTGAACGCGGGTCTCGGCCGCTGCCCATACCTTCACCGCCTTTGTCGACCGTTGACAGGCCACGTCGGCACGGGCGGTGGCGCGTTCGGTCGGCGTGGGCTCGGCCGTGTCCCAGCGCCGGCTGCCAGCAGCTGCCAGGGGGTCTTCGTAGTCAGAGCCCGCCTTCGCCATGCATGCGCGCCATTCACGCATGGCACTGCGCACCTCGGGAGCGCGCAGGGAGGCTTCCAGGGCGGTGCCGGTCAGCTGGTTGAACGCGTGGTAGTCGGGCGGGGCGGTGTTGCCGACGAGTTGGTGCTGGGCGGTCTTGAGGCACCCGCCCTTGCCGGAGGGCCCGTAGGCCGCACGTCGTACCTCGGCGGGGAGCGCCTCGCGCTCGTCCCAGGCACGGTTGCGCCGCACCACCGACGCCGGGGCGGGGCGCGGGTGGTAGCCGAAGTGGGCGGCATCCGCCTCGACGGCTCCGTAACGGCCGAGGTTCGGCGGCTCGATGTCCTGGGCGCTCACCCGGGGCAACGTCTTCCACTCCATGCCCAGGTCGCTCATGCACCGGCGCATGAGGATGTCCAGCGCGTCTTCCACCGCGTAGGTCTCGGCCGTCGTCGATGCATAGGCGTCCAGCGGCAGCGTCAGCCGGCCGGCTTGTCGGCTCGCGGACGGCGGCGGTGCGGTGGAGTGCCCGGCGGGCGCGGGCTCCTGCTGCACGGCTGTGCAGGCGGTGGTGGCCAGAAGCAGCGCGAGCGCGGTGGCGGCCCGGGCGCGGGAGAGCGACATGGTTGCCTCTCGTCATGCGGTGCGCGGTGTGCGGTGCGCGGTGTGTGTGGAGCGGGGTGGGGTCGCAGGCGGGGCGGGGTACGGCCCTGGGATGCCGCACCCCGCCCGTCATCAGTTCGCTGCTGACGGAACGTGCTGTTTAGCGGAACTTGATGGAGCTCGTGGAGTCGGGCAGGCCACGGTTGCCGAAGTGCGCCTCACGGTCGCCCGGCGCCAGGGAGAACGAGGCGCCCTTGTAGTTGGTGTGCTGGTAGAAGGTGACTGTGCGGTTGCCGAAGTTCTTGGCAGAGCTGATCTTGTCGTTCCAGCCGTACGGGCTCAGGCGCGGCAGGCTGGTCTGGGTGCTCGTGCTCGCGCCCTTGTAGTTGGCGTCCACGTAGACCTTGACGTTCGCGCCCTTGAGCTTGGGCGCGACACCCGCGTGGGCATCGGCGAAGGCCGGCAGCGCGGCACCGAGCGAGAGCGCAGCAGCGGCAGCACCCGCAGCGGCTATGTGATGGATACACATGATGTGTTCCCCTTTTGGCCATTCTCACGTGGTGTACGTGAGCTTGGCGTCCGCGATTGGTCCGCGTATGCCCCGAAGGAGGCAGTGCGGCCAGTCCCTGCGCCACGACGATTCAAGCCCTCGAGAACGCCAGGCAGCCTCGACCCCGCTGACGATCCGCCTCCGCCGCACAGGGGAGCCGTACCGCAGAAGACGATGCGGAGGGGATGACCCGGAGATCCGCAATCTGGGGGACGGAGTTGGCTCAATTGCGCCTGGGTGCACACGCGTTGGAGGAGGTAAAGGCGAGTGGGGCAGTCCGCAGAATCCGCTCGATCCGCTGGGCGGTCTTGTTCAGCGCTTCGCCTATGAGCTGCGCAAGCTCCAGCAAACTCCAGGAGGAGGCCGATGCGCCCGCCTACCGGGTGATAGCTAGGCAGCCCGGCCGAGATGTTCGGCGACGGCAGAGCGCACCGAGCGCGAGCACGACTCCCCGATGGGCAGACGCATCCACGACATCCGGCACAGCCGCCTGACCAAGTGGCTCAACGACGTCATCCCGCCCGCGCAGGTCGCCTACCGGGCCGGCAACAGCGTCCCGGTCCTGCTGGCGTTCTGCGCCGGCTGCATCTCCGGGCAGCTTCCGGACCTGAAGCGACGGATCGAGGCCCAGGAGGACCTCCCCGAGCTCCACGAACCGACTGATCAGCTGCGGCAGCTTCGCCACGCATTCGACACAGCCACCCGCAGAATCCCGGTGGCAGCCGGACAGCGCCGGACCCTCCCCGTGATCATCGGGGAGGGTCCGGCGCTTTCGTATGTGCGGCCAAACCTGCCCTGACCAGCAAAAAGACCCTCCCGAAGGGAAGGTCTTGGAGAGCGCCCCCGGCAGGACTCGAACCTGCGGCCAAGTGCTTAGAAGGCACCTGCTCTATCCACTGAGCTACGGGGGCCGGATGTGGACGTGGATCACGGACCGCGGACAAGGATAGAGGTCCGGGTGCCTCGTCCCGGTTGCTTCACCTCCGTGGCACGTTGTGGAGGTTCGGTGAAGCGGTCCCGATAATCGCAGGCAGGTACGAATCCTGCACCGCTTTTGGCGTCTCGTGCAGCGGGTGTTGTGCACTCGTTATGCCTGCGTCTCACTTGTCGCGATCGTCCCATGGATCACTTGTCCCGTTCTATGGGGGTTCTTGCGGCGCGCACAAGGGGTTATACGCTTCAAAAACCTAACGAAATTGGGCATTCTTCACATGTGGCGACCTTGGACGTACGACCCCGGCTGCTCGACGCACTGTCCGTTCTGCGCGACCGCGTCGATGCCGCACGCTTTCCGCTGCCACTACGGGGCGCTGCCCGGGCCCGGCGCAACCGGGACGAGCTCCTCGCCCAGCTCGACGACTATGTGATTCCCCGGCTCCGGGCGCCTCAGGCCCCGCTGCTGGCGGTCATCGGCGGGTCGACCGGGGCGGGCAAGTCCACGCTGGTCAATTCGCTGGTCGGGCGGCGTGTCTCGGAGGCCGGGGTGCTGCGGCCGACGACGCGTACGCCGGTGCTGGTGTGCCATCCCGACGATGTCCACTGGTTCGCCGGGCCGCGGGTGCTCCCGCAGCTCACCCGGGTGTGGGTCCCCGAACAGGATGACGGGGGCGAGGGGGAGGGGGAGTACGCGGGCGGTGCTGGCTCCGCGGCGGATGTGTATCGGACCTTTGGGGGTGCGGGGGCGGAGACCGGCGGTGGTGGACGGGTAGGTGTGGATCTTGGCGCCAATGGCGGGCCTGGCGGGCACGGCGGGCGTAGTGGGCACGGCGGGCGTGGTGGGCACGGTGGGCATGGCGGTAGAGGTGGGGGTGGGGGTGTGCCTGGGGCGGGCGGGGTGGCTGGGGCGCCGGGGGCCTCGCCGGGGGCGCTGACCGTGCGGATCGAGGCGGATGCGGCGCTGCCCAGCGGGGTGGCGTTGCTGGATGCGCCGGATATCGATTCGCTGGTGGCCCGCAACCGGGACCTGGCCGCGGAGCTGATCTGCGCGGCGGATGTATGGGTGCTGGTCACCACGGCCGCCCGGTACGCGGATGCCGTGCCCTGGCATCTGCTGCGTACGGCCAAGGAGTACGACGTCACGCTGGTGACCGTGCTGGACCGGGTCCCGCATCAGATCGCCACCGATATCTCCGGGCGGTATGCGGAACTTCTACAGCGGGCCGGCCTCGGCCACGTCCCGCGGTTCACTATTCCCGAACTGCCCGAGTCGGCCGGCGGTGGGAGCGGACTGCTGCCGGCCACCGCGGTCGCGGCGCTGCGGGACTGGCTGGAGCGGCACGCCAAGGACCCCGTGGCCCGTGCCGCCGCCGCGGAGCGTACGGCGGCCGGTGCGATCTCCTCGCTGCGCAGCCGCCTCCCGGCACTGGCCGGGGCCGCCGCGGCCCAGCACGCCGCGGCGCTGCGGCTGGCCGGGCGGGTCGAGGAGGCGTACGAGCGGGCCGCGGAGCGGGTACGGCGGGAGGTCGCGGCCGGTGAGGTGCTGGCCGGTGACGCACGCGCCCACTGGCGTGACCACGGGCTGGGCGGCCGCCCGGACGAGCTGCTCGACGCGCTGACCGACGGACTCACCTCGTTGCTGGCCTGCGCCGTGGAGGAGGCCGACGAGCGGGCCGCGGACGCCTGGCGGCGCGACCCCGCAGCGGCGGAGGTCTCGTTGAGGGCGGCCGCCGGGCCGACGGGTGCCGGCGAACGGCTGGGCGTGGTCGTACGGCGCTGGCGGCGGTGCCTGGAGGAGCTGGCCGAGGAGGAGACCCGTGAGGCGCGGGCCGGGCAGGCCGGGGAGCGCGTGGGTTCCGTGGAGCCGGAGGAGTCGGCGGCGCTGCTGGCCACAGCGTTGCTCGGCGGACGGCGCGCCCGTACGGCGGGCGAGAACCTGGCCGACCTCTTGGGGGCGCAGACCGCGCTACGGCTCTGTGACCGGGGCAGCCGGCTGCTGACTACGTATCTGGAGCGGGCGCTGCACGGCGAGCGTGAACGGCGGCTGGCACCGCTGGACCAGCTGACCGTCCCGCCGGACCAGCAGGCGGAGCTGATCGCCGCGCTGTCCGTGTTGCAGCGCGAGCGGCAGACGGAGAAGGAGAGGGCGAAGGAGGGGGAGGCGGAGCGGAGGCGGGTGGGGCGGGGAGTGTCGGGGACGGTGCCGGTGCCCGTGCCGATGGCTGGTTCGGGTTCGGGCTCGGGGGCGGGGTCCGGGCGCGCAGTGGAGTTGGGGTTGGCCAAGGAGGAGGTGTCCGGGTGAGCGGTTGCACGGTGACCGGGGCCGGGGAGAGCCCGGGGACGGGGCGCAGGGCGGGAGAAGAGGAGGAAGAGGAGAACGGCGCGGCGGAGAACCGGCGGAGGGCGGCGGTGGGGGACGGGGTGGCGAGCGGCGATGAGGAGGTTGTGACATCCGGTGAGGGTGAGGGCCCGGTGGCGGGTGGGGAGTCGGTTGTACGGGTGGCGGGGGGAAGGGGCGGTACGTGGGACGACGGGCTGATTGCGCGGAGGGCGCGGAATGGGGGCGGCGAGCAGCGGGGAATGGGCCCTAGCGGGGAGACCGGGGAGACCGGGGCGAACGGGATGTCTGGGACGACTGGGGTGACTGAGATGGGGGTGGAGGCAGAGGCAGCGTCTGTGGCGGCTTCCGAGGGTGCTGCGGCGGACGGTGAGGAAGCGGGTGAGGAATCATGCGCCATGTCATACGTCGAGCCACTTACCGGATCACTGGGCGAACCACGCGCAGCGTCGCACGACGCTTCCCGCGCCGCTTCGCATGGCGCGTCACGCGACGGGGCATGGGACGTATCCCGCGCCGGGTCGCCTGGCGGGTCGGCTACGGACTCATGGGGCGCATCCCGCGCCGGGTCGCGTGGCGCGTCACGTCCGGAGTCATGCGGCGTATCCCGCGCCGGCTTGCCTGGCGGCTCACCTACCGGAGCGCGTACGGCTTCATGCGGTGGAGCGCGCGCGGAATCGCTCATCGGATCAGCCACCGGATCAGCCATGGGGTCACGCGTGGGATCAGGCATCGGGTCGGGCGCCGGCCTTGGTACCGGGTCGGTCACCGGGCCAGGCGCCGGGCGAGGCACTGGACAAGGCGTCGGTTCACGCACCGGATCGCGGGACGCGGTGGGTCACGCCTCCCGCGCCGGATCGCGTGGTGAGTCGCCTCGTGAGCCGCACCGCGAGCCGCACCATGAGTCGCACTGTGCGTCGCCCGGCGAACCTCACCGTGAGCCGCACCGTGCCTCGCTTCCCGCGGCGCAGGGCGATGGTGAGGCGTTGATCCAGCCGCGGATGGCGGCGGACGCGGTGGCAGGGGGCGCAAGTGGCAGCGGTTATCGATGGGTTGCGGACGGGGGGCGGCGGGCCGTGGGGGACGGGCTGCGGGAGCGGCTGGAGGCGTTGCGGGAGTTGATCGCGCTGTCGCGGACCCGGCTGGACGGGCGGACGCTGGAGGCGGCGCAGCGGGTGCTGGAGGTGGCGGACGAGCGGTACCGGCTGTCCGGCGAGCACACCGTCGTCGCCATCGCCGGGGCCACGGGGAGCGGGAAGTCGTCGCTGTTCAATGTGCTGGCCGGGGCGAACCGTTCGCAGGTCGGGCCCCGGCGGCCGACCACCGCCGAGCCGGTGGCCTGTGTGTGGCCGGGCGGCAGGCCGGGCGCTGAGGAGTTGCTGAACCGGCTGGGCGTCCCCGTACACCGCCGTCACGTACCCGCGGACGGCAGCGCCGAGCTGCGCGGACTCATCCTGATCGATCTGCCCGACCACGACTCCTCGGCCACCGAACACCGTGCGCAGGTGGACCGGATGCTGGAGCTGGTGGATGCGGTGATCTGGGTGGTGGACCCGGAGAAGTACGCGGATGCGGTCCTGCACGAGCGGTATCTGCGGCCGCTGGCGGGCTACGCCGAGGTCATGTTCGTCGTTCTCAACCAGGTGGACCGGCTGCCCGGGGAGGCCGCGGACCAGGTGGTCGACGATCTGCGGCGCCTGCTGGACGAGGACGGGCTGGCACTCGGCGAACACGGGGAGCCCGGGGCGGCGGTGCTCGCGCTGTCCGCCGCGACCGGCAAGGGCGTCGGGGAACTGCGTGAGGCGCTTGGCCAGTTCGTGGCGGAACGGGGTGCGGCGGACCGAAGGCTGGCGGCCGATGTGGATACGGCCGCAGAGCGACTGCGGTCGGTGTATGTGGCGCAGACCCGGGTCGGGCTGACGGAACAGGCCCGCGCGGAGTTCGACGACCGGCTGGCGGAGGCGGTCGGGGCGGTGGCCACCGGGCGCGCGGCGGAGCGCGACTGGCTGCGGCATGCGGAGCGCGCGTGTGGCTCACCGTGGACGCGGATGCGGGGGCGGCGGGGGAGTCGTCGGTGGGGTGTGGGGTCGCCGGGGCTGGAGGGGGCAGAGGCGACGGAGGCGACGGAGGGACCTGCGGGAATGACGGGGGCGGCGGGGGTGCCGGGGACCGACGCCGGTGGGCGGACGGGCACGGGGAGACGGCGAGGGGTGACGGGGCGGCGGGGAGTCGCGGGACGTGTCGGTGCCGGTGCTGCCGGGGGGCGGGGCGGTGCCGCTGCCACTCGAAACGGTTCTGCTGGGAGTCGGACCGGTTCTGGGGGGCGGACCGGCACTGGGCGCCATGCGGGGGCCGGGACGGCGGCATCGTCCGGCGGTCTCGGTGGTGCCGGTGGTGCCGGCGGTGCCGGTGGGGTCGCGGTGGACGGGCGGGCGGCGGCGCGGCCGGTGGTGGAGCAGGCCGTACGGAACGTGGCGGGGGATGCGGCGCGTGGGCTGCCGGCGCCCTGGGCGCACGCGGTGCGGGAGGCGGCCGAACGCGGTGCGCACGGGCTGCCGGAGGCGCTGGACAAGGTGGCGGCCGATGCGGAGGAGTCGCTACGGGGCGGGCCGGCCGTGAAGCCGCGTTGGTGGGCGGTGGCCGCGGCGTTGCAGGGGCTGATGTCCGTACTCCAAGTTGTCGGTGTGCTGTGGCTGTTGGGGGTGGTCACCGGCATGGGCGAGGCGACGGCCTGGGTCTCCGGGCTGCTGCCCGCGGCCATCGGCTCGGTGGGCGGGCCGGCGCTGTCGTGGATGTGCCGGGTGGTGGCGCGCGGGCCCGCCAGGCGTTACGGGCAGGATGCCGAGCGGCGGCTGCGGAGTGCGGCGGCGGGCTGCGGGCGGGCCCGGGTGCTGGAGCCGGTCGCCGCCGAGCTGTTGCGCTATCGCGAGGTCCGGGAGCAGTACGCGGTGGCGTCGGGCGTCTGACTCCGCATGGGGGGTGCCGCGTGACGTCAGGTGCGTGATGTCAGGCGTGGGACGTCGGGTGTGTGAGGTCGGGTGTGTGATGTCAGGCGTGGGACTGCGGACTTCGGCGTTGAGCGCGGCTGGGGCACTCTTCCGGGTGGCCGAGTTGTCCACAGCCGGCCACCCGTCCACAGGCCTCCGCGGGCTTCGCCGAATCCATGCAGCATGAGGTCAACGCAGCGCGAGCGACAGAGGCGAGCGCACAGGACGCGGGGGAGGCGTGTTCCGTGAACGACACGATGGTGACGCTGGTGGGGAATGCCGCGACGGCGGTGGAGCACCGGCTGACGACGGCGGGCGTGACGGTGGCGAGGTTCCGGCTGGCGGCGACGTCCCGACGGTGGGACAAGGCACAGGAACGCTGGACGGACGGGGAGACAAGTTTCTATACGGTCCGGTCGTGGCGCGGGCTTGCCGACAATGTCGCCGCGTCGGTCGCGGTGGGCGAACCGCTCGTGGTGCAGGGACGGTTGCGGCTGAGGGAGGGGGAGCAGCCTCCCGAGCGGGGCGGACAGCGCTGGTTCTCCGCCGAGGTCGATGCCGTCGCGATCGGTCACGATCTCTCCCGCGGTACGTCGGCGTTCCGCCGTGTGGCGCGGGCGGCGCGGACAGCAGCCGACCCCGTCCCGGAGGCGCGGCTCCAGTGGCAGCCGCAGCCGCAACCGCATCCGGACCTGGACCAACCGGCCCCGCTGACCGCCGACGCGACTTCGGCAGCCGCGAAGCCATCCCCCACACCGGGACCAACTGCGGGCCCGGTTCCGGGACCTGCGCCAACTGCGGGGCCGGCGGGCGCAGCCTCAACGCGCGGATCCTCCCCAACGACCGAGCCAACCACCGCACAGGGCCCGGCACCGCCCCCGCCGCGCCCACGCCCGTCACCCCCAACAGCCGTGCCCACGCCGCACTTGGGGGGCTCGGCGGTGCCCAAGGCAGCAGCGTCGGTATTCGTGAAACGGTCGTCGGCCGGGCGGGGCGAAACGGTGCAGAAGGTGTCAGTGGGATGAAAGGGCCCGGGGATTTATCGATAATGCCAGGTCAGGATGCCGAGTATCGATAACGATTGCGATTCGGATCGCTTATGGGAGGGCATTGCTGGGGACCGTGATGCGCCTGCTCCATAAGATCCGACGAGTACTCACGGGGGCTCACGGGGACTGACGTTCGGCTGTTGAGTTCTTTGGGATCTTTCCGGCGAGGCACCTTCCCCACGCGACCGCCTCGCCCAGAGGGGAAATTCATGCTTTCGATGAAGGGGCGCGGCGCAGCCCGCCTTGCCGCCGCGGTCGTGGCCTCGGGCCTGGTCGCGGCGGGTGCGATAGCCACCGCGGGGACTGCCGCGGCGGACGAGATCACCCCGGCTCACGGGGGTGCCACCGCCACGCTCGGCGGGCTGAAGACCTTCGACCAGGCGGTCGTGCACAGTGACGGTGGGGACCAGCGCGTCGGCGCCGGGCTCTTCGAGATGTCGGTCGACAACGGCGGCACCCTCCAGACGTACTGCATCGACATCCACAACCCGACGCAGCAGCAGGCCAAGTACCAGGAAGTGCCCTGGAGCGCCTCGTCGCTGCACAACAACGCGGACGCCGGCAAGATCCGCTGGATCCTTCAGAACTCCTACCCGCAGGTGAACGACCTGGCCGCGCTCGCCTCCAAGGCCGGTGCCGGGAACCTCACCGAGAAGACCGCCGCGGCCGGCACCCAGGTCGCGATCTGGCGCTTCTCCGACCACGTCAAGGTGGACGCGGTCGACCCGGCGGCCGAGAAGCTCGCCGACTACCTCGAGAAGAGCGCCCAGAGCGTGGCCGAGCCCAAGGCCTCGCTGACGCTGGACCCGCCGGCCGTCTCCGGGAAGTCCGGCGGCAAGCTCGGCCCGGTCACCGTGCACACCAACGCCGACAGCGTCACGATCTCCCCGGCTGCCGGTGCGCCGGCCGGTGTGAAGGTCGTCGGCAAGGACGGCAAGCCGGTCACCAGCGCCGCCGACGGCACCCAGCTGTTCTTCGACGTGCCCAAGGGCGCCGCGGACGGCAGCACCTCGGTGACCGCGCAGGCCGCCACCAAGGTCCCGGTCGGCCGTGCCTTCACCGGCATTGGTGAGCACGCCAAGAGCCAGACCCAGATCCTGGCCGGCTCCAGTGAGTCCACGGTCTCCGCGGCCGCCACGGTCTCCTGGAAGAAGCAGGGAGCCATCCCGGCGATCACCGCCGAGAAGAACTGCGCCAAGGGCGGCGTGGACGTGACGGCGGCCAACAAGGGCGATGAGGCGTTCCGCTTCCAGCTGTCCGGCAAGGACTACGAGGTCGCTCCGGGCAAGTCGCAGACCGTGACCGTGCCGGTGGCCGAGGACCAGCCGTACGAGATCACGATCAAGGGTGCGGGCGGCTTCAAGAAGACCTTCAGCGGCGTCCTGGACTGCAAGACCGCCGGCAGTGGCGGCGGCAAGCCCTCCTCGAAGCCCAGCCCGGCGTCGGTCGGCGGCAGCACCGGTGGCAGCCACGGCACCGACCTCGCCGAGACCGGTTCCAGCAGTGCCACCCCGGTGATCGCGGGCATCGCGGTCGTGCTGGTCGTGGTCGGCGGTGCCGCGGTGTTCTTCCTCCGTAAGAAGAAGGCCGGTACTCCCGCCCAGTAATAGGGCCGGGACTCCCGCCCAGTGATGAGGCCGGTACTTCCGCCCAGTAATGCCGTGAACACACTGCACTAGCAGTCGGTGACCGCTCGTGACCGAATGGTGAGCGAGCTGCACCGAGGGAACGTCCCGTGGCCCCGGAGCGTTGTATCGCTCCGGGGCCGCTGGCGTCCGCCCCTTGGCACCCGTTTCCTTCAAGGGATGGACGTACGGCAAGATGGGGTGTATCTGCCCTCCCCTGCCTCGGCGCACGGTGGCCCCGGGCGGCGTCGCACACAGACTCTGATCGATCCAATCTGGCGGACGGTTTCTCTTGGCTGAGTACATCTACACGATGCGGAAGACGCGCAAGGCGCACGGCGACAAGGTCATCCTCGATGACGTGACGCTGAGCTTCCTGCCGGGCGCGAAGATCGGTGTCGTGGGTCCCAACGGCGCCGGTAAGTCCACGGTGCTGAAGATCATGGCCGGTCTTGAGCAGCCGTCGAACGGCGACGCCTTCCTCTCCCCGGGCTACACCGTCGGCATGCTCCTCCAGGAGCCCCCGCTGGACGAGTCCAAGACGGTTCTGGAGAACGTCCAGGACGGCGCCCGCGAGGTCATGGACAAGCTCCATCGCTTCAACGAGGTCGCCGAGCTGATGGCGACCGAATACTCCGACGCGCTGATGGAGGAGATGGGCAAGCTCCAGGAGGACCTCGACCACGCCAACGCGTGGGACCTGGACACCCAGCTCGAGCAGGCCATGGACGCGCTCGGCTGCCCGCCCGGCGACTGGCCGGTCACCAACCTCTCCGGTGGTGAGCGCCGCCGCGTCGCGCTGTGCAAGCTGCTGCTGGAGGCCCCCGACCTGCTGCTCCTCGACGAGCCCACCAACCACTTGGACGCCGAGTCCGTGCAGTGGCTGGAGCAGCACCTCGCGAAGTACCCCGGCACCGTCGTCGCCGTCACCCACGACCGGTACTTCCTCGACAACGTCGCCGGCTGGATCCTGGAGCTCGACCGCGGCCGTGCGCATGGCTACGAGGGCAACTACTCCAAGTACCTCGAGACCAAGCAGACCCGTCTGAAGGTCGAGGGGCAGAAGGACGCCAAGCGTGCGAAGCGTCTGAAGGACGAGCTGGAGTGGGTGCGCTCCAACGCCAAGGGGCGGCAGGCCAAGTCCAAGGCCCGCCTGGCGCGTTACGAGGAGATGGCCGCCGAGGCCGACAAGATGCGGAAGCTGGACTTCGAGGAGATCCAGATCCCGCCGGGCCCGCGTCTGGGCAATGTCGTCGTCGAGGTCGACAAGCTCAACAAGGCCTTCGGCGAGAAGGTCCTGATCGAGGACCTGAGCTTCACCCTGCCGCGCAACGGCATCGTCGGCATCATCGGCCCGAACGGCGCCGGCAAGACCACCCTGTTCAAGATGCTCCAGGGCCTGGAGACCCCGGACTCCGGCGACATCAAGGTCGGCGAGACCGTCAAGATCTCCTACGTCGACCAGAGCCGCGAGAACATCGACCCCAAGAAGACCCTGTGGGCCGTGGTCTCCGACGAGCTGGACTACATCAACGTCGGCCAGGTCGAGATGCCCTCGCGCGCCTACGTGAGCGCGTTCGGCTTCAAGGGCCCGGACCAGCAGAAGCCGGCCGGTGTGCTCTCCGGTGGTGAGCGCAACCGCCTGAACCTGGCGCTCACCCTCAAGCAGGGCGGCAACCTGCTGCTCCTCGACGAGCCGACCAACGACCTCGACGTCGAGACCCTGTCGTCGCTGGAGAATGCGCTGCTGGAGTTCCCGGGCTGCGCCGTGGTCGTCTCCCACGACCGCTGGTTCCTCGACCGCGTCGCCACCCACATCCTGGCGTACGAGGGCGACTCCAAGTGGTTCTGGTTCGAGGGCAACTTCGAGTCGTACGAGAAGAACAAGGTCGAGCGTCTCGGCCCGGATGCGGCCCGTCCGCACCGCGCCACCTACAAGAAGCTCACCCGGGGCTGACCGACGTGCGCCACCTCTACTCCTGTCCCCTGCGCTGGTCGGACATGGACGCCTTCGGCCATGTCAACAACGCGGTCTTCGTCCGCTACCTCGAAGAGGCGCGGATCGACTTCATGCGCCGGCTGGCGCCGGGGGGCGGCAGCCCGTCGTTCACGGGCGGCTCGGTCGTCGCCCGGCACGAGATCGACTATGTGCGGCCGCTGGTACACCGGCCTGCTCCGGTGACCGTCGAGTTGTGGGTGACGAAGATCAGCGCCGCGTCGATGACGGTCGGCTACGAGGTCAAGGACGAGGACTCCCTCTATCTGCGGGCCTCGACCGTCGTCGTGCCGTACAACTTCGCCGAGGAGCGTCCGCGCCGTCTCACGGCGGAGGAGAAGGCGATCCTCAAGGAGTACCTGGACGACGCCGCGCACCAGGAGGGAACTGCCGCGGTATGACGGCGCTGCACCTGGCCGACGCGGGGGAGGCGGCGGATCTCGCCGCCTTCCTCGCCCGGCTGATCCACTACGACCGCGCCGCGGCGGTACGGCTGCAGGCCGGCGGCGGGGTGCTCGCCGTCTTCGGCCGTCCGCCGTCGTTCGAGGTGCTGGCGATCCGTACCGCGCGGCTCGCCGAGGACACCTCCCCGGACGTCTCCCAGGACACCTCCCAGGACACCTCCCGGGACGTCTCCCAGGACACCGCCCTGGACACGACGGTCTCGGCCGGTGAACTCCTCGAAGGCATCGACGAGCAGGAGGGGGCGCTGACCGTCCCCGCCGCGGTCACGGGTCCGCCGTGGACCGGGCTGCTGCCGCCGCGCGGCGGCTGGCAGCGGGTGCCCGGACTGCCGGCGCCCGAGGCGCTGGTGCGTGCGGTGGCCGCCGCGGTCGCCGAATTCCGGGCCCGCGACGAGGCACTGCCGCCCGAGCAGCGCACCCGCGCCGCACGGGACCGCATCGGCCGTGAGATCTGGTCGCGCACCCTCGGCGACACCCACCTTCCGCTGCGCGCCGCGCACGCCGCCCAGTCGCTGGGCTTCCTGCGCCCGGCGCGGGCCGGGGCGCTGGCCGGCGGCCGCACCACACCAGGCGCGCCCGCCCCGGAGGCACAGCCGCTGAGCCTGCTGTCCGCGGGCGGCTGGCTGCGGCTGAGCACCCCGTACGGATCGATCGCCGTACGGACCGGGGGACCGGCCGGGCTCACGGGGCTGTCGGGGCTGACGGTCACGCCGGTCTGACGGTTACGCCGGGCTGAGGGCTGCCCGGGGCTGAGGGCCACCGGTACGCGAACGCCTCCGGTCTGCCGGCGCTCCAGTCCGCGGCCGCCTCCGTTCCGCCGCCGCCTCCGGATCGCCGGCTAGGTCTCCTCGCCGCTCCCTTCCCCTCTCCCGCTCGCGCTCCCTCCCCCTCCCCCTTCCGAATGGTCCGAGTGGTCCGAGTGGTCCGAGTGGTCCGGCCACACCCCGATGTGATCGCTCTCCAGCTCCAGCAGGACGCGGTGCGCCATGCCCAGGCTGCTGGTGTAGTCGGCCGGCAGCTGGAGCCGGCCCGCGCGGTCGAGCATCGCGTATTCGCGGGCGACCAGGGACTCCTCGCCGGTCGCGGCGTTGCGTTCGGTGCGCCGCAGCACCTCCGACGACGTACGCCCGTCCCTGATCGCAACCGTGCGCCGTACCTCGTTCGCCACCGCCTGGTCATGGGTGACGATCACGATCGTGGTGCCCAGTACCTCGTTGGCCGTACGGAAGGCCGTGAAGACCTGCTCGGCGGTGTGCGAGTCCAGCTCGCCGGTCGGCTCGTCGGCCAGCAGTACGGAGGGGGTGTTGGCCAGTGCCACCGCGATGGCGGTGCGCTGCTGCTCGCCGCCGGAGAGCTGGTGGGGCCGGCGGTCGCGGCAGTGGTCGAGGGAGAGCATCGACAGCAGCTCGTCGGCCGCCTTCGCCCGGGCCGCCCGGCGCCGCCCGCCGCGCAGCTGCATCGGCAGGGTGACGTTCTGGAGGGTGGTCAGATACGGCAGGAGGTTGCGGGCGGTCTGCTGCCAGACGAAGCCGACGACCTCACGCCGGTAGCCGAGCCGGGCCCTGGCGTCCATCGTCAGCAGATCGCGGCCGGCGACCTTGGCTGCGCCCGCGGTCGGCACGTCCAGACCGGCGAGGATGTTCATCAGGGTGGACTTGCCGCTGCCGGACGCCCCCACCAGTGCCAGCAACTCGCCCTCGGCGACCAGCAGATCGAGCCCCTGAAGCGCCTGCACCTCGACTCCGTCGGTGGAGAAGACCCGCACCAGCCGGTCGCAGACGATCAGGGCGTCGTGCCCGTAGGCGGGCCGCCCCCGCCGGGCCGCCGCGCGCGCCTCCAGCTCGGCGAGGCCGGCGGGGGCCGGTGGGGTACGGCCGTCGGCCGGTGGGGTCAGGGATCGGGTCTCAGGCTCTCTCCCGGTCGTCATGCGTGCTCTCCCACCCTCAACTCGGTGCTTTCGCGCCGCCGTTCACCGATCCAGGCCTGGGCCAGCACCACCGCAAGGGCCAGTGCCACCACGCCCGCCGACGGCAACAGCAGGGACGCGGGGTCGGTTTGGAGTCGTACGGTGCCGGGTGCGCCGCCGCCCGGGGCGCCGGGCAGGGCGAGTGGGGTGAGGTCCATACCGGGGCCCAGCAGCCGGATCGTGGCGGCGCCGGTCAGTGCCCCGCCGACAGCTGCGAGCAGCGTCTGCGGCAGCGCCTCCAGGACCATCAGCAGCCGCCCCTGGGCGGGGGGCAGACCCATCGTGCGCAGTCTGGCCAGGAGTTGGGTGCGCTGTGGGGCGGCCTGGAGGAGCGAGAGCAGCAGGGCCAGCAGCGCGAATCCGGCGCCGGCCACGACGGCGGCTGTGTAGAGGCGTTGGGCGCCCTGTTGGAGGGGCGCGTCGGCGAGCCCCGCGCGCTCCGTGGAGCGCAGGGTCAGCCGGGCGGGCGACGATGCGGGGGAGTGGGCGCGGACGGCGGTGCGCAGCGCCCCGGCGTCCAGGCCGTGGCCGGACAGCAGCAGGACGGTGGGGCCGTTGGCGGGGTCGGCGTAGGTGTCCGGGTGGAGCCGGGCCACGCTGCGGGCGTTGAGCAGCACGAAGTCGCCGCCGGGCTGGGCGGGGGTGTCGGAGCGTACCGCGGTGAGGCGGACGACGAGTTGGCCGAACTCCGGTTGCAGCGCCATCGGGGCGCGTCCGAAGCGGGCCAGGACGCGGGGGGAGACGAGCGCCGGCAGCGGCCGGTCGCCGCCGGGGTCGGCCAGTTCCGTTGCGGAGAAGGCGCCCAGGCCGGTGGCGCGGGCGAGCCGGGCGTAGGCCTCGGCGTCGGCGATGATCAGGTAGAGGGGCGGACCACCGTCGTCGGCGGCCTGGACGGTGATCCGTATCGGTACGGCGTCCACGACGCCCGGCACTTGGGCAACGGCGCGTTGCAGCGCCCGGGGGAGCGGCTTGTCGGCGGAGATCCGGGCGTCCGCGCCGACCGCGGTGAGCGCCGCGCGGTCGCGGGCGGTGGCGATTCCGGTGAGCACCGAGCCGCCGAACGACGCGGTGGTCAGCGCCACCAGGAGGGCCAGGAGCGGCAGGCCGGCGGTGGCCGGGGCGCGGCCGGCGCGGGCCAGTGCGAGAAAGCCGGTCAGCCCGGAGGTGCGCGCGGCGGGCCGGGCAGCCAGCCGCAGCGGCAGCGGGTAGAGCCGCATCAGGACCAGTGCCGCGATCACACCGATCAGCACCGGTGCCGCGCTGACCAGGGCGTCCACCCCGCCGGCGGCCGTGCTGCGGCGGCGCAGCGCGACCACCGCGCCGACCGCCAGTACCAGCACGGTCAGTTCGGCGACGGTACGGCGCCGGGAGGGGCGGGCGGCCGCCAGATCGGCGCGGGCGACGGGGCGGGGGCGGCGGTGCGCGGCGGCGGCCCGCAGCGGCAGCGCGAGGGTGCCCAGCAGCCCGGTGCCGGCCGCCGCCAGCAGGGAAGGCAGCACCCGCTCGCCGGGCATCAGCAGCAGGGCGAGTGCGCCGCCCACCGCGGCCGAGGGCAGCGCCACCACCGCGCTCTCCGCGGCCAGTTGCCCGGTCAGCCCGGCCAGCGAGGCGCCCCGGGCCCGCAGCAGGGCCAGCTCCGGGCCCCGCCGGGCCGCCGTCAGCGCCCCGGTCATCAGCAGCACCACCCCCGCGACGGTGCCGACCCCGAACGCCGCCACCGCGATGACCGGCGCGATCGCCGACCGCATCCGGGCGAAGCCGTCCAGCAGACCGTCCACCGAGCTGTCGGCCAGTGCGCCGGCGCCCGCGACCGTGCGCAACCGGGCCAGCGCCGCGCCGTGTTCGAGGGAGAGCAACCGGTCCCGCAGCCGTGGGGCGTCCTGGGCGGTCAGCGCGCTCACGTCGACCGGATAGCGCCAGTACTTCTCCGGCTCCCCCTCGGTGTCCGACAGCGCCGGCCCGTCCTGCGGGGCGAGCAGCAGACCGGCGCGCCAGAACCTCTTCGACGGCGGCCCGGGGGAGGTGTCCTGACGGGCGGCGGCCATCAGCGGATCCACCGCCCAGTACGTACTGTCCGGGTCGCGCGGGGTGAGCAGTCCGGAGATCCGTACGGTCAGGTCCGGCAGGTGCAGTGCGCTGCCGACGCGCAGATGGAGGGTGCGTGCGGTGGCGACGGTCACCGCCGCCTGGACGGTGCGCGCCCCGGGGGCCGCGCCGTGCGGCAGTTGTCCCCTGGTGAGCGTGGCGTGCCGGCCGAGGCCGGCGGCCGCGTAGAGCGTCACGGTGGGGCCGAGGCCGTCGGGCCGGGGCAGCCAGGAGTCGCGCGTGGCCAGTGGCTTGGTGGTGCGTACGCCGTACTGCGCGTCGCCCTCGGAGATCCGCAGCGGGGCGTGGAACTGCCCCCGGATCGCCCGGTCCTGGCGGGCGAGGTCCGCCGCACCGTAGCCGGCCACGGGGCCGGAGCCGGCCGTCTCCGTCTGCGAGATCTCCGTCTGCCCAACGGAGATCTCCACGGTCCGCTGCTCGGGCGGCGCCGAGCCGACCGCCTGACGCACCCCACGCGTCTCGTACGCCTCCATACCGCGCGGTAACACCGCCGCGAGGAACGCGGTGACCAGCACCAGCACGCCCAGTGCGAGCGCCGCGCCGCGCGCCGCCCGCAGCCGGATGCGCAGCAGGCCCGTCCAGGTGGGCGCGCTCATCGGCATCCGCCGCTCAGCATCCCGGTCATCGTCACCGCTCTCCTCGGCCGCGCAGGGCCTGCACCGGGTCGCCGCGGCGCAGCGCGAGGCCCGCGACAACCAGCAGCGGAACCGCCGCGACCGCCGCCAGCATCAGGGCCACCTGTCCGGCCGGCAGTTCCACCAGCACCGGCGGCACCGGGCGGCCCGCCTTTCCGGTCAGCACGATCAGCGGCACCACCGCCCGCGTCAGCGCCGTCCCCAGCGCCGCTCCGACGCCCAGCGCCAGCGCGATCAGTACGCCCTGCTCGACGACGATCACGCGGGCCAGCTGGGAGCGCGGCGCTCCCAGGGCCCGCAACACGGCGAACTCCCGGGCCCGTTCACGGACCGAACCGGCGGCGCTGACCGCGAAGCCCACCGCCGCCAGCGCCACCGCGGCCACCGCGGCGGCGGCCAGCGCGCTCTGCGGGCCGAGGCCGAGCGGATCGTCGTGCAGCTCCCGGGCGATCTCGTCGCGGACCAGGACCTGGCCCGGATCGGTGTCGGGGCGGGCCCGCAGCGCGGCGACCACCTGCGCCGATGCTCCCGGGCGGGGACGCAGCCACCACTCGGTGGCGGTCAGCGGCGCGGCGCCACGGTCGGCCAGCGCCTCGTTGACGGCGCCGAAGTCGACCAGCAGACCGGTGGCCGGGGTGCCGTCCGCCGCGCCGGGCAACGCCCGTACCGCCCGGACGATCCGCACCTTCAACGGCTGCCCGCTGACCGGCACTTCGATGACCGAGCCGGCCCTCGAACCGCTGGCGCGCAGAAAGGCATCGGTGGCGACCGCGGCGAGCGGCGGCCGCTCCGGGTGCGCCGCGGTGATCCGCAACGCCGTCACCGCCGCGCTCCACGGGTTCAGCTCGGCGCCGGTGTCGTACGTCTGGGACAGCACACCGCCCCCGGGCACCTCGCTACGGCCCGCCCTGGGGCCGGACGCCTCGCCCACGGAACTGCTCTTGTCGGTGATCTGCGCCCGCCAGGAGAGGGAAGGCGGCAGCAGGGCCCTGGCACGGCCGTCCGCGCCGACCGCCTGTGCGGTGGAGACGGTCAGCCGCTGACGGTGCGGGACGGACGGCTGGTCCATGTCGGCGATGAGCCCGGTCAGCCGCAGCGGACCGGCCGGGCGGCCCGCCGGGGCACCGGCTGCGGCGGCGAGATCCACGTCCAGGGTGTGCGGCCGGCCGTCGGCGGCCACCGGGCCGAGCGGCAGGGTGTACGGAACGCCGAAGCCATCGGTGAGGAGGGCGGAGAGGGTCGCGGGCACCGGCCCGGTGTCCTGCGGATCCGCGTCCTGGCCGCTGGTGACCGTCGGCGGAACGGGCGCGGGCGGCAGCGTCTTCAGGGAGCGCAGGGTGGTGGTCAGCCGTAACCGAGCGGTCCCGGCGGGGAGTTCGAGGCCGCTCGGTGTGCCGCCCCGTGGCGCCACCGCACGCAGCACTCCGTCCGCCGCCGCGCCCGGTGCCGGGTCCGCACCGCCGCGCACCGGATCACCGCCCACCAGATCACCGCGCAGCAGCAGCGCCCCCACCGACCGCCGGGCGTCCAGGGCGAGCAGCGAGGAGCCCCGTCCGCCCGACAGCTCCAGGCCGGTCTGCCCGGCCGGCAGCGCGGCGGCCACCCCCGGCACCGCCGCATAGGCACCGCCCTGCCCGAACTGCGGTGTCCTGCCGGCCAGTACCCGGACCGGCACGCCCGCCCGGAAGTCCGCCTGGTCGTCCTGCGAGCGGTCCCAGGACGCGCGCTGGCCGATCGCCAGCATGCCCAGCGCGGTGGCCAGCACCAGCAGCAGGACGGTGTCCGCGCCGCGGAGGGGGCCTTGCCTCCTCGAACGGAGCGGAGAACTCGGAGAAGAGCGGCGGCTGAGCTGCCAGCCGGCCAGCGCCCCGGCCAGACCCCGGCCGCGTGCCGCGCCCCGCTCGGCGATCCGCGCGGCGAGCGGCAGCAGCCGCAGCGTCAGCACCGTACCGGCGAGCAGCGCCAGCGCCGGGGCGGCCACCAGCACCGGGTCGATACCGAGTTGGCCGGTGGCGTCGACGGTCAGCACCCCGGCACCGCCACTGCCGCCGCCCGTGCCGTCGTCCCCCGTCGTCTGTCGCTGGAGCTGCCAGTACGCGACACCGGCGATCACCAGCAGCCCCAGGTCAGCGCCGGCCCTGCCCCGCGCTCTCCACGACGTCCGAGCACCGGAGGCCCCCGGGGCACCGGGCAGCGCCCGCCGCCGCGGTGGCGCGTCCGTACCGGTCCGCAGCAGGGCGGGCGCGGCGAGGGCGAGGGCGCAGCCCAGGGCCACACCACCGCCGGTCAGCCAGGTCGCGGCCGTGAGCGGGGTGTCCAGCGGCAGTCCGGTACGGGCCGGTCCGCCGCTTCGGCCCATCAGCTGCCCCAGCGGGCCGGACAGCAGCGGCGCACCGACCGCGGCCGGGGCCGCGAGCAGCAGCGACTCCGCGAGCGCCGCCCCGGCGATCCGCCACCGGGACCCGCCCCGGGCGCGCAGCAGCGCCGTCTCGCCCGCCCGCTCCGTGCTCAGCGTCCGGGCGACCAGCAGCAGTGCGGAACCGGCGAGCAGCAGCAGCGGTAACGCGACGATCAGGATGGTCGAGCGGTTCACCAGCAGCGCCCGCCGCAACTCCCGCAGCGCATCGGGCAGATCGGTGGCGGCGGTGGCCTGGCCGGCGAACGCCGGGTCGGCCATCAGCGCTCTGGGGGCCGGGCCGGCCGCGGCGCTCAGGGCGTCCAGCCGGTCCGCGGTCAGCCCGCGGAAGTCGGCGGTGGCGAGCCAGCCGACCGAGTCCTGTACGAGGGGACCGGCGTGGAAGGCCGCCGGGTCGGTGAGCAGCGGTCCGTACGTGGTGAAGCCGAGGGTGCGCACCCCACGCCCGCCGAGATCGTCGAGCTTCCAGTACGGGTCGGCGCGGTCCTTGGGCCGGTAGACCCCGGTGATCTCGACGGTCAGGCGGGCGGGGCCGGACAGCCGGTTGTCGAGGGTGATCCGGCGGCCGGGCCCGGCCCCGAGCCGGGCGGCCGCGGCCTCCGGCAGGGCGACCGGCAGCGGCCCGTGCGCGACCGGCTCCGGCCAGCTGCCCCTGACGAGGGTGAGGCGGGAGCGGTCCATGGCCGCGAGGTGGGTGAGATCCGGCTCGCCCTTGCGCGCCTCAGGTGGCCGGAGCGTACGGGGCAGTGCGTACGGCCCGGAGCGGGTCAGGGTCCGCACCGCGAACGGCAGGCCGTCGAAGGCCCGTCGTGCCCCCTTGGTGACCGCACGGTCCGCGGACTCCCGTTTGTCCGCGGGTAATTGGGCCTTCACCTGGAGAGCCGCGGCGGCCGCGGTTGGGGTCTCCCCTGCTCGAACGGAGTTGAGAGCTTGGGGAACGGTCTCCAGCGCCTTGCGCAGCCCCGCGTCCCCGACCGCGTCCGAGAAGGCCGCCAGTGTGGCCGGGACGGTGGCGGTCAGCAGCACCGACAGCAGCGCGGCGGCCAGCAGCAGACGGTGCGCCCGCATCCGCAGGAAAACAAAGCCGGCCACGGTCCCCCCTGCCGCGCTCACGGCGCCGTACCCACAGCACCAAACAGATGAACGGATGCTGTCAGAGGACGGGGTGTCCGGTAAGCGGATTGCGGGGTGCCTTGACCGGATCGTGACGGGGCCGGGCCGTGCGCGCGCCCGTGGGCGGGCGGTGTGACGCGTTCCTCAGCCGGCCCTCAGTCGGCGGCGTTGATCATCGAGGCGGCCGCGTACGTGAGGTAGTTCCACAGCTGCGTCTCGTGTTCCTCGGACAGGCCGAGGGAGTCCACCGCGTCCCGCATGTGGCGCAGCCAGGCGTCGTGCGCCGCGCGGTCCACGGTGAACGGGGCGTGCCGCATCCGCAGCCGGGGGTGCCCGCGGCCGTCGCTGTATGTACGGGGGCCGCCCCAGTACTGCATGAGGAAGAGCGCGAGCCGCTCCTCGGCCGGGCCCAGATCCTCCTCCGGGTACATCGGCCGCAGCAGCGGGTCCTCGGCGACTCCCTGGTAGAAGCGGTGCACCAGGCGGCGGAAGGTCTCCTCGCCGCCGACCTGCTCGTAGAAGGTCTGCTCCTGAAGCGTGCCGCGTGGAATCTTGTTCACCCGTCCATGGTGGCAGATGCCCCGGGCTAGGACTCCGGTCGTAGGACGACCGTCCGCGGGGAGCGTGGGCGGGCGCCATGAACGGCGAGCGGGGCGTGACCGGTTGGTCACGCCCCGCATGTGCCTCATGGTCGTCCGGCGGGTCAGCCCCGGCGGATGGTCAGCGTCGTCCAGGCACCGACATGCACCCGGTCGCCCTCATGGAGCGGCACCGGCACATAGGGCTGGATCGGGTCCTCGGCGAGGTTGATCGTCGTGCCGTTGGTGGAGTTCTGGTCCACCACCGCCCAGCTGCCGTCCTGCTGCTGCACCAGCAGCGCGTGCTGGTGGGAGACGCCCGGGTCCTCCGGCGCGCTGCCCAGGTCGATGTCCGGGGACTCGCCGGTGCTGTTGCGGCGCCGGCCGATCGCGAGCTGGCCGTTGGCGAGCGGGAGCACCTGCTCGGGGGAGTACGAGGGCAGGTTGAGCCCCGCCGCCTCCGGGCCGCTGCGGCCCATCATCGCCATGAAGTACTCGCGGTCCGGCGCGACCGCGACCACCCAGCCGGCGCCGACGACCGGCTGCGGACCCTGCGGCGGCGCAGCGGGACCCTGACCGGGGCCGCCGTTCCACTGCTGGTCCGGTCCGGGCCCCTGCTGCGGCGGCATCTGCTGCTGTTCGTACGGCTGCTGTTGCTGCTGCTCGTACGGCGCCTGCTGCTCGTACGGCTGCGGCTGTTGCTGCTGCTCGTACGGTCCCGGCTGCTGCTGCGGCGGGAACGGCGCGGGCGGCTGCTGCTGCTCGTACGGCGCCTGCGGGCCGGGACCGGGCGGCGCGGGCGCCATCGGCGGCGCGGCCTGGGCGGCCGGGGGGCTCAGGGGCCAGTCGTCGGCCTGCTGCGGAGGCGGGCCGGGCTGGCTGGCCGGGCCGGGACCGGGCATTCCGGGCGGCGGGCCGGGCTGACCGGGGAAGCCGCCGGGACCGGGCTGGCCGGGGCCGCCCGGGGGCATACCCGGCATGCCCTGCTGCTGCATGCCCTGCTGCGGGGGCTGCGGCTGCTGGTGCTGCGGCGGCGGGAAGCCGTAACCGCCCTGCCCGCCCTGGGTGCCGGGGCCGGGCTGGCCGGGGCCCGGTGCGGGCGGCGGGAAGCCGTAGCCACCCTGGCCGCCCTGCGTACCGGGGCCGCCGGGGCCGGGCGCACCGGGCGGCGGGCCCGGCTGCTGGCCGGGCGCGGGGGCGTACGACGTCGGGGAGTTGGTGAGGAAGTTGTATTGGCACTCCGCACAGAACGGCGCCATCGCCTCGCGCGGCGTACCGCACTGCGGGCACAGCTCGCGCGGCGCGGACTGATCGGGGCCGGGGCCGGGCGGGGGCTGACCGGGGCCGGGCGCGGGCGGCGGGAAGCCGTAACCGCCCTGGCCGCCCTGCGTGCCGGGGCCGGGCTGGCCGGGGCCGGGGGGCGGCGGGAAGCCGTAGCCACCCTGGCCGCCCTGTGCACCGGGGTCGCCGGGGCCGGGTGCACCGGGCGGCGGGAAGCCATAGCCACCCTGGCCGCCCTGACTGCCCTGCATGTCAGGGGCACCCGGGCCGGGACCACCGGGACCGGGGAAGCCGGGGCCACCGGGCGGCGGACCGGCCTGCCCTGGCGGCGGACCGGCCTGTCCCGGCGGCGGGCCGGGCGCTCCGGTCGGCTGGCTGGGCGGGGTGTTCAGGAAACCGGCAGGCAAAGAGGGCGGCGGGGGGACAGCACCCGCCATCCGCTGGCCGCACACCTCGCACCAGTCTTCGGCCACCGACTGGTGGCCGCTCGGGCAGGTCGGCATGTCGGTTCTTCCCCCTCCGTACCGCGTCTTTCGGGCACTGCTCGGTACTGATTGTGTCGGTACTGATTGTGAATCTCTGTGGCTGTTTCTTTATGCGAACGATGCCGTCGAGCGCGTTTCGAGAGTCATCGCATCCGCCTCGGCGACCGTCGCCGTCAGTCGCACAGTACCGGTCGCCGTATCGACGACGTCCACCACCTTCGCAAGGAGTTTCGCAGCCTCCTCGCCGCCCGAGCCGTCAACGAGCCGTATCGCGCCACCCGATTTCGCCGTTGTGTCTGCTTTATGTCCCGACTTACGGCAATCGGGCCCCCGTTGGGTGACTTGCGACATCTGCGACCTGGTGAAATCGGCCACTCCTTCCGCCCCTTGGGGCGCCGTTCAGGCCGGCGTCGTCCCCACGGTCGGCGCGGGGAACGGAACCAGCGCCACCGTGACGTTGTCGTGCCCGCCGCCGTCCAGCGCGTGGGTGACCAGTGTCCGGGCGGCGTTCAGCGGCCGGCCAGGGGCGTCGTGCGGCAGCACCGCGGCCATCTGCTCGGCGGACTCGGCGTAGTTCCACAGCCCGTCCGTGCACACCACCACGACACCGGGGCCGTCCGGCTTGAACGTCGCGGTGTGCGGCTCGACCTCGTACGCATCGGCGCCGAGCCAGCCCGTGATGGCGTGCGCCCGCTCATCGGCGTTCGCCTCGGCCTCGGACATCAGGTTGTTGGCGATCATCTGGGCGGCCCAGGAGTCGTCCTCGGTGAGGCGGGCGGGCGGCGCCGTACGGTCGTCGGGGATCCAGTAGGCGCGGCTGTCACCGACCCAGCCGACGGTCAGCAGCCCACCGCCGACCACCGCGCCGACGAACGTACAGGCCGGGGCGTTCTGCTGACGGTGCTCGTCATGCACCAGTGTGGGGTCGGCGGCCAGCGCGTCCACCGCGGCGGAGGCCGCCATGACGGCGTCGTGCATGGCCTGCTGCGGGTGCGTACCGCGCGGCAGCGACTCCAGCAGTGCCTCGCCGGCGGCCTCCGACGCCGCCTGGGACGCCTCGTCCGGACGGGTCGCCGAGGAGACCCCGTCGCAGACCACCGCGACCACGACGGGGCTGCCGTCCGGCAGCGCGGCGGACCGCAGCGCGAAGAAGTCCTCGTTGCGGTGGTGGCGGTGGCCCCGGTCGCTGACCGCGGCGATGCCCGCCACCTCGCTCTCCATGTGGTCACGGGCCGGTGGCCCGTCCTGGCCTGCTGCCGCCTGCGGCACACCGGACTCCGCCTCGGCGGCCGCTCCGGCGACCGCCTCGTATCCGGCGACACGGGGGTCGACGGGCGGCGCATCGGACACCGTCGCGGGACGGGGCGGCGCCGCGGGGGAACCGTCCGGCAGCGGCGGCGCGCCCTCGTCGCCGTACGGGAGACGGGCGTTGGGGTCCGGAGGCGGCGGCGGGCCGGCGGCCCCGGCTGCGGCAGCCGGAACGGCAGGCGCGGCCGGTACGGCAGGCGCCATCGGTACGGCAGGTCCGGCCGGTACCGGCGGCACCGGCGGTCTGGGCGGCATCGGCGGCACCGTTGGAACGGCCGGTACCCCGTACCCCGGCGGCACCCCGTACGCCGACGGGACGGCCGGAGCCAGGAGTTCGGCGCCGCACCGGCCGCAGAACCTGTCCCCCGCAATGAGCGGTTCACCGCACCCCGCACAACGAGACGGCCCAGTCACACCCATGTCACACCCACGTCCTGGGGCGGAAGCGGTTGGCCCGTTCCACCAGTTCGATCCTTTTCTCGCCACGCTGTGCCAGCCGCGCCAGCAGGCGGTACGACCTCTCCAGGCCGAACCGCAGGCCGCGCTCGTCCAGCGGGGCACCGAGCAGCACCGGCCGCCCGTTCGCGGCCCGTTCGCCGTCCTCCCCGGCACCGTGGCTACCGGAGAGTACCCAGTCCAGGGCGCTGCCCAGTACTTCGGTGGTGAGCTGTTCCCGCCGCTCGGCGTCCAGACCGAAGGCCGCCAGACCCTCGACCTGTTCGGCGGCCGCCCGCAGATCCGCCAGCAGCGGATCGCCCGGAGGGCGCTGCCGCAGCCGGGCGCGGACCGCCGCGATCCGCGCCGCGGTGTAGTGGATGGACGCCTCCGGTACCGACTCCAGCGCCTCGACCGCGCCTCCGCGGTCGCCCGCCGCCAGCCGCACCCGGGCCAGCCCGAACGCGGCGCTGACATAGCCCCGGTCGGTCGCCCACACCAGGCGGTAGTACTCCACGGCGCAGTCCAACTGCCCCAGCAGCTCCGCGGCAAGGCCCAGCGCCAGCTTCGGCGCCGGCTCGCCGGGGAACGCGTCGTAGACCGCGTCGAAGGCCAGTGCGGCGCCCTCGTGGTCCCCGGTGGCCAGCGCCACCAGACCGCGGTGCCACACCACCCGCCAGTCGGCGTTCCACCCGCCGGAATCCCCGCTCGCCACCGCGGTGGCCCACGGCCCGCCGGACTCCGCCGCGATCGCCTCCAGCACCGCCTGCGCCGCCGTACCGTCGCCCGCCTCCAGATGGGAGCGCAGCTCCCGCAGCCGGACCTCCAGGGAGTCGACGGGCGCCGAGCGCAGGGCGCCCAGCAGTTCGGCCGGGGCGGCGGTCAGCAGCCCGGCGAGCAGCCCGGCGTTGGGATCGGCCGGGTCGGTCCGCGGCACCGGGAGCGCGAGGGCGGCCCCGGCGACGTCCAGGGGGCGGAGCACCGGACCGCCGGGCTCCGCACCGGCAGGCAGGGCCGGCGCCGCTCCCCGCGCGCCCAGCAGCGAACTGTCGCCCTCCTGCGGGGCGAACACCTCGGTGTCCACCGCGCGCAGTTCGGGCCCGAACAGGGTGGACAGCGCCGGCCGCGGCTCGCCCGACTGGAGCGCCACCACCTCCCGCAGCACACCCGTCAGCTGATCGGCCATCTCCTCCGCTGAGCCGAACCGGCGCGCCCGGTCGGGGTCCGTGGCGCGCACCAGCAGCCGGTAGAAGGACTCGTAGCGGCGGAACACCTCGATGTTGTCCGGATCGGGCAGCGAGTCGGCGAAGACGTTCGTATAGCCCTGGAAGTCGAAGGTGAGCACGGCGAGCGTGCGCGCGACGGTGTACAGGTCCGAGGCGACCGAGGGGCCCAGCCCGGCGATCTCGGGCGCCTGATAGCCGATCGTGCCGTAGATCGGGCTGTCGTGGTCGTCCATCCTGCGCACCGCGCCCATGTCGATCAGCTTGAGCTGGTCGTGCTGCTGGATGGCGTTGTCGACCTTGAAGTCGCAGTACAGGAAGCCTCGGCTGTGCAGATGGCCGAGCGCCTCCAGCGCCTCGATGCCGTACGCACAGGCCTGCTCGACCGGCAGCGGATCGCGCCGTCCCTGGGGTGTACGCCGGTCGTTGGCGAGGTCCTTGAGGGACTTGCCGCCGACGTACTCCATGACGATGTAGCCGTCGAGGCTGCCCGTTCCGCGGTCGAGGTGCTGCACGAAGTTGTAGATCCGCACGATGTTGGCGTGCTCGATCTCGGCGAGGAAGCGCCGCTCGGACATCGCCACCGCCAGCGCCTCCTCGTCACCGGTGTCCAGCAGCCCCTTGAGGACCACCCACCGGTCGGAGACCGCACGGTCGATCGCCAGATAGATCCAGCCGAGCCCGCCGTGCGCCAGACAGCCCACGACCTCGTACTGGCCGTGCACCATCTCACCGGGCCGCAACTTGGGTACGAAGCTGTACGGATGGCCGCACTTGGTGCAGAAGCCCTCCGTGCGGCCCACCCGGTCACCGCGGGAGCGGCCCACCGGCGCGCCGCAGTCCGCCCGGCTACAGAACCGCTTGCGCTCGGGCACCTCCGGATGTTCCAGCACCGCCGTACGCGGATCGGGCCGCGGTACCTGGGGCACCGTCACCAGGCCCGCGCCCAGCCGGCCGCGCGACGATCCGGAGGGCGGGCCGTTGCCCGCGCTGCTGCGCACCGACACCGCCGCCATGCCGCGCGTCGACCCGCTGTCCGAGAGGGAGCGCGACAGCCGCCCGGACACCGAGCGCCGGGACGACGCGGAGCGCGGGGAGGTGGCCGTGGAGCCGGAACCGGGGCCGGGGGAGGGCACCGTCAGCAGCGCTCCGGCCGCCTCACGGCCCGATACCGGGCCCGTGAGGGCCCGGCCCGTCAGGCCCGTGGGCGGTGAGGACAGCAGGCCGTCCGGTGAGACCACCGGCGCCAGACCGCACAGATCGCAGTACAGTTCGCCGCCGCCGGCATCCTCGTAACTGCCCGCGCAGTCCCGCCGCTGGCAGCGCTCGTCGGCCCGCTCGCCGGCCTGCTCCGTCATGACTCCCCCCTTCCCTCCAGCTGTTGCGGAACCAATGACTCCGCTGCGGTCTGCTGGTAGCGCCACACCGCGTGCTCGGCCGCCCGGAGATCGCACGGCGCGCTCCACAGCATCCGGCGGGCCACGTCGTACCGCTCCGTCAGCAGCGGATCCTCCGCCAGACCGTGCCGCGCCACCTTCGCCCGGTAGGCGTCCAGCCGGCCGCGCAGCTCGGCGCGCACCGCGAGCGGCGCGGTGACCGCCGTCAACGACTCGCGGGCGCGGTGGAGTTCGTCCTCGGCCCGCTCCTCCAGGCTGTCCAGCAGCGGCGAGAGCCGGTGCCACTGCGCCCTTCTGCGGTACTCCGCGGCCGCCGCCAGCTGCTCGTGCAGCGCCGCCGACGGGCCGCTCACGGCCGGCACCTCGGACGCGGCGATCTTCGCCAGGACCTCGCCGCGCGCCTGCCGCGCCTCGGCCAGCGTCCGGTCGGCCCGCGAGAGCACATCGCGCAGCGCCATCAGCCGCCGCTCCGCGTCCTGCCGGACGTCCAGCACCGCAGCCACCTCCCGCCGGATGTCCTCCAGCGCCCGCGCCGCACGGTCGTAGCGCGCGGTGTCCGGACGGCCGCCGCCCGGCGCCGAACTCCCCGTCGACGACGACACCCAGAACGCGAGCGGATCGGAGATCACCTGGGCGCGCAGCCGCAACAGCTCCTCCGTGATCCGCTCCAGGTCGTCGCCCGCAGGATGTTCGCCGGGGCGCACCCCCACCGAATGCGCCAGCGAACGCGTGCGCTGCAACTCCGCGGAGAGCAGGTCTATACGGGCGGGCAGCGCCGACCAGACCGCATCGGCGGCGACGATCACATCCAGCGACCGCGCGTACAGCCCGTTGATCCGCTCGACGAGGTCCTCCAGGCTGTACCGCTCACCCGGCCCGGCCGGACCACTCTCCGGGCCGCCGGCCACCGCGGCCGCACCGGGGACCGCCACCCCGTCGCCGTGCAGCAGCTCCGTCAGCTCCGCCAGATCCTCCGGCGACGGCCAGCGCCGCCGGGCCCGTACCTCGCGCGCCGCCTCCAGCGTCGCCGTATAGGTGTCGAACAGCGACCACAGGACCGTGATGGACCGTTCCGTGGCGGCCCAGCGCTCCTTGGTGGTGCCCGTCAGGGCGGCGCCCTCCAGCAGCCGGCGCCCCGCGTGGTCCTGAAGCGCGAGCAGTGAGGTCTCGATCGCCTCGTACTCGGCGCCGAGCCGCGCCAGGGCGCGGTCGACCTCCTCCCGGCCCAGTACCGGGGCATCGGGCCTCCCCGGAGAATCGGGGAAGGGTCCAGGGACCCCCATCGATCACCTCTCCAATACGCGTACGGTGCACGGCGATTGCTGTGACCGGGTGGCTGCTGTGGTTCCGGCTCCTTCCGTTTCCTTTCTCCTCCATAGTGAACGGCATCGGGCCGCTCCATGCGGCGATCAGTCACCTACACCGCTCCTTGGGGCGGTTTGTCCCCGGTACGGCCCTCCTGG
The DNA here is from genome assembly GCF_055575375.1 of Streptomyces sp. NPDC034111. Classification (NCBI taxonomy): domain Bacteria; kingdom Bacillati; phylum Actinomycetota; class Actinomycetes; order Kitasatosporales; family Streptomycetaceae; genus Streptomyces; species Streptomyces sp. NPDC034111. The sequence continues at coordinate 1,135,608 of NZ_JBVIST010000001.1, read as the reverse complement.
GACGGTCAGTCGCTGTACTCCGGCGACGGCGGCCCCGATATCCCCGGCATGTCCGCCTTCAGCCAGCCGCGGTACGCCCGCATCCAGGGGCTGTCGGCGCCACCGCCCCGGTAGTCGTCCAGGACCTTGTTGACCCGCCGCACCAGATCCGTGTCGTTCCTGTTCATCGCCACGCCGTACGACTCGTCGGTGAACGGCTTGCCCTTCAGCTCCACCGTCGGATCCTGCGCCGCCTGCGCCGCGGCCAGCGCATTGTCGGTGACCACCGCATCCGCCTGGCCCAGCTGGAGCCGTACCAGACAGTCGAGTTGGCTGGGGACCGTCAGCACCTTCGCACCGTGCGGCTGCGCCGCCAGCTCCGACTCACCCGTCGAACCCGCTGCCGTGCACACCCGTTTGCCGCGCAGCGAACCGTCGAACGCCTTGACCGAGGATGTCTTCGGGGCCAGGACCTGCTGCCCCGCCTGGAAGTACGAGGTCGAGAACGCCACCTGCTGTTTGCGCGCGCAGTTGATCGTCATCGTGCGCACCACCATGTCGACCCTGCGCTTCTGGAGCGCCGGTATCCGCTGGTTGGTGGGCACCGCCTTGAAGACGACCTTGGCGTCCGGCCCCAGGATGTCATCGGCGATCGCCCGTGCCAGATCGATGTCGAAGCCCTCCAGCTTGCCGGTGGCCGGATCGCGGTACCCCCACCGGTAGGTGTTCTGGTCGACGCCGACGACCAGTTGGCCCTTCTCCTTGATACGCGCCACCGCCGGGCCGTCGGCGGACGACGGACGCAGGCTCTCCGCGGCGTTCTGCGCCGTGCACTCCGCCTCGGCCGGCGCCGCTTCGGGCCCGTACGCCCGGTGCGTCGCCGCCGGCGACGAGGCACCACCACGGGACGGCCCCGCGTGTCCGTGCGCGCTGCCCAGTGCCGGCACCAGTATTGCCGCGGCCGCCGCCATCACCCCCATCCCGGCGGCGAGCGGAGCCAGGACGGCACGCAGATCCCGCAGCCCTCGCGCCCGCATCTTCATCTCCCCTTCACCCGGCCCCTCACCGGTACTCCGCCAGCCTGCGGCCGATCCCCAGGACCGCGCCCACCGCCCCCAGCGCCGCCAGCACCCCGGCACCGACCGGCAGCCCGTCCAGCGCTCCGCGCCCGCCGTCCGCCGCCGACCGGAACTCCTCCTGCTCATGCACCAGCGCCTTCTGGAGCCCCGCCGCCACCTGATCGAAGGATGCGCCGGTGGAACCGTCCGCACCGATCACCTTCGCCAACGCCCGGTCATAGTCGCCCTTTTCGTCCGCGGCCCGCGCCTGGGCGTGTCGCGCCTGCCACTGCCGTACGTGCGCCAGCGCATCGCGCACCGGGCCGCGCCCCGCCTCGTCGTCCGCCAGCGCCAGCGCCGCGCCCAGCCTGCTCCGCGCCGCCGCCGGACCATGATCGCCCGGTCCCGCCAGATCCGTCATCCCGGTACGGAATCCGGCCTCGTAGAAATCCTGCTGATTCTCCGTGAGCACCGCACCGCGCGCCACCAGCGTCAGATTCTCGTCCCCGCGTGCCTGTAGCGCATCGATCCGCGCCTCATTGAGCACCCGCAACGAGCGGACACCGTGCTCATACGAAGCGGTCAGTCCCGCGCGCGCCACCGCATGCCCCGCCACCAGCCACAGCAACACCGCCACGGAGGCGGCCGTCGCGGCCAGCAGCCCCCTGTTGAACACCCGGTTCGTCCGCCGGTAGTGGCGGCGCTGCGCCCAGCCCAGCGCACCGAGCGCCACCAGCCCGGCCGCCATCGCGAACCACGGCCATGCCTTGGCTTCCTCGTAGTCCGCCGTCAGACGGGCCGTCTCCGCGTCGTACAACGCCCGGGCGGCCGGGAGGAGTTCCCGGCGCATCTGGTCGTTCGCATACCGCAGGTACGCCCCGCCCAGCGGCAGCCCCTGCCGGTTGTTCGCGCGCGCGGTCTCCACCAGGCCGGTATAGCGCGGCAGCTGACGGTTGAGCCGGGCGATCTGCGCACCCGTGCCGTCCGAGCCCCGGCTGCTCTGCGACGCCTTGGTCAGTAGCTCCGCCGCCGTGGCGATATCGCGGTCATAGCGGTCGCGGGTCGCCTTGCTGCCCTCGACGCCCGTCAGGAACCCTCCGGCAGCCGTGGTGTCGGCATCCGCCAGCGAACGGTAGATGCTCGCCGCGTCCGCCGTCGCGGGCTGACTGCGCTCCACCACGTCGTCCGCGGCCGCCGCCCGGTCCTCGATCTGCCAGGCCGAGACCGCGCCGAACACCACTACCAGCAGCGCGAGCACGGCGCCGATCACCCGCAGCCGGCCCGGCTCGGTCGTCGCCGCGGCACGCAGCTCGTCCAGCCCCTCGGCCCAGGCGGGCCGGCGCCCCGAGGCGGACGGCGCCACGCTGCTGGTCGACACGGCCGACACAGAACCTCCCCCTGGTCGCTGACTGCGGGTCCGACCCCACGTCCGGCGCCCGGGAGCGCTCACGACAAGGACCGGTGCATGGCCAGCAGTATGTCCGCCGCCACTGACAAGCACACCGCTATTCCCCCGATCTTGTTCGGATCGCGATCCGCGACGGGGTGGTGGTGGCAGGGGCGGGGGCCGGCCCGGGCCAGGCCGTGGCGCGGTCTGTGGCGCGGCCTGTGGTCTGTGTCCTTGGCGTGTGTCCGTGGCGCGATCCTGGCGGGGAGCCCGCCGCGTCGCCCCGGCCGGGCATTACAGTGACGGCAGAGTCATCAGACATCTGGTGACGGGGCCGTCGAAGGGAGCGTGATCTCGTGCAATCGGTCCGCAAGGGCAGGGTGTCGCTCGTGGAGACCGCGACCGACGAGATCCGCGCCCAGATCGTCAACGGCACCTGGCCGGTGGGCAGCCGTATCCCGCCGGAGAACGCGCTCTCCGAAAGCCTCGGCGTCAGCCGCGCCTCGGTACGCGAGGCCGTCCGCTCCCTCGTCCACTCCGGACTCCTCGAACCGCGGCAGGGCGACGGCACCTTTGTGATCTCCGACGACGACAGTGCGGCCGCCCTCCGCCGCCGCCTCGAACGCGCCGAACTCAGCCATGTCACCCAGGTCCGCCAGGGCCTCGACGTGGTCGCCGCCCGGCAGGCCGCCAAGCACCGCACGGACGCCCAGCTCGCCGGGATCGAGGCCTCGCTGGCCCGCCGCAAGGCCGCCCTCGCCGCTCATGACGCCGATGCCTTCACCGCCGCCGACGCCGAGTTCCACGTGCTGGTCGCCGAGGCCGGCGACAACCCCGTCCTCGCCGATATCTACCGTTCCCTCAGCTCCGCCCTGCGCGCCGAACTCCGCCGCGCCGCCTGCCTGGACACCGCCACCGCGGCCGCGACCGATCCGCATGCCCGCCTCACCGACGCCATCCGCGACCAGGACCCGCAGGCCGCCGTGGACGCCGCGGTGCTCCTCCTCGCCGGTCACGTGCGCGATCTCGCCCTGCCCCTCGACGACTGACCGCGTCATCGCCGACGCCTCCGGCACCTCCGACGCCTGCGGCACCGCGCACTCCGTCCGTCATCGCCTGACCCCCTCGCCGTCGCGGGTTTTCCCCCTTCCACCGCCCCACAGCGCATTCCGCGCCCTGCACGCCCCCTGGTTCGCCTCCGCGCGCCGCTGCCGACCTCACCCTTTCTGGCTACGCTGAGTGACGAAGGTTGAACTCGACACAGCGATCGGCGCGGTTCCGTCTGCGCCCGAAGAAAGGAGACACCGCCATGCAGCCCCACCACACATCCCTCGCCCCGCCCGTCCCCCTCATCCACGAAGCGGATCCCGCCCCCTCCCACACGCCTCCGGCCAGCGGATTTCTGACGATCGGAGGCACCACGTACGTCAACCCCGTCGGCAGCTACCCCATCGACCACCGCATCGACGGCTCCGCCACCCTCATCATCAACGACACCGACCAGCCCCTCACCATCGTCACAGAACGCGACCACGACCATCCCCCGGCTGCGCCTCCGACCCATGCCCCTCCGTCGGCCCAGGCCCCTCCACCGCCCCAGGCCCTTCCGCTGCCCCTCGTTCTCGCCCCCGGAGAACGCACCGAGACCCTGACCGGAAACTGCGTCCGGGTCGGTCATCCCAGGCCCCTCTGAGCTGTGCATAGGCCTCCGGCTGTGCGCCCGCGCGGTCCAGGGCGTCCAGGGCCGCGCCCAGTACCGGTGGGGCGGTCACCACGTGGGGGACGGCCTTGGGGGCGGTTTCGGCGAGGAGACGGAGGACGTGGTCGTGGAGAAGGGGGTGGCGGGCGGCCAGCACGCTGCCGCCGAGTACCACGGGGGTGGGTTCGGTGAGGAGACCGAGGCGTTCCAGGGCGACGGTGGCCATCCGGGCGACCTCCTCGGCCTGGCGGGCGACGATGGCGCGGGCGACCGGATCGCCGGACGCCGCGACGGCGAAGAGAAGGGGGGTGAGTTCGTGGCGGCGGTGGCCGGGGATGCGCTTCAGATGGAGCGCCTCGATCAGTTGCTGCATGGTGGTCAGGCCGAAGTGGGCGGGGAGCGCGCGGGCCAGCTCCGTCGGGTCGCCGCGGCCGTCCTCGGCGCGGGCCGCGGACCACAGTGCCTCTTCGGCGAGGAAGAAACCGCCGCCCCAGTCGCCGGAGACCCGGCCGAGGGAGGGGAAGCGGGCGAGGGCGCCGTCGTGCCCCAGGCCGGCGCAGTTGATGCCGGCCCCGCACACCACGGCGACGCCTACCGGTTCCCCGTCGTCCGGTAGCCCGGCCCGCAGCAGGGCGAAGGTGTCGTTGCGGACGGAGACCGTGTGCGCCCAGCCGCGGGCGGCGATCTCGGTGGTGAGGACGGTCTCCTCGACGGGGAGGTCTGCGTTGGCGAGGTAGGCGGAGAGATGGCCGACGGGGCCGCCGCCGGCCGGCCCGGCCTGGGCAAGGGCGGATTCCACCAAGGGTGCCAGGACGTCGACGGCGCGGGCGGCGCCGACGACCGGGGGCCGGAAGCCCCCGCCGCGTGCCGTCCCGAGCAGCCGGCCGTCCGTGGTCACCAGCGCCACATCGGTCTTGCTGTTGCCCGCGTCGATGGCGAGCGCCGTGCCGGTCAGGCCCACGTGAGGTGCTCCCGGTTGTGCGCGATCAGCTCGTCGGCGAGCCGGTCCGCGTAGTCGATCTGTCCGATGAGGGGGTGGGAGAGCAGCGCGGAGAAGACCCGGTCCCGCCCGCCTTTCAGCGCCGCCTCCAGGGCCAGGTGTTCATAGGCGGTGACGTTGGCGATCAGCCCGGCGTAGAGGGGTTCGAGAGGGCGTACGGGCAGGGGAGTTGGGCCGGAGGCGCCCACGGTGGCGGGGACCTCGATCACCGCGTCGTCGGGGAGGAAGGGGAGGGTGCCGTTGTTGCGGGTGTCGACGATCTGGGTGTCGCCGGTGTCGCCCAGCAGGGAGGAGGTGAGGGCCACGGCCGCCTCGGAGTAGAAGGCGCCGCCGCGCCGGGAGAGGAGCTCCGGCTTCTCGTCGAGGGCGGGGTCGGCGTACAGGGTGAGGAGCTGCTGCTCAATGGCGGCGACCTCGGCCGCACGGGAGGGCTTGCTGCGCAACTCCCGTACGACGGCGTCGTGTTGGTAGTAGTAGCGCAGGTAGTAGGAGGGGACGGTTCCGAGATGGTCGAGGAGGGGGCGGGGCAGATGCAGATCGGCGGCGATGGCCTCGCCGTGTTCGGCGAGGAGCCAGGGGAGGACGTCCTCGCCGGCGATGCGTACGGACCGCTCCCAGGTGAGGTGGTTGAGGCCTACGTGCTCCAGCTCGATCCGCTCCGGGGGGACGCCCAGCAGCTTGGCGAACTTCCGCTGGAAGCCGATCGCGACGTTGCACAGACCGACGGCCTTGTGGCCATGGGTGAGCAGCGCACGGGTGACGATGCCGACGGGGTTGGTGAAGTCGACGATCCAGGCGCCGGGGTTGCGGCGGCGCACCCGCTCGGCGATGTCCAGCACGACGGGGACGGTGCGCAGCGCCTTGGCCAGCCCGCCGGCGCCGGTGGTCTCCTGGCCGACGCAGCCGCACTCCAGCGGCCAGGTCTCGTCCTGGTTGCGGGCGCTCTGGCCGCCGATGCGCAGCTGGAGCAGTACGGCGTCGGCGCCGTCGATCCCGGTATCGAGGTCGTCGGTCCAGGAGATCCGGCCCGGGTGACCCTGCTTGGCGAAGATCCGCCGGGCCAGGCCGCCCACCCTCTCCAGCCGGTCCATGGCCGGGTCGATCAGGACCAGTTCCTCCAGCGGCAGGACGTCACGCAGCCGGGCGAAACCGTCGATCAGTTCGGGGGTGTAGGTCGAGCCGCCGCCGACCACGGCGAGTTTGGTGCGGGGGTGCGGGGAGTGTCCTTCGGAAGACGGCAGCATGGTCGATCAGCCCTTTACTCCGGTGAGGGTGACGCCTTCGACGAAGGCCTTCTGTGCGAAGCAGAAAACGATGATGACCCGTGTCATGACCAGCAGCGTCGCCGTGACATGGGGGACCACTTTCACCGTGATGTTGCGGTGCTTCTTCTCGAAGCGGGCGATGCCCTCGTTGAGGGCCTTCGTTTCCCCCGGGGTCGACCAGCCGTGCCAGAAGGTGAGCGTGACCGGTTGGGTCGGGTCGTCGCGGTCGCTGCCGACGCCCGGATTGACGCACCCCGAAGCGAGCAGCCCGGTACCAGCCGTTGCCACGCACATCCGGAGGAACCTTTGCGACATCGGCATGGCGGTTCCTTACGGCCGGGGGGTGGGGAAGCGAACGCGTGGGGCGGCGCCCCGGTGCTTCAGCCCGTCGTGTCGAACACCGCGGTGCGCGCCTCCGTGAGCGCCGTGCGCAGTGCGCCGATAAGGATCGGATTGCCGTCGATATCGCTGAGCCGCAAGACGGGCCGGGGCAGTGCGAGCCCGGTGAATTCCGCCTCGACCAGGGCACGTAGCGCCTCCCCGCCGGCCTGCGGGACCTCGCCGGAGAGCACCACCAGCCGCGGGTCGACGACCGCGACCACGGCTGCCAGCCCGGTCGCCAGTCGCCGGGCGACCTCCTCCCGTACCCCCGCCCGGGCCAGCGCCTCTCCGACCGTACGGACGTCCGTGGCCCCGTACTCCCGGGCCAGTCCGATCACGCTCGGCGAGCCGACCAGCCGCTGGAAGCCACCGCCGGCGTCCGGCTGTGCGGCGCTGCGCTCACCGCCCCGTGCGAGGGGAGCGCCGGGCAGCGGCATATAGCCGATCTCGCCCGCACCGCCGGTGGCCCCGCGCAGCAGCTGCCCGCCGAGGACGATCGCCGCCCCGACCCCCTCGTCGGCCCACACCAGCACGAAGTCGTCGAAGTCCTGGGCGGCACCGTCGTGCTGTTCGGCGACCGCCGCCAGATTCACATCGTTCTCGATGGTGATCGGGGTGCCCAGCACCTCGGCCAGCTCCTCCTTCAGCGCCCGCGAGTGCCAGCCCGGCAGATGCGGCGCATAGCGCAGCCGGCCGGTCTGCGGGTCCAGCGCGCCGGGCGTGCCGATCACCGTGCCGTGCAGCTGCGTCCGCTTCAGCCCGGCCTTGGCCAGGGCCCCGTCGACGGCCGTGGCGACCAGCCGCGCCGTCCGGTGGGGCACGTCCTCGTCCACGGCGTCGGTGCCGACCCGCTCCTCGCCGAGTACCTGCCCGGTGATGTCGGCGACCGCGGCGGTGATGCCCAGCTGATCGACCGCCAGCGCCGCGACACGCGCCGCCCTCGGGTTGATCTCGTACAGCTGCGCATTGGGCCCGGGCCGCCCGGTCACGTTCCCGGTGGTCCGCACCAGCCCGGCGGCCTCCAGCCGGGCCAGCAGCTGCGAGGCGGTCGGCTTCGACAGCCCGGTCAGCTCCCCGATCTGGGTACGGGTCAACGGCCCCTGCGATACGAGCAGATCGAGCGCGGCCCGGTCATTCATGGCCCGCAACACCCGTGGCGTCCCAGGTGTGCCCTGTGCGCCCCGTCCACCGGCCATGCCTGTCACCCCGTCCACACACCGGCAGCCGCATCGACCACCAGCATCTGTTAAGAAACTTTCCAATCGATGAAAAGGAAGGTAGGCGGCGGGTCAGCGCGACGTCAATGGGTGGGGTGGGGTGAGTTGTGGGGGAACGACAGGGCGGATGCGACGTGTGTCGCATCCGCCCGTGGTGTGCTTGAAGGGGTACCCGCTGTGCCCGTGAGCCGATGTGCCCCGTGGGCCAACGGCCTTTGGTCCGCCGCTACTTCCCCATCTTTGGCGGTGCCGCCAGCGGATCGGTCGCCTGGGACTGGGGGGAGGTCGGGTTGCTGAGCGCCGAGGGGGCGGCGACCGCGGCGGTGGGGTCGGCGGCGGGCGAGTCTTCCTCTTCCTCGGGGACGGGGCGCGGGGCGAGGTGGACACCGGCGGCGTCCAGCGCGCGCTTGATGCGCCAGCGCAGTTCGCGTTCCACGCCGGGTGCCTTGCCGGGCATGGTCTTGGCCGAGACGCTGATGGTGACCGTGTCGAGGTGCACCTCGCTCAGGCCGAGGACCTCCACCGGCTCCCACAGCTGCTCGTTCCAGGGCTCGGCCTTGGACATCTCCTCGCCGGCGCCGGTGATGAGGTCGCGGGCCCGCACCAGGTCCTGGTCGGCGGCGATCATGACGTCGACGGAGGCCGTGGACCAGCCCTGGCTGAGGTTGCCGATCCGCTTGACCTCGCCGTTGCGTATGTACCAGATCGCGCCGTTGGGGCCGCGGAGCTTGGTGACCCGCAGGCCGACCTCGATGACCGTACCGGAGGCCACACCCGCGTCGATCTCGTCGCCGACGCCGTACTGGTCCTCAAGAATCATGAAGACGCCGGAGAGGAAGTCCGTGACGAGGTTGCGGGCGCCGAAGCCGATCGCGACACCGGCCACACCGGCGCTCGCCAGCAGCGGTGCCAGGTTTATCTGGAGGACGGAGAGCACCGTCAGCGCGGCCGTGCCCATGATCACGAACGAGGCGACGCTGCGCAGCACCGAGCCGATGGCCTCGGAGCGCTGGCGGCGGCGCTCGGCGTTGACCAGCAGACCGCCCAGCGCGGTGCCCTGGGCGGCGGCCGCGGTGCGGTTCATCCGCTCGATGAACTTGGTGATCGTGCGGCGAATCACATGCCGCAGTACCACCGCGATCACGATGATCAGCAGGATTTGCAGGCCGGACGTGAGCCACGTCCCCCAGTTCTCCTGCACCCAGCCGGCGGCGTTGGTGGCCTTCTCCGTGGCCTCGTCGAGCGAGGTCGGGCCGGTGGAGCCGGGTGTGGCGGCGCTCAGGGGCGCGGCAGCGACCGGCGAAGAGGACCAGAACACAGTCGAACCTTCCGTGTGGGACACCAGGCCCGGAGCGGAGTGGGACCCCTGGGGACCGGGCTGACCATCCACACTAACGGGGCAACGAGGGCGGTCCGCGCCCATGTTCGAACCGAGAGTTCCCGGGACGGCCGGAATGAGCCGTATCTGGAGGGAGGTGCGGGGGTGTGGTGGAAAACACCTCCGGCCCGTTACTCGGTCATGGTGGCGCTCCGACCAGGCACCGGGGGACACTGTGGGGAGATCGTCCCGGCGCGAGCCACGCGCCGCCGGCGTACAAGGAGGCACCCGTGCCGCATGTCCTGGTCCTCAACGCGTCGTACGAGCCGCTCGGCGTCGTACCGCTCCGCCGCGCGCTCATCCTCGTACTCAATGAGAAGGCTGTCAGCCTTGAGGAGTCCGGCGCCCTGATGCACAGCGCGACCCGTGTGATCCCCGCTCCGAGTGTGGTCCGCTTGAAGCGGTTTGTGCGGGTGCCCTTTCGTGGCCCCGTGCCCCTGACCCGCCGGGCGCTGTTCGCCCGTGACGGCGGGCGCTGTATGTACTGCGGTGGCGTCGCAACCAGCGTCGACCACGTCATCCCGCGCAGCCGTGGAGGGCAGCACACCTGGGAGAACGTCGTCGCCGCCTGTCGGCGCTGCAACCACGTCAAGGCAGACCGCCATGTCGCCGAGATCGGCTGGCGGCTGCGTCATCAGCCCGCCCCGCCGTCCGGACTGGCGTGGCGGATCATCGGTACGGGCCATCGCGATCCGCGCTGGCTGCCGTACTTGCAGCCGTACGGCGCGGATGACGCCTTGGCCCGGATCGATGCCGTATCGGCGTAGACGGTCCGGGCTTTTCGGTGCGCCGGGGCTCCGACGCACCGCCGGGTCCTGCCGCACGGCAGGGCTGGTGTGCGGTGCGCCCGGGATCGCGGGCCATGCCGCCGGGCCCTCACTGTCGTGGTGCCGCGCCCCCAGGGCGCTCCGTCACGAGGGCGAGGGTCCGGCGGGATGACGGCCGGCGGCGCTCAGCCTGCCGGGCTGCTCATCCGCGGTCTCCGGGGGCGCCGTGGTCTCCGGGGGCTCTCTTTTCTCCGGGGGCTCCGCGGTCTCCGGGAGCTTCGTGGTCCTCGACCGCGTACGCCTCGACCGACCACAGTGAATAACCGAACCTGGTCGCCCGCTTGTCGCCCTGAATGCGGACGAACCGGGCATCCTTTGCGTCCATCCTGACCGATTCCCGGCCGCCCTTGCCGTCCTGCACGGTGGCGGCCGTGCGCCAGCTGCGGCCGTCCGGGGAGACCTGGATGCGGTAGCGGGCGGCGTAGGCGTCCTGCCAGGTCAGTACGAGCCGGCCGAGGCGGGTCGGATGGGCCAGGGCGAACTGGAGCCAGGCGCCGTCCTCGGCGGGGGAGGACCAGCGGGTCTTCGGGTTGCCGTCGGTGGCCGCGGAGGCCGGGAAGTCGGGGGTCTCGTCCCCGGAGGAGGTGGCGACGGTGCCGCGCGCCAGATCTTTGCCGCCGGCGCGGGGATAGGCGCGTACGGTCAGCGTGCGCACCTCGCCGCCGAAGGACACCGGGATCTCGTAGGTGCCGGAGGGGGTGCCCTCGGGCACATCGACCGTGATACGGACCGTGGCGGTGCCGCCACGCGGGGCGGTGACCTCCTTGGGCGCGTGCACGGTGAAGCCCTTGGGTGCCTTGACCGTCAGCTTCTCGCGGACGTCGCCGGGGCGGCGGGAGAAGATCCGGGCGTCGACCGTCGCACTGCCGCCGGTCTGGGCGTACGCCTCCGAGCGGGAGAGTTCGAGACCGGCCGGCGGGGTGTCGGCGAACCACGGCGTCAGGGCGTGCACGGACGGGGCGTCCACGCCATGAGCCCAGGTCAGACGGGCCGCGTCGGCACGCAGCCGGGGCGTTGTGGCCTCCGTCCAGCCGGTCGGGGAGAGCCGGTCGAGACGGCGCCAGCCTTCGCCGGGGACATGCACCTCCAGCGAGACCGCACCCGCGGACGGGCCCGGGTCGGTCAGCGCGGTGACCGCGGCCAGCGGGCGGGTGCGCTCGAAGGGCACCGTGAGGGACGTCGGGGCGGCGCTCTCGGTGGGGCGCGGCGCGGTGCCGCGGGCGCCCGTCCAGGCATCGGCCTCGGTCATCGCCCGCTCCAGGAACGGCGCCAGGACCCCCTTGCCGACCGTCGCCGGGCTCCGCCCGATCTCCTTGCGCAGCCGCTGCACCGCACGCTGGGCCGACCAGGCACCGTCCCCGTCGTCCTGGGCCTGTGCCGTGAGCGTGTCGACGGCCTGCATGCCGGCGCTGCCGTAGCGGGCCAACTGCTCGGCCCAGGGCCGTATTTCGGCGGCCAGATCGGAGTTGAGGTCCTTCGGGGCGGCGCTCATGGTGCGGAAGGCGGCGCGCAGCGCCCGGGCGGCCTCGGCGAAGTCCTCGTCCTTGCCCGGGTGACCGCTGTTGACCGCCGCCTCGCGGGTCTGCCAGAACCGCTCGATGAGCGGCTGGAGATAGCCGGACTCCCTGCGGCTGAGCAGCGAGGAGGAGGCGTTGCCGGCCAGCGCGCGGAGCGCGGCGCGGGCCCGGGCGTCGCCGCCCGCCAGATCGTCGACGGCCGCCGCCCAGGACTCCGCCGGCCGGTAGTCGCGCGGATTCCACGCGTAGTCGGCGGCGGTGAACAGCGGGATACGGGACGCCAGCGGCTGCTCCATGGCGTTGGCGAGCAGCGCCGCCGAACCGGTGGCGACGGCCGGCTCCCGGCCGCGGTAGGGGCCGAGGAAGATCCGGTCCTGGGCGTAGTCGTTGACCGGGTAGTTGTCCATGGTGACCAGCGGGTGGCCGAACACCTGGCGGGCGGTGGACAGTTCCGTGCCGGTGATGGTCCGCGGCACCACGCCGACCCCGGTCCAGGCCACCTCGACCCGGTCACCGAGCGCCTCGGAGAGGGCGCCGCGGTATGCCGTCGAGCCCTCCTGGTAGTACTCGGTGGGCATCAGCGACAGAGGCGCGGCGTCCGGGTACCGCTCCCGCAGGTGCTCGGCGAGCGCATTGGCGACCCGGGCCTGCGCCTTGGCGGCGGCCCGGGGGCCGGTACCGAACGCGTCCTCGTCCTCGCCGCAGTGCCATTCGTCGTAGCTGACGTCCTGGAACTGGAGCTGGAAGGAGCGCACGCCCAGCGCCCACATCGCGTCCACCTTGCGCCGCAGCGCCCGCAGGTCCTCCTCGGAGGAGAAGCACATCGCCTGTCCCGGGGACAGCGCCCAGCCGAGGGTGACGTGGTTGGCGCGGGCCCGCTCGGCCAGCGCCCGGAAGTCGGCACGCTGCTCCGCCGGATACGGGTCGCGCCACCGGGCCTGGCGGTACGGGTCGTCGCCGGGCGCGTACAGATAGCGGTTCTGCTTGGTGCGGCCCATGAAGTCCAGCTGGGCCAGCCGCTGGGCCCGGCTCCACGGCTGCCCGAAGAAGCCCTCGGTGGTGCCGCGCACCGCGGTGCCGGGCCAGTCCCGTACGACCACCGACGCCAGCTGCCGTCCGCCGCCCTCGTGGTCCGCGCCGTCGGTGACCAGCTGTCGCAGTGTCTGGGCTGCGTGGAAGAGGCCGTCCGGGCCGACTCCGGCCAGGGCGACGGTGTCGCGGCCGTCGACCTGGCCCACGGCCAGCCGGTAGCCGCCGGCGGGCAGATCATCGCGAGCCGGTGCCCGCAGCGCCCGCAGGGCGTCCTCGGCCTGCTCGCCGCCGACCAGGATCACCGGCCCGGAGGCGGGCAGCCGGTCGCCCGGGGCCGGCTCACGGACCGTGCGCACCCCGGCGTCGCGCAGCAGCCCGCGCAGCACATCCAGGGCGTAGGGATCGGTGCCGGGCGCGGCCACCAGGGCCGCTTCCTCGCCCAGCGGTACGGCGCTGCCGAGCTGCTGGAGCGTCTGGGGGCGCGGCCAGACGGCGGGCACCTGGCCCGCATCGGCCGGCCGGTCGGGCCGGTCCGGCTGGTCGGGGCTGCCGAGGCCCGGGTCCGCGGGCGCCGCCTGGGCGCTGGGCACACCGCCCAGCAGTCCCGAGATGACCGCGGCGGCCAGCGCGGTGGTACCCGCCACCCGCGCACGGGTGCCCGCACCGCTTCCCCGGCCGCTCCTACCGATTCTTCCGACGCCCCACACGCCCCGGCCTCGCACGGCTGCTCCTCGTCCCCGTCCCGCTGCTCACCGGCTTGCGCCGGCACCCCGTTTTTCCCCGGTACTCCCGCCGATGCCTGTTCGGGCAGACCTTCGCCGTGAGCCCACCATTGTGGCGGTGGGGGTGTCAACCGGGCGATACCGGGGGTCCCGGACGGACGGGTACGAGAGGGATCCGGCCGTTGCCGGGGCGGGGTCGGAAGGCGTCTCGGGTCCGCAGAAATTCCGCTGTGAGGTCCGTCCCGGCCGTGTTCTGTGCGCCCAGTGGTGTCCGGTACCGGGAAATCGCCTGCGTACGGCATAATGTGACGTGGGTCACGTTTCGTGAGCAGATGCGTCTGCGAACGTGTCCAGTGGGTAGGGCCCACGTGTCCCATTACCGATGAACGGGAGGCCTTCGTGGCCGCATCCGCTCAACTGCTCCTCGACGCCCTGTCTTCCAAACCGGGAGGTGCGACGGTGGAGTCCGATCTCTACGACGGCGTGTCCGACCCCGATTCCGGCCTGGACGGCTCCGGATCCTTCAGTTTCGCCGAGCCGCCCCTGACCAGCGAGCCCCCGCTCGCCGACGCCGCGCCACTGACCAGCGAGGTCCCGATCGCCGCCGAGCTGCCGCTGACCAGCGAGCCGACGGCCGCCGGCCACGGTACGGAGTCCATGGAGGTCTGAGGACCCATGGGCCGCGCGCGGCTCGCCCGGTTGCACGGCATCGCCACGTCGTACGAACCCTCACCGGGCAGAAGCGTCCAGATCGCCGATGACACCGTTGTCGCCGTGCTCGCCGCGCTGGGCGTCGATGCCTCGACCCCGCACGCCGTACGCACCGCCCTGGCCGCGTACGAGGACGGCCCCGGCCGCGCCCTGCTGCCCCGTACCGTGGTCGCCCGCCCGGGCCGGCCACCTGACCTCGCGGATCTCCCCGACGGCACCGTCCTGCGGGTGGAGACCGAGGACGGGCAGACGGCAGGCGAGACGGACCGTGCGCACCGGAGCGGCCCCGACAGGCGGTTACCCGCCCGGCTGCCACTGGGCATCCATACCCTGCACGCCCGAGCCCCCGACGGCCGCAGCGCCCGCGCCCCGCTGATCGTCGCGCCCGACCGGGTGCCCGCACCGCCCGGCCGCAGCCACGGCTTCCTGGTGCAGCTCTACTCCCTGCTGTCCCGGCAGTCCTGGGGTATGGGGGACCTCGGGGACCTCGCCGACCTCGCCGCCTGGTCCGGACGCGCCCTGAGCACCGGTTTCGTCCAGCTCAACCCGCTGCACGCGGCGGTCCCCGGCCCGCCCACCGACCCCTCCCCCTACCGGCCCTCCTCGCGCCGCTTTCCCGACCCGGTCCATCTGCGCATCGAGCACATCCCGGAGTACGCCCAACTCTACGGCGCCGCCCGGTTACGGGCCGACGAGCTGGCCGCGCGGGCCCGTGCGCTGAGTGCCGGGGTGCTCGACGAGGGTGCGCTGATCGACCGGGACGCCGTCTGGGCGCTCAAGCGCGAGGCCCTGGAGCTGGTGTCGCAGGTCCCGCTCTCCCCGGGCCGGCGGGCCGCGTACTGCGACTTCCTCGCCGAGCAGGGCCGGGCGCTGGAGGACCACGCCACCTGGTGCGCGATCGCCGAGCAGCACGGTCCCGACTGGCGCGGCTGGCCCGCCGGGCTGAGTGATCCGCGGTCCCCGGGGACCGCCCGGCTGCGGCACCGGCTGATGGACCGGATCGACTTCCACTGCCGGCTCGCCTGGCTCACCGACCAGCAGCTGGCCGCCGCACAGCGGGCCGCGCGGGACGCCGGGATGGCCATCGGGCTGGTGCACGACCTCGCCGTCGGCGTGCACCCCTCCGGCGCCGACACCTGGGCACAGCAGGACGCCTTCGCCGCCGGTATGTCCATCGGGGCACCGCCCGACGCCTTCAACGCCCGCGGCCAGGACTGGGGCCTGCCGCCGTGGCGCCCGGACGCCCTGGCCGCCGCCGGCTACGCCCCGTACCGGGAGCTGCTGCGCGCACTGCTGCGGCACGCCGGCGCGCTGCGCATCGACCATGTGATGGGGCTGTTCCGGCTGTGGTGGGTCCCGGAGGGCCGGCCGCCGACCGAGGGCGCCTATGTCCGCTACGACGGCGAGGCGATGCTCTCGGTGCTCGCCCTGGAGGCGCACCGGGCCGGCTCCGCGGTGATCGGCGAGGACCTGGGCACCGTGGAGCCGGGGGTGCGCGAGGCGCTGGCGGAGCGGGGCGTGCTGGGG
This sequence comes from Streptomyces sp. NPDC034111, assembly GCF_055575375.1. Lineage (NCBI taxonomy): Bacteria > Bacillati > Actinomycetota > Actinomycetes > Kitasatosporales > Streptomycetaceae > Streptomyces > Streptomyces sp. NPDC034111. The sequence goes on along the minus strand of NZ_JBVIST010000001.1, from coordinate 1,119,908 downwards.
ACCTCGGTGCTGTGGTTCGAGCGGGACTACGGCGGCCGGGAGAGGGCGGGGGACACGACGGACCCGGACGGCGGGTCGGCCGAGGGGGCGGTCCCGGAGAGCCCTGGGGCGTCCTCCGGGACGGCCCGCATCCTCGGCCCCGAGGAGTGGCGCAGCGCCTGTCTGGCCACCGTCACCACCCACGATCTGCCGTCCACCGCCGCCCGGCTGACCGGCGAGGACGTGGCCCTGCGCGCACGGCTCGGGCTGCTGGCCGGCCCGCCGGAGCGGGAGCGGTCCCGCGCCCGCTACGAACTCGCCGAGTGGCTGGGGGAGTTGACCCGGCGCGGACTGCTGCCGGAGGGTGCGGGCGACGAGGAGGCGGCGGTCAAGGCCGTACACCGGTTTCTGCTGCGCACCCCGGCCCGGATGGTCGGCGTCTGGCTGCCGGACGCCGTGGGGGACCGCCGTCCGCAGAACCTTCCGGGGACATGGGATGAATACCCGAACTGGCGGCTCCCGATCGCGGACCACGAAGGACGCCCGCAGACCCTGGAAGAGCTGGCCGCATCGCCCCGACTACACGCGCTGATGCGGGAATTGTCGAACGGTAAGCGCTGAGCCGCGCTGCGCATCCGGCGCTGCCGACACCCTTCCGGTACGCCGTGGCCTCCGGCACCATGCCCTGGACACCATCCAGACATCCGACCATTCGAGCTGCCCGTCCCGCACTCCCATGGATCGGCGAGTTGGAGGGAACCATGGCACCCCGCAGCACCCGGCGGACCCTGTGCGCGCTCGCGCTCACCGCGGCCGCCGCGCTCGTCCCCGTCCAGAGCTCCCCGGCCCGGGCGTCGTCGGCCGCCGGCCCCTGCGACCGGCCGGTACGCCCCGCCTCCCAGATGACGGTCGAGCCCTGCGACACCCCGGACCGCGTCATCGAGAAGGCCGCCCACACCGTCCCCAACAAGGGGCAACTCGCCTGGCAGCGGCGGGAGGTGACCGCCTTCACGCACTTCGGTATGAACACCTTCACCAACCGCGAATGGGGCTCCGGCACCGAGGACGAGAAGCTGTTCGCGCCGTCCCGTATGGACATCGACCAGTGGATGCGCGCCTACAAGGCGGCCGGCGCCGAGCAGGTGATGCTCACCGCCAAGCACCACGACGGCTTCGTCCTCTACCCGAGCCGCCACACCCCGCACTCGGTCGCGGCCGCGCCCGGCCGTCCCGATGTCGTCGGCGCGTACGTCCGGGCCGCCCGCCGGGCCGGACTGAAGGTCGGCATCTACCTCTCACCGTCCGACGGCGCCGAACTCCCGCACGCCTGGCACGCACAGTGGGTCGAGGAGATCCGCAGGAAACAGCAGGAGGGCAAGCCGCTCAGCCTGCCCGAGCGGGTCGCCCTGGAGGACGCCGGCCACACACCGCGCGGCCTGGGCCGGTTCGGCAACGGCAGCAAGGTCACCGAGCGCACCGTCCCCGCCCTCGTCCCCGGCGACGACCGCACCGCCGCCGTCCGCAGCGGCCGGCTCCCCGTCTTCCGCGTCCGCGCCGACGACTACAACGCCTACTACCTCAACCAGGTCTACGAGTTGTTCACCCGGTACGGTCCCATCGACGAGCTGTGGCTGGACGGCGCGAACCCGTGGGCGGACTCCGGCATCACCCAGAAGTACGCCGTCAGCGAGTGGTTCCGGCTGATCCACCGGCTCTCCCCGGACACCGTGGTCTTCGCCGGGCCGCAGGGTGCCCGGTGGGTCGGCAACGAGAACGGCATCGCCCGGGAGACCGAGTGGAGCGTCACCCCGTCCGCCGAGGACCCGTGGACCGTGATGGCCGGCGGACTGCCCAACGACTCCACCGACCCCGACATCGGCTCCCGCGCCAAACTCCTCGCGCCCACCACCAAGTACCTCCAGTGGTACCCGGCCGAGGCCGATGTCTCGCTGCGCCCGGGCTGGTTCCACCACCCCGGCGAGCGGCCCAAGACGCCGGGACAGCTCATGGACGTGTACGAGAAGAGCGTGGGCCGCAACGCCTCGCTGCTGCTGAACGTCCCGCCCGCCAAGGACGGCCGGATCGCCGCCGAGGACGTCGCCGCGCTCACCGCCTTCGGGACGGCCGTACGCGAGACCTACGGCAGCGAGGTACGGGCGGCCGGGCCGGGGCCGTGGACCTTCGACCGGATCGGGCTGGGTGAGGACATCCGGCACGGCCAGCGGGTCGAGCGCTTCACCGTACGGGCGCGCAGCGGCGGGACCTGGACGACGGTCGCGCAGGGCACCACCATCGGGCACCGGCGGATCCTCGCGCTGCCGCATCCGGTGACCGCGGACGCGGTGCGCGTCACCGTCCAGGAGGCGCGGGGGCGGACCTACCTCTCGCCGGTCACACTGCACCGCAGCCGTGGCACGGGGGGATGAGGCACCCGTTGCGCTCCGCGGCCGGGGCGCCAGGGGACTGAGGCGCCCGTTGCGCTCCGCGGCCGGGGCGCCAGGGGACCGAGGCGCCCGTTGCGCTCCGCGGCCGGGGCGCCAGGGGACCGAGGCGCCATTGCGCCACCCCGGGCGCGCGGGGCGGCGGGGCGTCCGATATTTTGACTCCGTGAGCCACAAGGTCAAGAAGAATGCCCTGCGCGCCGGAACCATCACCGCCGGCACCGCGCTGATGCTGATGATGTCGTCCCCCGCGTTCGCGCTCATCCCCGACGACGGTGACGACCCCGGTCCGGGCATCGGCGTGGCCGAGACGCTCGGCCTTTATGTCGTTGCCCCCATCGTGCTCTTCCTGGTCATCGCCGGACTGGTCGTCCTCGGTGACAAGTCCGGCAAGCAGTCCAAGTCCAAGGGCTGACTTCCCTGGCGGCCCCCTGAGCGGGGTCCCCAGGGTCCGGGGCCGTCCCGAACGCCGGCCCCCGCGACGCCTCAAGGGCGCCGCTCGGTTACAAGAACCGAGCGGCGCCCTTTGTCGTACCCGGATATTTCCGCAGGTGAAAAACGGGTTGCGAGGTGGCTATCGCGCAATTTTCGGCCGATTTGAGCGGCCGGAACGTTTAACCGCTCCTAACCTACGATGACGTAACCTACGCAGCCGTAGGTCAAACCTACGGCCCCGTAGGTCATCGTCCCCGCAGGAGTTCCCCCGTGACCATCGCCCCCGCCCGCCATAACGGAGAGCGCGGCCAGGCCGCCTGGAGCGACGCCCAGCTGCTCTACGCACTCGAAGAGGTCGTCGAGAAGGAACTCAACCGGCACCTGAAGGTCGCCAAGGAGTGGATGCCGCACGAGTACGTCCCCTGGAGCGACGGGCGGAACTTCCCCGGCGTGCTGGAGGACGGCGAAGCCTGGGCGCCCGAGCAGTCCAAGGTCAGCGACATCGGCCGGATCGCCCTCGTGGTCAACCTCCTCACCGAGGACAACCTCCCCAGCTACCACCACGAGATCGCCACTCTCTTCGGGCGCGACGGCGCCTGGGGCACCTGGGTGCACCGCTGGACCGCCGAGGAGGGCCGGCACGGCATCGTGATGCGCGACTACCTGCTCACCAGCCGGGCCGTCGACCCCGACGAGCTGGAGCGGTTCCGCATGGCCCATATGTCGGAGGGCTTCGAGTCCGACAACGGGCACAGCATGCTGCACTCGGTGGCGTACGTCGCCTTCCAGGAGCTCGCCACCCGGATCTCGCACCGCAACACCGGCCACCACTCTGGCGACCCGGTCTGCGACCGGATGCTGGGCCGGATCGCCGCCGACGAGAACCTCCACATGCTCTTCTACCGCAACCTCCTCGGTGCCTCGTTCGAGCTCGCCCCCGACCAGACCATGTGCGCGGTGCGCGATGTGGTCACCGGCTTCCGGATGCCCGGCCACGGCATGCCCGGCTTCGAGCGGGCCGCCGCACGGATGGCCATCGGCGGGATCTACAACATGCGGATCCACCACGACGACGTGCTCCAGCCGGTGCTGCGCTACCTCAAGGTGCTGGAGATCAGCGGTCTGGGCCCGGCGGGTCTGGCGGCGCAGGAGGAGCTGGGGCTCTTCATGAACGGTCTGGACGCCCAGGCGCGCAAGTTCGACGAGCGGCAGGCGGCCATCCTCGCCCGCCGGCAGGCCCGCAAGTAGGAGCCTGCGAGTAGCGTCCCGCGGGCAGCGTACGGGCAGGCCCGTACGCTGCCCGCATGGCCGACTGGGACATCAAGAAGCTGCGCATCCTGCGCACCCTCCAAGAGCTGGGCACGGTCACCGCGACCGCCGAGGCGCTGCACATGACGCCCTCGGCGGTCTCCCAGCAACTGACCGGGCTGGCCAAGGCGCTGGGGGTCACGCTTCTTCAGGCCCACGGCCGGCGGGTGCGGCTGACCGACGCTGCGCAGCTGGTGCTGCGGCACGCCGAGGCGGTCTTCGCCCAACTGGAGCGCGCGGACGCGGAGCTGCTCGACTACCTCCAGGGTGAGGCGGGCGAGGTCCGGGTGGGCGCGTTCTCCACCGCCATCCCGGCGCTGGTGGTGCCCGCCGTCCAGGGGCTGCGCCGTAACCGTCCGGGCCTGTCGGTGGCCGTACGGGAGGCGGAGGCGGAGGCCGCGTACGAGCTGCTGGCGGAGGGCAGCGTCGATCTGGCGCTGTCGCTGGCGGCGCACGCCCCCACCCCGCGCGACCCCAAGTTCAGCCGGGTCACGCTGCTCGCCGATCCGCTGGACGTGGCGCTGCCGGCCGGGCATCCGCTGGCCGGTGAGCCCGGGCTGCGGCTGGCCGACCTGGCGGGCGAGCCGTGGATCTTCGGCAGCAGCGGGCCCTGGTCGCAGATCACCACCGCCGCGTGTGAGAACGCCGGGTTCGTGCCCGAGCAGGCGCACGCCGCCGCCGACTGGAGCGCGATCTGGGCGATGGTCGCGGCGGGGATGGGGGTGGCGCTGGTGCCCCGGATGGCGATGGCGGGCGGGCTCGGCGCGCTCGGCCGTGAACGGGGCGGCGCCGTCGCGCTGCGGGTGCTCCACGCCGACCAGCCGCGCCGCCATGTGGTGGCGGCCGTCCGGCGCGGCTCCGAAGGGGCGCCTGGGCTGTCCCGGGTGCTGGCCGCGCTCCGGGAGGCGGCCGCCGCCGCGGCGCGGGCGGACGCGCAAGCCGGCTGAAACCGCGCCGCATCGACAGCCAACCATTCAGCTTGGCTGAACATAAAGTCCAAAAACTTTCGATGGACCTGTGGGGTGCTCCGCTGCGACCGTGGACCGGTCCGCACCACCCGACACCTCGAAGGGCAGCGATGACCACCACCCCGGCCGCCGACACCACTGATCCGCACGCCAACGACGCCGACCCGTACGGTGGCGGAGACCCCTACGCCGACTACCGCGGCGGGGACTTCCCCTTCACCTCGCTCGTCGATCTCGCCGACCGCCGCTTCGGCGCCGGAGTGATCGCCGCGAACGACGAGTTCTTCGCCGAGCGGGAGAACCTGCTGAAGCCGGGCCCGGCGGTCTTCGACCCCGAGCACTTCGGCCACAAGGGCAAGATCATGGACGGCTGGGAGACCCGGCGCCGCCGCGGCACCGACGGTGACCACCCCTTTCCCGCCGACGACGAGCACGACTGGGCGCTGATCCGCCTGGCCGCCCCCGGCGTGATCCGCGGCCTCATCGTCGACACCGCCCACTTCCGGGGCAACTACCCGCAGCAGGTCACCGTCGAGGCGACCGCGCTGCCCGGCAGCCCCGGCCCCGGAGAACTCCTCGCCGACGACGTGAAGTGGGAGGAGCTGGTCCCGCGCACGCCGGTCCGCGGCCACGCCGCCAACGGCTTCGAGGTCACCGTCGAACGCCGCTTCACCCACCTCCGCCTCAAGCAGCACCCCGACGGAGGCATAGCCCGCCTCCGGGTCCACGGCGAGGTCGTCCCGGACCCGGAGTGGCTCGATGTGCTCGGCACCCTCGACCTGGCCTCCGTGCTGCACGGCGGCACCGTCGAGGACGCCTCCGACCGCTTCTACTCCTCGCCCACCCAGATCATCCAGCCCGATCTGTCCCGCAAGATGGACGACGGCTGGGAGAACCGCCGGCGCCGGGTCAAGGGCACCCACGACTGGGTGCGCTTCCGTCTCGCCGCGCAGGGCGAGATCCGCGCGGTGGAGATCGACACCGCCTACCTCAAGGGCAACTCCGCGGGCTGGGCCGCGCTGTACGGCTGTGACGCGGAGTCGGCGGACCCGGCGGACGGTGCGTCCTGGTTCGAGATCCTGCCCCGCACCAGGCTCCAGCCCGACACCCCGCACCGCTTCGCCCTGCCGCGCCGGGTCACCGCCACCCACGTACGACTGGATGTGTTCCCCGACGGCGGCCTGGCCCGGATGCGGCTGCACGGCGATCTCACCGAGACCGGCCGCGCCGCACTCGTCCGCCGCTTCGACGAGCTCAGCGGCTGACCGGTCCCTCGGCTGCCGGGCCCCGTAAGGCGAAGGGCCCGGCAGCCGGCGATCCGTCCGCGACCCGCGACTACTCCGCCGCGCCGGCCGCCGCGTCCGCCGCCCTGGCCTTCAGGGCCCGCTCGATGCCCGCGCGGGACTCGGTGACCAGCCGGCGGAGCGCCGCGCTGGGCTCGGCCGAGGCCAGCCAGGCGTCCGTGGCGTCCAGCGTCTCCTGGGACACCTGGAGCGAGGGGTAGAGGCCGACCGCGATCTGCTGGGCCATCTCATGGCTACGGGAGTCCCAGATGCCCTTCACCACGTCGAAGTACTTCGCGGTGTACGGCGCCAGCAGCTCCCGCTGGTCGGTCTGCACAAAGCCGCCGATGACGGCCTCCTGCACGGCGTTGGGGAGCTTGTCGGACTCCACGACCGAGGCCCAGGCCTCCGCCTTCGCCTCCGCGGTCGGACGCGCCGCCCGCGCGGTGGCCGCATGCCGCTCGCCCGCCGAGGTCTTGTCCCGCTCCAGCTCCGCCGCGATGGCCTTCTCGTCCGCCCGGCCGGTGGCGGCCAGCCGCTCCAGCAGCGACCAGCGCAGCTCGGTGTCCACGGCCAGCCCTGCGATCTCCTGGCTGCCGTCCAGCAGGCCCTGGAGCAGGTCGAGCTGGGCGTCCGTACGGGCCGACGCGGCGAACGCGCGGGCCCACGCCAGCTGGTGGTCGCTGCCCGGCTCGGCCGCCCGCAGGTGCTCCAGCGCCGCCTCGGTCCAGGCCGCCAGACCGCTCTCGCGCCACTCCGGTGCCGCATACAGATCCAGCGCCAGCTTCACCTGGCGGTGCAGCGACTGCACGACGCCGATGTCGGACTCCTTGCCGATGCCCGACAGGACCAGGGACAGATAGTCACGGGTGGCCAGTTCGGCGTCCCGGGTCATGTCCCAGGCCGACGCCCAGGACAGGGCGCGCGGCAGCGACTCGGTGAAGTCCCCGAGGTGCTCGGTGACGACCTTCAGCGACTCCTCGTCCAGGCGGACCTTCGCGTATGACAGATCGTCGTCGTTGAGGAGGACGACGGCCGGCCGCGGCGTGCCCACCAGCTGCGGTACGGCGGTCAGTTCGCCGTCCACGTCCAGCTCGATCCGCTCGGTGCGGACCAGCTTGCCGTCCTGCAAACGGTACGCGCCGATGGCGATCCGGTGCGGCCGCAGAACGGGCTCGCCCTTCGCGCCGGCCGGCAGCGCCGGGGCCTCCTGCCGGACCGCGAACGCGGTGATCACACCGTCCGCGTCCACCTCGATCTCCGGCCGCAGAATGTTGATACCGGCCGTCTCCAGCCACTTCTTCGACCAGGTCTTCAGATCGCGGCCGGAGGTCTCCTCCAGCGCGCCCAGCAGATCGCTCAGCCGGGTGTTCCCGTAGGCGTGCGCCTTGAAGTACGTCTGCACGCCCTTGAAGAACTCCTCCATGCCGACGTACGCGACCAGCTGCTTGAGGACGCTGGCGCCCTTGGCGTACGTGATGCCGTCGAAGTTCACCAGCACATCGTCGAGATCCCGGATCTCGGCCATGATCGGGTGCGTGGACGGCAGCTGGTCCTGCCGGTACGCCCAGGTCTTCATGGAGTTGGCGAACGTGGTCCACGAGTGCGGCCACTTCGAGCCCGGCGCGTAGGCCTGGCAGGCGATCGAGGTGTAGGTGGCGAACGACTCGTTCAGCCAGAGGTCGTTCCACCACTCCATGGTGACCAGGTCGCCGAACCACATGTGCGCCAGCTCGTGCAGGATCGTCTCGGCGCGCACCTCGTACGCCGCGTCCGTCACCTTCGAGCGGAAGACGTACTGGTCGCGGATGGTCACCGCGCCCGCGTTCTCCATCGCACCGGCGTTGAACTCCGGCACGAAGAGCTGGTCGTACTTCGCGAACGGGTAGGCGTAGTCGAACTTCTCCTGGAACCAGTCGAAGCCCTGCCGGGTGACCTCGAAGATCGCGTCCCCGTCCAGGTGCTCGGCCAGCGAAGGCCGGCAGTAGATCCCCAGCGGCACCGTCCGCCCGTCCTTCTCATACGTGCTGTGCACGCTGTGGTACGGGCCCACGATGAGCGCGGTGATGTACGTCGAGATCCGCGGCGTCGGCTCGAACCGCCAGACGGTGCCGTCCTCGCCGCCCGGCTGCGGCGTCGGAGAGTTGGAGATCACCGTCCAGCCCTGCGGCGCCTTCACGGTGAACTGGAAGGTCGCCTTCAGGTCCGGCTGCTCGAAGGACGCGAACACCCGCCGGGCGTCCGGCACCTCGAACTGCGTGTAGAGATAGGCCTGCTCGTCCACCGGGTCGACGAACCGGTGCAACCCCTCACCCGTGTTCGTGTACGCGCAGTCCGCGACGACCTTCAGCTCGTTGCGGCCGGCCCGCAGCCCCGCCAGCGCGATCCGCGAGTCCTTGAACACCTCGCCCGGATCCAGCGCCTCGCCGTTGAGCACCACTTCGTGCACGGCCGGCGCCACCAGATCGATGAACGAGTCGGCACCCGCCTCCGCGGCATCGAAACGCACCGTCGTCGCGGACCGGTACGTACCGCCCTCCTGCGCACCGGAGAGGTCGAGGTCGATCTCGTACGCGTCCACGGTCAGCAGTCGCGCCCGCTGCTGCGCCTCGTCGCGGGTCAGATTCGTGCCAGGCACCAGGTCATCTCCTCGTAAGCGTCCTCGTATGCGGCGTTTCCGTCATCCTTCCACGGTCAGCTGTCCGGGAGGGGGGTGGTATGTGAGGCAGCACGCTGAGTAGCGTCAGGACATGAAGATCAGCGTGAGCCTGCCGGAGGAGGACCTCGCCTTCCTCGACGAGTACGCGACGAGAACAGAAGCCGGGTCCCGGTCCGCTGTGATCCACACCGCCATCGCGCTGCTGCGCGTCGCAGAGCTCGAGGCGCAGTACACGGAGGCCTTCGAGGAGTGGGACGCGAGCGAGGACGCGGCCCTGTGGGAGCGGACGAGCGGGGACGGAATCGCCGGTGAGGCGAGGTGACATCCACCTGGGTGGGAGATCGATACCGCGATCCGGCGGCAACTGGCCCTCTGACCGGCGGCCGACTGCGCCGTCGGAATCCCGCCGGCGTGCAGCGCGCCCGCGGCCGACGCTGGACGCATGACGACTCCTATGACGGTTTACGCCCCGCTTCCCATCCCGCCCGCCACGCTCAAGGAACTCCGCGACACCGATGACGCCGGGCGGCCGGCCGCGCCGTACCTCGCGCGCGAGGACGGGGCGCCGGTGGACTGCGTCGGCAGTCTGGCGCGCTGTTGTCTGCGGGCGATCCGGGCAGAGGAGCCGGTCGCGCTGGTCTCGTACGCGCCGCTGCGGCGCTGGGCGCGGGAGAGCGGGGCCAGGCCCGGGGCGTACGACGAGCAGGGGCCGGTGTTCATCCACGCCGAGGAGTGCGGCGGGCCGGACGGGCGCGCCGAGGGATATCCGATGGCGCGGCCGGGCGCACTGCGTACGCTGCGGCGCTACAACGCCGGTGGACAGATCACCGGCGGCCGGCTCCTGGAGATCCCGGAGGCCGCGGAAGCGGCGATCGATGCCGCCCTGGACGAGGCCTTCGCCGACCCGGAGGTGGTGCTGGTGCACGTACGGGCCGTGGAGTACGGCTGTTTTCTCTACGAGGTGCGGCGGAGCTGACCGCCGGCGGCCCGGGAAAGGCCCGGAAAAGGCCGGGGCCCGTACGGAGAGCAATTACTCCGTACGGGCCCCGGCCTGCGGTGGTGCGGTCAGCCGCGCAGCTCCGCTGCGACCAGCTCCGCGATCTGGACGGCGTTGAGCGCCGCGCCCTTGCGGAGGTTGTCGTTGGAGAGGAACAGCGACAGGCCGTGCTCGACGGTCTCGTCGGCGCGGATGCGGCCCACGAAGGAGGCGTCCTGGCCGGCGGCCTGGAGCGGGGTGGGGACCTCGGAGAGGGTGACGCCGGGGGCGCCGGCCAGCAGCTCCTGCGCGCGGGCGGGGCTGATCGGACGCGCGAAACGGGCGTTGACCTGGAGCGAGTGGCCGCTGAAGACCGGCACGCGGACGCAGGTGCCGGACACCTTGAGCTCCGGGATCTCCAGGATCTTGCGGCTCTCGTGGCGGAGCTTCTGCTCCTCGTCGGTCTCGCCCAGACCGTCGTCGACGATCGAGCCGGCCATCGGCAGCACATTGAAGGCGATCGGGCGGACGTACTTGTCCGGCGCCGGGAACTCCACGGCCGAGCCGTCGTGGGTCAGCTTGGTGGCGTCCTGCTCGACGGCCTTACGGACCTGGCCGTCCAGCTCCTCGACACCGGCCAGACCGCTGCCGGAGACCGCCTGGTAGGTGGAGACGACCAGCGAGACCAGCCCGGCCTCGTCGTGCAGCGGGCGCAGCACCGGCATCGCGGCCATGGTCGTGCAGTTCGGGTTGGCGATGATGCCCTTGGGGCGGTCCGTGATCGCGTGCGGGTTGACCTCGGAGACGACCAGCGGGACCTGGGGGTCACGACGCCAGGCCGAGGAGTTGTCGATCACGACGGGGCCCGCGTCGGCGACCTTCTCCGCCAGCGCCTTGGACGTCGCGCCGCCGGCCGAGAAGAGGACGATGTCGAGCCCGGAGTAGTCGGCGGTGGCCGCGTCCTCGACGGTGATCTCGGTGTCCTGCCACGGCAGCGTCCGTCCGGCGGACCGGGCCGAAGCGAACAGCCGCAGCTGCTCGACCGGGAAGTTCCGCTCGGCGAGAATGCCCCGCATCACGCCGCCGACCTGTCCGGTGGCTCCGACGATTCCGACCCTCATGGGACTCCTTCTTTCTGGCCTGACATAGGTGTCTGCTCAGAACACCTGCTCAGTAGTGCCTCCATCATGTGTGTGACACCCGTCGCCTTGTCCAATCCATTCCATTCTGTGGAGGGTCGCGGGGCGCGAGGAGCGCGGACCGTCGCCGGTCGGGTACGGAGTGTGCCGGGCGCGCGGCGGTGAGTGAGGGGGATACCCCGCAGAGTGAACGCGCGGTGACCGCCGTTCGCACCCCCGGGCAGGGCTCCATGACCGGCCGGTGGCCGGCGGCTCCCTGTGCGGTGATGGGTTCTCCGCGTTGCGGTGGTGTTCACGCGCAGGTCACCCCCGGTGCCAACCATCCCTGGTGACAGGGCAGTTGTCGTGCCCTGGCCGCCTTCGCGTTCGCACCCGGGGAGCCTCGCGTATGTCCCGTATCCGGTCCGCCGCCACTCTCGACCGCCGTACGTTCCTCGCCGCCACCGGTGCCGTGGGCGCCGCCACCGGAATCGGGCTGACCTTCGGCGTCGGCCCCGACCGGGCGGCGCAGGCCGCCACCGTCGCACCCGGCCCGGCCCCCGCCGCGCCGGTGTCCGTCGAGGCCCCCGCCGTGCCCCGGGTGCCGTACACCAGGGGCACCACCCTCGGCAGCGTCTCCTCCCCGCGCGGCAGCGGTGGCTACCGCCGGCTCGCCGACGGCCCCGCCTGGGACCGGGTGGTGCGCGCCGAGCTGGCCACCGCGCACGGCGGCCGCGAGCGGCGGCGGACCGCGCTGGCGTCCTTCGTGCAGTTCACCGATCTGCACCTGGTCGATGTGCAGAGCCCGCTGCGCTACGAGTATCTGCGCGCCGAGACCGCGAGCGCCTGGCGGCCGCAGGAGGCGCTGTCCGTGGCCGGCGTGGTCTCGCTGATCGAGCGGGTCAACGCGCTGCCCGGCGGGCCCGCCACCGGCGCCCCGCTGTCCTTCGTGATGACCACCGGCGACAACACCGACAACAACTCCAAGCTGGAGCTGGAGTGGTTCCTGACCGCGATGAGCGGCGGCCGGATCACCCCCAACTCCGGTGACCCGCGGCGCTACGAAGGTGTCCAGGACAGCGGACTGAAGCTGTACTGGCAGCCGGACAGCCCGCTGCGCGACGCCGACAAGAAGCTGGGTTTCCCGCAGCTGCACGGGTTCCTGGACGCCGCGATCCGCACCGTGCACAGCCCGGGGCTGCGGCTCCCCTGGTACTCGACGGTCGGTAACCATGACTCGCTGCCCGGCGGCTGCTACGCCCCCGGAGACCCCTTCTGGACCGAACTCGCCACCGGCGGCCGCAAGCTGGAGACGCTGCCCGCCGCCGAGGCCGCGAAGGTCTGGACGGCGGTCAAGAACGGCCTCGACCCCAAGGGCGAGGACTTCAAGCGGCTGCTGAAGACCCACGCCAAGCAGGCCAGGAGGATCACCCCGGACCCGCGCCGGGCCCCGTTCACCCGCGCCGAGTACCTGCGCGCCCACCTGGACCCGGCGCACAAGGGCCCCGGCCCGCACGGTCACGGCTACACCGCGGCGAACCTGGCGGAGGACCGCCTCTACTACACCTTCCGGGTCTCCGACGACGTCCTGGGCATCAGCCTGGACACCACCGACCCCGGCGGCCACTACACCGGCTCGGTCGGCGAGGCGCAGCTGCGCTGGCTGGAGCGGACGCTGAAGGCGAACGAGAAGGGCGAGAAGGCGCATGTCCTGGTCTTCAGCCACCACACCAGCAAGACCATGAACAACACCCGTCCCGACCCGGCCCACCCGAACGAGAAGCGGTACGGCGGTGCGGAGCTGGTCGAGCTGCTGGCCGCCCACCCGAGCGTGGTCGGCTGGATCAACGGCCACAGCCACAAGAACGACATCACCGCGCACGGCAGCTTCTGGGAGGTCTCCACCGCCTCGCACATAGACTTCCCGCAGCTGGCCCGGGTCATCGAGCTGGTGGACAACCACGACGGGACGCTGTCGCTGATCACGACCCTGGTCGAATCGGCCGCCCCGCACCGCACGGACTTCACCGACCTCTCGCAGACCGGGCTGGCCGCCCTCTACCGCGAGCTGTCCTTCAACGCCCCCGAGGCCCGTACGGACCTGGTGGGCACCGCCCGGGACCGCAACGTCGAGCTGCTGCTCAAGCGGCGCTGACGGACCGGACCGGACCCGGGTCTCAGCGCGGCAGTACCACCACATACGCGCCGGGTCCCCGGTCCGGTGCCGCCATCAGCGCCGTACGGACCACCGCGGCCTGTTGCTCGGGGGCTCTGCGCAGGGTGCGCGGCAGACAGCGGACGACGGTGATGCCCAGCCGCTCCAGGTGCTCGCGCTTCTGGTCGAAGGCCGAGTGCAGCGGGTCGTCCTCGGGGCGCGGCGCACGGGTGTCGATCTCCATGGCCACCGAGTGCTCCGGCCAGAACGCGTCCACCCCGCCGAGGTGCGGCCCGCCCGGCAGCCGCAGTTCGACGTTCCACAGCGGCTCGGGCAGCCCGTGCTCGCGCACCATCGCATAGAGCTGCTGCTCGGCCCGTGCCCGGCCCTCGGCGAGCAGGGTGTCGACCGCGTCGACCACATGGGGCCGGGTCAGCAGCCGGGCCCGGCTGAGCTCGCGGACCACCGCGGCCGCCTCGCAGTGCCCGCCGCGTACCGCCTCGGTCAGCAGCCGGCGTACCGCCGAGGCCTCGCCGATCCCGGCGACCGCGTCCGCCAGCGCCCGCGGCACCGGCGCGGTCAGCACCCCGGTGACCTCCTGCGGGACGGGCAGGTCGGCCGCCCGCACGATCTGTACGAAGCCGGTCGAGCGCAGCCGCCGGGTGCGCGGGACCAGTACCTCGATCCGGTCCAGGGCGAGCAGCGGGGGAGTCTCGGAGAAGCCGTGCAGGGCGAGCGCGGCCGGACCGGTGATCATCGCTGCCGGGGCGTCGCCGGCGGGGGAGCCCTGCCGGGGCACGGTCGGCCCCCGCTGCGTGGCGTACAGCAGCGCCGCGTGCAGCCTTTCCTCGCTGGTGGGCGGGCCGGGATGGAGCAGATAGACGCCCGGGAGGACCTGTTGCCAGCAGCCGCCGGGGCGGCAGCGCTCGGTGAGCTCCGCCGCCGGGACGCCGTGCTCGCGCAGTTGACGGGTGGTCAGCACCCGGCAGCGGAGTTCGGTGAGGTGGTGGAGGGGGAGGGGGGAGAGCGGGGTTTCGTGGTTCATGCCTGGGCGATTCCCGCGCACGATCCTCCCCCTAACCGCTGTTACACGCCCGTATCACAAACCGGACAATCCTGGGCTAAAGTACGGGCGTTCGACTGCCGAAAAAGGCTGGTCGCACCGGTGGTTACGGCCGTGTCCCGGCTCCGGCGTCACAAGCCTGTGCGCGCAGCGCCCGGGCGAGATCGTCGCGCTCCTCCAGCACCATCCGGCGCAGCGCGGGCGCCGCCTGCGCGTGCCCCTCCAGCCAGGCGTCCGTGGCGTCCAGCGTGGACTGCTCCACCAGCCACGCCGGGAACAGCCCGCGCACCACGTCCATCGCGATCTCGATCGACCGCTCCTGCCACACCCGCTCGATCGCCGCGAAGTAGCGCGGTGCGAACGGCGCCAGCAGTTCACGCTGCCCGGGCTGCGCGAACCCGGAGATGGTCGCCTCCACCAGGGCGTTGGAGAGCGCATCGGACTCCACCACGTCCGCCCAGGCCTGCTCCTTGACCCCGGCCGAGGGCCGGGCCGCCAGGCAGCGCACCTGGTGGCGCTTGCCGGACGCGGTGTCGTCACGGGCCAGCTCCGCGGCGATCACCGCCTCGTCCGCGACCCCGTGCGCGGCCAGCGGCTGGAGAAACGCCCAGCGCAGCTCCTGGTCCACCTCCAGGCCGTCGATCTTCGCCGTACCGTCCAGCAGACCCTGGAGCAGCTGGAGGTCGGCGGGCGTGGCGGCGATCGCGGCGAAGTGCCGGGCCCAGGTCAGCTGATGACCGCTGCCGGGCGGGGCCAGCCGCAGTTCACGCAGCGCGCCCTCGGCCAGCTCACGGGCGGCGAGCTCCCGGCGGTCCGGTGCGGAGTAGTGCTCCAGCGCCGTCTCGGCCTGGCCGTGCAGCGACTGAAGTACGCCGATGTCGGTCTCCTGGCCGGCGAACCGCCGCACCAGATCGAGGTAGTCGCGGGCCGGCATCAGCCCGTCACGGGTCAGACCCCACAGCGCGGCCCAGCACAGCGCCCGCGCCATCGGGTCGGTCAGCTCGCCGAGGCGGGCCCGCAGGGTGGCCAGCGATCCCTCGTCGAACCGCACCTTGCAGTACGTCAGATCCTCGTCGTTGACGAGGATCAGCTCGGGCCGCTCCAGCCCGGCCAGCTCCGGCACCGCGGTCCGCGGGCCGGCCACATCCACCTCGGCGCGGGCGTAGCGCACCAGCGCGGTACCGCCCTCCTGGCGGCGGTAGAGACCCACCGCGACCCGGTGCGGGCGCAGCTCAGGGTGCCCGGGCGCCGCCTCCTGGAGGATGCCCAGCTCGGTGATCCGGTCCTCGGCGTCATAAGTGACCTGCGGGGTCAGCGCGTTGACGCCCGCGGTCTCCAGCCAGGACCGCGACCAGGCCGTCATGTCCCGCCCGGACGTCTCCTCCAGCACCGTCAGCAGATCCGCGAGCCGGGTGTTGCCGTACGCATGCCGCTTGAAGTAGCGCCGCGCGCCCTCCAGGAAGGCGTCCTGCCCGACATAGGCCACCAGCTGCTTGAGCACCGCGGCGCCCTTGGCGTACGTGATGCCGTCGAAGTTGAGCTTGGCGTCCTCCAGGTCACGGATGTCGGCGGTGACCGGGTGGGTGGAGGGCAGCTGGTCGGCGCGGTAGGCCCAGGACTTACGGCGGTTGGCGAAGGTGATCCATCCGTTGGTGAAGCGGGTCGCCTCCACCAGCGCGAAGGCGCCCATGAAGTCCGCGTAGGACTCCTTGAGCCACAGGTCGTCCCACCACTGCATGGTCACCAGGTCGCCGAACCACATGTGCGCCATCTCGTGCAGGATGACGTTGGCCCGGCGCTCGTAGGACGCTTCGGTGACCTTCCCGCGGAAGATGAACTCCTCGCGGAAGGTGACACAGCCCGGGTTCTCCATCGCGCCGAGGTTGTACTCGGGCACGAACGCGGTGTCGTACTTCCCGAAGGGGTAGGGGAAGTCGAAGTGGTCGTGGAAGAAGTCCAGGCCCTGCTTGGTGACGGTGAACACGTCATCCGCGTCGAAGTGCTTGGCCAGCCCCTTGCGGCACAGCGCGCCGAGCGGGATCTCCAGCTCGGTGCCGTCCTCGAAGGTGCGCCGGTAGGTGTCGGAGACGAAGTGGTACGGGCCGGCGACCACAGCGGTGATGTAGGTGGAGATCGGCTGGGTCGTGGCGAACCGGTGCCTGCCCTCCTCGGCTTCGCCCTCCTGGGCGCCGTTGCTCAGCACCACCCACCCCTCGGGCGCGGTCACCTCGACGGTGAACGGGGCCTTCAGGTCGGGCTGTTCGAAGTTCGCGAAGACCCGGCGGGCGTCGGCCGGCTCGTACTGCGTGTAGAGGTAGACCTCGCCGTCCTCGGGGTCCACGAAGCGGTGCAGACCCTCGCCGGTGCGGCTGTAGGCGCACAGCGCCTCGACGACCAGGGTGTTCTCGGCGGCCAGGCCGTCCAGCGTGATCCGGGTGCCGTCGAAGACCACGGCCGGGTCCAGCTTCCGGCCGTTGAGGGTGACGGAGGTGACCTCAGGTGCCAGCAGATCCGCGAAGGTCGAGGCGCCGGGCTCGGAGCAGCGGAAGCGGATGGCCGTACGGGAGAGGAAGGTGGCCGCGTCGGCCCCCTGCCCGACCGCTGAGCGGACATCCAGTGCCACGTCGTAGCCGTCGACGCTCAGCAGCCGGCCCCGCTGACGTGCCTCGTCCCGGGACAGATTCTCACCTGGCACGACGTGACTCCCTCGTCCTCGTCTCGAATATCGAACACGGGGAATCATGGCACGCCCGCCGACGGTTGAACCGTCCGCGTAACAGCACGTCCGATAACCGACGCCGCACCGCTCTCATGAGGAGACCAGACCCGTGTCCGACACCGCGAAGACCCCGGCAGACTTCTGGTTCGACCCCCTGTGCCCCTGGGCCTGGCTGACCTCCCGCTGGATGCTGGAGGTGGAGAAGGTCCGCCCGGTCGAGGTGCGCTGGCATGTGATGAGCCTGGCGGTCCTCAACGAGGACAAGCTCGACCAGCTGCCGGAGGAGTACCGCGAGAACATGCGCCCCGGCGGCAAGGCCTGGGGCCCGGTCCGTGTGGTGATCGCCGCGCAGCAGCTGCACGGCGACGAGGCCGTCGGCAGGCTCTACACCGCGCTCGGCACCCGCTTCCACAACGAGGGCCTCGGTGTGAACCCCGAGAGCATCGCCGCCGCCCTCGACGACGCGGGCCTGCCCGCCGATCTGATCGAGTACGCCGACAAGGACACCTACGACGCCCAGCTGCGCGCCTCCCACAAGGCGGGCATCGACCTGGTCGGCCAGGAGGTCGGCACCCCGGTCATCGCGGTCCCCGGCTCCGACGGCGACCAGATCGCCTTCTTCGGCCCGGTCGTCACCCCCGCCCCCAAGGGCGAGGAGGCCGCCAAACTCTGGGACGGCACGCTGATGGTGGCGTCCATCCCCGGCTTCTACGAGATCAAGCGGACGCGTACCCAGGGGCCGATTTTCGACTGAGGGCCCTTCCGGCCGCACCCATGGGAGCGCCCCCGCACGTATCGGACGTGCGGGGGCGCTCCGTTCTTCCGCCTGCCCGCGTGAAGGGTGAGAAGACGATCACGAGGCAGGACGTGTGAGGGCCGCTACGGCGCCAGCAGCAGGTTGTTCGCGCGCTCCTTGGCGGCGGCGTACCGCCTGGCCACGTCCTGCCAGTTCACGACCTGCCACATGGCCTCGATGAAGTCCACCTTCTGGTTCTTGTACTGGAGGTAGAAGGCGTGCTCCCAGGCGTCGAAGACCAGGATCGGCACCGAGCCCTGGCCGACATTGCCCTGGTGGTCGTAGATCTGCTCGACGATCAGCCGGCCGGTGACCGGCTCGTAGGCCAGCACGCCCCAGCCGGAACCCTGGGTGGTGGCCGAGGCCTTGGTCAGCTGGGCCTTGAACTTGGCGAACGAGCCGAAGGATTCGGCGAGCGCGTCGGCCAGCTCGCCCACCCCGTCCTTCTCCAGCGGCTCACCGCCGCCGTCACCGGTCATGTTGTGCCAGTAGATGCTGTGCAGGATGTGGCCGGAGAGGTGGAACGCGAGGTTCTTCTCCAGGCCGTTGATGCTGCCCCACTGGTCCTTGTCGCGCGCCTCGGCGAGCTGCTCCAGGGTGTCGTTCGCGCCCTTCACATACGCCGCGTGGTGCTTGTCGTGGTGCAGCTCGATGATCTCGGGGCTGATGACCGGGGCCAGTGCCGCGTAGTCGTAGGGGAGTTCCGGAAGTGTGTAGGTCGCCATGCCGATCCCGCCTCCAAGCTGCCTCAAAGCAGTAGTTGCAAATAATGTGCAAGAGCACGCTATCAGCAGCAGTGATCATCGGAGGGGCGCGCTGGCCGGGCTGGTCCCAAAGACGGAGGCGGGGCGGGACCTCGGAAGGAGGTCCCGCCCCGCCTCAGGGGACTACGGGTGGGTGGGCGCTACTGCCGCGCCGCCCCCACGCCCTTGAGGGCCCGCTGCCGCACCAGCCCGATCGCGGCCAGCACCACCCCGAAGCCACCGGTGAACAGCAGCTGGATGCGCTGGTTCTCGTCGCGCAGCATCAGCAGCAGCACCACCACGATGCCGGCCAGCGCCACCCACGTCAGCACCGGGAAGGCCCACATCCGCACGACCAGCTTCTCGGGCGCCTCGCGCTCCAGCTGTCGCCGCATCCGCAGCTGCGCGACGGCGATGAAGCCCCACACCACCAGGACGGCCGCGCCGACCATGTTCAGCAGCCACTGGAAGAGCGTGGTGGGCCACAGGAAGCTGAACAGGACCGCCAGGAAGCCGAAGGCGGAGCACATCAGCACCGCGCGGCGCGGCACCCCGCCGCTGACCTTCCCCAGGAAGGCCGGGCCCTGGCCGCGGGAGATGAGCGAGTACGCCATCCGCGAGGAGCCGTAGAGGTTGGCGTTCACCGCGGAGAGCAGCGCGACCAGGATGACCACGTTCATGATCTGGCCGGCCGCCGGGATCTTGAGGTAGTCCAGGACCGCCACGTACGGTCCGGACTTGGCGATCGAGGGGGCGCTCCACGGAATGACGGTGACGATGACGGCCATCGAGCCGACGTAGAACAGGGCGATCCGCCACATCGCGGTGCGCACCGCGCTCGCCACACCGCGCACCGGGTCCTTGGACTCGGCGGCCGCGATGGTGACCGTCTCCAGACCGCCGTACGCGAAGACCGACGCCAGCAGACCGACCATCAGGCCGTCGACGCCCTTGGGGAGGAACCCGCCGTCGCCGGTGAGGTGCGTGGCGCCCGGCGCATGGGTGCCGGGCAGCACACCGAAGATCGCCAGCACGCCCAGGACCAGGAAGAGGGCGATCGCCGCGACCTTCAGAGCGGCGAACCAGAACTCGAACTCACCGAAGTTGGAGACCGCGGCCAGGTTCGTGGCGGTGAAGATCACCATGAACAGCAGCACCCACATCCAGGGCTCGGTGCTCGGGAACCACTGGTGCATCACATCCGCGGCGCCCAGCGCCTCGGCGGCCACCGCCACACACAGCAGCGCGGTGAACATCCAGCCCACCGTGAAGCCGGCCCACGAACCTATGGAGCGCTCGGCGTGCACGGAGAAGGAGCCGGAGGCCGGGTTGGCCGCGGCCATCTCACCGAGCATCCGCATGACCAGCATGACCAGGGCGCCGGAGACCGCGTAGGCCAGCACGATCGACGGGCCGGCCGCCGCGATGCCCTCCCGCGAGCCCACGAACAGACCCGCGCCGATCACGCCGCCCAGGGCGATCATGGAGAGATGGCGCTGCTTGAGGCCGTTGGACAGTGCGGGGCCACTATCGGGGCCGGTGCCCTGGATCGCGCTGTGCTCATGCGCGGGCGCGGCGGACGAGGGTGTCCGATTCATGTCGTACCTGTCCCAGTAGGTGAGAGCGGAGCAAGGCGATACTGCGTTCTCCCGAGGCCGCGACCGGCGCTACGGTGCTGCCGGTCCCCCCGGACCTCTGCCGGGGCAGTGGGTCGCGCGGGGGCTGCCGACGGCGCAACTCCGGGATCCTCGGCAAAGCTGGCTCAGTTTGGGCGCCGGTGTCCGCTCAGGGCAACAGTTGTGCAGCGAATGTTCGGTATTCAGACGTGATCGTCACCGTGCGTGTCTGATTCATCGTCGATTACGACTCCCGGTGAGGCCCGTACGGCGGTCGGCTCAGCGCCGCGCACGGCGCTGCCGCAGCTCCCGTACACCCGCGACGAGCAGTACCGCACCCGTCGCCCCGGCCGACCACAGCAGCTGGGGACGGGCGGTGTCATCGGTCAGCATCAGCACCAGGACACCCGCCATCCCCAGCAGCGCCGCCCACGTCAGATACGGGAACGCCCACATCCGCAAGGCGGGTTCCCCGGCCGCCTCGCGTTCGATACGCGGACGCAGCAGCAGCTGGGAGACCGCGATCAGCCCCCAGACGAACAGCAGTACCGCACCCACCGCGTTGAGCATGTAGAGGAAGACCGAATCCGGCCATTTCAGATTCAGCAGCACGGAGACGAACCCGAAGGCCACCGACGCCAGCACCGCCCGCCGCGGCACCCCTCCCGACACCTTCAGCAGCGCCCGCGGCGCCTCGCCCCGCTCGGCCAGCGAGAACACCATCCGCGACGAGCCGTACAGATTGGCGTTCAGCGCGGACAGCAGCGCCACGAACACCACGATGTTCATGATCTGGCCGGCGCCCGGCACCCCGATGCGGTCCAGCACCGCCACGTACGGGCTCTCGCCCGGCCGCAGCGACGACCACGGCAGCAGCGCCACGATCACCAGCATCGAGCCGACGTAGAAGAACAGGATCCGCCACACCGCGCTGCGCACCGCCCGGCCCACCGCACGCGCCGGATCGTCCGACTCGGCCGCGGCGATGGTGACGACCTCCAGCCCGCCGAAGGCGAACACCACCGCCAGCACCCCGGAGATCACCCCGGCCCAGCCGTGCGGCAGAAAGCCGCCGTGCCCGGTGAGGTTCGCCGTCCCGACCGGATCCGTGTCCGGCAGCACCCCGAAGATCGCCAGCAGGCTCAGCACGAGGAACAGCACGATCGCGGTGATCTTCAGCGCCGCGAACCAGAACTCGAACTCCCCGAAGTTCTTCACCGCGGCCAGGTTGGCCACCGTGAACACACACATGAAGATCAGCACCCAGCCCCACTGCGGCACCGCCGGCACCCAGCCCTCGGCGATCTGCGCCGCGCCGGTCGCCTCCACGGCCAGCACCACGACCAGCAGGAACCAGTACAGCCAGCCGACGCTGAAACCGGCCCAGCGGCCCAGCGCCCGCTCCGCGTGCACCGAGAACGCCCCGGAGGCCGGCATCGCCGCCGACATCTCACCGAGCATCCGCATGATGAGCATCGCCAGCGCGCCCGCGATCAGATACGAGAGCACGATCCCCGGCCCGGCCACCGCGATCCCCGCACCGGACCCCACGAACAGGCCGGCGCCGATCACCCCGCCCAGCCCCAGCATCGTCAGATGGCGCTGTTTGAGCCCCGTGGACAGCGGCTCCTTCTCGCCGGCGCCCGCACCGGGCGCGGTCGGCCCGGCGGTGGTCGGTGTGTCGTGCATCGGCTCGTGACTCTCGCAGGGGGAGGGGCGGCGGGGCCGCCGGTGTTTGGGGGAACCCCACAGGAGCACCGCGGGGCGGACCCAGTGTCGCCGCACCTCGCGCGCTACCACAAAACCGGCGTCCCGCAGCGGCCCCGGCCGTGATGAGCATCACGTGACCTGCGAAGACGCCAGATGCCCCAACAAGCCCGGGCAGCGCGGCGGTTGTTCGGAACTCTCCAAGCCGGCCGGTGCGGCTTTGTCGCCGCCTCACGATGATCGCTCCCGGTCCCCTGGACTAACGTCATCGCGACCCGACCTGTCCCGATCCCTCTCACCCTCGCGGAGCCCCGATGAGCACTGCCGCTCTCCACCGCCCCGGTACCGTCCTCGCCGACCTGCTGCCGGCCGCCTCCACCGCCACCCGCGCCCGCGTCCGCGACGCCGCGCTGGTGGCCGGCGGCGCCGTGCTCACCGGTGTCGCGGCCCAGATCGCCGTCCCGGTCCCCGGCTCCCCGGTCCCGGTCACCGGCCAGACCTTCGCCGCCCTCCTGGTCGGCGCCTCGCTCGGCACCGGCCGCGGTCTGCTCTCGCTCGCGCTGTACGCCCTGGCGGGCATGGCGGGCCTGCCCTGGTTCGCCGGCGGTGCCTCCGGCGCCGGCGGCGTCACCTTCGGCTACATCGTCGGCATGCTGCTCGCCGCCGGCCTCGTGGGCGCGCTGGCCCGCCGCGGCGGTGACCGCGGAGTGCTGCGCACCGCCGCCACCATGGCCGCCGGCACGGCCGTGATCTACGGCGTCGGCGTCCCCTACCTCGCGCTGAGCACCGGGATGTCCCTCGGCCAGGCCGTCGCCGCGGGGCTGGTGCCGTTCCTGATCGGTGACGCCCTCAAGGCCGCGCTGGCGATGGGCGCCCTGCCGACCGCCTGGAAGCTGGCCGGCCGCCGCGGCTGACCACCCCGCACGACAAGGGCGGGCCCGCACCTTCCCGGTGCGGGCCCGCCCTCGTCACTGCCGCTATCCGCGTTCCACGGCGTCCACGGTGTCCCGCTCCCGCGGCCGCTTCCGGTCCAGCAGCAGACCGATCGCCAGCACCACCACGGCCGCGACCACCGACAGCACCATCTGCTCGCGCCCGTCCGGGTCGTAGAACATGTAGCCCACGACGAAGACGATCAGCCCGATCGTCGCGTACGTCAGCCACGGATACAGCCACATCCGTACCGTCAGCCGCTCCGGCGTCTCCCGTTCGAGGATCCGGCGCATCCGCAGCTGCGAGAGGCAGATGACCAGCCACACGAACAGCGCCACCGCACCCGACGAGTTCAGCAGGAACTGGAAGATGGTGTCCTTCGACGTGTAGCTGAAGATCGTCGCGATGAAGCCGAAGGCCACCGAGGCCCAGATCGCGACCGCCGGCACCCCGCCCTTGTTGACGGTGGCGAACGACTTGGGCGCGTCGCCGCGCTGACCGAGCGAGAACGCCATCCGGGAGGCGGTGTACAGCCCGGAGTTCAGACAGGACAGCACCGCGGTCAGCACCACGACATCCATCACGGTGCCCGCGTACGGAATGTCCAGCGACTCCAGCACCGCCACGTACGGGCTCTTGAGCACCGCCGGGTCGTCCCACGGCAGCAGCGTCACGATCACCGCGATCGAGCCTATGTAGAACAGCGCGATCCGCCAGATGACGCTGTTGACTGCGTGGCGCACGGCCTGCACGGGGTTGGGCGACTCGCCCGCCGCCAGCGTGACGATCTCGCTGCCCATGAAGGAGAAGACCACCAGCAGCATGCCCGAGAGGATCGCGCACGGCCCGTGCGGCAGGAATCCGCCGTGCCCGGTCAGATTGGCCAGCCCCGGCGCATGGTCGCCCGGCGGCAGCCCGAACACGGCCAGCGCGCCGACCAGGATGAACACCACGATCGCGACGACCTTGATGCCGGCGAACCAGAACTCGAACTCGCCGAACGAGCTGACCGAGACCAGGTTGGTGCCGGTCAGCACGATCATCACCAGCAGAGCCCAGGCCCACTGCGGGACGGCCGGGACCCAGCCGGTGAGGATCGCGCCGGCCGCGGTGGCCTCCACGGCCAGTACCACCGACCAGAAGAACCAGTACAGCCAGCCGATGGTGAAGCCTGCCCAGCGGCCCATCGCCTTGTCCGCGTAGGCGGAGAAGGAGCCCGAGGCGGGGGAGGCCGCGGCCATCTCGCCCAGCATCCGCATCACCAGCACGACCAGCAGACCGGTCAGCGCGTAGGACAGCAGAATGCCCGGGCCGGCGGCGGCGATTCCCGCGCCGGAGCCGACGAACAGTCCGGCGCCGATCACCCCGCCGATGGCGATCATCGACAGATGGCGGTTCTTGAGACCTGCCTGGAGCCCGTCCTGCGACTGCCCCGCTTGGAGTCCGCTGCCGGGGTCGCCGGCGGTGTGGACCGCTTTCGTTGTAGGCGGGTGCGCGCCCATGTGCACCGTCCTTCGTGGTTCGCGGATGGGAACCCCCGCATTAGATCTTTGTTAACCCATCGATTGGAAGGTCTAGAACCGGATTGTTGGGTGAAACACTGGGCGGTTACCTGTCTGACATACGTACGGAAGGCAATAGAGCCATTCCGCCCGCCGGACTCACGGAGAAGACCCGGCGGCGCCTACCCGGCGGGGCGCGTGTCACACTCATCGCATGCGCGTGTATCTCGGCTCCGACCATGCAGGGTTCGACCTCAAGAACCACCTCGTCGAGTGGCTCAAGGCCAACGGCCATGAGCCCGTCGACTGCGGCCCCCACATCTACGACGCCCAGGACGACTACCCGCCGTTCTGCCTCCGTGCCGCGGAGAAGACCGCCGCTGACCCGGACAGCCTCGGCATCGTGATCGGTGGTTCCGGCAACGGCGAGCAGATCGCCGCCAACAAGGTCAAGGGCGTACGGGCCGCGCTGGCCTGGAGCGAGGAGACCGCCCAGCTCGGCCGCGAGCACAACAACGCCAACGTCATCTCCGTCGGCGGCCGGATGCACACCCAGGAAGAGGCGACCAGGTTCATCGAGGTCTTCCTCAACACCCCCTACTCGGGCGAGGAGCGGCACACCCGCCGCATCGAGATGCTCTCGGTGTACGAGACCACCGGCGAACTCCCGGCCATCCCTGCCCACCACCCGCAGGGCTGACCACCGCACACCCCGCCGCCCGCCCTCCCCGGCCGCCGGGGAGGGCGGGCGCGCCCACTGGAGGACACCCATGCCCGAAGGGCATACGATCCACCGGCTCGCCCTCGACCACCGCGCCCGCTTCGAAGGACGACGGGTCCGGGCGAGCAGCCCCCAGGGCAAGTTCGCCGACGGCGCGGCGCTGATCGACGCCCAGGTCATGACCACCGCCGAGGCACACGGCAAGCACCTCTTCCTCGGCTTCGGCCCTCCCCCAAGGACCTCCGACGAGCTCCGGTCCCGGGGGTACCCCCATCGCTGGGTCCACATCCACCTCGGCCTCTTCGGCAAGCTCGGCTTCGGCGCCCACACCGCTCCACCGCCCACCGAGACCGTACGGCTGCGCCTGGCCACCCCCGACGCATACGCGGACCTGCGCGGCCCCACCACCTGCGCACTGATCACCGACGCCGAGAAGCACGCGATACATGACCGCCTCGGCCCCGACCCGCTGCGCCCCGGCGACGACGGCACCCGCGCCTGGCAGCGGATCTCCCGCAGCCGCACCACCATCGCCGCCCTGCTCCTCGACCAGAAGGTCATCGCCGGCGTCGGCAACGTCTACCGGGCCGAGGTCCTCTTCCGGCACGGGATCGACCCGTACCTGCCGGGCCGTGACCTCACCCGCGCCCAATGGGACGCCCTCTGGGCCGACCTGGTCTTCCTGATGGCCGAGGGCGTCCGCCACAACCGCATCGACACCGTACGGCCCGAGCATCTGCCCGAGGCCATGGGCCGCCCGCCGCGGGTCGACGACCACGGCGGCGAGGTCTACGTCTACCGCCGCGCCCTCCAGGGCTGCCACATCTGCGGCACCGAGATCCGTACCGCCGGTCTCGCCGCCCGCAACCTGTTCTGGTGCCCGGGCTGCCAGCCCGCCACCACCGTCAACTGACGGCCCGGGGCGGCGGCACACCGGGGCCCCGGGGCCCGGGGCGGCGGCACACCGGCGCCGCCGCCCACCGACGGCCGGGAATCCGGCAATCGGGGAATCGGGAATCCGGGAACCTGGGAATACTGCCTGCCCCACCTCGGGAATACTGTCCTGCCCCACCCCGTTGTGGCCCCGCAGGGGGTGCTCGCACCCCGTAGGGGATGTGTTCGCCCAACTCCTAGGGAGACTCCGGCTCCTAGGGCATGCCCGGAAGACGGGACTGTGCGAACACCCCTAGAACCCGTGCGGCAACCACGGCGCCACCTCTGACCCGAACGCCGCCGAAGCCGCCGCCAGCGCCCCCGCCCGCAGCTCCCGCACCCGGCCCGCCGCGGCCAGCGACGCCAGGGAGAACCCGCCCAGATAGGCGGACCCCAACTCCCGTACGGACAGCGCCAGATCGGCCGCATCCGTCGTCCGCGCACAGCTCGCACCACGCTCGTCGCCCGACAGCCACCACCGGCCCTCGTTCCACGGGCAGAACGGGTCCGTGACCTCCAGGACCACGTCCACCGGCCTGAGGTACGTCCGCGCCGCCAGCGCCGCGCCCACCTCCACCGGCCGTACGAACAACGACTCCCGCAGCGCCATCCCGCAGCGCCGCATGTCCGCCACCAGATGGAGCAGCGGATCGTCGACCGGCCGGGTGACCACCGACACCGACGACGTCAGATCGATCCCGAACAGATAGCGCCACAGCGCCGCATACACCACCGGGTCCAGCGCCTCGAGGTGCCGGACCTGCACCCTTCCGCACGGCCCGGCCCCGTCCGACCCCGGTGTGACCGCATAGCGCGCATACCCCCGCACCTCGCCGTCCACCTCGGCCACCACACACTGCAACGCCCCGGCCCCCGCCCGCTCGGCGGGGAGGTCGAGCACCGCGATCCGCTCCCAGCCGGGCAGCCGGGCCAGCATCCCCGGGCGGGTCGGCACCAGTTGGGCGTAGACCCGCTCACAGTCGGCCAGCGCGGCCGCCGGGTCCACCAGCCGCAGCCGTACGCCGTCCACGCCGGGCAGTTCCGGGGCC
Source organism: Streptomyces sp. NPDC034111 (assembly GCF_055575375.1). Classification (NCBI taxonomy): domain Bacteria; kingdom Bacillati; phylum Actinomycetota; class Actinomycetes; order Kitasatosporales; family Streptomycetaceae; genus Streptomyces; species Streptomyces sp. NPDC034111. The sequence continues at coordinate 1,092,804 of NZ_JBVIST010000001.1, read as the reverse complement.
GCCAGCCGCACCGTTTCCACGGTCAGCCCCATGTCCAGGGCCGCCGCGCCGTAGCCGAACCGCCCGTAGATCGCCGGCTCCGAGGCGGTCAGCACCGCCAGTGGCTCACCGCGCTCGCGCACGTCCGCCAACTGATGGCGCATCATCGCGCGCAGCAGCCCGCGCCTGCGGTGCGTCGGCCGCACACCCACCATCGTGACCCCGGCCACCGGCACCCCGGCCCCGCCCGGCACGGTGAGCCGGAACGAGAACGCCCCCGCGGTGCCGACGCACTCCGCCCCGTCCCATACGGCGAGCGCGCGCTCGGTCTCGGTGATCTCACGCCGGATGGCGAGCTTCTCGGGAGGCTGTGGCAGTGCCCCGAACGGCAGTTCCGTCGCTTCGGACCAGACGTCCCATTCGGCGTCCCGGAGCACCCGTAATTCCGTCGTCATACCCCATCCCTAGCAGCCCCCTCTCCGGCCGCGCGACCGCATTTCGAACGGGGTTTCCCGGCAATCGGGCCGGGCGGCGTGCGGCGAATCGACGCGCCGCCGAACGGGTGGATAAGGTCCCAGGGCAATGACAAGCGGCCCGGGAACGGAAACCCTGACGGCCCGGGTGCACAAGGGGCTGCACCGGGCTCGCGTCGGTGTGCGCAAAGCCGGGGTCGACTACTTCCGCGGCGAGGGCTCCGACCACTTCGCGCTCGCCGTCCTGCTGCTGGCCATCCCCGCCATCGCCGCGGGCACCCTCTGGCGCCCCGAATGGATCGCCCCGACCGCCCTGGTGCTCCCGGTGATCGCCGGCGGCCTCCTCCTCCGCCCGGCCAACCTTCTCGTCCTCTACGGAGCCTCCGCCGCCGCCCTGGTCGTCGAGTCCGCGCTCTTCGCCCGGTACGAGGAAGGAGTCGAGCGGATCACGCCCGGCACCGTGCTGGTCGTGGCCGCCGTCGGGTTCTTCGGCCTGCTCATCGCGCAGTTCCGCAGCCGGGTCGGGGTGCCCTGGCGGCGCGGCGGCACCATGCTCTTCGACCTGCGCGAACGCATCCGCGTCCAGAGCAAGCTGCCCCGGCTGCCCCAGGGCTGGCACCACGAAATGGCGCTGCGCCCGGCCGGCGGCCAGTCCTTCTCCGGTGACTTCGTCGTCGCCTCCCGCACCCAGGGCGGCAACATCCTCGAAGTCGTGCTCACCGATGTCTCCGGCAAGGGGATGGACGCCGCCTCCCGCGCGCTGCTCCTCTCCGGCGCCTTCGGCGGCCTGCTGGGCTCCCTCCCGCCGCACGGCTTCCTCCCCGCCGCCAACGGCTACCTGCTGCGCCAGGACTGGGACGAGGGCTTCGCCACCTCCATCCACCTCGTCCTCGACCTGGAGTCCGGCGACTACGAACTCCTCTCCGCGGGCCATCTGCCGGCCCTCCAGCTCAGTGCGGGCAGCGGCCGCTGGGAGGAGAAGTCGGGGGAGGGGCCGCTCCTGGGTGTCTACGACGGCGCCCAGTTCGACCCGGTCAAGGGGACCCTGCGCCCCGGCGACGTGCTGATGCTCTTCACCGACGGCCTGGTCGAGGCCGCCGACCGGGACATCGCCGAGGGCATCGACCGCCTGACCGGCGAGGCCGACCGCTATGTCGCCGGTGGCTTCGCCGGCGCCGCCTGGCACCTGATCGAGGCCGTGGCCAAGGACGTCAACGACGACCGGGCCCTCCTGCTGATCTGCCGCGACTCCTGACCCCAGCCCCTGGCTGCTCCCGGTGGGGTTTTCCCCACACCTCGTCGTCCGGCCGTCCTCATGAGGGGCCGGTCCGGACCGTCCCACCGCCGGTCCGTGCGCCTCGCCGGGACGGAAATCAGCCGAATGAGTGAGAACCGCCTCACCACCCTGCGCCGCAGCCGGCTGGCTTCGTCTTCCAGGCCTTCCGCCGCCGTGCGATTGTACCTACTAGTATGTACGATCAGGTTGCCGACCAACTCGCCCGCCGGACCGCGCCGATCCGCGGGTTCACCACGTCCGAAGGGGGACACCGATATGCCGTTCGTCCGCATTGACGCACTGGGCGCCGACGGCGCCCGGCTCGACGCGCTCGGCCGCGCCGTGCACGACGCCCTGGTGGAGACGATCGGCATCCCGCCCGATGACCGGTTCCAGGTCCTGGCCGGTCATGACGGCACCCGCAGCACGCTGCGCTACGACGACTACCTCGGGGTGCACCGTGACGAGGGCATCGTCTACGTCGCGATCACCATGCGCGCCGGCCGCACCCCCGACCAGAAGCGGGCGCTGTACCGGCGGATCGCCGAACTCGCCCAGGCGTACGCGGGGACCGAGCCGCGGAACGTGTTCGTCATCGTGTCCGAGAACGAGTCGGTCGACTGGTCGCTCGGCAACGGGGTGGCCCAGTACGCCGAGGCCGGCCGGGAGAACGCCGGTTAGGCGGCGGTCCGTTCGCGGGTGCGTGCGGTGCCGGCCGGGTCCTTGCGGAAGGCCCAGGACATCGTGGGCTCCATCGCGAAGCGGAAGAACTTGCGGACCGGCGGCGTGCACAGGGCCGTGATGATGAGGGCCGCGACCAGGGTGACGGCGATCTCGCCGAGCGGGGTGTGCAGCCAGGCGTAGTCGTCGAACCAGCCCCAGAAGCGCGAGCCCTTCGCCAGGAAGCCGTGCAGCAGGTAGCCGTACAGCGTGCCGGCGCCCAGCACCGTGAACCACGTCCGGCGCGTCGGCACCCAGGAGAAGAAACAGGCCACCAGCACGATCGAGCAGCCGAAGAGGGCCGGCGTCATCACCGCGCCGATCCACCAGGTGGTGCCCAACTCCTGGGCGCTGTCCCGGTGGTAGAACCACGCCGAGGACATCCGGGGCGCCGCCCAGTAGGCCATCACCAGCGCGGCCGCGAAGAGGGGCACCGAGGCGATCCGCACCGCCCGCCGCTGCACCAGCTGGAAGTGCTCCGGCCGCAGCGACAGACCCAGCACGAAGAACGGCAGGAACTGAAGCACCCGCTGGAGGTCCAGATCGTCCCCTATGTCGGGGGAGATGGAGGCCAGTACCGCGATCGCCACCGCGAGCGGAATCGGCCAGCGCACGACCTTCCACAGCGGTGTGGTCAGCCGCCAGACGAACAGCGCCACCAGGAACCATGTCAGGAACCACGGATCGAGCAGGCTGATCGGATGGCCGGGATCGTCGTCCGCCCAGCGCTTGAAGAAGGCGTACGCGGTCTCGAACAGGATGTAGGGGACCGCGACCCCGGTGACCAGCCGCTGCAACCGGTCCTTGCGCATGTCGAAGCTGCGCGAGAAGTAGCCGGAGATGATGATGAAGGCCGGCATGTGGAAGGTGTAGACGGTCATGTAGAGCGCCTCGGCGGCCCGGCTGCCGTCGGTCAGCGGCTCCCAGGAATGGCCCATCGCCACCAGCACGATGGCCAGATACTTCGCGTTGTCGAAGAACGCGTTACGGGCGCCGCCGCCGGTCTTCGGACCGGGTGCCGGTCCGCCCTCCGGTGCGGCGGGCGGCTGCTGCCCCGCGGGCTCCGTTCGCTCCGTGTCCACTGCCTCACGGGCAGGGGGGAGCTCGCGTCGAGGTGTCGGGGCAGCGGAAAACATTGGAGGCACGATAGCGGTGCCCGGCGAATGCGTAAAACCGCATCCGAGCCATTCGCTATTTGCGCAGGTGCCGCCCCGGATAGCGCAGGGATAAATCCTGCAATCAATGAAGCGTAACCCTCACCAGCTGTCCTTTTTACGGTGTTTCATACCCCCAAAACGGGTGATATCCCCTGCGAACGGCGCGGAAGGAATGTCCACTTGTAGGGTGTTACGTTCCCGTGGGGCGGGTCACTCCTGTGCGGTCCGTAAAAGCGTGACGGACGCCACGAATAAGTGAATTTCCCGGGCTGGTGAGCCAAGGAAAACGATCAGAAAGTTCGGGCCGAATTACCGGCGTGGCGCCGGCTGATGAATTCCCGGCGGAGGGCACCGGGGGTGTCCGCGCCGGCCCCTGCCTCCCTCGCCACCGGACTGCCGCCCCGTCGGCACCCCGTCCCCCTCACTGGCGTCCCATCACCCCCACCGGTCGGAATCGGGCAAAGCGTTGGCCGATGATTCATCACCGGCCTGCGATGGGCATGGAGTTGGTGGCACGATGGGTGCCGGGGGGTGTGCGCAGCATGCTCATGCTCCCGGGCCGGTGTGAGGCGTTCCGACCAAGGGTGTGATCAGTTGTGGCTCTGTCGCTGTCAGTTGTGCTGCTGTTGGGGATCATCCTGATCGTGCTGATCAGAGGGAAGTCACTCAAGGCCGGACCGGCCATGGTGGCCATACTGTTCGGCTTCTTCCTCGCCTCCACGGGCATGGCGCCGTCCATCAACAGGTTCCTGAACTCCCTGGCGGACACCATCAACCACATCACCTTCTAGGTGATCCGCGGGGGCGCCAGGTCCCCCGCCGGCTCCTCGGGCGGGCCTCCGCACCAGGCCCGGCCGTACGCGTCCCCGTCGTACGAGGTCACTCGCCCCCGGTCCGCGCCAGCACCTCGCGTACGGCCTCCTCGGTGCGTCCCACCAGCGCCGAACCGTCGTCCGCCGTGATGATCGGCCGCTGGATGAGCTTGGGGTGCGCCGCCAGCGCCGCGATCCACCGCTCACGCGCGGCCTCGGTGCGCTCCCACTCCCGGAGCCCCAGCTCCTTCGCCGCGGCCTCCTGGGTACGGGTGATGTCCCAGGGCTCCAGGCCCAGCCGCGCCAGCACCTCGCGCAGTTCGTCCGCGCTCGGCGGGTCCTCCAGATACCTGCGCACGGTGTACTGGGCACCCTCCTCGTCCAGGATCTCGACGGCGGAACGGCACTTGGAACACGCGGGATTGAGCCAGATCTCCATGCCGGCCAGCATAAGGAGCCGCGCGGGCGGAGCGAAGAGGCGTACCCGGGAGACGCGGTGCGCTGTCGTGCGCGAAGGGCGGGGTGCCGGAAAAGCGGAAACCCGGGCCGCGCGGCCCGGGTTTCCTCATCTGAGCGGGCGACGGGAATCGAACCCGCGTAGCTAGTTTGGAAGACTAGGGCTCTACCATTGAGCTACGCCCGCAGGCGCCGTGGGTCGAAGGACCTCGGCACGCAGTGCATCCTAGCGGGTCGCGGCGGTGCGCCGCACACCCCTTCCCCGCGCGAGCCCTCCGCGTACCCCGTGCGTTTCCGTACGAGGCGTGGCTTTCCCCGGCGCCGGGCACCGCATCCCACCAGGCATCCCGATAACTGGCAGCCGTTCTGTCCGCGGCCATGTACCCTACGTGTCGCACCGACGGGGTGTGGCGCAGCTTGGTAGCGCGTCCGCTTTGGGAGCGGAAGGTCGTCGGTTCGAATCCGGCCACCCCGACCATCAGGTCACCCCGACCACCAGGTCACCTTGACCGTCAGGTCAGCCCGGCGACAGCGGCCGGGCGCCCCGGCCCACCGGGACCCGCACGACCGGCGGGCGTTCAAGATCACGTTGTGGGCGTCATCCTCCTAGCGGTTACTATGCAAGCTGCGTGTCCGTGTGTCTGTGTATCTGCGTACGGGACACGATCGGCCGGGCCCGGAACAGCCGGGTACTGGTGGATCTCATCAAGCAGAACCCCAGAAGTCAGCCCCAAGGAGACCGAACCGTGAAGAGCGCCGTGGAGACCCTGAACCCGACTCGGGTTCGGCTCACTGTCGAGGTGCCCTTCGAGGAGCTCAAGCCCAGCCTCGACGCGGCGTACAAGAAGATCAACCAGCAGGTCACGGTGAAGGGCTTCCGCCAGGGCAAGATCCCGGCCCGCGTCATCGACCAGCGGTTCGGCCGCGGCGCCGTGCTGGAGGAGGCCGTCAACGACGCGCTCCCGAAGTTCTACACCGAGGCGGTCAACGAGGGCGAGCTGAACGTCCTCGGCCAGCCCGAGGTCGACATCACCGAGCTGAAGGACGGCGAGCTGCTGGCCTTCACCGCCGAGGTCGACATCCGCCCGGCCCTCGAGATCCCGGACTACTCCGGCATCGAGGTCGAGGTCGACGCCGTCGAGGTGTCGGACGAGGACGTCGACAAGTCCGTCGAGCAGCTGCGTGAGCGCTTCGCCTCGACCAGCCCGGTCGAGCGCGCCGCCCAGGACGGCGACGTGCTGACGGTGAACCTCGAGGCCAAGGTCGACGGCGAGGTCCTGGAGGACGGTGTCGCCGAGGGCGTCACGTACACCGTCGGCTCCGGTGAGCTGCTGGACGGCATCGACGACGCGGTCAAGGGCCTGGAGGCCGGCGGCAGCGCCACCTTCACCTCCGAGCTCAAGGGCGGCTCCGCCGAGGGCAAGGAGGCCGAGGTCAAGGTCGAGGTCACCGAGGTCAAGGCCCGCGAACTGCCCGAGCTGGACGACGACTTCGCGCAGCTGGCGAGCGAGTTCGACACCCTCGAGGAGCTCAAGGCGGACAGCCGCAAGCGCCTCGAGCAGATGAAGAAGTACGACCAGGCCACCCAGGCGCAGGAGAAGGTCCTGGACGAGCTGCTGAAGCTCGTCGAGGTGCCGATGCCGGAGAAGCTGCTCGCGGACGAGATCCAGACCCGCAAGCACAACCTGGAGCACCACCAGCTCGGCCAGATGGGTCTCGACCTCGCGAAGTACCTGGAGATCCAGGGCAAGACCGAGGAAGAGTTCGACGCCGAGACCAAGGAGCAGGCCGAGAAGGGCATCAAGACCCAGTTCATCCTCGACGAGCTGGTCAACAAGGAGAAGCTGAACGTCAGCCAGGAGGAGCTCACCGAGCACCTCATGCGCCGCGCGCAGTCCTCCGGTATGTCCCCCGACCAGTTCGCCCAGGCCGTCGTCGAGGGCGGCCAGGTGCCGATGCTCGTCGGTGAGGTCGCCCGCGGCAAGGCCCTCGCGGTCGTCGTCGAGGCCGCCACGGTCAAGGACACCAACGGCGAGGTCGTCGACCTGGAGGACGAGGACGAGGCCGAGGTCGCCGAGACCGTCGTCGCCGAGGCCGAGGGCGCCGACGAGCAGCCCGAGGCCTGAGCCCCGACCGCCTCGCGGTTTCGCTGAACGACTGTTTACGGGCCCGAACACGCACGTCCGCGTGTTCGGGCCCGTACGTCATCACGGACCGGTGAGCCTGCGCTCACAGCGAACAGTTGACAATGCGGGATGGCGTTGTCCGACCTGCGCGTTAGGGTCCGTAGATACGAGGGCAGGGGAGTCCCTGAAACCGCGCCGGGGCGACATACGGCGCCCGATCCCCGCGCCCCAGAAGACGACGCTGAGACGGCCCCTGGCCGTCCGACAACGAGCAGGTGGACACGTGACGATCCCGATGCCTTCCGCCGCCGCTGAGCCGACCTTCGGTGGCCTCGGCGACCAGGTCTACAACCGGCTGCTCGGCGAGCGGATCATCTTCCTCGGCCAGCCGGTCGACGACGACATCGCCAACAAGATCACCGCGCAGCTGCTTCTCCTCGCCGCGGACCCGGACAAGGACATCTTCCTCTACATCAACTCCCCGGGCGGCTCGATCTCGGCCGGCTTGGCGATCTACGACACCATGCAGTACATCAAGAACGACGTGGTGACGATCGCGATGGGCCTCGCCGCCTCGATGGGACAGTTCCTGCTGAGCGCCGGCACCCCGGGCAAGCGCTTCGCGCTGCCGAACGCCGAGATCCTCATCCACCAGCCCTCCGCGGGTCTGGCCGGCTCCGCGTCGGACATCAAGATCCACGCCGAGCGGCTGCTGCACACCAAGAAGCGGATGGCGGAGCTCACGGCCTTCCACACCGGCCAGACCGTCGAGCGGATCACCCAGGACTCGGACCGCGACCGCTGGTTCTCTGCGGACGAGGCCAAGGAGTACGGCCTGATCGACGATGTGATGACCTCCGCCGCCGGCGTTCCGGGCGGGGGCGGCACCGGGGCCTGAGCCCCACAGCACTCGCCCCAGCCACCCCAGCCCACTTGATCGCCACCAGGACGGTGAACACCACGATGAACAACTTCCCCGGCAGCGGCGTCTACCAGCGCCCGGAGTCCGAGTTTTCCGGCCCGCGCGCCGAGTCCCGCTACATCGTCCCGCGCTTCGTCGAGCGCACGTCGCAGGGTGTGCGGGAGTACGACCCGTACGCCAAGCTGTTCGAGGAGCGTGTGATCTTCCTCGGCGTGCAGATCGACGACGCCTCGGCCAACGACGTCATGGCGCAGCTGCTGTGCCTGGAGTCGATGGACCCGGACCGCGACATCTCGATCTACATCAACAGCCCCGGCGGCTCGTTCACGGCGCTCACGGCCATCTACGACACGATGCAGTTCGTGAAGCCGGACATCCAGACGGTCTGCATGGGCCAGGCCGCCTCGGCCGCCGCGGTCCTGCTGGCCGCCGGTACGCCCGGCAAGCGGATGGCGCTGCCGAACGCCCGTGTGCTGATCCACCAGCCGTACAGCGAGACCGGTCGCGGTCAGGTCTCCGACCTGGAGATCGCCGCCAACGAGATCCTGCGGATGCGCTCGCAGCTGGAGGACCTGCTCGCCAAGCACTCCTCCACGCCCATCGAGAAGATCCGTGATGACATCGAGCGTGACAAGATTCTGACCGCCGAGGAGTCCCTGGCGTACGGTCTGGTCGACCAGATCGTCTCGACGCGTAAGTCGTCGGTCTCGATCGGATAGCAATCTTCGCGAATTGAGCCGGAGCGTTGCCCTCTTGGACCGGGTTCGGATCGAGTGAACCGAGTCGGTCCAAGGGGGGCCCGTATGGGGGGCCCGGCAAGGTACCGTCGATAGGCAAGCACCCGGGTCCGTGGAGCAATGCGGATCCCAGGCGAAGGGGAAGCACCTCGTGGCACGCATCGGTGACGGCGGCGACCTGCTCAAGTGCTCATTCTGCGGGAAGAGCCAGAAGCAGGTGAAGAAGCTCATCGCGGGACCTGGTGTGTACATCTGCGACGAGTGCATCGACCTCTGCAACGAAATCATCGAGGAGGAGCTCGCCGAGACCTCCGAGGTGCGGTGGGAGGAGCTCCCCAAGCCGCGGGAGATCTACGAGTTCCTGAACGGCTATGTCGTCGGCCAGGAGCCCGCCAAGAAGGCCCTGTCGGTGGCCGTCTACAACCACTACAAGCGGGTGCAGGCGGGCGAGAACGGCCCGGGCCGCGGCGACGAGGGCATCGAGCTGGCCAAGTCCAACATCCTGCTGCTCGGCCCGACCGGCTCCGGCAAGACCCTGCTCGCGCAGACCCTGGCCCGGATGCTGAACGTCCCCTTCGCGTTCGCCGACGCCACGGCACTGACGGAGGCCGGCTACGTCGGTGAGGACGTCGAGAACATCCTCCTCAAGCTGATCCAGGCCGCGGACTTCGACATCAAGAAGGCCGAGACCGGCATCATCTACATCGACGAGATCGACAAGGTCGCCCGGAAGAGCGAAAACCCGTCGATCACCCGCGATGTCTCCGGTGAGGGCGTCCAGCAGGCCCTCCTCAAGATCCTGGAAGGCACCACCGCCTCGGTCCCCCCGCAGGGCGGCCGTAAGCACCCGCACCAGGAATTCATCCAGATCGACACCACGAACGTCCTCTTCATCGTCGGCGGCGCCTTCGCCGGCCTGGAGAAGATCATCGAGGCCCGGTCCGGCGCCAAGGGCATCGGCTTCGGCGCCACGATCCGCTCCAAGCGCGAGATCGAGTCCAAGGACCAGCTCCAGGACGTCATGCCGGAGGACCTGGTCAAGTTCGGGATGATCCCCGAGTTCATCGGCCGCCTCCCCGTCCTCACCTCGGTCCACAACCTCGACCGCGAGGCGCTGCTCCAGATCCTCGTCGAGCCGCGCAACGCCCTCGTCAAGCAGTACAAGCGCCTCTTCGAACTCGACGGCGTGGAGCTGGACTTCGACCGCCCGGCCCTGGAGGCCATCGCCGACCAGGCCATCCTCCGCGGCACCGGCGCCCGCGGCCTGCGCGCCATCATGGAGGAGGTCCTCCAGGCGGTGATGTACGAAATCCCGTCCCGCAAGGACGTCGCCCGCGTCGTCATCACCGAGGACGTCGTCCACTCGAACGTGAACCCCACCCTGGTCCCGCGCAACCGCGGCGAGTCGGGGGAGCCGCAGGAGAAGAGCGCGTAGCCCGCGCCCCGCCCCGCAGACACGCGAGAACCGCCCGACAGCTTCCTCGGCTGCCGGGCGTCTTCTCGTTAAGGCCTGTCAGTAGTTCAGTCGAGTCCCCTTTTGCACGCCTCGTCGGCCACAGTTTCCTTGACGCCCATCACCTTCAACTTCGTCTGGCAGATGGCGATGTTCATGCCCCGCACGATGATGTTGCCTTCGCCCGTGAGGCGGCACGCATTATGTACCTTCGGCCCCACCTTGTAGCCGGCGTAGGCCACGACCCTCTGGCAGTCATCGGTACTGGCGTGGGCCGGCGCGCTCGCGACGATCGGCAGTGCACCTGCCGCCACCAGGACTCCGGTCGCCGCGGCCAGGCGACGTACTGAGTTGCGCATGACAGCCCCCCTCGTTGTTGATCATTGGTCGAGGCGAAGGTATCAGCTGGTGAATCCCATCTCCCCCGCATGTGTGATGATTTGGCCAATGATCTGCCGGAACTGTTGATTCGCCTTGTCGGGTGAAAGGCGCCCAACGAGAGCCGTCCGGCAGCTTCCCCAGCTGCCGGACGGCTCTGTGTCGTTACGGACGCTGCCCGCGGTGCCTGTGCCGCCGCCCCCACAACGGCGCACGAGCGGTGCCGCTACTTCTCCTTGCGGACCTCGTTGCGGATCTTGGCGGTCTTCTCGGAGAGCTCCTCGGCGCCGGGCGTGGTGGCGGTGGCGGGGCCGGAGGGCGACGGCGCGGCCGCCATCGTGACGACGCCGATGGCGCTGTTGTCTCCCCAGATGCAGGTGGAGACGTTCACGGGCACGGTGACGCCGCTCTGCGACAGCGTGAGCTTCTGCGTCCGGCACTTCATCACCGCGCCGTCGAAGTCACTGGGTGAGTACTCGGTCGTCGGGGTGACGTCCTCGACCTTGGCGTTCCCCATGTTCTTCTTCTGGTTCTCGTCGACCTTGGCGAACATCTGGCTCACCGTGCCCTCAGGGTCGGCGATCGTGCCGTAGATGCCGTACACGCTCATGGTCAGTCCGCCGGCGGCCTTGTAGCTGCCCCTGACGCCCTTGGCGTTGGTGATGCCCATCGCCTTGGCTTCCTTGTCGCCGGCGAAGTCCTCGGCTCCCCCGCCGCCGGGGGCCTTCGAGAACTGCCCGCTCAGCAGCTTGTCCGGCAGCGAGATCGTGTAAGGCTTCACATCCCCGCCCGACCCGAACACGAAGTACGCGCCCACTCCGATTGCCGCGACGGCCGCCACCGCGCCCGCGATCAGGCCGATCTTCTTGCCGTTGCCGCCCGACTCCTCAGGGCCCTGGGGGATCACTCCGTAGGGGGTCTGCTGGCCGCCGTACGGGGGCTGCTGGCCGTAGGCGGGCTGGGCGGGCTGCTGGGGGTAGCCGTAGCCCTGCTGGGGAGCCTGAGGGGCCTGGGGGTAGCCGTAGCCCTGCTGCGGGGGCACCTGGCCGCCCTGCTGGGGGTAGCCGTAGCCGGGCTGCGGGGCCGGCGGCTGCGGCTGGCCGTACGGGCCGGGCTGCTGGGGCTGCTGGCCGTACGGGCCCGGAGGCGGCTGGTTGAAGCTCATGGAGCGGATCCCCTCGTGACAACTGAAGACAGTTGAAGTTCTGCGTGTGAAGTTCTGTGATGCTTATGCGCTTCCGACATCCTGTACGACGCGGCTGACAGCCGTTGCCCCGGGGGCGAAACCGATTCGAAGCTGCTACATGCGCGCCCGTACACTGTGCGTCGTGACCGAGAACACTCAGCAGAGCAACCACAGCGCCCCCGAACTGCCGACTCAGTACACGCCGGCCGATGTAGAGGGGCCGCTGTACGAGCGCTGGGTAGAGCGGGGTTACTTCGAGGCGGACGAGAAGAGCGACAAGCCGCCGTACACGATCGTCATTCCGCCGCCGAACGTCACCGGCTCCCTGCACCTCGGGCATGCGTTCGAGCACACGCTCATCGATGCCCTGACGCGGCGGAAGCGGATGCAGGGGTACGAGACCCTGTGGCAGCCGGGCATGGACCACGCCGGTATCGCCACCCAGAACGTCGTTGAGCGCGAGCTCGCCAAGGAGGGCGTTTCGCGCCACGACCTGGGGCGGGAGGCGTTCGTCGAGCGGGTCTGGCAGTGGAAGAGCGAGTCCGGCGGGCAGATCTCGGGGCAGATGCGGCGCCTGGGCGACGGTGTGGCCTGGTCCCGTGAGCGGTTCACGATGGACGAGGGGCTGTCCAAGGCCGTCCAGACGATCTTCAAGCGGCTCTACGACGACGAGCTGATCTACCGCGCCGAGCGCATCATCAACTGGTGCCCGCGCTGTCTGACCGCCATCTCGGACATCGAGGTGGAGTACCAGGACGACGACGGCGAGCTGGTGTCGATCCGGTACGGGGAGGGTGACGCGTCGATCGTCGTCGCCACCACGCGCGCGGAGACGATGCTCGGCGACACCGCCGTCGCCGTTCACCCCGAGGACGAGCGGTACGCCCATCTCGTCGGCACCGAGATCGAGTTGCCGCTCACGGGGCGGCGGATTCCGGTCGTCGCGGACGAGCATGTGGACCCGGAGTTCGGTACGGGTGCGGTGAAGGTCACTCCGGCGCACGACCCGAACGACTTCGAGATCGGCCAGCGGCACGGCCTGCCGAGCCTGGCCGTCATGGACGAGCACGCGGTCATCACCGCGCACGGGCCGTTCCAGGGGCTGGACCGCCTGGAGGCCCGCAGCACCATCGTCGGTGCGCTGCGCGCCGAGGGCCGGATCGTCTCCGAGAAGCGCCCGTACACGCACTCCGTCGGGCACTGCTCGCGCTGCAAGACCACCATCGAGCCCCGGCTGTCGATGCAGTGGTGGGTCAAGGTCGGCCCGCTGGCGAAGGCCGCCGGTGACGCGGTCCGCGAGGGCAAGGTCGCGATCCACCCGAAGGAGATGGAGTCGCGGTACTTCGGCTGGGTGGACAACCTCCACGACTGGTGCATTTCACGGCAGTTGTGGTGGGGTCACCGCATTCCGGTCTGGTACGGGCCGAACGGTGAGGTCGTCTGCGTCGGACCGGACGAGGAGCCGCCGAGCGGTGACGGGTGGCACCAGGACACCGACGTTCTGGACACCTGGTTCTCCTCCGGGCTGTGGCCGTTCTCCACGCTCGGCTGGCCCGAGCAGACGCCGAGCGTCGAGAAGTTCTATCCGAACTCGGTGATGGTCACCGGCTACGACATCCTCTTCTTCTGGGTCGCCCGGATGATGATGTTCGGGCTCTACGCGATGGACGGCACCCCGCCGTTCCACACCATCGCGCTGCACGGCATGGTCCGTGACCAGTTCGGCAAGAAGATGTCCAAGTCGTTCGGGAACGCGGTCAATCCGCTGGACTGGATGGACGCGTACGGATCGGACGCCGTCCGGTTCACGCTGGCGCGCGGCGCCAACCCCGGTGTCGATGTGCCGATCGGTGAGGACTGGGTCCAGGGGTCCCGTAACTTCGCCAACAAGGTCTGGAACGCCACCCGGTTCGCGCTGATGAACGGTGCGACCGTCGAGGGCGACCTGCCGTCCGCCGAGCAGCTGTCGGCGACCGACCGGTGGATCCTCTCCCGGCTGAACTCGGTCGTCGCCGAGGTCGATGCGCACTACGACGACTACCAGTTCGCGAAGCTGTCGGACACCCTCTTCCACTTCGCCTGGGACGAGGTCTTCGACTGGTACGTCGAGCTGTCCAAGACCACGTTCATGGCGGGCGGCCCGGCCGCCGACGCCTCGCGCCGGGTGCTGGGCGAGGTCCTGGACGTCACGCTGCGGCTGCTGCACCCGGTCATGCCGTTCGTGACGGAGACCCTGTGGACGGCGCTGACCGGCGGTGAGTCGGTCGTCATCGCCGACTGGCCGAAGGCTGTGCTCGTTGCTGGGGCCGACGCCCCGGGTGGCTTCCGGGACGCGGCCGCGGAGCGGGAGATCGAGACCGTTCAGCAGGTCGTCACCGAGGTCCGCCGGTTCCGCTCCGACCAGGGACTCCAGCCCGGCCAGAAGGTCCCGGCGCAGCTGGACCTGTCCGGTACGGCGCTGGCCGCCCACGAGGCCGCGATGCGCTCGCTGCTCCGGCTCCAGCCGGCCGGTGAGGGCTTCAGCGCCACCGCCTCGCTGCCGGTCGCGGGTGCGACGGTCGCCCTGGACCTGTCCGGCGCGATCGACGTCGCGGCGGAGCGCAAGCGGCTGACGAAGGACCTGGCCGCCGCCGAGAAGGAGAAGGCGCAGGCCACCGCCAAGCTCGGCAACGAGGCGTTCCTTGCCAAGGCGCCGGAGAAGGTCGTGGAGAAGATCCGCGGCCGGCTGTCGGCCGCGGAGGCGGACATCGTCCGGATCACCGCGCAGCTGGAGGCGCTGCCCACGGCGTAGCACCGGTCTTTGCCGCAGGCCCCTCGTCCGTACGGGCGGGGGGCCTGCGGCGTTCCCGAGGTGCCCTGGGGCCGCAGGCTGACGGCGTGGCCACCGGGAAGGCCGCTCGCGGTGGGCGCTCTCATGGCGCTCTCATCATGCCGGGGCACCGTGGGGTGCGGAATGCCGGATTTCCGGCCGCACCGCACGTCCAGCACCGAGGAGCCGCGACCGTGAACAAGCCACTGCGACGGGTCTCGGTGTTCTGCCTCGCCCTGATACTGGCGCTGATGGGCTGGGCCACCTGGATCCAGGGCGCAAAGGCCAGTGACTACAAGGAGGACCGGCACAATCCGCGGGTGGCGATCGGCAAGTACGCGGCGCCGCTGGGCAACATCCTCGTCGGCGGGGAGCCGGTCACCGGATCGAAGGCCACCTCCTCCACGCTCCGGTACCAGCGGACCTACAAGGACGGCCCGCTCTACGCCCCGGTCACCGGCTTCACCTCGCAGATCTTCGGCAGCAACCAGCTGGAGAGCCTCTACGGCGACCTCCTGGACGGCTCCGACAGCCGGTTGCAGAGCCCCGCCGACGCGCTGACCCGCACCAGGGCCAAGGGCGGCGACGTGGCCACCACCATCGACGCCACTGTGCAGCAGGCCGGCTACCGGGCGCTGGGCGGCAAGAAGGGCGCCGCCGTGGCGATGGACCCGGCCACGGGGCGGATCCTGGGCATGGTCAGCACCCCGTCGTACGACCCCGGGACGTTCGCCGGGTCCTCGGGGGCCGACCAGAAGGCCTGGCAGAAGATGTCCGCCGACCCGGACGACCCCGAGGTCAACCGGGCGCTGCGGCAGCCGCTGCCGCCCGGCTCCACGTTCAAGCTGGTGGTCGCCGCGGCCGCGCTGGAGAACGGCCTGTACTCCTCGGTGGACGAGCCCACCGACAGCCCCGACCCGTACACCCTCCCGCACACCCGCACCACGCTGAAGAACGAGAGCGCTTCCGCACCCTGCAAGAACGCGACCCTCCGCACCGCGCTCCAGTACTCCTGCAACACCGTCTTCGCCAAGATGGCCGTCGACCTGGGCAAGGACAAGGTGAAGGCGCAGGCCGAGAAGTTCGGCTTCAACGACGGCAAGGTGGACACCCCGGTGCGCGCCGCCAAGAGCGTCTACCCCTCGGACATGGACCAGGCACAGACCGCGCTCTCCGGCATCGGCCAGTTCGATGACCAGGCGACCCCGCTCCAGATGGCGATGGTCGTCTCGGCGCTCGCCAATGGGGGAGAGCTGAAGAGCCCGCAGCTGGTCGACAAGCTCACCGACGGGGGCGGCACCACCGTGCAGCAGAACGCCCCGCGGACGTACGGCAGGGCCACGTCGGCGCGTACGGCCGCACAGCTGCGGTCGGCGATGCAGACGGTCGTGGACGAGGGCACCGGCGGCAACGCGAAGATCGGCGGACTGACCGTCGGCGGCAAGACCGGTACCGCCCAGCACGGCGTCGACAACAGCGGTACGCCCTACGCCTGGTTCGTCTCGTACGCCCAGGACGCGCGCGGGCGCCAGGTGGCGGTCGCCGTGATGGTCGAGGACGGCCATGCGGCCCGCAACGAGGTCTCCGGCAACGGGCTGGCGGCCCCCGTCGCACGGGCGATGATGCAGGCGGCGCTGCGGTAGGAGGCGGCCGGCGGGGGCGGCAGCCGGGGCGGGAGGCGGCGTAGGACGGTGCCGGGCAGCGCAGCGCACCGCTGTCACAGGTGCCTCGTAGACTTGTCGTCGTGAGCGAGCGCCCTCGAAACGACGACCCCGACCCCACCGATGCCTTCGACGAGCTGGTCGAGGCGGAGACCGACCGTGACCCTGACCTGGCGGTGATCGAGGCCGGCAGCCGGACCCTGCGCGCCCAGGCCGGCCCGCCGCAGGGGGACCCGATTCCCGCCCGGCCGGCCGACCCGGAGGTCGACCGCGCGCTGCGCGCCGTCGAGGAGGAGCTGGCAGGACGCTGGGGCGAGACCAAGCTCGACCCGTCGGTCCAGCGCATCGAGGCGCTGCTGGACATCCTCGGCTCCCCCCAGCGGGCCTACCCGTCCATCCACATCACGGGCACCAACGGCAAGACCAGCACCGCCCGCATGATCGAGTCCCTGCTGGGCGCCTTCGACCTGCGCACCGGCCGCTACACCAGCCCGCACGTCCAGTCCGTCACCGAGCGGATCAGCCTGGACGGCAGCCCGATCTCCGCCGAGCGCTTCATCGAGACGTACCGGGACATCGCCCCGTATGTGGAGATGGTCGACTCCCAGCAGGAGTACCGGCTGTCGTTCTTCGAGGTGCTGACGGCGATGGCGTTCGCCGCCTTCGCGGACGCCCCGGTGGACATCGCGGTCGTCGAGGTCGGCATGGGCGGCACCTGGGACGCGACGAACGTCATCGACGGCGATGTCGCCGTGATCACCCCGATCGCGCTGGACCACACCGACCGGCTGGGGGAGACGCCCGAGCAGATCGCCGGGGAGAAGTCCGGGATCATCAAGAAGGACGCCACGGTGGTGCTGGCCCAGCAGCCGGTGGACGCGGCGTCGGTGATGCTCAAGCGCGCGGTCGAGGTCGATGCCACGGTCGCCCGTGAGGGCATGGAGTTCGGGGTGCTCTCCCGTGAGGTCGCGGTCGGCGGCCAGATGCTGACGCTGCGCGGGCTGGGCGGCGAGTACCCCGAGATCTTCCTGCCGCTGTACGGCGCCCACCAGGCGCACAACGCCGCGGTGGCGCTCGCCGCGGTCGAGGCGTTCTTCGGCGTCGGTTCGGAGCACGCCCGTACGCTCGACATCGACACCATCCGCTCCGCGTTCGCCGCGGTCGCCTCGCCGGGCCGGATGGAGGTCGTCCGGCGCAGCCCGACGGTCGTGCTGGACGCCGCGCACAACCCGGCGGGCGCGCAGGCCGCGGCCGAGGCGGTCACCGAGGCGTTCGGTTTCAGCCGTCTGGTGGGCGTCGTCGGCGCCAGCGACGACAAGGACGTCCGGGGCTTCCTGGAGGCCTTCGAGCCGATCTTCGCCGAGATCGTGGTGACGCGTAATTCCAGCCATCGTGCGATGGATCCTGATGAGCTGGCCGCGGTCGCGGTCGAGGTCTTCGGCGCCGAGCGGGTCCAGGTCGAGCCGCGGCTCGATGACGCCCTGGAGGCGGCGATCACCCTCGCGGAGGAAGAGGGCGAGTTCTCCGGAGCGGGTGTGCTGGTGACCGGTTCGGTGATCACGGTCGGCGAGGCCCGGCTGCTGCTGGGGAGGAGCTGATCATGCGCACGCTGTGTGCCAGCACCCTGATAGGGGAATTCTTCGTGATCGGCTTCGCCGGGCTGGTGGCGATGCAGATGACCGAGCTGCCGACGGCCACGATCTGGACGGTGAGCGGGATCGCGATGCTGCTGAGCATCCTGCTGTGCGGCATGCTGACCCGCCCCGGCGGCGTCCAGCTCGGCTGGCTGCTCCAGCTCGCCCTGATCGCCAGCGGCTTCGTCGTCCCGACGATGTTCTTCCTCGGCACGGTCTTCGCGGCCCTGTGGTGGGCCTCGGTCCACTTCGGCCGCAAGATCGATGCGGCGAAGGCCCGTTGGGTGGCCGAGGCGCCGACCGTGGGCTGAGCCGCGGGTGGCCGGATGCGGCGCCGTACCCGGCAGCGTACGGCCTGGATACGGCCCTGTAACCTCAGGGCACCCGCTGACCGACCTTCATATCCAGGGAGTCCCTTCGTGAGCCAGCGCACCCTCGTCCTCCTCAAGCCCGACGCCGTCAAGCGCGGCCTGATCGGCGAGATCATCGGCCGTATCGAGAAGAAGGCCGGCTGGACGATCAGCGCGCTGGAGCTGCGCAGCCTGGACCGCGAGGTCCTCGAGCAGCACTATGCCGAGCATGTCGGCAAGCCCTTCTACGAGCCGCTGGTCGACTTCATGTCCTCCGGACCGGTCGTTTCGATGGTCGTCGAGGGTGAGCGGGTGATCGAAGGCGTGCGGGCGCTGGCCGGTCCGACTGACCCGATTGCCGCGCCGAGTGGGTCCATTCGTGGGGACTTCGGAACGATCACCCGGGAGAATCTGATCCATGCATCGGATTCCGAAGAGTCCGCCGAGCGTGAGATCAAGATTTTCTTCCCTGGGATTTCCTGACGCATCATCAGCTGTAAACCCCCCGTGACCAGGGGCGACCGACAAAATCATCGGTCGCCCTTTGGTGTATGAAACTCGATCGGGGGAACGCATCACCGCGACACGACGTCACCATTAAGGGGGGCGGGTGCGTGTACGGCTGACAATGGCGGAACAGCCTCCCGACGTGTTCGAGTGGGCGCACTACGAACTACGATGGAGGCTTCCGCGCCTCACAGCGCATCACCTCCTGCCGACCTCCAGTAAGCATTCGCTCCAGTTGGGAAGGCCAGACGTATCCTCATGGGGAACAACATGTCGTTCATCGGCCGTGACATGGCTGTCGACCTCGGGACCGCCAACACGCTGGTGTACGTCAGGGGCCGCGGAATCGTCCTCAACGAACCGTCGGTCGTGGCCATCAACACCAACACCGGCGGCATCCTCGCGGTGGGTGCTGAGGCGAAGAAGATGATCGGGCGCACGCCCGGCAACATCGTCGCCGTACGGCCCCTGAAGGACGGTGTGATCGCCGACTTCGAGATCACCGAGCGGATGCTCCGCTACTTCATCCTCAAGATCCACAAGCGGCGCTATCTGGCGCGGCCCCGGGTCGTGGTGTGCGTTCCCTCCGGTATCACCGGAGTTGAGCGCCGCGCGGTCATCGAGGCCTCGACCCAGGCCGGCGCGCGCCAGGTGCACATCATCGAGGAGCCGATGGCCGCCGCGATCGGGTCCGGTCTGCCGGTCCACGAGGCCACCGGCAACATGGTCGTGGACATCGGCGGCGGTACGACCGAGGTCGCGGTCATCTCGCTCGGCGGCATCGTCACCGCGCAGTCCATCCGGGTGGCCGGCGATGAGCTCGACAACGCGATCATCCAGCACATCAAGAAGGAGTACAGCCTTCTGCTGGGCGAGCGCACCGCCGAGAGCATCAAGATCACCATCGGCTCGGCGTACGACCTCGAACAGGACGAGCACACCGAGATCCGCGGCCGCGACCTGGTCTCCGGTCTGCCCAAGACCGTCGTCATCTCGGCCGCCGAGGTCCGCAAGGCCATCGAGGAGCCGGTCAACTCCATCGTCGACGCGGTCAAGACGACCCTCGACAAGTGCCCGCCGGAGCTGTCCGGTGATGTCATGGACCGCGGCATCGTGCTCACCGGAGGCGGCGCCCTGCTCCGCGGCCTCGACGAGCGGCTGCGCCGCGAGACCGGAATGCCCATCCACATCGCCGAGGACCCGCTCGACTCCGTCGCGCTCGGTTCCGGCAAGTGCGTCGAGGAGTTCGAGGCGCTTCAGCAGGTCCTCGACTCCCAGCCGCGCAGGTAGCAGGCCCGCGTCCCGACCCGCGCCGCGGCCGTCATGCGGCGTCCGCGGCCGTCGGGCACCATGGCGAAATCAGCCGATTCGCCCGCGGGCCACCGATACGGACCGTGCAGACGCATCCGCCACCACGGATCGTCTCCACGGATCGTTGATATACAGGCACAACAGCCCGACAGATACGGTGCGCTGACGTTTCCCCCCTCGCCATCGCCACCGTCACAACAAGGCACAACGCTCAACTCCCGAACGAGACCGGCGGGGCCCGCAGCCGGCCGGTCCTACGAGGAAGGACACGGCCGCCGCACGTGAGGGACACACGAGAGAGCCGGCTGCTGCTGGTGCTGCTGGTCGCGATCGCGTTCGCGCTGATCACGGTCGATATCCGCGGCGGCGAACAGTCCCCGCTCGACGGCGTCCGGCAGGCCGCCGCCTCCGCCTTCGGCCCGGTCGAGAGCGGCGTCGCCCGCGTCGTCAACCCGGTCGGCAACGCGGTGGGCGCGGTACGCGACTCCGGCCGGCGGCACAGCCGGATCGCCGAACTGGAGCATGAGAACGAGGCGCTCAAGGCCAAGCTGGGCTCCTCCGACCGCAATCGCAGCCGCGCCGCCGAGCTCGACAAGATCCTCAAGACCGCGGGCACCGGTCAGTACGCCATCAAGGGCGCGCAGGTCATCGCGATCGGCTCGGCCCAGGGCTTCTCCTGGACCGTCACCATCGACGCCGGCCGCCGCGACGGCATCGCCCGCGATATGACGGTGCTCAACGGCGACGGCCTGGTCGGCCGGGTCACCACCGTCGGCGCCGAGACCTCCACCGTGCTGCTGGCCGCCGACCCCGACTTCACCGTCGGCACCCGTATGGAGAAGACCAACGAGATCGGCTTCGCCAACGGGCAGGGCGTCCGCTCGCTGCGCGTTCAGCTCCTCAACGGACGGGCCGCGGTCAAGCGGGGCGACCGGCTGGTCACCTTCGGCTCCAGCAGGGACAAGCCGTTCGTGCCCGGTGTGCCCGTGGGCCGGGTCGTCAAGGTCGAGCCGTCCAACGGCGATCTGACCCGCACCCTCCAGGTCCGGCCCTTCGTCTCCTTCTCCCAGCTCGACATCGTCGGCGTCGTCGTCCAGCCGCCCCGGCAGGACCCGCGCGACACCGTCCTGCCGCCCGCGCCCGCGAAGCCCAAGCCGACACCGACGGTCACCGTCACGGCCACCCCCTCCGCGAGCGCTTCCCCCAGGAGCTGACCGATGCGCATCAACCGGATCCTGCTCTCGGCCCCGCTGGTGGTCGTCGCCCTCGTCATCCAGGTCACCATCCTCGCGCGGCTCCAACTGCCCGGCGCCGTACCGGACCTGCTGCTGCTCGTCGTCGTCGGGCTGGCCCTGGTCTACGGCCATGTCTCCGGCTCGCTGATCGGCTTCTTCGCCGGGCTGCTGGCCGATGTCGCGCCGCCGTCCGACCACGCCATCGGCCGCTATGCGCTGGTGCTGTGCATCATCGGCTACGTCGCCGGCCTGACCAAGCCGGACTCCGGCCAGCACCGCTCGGCGACCCTGCCGCTCATGGTCGTCCTCGGCGCCGCGGTCGGCTCGACGCTGATGTACGCCGGCGTCGGCTCGCTCGTCGGCGACACCGCCGCCCGGCACGTCGGCCTGGTCGGACTGCTGCTCAGCGCCACCCTCTACGACCTGCTGCTGGCCCCCTTCACCGTCCCGTTGGTGATGGCGCTGGCACGCAGAACGGACCATGAGGCGCTGGTCGGCGACGGCACCAGTCCGAGTGGCACGGCCGGCGGCCGTGACGCCGGCTACGGCTGGCTCACCACCGGCACCGGCCTCAAGGCCAGCCGCGGCGCCATGAAGTCCGTCCGCCCCGGGGCCCGGATCGGCAGCCAGCGCGGCGGACTGCTCGGCAAGTCGGCCCGTGACAAGGTGGGCCGCATCAAGGGGGTCAAGCGGCTGTGAGCAACCTTCCGGAGACCCGGACCTCCCGCGTCACGGTCCGGCTCATCGCGATCCAGATCCTGGTCTTCTCCCTGCTGCTGACCCTCGGCGGGCGGCTCTGGTACCTCCAGATCCGCAACGGCCAGGAGTACGCCAACGAGGCCCGGAGCAACCACGTCCAGCAGGTCGTCGACCCCGCCACCCGCGGCTCCATCCTCGACGCCCGCGGGGTGCCGCTGGCCGACAACCAGACCCGTCTGGTCGTCTCCGCCAGCCGTACCGCCCTGCTGAAGATGAAGGACGACGGCAAGGCGGTGCTCGGCCGGCTCGCCAAGGTGCTCGGTATGTCCGCGCAGGAGATCCGCAACAAGGTCCGGCTGTGCGACTCCAAGACCCCGCAGCCGTGCTGGAACGGTTCGCCGTACCAGCCGATCCCGATCACCGACGAGGCCACCACCCAGCAGGCCCTCCAGATCCGCGAACGCGCCGAGGACTTCCCCGGCATCAGCGCCGAGCCCACCGCCGTACGCCGCTACGCCGCCCCCGGTGACGCCAACACCGCCCAGGTCCTCGGCTACCTCTCCCCGGTCACCGACGAGGAGATCAACAAGGCCAAGAACACCAACTCGCCGTTCCTGCGCTCCGACCAGATCGGCCGGTCCGGGCTGGAGCGCCAGTACGACAACTACCTGCGCGGCAAGGCCGCGGTCACCCGCTACGAGGTCGACAACCTCGGCCGGGTCATCGGCCAGGCCCAGAACGACAAGGGCCAGGCCGGTTCGAGCGTGATCACCAGCATCGACGCGCGTGTGCAGGCCATAGCGGAGAAGCAGCTCGACCAGGCCATGAAGGACGCCCGTAAGGTGCACGACAGGAACACCGGCACCAACTACAAGGCGGACTCGGGCGCCGTGGTCGTCATGGAGGCCAAGACCGGCCGGGTGGTGGCGATGGCCTCCAACCCCTCCTACGACCCCAACGCCTGGGTCGGCGGGATCTCCGGCAAGGACTACGCCCGCCTCACCGGAAAGAAGTCCAACTACCCGCTGCTCAACCGCGCCATCCAGGGACAGGCCGCCCCCGGCTCGATCTTCAAGGTCATCTCGACCACGGCCGCGATCAACGCCGGCTACGACTTCGACGGCCACTACCCGTGCACCAGCTCGTACAGCATCGGCGGCCAGGTCTTCAAGAACTTCGAGGGTGAGGGCCACGGCGACATCAGCCTGGGCCGTGCCCTGGAGGTCTCCTGCGACACCGTCTTCTACCGGCTCTCGCACGAGGAGTGGAAGAAGGACGGCGGGGACAAGCCGAAGAAGCACGCCCACGACTGGTTCTACAAGACCGCCCACCAGTTCGGCCTGGGCAAGGAGACCGGCATCGACCTGCCCAACGAGGTCCGCGGCCGGGTCCCCGACCGCAAGTGGAAGCACGACTTCTGGGAGGCCAACAAGGCCGGCTGGTGCGAGCAGGCCAAGGCCTGGCCGAAGAAGAAGGACTTCGGCACCAAGCTCGCCCGCGAAGGCTGCCTCGAAGGCATGAAGCTGCACGCCTACGACTCGATCAACTACGCCATCGGCCAGGGCGACACCCTCGTCACCCCGATCCAGATGGCGACGATCTACGCCGCGCTCAGCAACGGCGGCACGCTCTACGACCCGACCGTCGGCAAGGCGATCGTCAGCCCGGACGGCAAGCACATCAAGATGATCAAGCCCAAGCCGCACGGCAAGCTGCCCGACTCTCCCGGGACGCTCCGGCAGATCGACAGCGCGCTGGCCGGTGTGGCCACCCGCGGTACCGCCGCCTGGCGCTTCCAGGGCTGGCCGCAGGACAAGATCCCGATGCACGCCAAGACGGGTACCGCCGAGGTCTACGGCAAGCAGACCACCTCGTGGTTCGCGACGTACACCAAGGACTACACGATCGTCATGACGATCTCCCAGGGTGGTACCGGCTCCGGTGCCTCCGGCCCGGCCGTCCGCAACATCTACAACGCGCTGTACGGACTCAACGAGAAGGGCGATATCGACCCGAAGCGCGCCCTGCTCCCCAAGCCGCAGGCGTCCCTCCCCAAGATCGAGAAGGACGGCACGATCCAGGCTCAGCCCATCAAGCCGTACGTCCTGCCGTCGCCGTCACCCTCGGGGAGCCCACAGTGACGACCAGTCGCACCTCCCGGGCGTTCTCCGTCCGGCGCTACACCCCCGAGCTCGGCACCTGGGGCAAGCTGACCGCGCGGGACTCGGTGCTGCGCAAGCTGGACTGGATACTGCTGTCGTCCTGTCTGCTGCTCTCGCTCATCGGCTCGCTGCTGGTCTTCTCCGCCACTCGCAACCGCACCGAGCTCAACAAGGGCGACGAGTACTACTTCTTCCTGCACCATCTGCTCAACGTCGGCATCGGCCTGGCCCTCGCCGGGGGCACGATCTGGCTCGGCCACCGCACCCTGCGCGGGGCGGTCCCCGTGCTGTACGCCCTGTCGGTGGTGCTCGCCGTGCTGGTGCTGACCCCGCTCGGCGCCACCATCAACGGCTCGCGGTCCTGGCTGGCGATCCCCGGCGGCTTCTCGTTGCAGCCCGCCGAGTTCGCCAAGATCACCATCGCGCTCGGGATGGCGATGATCCTGGCGTCCCGGGTCGACGCGGGCGACCGCCCGCACCCCGACCACCGCACCGTCGTCCAGGCCCTGGGCCTGGCCGCCGTCCCGGTCGTGATCATCATGCTGATGCCCGACCTGGGCTCGGTCATGGTGCTGGGCGCGGTCATCCTCGGCGTCCTGCTTGCCTCCGGCGCCTCCAACCGCTGGATCCTCGGCCTGGCGGGCACCGGCGTCGTCGGCTGCGTCGCCATCTGGCAGCTCGGGCTGCTGGACGCCTACCAGATCGCCCGCTTCGCCGCGTTCGCCAACCCCAGCCTCGACCCGGCCGGCGTCGGCTACAACACCAACCAGGCCCGGATCGCGATCGGCGGCGGCGGATTGACCGGCTCCGGCCTCTTCCACGGCAGCCAGACCACCGGTCAGTTCGTCCCCGAGCAGCAGACGGACTTCATCTTCACCGTCGCCGGCGAGGAGCTGGGATTCCTGGGCGCGGGCCTGATCATCCTGCTGCTCGGCATCGTCCTGTGGCGGGCCTGCCGGATCGCCCGCGAGTCCACCGAGCTCTACGGCACGATCGTGGCCGCCGGCATCATCGCCTGGTTCGCCTTCCAGTCCTTCGAGAACATCGGCATGACGCTCGGCATCATGCCGGTGACCGGTCTTCCGCTGCCGTTCGTCTCGTACGGCGGCACGTCCATGTTCGCGGTCTGGATCGCCATAGGGCTGCTCCAGTCGATCCGTGTGGGGCGGCCCCTGTCGGCGTCCCGCTGACGCCGCGTCAGCGCTCCGCGTACAGCTCGAACCACAGCGAGGGGGACCGCGGGGCGCCCGCCAGGGGCGCGGTGCCCCAGTCGTCGGCGAGGTGGCCGATGAGCAGCAGACCGCGACCGGTCTCCGGCTCATCGGCCACCGGCGCATCCGGCGTCCCGTCCGGGGCCGCGGCGGTCTGCGCCGGGAGGCGGGCCGGTCCCTCGTCGTGCACGCTGATCCGCAGCCCGTGCCCGGCCGTCAGGATCCACAGCAGGAGCTCCGCCGAGCGCGGGGTCCGCAGATGCGAGCGGGTCACCGCCTCCGAGGCGAGCAGCACCGCGGTGTCCAGCAGCGGGGTGAGCGGAGTGCGCAGCAGTACGGCCCGTACGAAGTCGCGGGCGACCTTCGGGGTGGTGGGTCTGCTCGGCGCCGCCAGCAGGAACGGGCGGGCGCCCGTCGAGACATGGATCGGCTTGCGGGCGACGGATGCGGTGTGCGGGTGCACGGGGGTCTCCCTCCCCGAAGGGTCGAGTGAGCGCCATGTGCCACGCCGTGAGCGGTTCGCCACTCTGCGTGGACGCTTCGTGACACACCGTAAGCCACCTTGCGTGGCGAATGCCACCGCTCTTCCGGATGACGGAGTCCCGCGGAGGGCCGGGCGCGAAGGGTGGTCCTCGCCGGAGCCGCTGACTAGATTCGAGACATGGCGGACACCGTGCGGGAGATCGAGCGGAAGTACGAGGCCGACGACGACACACAGCTGCCCGACCTGGCCGGTATCGACCGGGTCGCGACCGTGGTGGAACAGGGCGTCGAGGCCCTGGACGCCCTCTATTACGACACCGCCGACCAGCGCCTCGCCGCGGACGGCATCACCCTGCGCCGGCGCACCGGCGGCAAGGACGCCGGCTGGCATCTGAAGCTGCCGGTCGGACCCGGAGTGCGCGATGAGGTGCGGGCGCCGCTGTCCGGCACCCCGCCCGCCGAGCTGACCACGCTCGTACGGTCCCGGGTGCTGGACCGGGAGCTGGTCCCCGTCATACGGCTGAGCACCCGGCGCGCGGTCCGGGTGCTCCAGGACGCCGAGGGGGCGCCGCTGGCGGAGGTGGCGGTGGACGAGGTGTGGGCGCGGCGGGCCGACGAGGTCGGGGCGGCGCAGCGGGCGAAGGCCGGGGCGCCCGGGACGGGGCCCGGCGAGGCGCGGTGGCGCGAGATCGAGGTGGAGCTGGCCGGGGACGGCGGCGGGGACACCGCACTGCTGGACGAGATCGGCCGGGCGCTGGCCACGGCGGGCGCGCGCCCCGCGGCGGCGGCCTCGAAGCTGGCCCGGGCGCTGGTGGAGACGGGACGGGCGGACGCCGGGCCGGCGGGGAAGCGCGACGCCGACGGGGCCGGGAAGGCCAAGGGGTCAGCGAGGCCCAAGGGTTCGGGGAAGACCAAGAAGTCCGGGGCGTCCAAGAAGTCCGGGGCGTCCAAGGGGTCCGGCAAGCAGGGGCGCACCGCCGGTGATGTCGTCCTGCGCTATGTCCGCGAGCAGATCCGCGTGATCATCGAACTCGATCCGGCGGTACGGCGCGATCTGCCCGACTCGGTACACCAGATGCGGGTCGCCACCCGCCGGCTGCGCAGCGCCTTCCGTTCGTACACCAAGGTCCTCGACCGCTCCGTCACCGAGCAGATCGGCGTCGAACTCAAGTGGCTGGCGGCGGAGTTGGGGGTGGACCGGGACCGTGAGGTACTGACCGAACGGTTCCAGCAGGCGCTGGCCGGGGTGCCCGTGCCGCTCTGCC
This sequence comes from Streptomyces sp. NPDC034111, assembly GCF_055575375.1. Taxonomy (NCBI): domain Bacteria; kingdom Bacillati; phylum Actinomycetota; class Actinomycetes; order Kitasatosporales; family Streptomycetaceae; genus Streptomyces; species Streptomyces sp. NPDC034111. Next base: position 1,065,802 of record NZ_JBVIST010000001.1, on the reverse strand, counting down.
TCGGCCCGGTGGCGGCCCGGCTGCACACCTGGTCACAGCGGCGCCGGGCGGGTTCACGGAGCCAGGTGATCGAAGTACTGGACGGCGACCGCTACCTCGCGCTGCTGAAGACCCTGCACGCCTTCCTGGAAGCGCCGCCGCTGCTCCCGGCCGCCGCCCGCCCGGCGTCCGACGTGGTGGCCCGGGCCGTGCTGAAGGACTACCGGCGGCTGGCCCGCCGGGTGGAGGCCGCGCTGGACGCGCCCGTCGGGCAGCGGCGGGACGAGGCGCTGCACGGCGCCCGCAAGGCGGCCAAGCGGACCCGTTACGCGGCGGAGGCGGCCCGTCCGGCGCTCGGCCGCCCGGCGAAGAAGTTCGCCAAGCGCACCAAGCGGGTGCAGCAGCTGCTGGGCGACCACCAGGACAGCGTGGTGGCCCGTGGCGCCCTGCGCGAGCTGGCGACCCAGGCCCAGCAGGCCGGTGAGGCCGGCTTCACCTACGGCCTCCTCCACGGCCGTGAGGAGGCCCTGGCGGCCGACCGGGAGCGGGAGCTGCCCGCGGTGTGGAAGAAGGCCTCACGGGCCAGGCTGCGGGCCGCCCTGCGCAGGTGATCCGTTCGCCGTACAAGGGGCGGTTCCGGCCGGGTTACGCTTGAGAGTCGCCCCTGCCAGCTCACGAAGGTTCGAGATGTCTGCCGAGTCGGTCTTCCCACAGCTCGAGGCCCTGCTCCCGCATGTGCAGAAGCCCATCCAGTACGTCGGTGGAGAGCTCAATTCCACGGTCAAGCCCTGGGAGAGCTGCGATGTGCGCTGGGCGCTCATGTACCCGGACGCGTACGAGGTCGGTCTGCCCAACCAGGGCGTCATGATCCTCTACGAGGTCCTCAACGAGCAGGAGGGCGTGCTCGCCGAGCGTACGTACAGCGTGTGGCCGGACCTCGAAGCGCTGATGCGCGAGCACCACGTCCCGCAGTTCACGGTCGACGGGCACCGCCCGGTCAGCGCCTTCGACGTGCTCGGCGTCTCCTTCTCCACCGAGCTCGGCTACACCAACCTGCTCACCGCCCTGGACCTCTCCGGCATCCCGCTGGAGTCCAAGGACCGCACCGACGAGCACCCGCTGATCCTCGCCGGCGGCCATGCCGCCTTCAACCCCGAGCCGATCGCGGACTTCCTGGACTGCGCGGTGGTCGGCGACGGCGAGCAGGCGGTGCTGGAGATCTCCGAGATCATCCGCGCCTGGAAGAACGAGGGCCGCCCCGGCGGGCGCGACGAGCTCCTCTTCCGCCTCGCCAGGACCGGCAGCGTCTACGTCCCCAAGTTCTACGACGTCGAGTACCTGGCCGACGGCCGGATCTCCCGCGTCGTGCCCAACCGCTCCGGCGTCCCGTGGCGGGTCTCCAAGCACACCGTCATGGACCTCGACGAGTGGCCCTACCCCAAGCAGCCGCTCGTCCCCCTGGCCGAGACCGTCCATGAGCGGATGTCGGTCGAGATCTTCCGTGGCTGCACCCGCGGCTGCCGTTTCTGCCAGGCCGGCATGATCACGCGTCCCGTTCGGGAGCGAAGCATCACCGGCATCGGCGAGATGGTCGACAAGGGCCTGAAGGCCACGGGATTCGAGGAGGTCGGCCTGCTGTCGCTGTCCTCCGCGGACCACACCGAGATCGGCGACATCGCCAAGGGCCTCGCCGACCGGTACGAGGAAGACAAGATCGGCCTCTCGCTGCCCTCCACCCGCGTCGACGCCTTCAACATCGACCTCGCCAACGAGCTGACGCGCAACGGCCGTCGCTCGGGTCTGACCTTCGCGCCCGAGGGCGGCTCGGAGCGGATCCGCAAGGTCATCAACAAGATGGTCTCCGAAGAGGACCTGATCCGGACCGTCGCCACCGCCTACGGCAACGGCTGGCGCCAGGTGAAGCTGTACTTCATGTGCGGTCTGCCCACCGAGACCGACGACGACGTGCTCCAGATCGCCGACATGGCGACCAAGGTCATCGCCAAGGGCCGCGAGGTCTCCAGGTCCAACGACATCCGCTGCACGGTCTCCATCGGCGGCTTCGTCCCCAAGCCGCACACCCCCTTCCAGTGGGCCCCGCAGCTCTCCGCCGAGGAGACCGACGCCCGGCTCGAAAAGCTCCGCGACAAGATCCGCGGCGACAAGAAGTACGGCCGCTCCATCGGCTTCCGCTACCACGACGGCAAGCCCGGCATCGTCGAGGGCCTGCTCTCGCGCGGTGACCGCCGCATCGGTGCGGTCATCCGCGCCGTCTACGAGGACGGCGGCCGCTTCGACGGCTGGCGCGAGCACTTCTCCTACGACCGCTGGATGCGGGCCGCGGAGAAGGCGCTGCCGGAGTTCGGCGTGGACGTCGCCTGGTACACCACCCGTGAGCGGGAGTACGAGGAGGTCCTGCCCTGGGACCACCTGGACTCCGGTCTCGACAAGGACTGGCTCTGGGAGGACTGGCAGGACGCCCTCGACGAGACCGAGGTCGACGACTGCCGCTGGACCCCGTGCTTCGACTGCGGCGTCTGCCCCCAGATGGACACCGAGATCCAGATCGGCCCCACGGGCAAGAAGCTGCTGCCGCTGACGGTGAACAAGCCTGCGGCCAGTTCGAACGCGGGCTGACCTGAGCGAGGCGTTGCGGCGCATCGTAGAGGCCCTGGGGACGGCGGCGAGGAAGAGAGGCGCTGCCGTCCCCAGGGCCTCGGCGCACAGAGCAGATAGCCAGGGCTAGGGCGGGACACGGCAAGAAGGCCGAAGCATCCTCACTCTCTTGGTTCTGTGTCCCCTCGTCACGGTCCAGTTGCTGCGCCGATGATGAGGAGCACCACGAAGATTGCGTAGCCGACGCAGCCGATGATGCCGGTCACCAGCCCGGTTATGGCCAGGCCATCGCCCTTGTGTCCGGTGCGCCGTATCTCGCTGCGCGCTCTGTTGGCCAAGATAATTGCCAGGGGTCCCGTCACGATTCCTATGAAAGGAATGATGAGAGACGCGATTCCGGTAACCATGGAAGCCACAGCTTTACCGCTCGTTGGCTGTGGCTGGTATTGCGGATACGGAGAATACTGGCCCGGCGGGTACTGCTGCTGAGGAGACCAGTTCTGAGGATCCTGGGGCTGCTGGGTGCTCATGGCGCTCCCCTTTTCCGTGGTGCCTTGTCCGCCCCTCCCGCTGCTGCAAACGGACGGATATGCGCTCTTACGACGGTCTCTCGGGCGTACCGGGCGTGCAACTTGATCGCGTGAGCAGTTTGATGTCAGCCGGTTCGCGTTGCCTCTTGTCGGTGGGGGACCGCTGCCCGGTCGAGGTTGTGTCTGGTGTGTGTCAGTAGGGTTGGTCACCTGTGGGTGCGGTTCGAGACACCCCGCTGACGGTCGTCGAATAGCCCCTTCCGTAAGCGCTTTCGGCCCGGTGTCCGCACCCCGCGGCGCCGGGGCGTCGCGTTTCCCCGCACAATGAGGCGATGTCACCGCAGTTGATCGCCCCCACCGTCGACGTCCATGCCTCCTTTCTCGACGCGATGGACGAATTCCGCGCCGAGGGTGCGGACCGGTCCCCGCACTCCAACCTGGGGCGTGAGCTGAGGACTTGGCGCGCCCGCTGGGCGTCCGTCGACGGCTTCGCCGAGTATGTCGGCATGATCGGCGGCACCTCGTACGACGAACGGGCCGATGGTGCGGTGCCCGTGACCACGCTGTGGTGGGTGGAGGGGGAGACCTATCTGGGGCGGATCGCCCTTCGGCACCGTCTGACCGGCAGCCTCCTCGCCTACGGCGGCCACATCGGCTACGCGGTACGGCCCTCCGCCCGCCGCCGCGGGCATGCCACCGCGATGCTGCGCGCCGCGCTCCCGTATGCCCATCAGGAACTGGCCCTCGATCCGGTGCTGGTGACCTGTGATGACACAAACGCCGGGTCGCGTAGGGTCATCGAGGCCTGCGGCGGGGTGTTCGAGGACCAGCGGGACGAGAAGCTGCGCTACTGGATCCACGCCCGGCGACAGCAGGCCGACGAGCACATCTGAGGCACCGACGGCAGGGGGAGCCGTATGGAACCGGACCGTTATGCACGCCATGAGCCCGGCGAGGGCTGTGTCACCACGGTGGTCCGCCTTCCGGTGCGGATCGTGGTGTTGGTCCTCGTGGTACCGGTACGTCTGGTCTGGGACGCCCTGGTCGTCGCCGCCAGGGCCGTCGACCGGACCGTGCTGCGCCCACTGGGCCGAGGTCTGGCCTGGCTGTGGCGCACCCTCGTCGTACGGCCCGTGGCATGGGCCTGGCGCACCCTCGTGGTGATCCCGCTCGGCTGGGCCTGGCGGACGCTGATCGTCGCGCCGCTGGTGTGGCTGTGGCGCCAGGTGCTGGTGCCGGTGGGGCGGGGGATCGGCTGGGTGGTGCGGGGGCTGGGTGCCGGGGTGGTGTGGCTGGTCCGCGGGGTGGGTGCGGTGCTGGGGTGGTTGGTGCGGTGGTTGGTGGTGGTGCCGGCTCAGTGGCTGTACACGTATGTGCTCGCGCCGGTGGGGCGGGGGATTGCGTGGGTAATGCGGGGGCTGGGTGCCGGGGTGGTGTGGCTGGCGCGGGGGTTGGGTGCGGTGCTGGGGTGGTTGGTGCGGTGGCTGATCGTGGCGCCGGCTCAGTGGCTGTACACGTATGTGCTGGCGCCGCTCGGGCGGGGGATCGCCTGGGTGGCGAGGGGTGTCGCCGCGGTGCTGGCCGCACTCGTCCGGTGGATTGTGGTGGTGCCGGCCGTCGCCCTGTGGCAGTACGTCCTCGCGCCGGTCGGCAGGGCGCTGGCCGTCGTGGTGACGGTGGTCGTCCGCGAGGTCGGGGACGCGATCGGGCACTGCTGTCGGATCGCTGGGATGGTCTCGCGGGCCGTCGGCCGGTTCCTGGGGACGGTGCTGCGCCGGCTCTTCGTCGAGCCGCTGCGCTGGGTGTACCGCCATGTGCTCACGCCGGTGGGCCATGTCCTCAGGGACGGTGTCTGGCGGCCGGTCCGGCGGGCGCTGCGCAGCGCCCGCGAGACCGTGCGGCAGACCCGCAGGGAGATCCGGCGCGCCCTGTTCGGCGCCCCCGCACCGCAGCGGCGGACCGAGGCGGCGTCGCCCCGCCGGGAACCCGGGGCCCGCGCGGCACGTACTCTTGGTAGCAGTACGACCGCACTCACGAAGGACTGAACGACACTGGGCAAGCGACAGCCCGAAGGCCCGCCGCCCGCACCGGCGGTGCAGCGCATCCGACTGCGCTACACCAAGCGCGGCCGCCTCCGGTTCACCAGCCACCGCGACTTCCAGCGCGCTTTCGAGCGGGCGCTGCGCCGCGCCGAGGTCCCCATGGCCTACTCGGCGGGTTTCACCCCGCACCCCAAGGTGTCGTACGCCAACGCCGCCCCGACCGGTACGGGCAGCGAGGCCGAGTACCTGGAGATCCAGCTCGCCGAGCGCCGTGATCCGGACAAGCTTCGCGAACTGCTCGACGAGTCGCTGCCGGCCGGGCTCGATGTGATCGACTCCGTCGAGGCACACACGAGCGGACTGGCCGACCGGTTGCAGGCCTCGGTGTGGGAGATCCGGCTCGACGGGGTCGAGGCCGAGGAGGCCGCGCGCGCCGTTGAGGCGTTCCTCGCGGCCGACGAGGTGCTGGTCGAGCGGCGGACGAAGAACGGCATCCGGACCTTCGACGCAAGGGCCGCGGTGGCGCGTCTGGAGGCCGCCGGCCGCGAGGGCGATAGGCCTGACGGCAATGCCTGTGCGATACTGCGGCTGGTTGTTCGGCATGTGACACCCGCCGTTCGACCCGACGACGTCCTGTCCGGCCTCCGAGCTACGGCCGACCTGGCGCCGCCGGTCCCCGCTGCGGTGACCAGGCTGGCGCAGGGGCTGCTCGATGAGGAGACCGGCGCGGTGACTGACCCGCTAGCGCCCGACCGCGACGCTGCCACGGCCGCCCCACCCACGGCCGCCGGGCTGAGTGCCGCGAAGGCGCCGAGTGGGGCCTCCCCGGCAACTGGGGAAGGTACTGCGTAGGGCCGCCGTCGTCGCGTCGCCGATCAGCCAGGGAGCCACCCAGGCCCGGCAGACGCACTGACCAGGAGACTTTCGCCGGTCCCCGCCCTACGGGGCCCGGCGAGCGAGACGACAGCTCCCGTGCGGCGCCCACGCCCCGGACAGCGGGCCCGCGCTCATCACGCGGACCGCAGCCGGAATCAGGCGCGGCGCCCGGGGGCGTGACGGGAGAACCGCCCGCATGCTCGAGCCCATTGAGCCCACTGAATCCACGCCGCCCGCGGACCGTGGTACCGAGGAAAATCACTCACCCAGCGACACGCTGCCGCCGCGCCGCCGGCGCCGCGCGGCGTCCCGGCCGGCCGGTCCGCCGACCACCGGTGGCGCCGCCGAGACAGCGGTGCTGAGTGCCGAGACCGCCGCGCCGGTGGCCGATCCGCCCGCCCCCGAGGAGACCGGCGGCTCGTCGGTCACCACCGGGGACGCGGCCAAGCCGGCCCGTACGCGTCGCCGCGCGACGCGTAAGGTCACCGCCCCCGCCGGAGCCCCGCAGCCGGCCGCCGACGAGCCGGCCGAGACCCCGGCCGTCGCCGAGGAGCCCGCTGCCGCTGCCGAGGTGCCCGCCGAGGCGCCGCAGGCCGAGGAGGTCGCGCCGCGCCGTACGCGTCGCCGCGCGACGCGTAAGGCCACCGCTCCGGTCGGCTCCCCTCAGATGAGCGCCGCCGAGGAGGCCGCCCCGGCTGCCGCCGAGGAGGCTGCCCCTGTGGTGGAAGAGGCTGCGCCGGTCGCCGCGGAGGAGGCTGCCCCTGTGGCCTCCGAGGAGGCCAAGCCTGCCCGTACGCGTCGCCGCTCCACCCGTAAGGCCACCGCTCCGGCCGGCTCGCCGCAGGTGAGCGCCGAGGAGGCCGCCCCGGCTGCCGCCGAGAAGGCTGCCCCTGTGGTGGAAGAGGCTGCGCCGGTCGCCGCGGAGGAGGCTGCCCCCGTGGCCGCCGAGGAGGCCAAGCCGGCCCGTACGCGCCGCCGTGCCACCCGTAAGGCCACCGCCCCCGCCGGTGCGCCCAAGGCCGCCGCGGAGGCCACCGAGGAGGCCGCAGCGGCCCCGGCCGCCGAGGCCGCGCCCGTGAGCGAGCCCGAGGCGCCCGCCCGCCGGACGCGCCGCCGTGCCGAGCGTGCCGCCGAGCCGGTCGCCGAGGCGCCGCGGGCCGAGGAGGAGCCCGTGAAGGAGGCGCCGGTGCGCGGCCGCCGCCGGGCGCAGCGCCCGCCGACCGCCGTCTTCCAGGCGCCGGTCTTCACCGAGCCGATGTTCCAGACCCCGGAGACCGCGGCCGCCGCCCACGCCGCGGCCCGCCAGGAGGAGACCACCGAGCAGGTGGCCGAGGAGCCGCCCGCGGGTCCCCGCCGTCGTCGCCGTCGTGGCGCCGCGGCCGAGCCCGAGCAGGTCACCGCCGCCGTCACCGAGGAGCCGGAGGCCGCCGAGGCCGCCGAGCCCGAGACCGAGCCGGGTGAGACCGGCCAGGCCGAGGACGAGTCCGAGCGCCCCTCGCGCCGTCGCCGCCGCGGTGGCCGCCGCCGTCGCCGTGGTGAGGCCGCCGAGGGCGCCGAGGAGCAGCCCGCCGAGACCCGTACGGCCGAGGAGGCCGCCGGTGAGGCGGAGCCCGAGGAGGGCGAGGAGCACGCCGCCGAGGAGGCGGAGTCCGAGGAGGAGGCCGAGGAGCAGGCGGGCGGCGGTTCCAGCAGCAGCCGTCGTCGCCGTCGCCGCCGCCGTCGCAGCGGGGACGCCGCCGAGGTCGAGGCCGGGCAGGACGACCCGGAGCGTACGGTCGTCAAGGTCCGCGAGCCGCGCAAGAAGGACGAGTCCACCGGCGCCGACGAGGTGCAGTCGATCAAGGGGTCGACGCGTCTGGAGGCCAAGAAGCAGCGCCGCCGCGAGGGGCGCGAGCAGGGCCGTCGCCGGGTGCCGATCATCACCGAGGCGGAGTTCCTGGCCCGCCGTGAGGCCGTCGAGCGGGTGATGGTCGTCCGCCAGAGCGGCGAGCGCACCCAGATCGGCGTCCTTGAGGACAACGTGCTCGTGGAGCACTTCGTCAACAAGGAGCAGGCGACCTCGTACGTCGGCAATGTCTACCTCGGCAAGGTGCAGAACGTCCTGCCGTCGATGGAGGCCGCCTTCGTCGACATCGGCAAGGGCCGCAACGCCGTGCTGTATGCCGGTGAGGTCAACTTCGAGGCGCTGGGCATGGCCAACGGCCCGCGCCGGATCGAGACCGCGCTGAAGTCCGGCCAGTCGGTGCTGGTGCAGGTCACCAAGGACCCGATCGGCCACAAGGGCGCCCGCCTGACCAGCCAGGTCTCGCTGCCCGGCCGCTACCTGGTCTATGTGCCCGAGGGCTCGATGACCGGTATCAGCCGCAAGCTCCCGGACACCGAGCGGGCGCGGCTGAAGCAGATCCTCAAGAAGATCGTCCCCGAGGACGCGGGCGTCATCGTCCGTACGGCCGCGGAGGGCGCGAGCGAGGAGGAGCTGGCCCGCGACGTCCAACGGCTCCAGGCCCAGTGGGAAGAGATCCAGAAGAAGGCCAAGGCCTCCTCGACGAGCTCCCCGTCCCTGCTCTACGGCGAGCCGGACATGACCGTCCGGGTCGTCCGCGACATCTTCAACGAGGACTTCTCCAAGGTCATCGTCAGCGGTGACGACGCCTGGGAGACCATCCACGGCTATGTCGCACATGTCGCACCGGACCTCACCGACCGGTTGCAGAAGTGGACCTCGGACGTCGACGTCTTCGCGACGTACCGCATCGACGAGCAGCTGATGAAGGCGCTGGACCGCAAGGTCTGGCTGCCCAGCGGCGGTTCGCTGGTGATCGACCGGACCGAGGCGATGGTCGTGGTCGACGTCAACACCGGCAAGTTCACCGGCCAGGGCGGCAACCTGGAGGAGACGGTCACCAGGAACAACCTGGAGGCGGCCGAGGAGATCGTGCGCCAGCTGCGGCTGCGCGACCTCGGCGGCATCATCGTGATCGACTTCATCGACATGGTGCTGGAGTCCAACCGGGACCTGGTGCTGCGGCGGCTGCTGGAGTGCCTGGGCCGGGACCGTACGAAGCACCAGGTGGCCGAGGTCACCTCGCTCGGTCTGGTCCAGATGACCCGTAAGCGGGTCGGCCAGGGCCTGCTGGAGTCCTTCTCCGAGGGCTGTGTGCACTGCAACGGCCGTGGCGTGATCGTCCACATGGATCAGCCGACGACGGCCGGCGGTGGCGGCAAGCGCAAGAAGAAGGGCAAGGCGGCACCCGCCGAGCCGCACGTCCACGAGGTCGAGGCGGCCGAGCCGACCCCGGACGGCGGCGAGCCCGAGCTGGAGCCGGTCGCCGTGACGGAGGCCGAGTTGCAGCCCGCGGTGGCCGAGGCCGACGAGTGGTTCAGCAGCCCGGCCGAGGCCGAGGCCGCCGCCGGACGTGGCCGTGGCCGCCGCCGGGTGAGCCGGAAGGTGTCCGCCCCGGCGGGCGCCCCCAAGGCCGCGGAGGAGCCTGCCGCGATCGTGGTGCCGGCCGAGCCGGAGCCGGTGGCCGTGCCGGAGCCCGAGCCGGCAGTGGCGCCGGCCGCCGAGGCGCCGGCCGCGGAGCCCGCGCCGGCCCGTCCGCGCCGTCGGGTGACCCGTAAGGTGACCGCTCCGGCGGGCTCGCCCGAGGCCGACGACACCGCGGCGACGGTCGTCATCGCGGCGACGGCGGAGCCCGTTGCCGAGGCCGCGCCGGCCGAGGTCACGGAGCCCGTCGAGGGCGCCGCGGCGGCCGAGGAGGCGCCGGTGGCCAAGAAGGCCGCGAAGAAGGCGACGGCGAAGAAGGCCGCCGCCAAGAAGACCGCGGCGAAGAAGACCACGGTCAAGAAGGCGGCGGCGAAGAAGACCACCACCGCCAAGAAGGCCACGGCGAAGAAGACCACCGCGAAGAAGGCCGCCACGAAGAAGACGACGCAGGCGGCCAAGAAGACCGCGGCCGCCGAGCAGGTCTCGGTCGCGTCGGTCTCCTCCTCCGCGGAGGACTGAGCAGCAGACCGCGCCCCGGACCGTCCGTGGTCCGGGGCCGGTTTGACCCCCTGGTCAAGGCCCCGTAACCTTGACCGTCGGTGTCTGAGAAGTCTGGGACACCACACCCCCTGAGCAACTACCTCTCGGTCCGCCGAGGGAGGCCGCTCGTCCACTCGGATTCCACGGGCCCTATCCCGAGCCCGTGTGAGCGGCTGGCATCAGAGGATCCGTTTCTAGCGAAAGAGAGTTCCGCGTGTACGCGATCGTGCGCACCGGCGGGCGCCAGCAGAAGGTTGCTGTTGGCGACGTCATCGAGGTTGACCGCATTTCCACCAGCAAGGTCGGCGACACCGTCGAGCTCTCCACGCTGCTGGTCGTCGACGGCGACTCGGTCACCAGCGACCCGTGGGTCCTGGCCGGCGTGAAGGTCCACGGTGAGGTTGTGGACCACCACAAGGGCGACAAGATCCGGATCCAGAAGTACAAGAACAAGACCGGTTACAAGAAGCGGATCGGCCACCGCCAGCTCCACACGGCGCTGAAGATCACCGGCATCGACGCTCCGGCGAAGTAAGGGACTGAGGAGACATGGCACACAAGAAGGGCGCATCGTCCACCCGGAACGGTCGCGACTCCAACGCTCAGCGGCTCGGCGTGAAGCGCTTCGGCGGTCAGGCCGTCCTCGCCGGTGAGATCCTGGTCCGCCAGCGTGGCACTCACTTCCACCCGGGCTCGGGCGTCGGCCGCGGCGGCGACGACACCCTGTTCGCCCTTGAGGCCGGCGCGGTGCAGTTCGGCACCCACCGTGGCCGCAAGGTCGTGAACATCGTCCCGGTCGCCGAGTAATTCCGGCCGGTACGCAAGCACGCTGCACAGCACCACCTAGGGGCGGACCGCCTTTTCTCGCGAGAGCGGGAAGGCCGGTCCGCCCTTGGCGTGTTACGACAGAGACAACCCCGCAGTACTTCCTGCCGTACTCCCCGTAGTGCGCAGACCACCCCGCTTATCTGGAGGCACCCCACCATGACCACCTTCGTGGACCGCGTCGAACTGCACGTCGCCGCGGGTAACGGAGGCCACGGCTGTGCCTCCGTACACCGGGAGAAGTTCAAGCCGCTCGGCGGCCCGGACGGCGGCAACGGCGGCCGTGGCGGCGATGTGATCCTGGTCGTCGACCAGGACGTCACCACCCTCATCGACTACCACCACCACCCGCACCGCAAGGCCACCAACGGCCAGCCCGGCGCCGGTGACAACCGCGAGGGCAAGAACGGCAAGGACCTGGTCCTGCCGGTGCCGGACGGCACGGTCGTGCTCGACAGGAACGGCGAGGTCCTGGCCGACCTGGTGGGCCAGGGCACGACCTTCGTCGCCGGGCAGGGCGGCCGTGGCGGCCTGGGCAACGCCGCGCTCGCCTCCGCGCGCCGCAAGGCCCCCGGTTTCGCGCTGCTCGGCGAGCCGGGTGAGGCCCGGGACATCGTGCTGGAGCTCAAGACCGTCGCGGATGTCGCGCTGGTCGGCTACCCGAGCGCCGGCAAGTCCTCTCTGATCTCGGTGCTCTCCGCCGCCAAGCCGAAGATCGCCGACTACCCGTTCACGACGCTGGTGCCCAACCTCGGTGTGGTGACGGCCGGTTCGACCGTCTACACCATCGCGGACGTGCCCGGTCTGATCCCGGGCGCCAGCCAGGGCAAGGGCCTGGGCCTGGAGTTCCTGCGCCATGTCGAGCGCTGCGAGGTGCTGGTGCACGTCCTGGACACCGCGACCCTGGAGTCGCACCGGGACCCGGTCTCCGACCTCGACACCATCGAGGAGGAGCTGGCCCAGTACGGCGGCCTGGAGGACCGGCCGCGGGTGGTCGTCCTGAACAAGACCGACATCCCCGACGGCAAGGACCTGGCCGAGATGATCCGGCCCGACCTGGAGGAGCGCGGCTACCGCGTCTTCGAGGTCTCCGCGGTCGCCCACCAGGGCCTCAAGGAGCTCTCGTACGCCCTCGCGGACATCGTCGCCAAGGCCCGGGCGGCCAAGCCGGTCCAGGAGGCCACCCGTATCGTCATCCGGCCCAAGGCGGTGGACGACGCCGGCTTCACGGTCTCCCAGGAGGGCGAGGGCTTCTTCCGGGTACGCGGCGAGAAGCCCGAACGCTGGGTCCGCCAGACCGACTTCAGCAACGACGAGGCCGTGGGCTACCTCGCCGACCGGCTCAGCCGCCTCGGCGTCGAGGACGCGCTGCTCAAGGCGGGCGCCCGGGCCATGGACGGGGTCGCGATCGGTCCCGAGGACAACGCCGTGGTCTTCGACTGGGAGCCCACCATGTCGGCCGGTGCGGAGATGCTCGGCCGCCGCGGTGAGGACCATCGCTTCGAGGCTCCCCGGCCCGCCACCCAGCGCCGCCGCGACCGGCAGGCGGAGCGGGACGAGGCGGAGCAGGAGTACCGGGGCTTCGACCCGCTGGGGTGACGCCCGCGGGCAGTTCGGACAGGGGAAGGCCCCCGGGAGAAACCTCCCGGGGGCCTTCCGCGGTCACAGGCGGCGCGCTGCGGGCTAGACGGCGGCTGCCGGGTCCGAGGCGCCGTTGCCCGTGTGTTCGGCCGTCTCGGAGGCGTCCACGTCCTCCTGTGAGCGCTGCCCGGGGATACCGGAGAGCCGGTTCTCCATCCGGATGCGGCGCTCGTCGGCCTTGGCGCACAGATTCAGCGCGGCCTGGTTGAAGCGCACCGACGACGGCGGGTCCGACGGGCCCAGCAGGTGCTCCTTGAGCTCGGCCCGCGCCGCCGCCAGGGTGTCCTTCTCCGGGTTGCGGACCGCGTCGAGCAGACCGGCCACCCCGTCCGCCTCGGGCGTGAGGATCGTCGCCGCCCGTACGGTCGGGAAGTTCGCCCGGAAGTCGTCCTCGGTCATCCCCGAGGTGTTGGCGACCGCGTAGGGCTTCTCGCTGGACAGGTAGTCGGAGACGACGCTGGAGACATCGCTGATCAGCACGTCCGCCTGGTTGAAGCAGCTGAAGATGCCGGGGCGGGCGGTGGTGATGATCTGGTGCTCCCACTCGGGGAAGGAGTTCCAGTACGCCTCCTCCCAGGCGCCGTTGGCGGCCTCGACGGCGGCCGCGCGGCCCTCCTCCGGGGTGCCCTGGAGCCGCATCCGCTCCAGTTCGTCCGCGCTCTTGCGGAACGCGGAGGTGGTCAGCGCGTTCAGCTCCTCGGCGCGGCGGGCCAGTTCGGCGGCGGCCTCCGGGCCCGGCCGGGCACCGCTGCGCCGGCCGTTGGCCTCCGTGATCATCGCCTGGATGCGGGCGTTGGCGGCGCCCGCCAGCGGGTCGACGGAGCCCGTCATCGGGTGCGGCTTGTACAGCAGCCGGACGTTGTCGTCGGCGAGCAGCTCGCGGACGATGTTCTCACCGGCCAGGATCACCGAGGTGTTGCCCGGGTTGCCGTCCCAGCCCTCCCAGGTCGGGGCGTACAGCACGGTGGTCAGCCGGCCGGCCGGCGCGCCCGCGTACGGCCGGATCGGGGCCAGCTGGGGGCGGCCGACCTCGATGACGTCCTTGTCCTCCACGCCGATGTCGGCGAGCTGGTAGCGGTCACGGGCCGCCGGGCCCGCCACCCATACCTCGTCGTACGCCTTGGCGTACGGGTTGCAGGAGGACAGCTTGTCGCTCTCGCCGTGGTTGGTGAAGGCGTGCTTGATGGACGGGATGCGCAGGATCTGCGAGGTCTTGCCGGAGTTCGCCGGGTGCAGCAGGACCTTGAGCGTGGAGTGCTCCAGGCGCATCAGGTTGGCGACCTTGGGGATGCAGACGATCGGTACGTCGGTGGCCTCGATCTTCTGCACCATGAAGCGCTCACGGAGCACGATGATCGGGTTGCCGTCCAGGGAGGCCAGGGTGCTCAGCCACATGTTGGCCTGGTAGGCGGACGAGGAGCCGCCGGAGAAGTACATGCCGACGGTCGGCTCGTATGCGGCCAGCCAGTTGTCCAGCCACTCCAGCGCCTGCTTCTCGCCGGCCACGCGCTTCTTGGGCAGCAGCCAGGTGCCCAGGTAGAGCGTGCCGCCGGCGGACAGCGTCAGGGAGACCGCCAGACCGATGCCGCCCCAGTAGGCGTCCGTGGTGATCGCGGTGAGCATCATGCCGGCCGTGGTGGGCACCGAGAAGCGCAGCAGCCGCCGGCCCGTCTGGCGGGAGAGGATCCGCGGCGGGGCGTCGCACAGCCGCAGCGCGCTCGCGTCGATGTTGCGGGTCACGAACGGCAGGCTGCGGGTCCGGCGGACCAGCACGGCGACCGCCTGGCACACGAAGTGGGTGCCGTAGAAGAGCAGCAGCGTGATGGTGAGCGGCGCCTGCTCCTCGAGCGGGTTGATGCCGTCGATGTGCAGCAGGCCGACCAGTATCAGCATGTCGCGCAGCAACTGGCGCACCGTGACGTCGAAGCGGATCCGGCCCAGCACCGCAAGCAGGCCGGGCTGCTTGTGCTGGAGGATCAGATCGAGTCCCAGGTTGACCACGGATGCGGCGATGAACAGCGGGATGACGGGCAGCAACGCACCGAGAAGCTGGGCGGTGAACGCGAGCATCATCGCGAGGAGGGCCGCGAGCTGTACGGCTCGGCGGGGAATTCCGGCGGAAGGCACGGGGGAGGGCTCCTGGCAGCAAGAAGGTCAGGGGGGAGGCCGTGGGGGGCGGCCGGGTCCCGCGCTGCGACGCCGCCGGAGCGGCGAAACGGGACCGATGGACACCCGACCGTATGACCTCGTTGGCCTTGGTGACAATCTGCTGTGGCTCTCATCACCGCGAAAGCGGATCAATCGAACGCAACCTCTTGGCCTCGGCATTCCTCTTAAGAAAATCCGAGTGGCACGCACCACACGGGTGCCCGGCGGCCCCCATTCTCGCCCGGATTCGGCGCGCGCAGGCCCCGCCGGCGCCCGCTCCAAACGTCTCGCGGGCCGTCCGCCAGGCGATATCGCCACGCATCCACCGGCCGCACTGCCGTAGATTGCGCCCGTAGGGACGTCGTACCGGACAAGCACGGATTCCGTACGGCGGCGGACGGAACACAGGGGTACGGACAGATGGCAGGCGCTGCACGCGCAACAGGCGCAAGGCAGGAAGTGGCGGACGCCCGCCGGATCGTGGTGAAGGTCGGCTCGTCGTCGCTGACCACGGCCGCCGGGGGGCTGGACGCGGACCGCGTGGACGCGCTGGTGGACGTGCTGGCCAAGCACCAGGACAAGGAGATCGTGCTGGTCTCCTCCGGCGCCATCGCGGCCGGCCTGGCACCGCTGGGCCTGGAGAAGCGGCCGCGCGACCTGGCCCGCCAGCAGGCCGCCGCCAGCGTCGGCCAGGGCCTGCTGGTCGCCCGTTACACCGCGTCCTTCGCCCGTTACGGCCGCCGCGTCGGCCAGGTCCTGCTGACCTCCGACGACACCAGCCGCCGGGCCCACTACCGCAACGCCTACCGGACCCTGGACCAGCTGCTGGCCATGGGCGCGGTGCCGATCGTCAACGAGAACGACACGGTCGCCACCGACGAGATCCGCTTCGGCGACAACGACCGGCTGGCGGCGCTGGTCGCCCACCTCGTCCGTGCCGACCTGCTGATCCTGCTCTCCGACGTGGACGGCCTCTACGACGGCGACCCGGCCACCCCCGGTACCTCCCGGATAGCCGAGGTGCGCGGGCCCAAGGACCTGGAGGGCGTCTCCATCGGCAGCGCCGGCCGGGCCGGTGTCGGCACCGGCGGCATGGTCACCAAGGTCGAGGCGGCCCGGATCGCGGCCGCGGCCGGTATCCCCGTCGTCCTGACCTCCGCGGTGCACGCCGCGGACGCGCTGGCCGGCGCCCCGACCGGCACCCACTTCCTGCGCACCGGGCGGCGCTCCGCGGACCGGCTGCTGTGGCTCGCGCACGCCTCCACCCCGCGCGGCGCGCTCATCCTGGACGACGGGGCGGTGCGGGCGGTGGTCGAGCGGCGCTCCTCGCTGCTGCCGGCCGGTATCGCGCATGTGGAGGGCGAGTTCTCCGCCGGCGACCCGGTCGAGCTGCGCGACGGCGAGGGCCGTGCGGTGGCCCGCGGCCTCGTCAATTTCGACGCCCGGGAAATCCCCCGTTTGATGGGGCGTTCGACCCGGGATCTTGCCCGCGAGCTGGGGCCGGCGTACGAGCGCGAGGTCGTGCACCGCGACGATCTGGTGCTGCTGCACCACTGACGCGCGGGGCGGGGACCTGCCTTTACCGCAGGACCTTGGCAAAAACGCCCACGCGAGAGCCCGCGGACTGGTCAACTTTGTTGCGGGGCACCGAAGGGGAGCGGCGCCCGCAGCGCGCAAGCGCACCCGCCGAAGTACGACCGCACCAATCGGCTCCGCACCCCGAGCGCGGAGCGATGCGCATCACAGGAGGCCGCCGGTGAGACGAGGGCGCCCAGGGGCACTGCCCCGAGGGACGGCGGAGCGGACACTGACCAGCGTCGGAACCGGCCGGGACACCGGCCGGCCGCAGGACCACGAGGGCCCGGAGCGGAACGGGGCGGCGCGGCAGGCACCCGAGAGCGAGCGCCAGGAAGCCTCCCGGCTGTGGCACATCACGCTCAGCGTCTCGGGCGCCGAGGCGCCGCTCAAGGACGTCCGGAGGTCGCTGGAACAGCTCGCCCACGACCACCCCTTCCTGCTGACCAGCCGCTACGCCAACGACCACGCCGAGATCCGCTACTGGGAGGAGGCGCGGGACCTGCACGACGCCGCTGCGGTCGCGCTGCGCCTGTGGGGCGAGCACCGCTCGACGGCCAAGCTGCCGCCGTGGGAGATCGTCGGCCTGGAGGTCATCGACCGCGAGACCTACCACCAGCGAGTGGCCGAGGGGTACGGACCGCCGCCGGCCGCACCGGTCGGTGTCCACCCCTTCTGACTGCCGGACGGGCGTGTCCCGCGCTGTGAGACGGCCCGCTGTCCAGTGTTTCCGCAGCCTGTCCGCCCGATAGGCTGCGGCCATGACCAGCAGCGCATCGCAGTCCTCGCCCGTCCTCGACACCGCCCGCCGCGCGCGCGAGGCGGCCGCCGTCCTGGCACCCCTGCCGCGGACGGCCCGCGATGCCGCGCTGCTCGCGATCGCCGACGCCCTGGTCGAGCGGACCGACATGATCGTCACCGCCAATGCCCGGGACATCGCCAAGGCACGGGAGACCGGCACCGCCGAGTCGATCGTGGACCGGCTCACCCTCACCCCGGAGCGGATCGCGGCGATCGCCGCGGACGTCCGCCAGGTCGTGGCGCTGCCCGACCCGGTCGGCGAGGTGGTGCGCGGCTCGACCCTGCCCAACGGTCTCGACCTGCGCCAGGTCCGGGTCCCGCTCGGTGTGATCGGGATCATCTACGAGGCCCGGCCCAATGTGACGGTGGACGCCGCGGCCCTGTGCCTGAAGTCCGGCAACGCCGTCCTGCTGCGCGGCTCGTCCTCCGCGTACGCGTCCAACAGCGCCCTGGTGGACGTGCTGCGGGACGCCGTGCGCAGCGCCGGGCTGCCCGCCGACGCGGTGCAGCTGGTGCCCGGTGAGAGCCGCGACTCGGTGCGCGAGCTGATGCGCGCCCGCGGCCTGGTCGATGTGCTGATCCCGCGCGGCGGCGCCTCGCTGATCCGCACGGTCGTCGAGGAGTCCACCGTCCCGGTGATCGAGACCGGTACCGGCAACTGCCACGTCTACGTCGACGAGGCCGCCGACCTCGACATGGCGATCGACATCCTGATCAACTCCAAGGCGCAGCGGCCCAGCGTCTGCAACGCCGCCGAGACGGTGCTGGTGCACGCCGGGATCGCCGAGAAGTTCCTGCCGCGCGCCCTGGAGGCGCTGACCGAGGCCGGGGTGGTCGTCCACGGCGACGCCGCCTGGCAGCAGGCGGGCCCCGGGCTGGTGGCGCCCGCCACGGACGAGGACTGGGCGACGGAGTACCTCTCGTACGACATCGCGGCGGCCGTGGTGCCCGACCTGGACGCGGCGGTGGCGCACATCCGCCGCTGGACCTCCGGCCACACCGAGGCCATCGTCACCACCTCGCAGGCGGCCGCCCGCCGGTTCACCCAGTTGGTGGATTCCACGACGGTCGCGGTGAACGCCTCGACCCGGTTCACCGACGGTGGTCAGTTCGGTTTCGGCGCGGAGATCGGCATCTCGACGCAGAAGCTGCACGCCCGTGGCCCCATGGGTCTGCCGGAGCTCACCTCCACGAAGTACATCGTCACCGGCGACGGTCACACCCGCTGAACCACGGCCCCTGGGATTCCGGCTCTCTCTGCGGAATCTCTCTGCCCAAACCCACCGCCCGGGGCTAACCTGGACGGGTGCCGGACGACGTGGGGGGCAAGCCGTTCCCGGACGGTGAAGAGCCCGACGAGCACCACCACGGGAGCCACGGAAAAGCGGACGAAGACTTCGCCTCCGTGGTCTTCGACGAGGAATTCGTCCGGTCCGCGCGGATCCATGAGCCCTCGGCGGTCGAGCGGATGCTGGCCGCCGCCGAGGCGCGCGCCGAGGCCGAGGCGGCCCGCTCGGGGCCGGGCTTCGGCCCTGACGGCGACGACCCGGACGAGCCGGGCGCGCGCGGCCGCCGCCGGCGCGGTCCGGCGGCCGACGACTACGACGCGTACGGCGAGGACGACGGCTACGACGGGTACGAGGACGACGGTGAGTACGGCGATTACCGGCCGTATGGTCCGTACGGCCCGTATGGCGGCTCGCTGCGCCCCTATCGCAGTAGTACCCGCTGGCACCGTCCGGTCGCCTGGGTGCTGGCCGTGGTGATGGGCATCGGGCTGGTCGCGCTGGCCTTCAGCGTCGTCTACCGGGGCGCCTCAGGGCGGAACCAGAGCCCGGCGCCGGCGCCCACGTCCAGCGGGGTGGACGCCCCGGCCACAGGCGGTACGGACAGCGTCCGCACGGCCCGCCCGGGCCTGCCGTCGATGCCCTCCGCGGGGCCCGTGCGGCCGTCGTTCTCCGCGGTGCCCGGACCGCAGTGACGGTGCGGCGCGGTTCCCACGAAATGGACGCCCGAAACGGAACCGTCCGCTGAAGTTGCCCGGCGCCCCGGCGTTTACCTTCGCCCTGTCAGACCTACTCTTGTTGTATGACCGGGCCTGGTGACCCTCCCGAAGGGACGCCCAACGGCGCCCAGGGAGGCGGTGAGGACGAGTACCGATCCGTCGTGTTCGACGAATCGTTCGTGCGGGCTGCCCGTCTACAGGAATTCTCCGCGGACGAGCGGCTGGGTGAGCACCACGCACCGGCCGTGAAGACCCGGCACGCCTGGGTGCGGCTGGGCGGCTCACGGCAGGCCGTGCTGCTTGTGCTGCTGATCGTGCTCGCCTTCGGCACCGCCGTGTACATGGGCGTACGGCATCCGTACAAGACCCCGGAGCCGGTGCGGGTGCAGCCGCTGCGGTCCGCCGTCGTCCCGCTCGCGCCGAGCGGGACCGTACCGGGCGCCACGCCCGAGGACCTTTTCGCCCACAGCCCCGCCGCCGACTACCGGATCGGCGCAGCGGGCATCAATCTGCCCGCCGTTACCCGCACCGAGCACTTCTCCGACGGCCAGATCGTCTCCGCCCTGACCATCGCCAAGGACTACCTCATCCGCTCCTCGGTGGATCCGGCCACGCTCACCGGCGGCTCCGTACGGCCCGTACGGCTGCTGCTGGACACCGGCCAACTCGACCAGTTCGACCGCAGCCTGGCGCACCCCGACGACAACGGCCGCCATGCGGCGACCGGTTGGCTGGTCCGCTTCGACCCCAAGCAGACCCGCCTCGCCGACCGGAACGTCCGTGTCAACGGGACGCTGGCCGCCGCGGAGTTGAGCCCGGACGCCCTTGAGGTCACCGCCGACTACACCTTCGTCTACGCCGTACGGCCTGCTCCCGGCGCCCCGCGGGACACGGCGGGGCAGGACGTCGGCAAGGCCACCCCGGGCGCCGCCTCGCTGGTCACCGTCCGGCGTGAGATGCACTTCCGGGTCGGCCGGGACGACCTCGGCGACCACCGCCTGGAGGTGCTGCAGAGCAGCATGCAGGCCGGACCGCTGGCCTGCTCCTCGCGGCCGGCCGACGCGCTGCGCCCGCTGTTCGCGGGACAGCACGCCGGCAACGACCGGCCGGCGGGCACCGACCCCTACGCCAGGGACCGGATCAACCCCTCGCTCTGCGGTGAGCTGGCGCCCTCCGCCCAGCCGAAGCCGCGCCACCCGATCCGCTGAGGCCCTGACCCACCGGAAACGCCCTGGAGGGGCCGCCGGGCGCCCGGGCCCTCCCTCAGGAGCCGTCCGAGCCGCCCGTGCCGCCACCGGAGCCGTTGGCGCCCTGGGAGCCGCCCGAGCTGTCGGGGCGCGAGCCGCCGCGGAAGACGGTGTCCCGCAGCTTGCCCCCCAAGTCGCCCGCGCCGCCCGCGATATCGCGGACCAGGCCCATCAGCGGGTCCTTGCTGGTGCGCACCGAATCGGCGTAGTGCGCGGCGGAGTCCCGGAACGAGTCGGAGACCGAGGCGTCCTTGTCCTCGTCCCGGCGCGGGTAGTGACCGTCCATGATCCGCTGGTAGTCGCGGCTGGCCGCCCACTTCTTCAGCTCGGCCGCCCGCACGGTCGTGAACGGGTGGCTGCGCGGCAGCAGGTTGAGGATCTTCAGCACGGAGTCGCGCAGATCGCCACCGGACTCGTACTCGTCCGCCTGCTTGAGGAAGGCGTCCACGTTCATCTCGTGCAGATGGTTGCCGCCGGCCAGCTTCATCAGACCGCGCATCGAGGCCTGGAGGTCCTGCCCGACCAGCAGTCCGGCGCGGTCCGCGGACAGCTCCGACTTGCGGAACCACTCGCGCAGCGCCGTCACGATCGCCATGACGGCGACATTGCCCAGCGGGATCCAGGCGACCTTCGTCGCCAGATTGGTCAGGAACAGCAGGATCGTGCGGTAGACCGCGTGCCCGGACAGCGCATGGCCGACCTCATGGCCGATGACCGCCCGCATCTCCTCCTCGTCGAGCAGTTCGACCAGGCCGGTCGTCACCACGATGATCGGCTCGTCCAGCCCGATGCACATGGCATTGGGCGTCGGGTCCTGATTGACGTACATCGGCGGGACCTTCTCCAGGTCCAGGATGTAGCAGGCGTCCCTCAGCATGTCGTTGAGGTGCGTGAACTGCTGGTCGCTGACCCGCACCGAGTCCGACAGGAACAGCAGTCGCAGACTGCGCTCCGGCAGCAGGCCGCTGAGCGTCTTGAAGACGGTGTCGAAGCCGCTGAGCTTGCGCAGCGCCACCAGCGCCGAGCGGTCCGCCGGGTGCTCGTACGACCGCGAGGAGATTCCGGGGAATCGCCGCCTGTCCCGGCTGGGTACGTTTTCGCTGCCGCCTGGGCTCTCCGTCATTGGGGCCTCCCCCTGTTCGACTGCGTGTGGTTCAGCCTAGAGGACGCCACCGACAGGCGAATGGATGCTCGGGCGTACGCTGGCGATGCACCGATGACCGCCCGGCACCGTTCCGGAGACCGCACGGGCCGTACCCGAGGGAGCGCACCGTCATGCCGTACCCGAGCGTGCTGCTCGCCGCCGCCCAGCAGACCGCCCACGACAGCGGCCCCGGCTGGATCCTGCGCACCGTGATCATCGTCGGCGTCGTGGGCGCCGCCCTCCTCGCCTGGTTCCTGCTGCGCGGCTACGGCCGGGACTGACCTGCCGGGCTCCGCCGCCGGCCTGCGCGGGCCTCAGGGGTGGAGTCGCCGTGAGCCCGCAGTGAGCCGCCGCTTACGATGTGGTGGAAGTCTCTGCCCGACCCCAGCCCGGATTGGTCCTGCCGACGATGAGCCTGCACACCACCGCACAGTCCCTGGTCTCCCTCGCCGCCGAACCCGGACACGAGGGCGGTCACGCCAGCCTCAGCCCCTACGTGACCGGCGGCGGCGCCCTTTTCATCCTGCTCCTGCTGCTGTGGATCACCACCCGCTTCAACCGGGACCGCTGAGCCCGGGCACCGGCACCCGGCCCCCGGTAACGCGCGCCGCCCAGTAGGGTCTGCACGCATGGGAGAGCACACAGGGCCCGTGAAGCGGCGACTCGGAGTGATGGGCGGCACGTTCGACCCGATCCATCACGGACACCTGGTCGCCGCCAGCGAGGTGGCCAGCCAGTTCCACCTCGACGAGGTCATCTTCGTCCCTACGGGGCAGCCGTGGCAGAAGAGCCACAAGAAGGTGTCCCCGGCCGAGGACCGGTATCTGATGACGGTCATCGCCACCGCCTCGAACCCGCAGTTCTCCGTCAGCCGGATCGACATCGACCGCGGCGGCAAGACGTACACGATAGACACGCTGCGTGATCTGCGCGCCGAGCACCGCGACGCGGATCTGTTCTTCATCACCGGCGCCGATGCGCTCAGCCAGATCCTCACCTGGCACGATGCCGCGGAGCTGGTCTCTCTCGCCCACTTCATCGGGGTGACCCGGCCCGGTCATGTCCTCGCGGACCCCGGGCTGCCCGAAGGAGCGGTTTCCCTGGTCGAGGTGCCGGCGCTGGCCATCTCCTCGACCGACTGCCGGGCGCGCGTCGCCCAGGGGGATCCGGTCTGGTACCTGGTGCCGGACGGTGTGGTGCGCTACATCGACAAAAAACAGCTGTACCGCAACGACCGCTGACGGGGCTGACGGAAAGGGGCACCGGTGAGCGACCGACAGGATCCGTACGGGCCGCAGGACCCGTATGCCCACGACCCGTATGCCCGCGACCAGCAGGGGCAGCCGGGCTACACCTACGACGCCTACGGGCGGCCGGTCTACCAGGACACCGCACAGCCGTCGTACGAGCAGCAGCACTACGACCCTTACGGGCAGCAGACCGCACCCTCCGCCTACGAGGGCTACGACCCCTACGGCGGGCAGCAGGGGCACCAGGGCGGGCAGCCGTACCCGGGCCAGCAGGAGCCGGCCGGCCACGCCGACTACGGCTACGACCCGTACGGCCGCGGGCAGGTGCAGGCCGACCCCGGCTACCCGCAGCAGTACGACCCGTACGGCCGGCCTCAGCAGCAACAGGCCCACCAGCAGCCGCCGCAGACCCATCAGCAGCAGGAGTGGATCCCGCAGCAGGCCCAGCAGTCGCCGTACGACCAGCTCTCCTACGACGAGCCGCCGCGCCCGCCGGCCCAGCGCCGCGCCCCCGCGCAGGAGGCCGCGGAGCCGGAAGCCGTGCGCGGGTCCGACGGTGCGTCCCCCGGTGACCCGGAGTACCGCACCGAGCAGTTCTCCTTCATCGAGGAGCCGGACGAGGACTCCGAAGACGTCATCGACTGGCTGAAGTTCACCGAGAGCCGCACCGAGCGGCGCGAGGAGGCCAAGCGGCGCGGCCGCAGCCGGATCGTCGCGCTGTCCGTCGTGCTGGTCCTGCTGGTCGCCGGCGGCGTCGGCTATCTGTGGTGGGCGGGCAAGCTGCCGGGCCTGGCCGGTCCGGGCACCGGCAAGGCAGCCGCAGCCGGCGGGCAGAAGCGCGATGTCCTCGTCGTGCACCTCAGGGACACCACGACCGGCAACAGCTCCACGGCGCTGCTCGTGGACAACGAGACCACCCACAAGGGCACCACCGTCCTGCTGCCCAACAACCTCGTCGTCCCCAAGGACGACGGCACGGCCACCACCCTCGGCAAGTCCGTCAAGGACGACGGCGCCGAGCCGACCCGGGACTCCCTCAACGGCCTCCTGGGCGCCGACCTGAAGGCCACCTGGCGGCTGGACACCCCCTATCTGGAGAACCTGGTCGAGACGGTCGGCGGGATCACCCTCGACACCGACACCACCGTCCCCGGCGCCAAGAAGGGCGCCTCCCCGGTGGTCAAGCAGGGCCGCGCCCAGGACCTGGCAGGCCAGGCGGCCGTGGCCTACGCCACCTACCGGGCGCCGGGCGAGAGCCAGCTCAAGCAGTTGCAGCGGTTCGGGCAGGTGATGCAGGCGACGCTGAAGAAGGTCTCCAGCGACGCCGACGGCGCCACCGCCACCGTGAAGGCGCTGCTCCAGGTGCTCGACCCGCCGCTGACCGAGGCCCAGCTGGGCAGTTCGCTGGCACAGCGCGCGGAGCTGGCCAAGACCGGCGCGTACTCCACGACCCTGCTGCCCGTGCAGGCGAACGGCACGCTCAGCCAGGCCACCGCGACGAGCGTGGTCAAGAACGTGCTCGGCGGCACGGTCAAGAAGACCGCGCCCGACGCCACCGCCCGGGTCGCGGTCCGCAATGCCACCGGCAGCAAGGCCGCCACGGGCAAGGCGCAGGTCGCGCTCCTCAACGGCGGCTACAGCTTCGTCGACGACGGCACCGCTACGGCGGCCCGGGTCTCCCAGGTCACCTACGCGGACGCCGCCCAGAAGGCGAAGGCCGCCGAGGTCGCCAAGACTCTGGGCCTGCCGGCGGGCGTGGTCAGGCAGGGCAAGGGCGCCGCGAACGCCGACATCACCGTCGTCCTCGGGCAGGACTACAAGGGCTGACGGCCGGTCCGGACCCGTACCGGCGGGGCTCGGACCGGCCCCCGCGGGGACCGGTCCGGCCCCGCCGCCAGGGCCGTGACCTGCCCGGACGCCGGACCGGTCCCCGCGGGTTCGAAAGCGCTGGCGGGAGTGTCGGTGGTCCGTGAGACCCTTGTGGGGTATCTGACCGCTGATCCGGTTGGCCATGGGGACTGCGGCGCGCGCCGCGGCCCGGCAGAGCACGCTCTGCCCCCTGACGGCCGGAGCAGCTGCCCTCGACCCGGAAAGCCGCTTGTGACCGCCACGGACCGCTCCATCGAGCTCATCAACGCCGCCGCCCAGGCCGCGGCCGACAAGCTCGCGCACGACATCATCGCGTACGACGTCAGTGACGTCCTCTCGATCACCGACGCCTTCCTCCTCGCCTCCGCGCCCAGTGACCGCCAGGTCAAGTCGATCGTCGACGAGATCGAGGAGCGCCTCGGCAAGGACCTCGGCGCCAAGCCGGTCCGCCGCGAGGGCGACCGTGAGGCCCGCTGGGTGCTGCTCGACTACGTCGACATCGTCGTGCACATCCAGCACAGCGAGGAGCGCGTGTTCTACGCGCTCGAGCGGCTGTGGAAGGACTGCCCCGAGATCGACCTCCCCGAGGACGCCAAGGCCACCCGCGGCAAGGCCGCCGCACAGGCCGAGGCCGCGACGGGCCCGGAGGACGGAGAGCTGCTCTGAACGGCACGAAGAAGGCCCCCGGCCGCCGCATCGTCCTGTGGCGCCACGGCCAGACGTCCTGGAATCTGGAGCGCCGCTTCCAGGGCTCGACGGACATCGCACTGACCGACGCCGGCCGCGCCCAGGCACGGCGCGCGGCCCGGCTGCTGGCCGCCCTGCGGCCGGACGCCATCATCGCCTCGGACCTCCAGCGTGCCTCGGCCACGGCGAGCGAGCTGGCCGCCCTGACCCGCCTCGACGTGACGCATGACGCGGCCCTGCGGGAGACCTACGCGGGCTCCTGGCAGGGGCTGACGCACGACGAGATCATGGCGCGCTTCGGCGAGCAGTACACCGCCTGGAAGCGCGGCGAGCCGGTGCGCCGCGGCGGCGGCGAACTGGAGACCGAGGTCGCCGACCGGGCCGCGCCCGTCGTCCTCAACCACGCCGACAAGCTCCCCGAGAACGGCACCCTGGTCGTCGTCAGCCACGGCGGCACGATCCGCACCACCATCGGGCGGCTGCTCGGCCTGGACGCCCACCACTGGGAGGGCCTGGGCGGTCTGTCGAACTGCTGCTGGTCCGTGCTGGGTGAGGGCGCCCGCGGCTGGCGGCTGTTGGAGCACAACGCCGGCACCCTGCCGGAGCCGGTGCTCGGCGACGACGACTGAGGCCCGCAGGGCGGCCCCGAGGGACCGGATTTCACATCCGGGCAGGTCGCAGGCTAAAGTTCTTCTTGTTCGCGGCGCCGCCGGGGGAAAACCCGGAGGACCGGAACAAGACCCGGGGCTATAGCTCAGTTGGTAGAGCGCCTGCATGGCATGCAGGAGGTCAGGAGTTCAATTCTCCTTAGCTCCACAACCCGGATGATCCCGCCTCCTCAAGGAGGCGGGATCCTCTGCGTTACGGGCTCTCTTCGCGCTCAGATCGCTACCGCCGTGCCCACGGCGGCTCGCGGGCGGCGTCCTGGCAGGCGTGGTGGCCGTCGGCGTGTCGGCCGGGGTGGCGAGAAGGCGAGCCTGACCCGGCCCGCGGTCCGTGGCAGAATCGGACGGCGCCGGCAGGGGAGGAGAAGATCGCGATGCCCACGAGCATCCTCGAGGAGGTCAATGACCTGCTCGAAGTCGCCGAGGCGCAGGGTTATGACTGGCTGCCGGAATATGCGCTCCGCTTCACCTGCCCCGTTGATGCCCCTGCGGCCGTATGCGGCAGCGCCGGCCTGGCACTGCAATGCCCCGCGTGTGGTTCGGCCCACGTGGCACAGGTGCTCGGCGACAATGGCGGCATTTCCTTCGTCTGTACGGCCTGCGGCCACAGTTGGAGCTGATGGATGGGCGCCCACAGCAGGAAATGTGACTGGTGCGGCAGCGGTACGCCGATCGTCCGCGATATGGAACCGGTCAACACCGACTACCAGTACTGGTGCGAGGAGTGCGCGCGCGCCCTGGTCATAAAAGGCGACCCCATCGAGACCTACCGGGAGCTCGACGGGGAGCCGATCTACGGGCGGCTGCTGGACGAGCACTGCACGCTGAAGCGGTTCTACTCGTTCGCCACGGCCTGACGGAGCTCACCCAGCCCGTCCTTGCCGACCCGCCTCCGGCGCCTGCTGTCTGACGCCCGTTCTGAATCCGAGATGGGCCGTCCATCCCCGGACGTTTTCCGGCCGGTTCCGGAACGGCCGCGTCAGCCCCGGTCAGTTCCGTACGGTTCCGGTCAGGCGGAACTTCCCTGCGCGCAGGGGCCGTTGAACGGTCGGACGGGGCGATGAGCCGTCGCCGGCCCACTCACTCACCCGGTGCGGCCGCGCGGTTCATCTGCCACAGCCGCGCACCGGCCAGCGCCAGCACGACCACACCGGCGATCGGATAGACGTCGGAGAGCAGCATCTGGACACCGTTCTGGTGCAGTTCCTCGTGCCGGTGCCAGCGGTGCGGCACCCACCACAGTGCGAACGAGGAGAAAAGGAGGCCCAAGGAGACGGTCACCGCCCACCAGCGGCGCGCGCCGGCCGGCGACGGCCTGCGGAGTTCGCCGTGCCCCTCGCCGGCCCCCGTACGGTGCAGCGCCTCGGAGCCGAGCAGGATCAGCACCGGTACGCACCACACCCAGTGGTGCGACCAGGAGATCGGACTGATCAGAAGCGCGGTCGCGGCGCAGGCGACGGTGGCCCAGGCCTTCCCCCCGCCTTCGGCCGGGGGTGCCCCCAGCCCACGCAGCAGCGCCCCGGCGGCCAGCGTCAGGCCGAGGACCGTGGTCAGAGCGGCGAGCACCACCCAGGCGGTGCCCGGGTCATGGGTGTGCAGCAGCCGGGCGAGAGCGCCGCGCAGCGACTGGTTCGCGGTGATCTCCACCTCACCGACCCGGTCGGCGGAGAACACGATCTCGGTCCAGAAGCGGCGCGAATCTCGTGGCAGCGCGAGCGCGGAGAGCAGGGCGGTGGCGAGGAAGGTGGCGGTGGCGACGGCGGCCTGCCGCAGCCAGGGGTTCCAGGCGGCGCGTGCTCCCGCGCCGGAGCGGAGCAGCTGCCCGGCCCGTACGGCGCCGGTCAGCGCCAGGAACACCGCGAACAGCGCCGGCGTCAGCTTGAGACCGGCCGCGAGACCGATGCCGATCCCCGCCAGCCGGTTGGTGTCCTTGCGGGTCAGGTCCCACAGGACCAGCGCGGTGAGCAGCAGGTTGATCTGTCCGTAGCGCAGCGTCGTCCAGACCGGCTCGCACCACACCAGCAGTGCCGAGACCGCGAGGGTGGCGGCCGGCCGGGTCAGGTGCCGGGGCCGGCCGGCGAGGCGCAGCGAGAGGTGGACGACGGCGACGACCAGCAGCAGGTTGCCGGCGGTGGCGAGGGTGCGCATCGCAGGGACGCCGAGGAGGGTGAGCGGGGTGAACAGCAGCGCCGCGAAGGGGGGATAGGTGTTGGGCAGATGGGCCGAGGTCGCCACCATGTCGTAGAGGGACCCGCCGCTGCGGACGGTCTCGCCCTCGGCGCGGTAGACCATGAGGTCGATCATGGTCACCTGCGCGAGGCGCTGCGCGATCGAGAAGGCGGTGAAGGAGACCAGGCAGGCGAGGGCCGCCGCGAGGGTCGGGTGCCGGCGGACGAGCCCTCTGCCGCGGGCCTGGCCGCCGGGCTCCGTGGACTGTTCCAGCTCCAGCGCGGTCACGGCGTACGGCTCCCCCAGGACGAATCGGGCACGTCGTGCCGACAGTACCGCGCACCTCGGTGGAGGGCCCCCGGGAGAACGATTTGGCAGAAGGCGGGGAGGTCCGTGTAATGTAGGCGATGCCGCAGCGGGGAACCGGGCGGAAACAAAATCTGGGGCTATAGCTCAGTTGGTAGAGCGCCTGCATGGCATGCAGGAGGTCAGGAGTTCAATTCTCCTTAGCTCCACAGACGCAGAGCAGGCCGTCCATCGCGGACGGCCTGCTCTGCTGTGCGTCGAGGTATGCCGACGTACAACGCTACGCACGGGGAGCGCTGGGCGCACGGGATGCGGCCCGGGGCCGCTCCTTTCTGGTTGTGCTGATATCTGGTCAGCAAGCCGCCCTCTATGACGAGTTGACCATTCGCTCGATACCGATTCCTGACCAGTCCTTGCCGTTCCTTGGTCTCTTCTTGGTGATCGCATGCCCCTGACATGAACGGTTCACCGAAAGAGTGGCGAATCGCGTGAGCGTCACATCCCACGCATTCATCGCTCGTGAGGTGCCGTGCACCGGCGCGCCGGCGCACCGCGTCACCCCGCAGCGCACCGCTTCGCCACAGCAGGGGGTTACATGAGAGCAAGCCGTACCAGATCACTGCGCGCCCGCACCTCTCTGGCCTGGGCAGCCACGCTGCCGCTGGTCGCCGGGGCCCTTGCGCTCGGTGCGCCCGCCGCCGACGCGGCGGGGCACGACGGCGGACGGCACGCGCTGCCGGGCACCAAGCCGCTGTGGGCCACCCGGCAGGCCGACCAGGGCGCCACCTCTGCCGGCACGGCCGTCACCGCCCGCGTCTACCTGGCCGGCCGCGACGCCAAGGGGCTGGCGGATTACGCCCGGGCGGTGTCCGACCCGCACTCCGCCTCGTACGGGAAGTACCTCAGCCCCGCCCAGGTGCGCGCCCGTTACGGTGCCACGCACGACCAGATAGCCAAGGTGACCGACTGGCTGAAGAAGTCCGGCCTGACGGTCACCGGCACCACCAACCGCTACCTCACGGTCAAGGGCGAGGCGGCCGCCGCGGAGCGCGCCTTCGCCACCGACCTGCACAACTACCGCAAAGGCGGTCACACTTACCACGCGCCGTCCAGCACCGCCTCCGCGCCCGCCTCGCTCGCCGGCGCGGTCCTGACGGTCACCGGCCTGAACAATGCGCCCAAGCGCGTCAAGCACCACTCCGGAGAACTGCCGCCGCCGGAGGGCGTCTTCCGTAACTCCGGCCCGTTCTCCTCGTACTACGGCTCCAGGACCGACAAGACGCTGCCGTCCGCCTACGGGAGCAAGGCGCCGTACGCGATCAAGGGCTACACGGGCAAGCAGCTGCGCGCCGCCTACGGGGCGAAGAAGTGGACCGGCAAGGGCGTGACCGTCGCGATCACCGACGCCTACGCCTCGCCGACCATCGCCAAGGACGCGGACAAGTACGCCGCCCGCAACGGCGACCCCCGTTACCGCCGTGGCCAGCTCTCCCAGGTCCTGCCCGCCGACTACAGGTACATCAAGGAGTGCGGAGCGGCCGGCTGGTACGGCGAGGAGACCCTCGACGTCGAGGCCGTGCACGCGGTCGCCCCGGACTCCGACATCGTCTACGTCGGTGGCGCCTCCTGCATGGACGACGATCTGCTGGACTCGCTCGGCAAGATCGTCGACGGGCACCTCGCCGACATCGTCTCCAACTCCTGGGGCGACATCGAGGCGAACGAGACCCCGGACGTGGCCGCCGCCTACGACCAGATCTTCCAGCAGGGCGCCGTACAGGGCATCGGCTTCTACTTCTCCTCCGGTGACAACGGTGACGAGGTCGACAACACCGGCACCAAGCAGGTCGACACCCCGGCGAACTCCGCGTGGGTGACCGCGGTCGGCGGCACCTCCCTGGCCGTCGGCAAGCACGACGCCTACCAGTGGGAGACCGGCTGGGGCACCCAGAAGGCGCTGCTGACCAAGGACGGCAACAGCTGGGCCGGCTTCCCCGGCACCTTCAACGGCGGTGCCGGCGGCGGTGTCAGCAAGACCGTCCCGCAGCCCTTCTACCAGCGCGGGGTCGTCCCGGACGGGCTCTCCGACGCGGCCCTCAAGGGCGCCATGCGCACCGTCCCGGACATCGCGGCGGTCGCCGACCCCAACACCGGCTTCCTGGTCGGCCAGACCCAGACCCTGCCGGACGGCTCGCTCGGCTATGACGAGTACCGCATCGGCGGCACCTCACTGGCCGCGCCCGTGATCGCGGGCGTCCAGGCGCTGGCTCAGCAGGCCCGGCACGGCGTCGCCATCGGCTTCGCCAACCCCGCGATCTACCAGCGCTACGGCACCTCCGCCTACCACGACGTCACCGACCACCCGCTGGGCGCCGGCCGTGACCTGGCCGTCGTCCGGGTGGACTACGTCAACGGCACCGACGACAGCAAGGGCACCACGACCTCGCTGCGCAGCCTGGGCAAGGACAGCTCCCTGCGCGCGGTGGTCGGCTACGACGAGGTCACCGGCGTGGGCAGCCCCGCTGCCGGATATGTGAGCTCCTACCGCCCCTGACGCCGGGGCCCGGGGCCGTCTCCCCGCACCGCCGCTGACGCCGGAGCGCGGCACCGTCTCCCCGCACCGCCGTGACCCGGTGGAGCGGCGGCGGGGGCGCGGGGCAACGGGGGCGGGGCCCGCGTTGGGGTAATCCTCAGCGCGGGCCCCGCAGGCCCTGCGGTACCCTGACGCCATGCGTGCCGTACGCCTTCTGCTTAGCGGGCCGCGCTGATCAGTACCGACGGATGACAGACCCCGTCGGAATCGGCGCGGCGTCCCCTCCTGTGCGAGGGGTCTTTTTGTTTCCGGCGTTGCCGGGTACGAGCGCGTTCCCGCAGGCAGAGACGATCGATGGAGCTTTGAGGACGATGAGCGAGACGACCACCGCTGCCGACGTGGCAGCGCCGCACCGCTATACGGCCGCGCTGGCCGCCGACATCGAGGCACGCTGGCAGGACTTCTGGGAGGAGAACGGGACCTACGAGGCCCC
The DNA here is from genome assembly GCF_055575375.1 of Streptomyces sp. NPDC034111. Classification (NCBI taxonomy): domain Bacteria; kingdom Bacillati; phylum Actinomycetota; class Actinomycetes; order Kitasatosporales; family Streptomycetaceae; genus Streptomyces; species Streptomyces sp. NPDC034111. Next base: position 1,034,374 of record NZ_JBVIST010000001.1, on the reverse strand, counting down.
GAACCCGGGAGGTGAGCTGGCCGGCGACCCCGAGGCGGTGGCCCGCCCCAAGAAGTTCATCATGGACATGTTCCCCTACCCGTCGGGCGCCGGCCTGCACGTCGGCCACCCCCTGGGGTTCATCGCCACCGACGTCTACGCCCGCTACCAGCGCATGACGGGCCACAACGTCCTGCACACCCTGGGCTTCGACGCCTTCGGCCTGCCCGCCGAGCAGTACGCCGTCCAGACCGGCACCCACCCGCGGGTCTCCACCGAGGCCAACATCGTCAACATGCGGCGCCAGCTGCGCCGCCTGGGCCTGGGCCACGACCAGCGCCGCTCGGTCGAGACGATCGACCCGGCGTACTACAAGTGGACCCAGTGGATCTTCCTGGAGATCTTCAACTCCTGGTACGACCCGGAGGCGGACGCGGCCCGCCCGATCGACACCCTGGTCGCGCAGTTCGAGGCCGGCACCCGCCCGACCCCCGACGGCCGGGCCTGGAGCGAGCTGAGCCCCCTCGAGCGCGCCAACGTCCTGGGCGAGTACCGCCTGGCGTACGCCTCGGACGCGCCCGTCAACTGGTGCCCCGGCCTGGGTACGGTGCTGGCCAACGAGGAGGTCACCGCCGAGGGCCGCTCCGAGCGCGGCAACTACCCCGTCTTCAAGGCGAAGCTGCGCCAGTGGAACATGCGCATCACCGCCTACGCCGACCGGCTGCTGAAGGACCTGGACGCGCTGGACTGGCCGGAGGCCATCAAGCTGCAACAGCGCAACTGGATCGGCCGCTCCGAGGGCGCCCGGGTCGACTTCCCGGTCGGCGACTCCGACAAGATCACGGTCTTCACCACCCGCCAGGACACCCTGTTCGGCGCGACCTACATGGTGCTGGCCCCCGAGCACCCGCTGATCGCCGGCTCCGAGAACGGCACCGGCACCGGCTCGATCGTCCCCGACGCCTGGCCCGAGGGCACCCACGACGTATGGACCGGCGGGCACACCACCCCGGCCGACGCCGTCGCCGCGTACCGCAAGCAGGCCGCCGCCAAGTCGGACGTCGAGCGGCAGGCCGAGGCCAAGGACAAGACCGGCGTCTTCACCGGCGTCTACGCCACCAACCCGGTCAGCGGCGAGCAGGTCCCGGTCTTCATCGCCGACTACGTCCTGATGGGCTACGGCACCGGCGCGATCATGGCCGTCCCCGCGCACGACACCCGCGACTTCGCCTTCGCCCGCGCCTTCGAACTGCCGATGCGCTGCGTCGTCGAGCCGTCGGACGACCGCGGCACCGACCCGTCCACCTGGGACGACGCCTTCGCCTCGTACTACGCGAAGATCATCAACTCGTCCGGCGGCACGATCTCGCTGGACGGCCTGGGCGTCACCGAGGCCAAGGCGAAGATCACCGCATGGCTGGCCGACCAGGGCATCGGCGAGGGCACCGTCAACTTCCGCCTGCGCGACTGGCTGTTCAGCCGGCAGCGCTACTGGGGCGAGCCGTTCCCGATCGTCTACGACGAGGACGGTGTGGCGCACGCGCTGCCCGAGTCGATGCTGCCGCTGGAGCTGCCCGAGGTCGAGGACTACTCCCCGCGCACCTTCGACCCCGACGACGCCGACACCCAGCCGGAGACCCCGCTGTCCCGCAACGAGGACTGGGTCAACGTCGAGCTGGACCTGGGCGACGGCAAGGGCGTACGGCGCTACCGCCGCGAGACCAACACCATGCCCAACTGGGCGGGTTCGTGCTGGTACGAGATGCGCTACCTGGACCCGCACAACGACGACGCGCTGGTCGACCCGGCCGTCGAGCAGTACTGGATGGGGCCGCGCGAGGGCCAGCCGCACGGCGGCGTCGACCTGTACGTGGGCGGCGCGGAGCACGCCGTACTGCACCTGCTGTACGCCCGCTTCTGGTCCAAGGTGCTGCACGACCTGGGGCATGTCTCGTCCGCCGAGCCGTTCCACAAGCTGTACAACCAGGGCATGATCCAGGCGTACGTCTACCGGGACGCCCGCGGCATCGCCGTCCCGGCGGCGGAGGTCCAGGAGCACGACGGCGGCGTCTTCTACTACGAGGGCGGCAAGGTCTCCCGGCTGCTGGGCAAGATGGGCAAGTCCCTGAAGAACGCCGTCACCCCGGACGAGATCTGCGCCGAGTACGGCGCGGACACCCTGCGCCTGTACGAGATGGCGATGGGCCCGCTGGACGTTTCGCGCCCCTGGGACACCCGTGCCGTGGTCGGCCAGTACCGCCTGTTGCAGCGCCTGTGGCGCAACGTGGTGGACGAGGCGACCGGTGAGGTCACCGTCGTCGACACCGAGCCGGACGAGGCCACCCTGCGCGCCCTGCACAAGGCCATCGACGGCGTCACCCAGGACATGGCGAACCTGCGCTTCAACACCGCCATCGCCAAGGTGACCGAGCTGAACAACCACCTGACCAAGACGGGCGGCCCGGTGCCCCGCTCGGTCGCGGAGCAGCTGGTCCTGCTGGTCGCCCCGCTGGCCCCGCACATCGCCGAGGAGCTGTGGCGCAAGCTGGGCCACACCGAGACCGTGGTCCACGCCGACTTCCCGGTCGCCGACCCGGCGTACGTGGTGGACGAGACCGTGACCTGCGTCGTCCAGATCAAGGGCAAGGTCAAGGCCCGTCTGGAGGTCGCCCCGTCGATCTCCGAGGCGGACCTGGAGGCGGCGGCACTGGCCGAGCCGGCCGTGGTCGCGGCGCTGAACGGCGCGGGTATCCGGAAGGTCATCGTCCGGGCGCCGAAGCTGGTGAACATCGTGCCGGCGTAGGCCTCGGGCGGCGGTCCCCGGCCGGGATTCCGGCGGGTGGCCGCGCCTCCGGCAGGCGGCTTCGCCGAGGCGCCGGTGTGCCATAGGTGATTTCCCCTACGGGCAGGTTGGGGGTTCGTCAGGAACCCGCAACCTGCCCGAGCCGTTTACCGTGGAGATACAGGGCGCGGGCGAGGATCCGGCGCCGCCGACACGCCTGGGGAGAGCCCATGGAAGCCGCTGCCGCCATCGTGGGACTGCTCTTTGTGCTGTTCGTCCTGGCCGGAGTGTTCCTGACGGTCAAGGCCGTGAGGGCGGCCAAGCGCGGTGTGGACCGTACGGTCGCCCAGGCCCGCAGGACGGTCGAGGACACCACCCTCCGGGCCCGGCAGCTCGCCCAGCCCGGCGTCGTCGGCGAACTGGCGCAGCTGCGGCTCTCGCTGCGCACGTCGATGCGCGCCACCCAGGACGTGCTGTACGGCGGCTCCCCGGACGACGCCTCCCTCAGCGAGGCCATCGGCCTCTTCGAACGGCTGAGCGCCCACGGTCATGAGCTGGACGACGAGCTCAAGCGCCTGGAACGGGAGCCCGACCGCGCCACCATCGCCGCCCGCCTCCCGGAGCTCCGGGAGCGTCTGGAGCGGATCACCCACTCCGCGGAGTCGCTGCGCTGGGCCGCCCGCGACCGCGCACGCAAGTTCGCGGACGATGATCTCGCGGCGCTGAGCGACCAGATCGATGTGGAGGCGGGCGCGCTGCGGCACTGGACCCAGGAGCCCGGGTACCCGGATCCGCTGGCTGAGCCGATGGCGGAGGGCCCCGTACGGGCAGGCGCCCCAGGCGGCCCTTCAGGCGCCGAGGCCCGCCCGGGCTCGGCGCCGGCCGACCGTGGCCACGACCGGGGCCCGGCTCCCGAGGCCCCGCAGGCTCTCACCGCCGCCGATCCCCGCGTCCAGCCGTCGTACCCGTGGCAGAAGGCCCCGCAGAGGGAGGCCCGGCAGACGGAGGCTCGGCAGACGGAGGCTCGGCGACGGCGGGAGTGAGATGAGGCGCGTACGACGCGTATGACGCGGTGAGGGGGTGGGGTGGGGGGCGGGGCGGGGCCCCGAGGAGCGACTGTTTCACCGTCGGCGGCCGGGGGCTGCGCAGTGTCGCCCGCCGCTGGGCCGCCGGGTGCCGAGGGCGATGAACAACCTCGTCCGGTGCGCTCTTGGCAGAGGCTTGGGGAAACCTGGAGGATCGTGGGGAGGGGCCCGCACTGTGCCGCGTCGGGATCCCCGGATAATCTCCAAGTCATGTCCCGCCATGTCGCGATCGTCACCGATTCCACGGCCTACCTGCCGCGGGCGGCTCTTGAGCGTCACCACATCACGGCCGTGCCGCTGACCGTCGTCCTGGGGGACCAGGCACTGGAAGAGGGCACCGAGGTCTCCGCGAGATCCGTGGCCCAGGCGCTCCAGAAGCGCCGTCCCGTGACGACCTCCCGCCCCAGTCCCAGCATGTTCGCGGACACCTATCGGCAGGCCGCGGCGGCGGGTGCGGACGCCATCATCTCGCTCCACCTCTCCTCGGAGTTCTCCGGTACCTACGACGCAGCGGTGATGGCGGCCAAGGAGGCCCCGGTACCCGTACACGTCGTGGACACCGGCATGGTCGCGATGGCCCTCGGCTTCTGTGCCCTGGCCGCCGCGGAGACGACGGAGGCCGGCGGTGACGCCGGCGAAGCGGTGGCCGCCGCGGAGAAGCGCGCCGCGGACACCTCCGCCTACTTCTACGTGGACACCCTCGACTATCTGCGACGCGGGGGCCGCATCGGCACGGCGCAGGCACTGCTCGGCTCGGCTCTCGCCGTCAAACCGCTCCTCCAACTGGCCGACGGGCGGATCGAACTGCTGGAAAAGGTCCGTACGGCGTCCAAGGCCATCGGCCGGCTGGAGGAGATCGCCGCGGAGCGGGCGGGCGAGGGCCAGGTCGATATTGCGGTCCATCATCTGGCCGCGGCCGAACGGGCGGACGCACTGGCCCAGCGGCTCCGGGAACGGGTGCCGGGGCTGAACGAGCTGCATGTGAGCGAGGTCGGTGCGGTGATCGGCGCGCATACGGGCCCGGGGCTGCTGGCGGTCGTGGTGTCCCCGCGCTGAAGGGGTTCTGCGGTGAATGGGCCGCGCGGTGAAGAGGCCCCGCGGTGACCCCTGTGGGTGACGTACTTATCCACAACTCGGGGGTTTTCCACGGGAATTGAGGCAGCTCGGCAGGATCTGCTCTTGGTCCTTACCGTCGGTCGGTATGAACTCCTCTCGATCCGCACGGCCGACTTCCTCGACCCCGCTCGCTGCTCCTCTCCCTCCGGGCCTGCCCGCTGCTGCGGCACCGCCGGCCGCACCCCCGGGCTCACCCCCGGCCGCACCCCCGGGCTCACCCCCGGGCTCACCCCCGGGCTCATCCCCGGGCTCGTCGCCCGGTTTCGGTACGGCTGGGGAACGCCGGGGGCGGGAACGGAAGCGAGCGGCCGATCGCGACCGCGGTCGTGACCGCGAGCGTGAGCGGGAGCGCGTACGGGCTCGGGTTGCGGCTATCTTCGGCGACGCGGGGGCGACCGTGTCCGCCGGACCGCCGCCCTCTGGCCACGATCCGTCCGGCCACGATCCCTCCGGCCACGATCCGTCCGGCTATCCCTCCGGCCACGAGCCCTCTGGGCACGATCCGCCCGGGTTTGATCCGCCCGGGTTCGATCCGCCGGGCCCGCGCCGCCGGGAGCGGGCGTGGCTTGCGGTGCGCGAACGGCTGCCGCTCTGGGTCCAGTTACGGTGCGGCACCGACCCCAAGGCGCTGGCCGCTCTGGCCCTGGTGCTCGTCGTTGGGGTGGCGCTCGCCGTGCAGCACTTCTGGACCGGGCGCCCGGAGGCCGTACGGGCTCCCGCCGCCCAGCGGTCCCCGGCCGCCCCCGGCCCCGGACCGGGCGGGGGAGCTCCCTCGCTGTTGTCGCCCGCCCCGTCCTCGTCCTCCGCTGCGGTGACGAACGGGCCACCGGGCGGTGTGGGGCGGCAGTTGGTCGTCGATGTCGTGGGCAAGGTCCGGCACCCGGGCATCCACCGGATGCCGCCGGGGGCGCGGGTGATCGATGCCCTTCAGGCTGCGGGCGGTGTGCTGCACGGGGCGAGCACCCGTGGGCTGAACCGGGCGCGCCTGCTGACCGACGGCGAACAGATCGTCGTCGGCGAGGCCGGCGGCGGAGCCGGGGCCGGATCCGGATCTGGGACCGGGGCCGACTCCGGTGGCGGAGCCGTGGGAAGCGGCGGGGCGGGCGGTGGGGCGCCGGGCGCCGGCGGCGGGCCGAACGGGCCCGTCAGCCTCAGTACGGCCACCGAGCAGCAGCTCGACGCACTTCCCGGGGTAGGTCCCGTACTGGCCCGGCACATCATCGAATTCCGTACCCAGCACGGCGGATTCACCTCGGTGGAGCAGCTTCGCCAGGTGACCGGCATCGGTGAGCGCCGCTTCGCCGATCTCCGTCCTCTGGTGGAGCCATGACCGGCCCGCGCGCCACGGTGCACGCCGCGGCGGTCTCCGTGCGCGGCGCTTCGGACCCGCGTCAGGAGGGCCCGGCCGATCTGCGCCTCGTCGCGCCCGCCCTGGCGGCCTGGGCAGCCGCGGCGATCGCCCTGGGCGCGCCCGGTGGGGGAGTGGCGGCGGCCTGCGGCGCGGCGGTGGCTCTCGCCGCCCTTGCGCTACGGGTGGCCGTGGTCCGGCGCAGGGCGGAGCCCGAGCAGGGTCCCGAGCCGAAGTCCGAGCCGGGGTCGGAGACCGAGCCGAAGCCCAACTCGGAGCCTGAGCCCGAGCTGAAGCCCGACTCGGAGCCTGAGTCCGAGCCGAAGCCCGACTCGGAATCGGAGCTTCGGGAGCCGCCCCGCCCAGCCCGTCCCCGTATGTGGTCCGCGGGAGCCCTGGTCGCACTGGCCGCCGTACTGCTGTGCACCGCAGCGGGGGCCGCGTCCGCCGCGCTGCATGCGGCGGATGTCCGGCGCGGGCCGCTGCCTGCGCTGGCGGAGCAGTCTGCGCGGGTCACGGTGGAGCTGGAGGTGACCGGCGATCCGCGGCTGACCCGGTCGAAGGTCCGTGGCTCCCAACGGACGCCTCCGGCGCTGGTGTTCCAGGCCGATGCGGTCCGCGTCACCGCACCGGACGGCGAGATCACCGCCGTCCGCACCCCGGCCCTGGTTGTCGTCCAGCAGCGTGGAGGCGACGACCGGCCCACGGAATTGCGGGCGGCCGCCCCACCCGGGCCGGGCGCGGCCCGCCGGGGCGAGCCGCGCCATGGACTGTCGTCCGCGTGGCGCGAGCTGCTGCCTTCGACCCGTCTCCGCGTCATGGCGCGTGCCGTACCGCCACTGTCGGCCCACGACCAGATTGCCGCCGTACTACGGGTCACCGCCGACGGGCCGCCGGACCGGGTGCGACCCCCGACCGCCCTTCAGCGGCTGGCCGGAAGCCTGCGTGCCGGGCTCCGCGAAGCCACCGACGGCCTTCGCCCCGACGCCCGGGCCCTGCTGCCGGGTCTCGTCGTGGGCGACACTTCGCGTGTGCCGCCGGACCTGGACGACGCCTTCCGCGCCACCGATCTGACGCATCTGCTCGCCGTCTCCGGCAGCAATCTGACCATCGTGCTCGCGCTGCTGATCGGCCCGCCGCACCTCGCGACCCGTGCCGAGCGCCGTGGGCTGGCGCCGCGCCTGGGCCTGTCGCTCCGCGGCACGGCGGCCATCGGGGGTGCGCTGGCGCTCGCCTTCGTCGTCGTGTGCCGGCCTGACCCGAGCGTGCTGCGGGCCGCCGCCTGCGGTCTGATCACGCTGCTGGCCATCGGCACCGGGCGTCGCCGTTCCCTTCTGCCCGCGTTCGCCGCCGCCGTGCTGTTGCTGGTCCTCTACGACCCCTGGCTCGCCCGGAGTTTCGGCTTTCTGCTCTCCGTTCTGGCGACCGGTGCGCTGCTGCTGCTCGCACCACGCTGGAGCGCGGCCCTCCAGCGGCGCCGAGTGCCGCGCCGGCTTGCCGAGGTGATCGCCGCGGCGGCCGCCGCCCAGGCGGTCTGTGCGCCCGTCATCGCCGTGCTCGCCGCCCGGGTCGGGCTGGTCGCGGTGCCCTGCAATCTGCTGGCAGAGCTGGCCGTGGCCCCCGCCACGGTGCTCGGCTTCGCCGCCCTCGCCGTCGCCCCGCTGGCGCTGCCGGTCGCCCGGGCACTGGCGTGGTGTGCGGGCTGGCCCGCCGAGTGGATCGCTCATGTCGCGCGTACGGGGGCGGCGCTGCCGGGAGCCGAGTTCGCCTGGCCCGGCGGCTGGGTGGGTGGTCTGGTGCTGGCGGCCGTCATCGCGGTGCTGGTGCCGGTCGGCCGCCGGGTGCTGCGTCGGCCCTGGCTGTGTGTGCTCTGTGCGCTGGCGGTGGTCCTCGCGGTGTGCCGCCCCGCACCCTTCACCCGCGTGATCACCGGCTGGCCGCCGCCAGGGTGGCGGGCCGTGGTCTGTGACGTGGGCCAGGGGGACGGGCTGGTGCTGGCGGCCGGCGACGGTACGGCGCTCGTGGTGGACACCGGCCCCGAGCCCCGGGCCATCGACCGCTGCCTCACCGACCTCGGCATCCGCCGTATCCCGCTCCTCGTTCTCACACACTTCCACGCCGACCATGTGGACGGCCTCCCCGGCGCCCTCCGCGGCCGCTCGGTCGGCGCCATCCAGACCACGACGCTCCAGGACCCGCCGGGACAAGCAAGGTTCGTGCACAGCACGGCCGCGGCCGCGCACATCCCCATCGTCCCCGCCGTACCCGGGGAGCGACGCCGTCTCGGCCCCCTCACCTGGCAGGTCCTCTGGCCTCCCACACCGCCCGCCACACCCGGACCCGCTGGGCCCGACGCCCTCGACGCCCCCGACGGCCCCAACGACGCCAGCGTCACCCTCCTCGTGCGCACCGGCGGGCTGTCCCTCCTGCTGCTCGGCGACCTCGAACCACCCGCACAACAGGCGTTGTTGGCGGCCCACCCCGAGCTGGGCGCCGTCGACGTCCTGAAGGTTGCGCACCACGGCTCCGCCTATCAGGACCCGCCGCTGATACACCGTCTGACGCCGCGCCTGGCGCTGATCTCCTGCGGCGTCGGCAATCCGTACGGCCATCCCGCGCCCCGGACCATCGCGGCACTGCGCGCCCAGGGCGCCCGGGTGCTCCGCACCGACACCGACGGCGCGATCGCGATCCTGGGCACCCCCGCCAGTCTCTCGGCGACCGTCAACGGCGGCCGACCCGAGGACCATCTGCCCAGCGAACGCAGGACCCGCGCCGGCCCGGATCACCGTCTGTTCGGCCGTCCGTTCAGGGGCGGCAGACGGTATCCGCCAGGCTCTGCCGGTCGGCGCAGGAGCCGTGCTGACGCGACGCGGCCGCAGAGCCCTGGGCGTAACCGCTCGCCTCCGGCACCCGGTCCATCGCGTCCGCGCACTGAGCCCGGTATTGCCGTGCGATCTCCTGCATTGGCGGGTCGAACGCGGTCGAGCCGTCGTCGACGGTCAGCAGTCCGGCGGCGCAATTCGCTGGGCTCCGGCGACACTTGCTCGCCGATCAACGGCCCGTCGAGCAGCCCCAGCAGGACGAGGAAGGTGCCGCCGAGCGCCAGGCTGAGCCGGCGCGGTTCCCGAGGCCCAGGTAAAGCAGAAGAGCCCGCCTAACCCGGACAAGTAGACTCCAGATTATGAGGATGAGTGAAGGCGTCGAGTGGGGCCTGCACTGTTGTGTGACGCTGGCGTGGCTCGAAGGGGAGGGGCCGGTGTCGACGGGGCGGTTGGCGGCTTCGTTCGCGTTGCCGGCGGCTTATTTGAACAAGCGGTTGCAGGCGCTCGTCCGGGCCGGGATCTTGACCTCCACGCCGGGCGCGCGGGGTGGGTTCCGGCTGGCGCGGGCGCCGGAGCGGATCACGCTGATGGATGTGGTCGCGGCGATCGAGGGCACCGACGAGGCCTTTCGCTGTAAGGAGATCCGTCGGCAGGGGGCCGGGGCCGAGGTGTCCGCCCGGGAGTTCGGGCGGCCGTGCGGGATCTCCACGGCGATGCGCAAGGCCGAGCTGGCCTGGCGGCGTGAGCTGGCGGCGCAGACCATTGCGGATGTCCTCGCAGGTACACCCGCCTCCGCGGCCGAACGTACGCGCCGCTGGTTCGCCTCTGACAGAACAGACAACTGACCCGAGAGGACGCGCATCTGATGGACGATTCCGCTGTCGACGCCTACCTGGAACGTATCGGCGCCACCCGCCCCGAGCGGCCCGACGCCGACGCGCTGCGTGCGCTGCACCTCAGCCATCTGCGCACGGTCCCCTTCGAGAACCTCGCCATCCACCTCGGCGAGGAGATCGTGCTGGCGGAGCAGCCGGTGCTGGACAAGATCGTTGGCGCGCGGCGCGGCGGATTCTGTTACGAGCTCAACGGGGCCTTCGCCATGCTGCTGCGCGCCCTCGGCTACGAGGTCGAGCTGCTGGCCGCCCGGGTCTTCGGCGCCGACGGGCTCGGCATCCCGTACGACCACATGGCGCTGCGCGTTCGGACGCCGAGCGGGCCGTGGCTGGCGGACGTCGGGTTCGGCCGGAACAGCCACTATCCGCTGCGGTGGGACAGCCATGCCGAGCAGGATGATCCGGCCGGTGTCTTCCGGATCGAGGAGACGGGGGAGGGGGATCTCGATGTGCTGAGGGACGGTTCGCCGCAGTACCGGATCGAACAACGCCCGCGTGCGTACGCGGAGTTCGAGGTCGGTTGCTGGTGGCACCGGACCTCGCCCGCCTCGCACTTCACGCAGTCCCTGGTGTGCTCACGGCTTACGGAGACGGGCCGGGTCACGCTCTCCGGCCGTGCGCTCGTGATCACCGGAGCCGGCGGTGAGCGGGTGGAGCGCCAGTTGGGGGCGGACGAGGTCCTTCCGGCCTACCGGGAGCACTTCGGGATCGTGCTGGAGCGGGAGCCCGTGGTGACCGGCCGGCAGTGAGGGTGGGGCCGTCGTCGGCCCATTGCTCCCACTCGGAACCCCCACTCGGGCTCGCGTGCGCTCATTCGGCCTCGCGCCAGCCCTCGTACTCCGCCGCGAGGTCGTCCAGTTGTGCCGGGTCATGGGCGGCGTCCGGGTCCTCGATGACCACCAGCCACTGGGCGTCCTCGGCATCGTCCTCGCCGGCCAGGGCGTCCCGTACGAGCTGAGGCTCCTCGGCGACCCCGAAGCGGTCGGTCAGGGCCTCGGCCACCTCTTCGGCCGCGTCGCGGTCGGGCAGCACCAGGACGTGTCGTACCGGGTGGATGGGGTGGGCGGGGTGGTTGGGCTGTGTGGGGTGCACCGGATGATCAGTGTGCACCGGATGTTCAGTGTGTTCGGGGTGGCCGGGGCGTTCGGGGTGGCCGGGGTGGCCGGGGTGTTCGGGGCTTTCGGGTTGGTGGCGCCGGGTGGTGTTGTCGTCGTTCACCGGACCATTGTCCGGCAGGGGGCCGGGCACGGTGGCGGGGAGTGGTCCGGGGCACGATGGGGGAGTAGGTCCGGGCACGGCGGGGGCGGGGGAGTGGTCCGGGCGGCGTTGTCGGTGGGGCGTGGGATGCTGGAGCGCGATGGCCAGGAAGACAGCTCACGACGACCCCCTCGCCCCCGTCACGATCGCGGTGGGCCAGGAAGACCTGCTGCTGGAGCGTGCGATGCAGCAGGTGGTGGCGGCCGCACGCGCGGCCGATGCGGACACCGATGTCCGCGACCTCACCCCCGATCAGTTGCAGCCCGGCACCCTCGCCGAGCTGACCAGCCCCTCGCTCTTCGCCGAGCGCAAGGTCGTGGTGGTGCGGTCCGCCCATGATCTGTCCGCCGACACCATCAAGGACGTCAAGGCGTACCTCGGTTCGCCCGCCGAGGAGATCACGCTCGTACTGCTGCACGCCGGCGGTGCCAAGGGCAAGGGCCTGCTGGACGCCGCCCGTAAGGCGGGGGCGCGGGAAGTGGCCTGCCCCAAGATGACGAAGCCGGCCGACCGGCTGGCGTTTGTGCGGGGCGAGTTCCGGGCGGCCGGGCGGTCGGCGACTCCGGAGGCCTGTCAGTCGCTGGTCGATGCGGTCGGCAGCGATCTGCGTGAGCTGGCGTCGGCCTGTTCGCAGCTGGCCGCCGATGTCGAGGGCACGATCGACGAGTCCATCGTCGCGCGGTACTACACGGGACGGGCCGAGGCATCGAGCTTCACCGTCGCGGACCGGGCGGTGGAGGGCCGGGCCGCGGAGGCGCTGGAGGCGCTGCGCTGGGCGCTGGCGACCGGCGTCGCCCCCGTCATGATCACCAGCGCGCTGGCCCAGGGCGTGCGGGCCATCGGCAAGCTGGCCTCCGCCCCGCGCGGCGCCCGCCCCGGTGACCTCGCCCGTGACCTGGGCATGCCGCCCTGGAAGATCGACCGGGTGCGGCAGCAGATGCGCGGCTGGTCGGCGGACGGTGTGGCCACGGCGCTGCGCGCGGTGGCGGCGGCCGATGCGGGCGTGAAGGGCGGCGGGGATGATCCTGCGTACGCCCTGGAGAAGGCCGTGGTCGCCATTGCCCGGGCGGCCCGCTCGCGGTGAGGCGGGCGGGCGCCCGCTACGTCCTCGTCACCGTGCGCCCGAGGTCACTGTGAGCCCGCGTTCTGTAGTTGCTTGAGGGTGTCCCTCGCGCTGGTCTTCAGCATGGTCGCGACTTCCGAGGAGGTCGGCTGCTTGCTCGCGCTACTGCTGGATGCGTAGCTGGACCACGTCGACTGATACGTCATCCAGCCGTCCCGCACGCCGAGGATCACATACGAGCCGCTGCTACTGCTGCCCGTGCTGTTACGGGTCACCAGATACGCCTCGTCGCCGAGGCCCAGTACCGACTCGACCTTGTAGCCGACCGAGGTGTCCTGCTTCTCGTACGAGCGGTAGCCGTCCGCGAACTCCGGCGCCGGGTCGGTCTTCTTGTGCAGCGTCGCGCTGTTGTAGAGCCAGGTCGAGGAGTAGTCGGTGGCGCCGCCGGTGTTCTCCTGTTGCAGCGAGACGTTGCACCACATGGTGTCCAGCGAGTTCTGCTGGGCGCCGCTGTGCTGCGGGTTGGCGTCCTTCGAGGACGAGCCGGTGTTCTCCTTCGCCTTGAAGCGGGCGTTCTCGAAGGGCGTCATCGAGGTGGCCGCACACAGATCGCCGGTGTAGCGGTAGCCCGCGAGGTCGGGGCTCGGCTCGGACGAGAAGCCACCGGTGGCGAAGAGCAGGGAGGCCCAGATCGCGGAGGCGGCGACCGCACCGCCGACCGCCCAGAGCCAGCCGGACGTGCCCCGGCCCGTACCGCCAGGAGCGCCGGGCCCAGCGGGAGCGCCCGGGGTACCGGGAGCGGCAGGGCCGCCGTGCGGGCCTACGGGTGCGCCGGGTGCCGGGTAGCCGTAGCTGCTGCCCGGGGCCGGTGGCGGTGCCGACGGCGGGGGCGGGAGCTGCTGGGCGTACGGATTCTGCTGGGCCGGCGCCGGGTTCTGCGGTGCGGGCACCTGGCCGTAGGGGTTGGGCTGCGGCTGGCCGTAGGGATGTTGCGGATTCGGATCCCCCGATATGGACATGGCCGCAGAGTAGCGGAGCACTCCGACATCGGACCCCGGCCTGCGGGAAGGGGCGGGAGCGCACAGCGGCGCACGGAATGCACGACCCGCGCCACGGCGAACGCCCCGGGCAGGGAAGACCGGTACACCAAGCCCCCACAACAACCAACCCCCACCACAACCAGAACCCCCCACCACAACCAGAACCCCCCACAACAACGAAAAACCCCGCCTACCCCTGGGGAAGGGGCAAGGCGGGGTCTTTCGCAATCACGTGCAATCAAGCGATCGAAGCGATTGCGGCTCTTTCGGCGAGGTGATCGCCGGGTGAGCCGGGGGCGCCGCACCCGCGTGGCGAACGCAGGCCGCGTGCGGCGCGGTGGTGCACCGTTCAGGGAGCGGAGAGAGGGGCCGCTGGGTCCCTGTCGGCAGAGGTTGTTTCAGGGGGAAGGTCAGCCCTTGAGGGACGCGACCTTCTTGGCCAGCGCCGACTTCTTGTTGGCGGCGGCGTTCTTGTGGATGACACCCTTGCTGACGGCCTTGTCGAGCTTCTTGGCAGCCTCGGCCTGGGCGGTGGTGGCCTTCTGAAGGTCACCGGCCTCGATGGCCTCACGGGTGCGACGGATCGCAGTCTTCAGGGAGGACTTGACAGCCTTGTTGCGCTGACGAGCCTTCTCGTTGGTCTTGATCCGCTTCATCTGGGACTTGATGTTCGCCACGAAAGAGCCTTTTCAGGTTCGTTGGAGTTTCGAGTTGCGCCGCGCACGAGAGAGGGCACGAAGCGCAGTGGACCAGGCTACCAGCAGGGTCTACGGCGTCCCAAACCGGACCTGGGCCGCCTCCCCGCCGCTGACCTGCACCCCCGGTGGCGCGCACCCGGCCCGGACCCGCCCGGGGTCCCGCCAGCCCGGACCCGCCCGGACCCACCCGGACCTGCCTGGGGCACCCCCGCCCCGACCCGCCCGGGGCATCCCACCCCGACCCGCGACCGCGAGCAGGCCGCCCAAACCGGACCGACCCCGTCGCTCATGGGACCATAGGGAGGACGTCACATACCCGAGTCCCGCCTACCCGCGTTCACTGAATGGATCCTGCGTGCCCGCGACCCCTACGAACGTGCCGGAGCCGAGCCGTACCGATCCGGCTCTCCTCCGTAACTTCTGCATCATCGCGCACATCGACCACGGCAAGTCGACGCTCGCCGACCGGATGCTCCAGCTCACCGGTGTCGTCGACCAGCGGCAGATGCGCGCGCAGTACCTCGACCGCATGGACATCGAGCGCGAGCGCGGCATCACGATCAAGTCCCAGGCGGTCCGGCTGCCCTGGAGCCCCTCCGAGGGCGAAGAGGCAAGTGGCACCACCCACATCCTCAACATGATCGACACGCCGGGCCACGTCGACTTCACCTACGAGGTCTCCCGCTCGCTCGCCGCGTGTGAGGGCTGCATCCTCCTCGTCGACGCCGCCCAGGGCATCGAGGCCCAGACCCTCGCCAACCTCTACCTGGCGATGGAGCACGACCTCACGATCATCCCCGTCCTCAACAAGATCGACCTGCCGGCCGCGCAGCCCGAGAAGTTCGCCGCGGAGCTGGCCAACCTGGTCGGCTGCGACCCCGAGGACGTACTGAAGGTCTCCGCCAAGACCGGCGTCGGCGTGCCCGAGCTGCTGGACAAGGTCGTCCGCGAGGTGCCGGCCCCGGTCGGCGTCAAGGACGCACCCGCCCGCGCGATGATCTTCGACTCGGTCTACGACGCGTACCGCGGTGTCGTGACGTACGTGAAGGTGGTCGACGGCACGCTCAGCAAGCGTGAGCGCATCAAGATGATGTCCACCGGTGCCGCGCACGAGCTGCTGGAGATCGGCACCAACTCGCCGGAGATGAAGGCGGCGGACGGGCTGTCGGTCGGTGAGGTGGGCTACCTCATCACCGGTGTGAAGGACGTCCGCCAGTCCAAGGTGGGTGACACGATCACCCAGCTCACCAAGGGGGCGGACGAGCCGCTCGGCGGCTACAAGGACCCCAAGCCGATGGTGTTCTCGGGCCTGTACCCGCTGGACGGATCGGACTACCCCGAGCTCCGCGACGCGCTCGACAAGCTCCAGCTCAACGACGCCGCGCTGGTCTACGAGCCGGAGACCTCCGCGGCCCTGGGCTTCGGCTTCCGCGTCGGCTTCCTGGGCCTGCTGCACCTGGAGGTCATCCGGGAGCGCCTGGAGCGCGAGTTCGGCCTCGACCTGATCGCCACCGCGCCCAACGTGGTCTACCGCGTGGACATGGAGGACGGCGCCGAGCACGAGGTCACCAACCCGAGCGAGTTCCCGACGGGCAAGATCGACAAGGTGCATGAGCCGGTCGTACGGGCCACGATCCTGGCGCCGAGCGAGTTCATCGGCGCGATCATGGAGCTGTGCCAGACCCGCCGCGGCAACCTCCTCGGCATGGACTACCTCTCCGAGGACCGCGTCGAGATCCGCTACACGCTGCCGCTCGCCGAGGTCGTCTTCGACTTCTTCGACCAGCTCAAGTCCAAGACCCGTGGCTATGCCTCGCTGGACTACGAGCCCACCGGTGAGCAGGTCGCCGACCTGGTCAAGGTCGACATCCTGCTGCACGGCGACAAGGTCGACGCCTTCTCCGCGATCACCCACAAGGACAAGGCGTATGCGTACGGCGTGCGGCTGGTCGCCAAGCTGCGGGAGCTGATCCCCCGGCAGAGCTTCGAGGTGCCGATCCAGGCCGCCATCGGCAGCCGGGTCATCGCCCGTGAGACGGTCCGCGCCATCCGTAAGGACGTCCTCGCCAAGTGCTACGGCGGTGACATCTCCCGTAAGCGGAAGCTGCTGGAGAAGCAGAAGGAAGGCAAGAAGCGGATGAAGATGGTCGGCAGCGTGGAGGTCCCGCAGGAGGCCTTCATCGCGGTGCTGTCCTCGGACTCCGACGGCGACGCCAAGAAGAAGTAGCGCGGTACGGCGGAGCGTCAGCGCGCGAAGCGGAAGGCCGTGGCAGGGCGCCGTCCCCAGGTGGGGGACCGGCGCCCTGCTGGTTTTCCGGGCGGACCGCTGACGGGGCGGCCCCCGCCCCGCATCGGAATGAATGCGGTGCGTGCCGTTCCGCCGTAACCCGTGTCCCGGTGGCCCGCTGTGGTCTGGTGGGCGGTGAGCGGCGTGGCTCGCATATCGGGCGATGCGCGTGCTAGGTACACCTATCGCACTGGTCACAACGTGAACCAGTCGGTCGTAGCCCCTTACGCGTCGGCGCAACGCGCTCTACTCTGATCACTGCTCAAAGGTTACTCGCGAGTCACCAGCAACGAAGCGGGCCCCGGAGGACGCCGTGACGGACATCCACACGCTGATCGAAAACCGGCCGCCTTCGGTGGCACACCTCTTCCTGGAGCGGGTCGCGGCCACGCCCGACATCGAGGCCTACCGCCGGCCCGTGCCCCCGGCCTCCGGGGAGGGCCCGGACGACTGGCAGGCGCTCACCTGGGCCGAGGCCGCCGAGCGGGTCTACGCGGTGGCCGCCGGGCTGATCGCCCTGGGCGTACGGCCCGAGGAGCGAGTGGCGCTGGCCGCCAACACCCGCGTCGACTGGATCCTCGCCGACCTCGGCGTGCTCTGCTCCGGCGCCGCCACCACCACGGTCTACCCCAGCACCAACGCCGAGGAGACCGCCTACATCCTCGCCGACTCCGGCAGCCGGGTGCTGATCGCGGAGGACGCCGGACAGCTCGCCAAGGCCCGGGAGCGGCGCGCCGAACTGCCCGACCTGGCGCATGTCGTGGTCATCGACGAGGCGGACGCCGCACCCGCGGCCGACGACCCCGAGGGGTGGCTGCTCACCCTCGCCGAGCTGGAGAAGCGCGGCACCGCCTATCTGGAGCAGCACCCCGAGTGCGTCAAGGAGCGGGTCGCCGAGCTCCGCGCCGACCAGCTGGCGACGCTGATCTACACCTCGGGGACCACCGGCCGCCCCAAGGGCGTACGGCTGCCGCACGACTGCTGGGCGTACATGGCCCGCGCGATCCAGGCGACCGGGCTGGTCACCGAGGACGATGTGCAGTACCTCTGGCTGCCGCTGGCGCATGTCTTCGGCAAGGTGCTGACCGCCGGGCAGATCGCCACCGGCCATGTGATCGCCGTGGACGGCCGGGTCGACAAGATCATCGAGAATCTGCCGGTGGTCCGGCCCACCTACATGGCCGCCGTACCGCGGATCTTCGAGAAGGTCTACAACGGTGTCGCGGCCAAGGCCCGGGCCGGCGGCGGCATCAAGTACAAGATCTTCCAGTGGGCGGCGGAGGTGGCCCGCGAGTACGCCAAGACCTCCCAGGACAACTTCCGGCGCACCGGCAGCACCTCGGTGCCGTTCGCACTCGGCGCCCAGCACAAGATTGCCGACGCCGTCGTCTACAGCACGCTGCGGAACGCCTTCGGCGGCCGGCTGCGCGCCGCTGTCTCCGGCTCGGCTGCACTCTCCCCGGAGATCGGCTACTTCTTCTCCGGCGCCGGCATCCACATCCTGGAGGGCTACGGCCTGACGGAGTCCAGCGCCGCCAGCTTCGTCAACCCCGGCGAGGCCTACCGCACCGGCACGGTCGGCAAGCCGCTCCCCGGCACCGAGGTCCGGATCGCCGAGGACGGCGAGATCCTGCTGCGCGGCCCCGGCATCATGGAGGGCTACCACGGGCTGCCGGAGAAGACCGCCGAGGTCCTGGAGGAGGACGGCTGGTTCCACACCGGCGACATCGGCGAACTGTCGCCCGACGGCTATCTGCGGATCACCGACCGCAAGAAGGACCTGATCAAGACCTCGGGCGGCAAGTACATCGCGCCGGCCGAGGTGGAGGGCCAGTTCAAGGCGGTCTGTCCGTTCGTGTCCAACGTGCTGGTGCATGGCGCCAACCGGAACTTCTGCACGGCGCTGATCGCGCTGGACGAGCCGACGATCCTGGGCTGGGCCAAGGAGCACGGCCTGGAGGGCAGGACCTACGCCGAGGTCGTCGCCACGGACCGGGTCCGCGAGCTGATCGACGGCTATGTCGAGCGGGTCAACGAGGGGCTGCAACGCTGGCAGCAGATCCGCAAGTTCCGGCTGCTGCCGCGCGACCTGGACATCGAGCACGGTGAGGTGACCCCCAGCCTCAAGATCAAACGGCCGGTGGTGGAGCGGACGTTCAAGGATCTGCTGGACGAGATGTACGCGGGCTCCCGGGAGGCGTAACCGGCAATCCCCCGCCAACGGGCGGGCCTGCGCGGCCCGCCCGTAGCGCTGACGTCGCCCAAGGAGGCTCCCCGGCCCACCCTTTGCACGTCGGCCAACTCCCTCGGCGCGTCAGCCGAATTGGCCGCCACGACCTCCCACTTCCGTGACTCAGTGCTTATGGCTGCGCTCGTTCTGTCACTCTGTCGGTGGCGCATCCGGCGCTGTAGCGGAGCTGCTCGGGAGTTGCTCAATGAGGACGACAACCTCGTCTGCACGGGACGACGACGTCATGACGACGCGTACGACGCTGCCGGGCGGGCCCGGCGGCGGGCCCTGCGGAGCTTCCGTGGGCGCGCCGGCCGCGGGTCCCGCCAACCGCTGCCGGCGGACCGGCCTGCCCGGCGATCCGCAGGCCGCGGCGGGCGCCCGGCAGTTCGTCCGGGACTCCTTCGCCGTATGGACCGCCCAGCGGCTGCCCGGTGCGGACGGTCTCACCGACCGGCTCGCCGATGAAGCGGTGCTGCTGGTCAGCGAGTTGGTGACCAATGCGGTGGTGCACGCGGGCACCACCGTCGAACTGTGCTGCCGGCTGGACCCGGCGCCCGAGCAGGGCGACAGCGGCGAGCCCGGACCGGCTCCCCGCCCCGCCGTCGTCATCGAGGTCTCCGACCGCCACCCCACCCAGCCGGTCCGCGCCCGGGCCGAGAGCGCCCCCTCCGAGTGCGCGGCGGCCGAAGGCTCCGCCTCCGAGAGCGGCGGCCGCGGCCTCCGGCTGATCAGCGCGGTCGCCGAATCCTGGGGGATCACCTACCGCCGGGCGATGAAGACCGTATGGTTCCGGCTGCCCGTGGAGGCCCCGGGCGCGATGACGGAACCCGAGACCGGCTACGACGCGCAGCTGCTGGAGCGCGAACTGCGGGCGGCCGAGCTCCTGGCCCCCGCCCCGCGCCGTACCGTCCGCCCCGAGGCCGGCGCGGGCCGGGTCGACAACGGCGCCCTGTCCTTCCTCGCCGAGGCCTCCGACCTGCTCTCCGGACAGCTCGACGCCGATCAAGTCGCCTCCCTCGCCGCCCAGTTGATCGTGCCGCGGCTCGCCGACTGGTGCGCGGTGTGGCTCTACGACGGCGACGCCGGCGCACCCGGCCGGGGCATCGCGGCCAACGGTGAGGAGCAGCACCTCGCCCGCGTCTGGCACAGCAGCGAGAGCCGGATCGATTCACTCCGTACGGCGCTGGAGAAACAGCCGCCGGAGCGGCAGGGCGACGCCGCGCCCCGCAGCACGCCCACCACGGCCCCTTGGCCCTGGCCGCACGAACCCGGCGGCTGTGAGCAGGGCGGCGCGGCGCTGGCCTGCCCCCTGGTCGCCGGCGGTCGCCGGCTCGGCACACTGCTCCTCGGCCGCGGCGGGCTGCTGCGCTTCCCCGGTGAAGTGGTCGGCCTGCTCGAGGACCTGGGCCGCCGGGTCGCCCGCGCCGTGGCCACCGCCCGCGCGTACAGCCGTCAGGAGCGGATCAGCCAGGTGCTCCAGCGCCGGCTGCTGCCCCCGGGGCGGGCGCAGGTGCCCGGGGTCGAGTCGGCGGTGGTCTATGAGCCGCGCGAGGGCGCCTGGGCGGGCGGCGACTTCTGGGACCTGTTCGACGCGGGGGACGGCCGGTGGTGCTTCGCCCTCGGCGACGTGTGCGGCAGCGGGCCCGAGGCGGCCGCGGTGACCGGGCTGGCCCGGCCGGTGCTGCGGCTGCTGGCCCGCGACGGCTTCGGCGTCGCCGACGTCCTCGACCGGCTCAACAAGACCATGGCCCGGGAGGCCGCGGACTCGGTCGCGGCGGTCGCGGCCGCGGTGGCGGCGGCCGGAGCCGGGGCGGAGGCGCCGGTGGAGATCCGCGAGGAGGGCGAACAGGCCCGCTTCCTCTCCCTCCTCTACGGCGAGATCGTCCCCTACCCCGGCGGCTTCGGCGGCGCCCGCTGCACCCTCGCCAGCGCCGGCCACCCGCTGCCGCTCGTCCTGGGCACCGACGGCACGGTCCGGGTCGTGGCGGCCCCGCAGATGCTGCTCGGGGTGGTCGAGGACGCGACATACGTCAGCGAATCGTTTGACCTCCGCCCCGGCGAGACCCTGCTGTGCGTCACCGACGGGGTCACCGAGCGCCGCTCCGGCCGCCGGCTCTTCGACGACGAGGACGGCCTGGCCACGGCCCTCGCCGCCGGCGCCGGTCTGGGCGCCACCGCCCTCGCCGACCACATCCGTCACACCGTCCACGCCTTCGACCCGACCCCGCCCGACGACGACCTGGCGCTGCTGGTCCTCCAGGCGGCGGGCGGCCCCA
Source organism: Streptomyces sp. NPDC034111 (assembly GCF_055575375.1). Classification (NCBI taxonomy): domain Bacteria; kingdom Bacillati; phylum Actinomycetota; class Actinomycetes; order Kitasatosporales; family Streptomycetaceae; genus Streptomyces; species Streptomyces sp. NPDC034111. The sequence goes on along the minus strand of NZ_JBVIST010000001.1, from coordinate 1,013,492 downwards.
CCTAGGGCTCGCTTCCCCGGTCTCCGTGGGCCTCCACCGGGGCCACCCTCGGCGGGAACCGCCCTGCCCGCCGCATGACGGACAATGGTTCCCATGCCTTCCGCACTGCCTGATGGTGAGCCGATGCCCGAGGACGGGGCGCTGCCCCGTCATGCCCTGGCGGGGGCGGCCGGGCGGCCCCTCGGCTTCTATCTGCATGTGCCGTACTGCGCGACCCGCTGCGGCTACTGCGACTTCAACACCTACACCGCGAGCGAGCTGCGCGGCTCCGGCGGCGCCCTGGCCTCCCGCGACAACTACGCCGACACCCTCGTCGAGGAGATCCGGCTGGCCCGCAAGGTCCTGGGGGACGACCCGCGCCCGGTCGAGACGGTCTTCGTCGGCGGCGGCACCCCCACCCTCCTTCCCGCCGCCGACCTCGTCCGGATGCTCGCCGCCCTCCGCGACACCTTCGGCCTCGCACCGGACGCCGAGATCACCACCGAGGCCAACCCCGAGTCCGTCGACCCGCGCTACCTCGCCGAGCTGCGCGCGGGCGGCTTCAACCGGGTCTCCTTCGGGATGCAGAGCGCACGGCAGCACGTCCTGAAGATCCTCGACCGTACGCACACCCCCGGCCGCCCCGAGGCCTGCGTCGCCGAGGCCCGCGCGGCCGGCTTCGAGCACGTCAACCTCGACCTGATCTACGGCACCCCCGGTGAGACCGACGACGACTGGCGCGCCTCCCTCGACGCCGCCCTCGGCGCCGGCCCCGACCACATCTCCGCGTACGCGCTGATCGTCGAGGAGGGCACCCAGCTCGCCCGCCGGATCCGCCGCGGCGAGGTCCCGATGACCGACGACGATGTGCACGCCGACCGCTACCTCATCGCCGACGAACGCCTCACCGCGGCCGGCTTCACCTGGTACGAGGTCTCCAACTGGGCCACCACCGAAGCCGCCCGCTGCCGCCACAACGAGCTGTACTGGACCGGCGCCGACTGGTGGGGCGCCGGCCCCGGCGCCCACAGCCACGTCGGCGGCGTCCGCTGGTGGAACGTGAAGCACCCCGGCGCCTACGCCCAGGCCCTCGGCGACGGCCGCTCCCCGGGCGCCGGCCGCGAACTGCTGGCCGACGAGGACCGGCGGGTCGAACGGATCCTGCTGGAGCTGCGGTTGTCGGACGGCTGCCCGCTGGAGCTCCTGACCCCCGCCGGCACCCGCGCGGCCGAGCGCGCCCTGGCGGACGGGCTCCTGGAGGCCGGGCCCTACGGCCGCGGCCGGGCCGTGCTGACACTCCGGGGGCGGCTGCTGGCCGACGCGGTGGTGCGGGACTTGGTGGACTGATCAATCGGCTGCGTGCCCTCAGCGTCAACGCTCTCGGCAGCACGGCGGAAGGTGAGGGGTTCGGCACCCTCCCCGCGTCAAACACCACCGCCAACCGTAACGAAGTCGATCAACTCCTCCACCCGCCCCAGCAACGCCGGCTCCAGGTCCTTGTACGTCCGCACGCACGACAGGATCCGCTGCCATGCCGCGCCGGTGTTCTCCGGCCAGCCCAGGGCCCGGCAGACGCCCGTCTTCCAGTCCTGGCCGTGCGGCACGGACGGCCAGGCCGCGATACCGGCCGACGACGGCTTCACCGCTTCCCAGATGTCGATGTACGGGTGGCCGACGACCAGGACGTCCGCACCGGTCACCTCGGCCGCGATCCGGGACTCCTTCGAGCCGGGCACCAGATGGTCGACGAGGACGCCCAGACGGGCGTCCGGGCCGGGTGAGAAGCTGCGGACGATCGCCGGGAGGTCGTCGATGCCCTCCAGGTACTCCACGACGACGCCCTCGATGCGCAGGTCGTCGCCCCATACCCGCTCGACGAGCTCCGCGTCGTGCCGGCCCTCCACGTAAATGCGCCCGGCGCGTGCGACCCGGGCGCGGGCGCCGGGAACCGCGAGCGAGCCGGAGGCCGTACGGGCGGGGCCGCCCGGCGCCGGACGGCTCTGCGGGCGTACGAGGGTGATCACCTTGCCTTCCAGGAGGAAGCCGCGCGGAGCCATGGGGAAGACGCGGTGTTTGCCGAAGCGGTCCTCCAGGGTGACCGTCGGCCCCTCGGCGCTCTTCTCGCAGCGGATCACCGCGCCACAGAAGCCCGTGGTCACCTCCTCGACGACCAGATCGGGGTCGGCCGGTACCTCGGGGGCGGGCGACTGCTTCTTCCAGGGCGGAGTGAGGTCGGGGCTGTAGCGCTTGCTCTGCATGGGGCCTGTTCTGTTCTGGTCGGAGGGACGGGCAGGGCTCAGGAATACCGGAACGGCGGTCAGGAGGGCGGAGCGACACCGAAACGCACGGCCAGGGCGTCGCGCTGGGTGCGGACGAAGGCGGCGTCCACCACGGCGCCGTGGCCGGGGACGTACAAGGCGTCCTCGCCGCCGAGCGCCAGCAGCCGGTCCAGGGCCGCGGGCCACTGCTGGGGCAGCGCGTCCGGGCCCGCCTGCGGCTCGCCGGACTCCTCGACCAGGTCGCCGCAGAAGACGATCTCAGGGGCGCCGTGCCGGCCGGGCACCAGGACCGCCAGGTCGTGGGCGCTGTGGCCCGGGCCGACATTGGCGAGCAGCACCTGCCGGTCGCCGAGGTCGACGGTCAGCTGACCGTGCACATGGTGGTGCGGGACGACCAGCAGATCGGTGGCCTCGGCGGCGAGGTCCCGTTCGACACCGTGCCGCATCGCGGAGTGCCGCAGTTCGTCCTTGCTGCGGCGCAGCAACTCGCCCAGGCCGGCCGCGCCGAACACCTCGACGCCCGCGAAGGCGGCGGTGCCCAGCACATGATCGAAATGCGGGTGGGTCAGCGCGACATGCGTCACGTCCCGGCCCAGCACGCCGCGGATCGCCCGGCGCAGATCCGCGCCGTCACGGATGGTCGCACCGGTGTCGACGATCATGACGCCGGCCGACCCCTCGATCACGCCGATCGTCTCGTCCCAGCCCGGCATCCGGCGCCTGGCGACACCGTCACCGAGCTGTTCCCACCCGGCCTCTTCCCAAGCAGTGCGCATACCGAGACGCTAGCTCCCTCGCGATAGCGTTGCCCGGCAGATCGCCCGAACACGGTCATCCGAGGGGTGCTGCGCGGGGTCGCCCTTGCCGTGGCCGTGCTACCCGGCCGTACACTGGCTCCGGGTCTGGCACTCGGCCCATGTGAGTGCCAGGAGTTACGAGACGGCGGGACGGCCGGACTGGAGGTGCGCAGGATGCTCAGTGAACGCAGGCTCGAAGTGCTGCGCGCCATCGTCCAGGACTACGTCGGGACGGAGGAGCCGGTCGGCTCCAAGGCGCTCACCGAGCGCCATCAGCTCGGGGTCTCCCCGGCCACCATTCGCAACGACATGGCGGCCCTGGAGGACGAGGGCTACATCGCCCAGCCGCACACGAGCGCCGGGCGGATCCCGACGGACAAGGGCTATCGCCTCTTCGTCGACCGGCTGGCGGGCGTCAAGCCGCTGTCCAGCCCCGAGCGACGGGCGATCCAGAACTTCCTGGACGGTGCCGTGGACCTCGACGACGTCGTGGGCCGTACGGTCCGTCTGCTGGCCCAGCTGACCCGGCAGGTCGCGGTCGTGCAGTACCCGTCCCTGACGCGGTCCACGGTCCGGCACGTCGAGTTGCTGGCGCTCGCCCCGGCCCGGCTGATGCTCGTACTCATCACCGATACCGGACGCGTCGAGCAGCGGCTGATCGACTGCCAGGCGCCGTTCGCCGAGACCTCCCTGGCGGATCTGCGGGCGCGGCTCAACAGCCGGGTCGTGGGGCGCCGTTTCACGGATGTGCCTCAGTTGGTGCAGGATCTTCCGGAGTCCTTCGAGCAGGACGACCGAGGCACGGTCTCGACAGTGCTGTCGGTGTTGCTGGAGACTCTGGTGGAGGAGACCGAAGAGCGGCTGATGATCGGCGGTACCGCCAATCTCACCCGCTTCGGACACGATTTCCCCCTGACCATCCGCCCGGTGCTGGAGGCCCTTGAGGAGCATGTGGTGCTGCTCAAGCTGCTCGGAGAGGCCAAGGACTCGGGCATGACCGTACGCATCGGGCATGAGAACGCCCATGAAGGCCTGACGTCGACCTCCGTCGTCACGGTCGGTTACGGTTCGGGCGACGAGGCAGTCGCCAAACTCGGCGTGGTCGGACCGACCCGCATGGACTACCCCGGAACGATGGGAGCGGTACGCGCAGTGGCACGTTACGTCGGACAAATCCTCGCGGAGTCGTAAGTGGCCACGGACTACTACTCGGTCCTCGGCATCAGCCGTGACGCCTCGCAGGACCAGATCAAGAAGGCCTTCCGGCGGCTGGCGCGCGAGCTGCACCCGGACGTGAACCCGGACCCGAAGACCCAGGAGCGGTTCAAGGAGATCAACGCCGCTTACGAGGTCCTGTCGGATCCGCAGAAGAAGCAGGTCTACGACCTCGGCGGCGACCCCCTCTCGCAGGCGGGCGCCGGCCAGGGCGCGGGCGGTTTCGGCGCCGGCTTCGGCAACTTCTCCGACATCATGGACGCGTTCTTCGGCACGGCTTCGCAGCGCGGTCCGCGCTCGCGTACCCGCCGCGGCCAGGACGCCATGATCCGGCTCGATATCGAGCTGAACGAGGCGGCCTTCGGCACGACCAAGGACCTCCAGGTCGACACCGCCGTGGTCTGTACGACCTGTAGCGGCGAGGGCGCGGCGCCGGGGACCTCGGCGCAGACCTGTGACATGTGCCGCGGCCGCGGTGAGGTCTCGCAGGTCACCCGGTCCTTCCTCGGCCAGGTCATGACCTCGCGGCCGTGCCCGCAGTGCCAGGGCTTCGGAACGGTCGTGCCGACGCCGTGCCCCGAGTGCGCGGGCGACGGGCGGATCCGCTCCCGGCGCACGCTGACCGTCAAGATCCCGGCCGGTGTCGACAACGGCACACGTATCCAGCTCGCGGGCGAGGGCGAGGTCGGCCCCGGCGGCGGACCCGCCGGTGATCTCTACGTCGAGATCCATGAGCTGCCGCACCCGGTCTTCCAGCGGCGCGGCGACGATCTGCACTGCACGGTCACCATCCCGATGACGGCGGCGGCGCTGGGCACCAAATGCCCGCTGGAGACGCTGGACGGGATCGAGGAGATCGACGTCCGGCCCGGCACCCAGTCAGGCCAGTCGATCCCGCTGCACCAGCGCGGGGTGACCCATCTGCGTGGCAACGGCCGCGGCGACCTGATCGTCCATGTCGAGGTACAGACACCGACCAAGCTCGACCCGGAGCAGGAGGAGCTGCTGCGCCGGCTCGCCAAGCTCCGCGGCGAGGAACGGCCCACGGGCCAGTTCCAGCCGGGCCAGCAGGGTCTGTTCTCGCGGTTGAAGGATGCGTTCAACGGGCGGTAGCCCGTACGGGCGGCGGTAGTGCGGGCCGGGCGTGCCGTACGGGCGGGCCGGGCGTCTCCGCACGGGCGGGCAGGGTGTCCCCGTACGGGCGACCCGGGGTGGTGAGCCGCGGGAATACCCGTACACGCCCGCCGCGTTGTGGCCCCGCAGGGGGCGTTTGCGTCCCTTACGGGATGTGTTCGCCCACCCCTTAAGTGCCGTACCGGTGCCGAGCCCCTGATGCGGGGGCTCGGCACATCCCGTGACACGATGTGCCCATGCCCACCGCACTGACCGATCTCTGCCGCTACCCGATCGTGCAGGCCCCGATGGCAGGGGGCGGCTCCGGACCCGAGCTGGCCGCCGCCGTCTGCGGCGCCGGCGGTCTCGGCTTCCTCGCCGCCGGCTACAAAACGGCCGACGGCATGTATCAGGAGATCAAACAGCTGCGGTCGCTGACCGACCGGCCCTTCGGCGTCAACCTCTTCATGCCGCAGCCCTCGCTGGCCGACCCCTCCGCCGTCGACGTCTACCGCGAGCAGCTCGCGGGCGAGGCCGCCTGGTACGAGACCGAGCTCGGCGACACCGACGGGCCCAGCGACGACGGCTACGAGGCCAAGCTCGCGATCCTGCGGGAGGACCCGGTGCCGGTGGTGTCCTTCACCTTCGGCTGCCCCTCGCGTGCCGTCCTCGACGCCTTCGCGAAGGTCGGCACGTACACCGTCGTCACGGCCACCACCGCCGCCGAGGCGCAGGCCGCGCAGTGGTCGGGCGCGGACGCGGTGTGTGTGCAGGGCGTGGAGGCCGGCGGTCACCAGGGCACCCACCGGGACGATCCGCACGCGGACGGCACCGGCGCGGCGCTGGGGCTGCTGGCCCTGCTCGGCCAGGTCCGCGAGGCCGTACAGATCCCGGTGATCGCCGCGGGCGGGCTGATGCGCGGTTCGCAGATCGCCGCGGTGCTGGCCGCCGGGGCGACCATGGCGCAGCTGGGCACCGCCTTCCTCGCCACCCCCGAGTCGGGCGCCAACCCGCTCCACAAGCAGGCGCTGACCAACCCCCTGTTCACCCATACGGAATTGACCCGGGCGTTCTCCGGCCGGCCGGCCCGCGGGCTGGTGAACCGCTTCATGCGCGAGCACGGCCCGTACGCCCCGGCCGCCTACCCGGCCGTCCACTACCTCACCTCCACCGTGCGCAAGGCCGCGGCCAAGGCGGGCGATGCGCAGGGCCTCAACCTCTGGGCGGGGCAGGGGCACCGGCTGGCCCGGGAGCTGCCGGCCGCGCAGCTGGTCGACGTCCTGGTGGCCGAAGTGGAGGCGGCACACGCCGCGTTGAGCCGGGCCACCGCGGGCGGCGGCTCATGACCGCCCCCGTATTCCTCGTCGAATCACTGGCGGACGTACGGGCCGGAGGGGCGCTGACCCTGGACGGGCCCGAGGGACGGCACGCGGTGTCGGTGCGCCGGCTGCGGGTCGGTGAGGAGGTCGTGCTGACGGACGGCCGCGGCGCCGGGGCGTTCGGCACGGTCGCCGCCGTCGAGGGCAAGGACCGGCTCACCGTCGACATCGCGGAACTGCGCACCGAGGTTCCGCCGGACCCCACCCTCACCGTCGTCCAGGCGCTCCCCAAGGGCGACCGCGGCGAACTGGCCGTCGAGACGATGACCGAGACCGGGGTGGACGCCATCGTGCCCTGGCCGGCGGCGCGTTGCGTCACCCAGTGGAAGGGCGAGCGGGCCGCCAAGGCGCTGGGCAAATGGCGGGCCACGGCCCGCGAGGCGGGCAAGCAGTCCCGCCGGCTGACCTTCCCACAGGTCACCGACCCGATGACGACCAAGCAGGTGGCCGCGCTGCTCGCCGACGCCGACTTCGCGGCCGTCCTCCACGAGGAGGGCAGCTCCCCGCTCGCCACCGCCGGGCTTCCGCCCACCGGCCGTATCGTGCTCGTCGTCGGCCCCGAGGGCGGTGTCTCCCCGGAGGAGCTCGCCATCTTCGCCGAGGCCGGCGCCACGCCCTACCGCCTGGGTCCGACGGTCCTGCGCACCTCCACGGCAGGCACCGCGGCCACCGCGCTTCTGCTGGGCCGCACGGGCCGCTGGAGCTAGGCCCCAACCTCAGCCACTGACCACCACGATCGTGGCACGGACCACTGACAACGCAGCGGTGCGCCGGCCGGCCCCAAGGGCCCGCCGGCGCACCGCCGTTCACCGTTCAGCCGGCCGGCCGGGGGGCCGGCCTCGGCTCATACCAGTTCCGCGTTCAGCGTGATGTTCTTGACGCCCGCCAGTGCCTGGCTCACCGGGCAGTTCTTCTTGGCGTCCTCGGCCGCCGCCTGGAACTCGTCCTCGGACAGGCCGGGGACGCGGGCCTTGACGGTCAGGGCGATGGCGGTGATGCCCTCACCCGGCTGGAACGTCACATCGGCCTGGGTGTCCAGGGTCTCGACGGTGTAGCCCTTGCCCGCCAGGCCGTGCGAGAAGGCCATGGAGTAGCAGGAGGAGTGGGCCGCCGCGATCAGCTCCTCGGGGCTGGTGACGCCGTTGGGCTGCTCCGCGCGGGCGGGCCAGTTCACGTCGTACGTACCGACTTTGGAGGACTCCAGGGCGACGGTGCCCTTGCCCTCCAGGAGGTTGCCTTCCCAGTGGGTCTTGGCGGTGCGCGTGGTTGCCATGGTGCATAACTCCCGGTTGTGGCGAAAGCGATCACCGCCAGCTTAGTGATCCCGGTGGCCTGCACCGTGCCGCTCGCCGCGTCAGCGCCCGACCGGCCCGCCGGGCCGCCGGATCGTGCCCGCGCCCGCGTGCCCGTGCGGGGTGGGCGCTCCGGGGGCGGTCGCCCGGTAGCATCCCAGGACTGCGTACCGTACGCAGGACGGATGACCTGGGAGGAGCCACCGGTGGCGGGAGAACCGCAGGCCGACTGCCTGTTCTGCAAGATCGTGGCGGGGGAGGTACCGGCGACCATCGTCCGGGAGACCGAGACCACTGTCGCGTTCCGCGACATCAACCCCCAGGCCCCGACGCACGTGCTGGTGATCCCCAAGGTGCACTACCCGGACGCCGCGACCCTCGCCGCCGCCGAGCCGCAGGTCATCGCCGACATACTGCGGGAGTCCCGTGAGGTCGCCGTCGAGGACAAGGTCGACGACCGGGGCTACCGGGTCGTCTTCAACACCGGTGCCGGCGCGGGCCAGACCGTCTTCCACGCTCATCTGCACGTACTCGGCGGCCGTGGCCTCCAGTGGCCTCCTGGCTGACCGGTCATGTCCGTACGTGAACTGGTCGTCCTCGGCACCGCGAGCCAGGTCCCCACGCGGCACCGTAACCACAACGGCTATCTGCTCCGTTGGGACGGCCAGGGGCTGCTCTTCGACCCCGGCGAGGGGACCCAGCGCCAGATGCTGCGGGCCGGGGTGGCCGCCCACGACCTCAACCGGATCTGCATCACGCACTTCCACGGTGACCACTCGCTCGGCCTGGCCGGGGTGATCCAGCGGATCAACCTCGACCGGGTACCGCACCCGGTCACCGCCCACTACCCGGCCAGCGGGGAGCGCTTCTTCGAGCGGCTGCGCTACGCCACCGCCTACCGGGAGACGGTCCGGCTGGTCCAGCGGCCCGTCGCCGTCGACGGTGAGCTGGAGCGCTCCGCGTCGTACGTCCTGGAGGCGCGCAAGCTCTCCCACCCGGTCGAGTCGTTCGGCTACCGGCTCGTGGAGCCGGACGCGCGCCGGATGCTGCCGGAGCGGCTGGCCGAGGCCGGTATCACCGGTCCGGACATCGGGCGCCTCCAGCGGCTCGGGGAGCTGAACGGCGTGACCCTGGACGAGGTGAGCGAGCAGCGCCCGGGGCAGCGGTTCGCGTTCGTCATGGACACCCGGCTGTGTCCTGGGGTCCGTGCCCTCGCGGAGGGGGCGGACATGCTCGTCATCGAGTCGACGTTCCTGGACGAGGACGTCCAGCTGGCGGTGGATCACGGCCACTTGACGGCGGGGCAGGCCGCGGGGGTCGCGGCGGAGGCGGGGGTGCGGCATCTCGTGCTGACGCACTTCTCGCAGCGGTACGCCGACCCGGCGGAGTTCGAGCGGCAGGCGCGCGCGGCGGGCTTCACGGGCGAGCTGACCATCGCCAAGGACCTGGCGCGGGTGCCCGTGCCCAAACGGCGCTGAGCGCCTGACGGAGGACGGTCCGCCAGGCGCCCGACGGCGCCGAGGGCCCGACGGAGGACGGTCCGCCGGGCTTCGGCGCGCTGAGTGCCCGGCGGACCGCTGTCCTCCGGGCGCCCAGTGGCTTACGGCAGGTAGTACATCGGGTTCGGCATCTTGAAGGTGCGGTCACCGGCGCCGCCGCTCAGATCGCTGTACTGGTCCCCGAAGTTGGCGACGATGTTGTAGCCGAGGGACTCGATGTGCTTGCGGGTGCCCGACTTGTACTCGATGGTCGTACAGGTGGCGCCGCAGGGCAGGTAGGCCGGCGGGTGCTCCTTGTCCTTCAGGTAGACGTGCGTGCGGTCCAGCGCGACGTCGTAGCCCACGTTCTTGAGGTTGCGCACGCTCCAGTCGCGCTGCGCCTCCTTGCGGCCGGTGAGGAAGAAGACCTCGGCGCCCTTCTCGTGCGCCCAGTTGACCAGCCGGTTCATGCCGAACACCGGGTCCATGTCGGTGCTTTCCAGGTACTTGTCCTGGCTCTCCGGGGTGAAGTGGAAGCCCACCTGGAGCTCGTAGTTGTAGGTGAGCAGGGTGGTGTCGTCGATGTCGAGGACGATGGCGGGCTTGGCCTTCTTGCCGCTCGTGGCGCTCTTCGCGAGGGCCTTGGTCAGGTAGGTACGGGCCTTGGCCTCGATGCCGCGGACCTGGCGGGCGTAGTTGCTGGTCGGGGAGGCGTAGTGCTGGCCGTCGGCCGTCACCGTGTCGCCGTAGTACGCCTTGATCTTCTCCTGCACCTGCGTGAGGTTCGGGATCTCCTTGTCGGTGCGCGGCACGGAGTGTTCGGCGGTGGCCTGGCCTATGCCGAAGGCGGCGGTGCCGGCGACGAGGGCGGCGACCGTGGCGGCGCCGAGGCGGGCGCGGCGGGAGAGGGCGGGACGGAAGCGAACGGGGCGCGGCATGCGCTGCTCCTTCGGATGGCACGAGTGGTCATCGGTAGGTGTAACAGAGCCTCAGAGGGGTATCTACGCGCGAAGATTCAACGATTGGTAAAGGCTGGCCGGGAAGGGCCGGTGCGGTAACGGGCGGCGTGGGGGCGGGGCTTGACGGCCGTGATGCCGCATCCTTGACCTCCGGCCCCATTCGTAAATCCCGTCCATATATGAGACCCGCGAACCGTGTCTTCAGGGGAACCGCCCCGACCTCACAGGAGCCCGTGCCATGACCGGCCGTGTGAACCGCGTGCACCCCCTCGCCGTCGCCGAGGTCCGGCTCACCCCCGTCCTGGTGGCCGATCCGCCGCTGCTGAACACCCAGGGCGTGCACCAGCCGTACACCCCGCGTCTGGTCGTCGAGCTCACCCTCGAAGGCGGCGTCACGGGGCTCGGCGAGACCTACGGAGACACCAAGTACGTTGAACTGGCACGGCGGTTGGCCGGTGCGCTGATCGGCCGGTCGGTCACGGACCTGAATGGTCTGTTCGCGGCGGCGGCCGAGGTGTGCGGGGAGGGACCGGCCGCGCCCGGGGCTGACGCGACCGGCGCCCGCCCGGTCGACGTCGGCGGGCTGCGCGGCGTACAGACCGCCGACAAGCTGCGGCTCTCCGTCCTCTCCGGCTTCGAGGTCGCCTGCCTGGACGCCTGGGGCAAGGCCGCCGGACTGCCCGTCCACGCCCTGCTCGGCGGCAAGGTCCGCGACCGCGTGGAATACAGCGCCTACCTCTTCCACCGGTGGGCCGCACACCCCGGCGGCCGCGGGGAGCGCGACGACTGGGGCGCGGCGCTCGACCCGGCCGGCATCGTCGCCCAGGCCCGCCGGTTCGCCGACACCTACGGCTTCACGTCCTTCAAGCTCAAGGGCGGCGTCTTCGAACCCGCCCGGGAGATCGCCGCGGTCAAGGCGCTGGCCGCCGACTTCCCCGGCCGGCCGCTGCGGCTCGACCCCAACGGCGCCTGGAGCGTGGCGACCTCGCTCGCGGTCGCGGACGAGCTGAGCGGCGTCCTGGAGTACCTGGAGGACCCGGTGAGCGGCACGGCCCGGATGGCGGAGGTGGCCGCGGCTCTGAGGGCGGCGGGCCGGGGCGCCTCAGGCGGGCGTCCCCTCCCGCTGGCCACCAACATGTGCGTGACGGCCCTCGACGAGATCGCCGAGGCGTTCACCAAGGACGTCGTCCAGATCGTGCTCGCCGACCACCACTACTGGGGCGGGCTGCGGCGTACCCGCGAACTCGCCGCGATCTGCCGCGCGTTCGGCGTCGGCCTGGCCATGCATTCCAACACCCACCTGGGCATCAGCCTCGCCGCGATGACCCAGGTGGCGGCGACCGTGCCGGATCTCGGCCACGCCTGCGACAGCCACTACCCCTGGCAGACCGAGGACGTCCTCACCGAACGGATCGCCTTCCGCGACGGCCGGGTGGACGTCGGTGACGCCCCCGGCCTCGGTGTCGAGCTCGACCGCGACCGGCTCGCCGCACTGCACCGCCGCTGGCTGGCCGACGACGGCGCGCTGCGCGACCGCGACGACGCCGCGGCGATGCGGCTGGCCGATCCCGGATGGGTCACCCCCACCGTCCCGCGCTGGTGACGGCGCGGTCCCGCCGACCGGCGCCCCGTGCCACCCGCCGCTCACGCGGTCCTGTGCCAGCGCGCCATCCCGCCGCTCACGCGGTCCTGTGCCAGGTCGCCCGGCACGCGTACGGTGAGCACGGCTCAGTGGCAGCGCGCCACAGTGGTCCCGTACGTGATCTGTGAAAGGGGCTGTTCCGATGGCACAGGAAGTGCGCGGCGTGATCGCGCCGGGGAAGAACGAACCGGTCCGGCTGGAGACGATCCTGGTGCCGGATCCGGGTCCCGGCGAGGCCGTGGTGAAGATCCAGGCGTGCGGGGTGTGCCACACCGATCTGCACTACAAGCAGGGCGGTATCAACGACGAGTTCCCGTTCCTGCTCGGCCACGAGGCGGCCGGTGTGGTCGAGTCGGTCGGCGCCGGGGTCACGGATGTCGCGCCCGGTGACTTCGTCGTCCTCAACTGGCGTGCGGTGTGCGGCCAGTGCCGGGCCTGTCTGCGCGGCCGGCCCCAGTACTGCTTCGACACCCACAACGCCCAGCAGAAGATGACGCTGAAGGACGGCACCGAGCTGAGCCCCGCGCTCGGTATCGGCGCCTTCGCCGACAAGACGCTGGTCGCCGCCGGGCAGTGCACCAAGGTCGACCCGCAGGTGTCACCCGCGGTGGCCGGTCTGCTGGGCTGCGGGGTGATGGCGGGTATCGGCGCCGCGCTCAACACCGGCGGTGTCGGGCGCGGTGACTCGGTCGCGGTGATCGGCTGCGGCGGCGTCGGGGATGCGGCCGTGGTCGGTTCGCGGCTCGCCGGCGCGGCGAAGATCATCGCCATCGACATCGACGACCGCAAGCTGGCGACCGCACGCACCATGGGCGCCACCCACACCGTCAACTCCCGTACCACCGACCCCGTTGAGGCGGTCCGCGAGCTGACCGGCGGCTTCGGTGCGGATGTGGTCATCGACGCGGTCGGCCGGCCCGAGACGTACAAGCAGGCGTTCTACGCCCGCGATCTGGCCGGGACCGTCGTCCTGGTGGGCGTCCCCACCCCGGAGATGACCCTGGAACTTCCCCTGCTGGACGTCTTCGGCCGCGGCGGCGCCCTCAAGTCCTCCTGGTACGGCGACTGTCTGCCCTCCCGGGACTTCCCGATGCTGATCGATCTGCACCAGCAGGGCCGGATCGACCTCGCCGGGTTCGTCACCGAGACCATCGGCATCGAGGACGTCGAGCAGGCCTTCGAGCGGATGCACGCCGGTGACGTACTGCGTTCGGTGGTGACGCTCTGATGACGGCCCGCATCGACCACCTGGTCACCTCCGGCACGTTCTCGCTCGACGGCGGCACCTGGGACGTCGACAACAACGTGTGGATCGTGGGCGACGACGAGGAGGCGGTCGTCATCGACGCCGCCCATGACGCCGACGCCATCATGGCCGCCCTCGGCGGCCGCACGCTGCGCGCGATCATCTGCACCCATGCGCACAACGACCACATCGACGCCGCCCCCGCGCTGGCCTCCCGTACCGGCGCCCGGATCCATCTGCACCCCGCCGATCTGCCGCTGTGGAAGATGACCCACCCGGACTCCGCTCCGGATGCGGAGCTGGCGGACGGTCAGGTGCTGACCATCGCTGGCACGGATCTGACCGTGCTGCACACCCCGGGCCATGCCCCCGGTGCGGTCTGCCTCTACGCGCCCGACCTGCGCACCGTCTTCACCGGCGACACCCTCTTCCAGGGCGGACCCGGCGCCACCGGCCGGTCCTTCTCGGACTTCCCGACGATCGTCGCCTCGATCCGGGACCGGCTGCTGAGCCTGCCGCCGCAGACGGTGGTCCGCACCGGGCACGGCGACCCGACGACGATCGGGGAGGAGGCGCCGCACCTGGAGGAGTGGATCACGCGTGGCCACTGAGCGGGGCGGGCGTGGTCGGTGAGGGCCGGCCAAGAGGGGCCGGCCGGTGAGGGGCCAGTCGTGACGGGCCGGCCCCTAAGGCGCGGGCGAACACATCCCGTAGGGGATACGGACGCCCCCTGCGGGGCCACAACGGGGCGGGGGCGGAGGGTATTCCCGGGGTCTCAAGCCTCCTTGGCCGCCCGTTCCAGGATGCGGGCGGCCACCGCGGGGGAGTCCACCAGCGGATGCAGCGCCAGCGCCCGTAGTGCGGCGCCGCGGTCCTTGAAGACCGCGGCCTGCACGGCCGCCTTCTCCACCGCCTTCACCTGGAGCATCAGGCCCAGCTGATCCTCGCGCAGCGGCGCGCAGGGCAACGGCCGGGCGCCCCGGGCGGTCACCTCGCACACCGTCTCCACGATCGCGTCCGGCGCCAGTTGCGGCACCGTCGTACCGTTACGGACGTTGAGGATCAGCCGGGTCCCGCTGTCGCCGACGATGGCGTGCATCAGCGCCAGCGCCACCCGGTCGTAGCCGCCGCCCTCCAGATCGTGGCTGTCGCGCTGCCAGCCGCCGCTCGCCTCCCGGCTGTGCGCCATATACGTCTCCTCGCGCTCCAGCCGGGTCCGCTCCCACAGTTCGTACGCCGCCTCGGGACCGCCGGCCGCCGCGGCCTTCGCGAAGAAGCCGCCCTGCTGCTGGTCGAGGAATTCACCGCGGGTCTCCTGGGTGTCCCTTACGGAGCCCAGGGTTTCGCGGCGGAAGTAGTAGTAGTGCAGATACTCGTTCGGCAGGGCGCCCAGGGTGCGCAGCCACTCCGCGCCGAAGAGCCGGCCCTCCTCGAAGGAGCCCAGCGCGGCCTCGTCGGCCAGCAGGCCCGGCAGCAGTTCGGTGCCCTCCAGGGTCAACGACCGCAGCCAGCCGAGGTGGTTGAGCCCCACATAGTCGTAACCGACCCGGCCGCTCTCGAAGGCCGCCGGGTCCGCGCCGGCCGCCCGCGCCGCCCGCCGCACCAGCCCCACGGGGGAGTCGCAGATCCCGATGACGCGGTCGCCCAGCACCTGCGACATCGCCTCGGTGACCATCCCCGCGGGGTTGGTGAAGTTGATGACCCAGGCGTCCGGGGCGAGCGCCGCGACCCGTTCGGCGATGTGCAGTGCCACCGGGATCGTCCGCAGGCCGTAGAGGACCCCGCCCGCGCCGACCGTCTCCTGGCCGAGCACCCCCTCGGCGAGCGGGATCCGCTCGTCGCGGATCCGGCCGGCGGTACCGCCGACCCGTATCGCCGAGAAGACGAAGTCGGCGCCCGCCAGTGCCTCGTCCAGGCCGGGGGCGACCCGTACGGGCACCGGCGCCCGGTGCCCCCGCGCCAGCCGCGCCAGCACGTCGGCGATCACCGCCACCCGGCGCGGATCGGTGTCGTGCAGCACCACTTCGGAGACGGATCCCGCCGGGTCCTCCAGCAGCGCGCGGTAGACCAGCGGCACCCGGAAGCCGCCACCGCCGAGAATCGTGAGCCTCATGTGGCGGAACGTACCGCAGCATCAGGCACACTGGCGGCACGTGCCGATACGAGAGGGGCATGCACGGTGAGCAGCCGACGTGATCTCCATTCGTCCGCGGGCCCGGCCGCGGTGCCACCGGGCCTCGATCCGCTGGCCGGTGTACGCACCGAGGACGATCCGCGCACCGACGTCTACCTCACCGGCACGGTCTTCCTGGACATCATCTTCACCGGCCTGGATTCCGCGCCGGTCCGCGGCACCGAATCCTGGGCCCGCGGTATGGGTTCCAGCCCCGGCGGTGTCGCCAACATGGCCACCGCGCTGGCCCGGCTCGGGCTGCGCACCTCCCTGGCGGCCGCCTTCGGCGACGACAAGTACGGCGAGTACTGCTGGGAGGCGCTCGAACAGGGCGAGGGCATCGACCTGTCGCTGTCGCGCACCGTTCCCGGCTGGCACTCCCCGGTCACCGTCTCCATGGCGTACGAGGGCGAGCGCACGATGGTCTCGCACGGCCATGAGGCGCCGCCGCCCGACTTCGCCTTCGACGGCAAGCACGCACCGGGCTGCCCGCCGCCGTCCCGGGCCTGCATCGCCTCGCTCGTCCCCGGCCGGCGGGAGCCCTGGCTGGGCTGTGCGGCCGGCCGCGGCAGCCGGATCTTCGCGGACGTGGGCTGGGACGACAGCGGCCGCTGGGACCCGGCCGACCTCGCCGACCTGGAGCACTGCGAGGCGTTCCTGCCCAACGCCGGGGAGGCGATGCGCTACATGCGGACGGACTGCCCGCGCGAGGCCGCCCGCAAGCTCGCCGACCTGGTGCCGCTCGCCGTCGTCACGCTCGGTGCGGAGGGTGCGTACGCGGTGGACGGGCGGACCGGCCAGACCGCCGAGGTGCCCGCGATCGCGGTGGAGGAACTGGACCCGACCGGTGCCGGCGATGTCTTCGTCGCCGGGTTCGTCACCGGCACCCTCGCCGACTGGCCGCTCGCCGACCGGCTGGCCTTCGCGGGGCTGAGCGCCGCACTGTCCGTGCAGGAATTCGGCGGTTCGCTCTCCGCGCCCGGCTGGGCGGAGATCGCCGCCTGGTGGCAGCAGGTGCGGACGTACGAGGCGGGGGCGCCGGGTGCGCTGCGCCGCCAGTACGCCTTCCTGGACGAGGTGCTGCCCGCGGCGTACCGGCCCGCCCCGCTGGCCCGCGCCGTGCCCACGATCGGCTTCCGCCGCCCCGCCTGAGCGGCGGCGGGGCGGGCTGCCGCGCCGTGCCTGCCGGGTCGGGAGGCGGCGACGGAAAAGCCCTCGGGCTTGTCAGTGGCCCGTCGTACTCTTGTATCGCAAGGAGTCAGTGCAGGCAGGCACCCCTGAGGGGCCCTCTTGAGCAAAGGATGGGGTTGAGCAGGCCACTGAGCCACCCTATGACTCAGACACCCATGGAACCGCAGGCAAGCGCCCAGTTCACCGTCCCGGCCAAGCACCCGATGGTGATGGTCCTGGGTTCCGGGGATTCGCTACTGCGGGTAATCGAAAAAGCCTTCCCGGCGACCGACATCCACGTCCGGGGCAACGAAGTCAGCGCTGTCGGCGACGCCCGGGAAGTCGCTCTCATCCAGCGCCTTTTCGCAGAGATGATGCTGGTGCTCCGCACCGGACAACCGATGACGGAGGACGCAGTGGAACGCTCGATCGCCATGCTGCGCGCGGCGGAGGACGGCGAGAGCGCGGTGAGCGAGACGCCCGCCGAGGTGCTCACCCAGAACATCCTGTCCAACCGCGGGCGGACGATCCGGCCCAAGACCCTCAACCAGAAGCGCTATGTCGACGCCATCGACGAGCACACCGTCGTCTTCGGCATCGGCCCGGCCGGCACCGGCAAGACCTATCTCGCCATGGCCAAGGCCGTTCAGGCGCTCCAGGCCAAGCAGGTCAACCGCATCATCCTGACCCGCCCCGCGGTCGAGGCCGGCGAGCGGCTGGGCTTCCTGCCCGGCACCCTCTACGAGAAGATCGACCCGTATCTGCGCCCGCTCTACGACGCGCTGCACGACATGCTCGACCCCGACTCCATCCCGCGCCTGATGGCCGCGGGCACGATCGAGGTCGCACCGCTGGCGTACATGCGCGGCCGGACGCTCAATGACGCGTTCATCATCCTCGACGAGGCGCAGAACACGAACCCCGAGCAGATGAAGATGTTCCTCACCCGCCTCGGGTTCGACTCCAAGATCGTCGTCACCGGCGATGTCACCCAGGTCGACCTGCCGGGCAGCACGAAGAGCGGTCTGCGCCAGGTCAGGGAGATCCTGGAGGGTGTCGACGATGTGCACTTCTCCCTGCTCACGAGCCAGGACGTGGTCCGCCACAAGCTCGTCGGCCGTATTGTCGACGCCTACGAGAAGTACGACAGCCGCAACGGCCAGTGAGCCGGAGCACCGCGCGAACGAGAAGCGAGAAGCAACTCCCCTCATGTCCATCGACGTCAACAACGAGTCCGGCACCGACATCGACGAGCAGGCGATCCTGGATGTCGCCCGCTACGCCGTGGCCCGGATGCGTATTCACCCGCTCTCCGAGCTGTCCGTCATCGTCGTGGACGCCGAGGCCATGGAGCAGCTTCACCTCCAGTGGATGGACCTGCCGGGGCCGACCGATGTGATGTCCTTCCCGATGGACGAGCTGCGTCCGCCGGCCAAGGACGACGAGGAGCCGCCGCAGGGGCTCCTCGGCGACATCGTGCTGTGCCCGGAGGTCGCCAAGAAGCAGGGCGAGGAGGCACCGACCGGGCACAGCATGGACGAGGAGCTTCAGCTGCTGACCGTCCACGGCGTGCTCCACCTCCTCGGCTACGACCACGAAGAGCCGGACGAGAAGGCCGAGATGTTCGGACTTCAGGCGGCGATCATCGACGGCTGGCGTGCCGAGCGGGGCCTGACCGGCCCCTCCCCGGCCCCCACCGTCACCTGACGGGCGTCCCGCGATGACCACCCAGCTGATCGCGGTCGCGGTCCTGCTCGTCGTGATCGCCTGGCTCGCCGCCTGTGCGGAGGCCGGCCTGGCCCGTACGACCAGCTTCCGCGCCGAGGAGGCCGTCCGCTCCGGGCGCCGCGGCAGCGCCAAGCTCGCCCAGGTCGCCGCCGACCCCACCCGCTACCTCAATGTGGCGCTGCTGGTGCGGGTCGGCTGCGAAATGGCCGCCGGGGTCCTGGTGACCTACGCCTGTCTGCGCTCCTTCGAGGAGACCTGGGAGGCGCTGACCGTCGCCACCGCGGTGATGGTGCTGGTCTCCTATGTCGCCGTCGGCGTCTCACCGCGCACGATCGGCCGCCAGCACCCGCTGAACACCGCCACCGCGGCCGCGTACGTCCTGCTGCCGCTGGCCCGCATCATGGGCCCGATCCCGCAGCTGCTGATCCTCATCGGCAACGCCCTCACCCCCGGCAAGGGCTTCCGCAAGGGCCCGTTCGCCTCCGAGGCCGAACTGCGCTCGCTGGTCGACCTCGCCGAGAAGGAGTCGCTGATCGAGGACGAGGAGCGCCGGATGGTGCACTCCGTCTTTCAGCTCGGTGACACCCTCGTCCGCGAGGTGATGGTGCCGCGGACGGACCTGGTCGCCGTCGAGCGCTTCAAGACCATCCGCCAGGCGCTGACCCTCGCCCTGCGCTCCGGTTTCTCCCGTATCCCGGTGACCGGCGAGAACGAGGACGACATCGTCGGCGTGGTCTACCTCAAGGACCTCGCCCGCAAGGTCCACATCAGCCGGGACGCCGAGAACGAGCTGGTCTCCACGGCCATGCGCCCCGCGGTTTTCGTGCCCGACACCAAGAACGCCGGTGATCTGCTGCGCGAAATGCAGCAGGACCGCAATCATGTCGCGGTGGTCATCGACGAATACGGCGGCACCGCCGGCATTGTCACCATCGAGGACATCCTTGAGGAGATCGTCGGCGAGATCACCGATGAATACGACCGTGAATTGCCGCCCGTCGAAGACCTGGGGGACGGCCGCTATCGCGTCACCGCCCGCCTCGATATCGGCGATCTCGGTGAGCTGTACGGGCTGGCCGAGCTGGACGACGAGGACGTCGAAACGGTCGGCGGGCTGCTGGCCAAGCTGCTCGGCCGGGTCCCGATCGCCGGGGCCACCGCCGAGGTCGATGTCTCCGACGACGGCGCCGACCCCGGTCTGAAGGCGCTCCGGCTGACCGCCGAATCGCCGGCCGGCCGCCGTAACAAGATCGTCACGGTGCTGTGCGAACCGGTCCGCCCGGGGGGCGCGAGCGCGTCCGAGGAGCTTTCCGCGTAGTCCGGTGAATACCGGAGGGCGAGGACCGGAAGGGTAATAGCGGAAAGGCCGCTCCGTTGAATGCCGTAAAAGGATCGAGCGGTGCGGCGCCCGGCTACTTATCTCCAGTGCAGCGGAAATGTTCTGCAAGCCATTTCCGGTGGCACTGGATTCCGCCGGGCGCGCCATGGAAGGATCTTCAGGTGGCCGCCGCAATGCGGCCGCCCTGCGTGAGAGAAATCGTTCCGGACGTCTTGCCACGCAGGGTTGCCCCGGCCACGGGGGACCGGGGCAACCACCTTCCTCCTCAGCCGTGGCGCTCGGTACGGGCCGTCCGCAGCCCGGCCGTGACCAGCAGCGCGACCACCGCGACCAGCGCCGCGTCCAGGCCCAGGGCCAGCTTGATGCCGCCGAGCGTGGCGTCCGCGAAACCGCTGCCGCCGGCCCGCAGCACGGCGATATGGGCCGAGGCGACCGCGCTCAGCAGCGGGATGCCGATGGTGAGGCCGACCTGCTGTGAGCTGGTGACCAGGCCGGTGGCCAGGCCCTGTTGGGCGTCCGGGACACCGGAGGTGGCGGTCACGCCGTACGCGATGATCGCCCACAGATGGCCGAGGCTGGCGAGCGTCACCCCGGTCAGGGCCAGCCACGCTCCGGTGCCGGTGCCCAGGCCCAGCAGCGTGGCGGTGAATCCGGCCTGCAGCAGCAGCCCGAGCAGCAGGGTCCGGCGGGCACCGAGCCGGCCGATGACCTTGGGCGCGACGATGCCGGCGACCGCCGAGACCACCCCCTGCACCCCGAAGATCAGGCCGGTCACGAACGCGGACAGCCGCAGCACTTCCTGGAGGTAGAGGGTGAGCAGGAAGACGACGGTGCTCATCATCGAGAAGGTCGTCAGGCCCGCCAGATTGCCCCAGGCGACGGTGCGCCGGCGCAGCATCGGCAGCGACACCAGCGGCTGGCCGGCCCGTGACTCCACCACCACGAAGGCGGCCAGCAGCGCCCCGCCCGCGAGCAGCGTGGCGAGCACGTCCGGACGGCCGAAGCCCTGCTCGGCGGCGGTGGACAGGGCGTAGATCAGCGACAGCAGTCCGCCGGTGACGGTGACCGCGCCGGGGACGTCGATCCGCGGCCGCTCCGGGTGCCGGGACTCGGTCAGCAGCGCCGGCGCCCCGGCCAGTACGGTCACCCCGGCCACGGCCAGCAGGCCCATGGTCGAGCGCCAGCCCAGTGCGTCGGTCATCACTCCGCCCAGCACCATGCCGATGGTGAAGCCCATCGAGAGCAGGGTGCCGCTGATGCCCAGCGCCCGTTCGCGCTGCGGCCCTTCGGCGAAGGTGGTGGTCAGCAGCGACATACCGGTGGGCACGATGATCGCCGAGCCCAGGCCCTGAAGTGCCCGCCCGGCCAGGAAGACTGCGGGGGACCAGGCCAGCGCGGCCAGCACCGAGGCCGCGGTGAACAGGGCGAGCCCGGTCAGGAACAGCCGGCGGCGTCCGAAGAGATCCGCGATGCGGCCGAAGAGCAGCAGAAAGCCGCCGGAGGGCAGCGCGAACGCGGTGACCGCTCACTGGAGATCGGCCTGGCCCATGCCCAGGTCCTTGCCGAGCACGGGCAGCGCCACATTGAGGATGGAGAAGTCCAGCGCGACGATGAACTGCGCCGCGCACAGAAGCAGCAGGGTGAGCTTGGCGCGCGGGGTCATCCGCGCGTCGGCGGGCCCGGCAGCCGGCGCGGCGGCCGGCGGGGCGGTCGTCGTGGGGGTATCGGGGCCAAGAGAGGTGTCGGTTATCGGCATGCGAAGAGCGTGCGGTCCCGGAATACCTCGTGGGGAGCGGCAACTTATCGTGGTGTCCGCACCACCAGCCACGCCGACAGGGGGAGAAACGTGGCCTCGCATGCTGCCTCGAACGCCGCTGCCCAGGACGCTTCGCGCCGACGCCAGGAGTTGCGCGACTTCCTGATGAGCCGCCGGGCCCGGGTCACCCCGGCCGAGGCGGGCCTGCCCGACGGCGGCCGTCGCCGTACGCCGGGGCTGCGCCGCGAGGAGGTCGCCGTCCTCGCCGGGGTCGGTGCGTCCTGGTACCAGTGGCTGGAGCAGGGCCGCGACATCACCGTCTCGCCGCAGGTGCTGGACTCGGTGGCCCGGGTGCTGCGGCTCAGCGGCGCCGAGCGCCGGCACCTGTACGTCCTGGCGGGGCTGAACCCTCCGCTGCGGCAGGACGCCGAGGAGCTGGGCCTCACGGATGTCTGCGCGGGCCTTCAGCGGCTGATCGACGCCTGGATGCCGTTCCCGGCGCACATCATGGACCCGTACTGGAACACCATCGCCTACAACGAGTCGGCGCATCTGGTGCTGGGCCATGGCCGCCCCGGTGTCTCGATGAACTGCCTGATCGCGTTCTTCACCGACCCCGTCTACCGCGCCCGGGCGGCCAGTTGGGAGGCGAACGCCCCGCGCGTCGTGGCGCAGTACCGCGCCGCCTGCTCCGCGCGCCCCGGCGACGAGGGCTTCGACGAGATCGTGCGGGAGGCCGCCGCGCGCAGTGAGGAGTTCGCCGGGCTGTGGGCGCGCGGCGACGTCCAGGACGGCGGCCAGCTACCCAAGGAGTTGGACCACCCGCTGGTCGGCACCCTGCTCTTCGAGTCGACGCAGCTACAGGTCCCGGTCCGCCCGGACCTGACCATCGTGCTGCACAACCCGCGGGCGGAGTCGGACACCGCGGCGAAGCTGGAATGGCTCACCTCACCGGAGGGGCGGCGCGGAGGGATGTACTCGGTCGCGGGGTGACGGGACGCCGTCCCGTAGGGGCCGGTCAGACTCAGGGGGGACGGAGCGGGACGCCGAGTGGGGACCTCAGGCTGACGAACCGCCCGCAGGACCGTGCCAGTCTGGATCTCCGCGGTGACCTCCCCGGGCCCGGCGGACAGGACCGACGGGCCGGGACGGGGCGGGTGACCGCCGACGACGGCGCGCCCAAGCCCCGGGCCTGGCGCGCCCCTTGACGAGGAGGCACACACCGTGGCCGAGGGCCTGACCGCACGGCTCATCACCGCTGTGTACGAGGAAGACGCGCAGCAGGTGGCGGCGCTGTTGCGGCAGGGAGCTTCCCCGGACGCGCCGGACGCCGGCGGGGAGACACCGCTGTACCTGGCCGCGGTGTCGGGGCACACGGACCTCGTACGGCTGCTCCTGGAGGCGGGGGCGCAGCCCGACGTGGAGAGCCGGGGCGCACCGGGCAGCGAGGGGCTGCCGCTGTGCGCGGCGGCATGCTGGGGGCATGCCGAGACGGTCCGCGAACTCCTCGCCCACGGCGCCGATCCCAACCGGCGGGACGACGCCGGGAGCGACTTCCCCGCGCTGTTGTGGGCAGCCGCCGGCGGCCATCTGCGGACCGTCCAGCTCCTGCTGGCGGCGCACGCCGACCCGAACCTGGACCACCGCTCGCGCACCCCGCTGATGGCGGCGGCCGAGCGGGGCTCGATAGCCGTGGTGCGCACCCTCCTCGCGCACGGTGCCGACCCGCACGCCACCGACGACCAGGGACGCACCGCGGGGGACCTGGCCCGTGCCTGGTGCGGCAAGGACATCGAGAGCGAGCTGCGCAGAAACCTCGCCGGGCAGGCCGGCCCGGCGGGCGCCGCGCGGATCGCCGGCTGGGAGGTGAGTCGCAGCCCCCGTCCCGAGGGCACCGAGCTGATCACGGTCACCGTGTGCTCCCCGGACGGAACGGGCGGAGCGGAGGACGCACGGGAGACGGGCCATGCGGCGATCGCGGCGCTCCTGTAGAACGCCCGCCTGCCCGAGCCCGTCGCGGAGCGCCCGCATATGCTCGCCCCTATGACGGAAGCCGCACTGGACCCCGAAGACCGCAAGATCATTACGCTCGCGCGCTCGGCGCGGGCCCGCAACGGCGTGCCTGAGGGGGCCGCTGTCCGCGACGAGACCGGCCGCACCTATGTCGCCGGTACCGTCGCCCTGGAATCGTTGCAGCTCAGCGCCTTGCAGACGGCCGTCGCGATGGCCGTGGCCAGCGGGGCCAGGTCCCTGGAGGCCGCGGCCGTGGTCACCGAGGCCGAGCAGGCCTCCGCCGCGGACCGCGCGGCCGTACGGGACCTCGGCGGTGCCGGAACGCCGGTCCTGGTTGCCGGCCCCGACGGCGCGCTGCGCACCACGGTCACCGCGGGCGACGCATAGCGGGTGTCTTCCCGATCAGGCCGGGCTCGCGGGGCCTGAGGGCGGCCGCTGCCCGGTGTGGTCGGAGCGGCGTCCGGGATCGGGGAGAATGGGCGCCATGAGCGTTCGTACAGACTCCTCCGCCCCGCACCGCGCCGGCTTCGCCTGCTTCGTCGGCCGCCCCAACGCGGGCAAGTCCACCCTGACGAACGCTCTCGTCGGCACGAAGGTGGCGATCACCTCCACCCGCCCGCAGACCACCCGCCACACGGTGCGCGGCATCGTGCACCGCCCCGAGGCCCAGCTGGTCCTCGTGGACACCCCGGGGCTGCACAAGCCGCGCACCCTGCTCGGTGAGCGCCTCAACGACGTGGTCCGCACCACCTGGTCCGAGGTGGATGTGATCGGCTTCTGTCTGCCCGCCGACCAGAAGATCGGCCCCGGCGACCGCTATATCGCCGGTGAGCTGGCCGAGATCAAGAAGACCCCCAAGATCGCCATCGTCACCAAGACCGACCTGGTCGACTCCAAGGCGCTGGCCGCCCAGCTGATCGCGATCGACCAGCTCGGCAAGGAGCTGGGCATCGAGTGGGCCGAGATCGTGCCGGTCTCGGCGGTCGGCGACGCCCAGGTGTCGTTGCTCGCCGACCTCCTCGTCCCCCTCCTCCCCGAGGGCCCGGCGCTCTACCCGGAGGGCGACCTCACCGACGAGCCCGAGCAGGTCATGGTCGCCGAGCTGATCCGCGAGGCCGCGCTGGAGGGCGTACGCGACGAGCTGCCGCACTCGATCGCGGTGGTCGTCGAGGAGATGCTGCCGCGCGAGGACCGCCCGGCCGACAAGCCGCTGCTGGACATCCACGCCAATGTCTACATCGAGCGCCCCAGCCAGAAGGGCATCATCATCGGCCCCAAGGGCAAGCGCCTGAAGGAGGTCGGCACCAAGTCCCGTAAGCACATCGAGGCGCTGCTCGGTACGCCGGTCTTCCTCGATCTGCACGTCAAGGTGGCGAAGGACTGGCAGCGCGACCCGAAGCAGCTGCGCAAGCTGGGCTTCTGAGGCCGGGGGCGTGCGCCGTCACGCCACGCCCCGGATCCTGCGCACCAGCAGCGCCCCCGCGAGGCCCACGCCCGCCGCGACGAGGTAGAGCACCCGGTAGCCGCCGAGGTGGTGCACGAGCGGCGCGGCCAGCGCCGGGGCGGCCACCTGCGGCAGCGAGTTGGCGATATTGATGAGGCCGAGGTCCTTGGCGCGGTGCGCGGCGGCCGGCAGCACATCCGTCATCAGCGCGAGGTCGACGGAGGTGAAGACGCCGAAGCCGACGCCGAGCAGCGCGGCGGCGCACAGCGCGCCCGGCCAGGTCTGCCATACGGCCAGCAGCACGGTGGCCACCGTCATGATCACCCCGGCCCACAGGACGAACGGCTGCCGCCGCCCGGCCCGGTCCGACCAGATCCCGCCCACGACGACCGTGCCCAGCAGGGTGACGGCGTTGACGGCGGTCAGCACCAGCACCCCGCCGTCCGGGTCCGGCCGCCGCAGCACATCCCGCAGGTAGTAGAGCAGGTACAGCAGCGCCAGCGCGTTGCCGAGGTTGATCAGGAACCGGGTCAGCCAGGCCCAGCCCAGGTCGGGATGGCGGCGCGGACTGATCCAGAATCCGCGCAGAAAGTCCCACAGGCCCGGCGCGGGCCGCCGGCCGGCCGGCAGCACCGGATCGCGGTGCAGCACTACGTACGGGAGCACCCCGAGCACGGCGAACCCGGCGCAGGCCAGATAGCCCCCGCTCACCCCGCCCCCGACGGTCGCCAGCCCGGTCCCGGCCACCACCCCGAGGATCTGCGCGGCGCCCAGCCAGCCGCCCAGCGCTCCCCGCTGCCGGTGCGGCACCCGGTCGGGCACCGCAGCGGTCAGGGCCGCGAACGCCGCATTGAGCGTGAGCTGTACCAGGCACCACCCCAGCACCATCACCGGCACCGTACGGGCTCCCGCCAGCAGCACCAGGGCCGCCGCCCCGCTCGCGGCCCCCGACACGATCCACGGCGTCCGCCGCCCGAACCGTGAGGCCGTCCGGTCCGACAGCGCCCCGAACAGCGGACTGGCGACCATCGAGACGGCGGCGCCGGCGCCCGTCACCCACGCCAGCACCGATTCCTTGGCCACCCCCGGCGGCGCCAACTGCGCGGCCTGCAACGCCAGCAGGATCTGGAGCGGCCCGTACCACCCGGCCCAGATCGCCCCGTTGGCCAGCGACAAGGAGGCGGTCCACGCCCGCCCCACCCGCTCCGACGGCTCCGCGAGCGCCCCCGGAGCCGCCGCCCCGCTCATCCCCGGGCCTGCTCCCGCAGCACCTCGCGCAGCCAGCGGTACGAGGCCTTGGGGGTACGCGTCAGCGTCGCGTAGTCCACATGCACCAGCCCGAACCGCCGCGCGTACCCCTCGGCCCACTCGAAGTTGTCCAGCAACGACCAGACGAAGTACCCCCGGACGTCCACCCCGGCCGCCATGGCCGCGTGCAGGGCCCGCAGATGCCCGTCCAGGAACGCGATCCGCTCGCCGTCGTCGATCCCCTCGTACGAGCAGCCGTTCTCGGTGATGACGACGGGCGGCAGCCGCTCCCCGTACCGCTCCTGGAAGCCCACCAGCAGCTCGGTCAGCGCCTCCGGCACCACCGGCCACCCGAAGTCGGTCCGTGGACGGCCCTCGATCTCCCGTGGCGCAAAGGGGAGTTCGGGCGGGAGCTGAATCCCGCCGAAGGCGGCCCGCGGGCCACCGCCGGCCTCCGGGGCCCCCACCAACGTGGGCTGGTAGTAGTTGATCCCGTACCAGTCCAACGGCTGCGCCATGACCGTGAGGTCGTCGCCGACGGGGCCCGGCAGCATCCCCGCCAGCCCCTCGTCCGGGTACCGGCCCAGCAGGATCGGCTCCGCGAACAGCCGGTTGAGCAACAGGTCGTAGAGAGCGGCGGCCGAGGTGTCCGCCTCCGACGCACTCGCCGCCCATGTGGGGCCGTGCGAATTGGCGATGCCGATGTTGGTCGCGCCCCGGGCCCGCAACGCCTGTACCGCGAGACCGTGCCCCAGCAACTGGTGATGTGCCGCCGGTAACGCGTCGAACAGCAGCGTCCGCCCCGGCGCATGCTGCCCCAGCCCGTACCCCAGCAGCGTCAGTTCGGCAGGCTCATTGAGGGTGATCCACCGCCCCACCCGGTCCCCTAGCCGCCCCGCCACCACGTCGGCATAGGCGGCGAACCGCTCGGCCGTCTCCCGTACGAGCCACCCTCCGCCCTCCTCCAGCGCCTGCGGCGTGTCCCAGTGGAAGAGCGTCGGCACCGGCTCGATCCCGGCCGTCAACAACGCGTCCACCAGCCGGTCGTAGAAGTCCAGCCCGGCCGCGTTGACCGCCCCGCCGCCGTCCGGCACCACCCGCGGCCACGCCACCGAGAACCGGTACGCCCCGACCCCCAGCTCCTTGATCAACCGGACGTCCTCCGGGTACCGGTGGTAATGACCGGTCGCCACCCGAGGATCCGATCCGTCCTTGATCCGCCCGCCCTCCGCGGCGAAAACATCCCAGGCGGACCGCCCCCGCCCGTCTTCCTCCACCGCCCCTTCGATCTGCGCGGCGGACGTGGACACGCCCCACACGAAGTCACGGGGGAAGCGGGGCAGGGGCAGGGGGGAGTCCGGCACCGTAGTCATGCCGGGATCCTTGTAACCGCCGGTAACAGTGTCAAGGGGGCCGGCACGCGGCGGAGTCGGTCCTTACGCTCCTTCCTTCATCACCTTGGTGATCAAGCTCCGCTGCTCGTCCGTGAGGCGGGGGTCGGAGCAGTAGACGGTCTCGCCGTCGACGGTGATCTGGTAGCTGAAGCCGTCGGGGACGCCTACCGGGGGTTCGCTGTGGGCGGTGGCGACCGCCTTCTTGGCGAGGGCCTGCCAGTCGGCGGCGTCGGGACGGTCTGCGGTGTCGATTTCGGCGCGGCGGTCGATGGCCGCGAAACCGCCGGTGCGGTGGACATGAATGCGCATAACGGGCTCCTCCGACGTCCTGCGACGGACTCCTACCCGGGCTGGGCCCTCCTATGGACGCAGAGGGCCCGTATGGACACGGTAATCGGGGGCGGGGCGGGCGCGCTTGCCGAACGCGCCCGCCCCGCCCGACGTGGCGGCTACTTGGGGGTGACGCCGACCTGGGTCCAGGCCTTCACCACGGCCTCGTGGGCGTCGCCGCTGCCGAAACGGGCCTGTGCGGCGGCGATGGTGAGCGCCGCGAAGTCGGCGAACTCGGCGTCCTTGCGCAGCTTGCCGCCGGTCAGCACGTCGTACCAGACCTGGCCCGCGCGCTCCCAGGCCTTGCCGCCGAGGGCGCTGGCGACCAGGTAGAAGGCGTGGTTGGGGATGCCGGAATTGATGTGTACACCGCCGTTGTCGGAGGGGGTGCGGACGTAGTCCTTCATGGCGGCGGGCTGGGGGTCCTTGCCCAGGACGTCGTCGTCATAGGCCGTTCCCGGGGCCTTCATGGAGCGCAGCGCCTTGCCGGTGACGTTGGGGCCCAGGAGGTCCGCGCCGATCAGCCAGTCGGCCTGGTCGGCGCTGTGGCCGAGGGTGTACTGCTTGATCAGGACGCCGAAGACGTCGGAGATCGACTCGTTGAGGGCCCCGGACTGGCCCTGGTACTCGAGGTTGGCGGTGTACTGGGTGACGCCGTGGGTGAGTTCGTGGCCGATGACGTCGACGGGGATGGTGAAGTCCCGGAAGAGGCCGTTGTCGCCGTCACCGAAGACCATCCGCTCGCCGTCCCAGAAGGCGTTGTCGTACTTCTCGCCGTAGTGGACGGTCGCATCGAGCGGCAGACCGGCACCGTCGATGGACTTGCGGCCGTAGACCTTGAGGTAGAGCTCGAAGGTGGCGCCCAGACCGGCGTGCGCGCGGTTGACGGAGGCGTCCTGGGAGGGGCCGTCGGACTCGGAACGCACCTTGGTGCCGGGCAGGTTCTCCTGGTGGCCGGCGTCATAGATCGTGCGGTTCGGCTTGTCGGCGGCGGCGTCGGGCTCCCCGGGGGTGCGGCCCTCCGCGGCGATCTCGCGGCGCCGGGTGCGGCGGACGTGGTCGTGTTCCAGGGTGCGGCGGGCCGGCTCGTGCCGGGCCGGGTCGTCGGACTGGGCCAGGTTGTCGAGGATGTGCGGCGGGATGATCGTGCAGAAGACGGGGGTCTCGGAGGCCTGGCGGGTGGCGGAATTCTTGCCTGCGGCGTTGAGGTCCATGAACAAACGGTGGCACTGTGTAGTGCCGGTGTCACTGCCTGCGCACGAGATTCCCGAATATGTGTGGTTCGTCGCATTTACCCCGTGACGCCCGTCCCGGTCCCGCATACTGATACGCACCCGCCACTCAGGGCGTACCTCAGCTAGGGTGCTGTGCATCATGCGTTTCGGGCTGCTTCTCCTTAGCTGCCGCGGCGAGGGCCTGTAGTCGTAGGCCGACCCCCTCCCCGCGGAGTTCGGTGTTGCGGTTTTCCCGCCCCGTCGGCCGTCCTTCCGGACATACGAGAGGCCCTACGCAATCATGTCGAACCCCGCCAGTCCTTCTGAGGCATCCGTCGGTCGCCCCACCCCCCTCACCAACGCGACCGTGATGCAGAAGCCCTCCGGGATGCCGGTCCACAAGTACGGCCGGTACGAGGCCGTGGACATCCCCGACCGGACCTGGCCCGACAAGCGCATCACCAAGGCCCCCCGCTGGCTGTCCACCGACCTGCGCGACGGCAACCAGGCCCTGATCGACCCGATGTCGCCGGCCCGCAAGCGCGAGATGTTCGACCTGCTGGTGCGCATGGGCTACAAGGAGATCGAGGTCGGCTTCCCCTCCTCCGGGGAGACCGACTTCGCCTTCGTCCGCTCGATCATCGAAGAGGGCGCGATCCCGGAGGACGTGACCATCTCCGTGCTGACGCAGGCCCGCGAGGAGCTGATCGAGCGCACCGTGGAGTCGCTGCGGGGCGCCCACCGCGCCACCGTCCACCTGTACAACGCCACCGCGCCGACCTTCCGCCGCGTCGTCTTCCGCGGCACCAAGGAGCAGGTCAAGCAGATCGCGGTGGACGGCACCCGGCTGGTCATGGAGTACGCCGAGAAGATCCTGGGCGACGAGACGATCTTCGGTTACCAGTACAGCCCGGAGATCTTCACCGACACCGAGCTGGACTTCGCCCTGGAGGTCTGCGAGGCGGTCTGTGACGTCTGGCAGCCCGAGGAGGGCCGCGAGATCATCCTCAACCTGCCCGCCACGGTGGAGCGTTCGACCCCGTCGACGCACGCGGACCGCTTCGAGTGGATGAGCCGCAACCTGTCCCGGCGCGAGCACGTATGCCTGTCCGTCCACCCGCACAACGACCGCGGTACGGCGGTGGCGGCGGCCGAACTGGCGATCATGGCCGGCGCCGACCGCATCGAGGGCTGCCTGTTCGGCCAGGGCGAGCGCACCGGCAACGTCGACCTGGTGACGCTGGGCATGAACCTGTTCTCGCAGGGCGTCGACCCGCAGATCGACTTCTCGCAGATCGACGAGATCCGTCGCACCAGCGAGTACTGCAACCAGATGGAGATCCACCCGCGCCACCCCTACGCGGGCGATCTGGTCTACACCGCCTTCTCCGGCTCCCACCAGGACGCCATCAAGAAGGGCTTCGACGCCATGGAGGCCGAGGCGGCCGCCCAGGGCAAGACCGTCGACGAGATCGAGTGGGCGGTGCCGTACCTGCCCATCGACCCCAAGGACGTCGGCCGCTCCTACGAGGCCGTCATCCGCGTCAACTCGCAGTCCGGCAAGGGCGGTATCGCCTACGTCCTGAAGAACGACCACAAGCTGGACCTGCCGCGCCGGATGCAGATCGAGTTCTCCCGGATCATCCAGGAGAAGACCGACAGCGAGGGCGGCGAGGTCACCCCGGCGGCCATCTGGTCCGTCTTCCAGGACGAGTACCTGCCCAACCCCGAGAACCCGTGGGGCCGCATCCAGGTCAAGAACGGCCAGACCACGACGGACCGGGACGGCATCGACGCGCTCACGGTCGAGGCGGTCGTCGACGGTCAGGACACCGTGCTGACCGGCTCCGGCAACGGTCCGATCTCCGCGTTCTTCGATGCGCTCCAGGGCCTCGGCGTCGACGTGCGGCTGCTGGACTACCAGGAGCACACCATGAGCGAGGGTGCCTCCGCGCAGGCCGCCTCGTACATCGAGTGCGCCATCGGGGACAAGGTCCTGTGGGGCATCGGCATCGACCCGAACACCACGCGCGCCTCGCTGAAGGCGGTCGTCTCCGCAGTCAACCGCGCCGGCCGCTGACACGCTCCAGCCCGTCGGCACGCCCCCGTAGCTCCCACTGAGCTGCGGGGGCGCGCTGCTGTGTGCGCCGGGTCCACCTGAAGGTGGGGTTTGAAATCCACTGCGATCACTGTGAGTAATTAGGTTGGTACGTTTGGTGATGAGCGTCAGTCGGACAGGCCGCGGCGCGCACACCCAAGGACGTGCAGATGAGCAGATTACGCATGCCCGCCTTCTCCCGGCTGGTGCTGGCCGGGGTCGCCGCCCTCGCCGTGGTGGGCGCGGCCCTCGCGCCGGCGTCCGGGGCCGCCGGCGCGCAGGCCGGGGCCGCCGACCGCCTCGATTACGTCGCGCTGGGCGACTCGTACAGCGCCGGGGTGTTCGTCCGTCCCTGGGACAGCCACGACGGCTGTGGCCGCTCCTACCGCAACTACCCCCACCAGGTCGCCGAACGGCTCGGCTACGAGCTGACGGATGTAACCTGCGGGGCCGCCGAGGTCGTCGACGGCGTGCTGGCGCCACAGCCGCCGTCCAAGATCTACGGGCCGCCGTCGATCCCGCCGGAGGGCGGCTGGTCCGAAATCCCCGCGCAGATCGATGAGTTGTCCCACGACACGGACGTGGTGACCGTCGGCGTCGGCGGCAACTCCCTCGGCTTCGGGCCCGTCATGCTCAAGTGCATCGAGCTGGGGATCAGCCAGCCCTTCCAGACCTCGCCCTGCACCAAGTACTACACCGGCAATGGTGCGGGGGCGCCCTGGTTGGAGGAGCGGTTCGAGCGCCTGGACCACGACTTCGGCCACATGATGTCCGTGATCCATGCGCGCGCACCGCACGCCAGGGTCGCCGTCGTGGGATATCCGGCCATCGTTCCGGACAGCTCCGGCTGCACCTTCCTGCACTGGAACCAGCTCGGCAGCGTCAAGAAGGGCGATATGCCCTGGCTGGACGGGCTGGAGCACCGGCTCAACAACCTGCTCGGCCGGCACGCCGTCCACCACGACGCGACGTATGTCGACACCTACGGGCCCAGCGTGGGACACGGGGTGTGCGCGAACAAGGACACGACGTGGATGTACGGGATCAGGGACAACCTCACGGGTGAAGGCGATCAGACCGACCTTCCGTCGGAGGAGTGCAAGAAGGTCCCCGGCACCGGCGAGGCCTGCACCTTCGTCCACCCCAACGCCCGCGGTCTGGACCATCAGGCGCATCAGGTGATCAGGGCGCTGATCTCGGAAGGCTGACGAGGAACCCGCCGCCGCGCGGCGTCAACCGGCGCCGTCCTTCTCTCCCCGGAAGGGCGGCGCCCCGTACCATCCGGCCAGTTGTCCGATACGAGGTGCTGACGCCGCATCACTCATGTGGCTAACATCACGTCCAGTACGGCGACGGGGCCGCGGCGTTACGGAGGCAGACGCAATGCACAAGATGTGTGTGATGGGTGTGCGCACGTCCTGGCGTACCGTCGCCGACGGTGAGTTCTTCTGCCCGGACTGTGGCGGGGACCGCAACTACCTCCGCCGGAGCGGCACCCGCCGCCTCACCGTCCTCGGCGTCCCCCTGCTCTCCCGCGGCGTGACCGGCCCCGTCCTGGAGTGCTCCGCCTGCCACGGCCACTTCGGCCTGGACGCCCTCGACCACCCCACCACCGTCCGCTTCTCCGCGATGCTCCGGGACGCCGTCCACACCCTCACCCTCGCCCTGCTGGCCGCCGGCGGCACGTCCTCCCGCGTCGTCCGCGACACCGCCGTCCACACGGTCCGCGCGGCGGGCTTCGCCGACTGCTCCGAGGACCAGCTCCTGACCCTCCTTGCCGCGCTCGCCGCCGACACCGGCCGGCTGTCCGGCCCCTACGAGGCGCCCACCGGCGGCCACTGCGGCCACGCCGGACTCGACCCCTGTGGCACCGCGCTGGCCATAGAGCTCCATGAGTCACTGGAGCCGCTGGCGCCCCATCTCGCCCCCGCGGGCCGCGAATCGCTGCTCCTCCAGGGCGCCCGCATCGCCCTCGCCGACGGCTCCTACACCCCCGCGGAACGCGAGGTGCTGAGCACGGTCGGCAGCGCCCTGACGCTCCGCCCCGCGGACACCGAACGGCTGCTCGTGGCGGCGGCACGTACGCCGTCCTGACGGCAGCCCGGGCGCGCCCCGTACGCCACGACGCCCCGCCACCCGGAAGGCGGCGGGGCGTCGGCCCGTAGGACGGGAGCGGGCGGGAGAGTTCAGGCCCGGGCAGGCGTCAGGCGGAGCGGGAGGCTGCGCAGACCGCTGGAGATGAAGCCGCTGGTGGGCTCCAACTCCTCCGGCGCCACGCCCAGTTCGAGGTCCGGGAAGCGGCTGAAGAGCGCCGGCAGGGCGATCCTGGCCTCCATACGGGCCAGCGGGGCGCCGAGGCAGCGGTGGACCCCGTGGCCGAAGGCCAGGTGCTCCTGTGCGGCCCGCCGGATGTCGAACTCCGCGGCGGTGTCGCCGTGGAACTCCGGGTCACGTCCTGCCGCCGCGTACGCCGGGAGAATCGCCTCGCCCTTGCGGATGGTGGGCCCGCCGGGGATGTCGATGTCGTCCACGGCGAACCGCAGCGGGAGGCTGGCGATGCTGGGGGCCCAGCGCAGGGTCTCCTCGATGACGTCGTTCCAGTGCGCCTGCCCCGACCGCACCAGCTTGAGCTGGTCGGGGTGGGTGAGCAGGGCGTGGACGGCGTTGCCGATCAGGTCGACGGTGGTCTCGTGGCCGGCGCCGATGACCAGCAGCAGGGTGTCCAGCAGCTCCTGCTCGGTCATCGTCTCGCCCTCGTCGTCGTGGGCGGAGACCAGCAGGCTGGTGAGGTCGTCGTCGGGCTCCGCGCGCTTGTCGGCGACCAGACCGGACAGCAGGGCGTGCACCGCCGCCCCCGTGGCGGCCGCCTGCTCCGGGGTGGCCGTGGTGTCCATGATCGCCTCGACCAGGCGGGCCAGTTCGGCGCGCGGCTCACCCTCGGGGAAGCCGAAGAGTTCGCAGATGACCTGCATGGGCAGCGGATGGGCGAACTCCGTACGGAGATCGATGACGGAGCCCGCGGGGTGCCGGGCGAGCCGGTCCAGCAGCTCCTGAGTGATGCGCTCCACGCGCGGCAGCATCGCCTCCGTACGGCGGGCCGTGAACGCCGGGGCGATCAGCTTGCGCAGCCGCCGGTGGTCGGGTCCGTACGCGGTGAACATGTTGGTGACGCCGATCCACGACTGGAGCCAGCTGCTGCGCACCTCCTCGCGCTGCCAGGCCGGCCAGTGCTCCCGGGGGTTCTTGGAGACCCGGTCGTCGGTCAGCAGGTCCTTGAGGAGGGTGTGGCCGGTGACCGCCCAGGCCTCGAAGCCACCGGGGAGTTCGATCCGCGCCGCGGGCCCTAGCGCGCGGAGGCGGGCTGCCTCTCCGTGGATGTCGCTTCCGACCGGGTCGATGACGTAGGGCTGCGGTCCCTGTTGTGCCATGGAGTGGCTCCTGCCTGGTCGGGGGTGATGGGGGTGAAGCGCGCCGGGAGGGCGACCAGCGCCCGGTGGAAGGCGCCGTTGCGCCACTGCAACGCGGCCGGTTCGACGGCGAGTTCGATGTCGGACAGCCAGGCGGTCAGCCGCTCGATCGCGGTGGTGGCGATCAGCAGCGCATGCCGCTTCACCGGGCAGGCGTGCGGGCCGGCCGCCCACGCCAGGTGCGAGCCGCCGCCCGAGCCGGGGGCCTCCAGCGCGTCGGTGTCGAACTGGCTGTTGGCGGCCGCGTACGACACCATCACCAGCTGCCCCTTGCGTACCCAGGTGCCGTGGAAGAAGACATCACGGACCGGGAAGTGGGCGGAGTAGTTGGTCAGCGGCGGGTCCCGCCACAGCACCTCGTTGATCGCGTCGTGCGCGGTCAGTGCGCCGCCGGAGAGGGTGTTGTAGTAGCGGTCGTCGGAGAGCATCCGCGAGAGCGCATTGCCGATGAGGTTGGCGAGCGGTTCATTGCCTGCACCCATCGTGAGGATGATGTTGTGGATCAGCTCCTCGTCGTTGAGCGCGTTGGGGTGGTCCATGTACCACGAGGTCAGGTCCGGTCCCCGCGCGGCCTTCTTCGAGCCGACCAGCTCCATGATGTAGTTGGTGAACGCCTCGTTGGCGGCCGCCGCCTCCTCGGGGGAGTTGCCCTCCAGCATCCCCGCGAGGGCGGTGATCAGCCGTTCGCTGTACGAATCCGGCAGCCCGAAGAGGTTGTTGAACATCAGCAGCGGGATCAGCCGCGCATAGTCGGCGATCAGATCGACCTCGCCGTGCGCGCCGAAGCGCCGGATCAGGGTGTCCGCGGCGTGGTGGACACGGGCGCGCAGCTCATGCGGTTCGACGCGACGGAAGCTGTCGACGATGACGTCCCGGTAGCGGACGTGTGCCGGGCCGTCGCTGTAGAAGACGTTGGGCCGCCACATCAGCATCGGCATGACCGGGGTGTCCTGCGGAACGGTCGTCATCCACTCCCGGGAGTCCTTCGACCAGGTGCTGTCGTCGTGCAGCAGGTCGAGCGCCGCGCGGTAGTCGGTGACCAGCAGCGCGGTCACATCCGGCGCGATCTCCACGGGCGCCAGCGCGCCGTACTGCCGCAGATGGGCGTAGATGCGGCGCGGATCGGCGGCGAACTCCGGTCCGTAGAGCTTCACCGGAGCCGGTCCGTCGGGCCGGTTCGGCGGCTGGGACATGGCGTGCTGCTGCTGCGGCGGCGGTGCGGCGGCGTGTGCCGGGCAGCCCGGTGGCGGCGTGGCGCCCTGCTGGTGCGGGGAAGTCACGGGTTCCGGTTCTCCTCGGGGGTATGGGCCAGCACATGCCCGACGAGCGCGATCAGCGCATCGACGGACTGCTGCCGGTCGCGGGCGTCGCACAGCACCAGCGGCGTCGCGGGGTCCAGATCGAGCGCCTCGCGGAGTTTTTCGACGGAGTAATGGGGGGCGTCGGGAAAGGTGTTGACCGCCACCGCATACCGCAGCCCGGCCTCCTCGACGATGTCCATCACCTCGAAGGAGTCCGCCAGCCGGCGGGTGTCCGCGAGGACCAGGGCGCCCAGCGCACCCCTGGCGATGTCCTGCCACAGGGGGCGGAAGCGTTTCTGCCCGGGCGTGCCGAACAGATAGAGCACCAGGTCCCCGGGCAGCGTCAGCCGCCCGAAGTCGATGGCGACGGTGGTGGTGGTCTTCTCCCGTACCCCGGCGAGATCGTCGACGATCGCGCCGGTCTGGGTCATGACCTCTTCGGTGTGCAGCGGCGGGGTTTCGGACAGCGCACGGATGAGCGTCGTCTTTCCGACCCCGAACGGGCCCGCGACCAGCAGCTTGACCAGCGTCTGGTCGTCGCCGGAGAGGTACATGCCGCCGGTAGCGGTACCGGTGTCAGGACTTGAGAGAGCGGAGTCCATCGAGAACCCTCTCCAGGATGTGTCGGTCGAATTGCTCGGCTTCGGGAATGGGGGCACGGGCCAGCAGCCGCCCGGCGTCGACGAGATCGGCCACCAGCACCTTCACCACGCTGACGGGCAGGTGGAGGTGGGCGGCGACCTCGGCCAGAGACAGCGCCCCGGGCTCCAACAGCTCCAGGACGCGCTGCTCTTCCGGACGTACCTCACTGGTGATCGGCATCCCCACGCTGTGCAGCAGGGTGAGCCGGTCCAACGTGTTACGGCTGGGCTGGGCGCGTCCGCCGGTCGCCAGATAGGCCGGTACGAGGCGCCGCCCGCTGCTCTGGCGTGGGGTCATGCCGGGTTACCGAGGTCCCGGGCCGGGCTGTTCATGACCTTGTTGCCCAGGGTCGCCACCTGGATCTGCATATGGTGCGCGACGACGCCCATGTTCACCTCCGGGCCGGCGAACACGGCCAGGCAGGTGTTCTCACCGGCCGGTATCGCGAAGACGAAGCCCTCGTCGGACTCGATGACGGTCTGCCGCAGCCTGGTGTCGTCCTTCCCGGCGAACGCCGCGGTCACGGCGCGCCCCGCGCCCTGGAGCGCGGACATCATCGCGGCGACCCCCTCGGCGGAGTCCCGGGTCAGGCCCGGTGAGGCGCCCTCGATGAATCCGTCGCCGGAGATCACGGCTGCGTGGATAACATGCGGCAACTCCAAAAGGGGCGCCAGAACCCAGGACTTGTCCTCGGCGACGCGGCGGCGGGTGGGGCTGTTCATGACTGGGCGTTCCCTTCGGGACTGCGAGGGGGTTCTGACTGAGCGGCTGCCCGTCCGGATTCGGTGCCGCGCTGGAGCGCTGCCCAGCGGGACCCGGTCTCCTCCGGGGAGCGCGGGGGAAGCGGTGCGGAGCGCTGGGCGCTCTCGTCGAGTTCGGACACCGGCTTACGGCGGCGCCGGCGCGGGAGTTCACCCTCGGCCGGGGCGGCGGCCGGCGCGGCGGACGGCGCCGCGGCGTCGAGCGGGGCGGGGGCCTCCGGGTGCGGCCCGGGGGCCGCAGAGGCGGCGGGCGCGGGGGCGGCGGCAGCCGGGGACCCAGCCGCCGGGGACGCAGCCGGCGAAGCGGATGCACTCCCCGTCGCCCCGGTCGGGAGCGCAGAGGTGGAACGTTCCGGCAGCCCGGAACGGTGCGGCAGCGGCGCCATCACGGACATCGGCTGGGCGCTCTCGTCGAGGAGGGTGAGCAGGGGGTCCCCGGGGATGTAGACCACCGCGCGCACACCGCCGTACGGAGAGGACTCGACATGCACCCCGAAGCCGTACTGGCGCACCAGCTGACCGGCCGCCGCGAAGCCGGACCGCGGCGGGTCACCGAGCTGGGTCAGCAGCAGATCGCCCTCGCCCGACAGCAGCTCCATGGCCGCCTTGATCTCGTCGTTGTGCATCCCGACGCCGTAGTCGTCGATGATGACCGAGGCGCCGCGGTTGCCCTGCTGGAGGGTGACGGTGACCGGCAGTTCACGGTGCGAGTGGTGCAGCGCGTTCGCCAGCAGTTCGGTGACCGTGATCGCGATCGGCTCGACGGCCCGCGCGACCACCGCGACCGGGTCCCGCAGCTGGTTGCTGACCTGGATGCGCTCGTAGCCGCGCAGCCGCGAGGTGGCTCCCACGACCAGCTCCGCCAGGTACGAGTCCTCCCGGGTCAGCCCGGGCCAGGCACCGCACACCACGGCCGTGGCCTGGATGCGCCGCAGCGCCTGCTCGTTGAGGAAGTCGGCGTTCAGCAGGTCCTGGGCGACGTTCGGGTCGTCGTAGCGGTGCTGCATCTCCTGTAGCGCGGTCTGGAGGCGGTAGAGCAGCGCCTGGATGGTCTGCGTCGCACCCCGCAGGGTGGACTGCGCCGCCGCGTCGACCCGGGTCCGCTCCTTGGTGATCGCCTCGCCGACCTGCTCCAGTACGGCGCCCAGCGCCTGGTCGGTCTCCGACCCGGCGAACCGCGCGTCCAGCAGGCCGCGTACCGGCACATGCGGGTGGGCCAGCGCGGTCGTCAGATCGGGGAGCCGGGTCCCGGCCAGATGCCGGATCTCGGCCTCGGTGGCGCGCAGCCGGGCCGACAGCTCCGTATTGCTGTGGAGCGTGGCACTGTTCTGTTCCTCAGCGGCGGTCAGGCGTGCTCTCAGGGCCTTGCGCTGACCGCTCGCCCGGACCGAGAGCGCCGCCAGGATCACGGCGGCGGCCGTACCTGCACTGAGGCACCACAACAGCGCCTCCGGTATGGATGTCATCGGGATCCTCAATTGGGGTACTGACGGGGTCGGCGGCGCCTTACGGCTTCGTACGTGCTGCCGATCATCTGGGGATGCTACCGGGGAGTTGACGTGCCGTGAGTGACAGATCGCAAGGAGCGACTGAGAAGTGCGGAAGGTCGCCTTCCCCCCGCGATGCCCGGACCATAACGTGATGTGGCCCCGTCATCCAGGTGAGATGACGGGGCCGTGTGTGCCTGTTGTGGGCGCTTGGTGAAGCTCGGTCAGGCGGCCTCGAAACGCGCGTTCTTGACGGCGTCGACGAAGGCGGACCAAGCGGGCGCCTGAATCACCAGGGCCGGGCGCTGGGGTGCCTTGCTGTCGCGGACGGGGACGACGCCGGGGTGGCCTGTATAGGCGGTTGGCGGCGCGTCGTCGAACTCCATGAGCTTCAGCATCTTGCCCATGGATGGGTAGGGGCCTGCGGCGAACGGAAGGATCTGCACGAGGAGCTTGCGTTCCCGCGCGAGCTGCATGATGTGCTCCAATTGTTCGGCCATGACGGCTGAGCCGCCCACCGGCACCCGCAGTACGGCCTCGTGCAGCACTACCCAGTACGTAGGCCTTGTGGCCTCCTTGAGGATGACCGCCCGTTCCAGACGAGAGCGGACTCCCTCCTCGATGCGCTCGTGCGCTGCGAACGGATCGCCCGCGTGCATGAGCGCCCAGGTGTATGCCGCAGTCTGAAGCAGCCCGGGCACGATCATCGGTGCGAACTCACAGATCTTCGTCGCCAGCCGCTCCAGCTCCGCCGCTGCCGCGAAGTAATCCGCGTACCGCTTGTCGTCGATCAGCTTGCGCCACGTGCGCTCGAAAAAGCCGTCGGTTTGTAAAACCTCGTCGATCCGGATCGCCACATCCAGCTGCGGCTTACGGATCGCCTGCTCGAACTGGCCGATGTAGCCACCGGAGACGAATACCAGCCGCCCCAGTGCCTCCTGGGTCAGGCCGGCGACTTCCCTCCGGCGCTTGAGTTCCGCACCCCAGTACTCCCAGGCTGCCTGCCGCGAGGCATTGGCCATGACATAACTCCCTTGTGCTGCCCGGCAGTTGTAGTGCCGATGCACTGCCGATCTGCTTGCCCAGCGTAGTTCCGCAGCGTCACGCTCTGCTTGCAATCAGTGAAACCCCTCACGGAAGGTGCGGACGATGATGCAGCAGTTCCAGGAAGTGGAGACCGTGACGACGGAATTGCGGGAGGCGCTCGCCCGCGCGGGCGTCGTACTGCCCTCCCTCCGGCCCGACCCCGTATCGATCGCGCACCGGTACACGCCGCCGCTCGTCGAACTGGGGCGGTGCTCGATGGAGGTCGCCCGGCAGCTGATCGACGCGCTGGCCGAGCCCTCCCGGGGGGAGCGGCCCTGAGGTCGGCCGGGGGACCCGCGCCGGGGCCCGTGCGCGGGTCCGGGCCGGGGGAACGGCGCCCCGCCGCGATGGGCGAGAATGGGCACCATGAGTCTGTTCCGCGACGACGGCATCGTGCTGCGCACCCAGAAGCTGGGTGAGGCGGACCGGATCATCACGCTGCTCACCCGCGGGCACGGGCGGGTGCGCGCGGTGGCGCGCGGGGTGCGGCGGACGAAGTCGAAGTTCGGGGCGCGGCTGGAGCCGTTCTCGCACGTGGATGTGCAGTTCTACGCGCGCGGTAGTGAGCTGGTCGGGCGGGGGCTGCCGCTGTGTACGCAGAGCGAGACGATCGCCGCGTACGGTGGCGGGATCGTCACCGACTACGCCCGCTACACGGCCGGCACGGCCATGCTGGAGACCGCCGAGCGGTTCACCGACCACGAGGGCGAGCCCGCGGTGCAGCAGTATCTGCTGCTGGTGGGTGGGCTGCGGACGCTGGCGCGCGGGGAGCACGCCCCGCATCTCGTCCTCGACGCGTTCCTGCTGCGCTCGCTCGCCGTCAACGGCTACGCGCCGAGCTTCGACAGCTGTGCGCGGTGCGGGCTGCCCGGCCCGAACCGGTTCTTCTCGGTCGCCTCGGGCGGCGTGATATGCGGCGACTGCCGGGTGCCCGGGAGCGTCGTACCCTCGTCCGAGGCCATCGGGCTCCTCAGTGCGCTGCTGACCGGCGACTGGGAGACCGCGGACGCCTGCGAGGCCCGTCATGCCCGGGAGGGCAGCGGGCTGGTCACGGCGTATCTCCACTGGCACCTGGAGCGGGGCCTGCGCTCCCTCCGGTACGTGGAGCAGTAGGCAAGCACGACCCCAACGACCCCAAGAGACCGACCCCAAGACACATAGGAGAAGTGGGCCGCATGGCACGACGCGGGATTCTGGGCCGTAATCGACGCGAGTACGTTACGCCCGAGCCGCACCCCTCTGGTGCACGGCCGCCGAAGATCCCCGGTGAGCTGGTCCCCAATCATGTGGCCGTGGTCATGGACGGCAACGGCCGGTGGGCGAAGGAGCGCGGGCTGCCGCGTACCGAGGGGCACAAGGTCGGCGAGGGCGTCGTGCTGGACGTCCTCAAGGGCTGCATCGAAATGGGTGTGAAGAACCTTTCGCTCTACGCCTTCTCGACGGAGAACTGGAAGCGGTCGCCCGACGAGGTCAAGTTCCTGATGAACTTCAACCGGGATGTGATCCGGCGGCGCCGTGACGAGATGGATGCGCTGGGTATCCGCATCCGCTGGGTCGGGCGGATGCCGAAGCTGTGGAAGTCCGTGGTGCAGGAGCTCCAGATCGCCCAGGAGCAGACCAAGAACAATGACGCAATGACGCTGTATTTTTGCGTGAATTACGGCGGTCGTGCGGAGATCGCGGACGCGGCGGCGGCGATTGCCGCGGATGTACGGGCCGGAAAGCTCGACCCGTCGAAGGTCAATGAGAAGACCGTCGCGAAGTACATGTACTACCCGGACATGCCGGATGTGGATCTCTTCGTCCGCCCGTCCGGTGAGCAGCGGACCTCGAACTACCTGATCTGGCAGAGCGCGTACGCCGAGATGGTGTTCCAGGACATTCTGTGGCCGGACTTCGACCGGCGGAATCTGTGGGACGCGTGCCTGGAGTACGCGAAGCGGGACCGCCGGTTCGGTGCCGCGCCGGACGTGGACGGGCAGTCGGCCACGTAGGACGCGAGGCATGACACGGGCCCGCCTCCCCGGGGAGGCGGGCCCGTGTGCGCTGGTCGTGGGGTTATGTGCCCTCGGCGGCCTGTGCCGCGCAGTCGCCGCAGGTCCCGAAGATTTCGATGGTGTGCGCCACGTCCTGGAAGCCGTGCTCGGTGGCGATCTGGTCGGCCCACTTCTCCACCGCGGGGCCCTCGACCTCCACGGCCTTGCCGCAGGCCCGGCACACCAGGTGGTGGTGATGGTCGTCGGTGCTGCACCGGCGGTAGACCGCCTCGCCGTCGCTGGTGCGCAGCACATCGACCTCGCCGGCGTCGGCGAGCGATTGCAGCGTGCGGTAGACGGTGGTCAGCCCGACCGAGTCGCCGCGGTGCTTGAGCATGTCGTGCAGCTCCTGCGCACTACGGAACTCGTCCACCTCGTCGAGTGCGGCGGACACCGCGGTCCGCTGCCGCGTCGACCGGCCGCGTACCGGAGATCCCGCGCTCGTCGCCACCGTTGCCTCCCTAAGACGTCAGGATGTCCCCCTGCGCATGCGTCCCGCCATTGTGCCAGGAAACGACCGGTTGCCTGGTGGGGCGCTTTCGCTCGCCACACGTGCGCACGTCACGCTCTCCGTGCCCGCTAGCCGCGCACGCTGACATCGTCCGCGGTGCGGCCGGCGGGTACCTCCAGGGTGCACCCCTCCCCGGCCTGTGCGGCAGCCCTGGCGCGCTTTTTCGCGAGGGGCGCGGCGAGCGCGGTGAAGATCACGAACAGCCCGATGGCGAAGAGCACAATCGTCGCACCGGACGGGACGTCCACGTAGTACGACGTGGCGGTGCCCGTAAGGGTGACGGCGACGCCGATGGCGACGGCCACCGTGAAGGTGACCGCGAAGCTGCGGCTGATCTGCTGGGCCGCCGCGACCGGGATCACCATCAGGGCGCTGACCAGCAGCAGGCCGACGACGCGCATGGCGACGGTGACGGTGACCGCGGCGGTGACCGCGATCAGCAGGTTGAGCAGCCGGACCGGCAGGCCGGTCACCCGGGCGAACTCCTCGTCCTGGCAGACCGCGAAGAGCTGGCGGCGCAGCCCGACCGTGATCACCAGCACCAGCGCGGCGAGCACATAGATCGTCGTCATGTCCTGCGGCGAGACGGTGGTGATCGAGCCGAAGAGGTAGGTGCCGAGGTTGGCGTTGGAGCCGGCCTCGGAGAGGTTCATCAGCATCACGCCGCCGGCCATACCGCCGTAGAACAGCATGGCCAGCGCGAGATCGCCGCGGGTCTTGCCGTACCAGCGGATCAGCTCCATGACGACGGAGCCGAGGACGGCGACGGCGGTGGCGATCCACACCGGGCTCTGGTTGAGCAGGAAGCCGAGGCCGACGCCGGTGAGGGCGACATGGCCGATGCCGTCGCCCATCAGGGCCTGGCGGCGCTGGACGAGGTAGATGCCGATGGCGGGCGCGGTGATGCCGACGATCAGCGCGGCGATCAGCGCCCGCTGCATGAAGGCGTAGTTGAGGATTTCCATGAGGTGCGGCCCCTAGCTCAGCAGGCCGGTGCGGAGCGGTTCCGCGGCGGCGTCGGCGTGCGGGTGGACGTGGTCGTGGCCGGGCAGGGCGTGCTGGCCCACGGCCTCGGGCGGCGGACCGTCGTGGACGACGCAGCCGTCGCGCAGCACCACCGCCCGGTCGATCAGCGGCTCCAGCGGGCCCAGTTCGTGCAGCACGAGCAGGACGGTCGTGCCCCGGGCGACCTGCTCGCGCAGGGCGGCGGCCAGCACCTCCTGGCTGGCCAGGTCGACGCCGGCCATCGGCTCGTCCATGATCAGCAGTTCCGGTTCGCCGGCCAGCGCGCGGGCGATCAGCACCCGCTGGTGCTGCCCGCCGGAGAGCGCATTGACGGAGTCCCTGGCCCGGTCGGCCATGCCGACGAGTTCCAGCGCCCGGTGGACGGCGGCGCGGTCGGCCTTGCGCAGGATGCCCAGCTTCGTACGGGCCAGCCGGCCGGCCGTGACGACCTCCCGGACGGTGGCGGGGACCCCGCCGGCCGCGGTGGTGCGCTGCGGGACGTAGCCGATCCGGGCCC
This sequence comes from Streptomyces sp. NPDC034111, assembly GCF_055575375.1. Taxonomy (NCBI): domain Bacteria; kingdom Bacillati; phylum Actinomycetota; class Actinomycetes; order Kitasatosporales; family Streptomycetaceae; genus Streptomyces; species Streptomyces sp. NPDC034111. Next base: position 969,393 of record NZ_JBVIST010000001.1, on the reverse strand, counting down.
AGCCCTTGAAGCGGCGGAACTCCGTACCGAAGAGGGACAGCGCGCCGCCGGTGAGCGGGACCTGGCCGATCACCGAGCGTACGGCCGTGGACTTGCCGGAGCCGTTGGCGCCCAGCAGGGCGACCACCTCGCCGCTGCGCACGGTGAGGTCGACGCCGCGCAGCACGGGGCGGGCGCCCAGCGAGGCGGTGGCGCCGCGCAGGTCTATGACCGACTCGGGGAGCGGCTGGTTCATGGTGACCTCCGTGACGTGCCGGGGTGCGGGACCGGACTGGCTCATTTACTGCCGAGCGCCTTCTTGAGGGCGGCGAGGTTGGCGCGCTGCACGCCGAAGTAGTCCTTGCCGCGGGACGTGCCGGTGATCCCCTCGATCGGGTCGAGCACATCGGTCTTCAGGTGCAGATCGCCGGCCAGGGTCCTGGCGGTGGCCGGGTTGGCGATCGTCTCGAAGAAGACCGTGGAGACGTGGTGGTCCTTGGCGAGGGTGTGCAGTTCCTGGATGCGGTGGGCGCTGGGCTCGGACTCGGGGTCGAGGCCGCTGATGGCCTCTTCGGTCAGGCCGTAGCGCTCGGCGAGGTAGCCGAAGGCGGCGTGGGTGGTGAGGAAGGTGTCCGACGACCGCTTCTTCAGCCCGTCCCGGAACTCCTTGTCCAGCCCGTTCAGCTTCTTCACCAGCGCGTCGGTGTTCTTCTGGAAGTCGGCCTTGTGGTCCGGGTCGGCCTTGGCGAGGGTCTTGTTGACGCCCTTGGCGACCTCGGCGTACTTCACCGGGTCGAGCCAGATGTGCGGGTCCTTGCCGCCCTCGGCCTCCGAGTGGGAGTGGTTGTCGCCGGTGGTGTGGTGGTGGCCGTCGACCTCGGTGCCGTGCCCCTCAAGGGAGGTCAGCGCGGCGGCGTCGGCGACGTTCTTGACGCCGGACTGCTTGATCGCGTCGTCCACGGCGGGCTGAAGGCCCTTGAGGTAGACGACCGCGCCGGACTCGCCGAGCTGGGCGGTCTGCTTCGGGGTCAGCTCAAGATCGTGCGGCTCGACGCCGGGCTTGGTGAGGCCGGTCACCTCGACGTGCTTCCCGCCGATCTGCCCGGCGAGGAATTCCATGGGGTAGAAGGACGCTGTCACCTTCAGCTTGCCGTCGTCCGTGCGGCCGCTGCTGGTGGGGGAGCAGGCGGAGAGCGCCAGGAGGCCGAGGGTGGCGGCCCCGGCGACGGCCGCGGTGGATATGTGACGGCGTATGTTCATGACACTCATTTTCAACAAACGTGGAAACGATTGTCAATAAAGCTGCGGGGCGGTGTGAGCGGGCCGACAGTGGCCGGACCGATTTGGTCCGGGGGGTGCGGCCGCCGGTACCCTGAACTATTCGCCCACCCGCCTGCCGACCAGCACCCCCCATCGAGGCGCTAGGGCGCCGCCCATCCATCGTTCGTCGTCGTAATGAAGAGAGCACCGTGGCCGCCGACAAGATCGATACCATCGTCAGCCTGAGCAAGCGCCGTGGCTTCGTATACCCGTGCAGTGAGATCTACGGCGGCTCCCGGGCTGCCTGGGACTACGGTCCGCTGGGCGTCGAGCTCAAGGAGAACATCAAGCGTCAGTGGTGGCGCGCCATGGTCACCTCGCGCGACGACGTCGTCGGTCTCGACTCGTCGGTGATCCTGGCCCCCGAGGTGTGGCAGGCGTCCGGCCACGTCGCCACCTTCACCGACCCGCTCACCGAGTGCACCTCCTGCCACAAGCGCTTCCGCGCGGACCACCTGGAGGAGGCGTACGAGGCCAAGCACGGCAAGCTCCCCGAGAACGGCCTCGCCGACATCAACTGCCCGCACTGCGGCAACAAGGGCGGCTTCACCGAGCCCAAGCAGTTCTCCGGTCTGCTCTCCACCCACCTCGGCCCGTCCCAGGACACCGCCTCGGTCGCCTACCTGCGCCCCGAGACCGCACAGGGCATCTTCACCAACTTCGCCCAGGTCCAGCAGACCTCCCGCAAGAAGCCGCCGTTCGGCATCGCGCAGATGGGCAAGTCCTTCCGGAACGAGATCACTCCGGGCAACTTCATCTTCCGCACCCGTGAGTTCGAGCAGATGGAGATGGAGTTCTTCGTCAAGCCGGGCGAGGACGAGAAGTGGCACGAGTACTGGATGGAGCAGCGCTGGAACTGGTACCGCGACCTCGGTATCCGCGAGGAGAACATCCGCTGGTACGAGCACCCCGCGGAGAAGCTCTCGCACTACTCCAAGCGCACCGCTGACATCGAGTACCGCTTCAACTTCGGCGGCACCGAGTTCTCCGAGCTGGAGGGCGTGGCCAACCGCACCGACTACGACCTGGCTGCGCACTCCAAGGCGTCCGGCCAGGACCTCTCCTACTTCGACCAGGAGGCCGGCGAGCGCTGGACTCCGTACGTCATCGAGCCGGCGGCCGGTGTGAACCGCGCGATGCTCGCCTTCATGCTCGACGCCTACGTCGAGGACGAGGCGCCCAACGCCAAGGGCAAGATGGAGAAGCGCACGGTCATGCAGCTCGACCCGCGCCTGGCGCCGGTCAAGGTCGCGGTGCTGCCGCTCTCCCGCAACCCGCAGCTCTCCCCGAAGGCCAAGGGCCTCGCGGCCGACCTGCGCAAGAACTGGAACATCGAGTTCGACGACGCCGGCGCCATCGGCCGCCGCTACCGCCGTCAGGACGAGATCGGCACCCCGTTCTGCGTCACCGTCGACTTCGACACCCTCGACGACAATGCGGTCACCGTGCGCGAGCGCGACACGATGAAGCAGGAGCGGGTGTCCCTGGACCAGATCCAGGCGTACCTGGGCGGCCGCCTCCTGGGCTGCTGACGCGGCACCGCCGCACAGCTTGCTGACGCAGCACCGCCTCAGGGCCTGCTGACGCAGCACAACCGGACAGCACTGGTGCCGGGCTCCCCCGAGGGGCCCGGCATCACTGCTGTCGGGGTGGGGGAGGGGTGGGGGCGGGGGCGGCTTGGACCGCCGGAGTGCTGGTTTGGGTGCGTCGCGTTGTGGCTCGTCGGAGTGCTGGTTGGGCGCGCCGTGTTGTGGCCCGTTGAGTGCGGGTTTGGGCCGCGTTGGGTTGTGGCCCGTCGAGTGCGGGTTTGGGGCCCGCCAGGTTGTGGCCCGCCGGGTTGTGGCCCGCCGGAATACCCGCTCCGGCGCGCCGTGTTGTGGCCCCGAGGGGGCGCCGGTGTCCCCTACGGGTTCTGTTCGGCCGTACCCTAGGGCGCCGTTGCCCGCCCCGCGCGTACGGCGAGCGTTGCGCACAGGGCCGCCAGGGGGAGCTCGGCCGCCACGGCCATGGCTACGGCGGTGGCGAACTCCGCGCCGGGGGCGGCGGTGGCGAGGTCGATACAGGCGTCGGCGAGCAGGAGGACCGCGGCGGCGGACGCGGGGGCGCGGTGGCGGGGGTCGGCGCGCAGCAGACGGGTGCCGGCGGCGAGGAGGGCGGCGGCCTCCAGTGCGTCGAGGGTGATCCAGGCGGCGGCCTCGGCCGGGGGCAGGGTGCCGGCGAGGTAGCCGAGCCAGGGGAGCAGGGCGAGCCCGGCGCCGGTGAGGAGAAGGCCCTGCCGGCGGCGGGCCGTGCTCAGCACAAGCGTGCCGCGTCCCCCGCGGGAGGCCCGGCTCGCTTTTGCGTAACTGCCGTGGCTGCCAGGGGAGTTGAAGGCAATGAGGGCCATGGATGGGGTCTCTTCCGGTGTCCGTGAACCCGGCCGTCGGGCTCATGATCAAGAATCCGGATTCCGCCCTCCGCGGTCAGTAACGCCGCTGTCCGACCTGGGGTGGCACCAGCTACACCCCCGTTGCGGACCCTGCCGTGATGGTCGTCGCTGACCTGGGGCTTTACCGTCTTCCCCATGAGAATCCTCGCCGTGCCGAAGCACCTGCTGGTCCAGGTACGACAGCAGACCGCCTTCCTCACCACCGGCGTGCTGCTGCACGGCGCCGCCTTCCTGCTGTGGGTCTGGTTCAGCCTGACGCTCGTCTACGCACGCAGCGCCGCACTCGTTCCGCTGACCCTCGCCGCGGCGGGCGCGATGCCGATGACCTGGCTCCAGCGGCGGAGGTTCGCGGCGTTCGCGGACACCGAGATAGCCATGACACCGCCCGTGCAGGGGCGGCACGAGTTCCAGCGGGCCTGGCGCCGACTGTGCAGCGCGCAGTACTGGCGGCAGCTGGGCTACCACCAGCTGGCCGGTCCGGCGGCGTTGGGCGTCCTGGAGGCCACGGTGCTCGTGCTGTGGGTGGGGAGCGTCGCGGGTATCACCTTCTACGCCTGGTACTGGGTGCTGCCGCGATACTGGGCGTTCTCCCAGTGGGCCGATGTCGACGGCTGGATCCTCGCCGTGCCCGGGCTCATGCTGGTCCCGTTCCTGCCCCGGCTCACCCGCGCGCTGATACGGCTGGAGTCGCTGATCGCCCAGCGCCTGCTGGGCCCCAGCCGGGCCGAGGAACTGGCGCGCCGGGTCGAGGACCTGGCCGGCCGGCGGGCCGAGACGATCGCCGCCGCGGACGCCGAACGCCGCCGTATCGAGCGCGATCTGCACGACGGTGCCCAACAGCGGCTGGTCTCGCTGGCGGTCAACCTGGGCCTGGCCCGGGCAACCCTCACCGCGCTGCCGCCCGAGGCCCGTACGGTCATCGACGAGGCGCACCGCGAGGCCAAGGAGGCCCTGGAAGAGCTCAACCAGCTGGTGCGGGGCCTGCATCCGCACGTACTGGACGACCGGGGGCTGGATGCCGCGCTGTCCGGCATCGCGGCCCGTGCCCCGATTCCGGTACGGGTCACCGTCGACGTGGCCGAGCGGGCCGCGCCCGCGGTGGAGGCGGTGGCCTACTTCGTGGTCTCCGAGGCGCTGGCCAACGTCACCAAGCACGCAGGCGCCGGCCGTGCGGAGGTGGTCGCCGAACGGACCGGTGACACGCTGCGGGTGCGGGTGACCGATGATGGCAAGGGCGGGGCCGACCCGTCCGGGGGGACCGGTCTGACCGGGCTCGCACAGCGCGTGGCCTCGGTGGACGGCACGCTCTCGCTCAGCAGCCCTCCAGGGGGCCCGACCGTCATCACCGTGGAGTTGCCGTGCATGCCGTGAAGCGCGCTGTGATCGCCGAGGATTCCGTCCTGCTCAGGATCGGGGTGGTCAAGGTCCTGGAGGTGGCCGGGTTCGAGGTGGTGGCCGAAGTGGGCGACGCCGAGGACCTGTTGCGGGCGGTCGAGGAGCACCGCCCGGACATCGCGGTGGTCGATGTCCGGATGCCGCCCGGCTTCACCGACGAAGGGGTGCGGGCCGCGCTGGTGATCCGGCGGCAGTGGCCGGACACCGCCGTACTGATGCTGTCCCAGTACGTGGAGGAGCGCTACGCCGCCGAGCTGCTGTCCGCCAACACCAGCGGCATCGGCTATCTGCTCAAGCAACGGGTCGCGGATGTCGAGGAGTTCATCGAGGCGCTGCGCAGGGTGGCGGCCGGCGGCACCGCGCTGGACCCGCAGGTCGTCGCCCAGCTGCTGGTGCGGCGGGCGAGCGATCCGCTGGAGCGGCTGACGGCCCGTGAGCGGGAGGTCCTGGCCCTGATGGCCGAGGGGCGCTCCAATGCGGGGATCGCCGCCCAGCTCGTGGTGAGCGAGAGCGCGGTCGCCAAACACATCAACAACATCCTCGCCAAACTGGACCTGCCGAAGGCGAACGCCGACCACCGCCGGGTGCTCGCGGTACTGCACTTCCTGGGCGTCGGAAACTGACCCCTGCCCGGGCGCATCCATCGGCCTCTCCCACGCGTCTCATGAACGAGCGGGTCTCTCATCCGCTCCGCGCCGTACTGCAGCGGTATTTGGAGTAGTCAATTTTGAAAACCAGCATCAAGGGCATTCGTCGCGTCTCTGCGGTTGTCATGACCGCTGGAGCCGTCCTGGCAGCCGGGGCGTTCGCCGCCCCCGCGCAGGCCGCCTCGCTCCCGACGCCCACGATCACCGCCAAGGGCGGTTTCGTGATGAACAACGGCACGGGCAAGTCCCTGTTCACCAAGGCCGCGGACACCCGTCGTTCCACCGGTTCCACCACCAAGATCATGACGGCCCGGGTGGTCCTCGGGCAGCCGAATCTGAACCTGGATTCCAAGGTCACGGTCCAGAAGGCCTACAGCGACTACATCGTCGACAACAACTATGCCTCGTCGGCCCGGTTGATCGTCGGCGACAAGGTCAGCGTCCGGCAGCTGCTCTACGGGCTGATGCTGCCGTCCGGCTGTGACGCCGCGTACGCGCTGGCCGACAAGTTCGGCACCGGGTCCACCCGGGAGGCCCGGGTGAAGTCGTTCATCGGCAAGATGAACGCCACCGCCAAGAGCCTCGGCCTGACGAACACGCACTTCGACTCGTTCGACGGCATCGGGCACGGCGCCAACTACTCGACGCCGCGCGACCTGACCAAGCTCGCGAGCAACGCGATGAAGTACTCCACGTTCCGTACGGTCGTGGGGACGAAGGCGACCAAGCAGAAGGTCACGACGAAGAGCGGCGGCTACCGCTACATGTCGTGGGAGAACACCAACAACCTGCTCGGCAGCTACGCGGGCACCATCGGTGTGAAGACCGGTTCCGGCCCGGAGGCCAAGTACTGCCTGGTCTTCGCCGCCACCCGGAACGGCAAGACCGTCATCGGCACGGTCCTCGCCTCCTCCTCGGTCAATGACCGCACGGCGGACGCCAAGAAGCTGCTGGACTACGGCTTCAAGAAGTAGCACCCGGGCCACGCCCTGGCGGCCCCGGCTCTGGCCCCGGCCGCGAGGGCGTTGCCACAGCCCGGCCCCCGTAGGGGCGGCGCGCCCTCTTCAACGGCTGGTTCCCCCCCCGTGGAACACCGCCCGCCAGCCCATGCCGTCGCCCGCATCGCCGCGTTCGCCCCGCTCACCTGGGCCCTCTTCCGGCACGGCCGACCCTGGCGCAACGGCCCGAACGCGCTTCCGCCACCGCTGTGTGGTGACCGTTGATGTCCGGCGGGAAGGATCAGCCGTACAGGCGCACCTCGGCGACCACGGAGGGAATGCTCATGGGTGTCGTGAAGTTCGGCCGGCTCGAATGCGTCAGGCAGGAAGACTGGAACGGTAAGGACGACATCTACATCACGATCAACGGCGAGCGGGTCTACTCGACCCGGATCGGCGACGGCGGCACCCGCAACATCAACCAGTCCTTCCACTTCAAGGGCGACGTCGCCAAGGTCCGCATGTACGAGAGCGACAGTGTTGATGAGGACGACCTGCTCGGCGAGCAGATCCCGCTGCTCGGCTACGGCGAGATGAAGTTCCGCGAGGACGGTGCCTACTACACCCTCTCCTACCACCTGTCCTCCTGACGGTGGCCGTGGCCGGTTCGCGGCAGCCCGTACGAGAGGAATCCGGGCTGCGGGCACCGGCAACAGGCGGACCGCTGGGGCGTCTCAGCTGCGCAGGCCGCGCAGGATCAGGTCGCGGACGGCTTCGAAGTCGGTGGTGATTTCCGGGCGGGACCACTCGGCGGCGTAACACGGGTCGTGGAAGCGGCCGGTGGCGTCGAAGACGGCGCGGGCGGTGGTGGCGGGGGAGGGGGTGTGGAAGGCCCCCTGGCTGACGCCGGCCTCGATGATGGCGGTGAGCTGGGCCTCCAGGTCGGTGATGTGCCGGTCGACCGCACCGCCGCTCTCGCCGATCAAGGTCATGTATGTGGCGAACAGTTCGGGGTCGTCGCCGGCCTTGTGCCGCTTGGCCTCGAAGAGGGCGGTCAGCCAGCGGTCCAGACGCTCGGCGGCCGGGCCCTCCTCCGCCACGATGGCGGACAGTTCCTGGCTCGTACGCTCCAGCCAGCGCTGGGTCACCGCCTCGCGCAGCGCCGCCTTCGTGCGGAAGTGGCGGTAGACGCTGCCATGGCTGACGCCCAGGGCACGCGCCACGTCCACGACCGTGGCCTTGGCGGGGCCGTAGCGACGCAGCACCTCCTCGGTGGCTTCGAGGATGCGCTCGGGGGTCAACGTCTCGGGGGGCATGGGGCGGGCGGCCTTTCGAGGAGAGCGGGCGGGGCGGAGGACGGCGGTGGCAGCGCTCCGGGCGTCACCACTGGTACGTGCCGGCGCCGGGGCATTCAGCAGGACCGTACGCCGATACGCCGGGCACTCGGGGTGTTCAGCAGGACCGTACGCCGGGCACTCGGGGCGTACACCAGGACCGTACGCCCGTACCTACGGACGGTACCTGGCCGTCCCCCTCGCCCCGTCCCCCGTCTTCCCCCCGGCCCCCGCCCCCTCCCATCCCCCGTCCGACGCCATGGTCAGCGCTCGCTTCAGCGCTCGCTGTCGAGGTGGGCCATCTGTGCCTCCGGGTAGCGGTCGCCGGCGGCGGCGCCGGCCGGGACCGCTTGCTCGATCGCGGCCAGGTCGTCCGCGTCCAGGGTGACGTCCACAGCGCCCAGGGCCTCGGAGAGCCGGTCGCGGCGGCGGGCCCCGACCAGCGGGATGATGTCCTCACCGCGGGAGAGCACCCAGGCGATGGCTGTCTGGGCCACCGAAACGCCTTTCTGCTCGGCCGTCTTGCGCAGTGCGTCCACCAGGTCGAGATTGCGCGCGAGGTTCTCGCCCTGGAAGCGCGGGCTCATACCGCGGAAGTCGTTCGCGGCGAGCTGGCGGTCCCGGCTGAAGTGGCCGCTGATCAGGCCGCGGGACAGCACGCCGTACGCGGTGATGCCGATGCCCAGTTCGCGGGCGGCGGGCAGGATCGCCTCCTCGATGCCGCGGGATATCAGCGAGTACTCGATCTGGAGGTCGGAGATCGGGGCGACGGTCGCCGCCCGGCGCAGGGTCTCCGCACCCACCTCGGAGAGGCCGATGTGCCGCACATGCCCGGCCTCCACCAGCTCGGCCATGGCGCCGACGGTTTCCTCGATCGGGACGTCCGGGTCGAGGCGGGCGATGCGGTAGATGTCGATGTGGTCGGTGCCCAGGCGCTGGAGGGAGTAGGCGGCGAAGTTCTTCACCGCGTTGGGTCTGCCGTCGTAGCCGGTGAAGCCGCCCTCGACGGTGCGCAGGGCACCGAACTTCACGCTGATCTGCGCCTTTTCGCGGGCCGCCGCCGGGGCGGTGTGCAGCGCCTCGTTGATCAGCAGTTCGTTGTGGCCCATGCCGTAGAAGTCGCCGGTGTCGAGCAGGGTGACGCCGGCGTCGAGGGCGGCATGGATGGTGGCGATGGACTCGCTGCGGTCGCTGTCGCCGTAGAGGGCGGACATGCCCATGCAGCCGAGGCCGAGGGCGGAGGTCTGCGGGCCGGTGGTGCCCAGGGTGCGGGTCTGCACGGTGTGCTCCTGGATCAGAGAGATGAGTGAGATGAGTGAGATGAGTGAGGGGTGTCGGAGGGGTGGGAGGGGGCTTCGGCGAACGCGGCAGACGCTCGCTGTCGGTAGGAACCGCCGAGGATCCTTCGGCAGGAACCAGCGACAGGGGCCTTCGGCAGGGACCTTCGGCAGGAACCGTCATCGCTGCCGGAAGGGGCCGGCTGCCTTCGGGAGCCTTCGTGCATCAACCATGACATGACGGCTGACAGATTTCAATATCTGTCAGCCGTCATATGTGACTCCTGTCCCGCCCTCACACCCCTGGGTCCGCCTTTCCGCAGGTCAGCGCACAGATCGGGGTAGCCGCAGGGCGAGGAGCGTCGTCCCCGCGACGATCGCCAGCTGGGTCAGCAAGGCCGCGAGCAGCGCATCGCGGATGCCGACGGTCGGCAGCAGGGCGAGGAAGAGCGTGCCGAGGGTCGCCACGCCCAGGGCGAGGCCGGACTGCTGGGTGGTGACCATCGCCCCGCCGCCCACGCCCGCCTGCGCCACCGGCAGTTCGCTCAGCACGATGCGCATCAGGACCGGCATCACCATGCCCTGGCCGAGGCCCAGCACCGCCATGCTCGGCGCCAGCCCGGCCACCGAGGTGCCGGGCCAGCTCGCGTACACGGTCAGTGCCAGGGCGAGCAGTCCGGTGCCCTGGATCAGCGAACCGGCGAGCACCACCCGCCGCCCGAAGCGCCCCACCAGCCGCGGCCCGGCGAGCGAGGCGAGGAAGAAGGTGGCGCAGAGCGGCACCAGCGACAGTCCGGCCGCGAGCGGGCCGTAGCGCAGACCGTTCTGGAGCGCGACGGCCACCACGAACATGAAGCCGCCGAAGCCCACCGAGAACGGGATGAGCATGGAAAGGCCGCTGTTCACGGACGGGATGCGCAGAAGCGAGGGCGGCACCAGCGGCGTACGGCCGGCGCGTTCGGCCCGGCGCTCGACGACGACGAACGCGGTCCCGACGAAGGGGAAGACGGCCAGCAGGATCCACGACCACAGGGGCCATCCGGCCGCCCGGCCCTCGGTCAGCGGCAGCAGCAGGGTGATCAGTGCGGTGGCGAGGAGAGCGGTGCCGGGCCCGTCGACCCGGGTCGGGTGCGGGGAGCGGGTCTCGGGGACCTTACGGGCGGCCAGCAGCCAGGCCGCCGCGGCGATCGGCACGTTCACCAGGAAGACCGCACGCCAGCCGGTGCCCGCCAGGTTGAGGGAGACCAGCAGTCCGCCGAGCACCTGGCCGAGGGCGCTGGAGATACCTGCGGTGCCGCCGTAGAGGCTGACGGCCTTGGCGCGTCGCCTGCCGGTGGTCGTGGCCTGGATGGTGGCCAGGACCTGCGGCAGCAGCAGTGCGGACGCGGCGCCCTGGGCGACCCGCGCGGCCACCAGCGTGGCGGCGTCCGGGGCGAGGCCGCAGGCAAGCGACGTCAGGCCGAAGGTGGCCAGCCCCCAGAGGAACAGCCGGCGGCGGCCGGCCATGTCGCCGAGCCGGCCGCCGAGGACCAGCAGCGTGGCGTACGCGACGCCGTAGCCGGCCACCACCATCTCCAGCATCGCGGGGCCCGCGTTCAGATCGTGGTCGATGGTCGGCAGCGCGACATTGACGATAAAGAAGTCGATCATGGGCAGGGCGGCGCCCATGAGGACGGTCAGCAGACCGAGAGGGGTCAGTAAGGGCGTGGCGGCGGGCTGTTGTGGGGCGCCTGCCGCGGCTTCAAGAGGGGTGGTCTGTGCTTGGGTATCGCTCACCTGGTCGACGATCGTCGACCGCTCAGACGGGTACCAGAGTGTTCTTATCCTGGTACCAGCGCTACCTGGCAACCGGCTGAGGCCTACGGCACGCTGGGGGCATGACCGTCGACGCGACCATGACGCAGGCTGCCACACCGCGCGGTGCGGCCGCGGCACCGCCGTCCGATGCCGCCTTGCGCCAGGGTTCGGCACCGCCGTCCGGTGCTGCCCCGCGCCAGGGTTCGGCGGCTGTGCGCGAAGAGGCCGCCCCACGGCAGGGCACCGCCCCGCGGCAGGGCATCGCGCCGCGCGAAGGTGCCGCCCGCCGGGCCGAGCTGGCCGCCTTCCTCCGCAGCCGGCGCGAGCGGATCACCCCCGAGCAGGTCGGGCTGCCGCGCGGCGCCCGCAGGCGTACGCCCGGGCTGCGCCGCGAGGAGGTCGCGCAGCTGGGAGCGGTCGGCGTCACCTGGTACACCTGGCTCGAACAGGCCCGGGACATCCATGTGTCACCGCAGGTCCTGGACGCGGTGGCGCGCGCACTGCTGCTCGACCGCGCCGAGCGCAGTCACCTCTTCGCGCTCGCCGGGGAGATCGATCCGCTGCCGGGCAAGGAGTGCACGGGCGTTCCGCGCGCGCTGCGGCAGATCCTGGAGCAGCTGACGCCGTTCCCCGCGGTCGTCCAGAACAGCCGGTTCGACATCCTCGCCTACAACAGCACCTACGGGCGGCTGATGTGCGATCTCGACGCCCTGCCCGAAGAGGACCGCAACTGCATGTGGCTGGCGTTCACCCACCCCGAGTGGCGGGCGAGCGTGGTCGATCTGGACGCCACGATGCGGGTGATGGCCGCCAAGTTCCGGGCGTCGATGGCCGAGCACGTCGCAGAGCCGGCCTGGAAGGCCCTGGTGGCGCGGCTGATGGAGGCCTCGCCCGAATTCCGGGAGATCTGGCCGCAGCACGAGGTCGTCCGCCCGGTGAGCGCGGTGAAGCTCTTCCGGCACTCCCAGGTGGGCGTGCTCCAGCTGACCGCCACCAGCCTGTGGACCGGCCCCAACCCCGGCCCCAAGCTGGTGTCCTACGCCCCCGTGGACGACACGACCCACGAGCGGCTGCGGCAGCTGGAGGAGCTGGCACGCGCCGCGGTCTGACGCCCCGTAAGCGCCCGGGCGGTTACGTCCGCGGGCCCGGCCATGACGCCTGCGAGCCCGGCCGTACCTCCGCGTGCCCGCCATGACACCCGCGTGCCCCCCCGCTACGACCGTGCGTCCGCCGGACACTGACCCCGTCGCTCCTCCTCGAACAGGGCCGCGGTGTGCCGGGCGGTCTCCTTGGCCCACCGGCCCGTCGTCAGGGCGCCGAGCAGCAGGACGGCCGCGCCGCAGCCGGCGATGATCCACCAGGCCGGGCGGGCGGCGGCGAGGAACTCGTCCGCGGTGGCGGCGACATGCGCCCCGCTCGCCAGGACGGCGCCGATCACCGCGACCCCCAGGGTCTGCCCCACCTGCCGGCTGGTGGACGCCACGGCGGCCGCCACCCCGGCCTGTGCGCGCGGCATACCGGACACCGCGGTATTGGTGACCGGCGCGTTGACCAGGCCGAAGCCGATGCCGAAGAGGACATAGCCGGGGAACAGCAGGGCGTTGGCGGACTGCGCGTCGAACGCCGCGAAGAGCAGCCCGCTGGCGCCCATCGCCGTACCGGCGAGCAGCAGCGGGAGCCGTGGTCCGCGGCTGCCGACCAGCCGGCCCGACAGCGGTGCGAAGAACAGCGTCATCCCGGCCATCGGCAGCATGTAGAGCCCGGCCGCCAGGGCGGAGAGCCCGCGGATGTTCTGTAGGTACAGCGTGTTGACGAAGAGGAAGCCGCCGAGCGCGGCGAAGGCGCTGACCGCCACGACGGTGGCGCCGCTGAACGGGGCGCTGTGGAAGAACCGCAGATCGATCAGCGGCTCCGCACGGCGTCGCTCGTAGGCGATCAGCGCCGCCAGCGAGACCAGCGCCACCAGCGCGAACGCCAGGATCTCCGGGGAGGCCCAGCCGGCGTCCGGTGCCTCGATGATCGCGTACGTCAGTGAGCCGAGCAGGGCGATCACCAGCAGCTGGCCCACCGGGTCGACCCGGCGCGGCCTGGGGGCGCGCGATTCGGGGACGTACCGGAGGGTGAGGAAGAGCGCGAGGGCGCCGATCGGGACGTTGATCCAGAAGATCGAGCGCCAGCCGACGCTCTGCACCAGCAGCCCGCCGATCACCGGCCCGGCCGCCATGCTGATGCCGACCACCCCGCCCCACACCCCGATGGCGCGGGCCCGCTCCCTGGGGTCGGTGAAGGTGTTGGTGATGATCGACATCGCGACCGGGTTGAGCATCGAGCCGCCGACCGCCTGCACCATCCGGAAGATCACCAGCCACTGGAGCCCGGGCGCCAGGCTGCACAGCAGCGAGCCGAGCGCGAAGACCACCAGTCCGACCAGGAAGATCCGCCGGCGGCCGAGCCGGTCGGCGGTCGAACCGGCCAGCATCAGCAGCGACGCCAGCACCAGGGTGTAGGCGTCGATGGTCCACTGCATCCCGGCCACCGAGGCGTGCAGCTCACGCTGCATCGACGGCAGGGCCACGTTGAGGACGGTGTTGTCGAGGCTGACGATCAGCAGACTCATACAGCAGATCGCCAGGACGAGCAGTCGTCGCCGGCGGCTCGGTTCAGGCATCCTTGAACGCTACAACGATCCGCCCGGTCCGGCCCCGGCACGGCCACTCGCGCGGTGCGGGACAATAGGAGGTCGCAGCGGCCGGCCCACCCGTACGGCCGCGGTCGGCCCGCCCCGCCGAAGGATTCCGCAGGACTCCGCAGAACGAGGACTCCGAGGGAACGGACTCCGAGGAAAGCGGGCTCCGAAGGCAGTCGAAGGAAGTCGAGGAAAACAGCCCCATGGCTCTGCTCCAGATCGGTCCGCACGCGGTGTCGCCGCCCGTGGTCCTCGCGCCGATGGCCGGGATCACCAATGCCCCGTTCCGGACGCTGTGCCGGGAGTTCTCGGGCGGCAAGGGCCTGTTCGTCAGCGAGATGATCACGACGCGGGCGCTGGTCGAGCGCAATGAGAAGACCATGCAGCTGATCCACTTCGACGAGACCGAGAAGCCCCGCTCGATCCAGCTGTACGGCGTCGACCCGGACACCGTCGGCAAGGCCGCCCGCATGATCGCGGAAGAGGACCTGGCCGACCACATCGATCTGAACTTCGGCTGCCCGGTCCCCAAGGTGACCCGTAAGGGCGGCGGCTCGGCGCTGCCGTACAAGCGCCACCTGCTGCGCTCCATCCTGCGCGAGGCGGTGGCGAACGCGGGCGCGCTGCCGGTGACCATGAAGATGCGCAAGGGCATCGACGACGATCACCTCACCTATCTGGACGCCGGGCGGATCGCGGCCGAGGAGGGCATCACCGCGATCGCGCTGCACGGGCGGACCGCGTCCCAGCACTACGGCGGCACCGCCGACTGGGATGCCATCGCGCGCCTCAAGGAGCACGTCCCCGAGATCCCGGTGCTCGGCAACGGCGACATCTGGTCGGCCGACGACGCCCTGCGGATGATGCGGGAGACCGGCTGCGACGGGGTGGTCGTCGGGCGCGGCTGCCTCGGGCGGCCATGGCTCTTCGGCGATCTGGTGGCCGCCTTCGAGGGCACGGGACCCCAGGCCGGAGGCCGTGATGTCGCTTTCGCGCAGCCGACGCTCAAGGAGGTCGCGGCCGTGATGCTGCGGCACGCCACCCTGCTCGGCGAGTGGATCGGCGACGAGACGCGCGGCGTGATCGACTTCCGTAAGCATGTCGCCTGGTACACCAAGGGGTTCTCGATCGGCTCCGAGATGCGCCGCAGCCTCGCGGTGACCTCCTCGCTCGACGAACTGGACGCCCTGCTGTCGGAGCTGGACCTGGACCAGCCGTGGCCGGCCGGCGCGGACGGCCCGCGCGGCCGCACCTCGGGCCGCAACCGTGTGGTCCTCCCGGACGGCTGGCTGGACGACCCGTACGACTGCCGGGGCGTGGACGCGGACGCGGAGCTGGACACGTCCGGCGGCTGAGCCGGCCCGCCCCGGTTCGGCGGGCCGGGCAGCGAGCGGCACCGGCCCGGCTGCGGGGAGCGGGCGCCCGGGATGCCCGGCGCTTCCGGGCCCGGCGTACGGACGACGGGCGGGGCGGCGGACTCCGCGCTACCGTTCGAGTCCGTACGGGATACGGGCCGAGGGAGAGCTGTGGAGAACGGAGACCCTTCCGCCGGAGCCATGGGAGCCGCCGGAGCCACGGGAGTCACCGGAGCAACGGAAGGCATCAGGGGCCTCGGTGACACCGAGAAGGCCGTACAGGCCAAGGTTGGCGACACCCCGCTCCGCCATGAGCAGCGGGCCGCGGTGGCGCACCTCTACCGCGCCGCGGCCGCCGTGCGCCAGCACTTCGAGAACTCCGTGCTGCGCGGTGCCGAGCTGACCTGGACCTCGTTCGTCGTGCTGTGGGTGGTGTGGGTCGGGGGCGAGCGGGAGACCCGCCGGGTCGCCGAGGAGGCCGGTATCTCCAAGGGCACGCTCACCGGCGTCGCCCGTACCCTCCAGAGCCGGGGCCTGCTGGAACGCAAGGGGCACCCGGCCGACGGACGGCTCGCCCTGCTCTCCCTCACCCCCGAGGGCGAGCGGCTGATGGCCCGGATCGTCCCGGAGTTCAATGCCGAAGAGGTCTTCGTCACCGCGGCGTTGAGCGACGACGAGGCGCTGGACCTGGCGGAGCTGCTGCGCCGGGTCGTGGTGCAGGTCGAGACCCGCGGCGAGGAACGGCGGCTGGAGCTGCTGGACGGCCAGGACCCGCGGCCGCGCCGCAGCGGCCGCCGGGCGGCCCACCACACCGATGGCCCAACTCTTGTCGAGAACAGCTGACTTGAAGCGTGCGCCGGGCCCCGGCCCGCGTCGCGGAGTACCGGAGCGGCTTCCTGGCGCACGGGAGGGGATCACATATGCGCGCACTGGTCATTGCCCACGATCATCTGTCCACGGCGGGCCACGTGGGTGAGCGGCTGGCCCAGCGGGGCCATGAACTCGACGAACTGCTCGTTGTGCCGGCCGACCGGTATACGAACCCGGACGTTGAGGTGGCCTTCCCGCCGGCCGGGAACTATGGCCTGATCCTGACGCTCGGTGCCCCGTGGTCGGTGGCGCGGAAGAACGCCTGGATCGAGGCCGAACTGGCGCTGCTGCGCTCGGCGCACCAGGCCGGCATACCCGTGCTCGGCATCTGTTTCGGCGGGCAGGCGCTGGCCGCGGCGCTCGGCGGGGAGGTCGAGGCCGCGCCGCGCTTCGAGCTGGGCTGGAGCCGTATCACCACCGATGCGCCGGAACTGATCGGGCCCGGCCCGTGGTTCCAGTTCCACGGTGACCGCTGGCTGCTGCCGCCGGGCGCCCGGGAGCTGGCGCGCAATGACACCGCCTCACAGGCCTTCGTCTGCGGCCGTTCGATGGGGGTGCAGTTCCATCCGGAGCTGACGCCGGAGGTGCTCCAGGCCTGGTTCGACCACGGCGGGGCGGAGATCGCGGCCGAGGTGGGCGCCGATCCGGAGCGGCTGGTGGCCGAATTGTGCGCAGATCTGCCGTCCGTACGGGAGCGGGCGCACGCTCTGGTCGATGCATTCCTTGATCACGTAGCCCGATAGGGGGTCCAAATGATGGGACCGGGTCACACATGAGCGCGTGATTCTCGCCACCCCTGATAGGGGTTGCGCTCAGATGAGCGTTAATAGGTGGGCTCCACCTCTCCAATAGTGGCACCGGGTGCCACGCTTCATGTGTTCGACTGATCAACTCGTTCGTCGCAGTGCGTAGCACAATCCGCCTCATCCGGATGCGTAGCGGAGTGATGCATTCAGGTAATGAATGGTCGCCTGATCGCGTGATCACTTTCGATCTGCTGGCGGACGGTTGGTTACGCACGTATGTCGACCAAGTGGACGTACCCATGCGCCTTCGATCTGGGTATGTTCCTCGCCGTCAGGGCAGCCCGTCGGCGAGGAGTCAGTGCCGTGCCGGAAACACAAGATCCCCACGTAACCCAGCCTTCGTCCGTGAAGTTCGTGTACGACTTCACCGAGGGCAACAAGGAGCTCAAGGACCTCCTCGGTGGCAAGGGCGCGAACCTCGCCGAGATGACCAACCTGGGGCTTCCCGTCCCTCCGGGCTTCACGATCACCACCGAGGCCTGCAAGGTCTACCTGGAGAGCGGCAGCGAGCCGGCGGCACTGCGTGCCGAGGTCTCCGAGCACCTCGACGCCCTTGAGCAGAAGATGGGCAAGAAGCTCGGCCAGGCCGACGACCCCCTGCTCGTATCGGTGCGTTCCGGGGCGAAGTTCTCCATGCCCGGCATGATGGACACCGTCCTCAACATCGGCCTCTCCGATGCATCGGTTTCCGGCCTCGCCGCGCAGGCCGGTGACGAGCGGTTCGCCTGGGACTCGTACCGCCGGCTGATCCAGATGTTCGGCAAGACCGTGCTGGGCGTCGACGGCGAGCTCTTCGAAGAGGCGCTGGAGGAGGCCAAGCAGGCCAAGGGCGTCCGCGTCGACGTCGAGCTGGACGCCGCCGACCTCAAGAGCCTGGTCGCGCACTTCAAGGACATCGTCGCCAAGGAGACCGGCCGGGACTTCCCGCAGGACCCGCGCGAGCAGATGGACCTCGCCGTGCGCGCGGTCTTCGACTCGTGGAACACCGACCGCGCCAAGCTCTACCGCCGCCAGGAGCGCATCCCCGGCGACCTCGGCACGGCCGTCAACGTCTGCTCCATGGTCTTCGGCAACCTCGGCCCGGACTCCGGCACCGGCGTCGCCTTCACCCGCGACCCCGCCAGCGGCCACCAGGGCGTCTACGGCGACTACCTCCAGAACGCGCAGGGCGAGGACGTCGTCGCCGGTATCCGCAACACGGTCCCGCTCGCGGACCTGGAGCAGATCGACAAGGCGTCGTACGACGAGCTGATGCAGATCATGGAGACGCTCGAAACGCACTACAAGGACCTGTGCGACATCGAGTTCACCATCGAGCGCGGCAAGCTGTGGATGCTCCAGACCCGGGTCGGCAAGCGCACCGCCGGTGCCGCCTTCCGGATCGCCACCCAGCTCGTCGACCAGGGCCTGATCGACGAGGCCGAGGCCCTCCAGCGGGTCAACGGCGCGCAGCTGGCGCAGCTGATGTTCCCCCGCTTCGACCTCGGCGCGAAGTCCGAGCTGATCGGCCGCGGTATCGCCGCCTCCCCGGGCGCGGCGGTCGGCAAGGCCGTCTTCGACTCGTACACCGCCGTCAAGTGGTCGCGCTCCGGCGAGAAGGTCATCCTGATCCGCCGTGAGACCAACCCCGACGACCTCAACGGCATGATCGCCGCCGAGGGCATCCTCACCTCCCGCGGCGGCAAGACCTCGCACGCCGCCGTCGTCGCCCGCGGCATGGGCAAGACCTGTGTCTGCGGCGCCGAGGAGCTGGAGGTCGACACCAAGTCCCGCAGGATGACGACCCAGGACGGGACCGTCATCGAGGAGGGCGACGTCGTCTCCATCGACGGCTCCACCGGCAAGGTCTACGCCGGTGAGGTGCCGGTCGTGCCGTCCCCGGTCGTGGAGTACTTCGAGGGCCGGATGCACGCCGGCGCCGACGACGCGGACGAGCTGGTCAAGGCCGTCCACCGGATCATGGCGTACGCGGACCGGGTGCGCCGGCTGCGCGTACGGGCCAACGCCGACAACGCCGAGGACGCCGCCCGCGCCCGCCGGTTCGGCGCCCAGGGCATCGGCCTGTGCCGCACCGAGCACATGTTCCTCGGTGAGCGCCGGGAGATGGTCGAGCGCCTGATCCTCGCCGACACCGACGCCGACCGGGAGGCCGCGCTCTCCGAGCTGCTGCCGCTCCAGAAGGCCGACTTCCTCGAGCTGTTCGAGTCGATGGACGGGCTGCCGGTGACCGTACGGCTGCTGGACCCGCCGCTGCACGAGTTCCTGCCCGACATCACCGACCTGTCGGTGCGGGTCGCGCTGGCCGAGGCCCGCCACGAGAAGCACGAGAACGACCTGCGGCTCCTCCAGGCCGTGCACAAGCTGCACGAGCAGAACCCGATGCTGGGTCTGCGCGGTGTACGCCTCGGCCTGGTCATCCCCGGTCTGTTCGCGATGCAGGTGCGGGCGATCGCCGAGGCGGCCGCCGAGCGCAAGAACGCCAAGGGCGACCCGCGTGCGGAGATCATGATTCCGCTGGTGGGCACCGTCCAGGAGCTGGAGATCGTCCGCGAGGAGGCCGAGCGGGTCATCGCCGAGGTCGAGAAGGCCTACGACGTCAGCCTCAAGCTCACCCTCGGCACGATGATCGAGCTGCCCCGCGCCGCCCTCACGGCCGGACAGATCGCCGAGTCCGCCGACTTCTTCTCCTTCGGTACCAACGACCTCACGCAGACCGTCTGGGGCTTCTCCCGCGACGACGTCGAGGCCAGCTTCTTCACCGCGTACCTGGAGAAGGGCATCTTCGGCGTCAGCCCGTTCGAGACCATCGACAAGGACGGTGTGGGCTCGCTGGTCCGCAACGCCGCCGCGGCCGGCCGGGCCACCCGTCCGGACCTCAAGCTGGGCGTCTGCGGTGAGCACGGCGGTGACCCCGAGTCCGTCCACTTCTTCCATGAGGTGGGCCTGGACTACGTCTCCTGCTCCCCGTTCCGCATCCCGGTCGCACGGCTGGAGGCGGGCCGCGCGGCGGCCGAGTCGAAGGGCAGCGACAGCCGCTGACCCATGAAGGCACCGCGGGCGCCGAGCGCGTCCGCGGTGCCCCGAGAACCACCGGAACCCGGCGGTAGGGCACCCCAAAAACCCTCACCGGCCCGGCCGTCGGCTCCGGAACCCCAACGAGGGCGGCACCTGTGCGGAGGTGCCGCCCTCGGTCGTGTGACTCCCTACATGCCCTCGGACACCCTCAGGCGATCTGCCGGGCGGGGGTGGCGTCACCGCCTCGTTGGTTGAGGGCGGCGATGACCCGAGGCAGGAGTTCCTCCCCCTGGGCGACGGAGCTGTACACCGGGAACATCTTGGCCAGCTCGGCAATCCGGAGCCATCTCAGGTGGCGCTGAGGATTGACGATGCCGACCAGGCCTCCGACGGCCCAGGTCCGTTTCAGGGCGCCGACCAGGACACCGATCCCCGTGCTGTCGACGAAGTCCACCTCGCTCACGTCGAGGAGCAGCTGGACGTGCCCGTGGTTGATGAGCTCCACGAGGGCCTCCCGCAGCACCGGGGCCGTATAGACGTCGACCTCGCCGACGACCGTGACCACGGTCATGACGTCGGAGAGGTGCTCGTGGGTGATGCTCCGCCCACCCCGGTCCACGATCGGTTCCATGTATCCCCCGCTTCCTCCCGCTCGGCGCGCGTTCCCGTACCTCAGCGTACGCCGCCTACGCCCTGCCCCGTGCGGCCAACGACCGTGTCCAGGTGATCAGTTGGCGGACGATGCGGTCGGCGCGGCGGCTGCCGTCCGGCAGGAACGGCAGCACCACGAGGGCCGGCACGCTGGCGAGCGTGACCAGCAGGAGGGGGAGGACGAGGAGGGCCGCCGTCAGGGTCCGGTACAGGGCGTTGGCCGTGCCTCGTGTGATGAGGGTGGAGAAGGGGTTCAACTGTGCCTCCGGAGTGAGGAGTTACGCGTCGCCCGCTGGACGCGTTGTCGTCGTCGGGATCAGGATGGCGACGGGCGGAAGGTCGCCGACGGATGGCGACGGGATGCGCCGGAGAGCGGGGGAAGTGCGATGGGAAGCGTCGAAAGCCGTGCTCCGGGGCGCAGGCCGCGGCCGCTGGCCCCGCCGCGGTTGCCGCCGGGGGCGCTGCGGGAGTTCAAGCGCTTTCTGTACCGCCTCTACCTCGCCGCCGGCACCCCCTCCCTGGAGGCGATCGTGGAAGCGATCGGCGAGGACGACGGCCTGCCCGGCGCGCCCGGCAAGGACACCGTCAACCGGATCCTGGGCGGCGCGAAACTGCCCGGGCTGCATGACGCGGAGTCGGTGGCCGCCGTGCTGGCGCGGTCGGGAGGGGCCGGGGACCCGGAGCATGTGGTGGTGCGGACCAAGCAGTTGTGGATCGCGGCCCAGGAGAACCCGGGGCCGCCCCCGCGCACGGCCGAGGACTGGGGCGCCTTTCCGCTCGGGGTGCACCGCGCGGTCGCCGTCGACGGCAGCGGCGTCGACGACCTCACTCCGTATATCGCGCGCAAGCACGACGAGCTGCTGCGCGACCGGCTGCGGCATGCGTCCGAGGGCCGGCAGTCCGTCTTCGCGCTCTTGGTCGGGCAGTCGTCGACCGGCAAGTCACGCGCCGCCTTCGAGGCCGTACGGAGCGAACTCCCGGCCTGGCCCGTGCTGGTGCCGGGCGGCCCGCACGAGCTCGTCGAGTGGGTCTCGACGGACTCCGTCGACGCGCACACCGTCGTCTGGCTGGGCGAGGCGCAGCGTCATCTGACCGAGCCCGCCGGGGAGGAGGCGGCCCGTGCCCTCGCCGAACTCCTCGCCCGTGTCACGCCGGTGGCCGTGATCGGCACCATGTGGCCGGAGTACGCACGGAAGGTGGCGTCGCGCGCGCTGGAGACGGCCGACCGGTACGCCCATGCGCGCGCCCTTCTGGAGACGTACCGGGCCGAGATCCATGTCCCGGACGGTCTGGGGGACTTGCGGCAGGCCAGGAAGATCGCCGCCCGGGATCCTCGGATGCGGGCGGCCGTCGCGGCGGCGCAGTGGTCGGGCGACGGTGAACGGGCCCGGGTGATCCAGCAGCTGACGGGTGGGCCGGAGCTGGTCCGGCGGTACGAGACGGGCCCGGGCAACGCCTTCTCCCAGATCGAGCACGCGGTCGTCACGGCCGCCGTCGACGCGCGGCGCCTCGGTCACGGCAGCGCCCTGCCGGGTGAGCTGCTGGCCGAGGCCGTGGCCGGATATCTGCCGACGACCGCCCGGGTCACGCACGACAGCGGCTGGTTCGCCACCGCCGTGCGGGGTCTGTGCGCCGAGCAGTCCGGGTCGCTGTCCGCCCTGGTGCCGGACCGGGTGGCGCCGGGCCTCGGGGCGGCCGACGGGTACCACCCCGCCGACTATCTGGACCAGGGCGTACGGCGGCTGCGCGCGCACCTGGCCCCGCCCGAGCAGCTGTGGGAGGCAGCGGCGGCCCATGCGCGGACCGTCGACGATCTGTACGCGATGGGGCAGGCGGCGCAGGACCGCCGCCGCCACGACCATGCCGTACGGCTGTACCGGTGTGCGGTGGAGCGGGGCGGTGATGTGGCGCGTCCGGCTCTCGCGCAGCTCCTGGAAGAGGCGGGGGACCGGGAGGGTGCGGAGAGCGCCGCGGCGGACAGTGCGCGCGCCTGGGCCGTGTTGGGGGCGGCGCGCGAAAGCAGCGGGGACAGCGCCGGTGCGTGCCGTGCCTACGGGAAGGCGGCCGGTGCGGGGGAGCGGCAGGCGTGGTCGGCCCTCTGCCGTATCCGGGAAGCGGCCGGGGACCGGGAGGGCGCCGACGAGACCGCTACCAGGGCGGCGGAGGCGGGCTGCCCCCAGGCGTGGCTGACGCTCGCCCGGCTGCGGGAGCGCGCCGGCGACACCGGGGGCGCCGGTGCGGCGTACGCGCGGGCGGCCGGTGCGGGCGACCCCTGGGGGCTGATGGGGCAGGCACGGCTGTCCGAGCGGGCGGGTGAGCGGGCCGCGGCGGAGAGCGCCTATGCCGCGGCCGGCGCCGCCGGGGTCATGACGGCCTTCGTCCACCTGGTGCAGCTGCGCTGGGCCGGTCAGGACGAGGAGGGGGCGGAGCGCGCGGCCGCGCAGGCCGATGAGCGCCAGGACGCGGAGGCCTGGAGCGTGTTGGCCCGGCTCCGCCGGGAGCGGGGCGACACCGAGGGGGCGGCGCACGCCTGGACGAGGGCCGTCGCCGCCGGGTCGGTGGGTGCGCAGGCCCAACTGGCCCGGCTCTGTGAGGAGAACGGCGACCGCGCGGGCGCCGAGCGCGCCGCCCGCAAGGCCGCGTGGCAGGGCGACGCCGAGGCATGGGTGGCTCTCGCCCGGCTGCGGGAGGAGACGGGCGACCAGGCGGCGGCGGACGCCGCGGCCGGAGCGGCCGCCATGGAGGGGGACACCGACGCCTGCACGATGCTCGCCCGGCTCAGAGAGACAGCGGGCGACCGGGCGGGCGCCGAGCGGGCCGCGAACGACGCCGCCGAGAACGGCGACGCGGAAGCCTGGGCCGCGCTCTCCCGCATCCGGGAGCGGGCCGGTGACCGGGACGGCTCGGAGGCGGCGGTGGCCCAGGCGAGGGAGGCCGGCGCCACCGGGGCGTGGACGGCCCTGGGGCGGGTGCGCGAGCAGCGCGGCGACCTCGACGGGGCCGAACGCGCGTATCTCACGGCGACCGTCCTGGGAGACGTGGCCGCGTGGGGTGCGCTCGCCCAGCTCTCCGAGGAGAGAGGCGATCTGCGCCGTGCGGCGGAGCTTTACGGGACGGCGGTGGACGCCGGGGACACCGAGGCGTGGGAGGGGCTGCTGCGGGTGCGCGGCCACGGCGTGCCGCGCGGACGATGACGGCACGGGGCCCGGGTCCGGCCATACAGCCGAACGAGGGCGGCACCTGTGCGGAGGTGCCGCCCTCGCCTTTCTCCGGACTCCCCCCTCGGGAGTTGCCGCCACCCCGGTCGGCGCGGGAAGGCGGCCTTCGGCGGGGCTGTCGAGCGGCCGGTTGTTTGCCCATCACCCCCCACGGGATCGAGCAGTCCGGGCCGGTCGTGCCGCCGTCGAATTGAGTACAAGCATTCCTCTCGCCCGCCGGGTCGCGCGACCACTTTCAAGTCTGGCCAAAAGGGCATGGTGACCGCGCGTGTTGGCGTGCATACTCAGGCGTGCCGGGGGCCGACTGAGGAAACCAGGGGTGGGGGTTCGGTGTTACGCGTCCATTTCAGTGGACTCGATCTGGCCCGTGTGCGCATTGCGGCACGCCCGGACGCACTGTGGGAGACGGTCTTAAGCTTTCACCGGCTGCGCGACCGCCGGGACGATTCGGCGTTCGGCAAATGGCGATCGGAAACGCGCGGAAGGTTGAATGGCGAAGCGCGTCTGCTGGCGCCGCTGGTGCCCACGCGCGGCTATTTCCCCGATTTCCTGACGCCCGCCGAAGGGCTCCTCGGGATGTCCGACGCGCTCGCCGCGCTGCGCGAGACGCCCGCCGCCCGGCTGCACGACGAGCTCTCCCGGCTGTCCTCCGCCACCCGCCCGCTGCCGTCCTGGATACGGGCGATGGCCGACGGCGACAGCCGCGCCCTCGGCCGCCTCGCCGGCATCCTCCAGCGCTACTACGAGGCGGCTGTCGCTCCTTACTGGTCCCGCGTCCAGGGCCGTATCGAGGCAGACCGGGCGGCCCGCGGCCGGGCCCTGCTCGACGGCGGCGCGGACCGGCTGCTCGCCTCGCTGCCACCGATGCTGCGCTGGCGCGCGCCGGTCCTGGAGGCCGATTACCCGGTGGACCGTGACCTCCATCTGAACGGCCGGGGCCTGCTCCTCCTGCCGTCGTACTTCTGCCGCCGCACCCCGGTGACCTTCCACAACCCGGACCTGACGCCCGTCCTGGTCTACCCCGTGGAACACCAGGCACCGAAGCTCACGCCCCATGTGGCGCCGGAACGTTCCCTCGGCCGGCTCGTCGGCCAGACCCGCTCCGCGATACTCCACGGCATCGGCGTCGGCTGCACCACCAGCGAACTCGCCCGCCGTGCCGATGTCTCACTGGCCTCCGCCAGCCAGCACGCCACCGTGCTGCGCGATGCCGGGCTGCTGAACACCCTGCGGCAGGGCAACGCGGTGCTGCACACCCTCACCCCGCTGGGCGCGGCCCTGCTGCGCGGCGCGCGCCCTGCGGAGGAGGCGTACGGGCGCCCGGCGTGACATGATCGGCAAGAACTGCCCCTGGAATGGCGCCAGTTGGGCTTCGAAGGGGCAGCGCGCGAAGCCCGGGGGATAGTCGTGCACCGCCCGCGCCCCCTCGGTCGACGCCCTGATTTTCGAAGGCAAATTGTCGTATGCCGCCGCCATATCGGCCCCCTCGCCTCCCCGCCCGCGGCCGGCAGCTCGCGCAGCCGCAACACCGCACCGAGTGCCGGACGTTCCGGAACGTGACATTCGTGTGTCATACGTTGTCGAACGTGGCGGCCCCACCGGAGGCCTTGTCGAAGCGGAGGACATCCTTCGAATCACCCCGCGCCGACAACGGATTGGTCTCCCGCGCGCCGCAATTACCCGCGAATTCGTGTGGTGACCCGGAAGTAAGAAGCGGCCCGCGGAAGAACAACACCTTCCACTCCCGCACCGCACCCCTCCCTCAGTCATCGATGCCACTGCGCTCCACGCCCGCCACGATGTACCGCTGGAGCACCAGGAAGACGACCACCAGCGGCGCGATCGACACCGCCGCGGCCACGAACAGCTCGTGCAGATTGAGGTTCTGCGCCGTGGTGAACGTGGACAGCGCCACCTGCACCGTCCATGTCTCCTGGTCCTGACCGATCACCAGCGGCCACAGGAACGCGTTCCAGGCCCCGATGAAGACGATGGTGCCGACGGCGGCGAACACCGGCCGGGCGTTCGGGACGACGATGCGCCAGTACGTCCGCCAGTGGCCCAGCCCGTCGACCCGCGCCGCGTCCTCCAGCTCCCTGGGGAAGCCCAGGAAGTACTGCCGGAAGACGAAGCAGGCGAAGGCGCTGAACAGCGTCGGGATGATCAGCCCCCGCAGCGTCGAGATCCACCCCAGCGTCGACACCAGAACGAAGCTCGGCACGAACGTCACGGCCGCCGGCACCATCAGCGTCCCCAGGACCGCGTAGAAGACGGCGTTGGCGTGCCGGTACGGGATCCGGGCCAGTCCGTACCCCGCGAGCGAGGCCGGCACGACCGTGCCGGCCGTCGTCGCCACCGCGATCAGCGTGGAGTTGAGCAGCGCCCGCCCCAGCGGGAGGTTCGGGTCCCGGAAGACCTCGGCCAGATTCGACCACCGGAGCTCGTGCGGGAAGAACGTCCAGTCCGGCGCCGTGATGTCCTGCTCGCTCGCCAGCCCGTTCCGCACCAGCAGATAGAAGGGCACCAGGAAGAGCAGCGCGAGCGAGATCAGCAGCACCACCCGCAGCGCCCGCCCGGCCCTCGTCAGCGCATCCTGCGTCTGCCTCCGCCCCTGGCTTCGGGTATGCATCCCGATCAGTCCTCTCCCTTGCGGCCGAGGCCGAACCACCGGGCCTGCACCACCGTCGCCACCGCGATGATCAGCGCCAGGATCACCGCACCCGCACTCCCCAGCCCGAGGTTCTGATCCCGCCCCAGCGCCGTGTAGTAGAGGTAGACCAACGGCGGCCGGGCATACGGCGGATAGCCGCGCGCATCGCTCAGCAGGTTGTAGAACTCGTCGAACGCCTGGAACGCATTGATCACCAACAGCAGCACCACGGCGACCGAGGTGGCCCGCAACTGCGGAAAGGTGAGGTACCGGAACGTCTGCCAGCCGGGCCGCGCCCCGTCCACCGCGGCCGCCTCGTACAGCTGCGGCGAGATCCGCTGGAGCCCGGCGAGGAACAGGATCATGTAGAACCCGGCCTGGAGCCACAGCCGTACGGTCACGATGACCAGCCAGTACCAGGGCGGATCGGTGGTCGACAGCCAGGCGGTCTGCTCCGCGCCGAACCACCCCAGCACGGTGTTGGCCAGCCCGAACCGCACCCCGTTGAAGATCGACAGCTTCCAGATCAGCGCCGCGACGACATACGAGCAGGCCGTCGGCAGGAAGAACACCGACCGGAAGAACGCCTGGGCGACGCGGAGCCGGTTGACCATCAGCGCCAGCGCGAGGGAGAGCGCGTAGGTGGCGGGCACGATGAAGGCGGTGAACAGCAGGAACGTCCCCAGGCTGCCGAGAAACGCCTCATCGCCCAGCATCGCGCCGTAGTTGCCCAGCCCGACGAAGTCCGACCCCTTCGGGCTCACCGTGTTGTGCGCATCGAAGAAGCTGAGGTAGACGCTCCACACCAACGGCACATAGGTGAACAGCCCCAGCCCAACCGCGAACGGCCCGACGAACACCCAGAACCACAGATTCCGCCGCTGCGGCCCCAGCAGCCTGGCCCCGAACGTCGCAGCTCTGGTCACTTCTTCTTGACCCGCTGAAGCTCGGCGTTCACCTTCCGCACCACGCCCCTCAGCTCGCTCTCCGGGTTGGCGCCGTCCTTGATGATCCGGCTCAGCGCGTCCTGATAGGCCGTACGGTCCGCCGACGTCCACAACAGCGGCTCCGCGTACCCGTACTCCGTCGCGTACCGCACCGCGTCCGCCGCCGCCCCCTCGCGCAGCTCCTCGGCCTTCTTCGCCAACGAGATCCGGGCCGGGATGTGGAACCCGTACGACAGCGCGAAGTCCTGCTGGAAGTCGGTCCGTTCCACCCACAGCCACGTGGCGAACGCCTTCGCCTCCGCCTTGCGCCCGCTGCGTGCGCTCACCGCGGAGGCATACGCGCCCACGGGAACGGAGGGCCGGCCGCCGGAGCCGTCCTGGGGGAACGGCAGCACCCCGAAGTCGTCCCCCAGCGCCTTCTTGATCTGCGGCAGGGCCCACAGCCCCGACCACTGCATCGCGGTCAGCCCCTGGATGAGCGCGGCCGGATCGGACCAGTCCGTAGGAGCCCCCAGCAGCAGCGACTTGTCCGCGTACAACTGCCGGATCTTCCCCAGCGCCCGGGCGGCGGCCGGATCATCGAACCCGACCTTCCCGTCCTCACCGATCAGACTCAGCCCCGCAGCGAACAACGGCGTCCCACCGAGCACCCCCACCCCACCGTCATTGCCCAGAAACAGCCCCTTGGCCTGCTTCTTCTTCCCGCTGACCGCCTTCGCCGCATCCACCAGCTCGTCCAGCGTCCGCGGCGGTTCCACCCCGGCGTCCCGCAGCGCGCTCTTGCGGTAGTAGAGCATCTGCATATCGATGACCTGCGGAATGCCCCAGACCTTCCCCTGCCAGATCTTCGGTGCCAGCACCGCCTGGTTGAAGTCGTCCTTCACCGGCTCGATCTCGGCCGTCAGATCGACGACCTGCCCGCCCTGGATCTGGTCCAGTAACGGCCCGTTGACCTCGAACACATCCGGCCCCGCGTCGGTGAGCAGCGCCGCCGCCGTCTGCCGGTCGTAGTCCCCCGGCCGCCACTCCACCGTGACCTCGGCCTTCTCGTACGCCGCGGCATACCGCTTCACGGCCCGCTCGGTCCCCGGCTCCCCGTACTGGTGGTACCACTGACTGATCCCGGAACCCGAACTCCCGCCCCCACGCCCCGTGTTGGACCCACAGCCGGTTACCAACGCCGCAGCGAGGGCAACCCCACCCCCGGCCGCCAGCACCCGCCGCCTGCCGACGCCCCCGCCCTTGCTGCCGCCTTTGCTCCCGCTCCCGTATCCGCTTCCGCCCATGCGTATGTGCCCCCAGCCGTGTGCGTAGCCCGACGTCTCATCCTTCCCGCTGGCCGTCGGTCACCACACGTACGACTGACGCTCGGGCACCCGCACCCTCACGTCGCACAAGCCCGTTGACTTCATGGGCGGATCGACGACCGATCGATTCCGGCCATCGCCGCCGACGTCACACGGTGCGGGGTGACTGGGGTGGCTTCGCCGTCGGGCCGTGCATCAGGTCCGGCCGGTAGAACCTGCGATAGAGCGCCATCGCGTCCACCGGCGGACGCATCGGCACCCGGCACACCCGCCCGCTCTCCTTGCACACCACCACGCACGTCCCCCCGGGACTCCTCATCCGCGGCCGCCGACGTCCACCCTCCACCGGGGGTACCGGGAGGGGCGGAAGTTTCGCGAACACCAGGTAGCCGATGTCGAATTCCCGCACCCGCAGCGGCGCCGGAGTCCCATCGGGCCACACAGGTGCGTACTGCCGCCGCGCCAGCTCCACGGCGTGCTCGGCGCTCGTGGGTATCTCCGGCCCGCCGCCCTCTCCCGTCACCGCATCCCTCCAGGCCTCAGGGGTTGGGGTGATGGCGCTTGCGGTAGAGGGAGATCGCCGACTTCGGCGGGAAGTTGGGAACGAAGGTCAGCGCCCCGTCCACCTTGGAGATGACGAGATGACTGCCGCCGAACGAACGGGGCTCGGTCGGCGGGAATGTGGCATAGACGAGGTAGCCGATGTCGAACTCTTCGACGTGTACGGATGCCGGTGTGCCATCGTGGCAGAGCGGTTTGAAATTGGTGCTAGCGATTTCCAGCGCTTCTTCGACGGATGACGGCACCCGGTTTCCCGATTCCGGCGGATCGATCTCCGGCACGTGTTTCTCCTTGTTCGCTCGGGCTCGCTGAGGGCCGACGGAGCATGCGCTTGGGCTCCGGTGAACGGCCGCTGTCTGTTCGCCAGTTAGGGACCGTGGAAGGCGTATGCCCAGGCGGGGGCCTCTGCGCCCACCGGGTCGATGCGTTTGTGGGCGTCGAGCACGTAACCGGGCAAGAGGGCGGCCTCGTCATCACCTTCGACGAGCCCCTTGGTGAGGTGGCCGGTGACCCAGAGCGCGACCATGGTGAGGAAGTTCTCCAGGCTGTGCGCGGCGGGCAGGCCCGCGAGGTGCTCCTCGCCCGGCTCCGTCGGTACGCGCAAAACGTGTCCCGTAGGGCCGTCGACGACGAGTTCGCCACCCATCCAGAATCCGATCTGGAAGAACGGGCCGGCTTCCTCGACGGGGGCGATGTCCGACGGCCAGCTGACTTCGTCGAAGACGCTCATGCGGTGATCGCCAAGCGGATAGATGCCCAGCCCGTCTTCGTTCTTCAATTCGGGCAGGCCGAATTCGATGAGAGTACGGCGCGTTGGCTCGTCCGTCAGTCCGTCCGGCAGTGTGGGCGCCGGGAAGGCGTGGATGTGATGTGCTCCGTACAGCTCGATCAAATCTGCCAGGCCGGGCGGCGGAGAATTGAAGGGGGTGATGGCGGTGGTGAAGGCGTAACGTCCAGAGAGGGGTTTCACATTGGGGGAGTTGAGGCCCGAGAAGGGTTCTTCTGCTGTGGGCTCGATGGCGAAAAGCCCACCCGATCCGGCAAGGATCACCTGATTTCCGAGGCGGAGCGGGGGACTGCCGAGCAGAAGCTCGTGAGGGCTTTCCTCGTCGGACATGGCGTCCTCAAGGTCCTCGAATGTCTCCGGACCGGGAAGGTCCTCACCGGACATACCCTCTTCGGACTCTGATTCAGGTGGCCAGGAAAGGTCACAGTGATGCTCTTCCGGGATCTCTTCGTGCCAGGGGCCGCCCAGGTGCTCACCGGTGGCCGCGTCCCAGACATCCACGCGAGAAGTCCCTGTGAAGAGGGCGGCAACGGCGGTGCGCCCTTGCCAGCGCACTTCGGTCAGCCCGTCGACAGGCCCTGGCTCGAGGAATCGCCAGTGGCAGCCGCCCGGTGGGCGCCAGCGTGTCCAATTCGCCTTCCAGGGCAGGTGCACACTGGAGTCGGCGACGGCGGCGGCGAGGCCCCGGTCGCCACGGGCGGTGGCCATGAGCTGCAGCCATGCTGCCCATTCCGGCTGACTGGCCGGGATCACGCCGTAGGACCAGAGCTGGACCGCGGAGCCCGCCGCGGTGTTCCCCGGGACATCACCGGCGAACGCGCAGTCCGCGGCATCCATCAGAGTCGTCTGCGGGATATTGGCGAGCGCGCCGCCGTCGTGAAGCAGATCCTCGAAGAGGGTGCGGTGTTCACCGGCGTCGGCTGATACCGATGCGGCGAAGTCGGCTTGTGCGGCGTGCATGGCAAGCCCCGTGGCGGCGTACAGCCCCTCAGGCCCCGATTTCGCCCATCCTTCCGGATGGCGGAACTCGGGAGAGATGCGCCTCAGCCACTCAACCATGTGTCGGTCGACCCGGTCGATCTCGTCGTTCGCGGTGCCTCGGCGCAACTCTTCCGCCAGGCCCTCATCGGAGAACATCACACCCTGATCGCCGGACACCAGGTGAGCGGAGAATTCCTCCAGCAGACTGTGCAGCCCAGTTTCGGTGATGGATTCCGGGCCGAGTGCTGCAGTGAGTTCGGCCCATACGCGCAAGGGGACGATGCGTGGCTGAGCCAGCGCCAGTGCGCGCAGAGGTGCCGGCCAGTCCGCCTCGGTGGTGTCCCGCTCCGGGAGCTTGAAGACGACCTCGGAGAGGGGGAGCAGTTCGTCAGGGGTGAGGTGGACGAGCATGCCGACCTGGCCTCCGCTGAGGCGGTCGATGGCCCGGGTGAGCAGATGATCCGTCTCGGACGAGCTTCGGGTACGGCCGGCCCGATGAGCGTTCATGATGAGGACGAGCCGATTCCCGCCCAGTCGATCGAGCTTGGAGTGCCAGTCCCATCGTCCGGCCGGGGCAACATCAACCCCGAGCTGCTGCAGCGCCTCAGCCTGTACTTCCTCGGCTGTGCGCCCAGCAGCATCGACAAGGATGCTGCCCTCGATCTGCTGGTGCAGTTGCTTCAGGACGGCAGCGCCGGCGCTGCCAGAGGGATCGACGAGATGAGCCCAGTTGCCGCCCGCGCGCCAGCTGCTCCACCACTCCGACAGCAGAGAAACCGTCTCGTGGTCAGGGGTGTTCGCTGCTGTCCGGTCGCGCTCCGTCATGTCGTTCCCTTTGTTTGCTGCTCTCGCTCGATCCTGATCATATGGGCCCTCGTCTTGCCCCACAGCTCGCCCACCACCGTCAGGTGACGGATAAGTTCCGCGTCGTTCTTTTCCTTGTTGCGATCTTTTCGTTGCTGAACCCGGTCGTTGATGTCCTTGTCGGTCAGCTTGGCCTTCTTCAGTGCGTCCTGCTGCTGATCAGGCGTCAAGTTGCTGATTTGGGACATCAACTCGTTGCGTTTCTTATTGAGGTCCTCTTTGAGGCGAACGGAGTCGTCTCGATATGTGGTGCTGTAGTACACAGGGATCCCCTTCCCGAGGGAGTCCCTGAGTGTCTGGGAGCAGTCGGCATTTCCTGGGTTTGTCGTACGGAGGCCGCAGGGCTCTCGCTCAGTGTAGAGGCCGGCGATGGTGAGCTGGTCATCGGCGCCCCTGGACTTGTTGAGGTGCTTCACCCAGTCCAGGAGGTGTTTTTCGGAGTGTCGTGGGCTGACGCCGTCGGTACCCATCGGAGGGACGGATGAGTCGACGATATAGCTGCTGTTGCCATCCTTGTCGACCAATTCCACTACAGCGTAATTCTTGTCCGTGAAGTCTGGAATATTGGGGAATGACCGTTCGAGTATCGCTTTGATGGTTGCCTTTTGTCCGCTCTGGCGGGACTCGTCCTGAAC
The DNA here is from genome assembly GCF_055575375.1 of Streptomyces sp. NPDC034111. Classification (NCBI taxonomy): domain Bacteria; kingdom Bacillati; phylum Actinomycetota; class Actinomycetes; order Kitasatosporales; family Streptomycetaceae; genus Streptomyces; species Streptomyces sp. NPDC034111. Next base: position 936,945 of record NZ_JBVIST010000001.1, on the reverse strand, counting down.
CTGTTTGAACGCGGCTGCTGAGGGGCTGCCTGCGGGGCGGAACTTGGGCGGGAACTTCGGTTGTGCCTCTGCGCGCCGCCTGGCACCTACCGAATCGTGTTGGTCTTCCGCGGGGTCCCGTTGACCACTGGCCGTCTTGGAGCCCGTATAGGGGCTCTCGCCGTTGGGGGTACGTGTGGGACTGTTGCCGACGGCGTTGTCTGCGTGGAAGGCCATACTCATTCGGGCCACGGTCGCTATCACCACATGACGTTCGCCATCGTTCATGGCGGCGAAATTCTCGCCAAGAATCTGCCTGAGTTCGCTCTCCGTGAAGGCGGTCGGCGGGATCTGATCAATCTTGTCCCTGAGGGCTTCGCTGGCTGCCTTGTGGTTCTGCTCGGCCTTGGCGAATTCTGCCTGGGCATTTTTGACGGCATCCTGCTGGGCCTTGGTCGCCTTGTCTCCGGCGTCGTCAAGGGCCTTCTGAGCCGCGTTCAGCTTCTGCCGGGCCCCGTCAAGGGCCTTTCTGGTCTTGTTGGCAGGCTCGGTGATCGCCTCGGATTCGGCTCGTCGCTCAGCAGCTATCCTCAGCAGCTGTGCCAGCGGCGGCTCAAGGCTGTTGCCGTCCTTGTCCTGGAGCGGATTGCCCTCGTCGTCCGTGGGCGGTTCGCACCACTCCCGGAGCCGGTCGTAGACAGGGGCGAGGGGGTCGATCCGGTAGACCGGCTGGCCGTCGCCCTCCGCGTCGCGCACTGCCTCCTGGGAGGCGTCCGGGGGGATGCTGTTGAGCTCGTGGTCCTTGGGCTCAGGGGTAGGAAGCGTCTCGTTGCGGTGCTCGCGCGTGGCATCGGCTCGCTCGTCCGGCGTGTGCTCGGCATCGGGCATCTCCACGTCCGAGGAATCGTCGGACGCGGGCGGGTCCTGCTTGGTTTTCTTCTTGTCTCCTCCGTCGATGTCCATGTCATCGGGGGACAGCTCGTGCTTCTTCCCGCTGCCGCTGCCGCTGCCGCTGCCGGTCGGTTGCGCGGCCGGGCGCCGGGTGCCCCCGATGTTGCGGTCGGTCCCGCCGGGGCTGGTGGGAATGGGGCGGCGGTTGGGGTCGAGAGGAATGGCGAACACGCCGTGGTCGCCGCTGTGAAGGGGCTTGTCGCTCCGCTGGCCGGTTTGCGGGTCGACGTACGTGATCTTGCCGTTGTGGTTGACCACGTTCCAGGCGTGGGCTCGCCCGTTGGAGTCCTGGGTCACGATGACGGCCTGGGAGCCATGACCGTTGTCGAGAAGGGTCGTCTCCAGGCGGCGGAAGGCGTCCGGGCCGTTGCCGTGATCGGTGAATCGAGCGCCGAGGGTGCTCTCCATCCGGTCACGGCCGTCGCTCTCGCCGCGGTCGGAAGGGGTGCCGTCGGCGTCGTAGTCCGGGGTACGGGCCGCTGCGACTGTTGGGTGCCCGGAGTAGGTGTCGGCGAAGGAGAGCGCTGCATCAGGGCAGTTATTGGTACGGCCGGGCTCGCCGTGGTCCTGTCCGTTGACGTCGTTCACCCAGGAGCCCTCGTTGGGGTCCGGATGGCGCTGCGGAGCACCGTTCTCGCCACGGGGGACGTTGTTTTCCAGGGCTTGCTGGTCGGCCGCGTCCGGACGCACCAGGCCACCCGGATCCCGGTCGTACGGGCGAGTGTCCGAGGCGGGGAAGGTGGGCTCCGTGGGCTCCGTGTGCTCCGGGTCCTGGTGAGAATCGGCCTCTTGTGCGGGGTCGCGGTCTGCCGGTGCGTCCTTGTCCGTGTCCGTATCTGGGCCCGTGTCCGCGTCCGTGTCTGAGGCCGTGGACGAGTCCGAGTCCGACTCCGGGGCATTGTTCGCGCCGGTGTCGTGGTCCGAGTCCGCGCGGTCGCCCGTGTCCGGCTTGGAGTCCGTCTCGGAGTCCGGATCGGTGGCAGAGCGCTGGGGAGTGGTGTCCGGACCGTCCGGGCTCCCCGTCAGGCCCGAGGGGTCGGCCTGCCCTTCGGAGGTCGGCGCGTCGCTCGGATCGGCGTTGTCCTCGGGCTGGTCGTCGTACGACTCGTCGGATCCGTCGGACTCCGACCCCCACGGGAAGATCGGATTGCGATCGGCATCCAGCGGGATGGCTACGACGGAATCGGCATCCAGGTGGAGGGGAGTGTCACTGACCTCACCGGTCTGGCTGTCCACCCAGATGATGTTGCCGTGGTGGTTGACGGCGTTGAACGCGTGGCCGCCGCCTTCGGGCCAGTAGACACCTACCACCGCCGCAGAACCGTGGCCGGCCTGCTCCAGTTCCCAGGCAATCCGGTCGTAGGGGTGGGGAAGGTCATTACCGCAATCGATGAACGGGGCGCCCGCCCAACGCTCCAGATTCCACTCGGAGTCGTTCTCCGGTGACCAGTTGTCGGGTGTGCCGTCGGGGTTGGTGTCCAGGGTGCGGGGGGCCGATACCTGCGGGTTCCCGTACCAGCTCTCCAGGAAGGAACGGGAGCAGTCGGCACAGTTGTTGGACCGCCCCGGCTGTTCGTGGCCACCGTCGTTCTGGAGCTGGCCCCAGGACGCGAAGGGATCGGCAAAACGCTGGGGATTGCCGTCGGGATCGCGCGGGTGCGCCTCCTCGAGCGCCTGCTGGTCGCTGGGGTCGGGCGCGCGCAGACCACCGGGCTCGTGGTCCAGGCTGTCGCGAATGGCGTCGAGGCTCTCGGCCGCGGGCTGCGCTTCCTGGTCGGGCGTCTGCTGCTCGGCGCCGTCCTCCGGAGATGCCTGGTCCTCGGCAACGTCGGATTCATGGGAATCCGAATGCTGCGGGGTGTCCGCATGCGGCATGCCGAAGTCGCCACGAGGCCGGGCGTCGGGCCGCTGGTCCTGCTGAGGGCGGGCGGCGTCCGATCCCGGGGTGCGCGGGGGGCGTTCCGGGGACGGCGAGCTGCCGGCGGTGCCGGGTGCCCCTGCCGGGTGCTGCGGGTTCTGCTGCGGGAAGTGCGGGGCCTGCTGCTGGTAGGGGTTGTGGGGCTGGGGCTGCTGGTAGGGCTGCTGTGGCTGGGCATACGGGCCCGGCTGCTGCTGGGCGTACGGGCCCGGCTGCTGTTGTTGCGGCTGGGTGTACGGGCCCGGCTGCTGCTGTTGGTGGGGTTGCTGGGTGTACGGACCTGGCTGTTGCTGTTGCTGGGGCTGTTGGTACGGCCCGGGCTGCTGCGCGTACGGGTTCGGCTGCTGGTGCGGCTGCTGGGTGTACGGACCCGGCTGCTGCTGCTGTTGTTGCTGCTGCTGGGCGTACGGGTTGGGCTGCTGCTGGGCGTACGGGTTGGGCTGCTGCTGGTGCGGCTGCTGCTGGGCGTACGGCCCCGGCTGTTGGTGTTGTGGCTGGGTGTACGGATTGTGCTGGTTGTGCGGCTGCTGTTGCTGCGGCTGGGCGTAGGGGCCCGGCTGCTGCTGGTGCGGCTGGGCATACGGGTTGGCCTGCTGCTGTGCCTGCGCTTGGGCCTGGGCCTGTTGCTGTGCCTGCTGTTGCGCGTGAGCCTGAGCTTGGGCTTGCTGTTGCGCGTGCGCTTGAGCCTGTGCCTGCTGCTGTGCGTGTGCCTGCGCTTGAGCCTGCTGCTGGGCGTGGGCTTGCGCCTGTTGCTGAGCTTGTTGCTGCGCTTGTGCCTGAGCTTGCTGCTGTGCCTGGGCCTGGGTTTGCTGTTGCGCGTGGGCTTGGGCCTGTTGCTGTGCCTGGGCCTGGGTCTGCTGTTGCGCGTGAGCCTGCTGTTGGGTCTGGGCGTTGTTCTGCTGTTGGGCCTGGGCCTGCTGTTGGGTCTGGGCCTGTTGCTGTGCCTGCTGCTGGCTCTGGTTTTGCTGGGGCTGGTTCTGGGAGGTCTGGTTCTGGCCCTGGTTCTGGGTGGTTTGGGGCTGGTTGGTGGGGTCGAAAGGCTGGCGGTTGGCGTCGGTGACGAGGTGCCAGACGTTCTTGGCCTGGGTGTTGATGGGCTGGTCGCTGATCGTTCCGGTCTGGCTGTCGACCCAGACGACCTTGCCGTTGTGGTTGACCGCGTTGAAGACGTGGGCGCCGCCGTTGGGCCAGGTGACCAGTACCGCGGCCGCTGCGCCGGGGCCGGCCTGGCGGAGGTCGTCGGCGATCTGGGCGTAGCCGTCCTTGGCGTTCTGGCCGGAGCTGCGGAACTTGGCGCCGGTGTACTGCTCGATGTTGGCGGTGCCGTTGTTCTCGCCCGACGCGCGGTCGATGCCGCCCTTGCCGTCCGGGTCGTAGGTGCGTGGCGCGGACACCTGCGGGTTGCCGTACCAGGACTCCATGAAGGAGCGGGTGCAGTCGGCGCAGTTGTTGGAGCGGCCGAGGACGGTGGGGCCGCCGTCGTTCTGGAGCTGGGCCCACGGCTGGAACGGGTCGTTGAACGCCCGCGGGGTGCCGTCCGGGTTCCGCGGGAAGCTGTTCAGCAGTGCTTGCTGGTCGTGCGGGAACGGCGAGTACAGGCCACCGGGCTGGACGTTGAGGCCGAGGCGTACGTCGTTGTGGCTGCGGAGGTTCTGGGGCTGTGCGACCGGTGGCTGGTGCGGTGCTCCCTGCTGTTGGTGCGGGGTGGGCTGGGTCTGCTGAGGGTTCTGGTTTTGCTGGTGCGGCGCGGGCTGCTGGTGGGGGGCCGGCTGTTGGACGTACGGGCCCGGCTGTTGTTGTTGGGGCTGTTGCTGCGGGGTCTGTTGCTGGGGCGTCTGCTGCTGGTGCTGCGGCTGCTGGGTGTACGGGCCCGGCTGCTGGGGCTGCTGCTGCGGGGCCGGCTGCTGGGGAGTTTGCTGCTGGGTGGGGGTGTGGCTCTGGAGGGTGGGTTGCTGCTGGTTTTGCTGCTGCTGCGTCGGCTGTGGCTGGTGCTGTTGCGGCGTCGGCTGCTGTTGTGGCGTGGGCTGCTGTTGTGGCGGCGAAGGCTGCTGGTTCTGGTGCGGGACGTTCGGGTTCGGCGTGTTGGGGGTCGGGGCGCCGGGGCGTGTGGGGGCCTGGGCGGCGGGCTGCGACGGGGCCTGGGCAGGGGCGTCGGTCTGCGGCCGGTCCGTACGGGTGGGGGTGGGCTGGGGCGTGCCGTCGGGACGTGCTGCGTCGGGGCGGGCGCCGTCGGGGCGGGTCGCGTCGGGACGTGTTGCGTCAGGGCGTGCCGTGTCGGGCCGGGTGCTGTCGGGGCGGGTCGCATCCGGTCGAGTGCCGTCGGGCCGCGTGCCGTCGGGCCGGGTGCCGTCCGGACGGGTGTTGTCGGGACGCGTGCCGTCGGGGCGGGTGCCGTCCGGGCGTGGGGTGGAGGCGTCCTGTTGTGGCTGCTGACGGTTGTCCGGGCGGGTGTTGTCCGGGCGGGTGTTGTCGGGCCCGGAGTCGTCGTTGCGTGCGGGGCCGTCGAGGCGGGGGTTGTGCGGGGGGCGCTCGGGGGTCGGCTGTTGGGTGTGGTCCTGGACGATCTGGGAGCCGTCCGCGCGGCGGTTGTTGCCGGGAGGTGTGGTGGGGGTGTCGCGGCGGGGGCCGTCCAGGCGCGGGTTGTAGGCGGGGCGTTCGGGCTGACGTTGCTGGGTGACGTCGCGGATCGCCTGGGAGCCGTCGGGGCGGCGGTTGGTGTCCGGGGACGGGTTGGTGTTGGTGGGGGCGCTGCTGCGGGGCGGGGCGGCGTTCGGGGTTGCGGTGCTGCCGCCCTGGGGTGGTACGGCGCCCATCATCATGGGGCCGTTGGCCTGGGGGTTGTTGGGCTGCTGGGGTGTGGGGGTGGAGGGGGTGCCGGGGGTGTTCGCGGTGGGGTCGGTGGTGGGTTGGGTGGGTGGGGGGAGGGTGGCGGTGCCGGCGGACTGGGTGGAGACGGTGGTGTCGTCGGGGTCGTCCACCGTGGGCATGGGGTCGCCCGGGGCGGGGTCGCGCTGCTGGATGGGCTGACCGGACGACGGCGAGTGCTGGACGGGGGCGCCTTGGGGCGGTGTGCCGACGTGCGGCACGGAGGCGCGGCCGCCACCGCTGCCGTTGTTGGAGTTGTCGCCGTTGCCGCTGCTGTTGCCGTCGTGGGAGTTGTCGTTGTACGAGGGCGGGTTGCCGGCTACCGGGTCCGGGATCGGTGAGGGTGCGGGCTGCGGTGCGTCAGCGCGTGGGGAGCCGCCCTCGTGGGGTGTGGAGTCGGGTGCGGGCTGGGTGCTGACGGGGTCCGGCGTGGGGGTGGGGCGGGCTGCGTCGGGGGTGGTGTCCGGTGCGGGCTGGGTGCTGATCGGGTCCGCGTCCGGGCGATCCGGGCGTGCGAAGTCCGGGGCGTTGTCCCGGGTGGGCTGGGTGCTGATCGGGTCGGCATCGGGGCGGGCCGAGTCCGGGGTGTTGTCCGGTGCCGGTTGGGTGCTGATGGGGTCCGCGTCGGGGCGGGCGGCATCCGGGGTGTTGTCCGGCGCGGGCTGGGTGCTGATCGGGTCCGTGCCCGGGGTGCGGTCGGAGCCGGGGGTGTTGCCCGAGTCCGGGGTGGGGCCGGAGTCGGGGGTGGGGGAGGTGCTGTAGGGGCTGTCGTTGCCGCCTCGGTAGCCCTCGTCGAAGGGGGAGCGCTGGTCCGGGGGCGGCAGGGGCTGGGCGTCGGGGACGTTGCGGGGAGGGGTGGAGCCGGAGTCGTTGGAGGGGGTGTTGGAGGACGGGTTGGTGCCCGTGCCGCCGGAGTTGGCCCCGTCGCGGTCACTGCCACCGGTCGCGCCGGCATTGTCCGAAGCCCGGGGGGTGTGGCTGGTGGAGCCGCCGCCGTCGGAGCCGCTGCGGTTGCCACCGCCCGAGCCGCTGTCGCTGCTGCTGGAGCCGCTGGAGGAGCCGCCGGAACCAGAACCCGAGCCCGAGTCAGAGCCGGAGCCGGAGCCGGAGCCCGAATCCGAACCGGAGCTGGAACCAGAACCAGAACCAGAACCCGAGCCGGAACCGCCGTCGGAGCCGTTCCCCGACCCACTGCCGGAGCCAGAGCCCGAGCCCGAGCCGGACCCACTTCCCGACCCCGACCCCGACCCCGAGTTCGACCCGCTCCCCGAGCCGCTGTCCGACCCGCTGGAGCCCCCGCCGTCGCCGGAGCCACCGCCGTCGCCGCCGTCCCCGCCGTCGCTGCCGTGCCCGGCGGCGCTGTCGAGACCGTGCCGGGCACGTCGGCCCGCCCGGCTGCCGGCACCGTCACGCAGGCCCTCACCGAGGGACTCGCCCATGTTGTCGACGGCGTCCTTGGCGGCCTTCTTGCCCTCCTTGACCGTCCGGTCCAGGTTGTAGCCGTTCTGGGCGCCGAAGTTCTGGTTGACGGTCTGGGCTATGAGGTCGGAGGCCATGGCCTCCAACGCGGAGATCACCGGCTCCTTGGCGGCCTCCATGATCGCGTCCAGGAGCTGCTTGGCCACCTCCTTCAGGATGCGGCGGACCATCTCCCGCGTGGCCAACGTCGCGGCCGCACCGCCGATTTCGGACAGGCCGAGGGTGAAGGGGGCCGCGGCCTGCGCAGCGATGATCTCGGCGGCCAGGATCGCCAGCTGGACGATCACCGCGACCTTCATGCCGATGACCAGCGTGGCCGCGGCCTCCAGCGTGAAGGCGATGACCTCGGCCGCCTGCGCGGCGTCGTTGAAGTAGCCGGAGCCGCCGGAGAACTTCTCCCAGGCCTTGTTGAAGCCCTCGATCCCGTCGCCGGAGTTCTCACCGAGCACATTGCTCGCGTACGTGTTGCCCTGGGCCGCGTGCCCCTGGACCTCCGCCGCGAACGTACGCCACACCTGGGCGCACTCGATCAGCTTGTCTTCATCTGCGTGCGGCCAGTTGAAGCCGAGCATGTCCAGGACCCACTCAAGAGGATCCGGCAGCATGATGGACAAGGTGGAGCTCCCCCGTGAAAAGAATGCGTTCTCGCGTACGACAGACCGGGGCCCTGTGGCAAGGCCCCACGTCAAGTGATCAAGAGATCAAGGGATCGAAACCAGCCGGCCAGCCGCCAGTCGACCGACCAACCAGTCGACCAATCAGCCGACCGACCAACCAGCCCGTTGACCGACCGGCTCAGTGGCTGGGGGATCTGACGAAGTACCCGTGGGCCTGCCCGGACCCCTGCTTCGTCGGGTCCTGCCAGGCCTGCTCGTTGGGGACGTGCTGCTTGATCAGCGCGTCGTTGAAGTCCTCGTTCTCCGCGTGGTTCTTGGACATCGACGTCAGCGCCCTGCCGATTTCCTGGAGCTTCGAGGAGAGGTGGCCCATCGACTCGTACATGCCGTCGCGGACGCCCTCATAGACGACGCCGAACTTCTCGCCGATCTCGTCGTCCCCCCACGGAGGGGCGTCGGCCTTGCTCGCGAACGTCGTCAGACCGCTCATGAACTGCTCGCCGAACGACTTCTTCTCCGGCGGCGGCCCCTCGTCCCCGTTGCTCGGCGGACCCGCCCCCAAGGCGTGCAGACCGTCCATCAGCCGCGCCACCGACGAATAGAAGTCCTGACCGAGGTTGGTGAAGTTCGTGCCCTCGGCCTTGAGGCCTTCCACATTGGTCTGGAACCCACCAGCGCCAGCCACAACGTCCCCCGTGTTCGTAATGGTTACCCAATGAGCTTTTCAAGCCAAAGCTTAACCGGCCGCACTGACGGCTCACCAGACCCCGCCCGGCGCGCAAGACCGCGTGCTCAGGCCTCGCTTGGGCGGTAGAAGCGGTGGTAGAGCTCCACTGCCGACTCCGGAGGGAAATTGGGCAGGAATGTCACATCACCGTTGGATTTGTTGATGGCGACCTGACTCCCACCGGGCTCGGCCGGCACAGCGGTGGGGTCCTCGGGCTGCGGCCAGCTGGCGTACACCAGGTAACCGAGGTCGAATTCGTGGACGAACAGGTCGGTGGGGCCGCCCGGTGAGCCGACCTCGGGGAAGTGCTGCCGACCGATCTCCAGCGCCTCGTCCTCGCTCGTCGGCACGGGCCGGGGTCCGGCGTCCGTCGGCTGCGGAGGCGGCGGGGGAGGGGTGGGCGGCAGGCCGGGAGTGCTGCCTGTCTGGTCGGATTCGGTCATGGTGCTCTCTCCCTGGCGTTCGACTCGGTGGGTGGTGCTCAACCTAACTCACGCTGTGGCGGCCCGATTGGTTCACGTCCGGTGCGGGCAGGGGGCGGCCGCCGGACCGGGCGCAGGTGCGGAGCGGCTGCACCTGGGGTCACCACCGTCCGGTGTGCCCAGGTGCCGGCACTTACCCGAACAGCACCCGTGCCAGCCAGAACTCCAGCAGGTCCGCGTCCCCCGTGACCTCGACGGTTTCGGTGTCGGTCGGGTAGCGGCCGTAGATGAGCAGCAGGAGGTCGGTCAGCGGGGCGCTGACGGAGACGGTGGCCGGTTCGGCGGAGCGGCGCCAGGCGAGGGTGTGGCCGGTGAGGTCGACGAGCCAGTCGGCGGAGGCGTCCGGCGGGGTGTCAGTGGCGTGGAAGTGGAGGGTGCGGCCGGGGCCGAGGAGTTCGCGCCGGTCGGGGTGGTGGTCGAACATCTCGGGGAGCGAGCCCAACTCCATCCACTCGTCGAGGGCGTCGATGGCGACCCGCTGCTCGACGGTGAAGGGCGTGCCGAGGGTCAGGGTCGCGTCGGCACGGTGGATGACCGTTTCGTGGGCCATACGACGGGCGAAGAAGGCGGGGGTGCCGGACGGGAGCGGGGTCCAGATCCGGGCGTCGGGGCCGGCGGTACGCAGGGTGCGGGCGAGGCGTTCGGCGCCTTCGGTGAGCCAGCCGGCGAACTCCTCCGGGACGTGGGCGGGTTCGCGCGGCAGGACGCGGAGCGCGGTGTCGGGCGGGGGCTCGGCCGCCCGGGTCCGGACGATCTCCTCGACCCAGCGATGGGTCTCGCCCAGATGCCGGAGCAGCTGGGCGAGGTTCCAGTCGGGGCAGGAGGGCACGGACGTGGTCAGATCCGTGCCGGCGTCGAGACAGGAGCTCAGCAGTCCGGCCTGAGCGACGATCTCGGCGCAGTGCCCGTCGTAATCCATGGGGGCGTCGTCACCCGTCGTGGCGTCCATGACCTCACGGTAGGGCGCGCCACCGGCAAACAGCCGCTTCTACGTGCGGGGCGCCGCCTCCAGACGGAACCGCAGCCGGCAGATCACCGCGTCCGTGTCCCGGCGGACCGCGTGGGCGACCACCGCACCGCGCTGGTTCTGGAGCAGCCGCTGCCACAGGTGGGCGGGTTCGGCCTCCGGGATCAGGACGGTGATACGGGTCCCGGGGCGGCGGGTGGCCAGCTCGCGTACGTATGCGGCGATCGGGCGGCCGAGGGAGCGGGTCGCGGAGGGGAGTTCGAGGAGTTCCACGCCGGGGTTCCACAGCTCCCAGTCACGGCGCAGGGCCTCGGTGGCCGTCCGGTCCTCGGGGGCGCCATGGGTGACGGTGACCGCCACCACCTCATTGCCCAGGGACACCGCCGCGTTCAGCGCCTCGCAGGTCAGCCGGGACAGATGCGAGACGGGGACGATGACGAGGGAGGGGGCGGGGCGCGGGGCCTCGGGCATCCGGCCCAGGTCCAGGCGCTCGCCGATCCGGCCGTAGGCGCGGTGCACGGCTTCGAAGGTGAGGACCAGCAGCGGCAGCGCGATGACGATGAGCCAGGCGCCCTCGGTGAACTTGGTGGCGGTGACGACGACGGCCGAGACGCCGGTGAGCAGTGCGCCGGAACCGTTCAGCAGGGCCTTGCCGCGCCAGCCCCGCGAGCGTTCCAGGCGCCAGTGCCGGACCATGCCGGTCTGACAGATCGTGAAGCCGACGAAGACACCGATGGCGAAGAGCGGCACGAGGGTGTTGACGTCGCCTCCGGAGAGGACGAGGAGGGCCGCGGCGACGGCGGCGAGGGCCAGCACCCCGTGCCGGTGCACCTGGCGGTCCGCCTTCAGGCCGAAGACGTGCGGCAGGTAGTTGTCCCGGGCGAGCAGGCCCATCAGGACGGGCAGCCCGCCGAAGGAGGTGTTGGCGGCCAGCGCAAGGAGCGTCATGGTGGCGAACTGGACGACGTAGAAAGCCCAGTTGTGGCCGAGTGAGGCGTCCGCCAGCTGGGCGAGGACGGTGACGCCCGCCACCGGCTGGAGGTGGAAGCGGCCGATGAGGACGGACAGTCCGATCAGCATCACCCCGAGGAGCGCGCCGAGCGCCACCTCCGTCCGCTGGGCGCGCCGGGCGGCCGGGGCCCGGAAGGCGGGCACCGCGTTGGCGACCGCCTCGACACCGGTCAGCGCCGAACAGCCGGACGCGAACGCCTTGAGCAGCAGCAGGGCGCCGACGGAGGTGGCGTTGTGGGCGAGGACGGAGGGATGCCCGTCCGCGGTGACGGTGGAGGCGGGGGCGTCGCGGAGGAGGCCGACGACGACCATCGCCAGGATGGCGCCGAGGAAGACCGCGGTGGGGACGATGAAGGCCCTCGCCGAGTCGACGATCCCGCGCAGGTTGAGGGCGGTGATCAGGGCCAGGACCGCGAGGCAGATCCCCGTGCGGTCGTCGTAGAGGCCGGGGAAGGCGGAGGTCAGCGCCGCTACGCCGGCTGTCACCGAGACGGCGACATTGAGGACGTAGTCGAGGAGGAGGGAGGCCGCGGCGACCAGGGCGGTGCGCCGGCCGAGGTGGGTCCTGGCGACCGCGTACGAGCCGCCGCCGTCGGGGAAGACGGCGATCACCTGGCGGTACGAGGCGACCAGGACGGTGAGCAGCGCGGCGATGGCGAGGGTGACGGGGAGCGTGAAGCCGAGGCCGTAGCTGCCGGCGGCGGCCAGGACCAGCACGATCGACTCGGGGCCGTAGGCGACGGAGGCCATGGCGTCCAGGGAGAGGGCGGCCAGGCCTTGGAGGGCGGTGAGCCGGTGCCGGGCGTCGGCCTCCGGGGCGGGCGCGCTCCCGGGGGCGGCGGCGGTTCCGGTGGCGGTATCCGGTGGCTCCTCGGGCCGGCCGTCGTGTCGGGCGCTGGGCCGGCCGTCGGGCTGGGACACCGTCGACATCGTGCGTCGTACCTCCGTACCGCCTTGTGCTGCTGCGCTGGACCAGCCCAGGGTGCGGGGCGCAGCGGCCGCCGGAGGTGGGCCTTGGCGGCCTCTTGGCGGGCGAAGGGGCGTTCTTCACGCGTTGTTGACGGGGTGTGACCTGTGTGACCGGTGTGACCGATCCGCGGCCGGGGCGCCGGTGGGGACGCTGGTGCGCGCGGGGGCGTGGGCGGGGCGTGGGCGCGCACGGGACTGAGCCGAGTTCGGCCTCACTCCCCTTATCGGCCTCTACTCCCCTTCCGCGAGGCGCTTGATGGCCGACAGGCGGCTGTCCCAGGCCGCGGCCACCCGGTCCATCCACCGGGCCGTGACCCCCAGCCGCTCCGGTATGACCCGGTAGCGCGCCTCCCGGCCCTCCCGGTGGCCGGCGACCAGGCCGGCCCGGTCCAGGACGCCCAGGTGTTTGACGATGGCCTGGCGGCTGACCGGGAGTTCGGCCGCCAGGACCGTGGCGGTCGCCTCGCCGTGGGCGGCGAGGGCATCGAGTATGCGGCGGCGGGTCGGGTCGGCCAGCGCGGTGAACACCTCCGCCACGGCGTCCGCGCCCGAGCCCGGGCCCGCCCCGGAGTCCGGTCCCGGTGCCCGGTCGCCCGGTCCCGCCGCTGCCCCCGCCCCTGCGTTCGTCGTCATCCCGCCTGCTGCTCCGTGTACTGCTTGAGCTTCTCCGTCATTTCGGACCAGCCGCCGGAGTGGCTCTCGTATCCGGCGAACTTCTCCCGCTCCTCCGGGATGGCGATCTCCTCGAACCCGGTCTCCACGACGCGCAGCCGGGTGCCGTCGCCCTCCGGAGTGAGGGTGAACTCGACGAGGGTGGAGTTGCCCTCGTCCGCCACCTCGCCGGGGTACGCGCTGGCCCAGCGGTACGAGAAGTGGTGCGGCGGGTCGACCTTCACGATCGTGGTGGGGAACTGGCCGTACTGGCCGTGGTCGAGGTGCATGATGCCGCCCGGCCGCAGGTCGACCGGTGTCGGTTCGCCCTGGCCGAACCAGGAGCCGACGTGCTCGGGCTCGGTCAGCACCGCCCAGACCCGTTCCACGGGCGCGGCGATGCTGATCTCCCGCTCGACGCGGTTGCGGTCCTCACCGCTTCCGCCGGTGCCGCTGGCGCTGTGTGTGCTCATGGGTTGCTCCTCCTGCCGAATGTGCCCCCTTACGTGCTACCCAATGGTTGCACGTAGCGGCAGGAGGTGCAACCCATGGGTTGCACTTAGCGGGGTGTCGGCAGTGGACTCGGCGTCCGCCTGCCCCTTCGCGGCGGTCGACTCAGTGCGCGCCCGCCCCTTCGTGGGCCCGTACCCGCACGCCGTACGTCGGCACCGACACCTCCGGATCGTCCAGGCAGCCCCCCGTCGCCAGGTCGAACCGCTGCTTGAGCAGCGGTGACGCCACGAACGGGCGGCCGTCGGCGGAGCCGGTCAGGCCGCGGGAGAGGACCTGGGCGCCGGTGAACGGGTCGCGGTTGTCGATCGCGTGGAGCTCGCCGGCGCGGTTCAGGAAGAGCGCGGCCTGGGTGCCGTCCGGGAGGAGTGCGGCGACCCCGCGGCCGGGGATCAGCTCCTCCAGTGCGCAGACCGTGAGCCAGCCGCTCTCGGGGCAGCGGACCTCGACCGTGGCGGCCGTACGCGGGGTGGCCGGAGCGACGGCGGCGTCGGTGGCGGAAACAGCGGCAGGGGCAGTGGCGGTGGTCATCAGACGGAAGTCCCTTCCAGGGTGCGAACGGGCAGGGTCGGCCCGGCCAGCAGCGTCAGATCCGGCTTGACCTGGTCGCGCTCCGGTACGAAGCGGACGGACGGATCCGGGGCGTCGGGCGCATTGACGAAGGAGACGAAGCGGGCCAGCCGCTCGGGGTCGGCGAGGGTTTCGGCCCACTCGTCGCGGTAGTGGGTGACATGGGCGGCCATCAGGGACTCCAGCTCGTCGCAGAGTCCGAGGGAGTCATGGACGACGACATCGCGTACGTGGTCGAGCCCGCCCTCGATCCGCTCCAGCCAGGCCGAGGTGCGCTCCAGGCGGTCGGCGGTGCGGATGTAGAACATCAGGAAGCGGTCGATCAGCCGGATCAGTTCGGCGTCGCTCAGGTCCTGGGCGAGCAGATCGGCGTGGCGCGGGGTGGCGCCGCCGTTGCCGCCGATGTAGAGGTTCCAGCCGTTCGCGGTGGCGATCACCCCGAAGTCCTTGGACTGGGCCTCCGCGCATTCGCGCGCACAGCCGGACACCGCGGACTTCAGCTTGTGCGGGGCGCGCAGGCCCCGGTAGCGCAGCTCCAGTTCGATCGCCATACGGACCGAGTCCTGTACGCCGTAGCGGCACCAGGTCTCACCGACGCACGACTTCACGGTCCGCAGTGCCTTGCCGTACGCATGGCCGGACTCGAAGCCGGCGTCCACCAACCGCGACCAGATGACCGGCAGTTGATCGACGCGGGCACCGAAGAGGTCGATCCGCTGACCGCCGGTGATCTTGGTGTAGAGGCCGAAGTCCCTGGCCACCTCGCCGATCACGATCAGCTTCTCCGGGGTGATCTCGCCGCCCGGGATGCGCGGGACGATCGAGTACGAGCCGTTCTTCTGGAGGTTGGCGAGGAAGTGGTCGTTGGTGTCCTGGAGCGCCGCCTGCTCGCCCTGGAGGACATAGCCGTCGGCGCCGACCGCGGGGGCGAGCGAGGCGATCACCGAGCCGATCGCCGGCTTGCAGATCTCGCAGCCCTCGCCGCCGCGCGCCTCCTCCCGGCCGTGCGTGTCGAGCAGCTGGGCGTAGGAGGCGATCCGGCGGACCCGGACGATCTCGTACAGCTCGGCGCGGGTGTGCGGGAAACAGGCGCACAGGCTCTGGTCACCGCTGTCGGGCAGCAGCTTGCCGATCAGCTTGACGCAACTGCCGCAGCCGGTACCGGCCTTGGTGCACTGCTTCACCTCGGGAAGTGTCTCGCAGGCCTGGATGGCGTCCTTGGTGACGTTGTGGCAGCTACAGATCACCGCGTCGCCGGGCAGCGCCTCGGGGCCGAGCGCGGCCGGCGCGCCCGCTCCGGCGGGCAGCACCAGCTGCTCGGGCGCCAGCGGCGGGACGCTGCCGGTCAGCGGCCGCAGCATGCCGTACGACTCTGCGTCGCCGACCAGCACCCCGCCCAGCAGCTCACCGCCGGCGCCGATCACCAGCTTCTTGTAGACACCGCTGCGGGCGTCGGAGTACACCACGTCCATGCAGCCGTCGGTGGCGCCCTGTGCATCGCCGAAGGAGGCCACGTCCACGCCGAGCAGCTTGAGCTTGGTGGACAGATCGGCGCCGGTGAAGCCGTCCGTCGTGCCCTCGCCGTCCTCGCCGAGCCGGGCGACGAGATCACCGGCGGCCACCCGGGCCATGTCGTAGCCCGGTGCGACCAGGCCGTAGACCCGGCCGTCGGCGGCCAGCGCGCACTCGCCGATCGCATACACCGCGGGGTCGTCGGTGCGGCACTGCTCGTCGACGATGATGCCGCCGCGCTCGCCGACCGGCAGCCCGCAGTCCCGGGCGAGCTGATCGCGGGGGCGGACCCCGGCCGAGAAGACGACCAGGTCGGTGTCGATCCGGGAGTCGTCGGAGAGCCCCATGGCGGTCACCGCCCCGGCCTCGTCCGCGACGATCTCCTTGCCGCCGACGCCGGTGTGCACCTCCAGGCCCATCTCCTCGACCGTGCGGCGCAGCGCACGGCCGCCGCCCTCGTCGACCTGGAGCGCCATCAGCCGCGGCGCGAACTCCACGATGTGGGTGCGCAGCCCCAGCCCCTTGAGCGCACCGGCCGCCTCCAGGCCGAGCAGCCCGCCCCCGACCACCACGCCGGTACGCGCGTGCTTGGCGTACTCCTCGATGGCCAGCAGGTCCTCGATGGTGCGGTAGACGAAGCAGCCCGCGCTGTCCTTGCCGGGCACCGGCGGGACGAACGGATACGAGCCGGTGGCCAGCACCAGCGTGTCGTAGCGGACGGTGAGCCCGGAGCGGGCGGTGACCGTACGGGTGGTGCGGTCGATGGCGGTGGCCGGGTCGCCGAGGTGCAGTTCGATACCGTGCCGGGCCATGAAGTCCGGATCGACGAGGCTCAGCTCGTCCGGGGTGCGGCCGGCGAAGTACGAGGTCAGCTGGACCCGGTCATAGGCCGGGCGGGGCTCCTCACACAGGACGACCACCCGTGCCCGCTCGGTGACGCCGCGGTCGGCCAGCTCTTCCAGGAAGCGCTGGCCGACCATGCCGTGGCCTACGAGAGCGATGGTCGGGGTGGTGCCTGCTGCGGCGTCGGGGTGCGGGTGTGTGGTGGTCATGGTCGTCAGCGTGCGACCCGGCTGTTACCCGCCCGCATCTGCTCTGTTTCCCGGGCGGAACGCTGCCCTCAGTGCGCGTGCGGCCACCGTGTGAGGGCGGGACGCGCCGGTCATGTCTATGTTGGCCTCATGCCCCTTACCCACCGGCCGGTGTCCTTACGGGCCGCCGTGGCGGCCCCCTTCGCGCCCCGCAGCCTCGCCGCCGCACTGCATGCGCTGCTCGCCGCTCCGCTCGCGCTGGCCGGGCTGGTGCTGGTGCCGACGGGCCTGGCGGTGGGCGCGGTGCTGTCGTGGACGGCGCTCGGGCCCTGGCTGATCGCGGTGACCGTACGCGGCGCCCTGGCCCTCGGCGGCCTCCAACTCACCCTGGTCCGCGCCCTGTTGGGCGAGGCGATCGAGCCCGCGGAGCGGCGCGCCGGGGCGGGTGCGTTCGGCTGGCGGCGGGCGGTGCTCAGCGACCCGGCCGGCTGGCGGGCGGTCGCCGCCGCCCTGCTCGCGCCGCTGACCGCCGTGCTCCCCCTGTGCGCCGTCCTCGTCTGCTATGTCTACGGCCTGCTGGCGCTCGGCCACCCCGTACTGAAGCGCTGGAACTACCTCACCCTGCGCGGCCCGAACGGCTCGGTACGCCATGTATCGCTCCAGATCCACGGTGTGGAGTTCGACAGCTGGCCGCGCTGGACCGTGGTGGTCGCCGCCGGGGCGCTGCTCGTCCTGCTCGCGCCGTGGCTGCTGCGCCGGGCGGGCGCACCGCACCGGCTGCTGCTGCGCCGGCTGCTCGGCCCGAGCGCCGCGGAGGCCCGGATCCGCACCCTGGAGGAGACCCGCGCCCACGCCGTCGACGACGCGGCCGCCACCCTCCGCCGGATCGAACGCGATCTGCACGACGGCACCCAGGCCCGCCTGGTCGGCCTCGGGATGCACCTCACCCTCATCCGCGAACTGATCGACCAGGACGCCGCCCCGGACCGGCTGCGCGCGGTCGTGGAGACCGCACAGGGCAACGCCACCCAGGCGGTCTCCGACCTGCGCCACCTCGTCCGCGGGATCCACCCGCCCGTACTGGACCAGGGCCTGGACACCGCGCTGGCCGGCCTCGCCGCGGACGTCCCGCTGCCGGTCACCCTCCACGCGCGGATCGACCCGCGCCCCACCCCGGCGCTGGAATCCCTCGCGTACTTCTGCGCCGCCGAGCTGCTCGCCAACGCCGTCAAGCACAGCGGTGCCGGGCAGGTGACGGTCGAGGTGCGCACCGAGGACGGCGACGGCCCCGCGGGCGCGGTCCTGGCGCTGTCGGTACGGGACGACGGGCGCGGCGGCGCGGTGGTCGGCGCGGGCAGCGGACTGACCGGGCTGCTGGGCCGGATCCGTACCGTCGACGGCACGCTGACCTGCGACAGTCCGGAGGGAGGCCCTACCGTGGTCGCGGTCCGGCTCCCGTACCCGGCCCTGCCCGCACCCCGCCCACGACACCGTTGAACGCCCGGAGGCACCCACCATGCGCGTCGTCATCGCCGAGGACTCCGCGATCCTGCGCGAAGGCCTCGTCCAGCTCCTGGAGCTGCGCGGGGTGAAGGTCGCGGCAGCCGTGACGAACGCCGAGGCGCTGCTCACCGCCGTCGCCGAACACCGGCCGGACGCCGCCGTGGTCGACATCCGCCTGCCGCCCGGCCACACCGACGAGGGCCTGCGGGCCGCGGTCACCCTCCGCCGGGACCACCCCGACACCGGCGTCCTGATCTTCTCCCAGTACGTGGAGACCGCCTACGCGGACCGGTTGTTCGGGGCGGGCTTCGCGGGCGTCGGCTACCTCCTCAAGGAACGGGTGGTGGACATCGGGGAGTTCGTCGACGCCCTGGAGCGGATCGCGGCCGGCGGCACCGCGCTCGACCCGGACGTGGTGTCCCGGCTGTTCGGCGCGAGCCGCCGGACCAGTGCCCTGGACTCACTCACCCCGCGCGAGCGCGAAGTGCTGTCCCTGATGGCCCAGGGCCGCACCAACCACTCCATCGCCGCCGCCCTGACCGTCTCCGAGCGGGCGGTGGAGAAGCACATCGCCCATATCTTCGCCAAGTTGGGCCTGCCGCCCTCGGAGACGGACCACCGCCGGGTGCTGGCGGTGCTGCGCTACCTGGAAGCCGGCTGACCGGGGCACAGGCGGCGGGGCTGGCTGTCGGTGCGGAGCTTGGCGTCGACACAGCCGGCCGGCAGGCCCTCGTAGGCCCGGGTGCCGAAGTTGGCGGTGACGGTGAGGGTGCCGTTGCCGAACACCGTGCGCTGGACGGTGCGGTCCTCGGTCAGCCGGCGGAACGAGGTCATCTGCTCGGTACCGGCCGCGCGGTGCAGCGGCGAGAAGTACTTCTGGAGCGTGGCGAGTTCGGGCCCGTTCTTGGTGAGGGACTGGCCATCGAGGGCGTAGTTGAGCGGGGTGTTGTAGAGCATCGCGAGCAGCGCCCGGGTGGTCTTCTGCGCCGGCAGCTTCTCGTACGCCAGCTCCCAGCGCTCGACGTTGACGAGCGAGCCGTGCAGCGCCGTCTCGTACAGCGGTGCGCGGTACTTCGGGTCGTACATCGCGGTGGCCAGCTCGGCGGGCAGCCGGACCGGCTTGAAGAACGCCGTCGGGGCGTTCTCCGGGAAGTAGCCGCCCCAGTTCTTCTTGTCGCGCTCCAGCTTCCACAGGCCGCCCGCGACCGGGGTGCCCGAGCCGTGGTTGAAGGCCAGCACCTCATTGGCCCAGGGCTGGGCGGACTCCGACCCGAGGACCAGGCCCTTCGACAGCCGCTCCATACGGGCGAGCCGGTTCCTGCGGTCACCGGCCTTCGTCATCTGATGGCCCGCGCCGTGGTCGCGGAACACCTCGCCGGTCGCATCGACATCGAGGAAGTAGCTGTCCGCGCCGTTGGCCACCATCGAGCGGGTGCGGTCGGCGAGGTAGTGCTTGGCCGGTTCGGCCTTCTCGAAGGCGCGCGAGCTGAGGTAGCAGCCGCGTCCGCCGAAGCCGGTCTCCGGGGTGCCGTCCGGCTTCCGTACGCAGAAGTCGGGGTAGACCCGGCCGGGCCACGCCGAGGTGGGGCTGTCGGCGGTCTTGGGGTCCTGCCCGTTGGCGAAGGTGTCGTACGGGCCGACGAGGTAGCCCGCCTTCTTGGCGGCCCGCACCGCGGCGGCGTTCATCGGGCCCGGTCCGGCGTCGTAGCCGAGCCACATCCGGTCCACACCGAGCCGCTTGAGCTTGTCGACCCCGGCGGCGGTACGGGCCTCGCCCCACCCGTAGGCGTGGAAGGCGCCGAGCAGCTTGGCGCTGGCCGGGTTCTTCCGGATCTTGGTGCGCAGGCTGCCGAGCCGGCCGTGCTGGGAGAGGTAGGAGCGGTAGTCGGCGGCCGGGGCGACCGGGTTGCCGTCGGTGAGGGCGAACAGGACGTCGTAGGTGCGGGTGCCCTCATCGGCGTCGAAGGCGTGCCCGGCGGTGGCGCGCAGCGCGCCGCCGGTGGAGGTGAAGCGCAGCGTCGTGCCGATGTCGGTGGGGGTGAGGTAGCTGACGCCGTGTCCGCGGCCGGAGCCGCCCGGCCGGTCCAGGGAGTAGCCCCACAGCGGCAGCGACAGTTCGCCGCCCACATCGACGGTGCTGCCTGCCAGTCCGCCCTTCCCGGAGTTCCAGAACGTGTCCCGTACGGGGATGTCCAGGCCCTCACCGCGCGGCAGCTGAACGGCGGAGGCGGCGCGGTCGGTGCCGGTCACCGGCCAGCTGACCTTGCCGTCGCGGTCGGACCGCAGCTTGATCCGCAGCCGGCCGTGCTCCGAACGGGCGCTCACATTCAGCCCCTTGGCGGGGTAGCTCCAGCGCGCCCCGTCGGCCGTACGGGTCACCGGGCCGGGCTTGCCGAGCCCGTCCGCGGCCGCCTCGGACAGCACCAGCTTCCGTCCGTCGTCCGTGTGCGCGGTCACCGCGAGAGAGCTGGTGTCGACGACGGCGGTACCACCGGCGACGGGCAGTTCGAGACGGCTGCCTTCGAGGGTGCCGGCCGCGGCGCTGTCGCATCCGGTGACACCGAGGGTGGTCGCGGTGAGCGCGAGGGACGCGGCGAGGGCGCGGGTGACGGTCCGTCGACGTCCGCTGCTGCGGGGTGAGTTGGGGTTGGGGGTGATCTCGGGGGTCATGGGGACTGGATATCGGGACGGGATAAGAGCCCTTCTCATACCAGCGGGAGCTCGGCCCAGATGGTCTTCCCCTCGTGCCCGTAGCGGGTGCCCCAGCGCTCGGTGAGCCGGGCCACCAGCAGCAGCCCCCGGCCGCCCTCGTCGGTGTGGCGGGCCCGGCGCAGATGCGGGGACGTACTGCTGGTGTCCGAGACCTCGCAGATGAGACTGCGGTCGCGGATGAGCCGCAGGGTGATCTGCCCGCCGGCGTACCGGAAGGCGTTGGTGACCAGCTCGCTCACGACCAGCTCAGCGGTGAAGGCCACCTCCTCCAGTCCCCATGCGGCCAGCTGGTCCATCGTCAGCGAGCGGCCCCGCGCGGCGGCTTCCGGCTCGGTCTCCAGCTGCCAGGTGGCCACCTGCTCCGGCGCCAGTACCCGGGTACGGGCGATGAGCAGCGCGACGTCATCGGCGGGCCGGGCGGGGAGCAAGGCGTCCTCCACGGCCTTGCACGCCTCCTCCACCGAGCCGTTCACGGTGGTCAGTTCGTCGAGCAGGAGCGCCAGCCCCTCGTCGGGGTTCTTTCCGCCGGCCTCGATGAGCCCGTTGGTGTACAGGGCCAGCAGGCTGCCTTCGGCGAGTTCCACCTCGGTGGTCTCGAACGGCAGCCCGCCCAGGCCCAGCGGGGGGCCCGCGCTCAGTTCGAGCACGTTCGCCTGCCCGTCCGGGGTCACCACCGCCGGCGGTGGGTGGCCCGCGCGCGCGAAGGTGCAGTGGCGGGACGCCGGGTCGTACACCGCGTAGAGGCAGGTCGCGCCGACGATCTGCGGGGAGTGCTCGGTGACCGGCTCCTGCTCCGCGGCCAGCCGGTCCACCAGGTCGTCGAGGTTGCACAGCACTTCGTCCGGGGTGAGATCGAGGTTGGCCAGGGTGTGCACCGCGGCGCGCAGCCGCCCCATGGTGGCCGCGGCGTGGATGCCGTGGCCGACCACATCGCCGACCACGAGGGCCACGCGCAGCCCGGAGAGCCCGATGACGTCGAACCAGTCGCCGCCCACTCCGGTGGTGGCATCGGCCGGCAGGTAGCGGTGGGCGACCTCGACCGCCGGGTACTCCGGTACCTCGCGGGGCAGCAGGCTGTGCTGCAAGGTGAGCGCCGCCTGATGCTGCTGGGTGTAGCGGCGTGCGTTGTCGATGGAGAGGGCGGCCCGGGCGGCAAGTTCCTCGGCGAGGGTCAGATCGTCCGCTTCGAAGGGCTCAGGCCGCTGGGCCCGCCACAGACTCAGCAGCCCCAGTACGAGACCGCGCGCGGTGAGCGGCACGGTCATCAGCGAGTGGGCCCCGGGCCCCGGGATGCCCGCCGCCCCGGTCCCGGGCGCGGACCACTCGGCCGAATCCCCGGCGTCCGCTGGGTCTCCGTGGTCCTCCGGCTCCTGGCTCCCCGGCTCCGCCAGGCGCACCCGCAGCGGGCGGACCTCCGCCAGACACCGTGCCTGCACCGTCCCCGGCGCGAAGCGCAGCGTTTCACCCACCCCGGGCACCGACCGCAGCGCCTCCGGCGAGACGCTGCGCGCGGCGGTCCTGCGCACCGCTCCGAGCGCACCGGTGGAAGGCTCCTTGCCGCGGATCACCGGCTCCAGCAGGTCCACGAAGACCCCGTCCGCGAGGTCGGGAACCGCCACATCCGCCAGCTCCCGCGCCGTCTTCGCCACATCCAGCGTCGTCCCGACGGTGGAGCCCGCCTGGTTGAGCAGCGCCAGCCGCCGTTGTGAGCGATAACGGTCGGTGACGTCCTCCACCGTCTGCGTCACTCCGAGGACCCGGCCGGCCGGATCCACCATCCGGAACGCCGAGGCCGACACCCACAGCTCCCGGCCGGGATCACGCCGCAGCCGGCAGGGCTGTTCGCTGAAGACCGCGGACTTGCCCGTCCTGAGCACTTCCCGCAGTTGGGCCTCCGACATCCGGGCGTCCGGAGTGATCAGGAAGTCGCCGGTGCGCCGGCCCCGGTGGTCCTCGACCGGAATGCCGCTGAACCGTGCGATGGCCCGGTTCACCCGCAGGATGCTGAGGTCCGGGGCGTGGACCGAGAGCCCGATCGGGGACCGGCTGAACAGCCCGTCCAGCACCGAACGGTCCGTCTCCCACTGAACGACGTCCGCGGCCGGCGCGGCCACGACGTACCACTCGACGCCCCGGCCGGCGCGTACGACCGCCCGTACCCGGCACCCCAGCTCGACCCGCTGCCCGGTGCGGGTCCGTACGGGCACCACCCCGAACCACCCGCTGGCCTCCCGGCAGACGGTCACCGCGTCCATGACGAGGTCACGGTCCTCGGGGTCGATGAGGACCTCGGCCGCCGCCCGGCCCAGGACCTCTCCCGACGGGTATCCCAACAGCCCCTCGGCCCGCGCGCTCCAGCCGACGATCCGCCCGCGGCCGTCCAGCACCGCCGAGACCGAGCGACGCACCGCGAAGGGGTCCTCCGGCGCTTCGCTGAAGGTCATCGCCGAAACGTCCATCGTTTCCACTCTCGCACCAGCCGAGGGCCGCTGCCAGGCGGTGCCCGGGCACACCCGGCGTCACTGCCGCGCGCCGTCCGCGCCGAAGTGGATCAGCGGCTTGATGATTCCCCCTTCCTTCGACGCCATCATCCAAAAGGCCCGTTCGATCTCGTCGAAGCCGAATTCATGCGTGGTCATCGGCGTGGGATCGACCTTCCCGTTCTCCATCAACCGGAAGATCCGCCGGAGCCACCCGCGGCCTCCGCGGTTGAACCCGGCGTAGACCTGCTTGTCGGACATGCCGTATCCGAACGGCTCCAGGGGGATCCTCAGCGGCTCGGACACCTCCCCGTGGTACCCGACGTTGGAGATCCGCCCTCCTGGCTTCGTGACCCGGAAGGTCGCCTCCCAGGTCCCAGGGCTGCCGAGCGCTTCGATGGCCGCGTCGACGCCCTGGCCGTCCGTCAGCTCCAGGATCCGCTCGACCGGATCGCACCGGGTGTGGTCGACGATCAGATCGGCCCCGAAGCGGCGGGCGAGTTCCTGACGGGCGGGAACCGACTCGACGGCGATGATGAGGCCCGCGCCGCGCAGCCGGCAGCCGATCGTCGCCGACAGGCCCACCGCGCCCTGGGCGAAGACCGCGACGGTCTCGCCGAGTTCGAGCTCCGCGTGTTCGGCGGCGACGAACCCGGTGGAGAGCATGTCGGTCGCGTACAGCGCCCGGTGGTCGCAGAGCCCTTCGGGAATCGGCGCGAGGTTGGCCTGGGCGTTGTTGACGAGGAAGTACTCGGCCAGGTTCCCGTCCCGGTGGGTGGTGAACCGGGCGCCTCCCAGCATCTGCCCGCGGCACTGCGAGGAGAACCCGCGCTGGCAGGAATCGCACTGGAAGCAGGGCGTGATCCCGGCCGCCGCGACGCGCTGGCCTTCGGCCAGGCCCTCGACGGCCGAGCCGAGCGCATGGACGACGCCGACCGCCTCATGGCCCAGCGTCACATCCGGAGCGACCGGCATCGCACCCCGCATGGTGTGCACATCGGTGGTGCACACCATGGCCGCGGTGGTGCGCACGACCGCGTCGTTGGGGCCGGGTTCGGGGACCGGCTTCTCGATGACGCCGACCTCACCGACCTTCCGGAGAACAAAAGCTCTCACGCTTGATCACCTGCTGTTTCGATGCGGGGCACCGCGTACCCGTGCGGCGGAGTCCGGTGGGTGACTCATGCCCTCGCCTTCCCGCGGAGGGGGCCCGGCGACGGTGGCCGCGTCATCTTCCGCCCGTTCGGCCGACGCGACGTCCCTGACACCGCCTGCGTTTACCATGTCCCGGTAAAAGATCAGAGTGGGGGAACGGGGGAGAGCAGATGGCTTTCTTCGCCCTCTCGGCAGCCGATGCACCGTCACATCCGGACGGGCGGCTCGGCTCGAAGCCACAACTGCAAAAGGACGTCATGCGTTTCCAACGAATACTTGCCACGGCCGGCACCCTCGTCGCCCTGGCATCGGTTTCCGCCTGCGGCAGTCTGCCCTCCGGTGGCTCCCCCCAGGGGACCGGAGAGCTTCTCCAGGCGACGCTCCAGTGCGAGAGCATCGACATCGCCACGCCCCCAGAGGTGGCGAAGGTTGAGGCCATGGGCATGAAGGGCATCAACGGCGGCGGCGAGTGCGACGAACCGGCCGGCGACGGCGGTGACGCCGACTTCCTCACCATCGAGGACATGGAGGCGTTCCAGACCGCCGTCAAGGCGGACGAGGACGAGCAGGACGACCTCATGATCGGCGACGACTTCGCCGTCGACCCGGGCAGCGACGACCAGCGGCGCAAGCTCCTCGACGCCGGCCTGCTGTTCCTCAACTGCACCCCGGGCTTCCACGCACCCGAGGGCAAGACCGCCGAGGACGGCGAGGTGGACGGCTGCGCCACCACCGACTACTCGGACGATCTCGACTGACGCCCCGCGTACGGATCCGCGCGGCTCACGGCTGCGCGGATCCGTCGTGTCGGGACCCGTCGTGTCGTCGTGCCCGTCGTGCCGATCGCTTCCTCGGCGAGGGTCTCAGAGCTGATACCGACGGGCACTGACAGTCCGAGCCGGCGGCGGGAGACTGACGGCAACGCCCCATCATCCCAAGGGGATTGAGCGAGTCGCCTGCGTCATCCCAGGTCAAATTCCCCCTGACGTGGCATCGAGCGCAAGAGCGCAAGATCATTTCGCGTACACTTACCTACAAGTAACCACCGTTTTTGACCAGGGGGACCCTATGCGTCGACGCATTTCCGCTTTCGCCGTCACAGCCGCAATGGCCGGAGGTGTACTGTTCGCGGCCCTGCCCGCACACGCCGCCACGACCACCGGCTCGCACGCCGCGGTGGCCCGGGCCGGCGGCATCCACGTCAACATCGACGAGCTGCGCCAGCAGTCCGCCGACCTGAAGGCCAAGGCCAACCGCCTTGACCAGGACGGCGAGCACGAGGCGGCGGACCGCGCCCGCGCTGAGGCAAACGAAATCGACAACCGGATCCAGGCGTACCTCGACTCCGAGAACAACGTCTGATCGCTCCGACAGACAGTTGACGCCCGCCTCGACACCATCGGGGCGGGCGTTGTCGTGCGGCCGTCATCCGGGCCGTAAGCCCTCGGACGGGTCCGGAGCTTCCGCGGGCAGGGCTAGGCGCCGGCCGGGCGGCGCGGCTCGCGCCACATCGCCCACAGCGTCGGCCCGCCGCCCGGCAGCCGTACCTCGTCCCGCACGGTGAACCCGAAGTGCTCGTAGAACGGCAGATTGGCCGGCTTCGACGACTCCAGATAAGCGGGCATCCCCGCCGCATCGGCCTTGGCCAGCCCCGAGCGCAGCAGGGCGGCCCCGTGCCCCTGGCCCTGGGCGGCGGGGTCGGCGCCGATCACCGCCAGGAACCAGTGCGGTTCCTGCGGTGTGTGCTCGGCCGCCGTTTCGACGGCGTCCCGGAACAGCGCAGCCCGGTCGCCGAGTATGTCCTGGAGCTCCTGGATGGTCTCCGCGTCGGGAACGGCCTTGGCCAGTCCCTCCGGCGCCACCCAGAAGGCGGCCGCCGCCTCGGTGCGCTCGCACACCCCGTGCCGGGCGTACTGCCGGGTGAAGAGCGTGGTGAAGTAACGGCCCAGTCCTGCCCGGCGGGAGGCGTCATCGGGGAAGAACCAGCGCATCATCGGGTCGTCGTCGAAGGCGCCGGCGAGGGTGCGGCTGACGACCGGAGCGTCCTCGATCGCTGCCGTCTTCGGGGTGTTTGTGGGGTTGTTCCCGTGCGTTATCGGCATACGGGTCATTCTGCACGTTCGATGATCTTCGGTCGCTACCGGGGCGGTACGGCTTCATGCTTTTCGTGCCGTGCGTCGAGGTGCGGGGCCGCCGATGGGTGCCGGCCGTGTGCCTGCCCGGCAACTGCCGGACAGGCACCCCTCGGACGGAGCCCGGACAACGGGAGTTGGGCGAGGCGGCGACACCTGCGCAGGCCAGCAGGAAGGCCACCAGGAGGGATACTGTCGAGCGTAATCGCCGGGTCCCGCCCCGTTGCCGTCGGTGCCATCGTGTCGGATGACGCGATGAGGACGCATCAACTCGCCTTCCTCTAGAGGCATTTGAGCGATTGAGCCGACTCTTCCCTCTCAGGCATTCAAGATCATCGCGCGGCGGGTCCCTGGCGTACCGATAGCGCCGCGGCACTGTCGGCGCGGCAGCACGGCGTGCGCCGCCGACTCGGCACATGGGGAGCCGTGGGGTTCTACCGCCCGGCCAGCCGGGCCAGCTCCTCCTCAGGGGTGAAGCCCGCCTGGAGCGGCGGCAAGCCGCGCGCACGGTCCCACGCCAGCACATCGGCCGCGGTCACCGCCAGCGGTGTCGCGGGCAGCCCCGCGGCCCGGGCGCGGGCCGGACTGCGCTGCTGGGTGGGCCAGTTGGGCCGCAGCAGCGGGAAGATCGGCGACAGGCCGTCGTCCGGCACCCGCACCAGCTCGACGTCCGTCCCCGCCACCCGCGCACAGGTCTCGATCAGCCCGCCGAGCGTCGTCGGCTCGGCCGGCCCCACCGCGTGGAACGCGCCAGGGCGGTCATCGGCGAGCAACTGGACCACCAGACGCGCCAGATCACGCGAGTCGATGATCTGCACCGGCTGCGCGGGATCGGCGGGCAGCGCCACCCGTCCGCCGCGCGCGGCCCGCCGCACCCAGTACGTGAAGGTGTCCGACGGGTCGTGCGGGCCGGCCACCTTTCCGGGCCGTACGAGCGTCGCCCGCGCGCCGTACCGGGCCAGCACATCGTCCTCGCAGGCCACCTTGCACGGCCCGTACGTCTCGTTGGTCAGCACCTCGGTGTCCCGGACGGGCGGCCGGCGCGGGGTGTCCTCGTCCGAACCCGGTGCCACCCCCGTCTGCCGGTACACCGCATGGCTGGAAATGAACAGATAGCGGCCGACCCGGTCGCCGAGCGCGTCCATCGCCTGCCCGACGTGCCGCGGGACGTACCCGCTGACATCGACGACCGCGTCCCAGCGGCCGCCGGCCAGCGCGCCGTAGTCACCGGTGTCCCGGTCGCCGATCAGCCGGGTCACCCCGGGGAACAGCTCGGTGCCGGTCTTCCCGCGACCGAATAAGGTCACGTCCGCCCCGGTGCGCAGGGCGTCTTCCACGATGGCGCGGCCCACGAAGGAGGTGCCGCCGAGAATGAGAATGCGCATGGTCACCGACCTTAGACGTCGATTCATTTGGTGAGGCGGCGGTGACAGAAGACGGCTGCGGCCATGCGACGAACGGTTCCAAGCTGGTGCGTTACGCCTCCGCCACGGCCTCCAGCGGGCTCAGGGCGGCGGCCCGGCGGGCCGGGACCGCGGCGGCCAGCGCGCCGATCGCGAGAGAGAGCAGGCACACGAGGAGCAGCGTCCCCCAGGGCGGCGCAAGGGAGTACTGCGGTATCGCGCCGTTGGCCAGCGAGCCGACCGCCCAGGCGCCGAACAGGCCGCCCGCCAGGCCGAGGAGCGTGCCGAACGCGGCGACGGTCACGGCCTCCAGGCGGATCATCCGCCGGATGCCGGAGCGGTCCATGCCGACGGCCCGCAGGGCGCCGATCTCTCGGGTGCGTTCGGCGACCGACATGGCCAGGGTGTTCATGATGCCGAGCGCGCCGATGACGATGCCGATGGCGAGCATCCCGTACAGCAGGGTCAGCAGGTTGCCCATGGTGCCGGCGGCCTCGTGGACGAACTGCTCCCGGTCCTGCACCTTCAGCAGCGGGTTGTTGCCCACGGCGGTGCGCAGCCGGTCCTCGGTGGTCTTCGAGACGGCACCGCCGTCGGTGCGGACGAGGATGCGCTGGACGGAGCCGGGCAGGTAGCTGGCGTGCGCCACCTCGGTACGGGCGCCGAGCGCGTCGTGGGCGACGGGGTTGTTCTTGTACACGCCCACCACGGTGTACTTCCTGAACTGCTGGTTCCGGCCGAGGCAGGCGTTGAGGCGGTCGCCCGTGGTCACGCCGTTTCGCCGGGCGATGGTGCTGGAGACGGCAATCCGGCCCGGCCCGAGATCCTTGGCGGAGCCGCTGACGAAGTCGAGCTTCATGACGTCGTTCACGGTGTGGGGGTCGACACCGGAGATCTCCCCGACACGGCCGCCGGTGATCAGGGTGGAGTCCGTGACGGGGCTCGCGGTCTGCACCCCGGAGGTGTCGGCCACCCGCCGTACGGCGGCCGGGTCGACGCCGGTCGTGGAGGTGCGGGAGCCGACCACGTAGTCGGCGCCGAGGCCGGCCGCGGCCTGGCGGTCGAGGGCATCCCTGGTGGAGTTGCCGATGACGGCGAGTCCGGCGACCAGTGCGGTGCTGATCAGCAGGGTGGCGGCGGTGGCGGCGGTGCGCCTCGCGTCGCGGAGCGCGTTCTGCTGTGCGAGATGGCCGGTGATCCCGAAGCGGCCGGTCAGCCGTCCGGTCAGCCGGATCATCGGGGAGGCGAGGATCGGCGCGAGGACGATCAGGGCGGCGACCAGGAGGGCGCAGCCGAACATCGCGAGTTGCAGGTTCTTCTCCGAGGCGTCCTTCGCCCCCGACAGCGACACCAGCACACCGGCGCCGAGGACGAGGAGAGCAAGGCCCGCCACGCCGCGGATCCGGGACCGCTTGGCGGAGGGCGGTTGTTCCGTCGTGCGCATCGCCTCGACGGGTGCGACCTTCGCGGCCCTGCGGGACGGCAGCCACGCGGCGAGCACGGTGACGCCCACGCCCACGCCGAGCGCCGCCACGACCGAGCGCGGGCCGATCACCAGAGGGCCTTGGGGCAGTGTGTTCTCGTCGGTGCCCAGGATGTCGGGCAGCACCGAGGCGATGCCGAGACCGAGCACGAAGCCGGCCGCCGATGCGACGAGGCCGACCAGAAGGGCCTCCAGGAGCACGGAGCGGGACACCTGGCGGCGCGTGGCGCCGATCGCCCGCAGCAGCGCGATCTCACGGGTGCGCCGCGACACGAGCATGGTGAAGGTGTTGATGATGAGGAAGGAGCCGATGAACAGCGAGACCCCGGCGAAGACCAGCGGCAGCTTCTGGTAGCCCCGGGTCAGGGTGTCGACGAGGACAGCCTGCTGGGCGGCCTGGGCAGCGCCGGTGGTGGCCTCGGCCCGGTCGGCCGGGAGCACGCCGGTGACCCGGCGGGAGAGCGCGAACTGGTCGGTGCCGGGGGCGGCGGACAGATCGATCCCGGTGTAGTGGCCCGGGGACGCGAACAGCTTCTGGGCGGTCGCCTTGTCGAACAGGGCGAGGGTGCCGCCGGTGGTCACCCGGGTGTCCTCGGTGGTGACGATGCCGACGAGCCGCTTGGTCATGACGGGGCCGTCGGTGGCCAGCGTGATCGTGTCGCCGAGGCGGAAGTGGCCGGCGGCGACGGTGCCGCGGTCCACGGCGATTTCACCGCTGTTCTTCGGGGCGCGGCCCTCGGCCAGCGGGTAACGGCTGTCCTTGCCGTCCTTGCCCGGTACGTAGCCGGCGGCTGGATTCGCCCCCTGATTGACCCGCAGCGGGGTGCCGTCCGCCGCGTTCAGGGCGGCCGAGCCTTCGGCCGACGGGTGCACGGCGGCGACACCGGGTACGGCGGCCAGTTTCCGTGCGAGCGCGTCGTCGAGCGCGCTGGTCTGCTGGTGTGCGGCGGCCCCCGGCGGGGGTTCCTTCGCGGTCACGGTGACCGCGATGTCGGCAAAGCTCTTCAACGCGGCGGCGCGGTGGGCCTCGGCGGTGGAGTCTGCGAAGACGAGGGTGCCGCTGACGAACGCGACACCCAGACAGACCGCGAGGACGGTCATGAGCTGACGGGCCTTGTGTGCCAGGAAGTTGCGCAGGGCTGTTTTGAGCATGGGGAGCTTTCGAGGCGTGGGCTCGGCGGATGCGAGCGGTCGGCGGGTTCGGTCCTGGGCGAGGCGGGTCTAGCTGGTGTGTGAGAGGGCGCCCAGGCTCTTCATCAGGTCCAGGACCCGGTCCGGGGTGACGTGTGTCATTTCGTCGACCAGACGGCCGTCGGAGAGGAAGACCACGCGGTCGGCGTAGCCGGCGGCGACCGGGTCGTGGGTGACCATCACCACGGTCTGGCCCAGCTCGCGTACGGAGTCGCGCAGGAAGCCGAGGACTTCGGCCCCGGCGCGGGAGTCGAGGTTGCCGGTCGGCTCGTCGCCGAAGACGATCGCGGGCCGCGAGGCCAGGGCGCGGGCGACCGCGACGCGCTGCTGCTGCCCGCCGGACAGCTGTGCGGGCCGGTGACCGAGGCGCTGGGAGAGCCCGACCATGGCGACCACGCGGTCCAGCCACTGCTGGTCGGGGCGGCGTCCGGCGATGGTCAGTGGCAGCGTGATGTTCTCCAGCGCGGTCAGCGTCGGCAGCAGGTTGAACGCCTGAAAGATGAAGCCGATCCGGTCCCGGCGCAGCGCGGTGAGCTGCCGGTCGCCCAGCGTGCTCAGTTCGGTGGTGCCGACGCGCACGGAGCCGGAGCTGGGCGAGTCGAGCCCGGCGGCACAGTGCATCAGCGTGGACTTGCCGCAGCCGGAAGGACCCATGATCGCGGTGAACTCCCCCTCCCGGAAGTCGATGCTGACATGGTCCAGGGCTACGACACGGGTGTCGCCGCTGCCGTAGACCTTCGACAGGTCGAAGGTGGCGGCTGCGATCCCGGGCGCCGCGTGCTGCGCGCGCGGGACGAAGGAGGGAATGGACATCGAGGACTCCTCTTCGGGTGCGGAAGGGTGCACTTCGAAGGGTGTCCGGGGAACGTATCGGGGCCTGAGCTGCTGTGTATCGTCGACCGCGCCGCTTTGTAGCAGTTCTGTAGGGCGTGGCCGGCCGGGCGGAGACGTGCACCACATGACAGGACCTCTCGGTGCGCCTGTGCACGGACAACACAGTTGCTGCCGAGAGGTCCTGGCCCGTCGAGTACGTCTCCCACTTCCCCCCGACCGCTGAGCGATCAGTTCCTTCACGGGCTCCTATCGGTGCTCCGACTTCGCCACGACGAATCGGGCCAGCAAACCGACGATCAAGAGCGTCCCGCCGAAGCACAACGCGATCAGTGCGAGCAGGGCGGCGGGTTGCCCCGTCTCACCCGCCATCGGGTTCGCGGCGAAGGCACCGATGATCAGCAGCACGGCTGTGATGACGGCGAGTGCGCCGACGGCCCACACGCCCCGGAACATGACGATCTGCGCGCGGGACGCGACGCCGCTCCGGCGCGAGGGAACAGGGGATGCGTTGCCAGACATGTTCACGGTTCTCTCCTCAAGATCCGGGTGGACTGCCTCGGTCATGGACAGAGGTGACCGGCCGGCCACAGGGGTTCTCCTTCAGGTGCGGAAAGGCACGCTTCGAAGGATGCCGCGGGAACGTATCGGGGCCTGAGCCGCCGCGTATCGACGTCCCCGCCGCCTCGTAGCAGTTCTGTAGCAGCAGGTCTGTGGGCGCCGGGCCGTCATGCCGACGTGGCGGTTCCGCGGGAGCCGGATGGCGGGAGCGGCAGGCGCAGGGTGGCGACGGCGCCGCCGTCCGGGGCGTTTTCCAGACGCAGCTCGGCGCCGAGGAGCCGGGCCTGGCCCAGGACGATGGTCAGGCCCAGGCCGTGGCCCGTGCCGCGCTCCGTCGCACCCGTCTGGAACCGGCGGGGACCGTGGAGCAGCAAGTCTGCCGGGAAGCCGGGGCCGTGGTCGCGCACGACGACCGTAGGGCCCTCGACGGTGACCTCCACCGGGGGCCCTCCGTGCCGGTGGGCGTTGACGACGAGGTTGCTGACGATCCGCTCCAGGCGGCGCGGGTCGGTCTCCACGGTCTGAGCGGCTTCCGCCTCGGCGACGGTGACGTCGACGCGGAGACCGGTGCGTGCCACGGCCTCGGAGACGACGGCGCCGAGCGGCACCCGGGCGCGGACCGGCCGCTCGGCCCCGGCGTCCAGCCGGGAGATCTCCAGCAGGTCCTCAACCAGGCCGCGCAGATCCCGTACCCGGGCCCGCAGCAGATCCTCCGTCTCACCGGCCGGCAGCAGGTCGACGGCGGCCAGCAGACCGCCGACGGGGGTGCGCAGCTCATGGGCCACGTCCGCGGTGAACTGCCGCTCGGTGCGTAGCAGTTGGCCGAGACTGTCGGCCATACCGTCGACGGTGGCGGCGATCTCGGCCACCTCGTCGCGGCCCTTGGTGGGCCCGGTGCGGGCGTCCAGATCCCCGGCGGAGATCCGGCCTGCGGTCTCGGAGACCTGCCGCAGCCTGCGGGCGAGCAACCCGGCCCCGTAGACCGCCAGTGGCACGGCCGCTGCGAGCGCGACCAGCGAGGCCACCGCCATGGTCATGTCGAGTTGGCGCAGATTGTGTAGCTCCGTGCCCATTTGGTAGTTGACGGCCAGCACCGGGCTGCCCGGACCGCCGGTCCGTTGGGCGGCCCAGCAGACCGGGATGTCGTAGGCCGTGTGCGAGTCGCCGTCGTTCGGGTGGCGCAGGGTGGCGGGCAGGTCGGACGGATCGAGCTCGGCACCCTCGACCAGCGTGCCGGTACGCCGGTAGACGTCCATGGCCGAGTGGAGGCTGTCGGAGGCCTGCGCGTCGGCCCGGTCGCGGATGGCGTCCGCGGTCCACAAGTGCACCAGCACACCCACCGTCGCCACGACCAGGCAGGCCGTGACCGCGGCCAGCGCGGCGATCTTCCAGCGCAGGGACGACAGGTCCGGCCGCAGCCGCCGGAGCACACGCACCACCCTCAGCGCCTGAACTTGTAGCCGAAACCGCGGACCGTTTCGATCCGCTCCCGCCCCAGCTTCCGGCGCAGCCGCTGCACACACAGATCCACCACCCGGCTGTCGCCGTCCCAGCCGTACTCCCAGACATTGCGCAGCAGCGTGTGCCGCTCCAGCACGACGCCCGGGTGGGCGGCGAACTCCAGGAGCAGCTTCAGTTCGGTCGGGGTCAGCGCCACCGGGCTTCCGGAGACGAACACCTCCATGCCTGCGGTGTCGATGCTCAGGTCCCCGAACACCAGCACCTTCCCCTCGGACGGCGGCCCCTCGTCCGCGGGCCGCTCGGCTTCCGGGGCGGGCGCGTAGGTCGCCCGCCGCAGCAGCGAGCGGATGCGCGCCACCAGCACGTACGTGTCCACGGGCTTGACCACGTAGTCGTCCGCCCCGGCCTCCAGACCGGCGACGACATCGAGCCCGTCGCCGCGCGCGGACATCATCAAAACGGGCACCAAGCTGGTCTCCCGGACCCTGCGGCACAGGCCGATCCCGTCCAGACCGGGCAGCATCACGTCCAGGATCAGCAGGTCGAAGCTTTCGTCGCGGAAGAGCTCAAGGCCCGTAAGACCGTCGGCCGCGGCCTTCATCTCGTAGCCGTAACGCTCCAAGGCGAGAGTGAAGGACCGTCGCATCAGGTCGTCGTCCTCCACCAGCAACACACGGACAGGTCGCGAAGAGGCCCCGGTCGGGGCGGACGAGGACATGAGTGGCTAACTCCTGTTCGGACGATTCAGGTGAGGCATCAGTCCGGTATGTACGCGCGCGCAGCCGATGTACGCGCGCAGCCGATGACCTGAAAGAAACGATAAGGCAGACACCGGACGGCTGAGGCCGGGTCCTCCGTGGTGCGAGCGGAAGCGTCTGCAACAGCAGAGGGCGGCTGCCAGTCCGGACAGGCCGGATAGTTGGGCCCGGGCGCCCGCACGCGACCAGATGACAAACCGGCGAGGCACGGTCGGCGTCGGCGCCCCGGAACACGGAGGCAAGGCCGGCACACCGTCCACTCCCCGTGCCCAGGACAGCTGGCAACTGGCCGGGTGGACACGGTCTGCGAGGTCCGCCGACCGGCACTGCCCGACTCGTGGTCGCCCAACCCGGTCTCGTGGTTACCACAGTTTATCTCTGTGAATACCGAAGTGTTTACTGCATGCCGTTGCGATGGGCGTTATTGCATGGCGAAACTTGCCGAACCCTCGATGCGTAACCCTCGATGCGTTGACTCTTCCTGCGGGGTCATCAGTTCATCAGGAGTCCGAATGCGGCTCCCCACCCTGGCTGATTCCAAAGATCGACATCAGGCGACCGCGGCGAGTGCCCCATTGCCGGACTGCTGCGACTCCATGCCATTTTTTCAGAGTGCCAGGCAAACGTATGGGGAACGACGAAAGGAACACGAGGTACATGCGCCCATATCCGAGACGCCTCCGGAGCATAATGCTCGGGCTTGTCGCTCTCATGATCGCGGTTGGCTCACTGGTGGGAACAGCCGAAACTGCTGTTTCGGTCAATGGTTTCCAGCCCGCCCGTACGCTCACAACTGAGGAAGTAAATGAGATGGCCGACCTTGCGGCCGGACACTCGTACCCCAAGCACGTCCACGATCAGAATGAGTGCCAGAACGTCCTTGGACGGCAGTGCAACTTCGATCAGTGGCGGGACATGATACGTGACACCATCAGGAATCCCACGGACTCCTTCGCTCGCCGTAACGGCGGAGACGTCTACTGGCGCACCACCGGCGAGAGCCAGCTCGACGGCATGATCGTGATCCTCAACCCTGCCCACAACGACAGATCCACCGCATTCCTGACGTCCTATGCCTACTACCAGAACCAAGCCACCCAGGGCGGACTGGCCACTGGCGCGGCGGCATGCGGCGTATCTGGCCCAGTGGGCAAACGCAGCGCGGACCCGGCCGGTTCTGCCAGTTCCACATCATCGAACTCGACCTGCCCGGGGATCGATGCCGCGTTCCGGTCGAGCCGCAAGGATGAGGTGTATCTCTTCAGGGGCAACCAGTACGCACTGGTGAAGTCTGCTCCGGGTACCACCGACGACAAGATCATCAACGGCCCCAAGTCCATCGCGGAGGGCTGGCCTTCTCTCAAGGGAAGCGTATTCGAGAGCGGAATCGACGCCGCGTTCCAGTCCCCTGCCAACACGGAAGAGGTATATCTCTTCAAGGGCGACCAGTATGCGCTGGTGAACTATGCTCCCGGGACCACTGGCGACAAGATCATCAATGGACCCAAGTCCATCGCAGAAGGCTGGCCGTCTCTCAAGGGGACCGTATTCGAGAAGGGGATCGACGCCGCATTGCGGTCGAGCCGCAAGGATGAGGTGTATCTCTTCAAGGGCGACCAGTACGCACTGGTGAAGTCTGCTCCGGGTACCACGGATGACAAGATCATCAACGGTCCCAAGTCCATCACGGAGGGCTGGCCGTCCCTCAAGGGGACCGCATTCGAGAGCGGAATCGACGCCGCCGTCCAGTCCCCCGCCAACACGGAAGAGGTGTATCTCTTCTCGGAGGACCAGTACGCACTGGTGAACTACGCTCCGGGTACCACGGATGACAAGATCATCAACGGCCCCAAGGCCATTACAGAGGGCTGGCCATCCCTCAAGGGAACCGTATTCGCAGGCGAATCGGGAAAGAAGGGGTAGAGCTCATCACGTGATCACGCGGTTGGACTCTTCAGCCGTCGTCAGCGGATGAGTTCCCAGCGATTCGGCGGCCGGGGCCCTTTTTGCGGGCCCCGGCCGCATGATGTGAGCGGCCCGATCATGCAGTCCATCGAAACGGCTCGGACCGGCCCGTTCTCGGAGAGCCCCAGACGGCGTTGCGACCACCGCCGTTACCGAGGACCGCTTACGCCGCGCCCAGCCGCCGCGCCGCCAGCTCCGCGTACACCGCCGCACCGTCCGCCAGCACCGCATCGTCGAACTCCGCCAGCGGCGAGTGGTTGTTGGGACTGCGCTCGGGATCAGCCCCGGCCGGCGGCGCACCGAGGAAGAGCATCGCGCCGGGGACCTCGGCCAGTACGCGGGAGAAGTCCTCCGAGCCCTGCAACGGCTGCGGCTGCGGCACAAAACGCTCCTCGCCCAGCACCTCGCGGACCGCGCCCGCCGCGAAGTCCGCCTCCGCGTGGTCATTGACGGTGACCGGATACATCTCCACGAAGTCCGCTTCCACGCCCACCCCGTACGCCGCCGCGATGCCCCGGCACACCTCCACCGTGCCGTCCTTGACCCGCGCCTGGGCGGCGTCCGAGAAGCTGCGGACGGTCGCCTCGAAGACGGCGGTCTCCGGGATGACGTTCTGCTGGGTGCCGGCATGGAAGGTGCCCACCGTCAGAACCACCGGGTCGAAGACGTCGAAGGTGCGGGTGATCCAGGCTTGCAGGGCCGTCACCATCGCGCACGCCGCCTGCACGGGGTCCTTGGCCCGGTGCGGCATCGAACCGTGCCCGCCCTCACCGCGCACCGTCACCCGCAGCACATTGGACGCCGCCATCGCCGTACCGCCACGCGTCCGGAAGGCCCCACCGGCCAGCCCGGCCGACAGCACATGGATCGCATACGCCGCCACGGGACGCTGCCCGGCCACCTCCAGCAGCCCCTCGTCCAGCATGTGACGCGCCCCGTCATGTCCCTCTTCACCCGGCTGGAACATGAACAGCACCTCGCCCGCCAGTTGGTCACGGTGGGCGCAGAGCAGCTTGGCGGCGCCGGTGAGCATGGTGGTGTGCAGATCGTGTCCACAGGCGTGCATCCGCCCGTTGTCGGCGGCGAAGTCCAGCCCGGTGCGCTCGGCGACCGGCAATGCGTCCATGTCGCCGCGCAGCAGCACGGCCGGACCGGGCCGCGCGCCGCGCAACACGGCCGTCACGGAGCTGAGCCCCTGGCCGGTCCTGACCTCCAGCGGCAGCCCGTCCAGTTCGGCCAGCACGGCCTCCTGAGTACGGGGCAGGTCGAGCCCGGTCTCGGGGATACGGTGGAGCGAGCGGCGCATCCGCACGAGATCGTCGGCCAGGGCATGGGCATCGTCGCGCAGATTCATCGGACTCCTCGGATTCAGATGGTGAACTGCCCTTGCTTGACTGCCGAGATGAACGCGGACCAGCCGCCCGCGGGGAAGATGAGCGCCGGGCCGTCCGGGTCCTTGCTGTCACGGACGGGGACGAGGCCGTGGGGGTGGGTGAGGGCGCGGGAGAACTCGATGCACTGCCCGCCGTTGGCGTCGCTGTAGGAGGACTTCACCCAGGCGAAGTCGCGGGTGAACTCGACGCATTCCCCGCCGTTGGCGTCGCTGTAGGACGACTTGACCCACGTGGCGGTGGCGAGTTCCAAGTCGGGGCTCATGCTCGGTACTCCTTAAGCAGAGTCTTGATCAGCGTCAGTGAACCATCCGGGGACAACGCATGCGCCCTGAGCAGATCATAGTCGTCCAGGGCTGCGTCGACCGTTTGTTCGGCGTCGTGCATCTTGCCTCCTACCCGAGTTTCTGTGTAGAGCACCGTGGGGGCGTCCGTGAAGCGCAGCACAGTGAAGGGCTTCGTGGACGCCGCAGGAGCACCCGCAGAGAACGGCATGATCTGAAGCTTGATGTGGGGTGACGCCGCCGCAGTCAGGAGGTACTCAAGCTGCCCGGCCATGACCTCGGCGTTACCTACGGCAGTTCGCAGGCACGCCTCATTGAGGATGGCCCACAGGAGGGGTGGAGTCTCCCTCTCGAACACCTCGCGACGTCGTAGGCGTGCGGCAACTTTGCCCTCGATCGCTTCCGCTTCCTCCAGGGAGAAGTACGCGCGGAAGATGGCCTGCGCATAGTCCTCCGTCTGGAGAAGTCCCATCACGAGGTTCGCCGAGTAGTCCAGGATCCGCGACGCTTTCCGCTCCAAGTTGAGGTACGGAACGAACCAGCTCGGGTGATCCCCCTCCTCGATCCTCTTCAGCAGCCCGGCGAACAACTCACCCGTCCCGAACACCGTGTCGCAGCCCTTGGCGAATTTCTCGCTGGGCCGGGGCAGCAGCGTCCCGGACTCGACCTTGCTGACGTAGCCATCGGTGTAGCCCGTCGCCTTGGCCAGGTGCTTCTGTGTGAGCTTGCGGGCCAGCCGTACCTGTCTGATGTCGCGGCCGAAGCGCTGGAGCGGATTCAAGTGCTCGGGTGGGGTCGTCTCGTCCAACGCCATGACCTCTCGACATGTGTGCGTAGGGCGGCATCCTGGCAGGCCACAGCATTGAATGCCGCCGGTTCAACCACCTCCATTCTATTGCCGGTTGCGTTGCCTCGGTGACCGAATGGCTACATCCGGTTACCCGAGAAGACCCCAAGGAGGTTGACGACATGACAGACGCAACGGACGCCGACGTCGACACCCACACCGGCACCCGAACCGCCCGGCTCCTGCCCTGGACGAGCCCGGACGGCAAGCCGTGCTTCCTGGCGGGCGACGGGACCGGATACGTATCCCGCGTCGCCGACGACATCGAGGCGGCGCAGCTCGGTCTGGCCGCCGATCTGCTCGATGAAGCGCGGCGCGTGCTCCGCGGGCGGAGGTGGACGAGCGGGCAACTGCACCTGCTCACCGTCGAGTTGGCCGAATCACTCGCCGACGTGCACCGGATCGCGTTGAGTCGGGGCGCCCGATGACGCCGCCGCCCGCATCCACCGAGGGAGAGCCGGGCCCCGGCGCCCCCGAGACGCCCCTGCTCGCTCAGCCGTCACCCTCCGTGGTCCGCGTGCCCCCGGGTGCCGCCATAGCGCCGTGCCCGTTCCCGTGCCGGATCTGCCGGCGGGCGGGGCGGCAGGCGGCGCGGGGCCCCGATGACGCCGCTGAAGCGGATGGGGCTTAACAGGTGGCCGTGGGGATACCTGCCGGGCCTTCCCGGGCAAGCGCTACCTCGACTGGAAGCTCGACGACCTGGCCGGCCAAGGCGTTGACGCCGTCCGGCCGGTCCGAGAGGGGATCAGGACGCCGCGGTCGCCCCGCGACGCCCCGGCGGGCAGCCGACAGAAGGGGAGGGCGAGTTGGAGATCACCTCAGTCGGGTGTTGGGTAGCCTGCGGTCGTGGCAAGCGGACTGAACACCGACGGCTGGTTGGAAGACACTCGGACCTCCTACGACACCGTCGCCGCGAGCTATGCGGACCAGGTGCGCAACCTCCTGGACGAAACACCCGAAGAGCGCGCGGTCCTGGCGGTGTTCGCCGATCTGGTGCACACCAGCGGCGGAGGGCCGGTTGCGGACGTGGGATGCGGGCCGGGGAGGATCTCGGCCCACTTGCGTGAACTGGGCGTGGACGCGTTCGGGATCGACCTGTCGCCCGGGATGATCGAGGTGGCTCGGCGTGACCACCCCGGCCTGCGGTTCGACGTCGGCTCCATGACGGACCTCGGTCTCGCCGACGGCTCGATGGCCGGCCTGGTCGCCTGGTACTCCCTGATCCACATCCCCGACGACGAGATCGGCCCGGTCCTCACGCACTTCCAGCGAGTGCTGCGGCCCGGTGCCCCGCTGCTGCTCGGCTTCCACGTCGGCGATGAGTCACACCTGAAGACCCAGGGCTACGGTGGCCACCCGATGAAGGTCTACGTCCATCGCCGCCGGCCCGGCGCAATGATCGCCTTGCTCAACGATGCCGGCTTCACCGTCGAGGCACACAGGACCCTCAGCTCGGCCGAGAGCACGCTCGGGGGAATCCTTCTCGCGCACCGCCGGCCTGATACCCAGTAGGGGCCCTCAGGGCCCTCAACTGGTAAATGGCCGGAAGCGGTTGATACTGCCGATCAGGATCAGGCAGCCAGAAGGGCGCCGAAGAACTCGTACAGCTTCGTGACGGCCCGGGTGACGTACTCGTCCTTGTCGTACAGGTCCACGTGGGTCGCGCCCTTGATGTCGAAGAGCTCCGCCGTCCGGCCGGCCTTGGCGACTGCCTGCTCGCTGAACGGGCGGGTGGCGGCCTCGGTGCCCGCGATCATCAGGAGCGGGCGCGGTGCGATCTTGTCGACCCGGGCGAAGGAGTCGTACTGGTCGAGCTGGTCCGCGCTGCGCGCCACCCACAGATTCGTGGCACGCGGGTGCCGACCGCGCGGTGTCTTGTAGTACTCGACGGACTCCCGGACGAGCGCCGGGGTCGACGCATCGATGTCGTCCACCTCCGGCAGCACACTGACCACAGCGGGCGCCTCGCCGGCCGCCTCCTCGCTGCGTCGGCGGCCGGCCTCCTCGACCATCGTCGCGAAGCCCGCCGGGTCGCCGCTCTTGAAGAAGCCCGCCAGGTCCATGGCGCTGACGGTGGCGACCGCCTTCATACGGTGGTCGGTCTGCGCCGCAAAGGCCACGTACCCGCCGGAGGAGCAGATACCGAGCACGCCGATCCGCTCCGGGGCGACGTCGTCAAGGGTGGTCAGGTAGGAGACCGCGTTGCGGAAGTCGTCCGCCCGCTGGAACGGGTTCTCCAGCCCATGGGGCTCGCCCTCGCTCTCGCCCTGGTAGGCGGCGTCGAAGGTCAGGACAACGAAACCCCGCGCCGCGAGACGCTCGGCGTAGACCGCCGCGGTCTGCTCCTTCACACCGGTGGCCGGGTGTCCGACAACGACGGCAGGCGAGGGACCGGCCGACGGGGTGTCCGGGGTGTACAGGTGTCCGGCGAGAGTGAGGCCGTTGCTGGGGAAGGTGACGTTCGTCTTCATCTACTTTGCTTTCTTTTACGCGCGGTGGGAATAGCGTTACGCACCGAAGAAGCCGAGCGATTCGCCGAGCGATTCGCCGAGCGATCTGCCAAGCGATTCAAGGCATCCGACGAATCCATGCGACGTGTTCACCTTGTGTAACGGCTTGACTTCGGCGGCCGGGTCGCTGCCGGGCCTGGTCATGGAGCCTGGCACCGCGCCACGATCCAGCAAAGAGGAGAATTGCATCCTGGGAGGGAGTTATCCGGGGACAAACTCATCCCCCCATCCAGGTCGCGTCAGCTGCCACACTGGATGTATGAGCACCAGCGCGCAGCGCAACGAGTTGGGCGAATTCCTCAAGGCCCGCCGGGCCGAACTCAGTCCCCGCGCAGTGGGCCTGCCCGACAGCGGGGCCCCGCGACGGGTCAAGGGCCTGCGCCGCGAGGAAGTCGCCCAGCTCGCGGCCATCAGCACCGACTACTACACCCGCCTCGAACAGGGCCGCATGCAGGCATCGGTTTCGGTTCTGGGCGTCCTGGCGCGTGTTCTGCACCTGGATGACGACCAGCGCGACTACCTGTATGAACTCGCCGGCAAGGACCACGCCCGCCCGCGCCGCCGCGCGCGCCAGCGGGTCCAGCCGCAGGTGCAGCGTTTGCTGGACGACCTCACCTCGACGCCCGCGATGGTCCTGGGCCGCCGGGGGGACATTCTTGCCTGGAACGCGCTGGCAGCGGCTCTCGTCACGGACTTCGCGGCCATTCCCGAGAAGCGACGCAATTACGTCAGGCTCATCTTCACCGACCCGGCGATGAAGCAACTCTATGCGGACTGGGAAACCGTCGCCCGTACCTGCGTCGCACAGCTGCGCATGGAAGCGGCGAAGCACCCCGGCGATCCCCGTCTGGCCGAATTGGTCAACGAACTGTCGGTCCAGAACCAGCAGTTCCGCCAGTGGTGGGGCGAGCGCCACGTCGCTACCCGCAGCCTCGGTACCAAAACATTCCATCATCCCGTCGCCGGTGACCTCACCCTTGACTGGGACACCCTCACCGTCAGCACCGACCCCGACCAGCAACTGGTCATCTGGACCGCAGCGGCAGGCACTGCCAGCCACGACGGACTCCGCGTCCTCGCCTCCTTGGCCACCGATCAGTCGGGCAGTGCCCTGAACTAGGTTCGTGAGGGGACGCTACTGCGAGTGCTGGAAGTAGTAGTCGACCTCGCCATGAGAGCCGCTGTTGTCGACCACCTTCATGCCGCCCACCGGATCCCAGTTGATCGACGACGGCGTGAGGTATCCCGGTTGCTTCTTGAGGTTGATCTGCGTGAAGTCAACCCTCTGGTCGGGCGGCTGGGCCGAGGCGTCCGCGGTGTCGAAGTACGGCTCGTAGCACAGGATGACGCCGTCCGCCGGGCCTTGTGCGGGCGGGCGTACGACCGTGAAATCGGCATCGGGGAAGCCGACGAATCCCAGCGTGTACTTATAGCCCGAGCTGATCTGCGAACGGAATTGGATGGCGCCGGTGAGGGGCGTTCCCGGGTCGACATAGAGATGGGAACCGTGCACGTATTTCCCGGCAATATAGGCCCAGTTCGCGATGCCGTAGCTCGCTTCACCGGAGGTGTTGTTGTGCCAGTCCAGCACCGGTTGCAGCGCGCCGCCGGACAGGCCGTTCCAGAGGAAGAAGACGTGCGGACTGGACGGGTTCCTGGGCTTGGACGGCACGGTCCACGTTGTCCGGAACGACTGGATGTCCGTCTGGGAGGTGTCCAACGCCAGGTGCTCGTCCCCCTTTTGTCCGTCGACGGATTTCCGCGCCGCGGGCGACGGGGCGCCCCGAAGACGTGCGGCGTAGGCGTACGGATCGGCGGTCAGCGCCTCGTCCGCCACCGGGCCCAGGTCGTCCAGCAGGTTGTCGGTATGGACGTCGAATTTCTTCAGGCGCCCCTCGACCACTTTGACGGTCTCTTCCCGGTTGATCTGCATCACTTCGGAGCGAGGAACGAGACCGTAGGGTGTCTGCACGAGGTCATCCGTACTCATGACTTCTCCTCTCGCGCTGTGCACCCCCCCGCGAGGCATGAAGGAATTCGCGGTAAGCCCCTGGGGTCCGCGAATCTGCACATTTATCCCAAGTAGAGCACCGCCACTGGAATGGCGCATCCCGGCATGTCCATGGGGCCGGAGCCCAAGGGCTGTCCCGTAAGTGTTCGCGGGTGCGGGCCGGGCGGTCAGGCCCTCTCCATCAGTGTCGAGTAGGCCCGCTCGATGCCCTGCGTGAAGCCGGTCCCCAACTCGACGTAGACGTGCCCGCTGGCCGCACACGCTTCACGCAGGGCAGTGCTCTGCTCCCTGACCCACGCGGCGATCTCCCGGTAGGTGGTGTCGTCGGCTCCTTCGAGCCAGTCCGGGGCTATCCGCAGGTGTTCGGGGGTCAGCTTCGTATTTCCAAGGAAGACAGAGGTCAGTGGTATCCCGAGACCAGCGGCGGCCGTGGCCGTCGCCGGTGTGACGATGTCCCCCTCGATCGCGTAGCCGTCCTCGGGATCGGAGTCATCGAGAGCCTCCGCAGATGCACGGATGAACTCGATGAGGAACGGCTGGGCGAGCACTGCCTTGTCCGGATGCGTACCGTGCCGCACACCGTGCTCGGGTGCAGCGCGCTGAAGCATCGACACCAGGGCGTCGGTCGGGCATCCCGGGATGCCCTCTCTTTCCAGCAGCATCCACGCGAGGGTGCTCTTGCCCACCCGTGGCGGGCCGCCTATCAGGTAGATCACGTCCAGGCTTTACGGGACAGCCCTTAGCCCTGCGACTCCGTAGGAGTGCGGTAGGAGCTGGTCCGGTAGCGGCTGCGGAATTCGGCCAGCAGCTCCTCGGTCGCCTCGGTGCCGGCGCTGACGGCGGCATGGACGTCGCGGAAGTAGTTTTCGTAGCCGGCGGGGGTGTAGAGGCACAGGGCGCGTGCGGTGGTCGGGCCGGCGTTGCGGAAGCCGTGCGGGGTGCCGCGGGTGGCGGCGAGCAGATGCCCGGGGCCGGCCGTCACCTCGCCGTCCCCGTTGTGGAGCGTCAGCTCGCCCTCAAGGACGTAGAAGTACTCGTCGTGTCCGTCGTGCACATGTGGTCTGGCGCCTATGGTGCCGGGCGCGAGGCGGAACTCCTCGAAGGCGAAGCGCCCGCCGGTGTGCTCGGCCGTGAGCCGGAAGAAGTGCTCGACGCCGGCGACGTCGATGAGCTCGCCGTCCTGGGGGGCGCGGAACAGGGCGCGGGCGGGGGTGGATGCTTGTTCGGTCATGACGGCATTGTGGCCCGAGTGTCCCGTGTGACGGGGCGGCGATGCGTCAGTACACCACCAGTGAGGGCGAGTTGACGGCCAAAACGGGTGCGAGGGCGGTCGTCGGGTCGGGTCGTCACCCCGTGGGACGCGGCGCATCCGGACTCGGCCGTGCGCTGACCGCTCACGCCGCGGCACGGTAAAACCGAAGCCTGGTCCGGGCACGGTTCATAAGATCAACCGGTGCCCCCTGACATATCGCTCTTCGCCCTGACCCTGCTCTGCCTGGCCGCACTCGCCGCGGGCTGGATCGATGCCGTGGTGGGCGGCGGCGGACTGCTGCTGCTCCCCGCGCTGCTGGTCGGCCTGCCGCACACCCCCGCCGCCTACGTCCTC
Organism: Streptomyces sp. NPDC034111; assembly: GCF_055575375.1. Taxonomy (NCBI): domain Bacteria; kingdom Bacillati; phylum Actinomycetota; class Actinomycetes; order Kitasatosporales; family Streptomycetaceae; genus Streptomyces; species Streptomyces sp. NPDC034111. Next base: position 892,422 of record NZ_JBVIST010000001.1, on the reverse strand, counting down.
GGCACCAACAAGTCCACCGCCATCGTGGGGACCACCGCGGCCGCCGTCACCTACGTCCGCAAGGCCCCGATCGATGTCCGCACCGCACTGCGGATCGGGCTCGCCGCGGTCGCCGGTTCGCTGGCCGGGGCGTTCTTCGCGGCCGGTATCAACAGCGAGGTGCTCCGCCCGCTGATCATGGCCGTGCTGCTGGCGGTGCTCGCGTTCATCCTCTTCCGCCCGGCCTTCGGCACCGCCCCCGCACCCTCGGGCCCGGTTTCCCGGCAGCGGGTGCTGGCGGCCATCCTGGTCGCGGGCCTGGGCATCGGCTTCTACGACGGCCTGATCGGGCCCGGAACCGGTGCGTTCCTGGTCATCGCGCTCGCCGCGGTGCTGCACATGGACCTGGTCACCTCGTCCGCCACCGCCAAGGTCGTCAACGTCTGCACCAACGTCGGTGCGCTGACGATGTTCGCGATCCAGGGCACCGTGCTGTGGCAACTGGGCGCCCTGCTCGCGCTGTTCAACCTCGTCGGCGGGATGGTCGGCGCCAGGATGGCGCTCAAGCGCGGTGCCGGGTTCGTCCGCGGGGTGCTGGTGGTCGTGGTGATCGCGCTGCTGTGCAAGCTGGCGTACGACCAGTGGCTGGCGGCCTGAGCGCCTGTACGGGCTCGGGACCTGCTCCGAAGCCGTACGGAGCCGGTCCCGAGCCCGTAGGGACGCGAAGCTATGCAACTTTCAGAAATGCATGAAGCCCGCTGACGTCCTCCGCGTTACCCGGGCGACCGCCGCCACCAGCTTCCTCTTCGGGCGCACCAGCGCTGTCACCTCCGTGACGGCCGTCAGCAGCACTGCCGAGTCCTCGACGGCCTCCAGTCCGTGCCGTTCGCCCGGCATCATGGCGACCTGACCAGCCGTCAGCTCTTGGCCACCACCGGCCCCGGTCAGCCGGACCCGGCCGTGCAGCACCTGGAGGCTCGCCGCCAGCGGCGCATTGTGTTCGTCCAGTGAGGCGCCCGCGACCAGTGCGATCACGGTCTGCCGCAGCGGGCCGTTGTGCAGAAAGAGGTGGGCGCTGCGCCCGTGGGCGGCGGTCCTGGCCTCGTCGAGCTGGTGGCGGGTGAGCGCGATGAGATCGTCCATGATGCTGGCCTTTCGCATGCGGGACCGGCTGCGGGCTCCCTTTCCATCGTTGCCGTTGCCCGGGCGGACGCAACCGGGGCATCGTCCCCGGGCTCCGGATCCCGGACGCCGGACCCCGGACCCCGTGCGCCGGGGAGGTACGGCGGTCCGCGGCTCGGCGGGGCGGGGCGGAGCTGGGCGGGCCCGGCGTCCGGGTGCTAACCGTTCCCGAGCGGGCCCGTCACTTACGCGATGATCATCTCGGTCCGTACGATGCGGCCCGGGCCGATCCGAGCGAGAAGCCCCAGCGTCCCCTGTCCCCCCCCACACGAAGGATGCGCAACAGTGGCCGACCCCACAGCCCTGAGCGAACAGCCCGGACCGGCCGGGCAGCCGGGCGGGTTTCTGACCGTCATGACGACCACCGACAGCGAGGAGAAGGCCGAGCGGCTGGCGCGCGGTGCGATCGAGGGCAGGCTCGCCGCCTGTGCACAGATCAGCGCGCCGGTGACCTCGGTCTACCGCTGGGACGGTGCGGTGGAGACCACACGGGAGTGGCAGGTGCTGTTCAAGACGGCACAGGCGCGCTACCCGGAGCTGGAGAGCTATCTCCTCCAGGCACACGACTACGACACCCCCGAGATCATCGCCACCCCGGTCACCAAGGGCGGCGCCGGTTATCTGTCGTGGGTCGCAGAGGAGACGAGCTGATATGCAGCGGGATTCCATGCAGCCGGACTCCACGCAGTCGGCCTCCATGCAGCCGGCCTCCGTGCAACGGACCGGCTCGCCGCGGCACGCCCGGCCGCAGCCGCGCCGGCGCCGCGCGGTGACGGCCGTGCTCGGCATGGCGATGTGCCTGGCCACCGCGCCCGCCGGTCATGCGGCCGAGGGCTCCCGGAGCGGCACATCGGGCGCCGGCCGGCCGAGCACCGCCCCGGACGCCTCCTGGACCAGCCAGGACGCCGCCGCCTACTGGACTGCCGAGCGGATGGCGGCCGCCGCACCGGCCGGTGACGAGCCCCCGGCCCCGTCCGCCTCGCCCAGCGGCGCGGCTTCCTCACCCACGGGCGCGTCCGCCTCGCCCACCGCCGCGGCTGCCTCGCCGGCCGCCACCTCCGCCTCGCCGAGCGCCACTCCGGCCAAACCCACCGGCGCCGCGGCCAAAGTCCCCGACACCGCACAGCACTTCGACGGCGTCCCGTCCGTCGGTGTGCTCTTCTCCGTCGACGGGGACGCCCGCGCGCACCACTGCACCGCGAGCGTGGTGCACAGCCCGCACCGCAACCTGATCCTCACCGCCGGGCACTGCAACCCGGGCGCCCGGGCCGCGTTCGTCCCGCAGTACCGTTCCGGCGCCACCACCCAGCCGCACGGGGTGTGGGCGATCGAGAAGTCCTTCGCCTACCCCGACCGCGGCACGACCGGTGACAAGGCCGACCTCGACTTCGCGTTCGCCACCGTCGCCGACGACGACCGCGGCCGCTCCCTCGAAGACGTCACCGGCGGCAACCTCCTGACGCCCACGCCCGGTTACGCCAACGACGTCACCGTCATCGGCTACCCCAAGGTCCGCAACGACCCTGAGGACCGGGCGGTCCGCTGCGCCACCCACACGGCCCGACTGGCCGATACCCACCAAATGCGCCTGGACTGCGCCGGGTTCTACGGCGGCACCTCGGGCAGCCCCTGGCTGACGGACTTCGACGAGGAGGCCGGCACCGGCCGGGTCATCGGCCTGATCGGCGGGCTCAACGGCGGTGGCCCCAAGGGGCCGGACGCCGACCGGACCTCCTACAGCCCGTACTTCGGGGGGAAGGTCCTCAGCCTGTACTCCCGCGCGGCCCAGGCCTGACGGACCCGCGGGACTGACGGAGGGGTGGCGGGGAGCGCTAGCGCAGCGCCTCCGTCACCCCCTTCTCGTGCGGCCCGAGGAAGTGCGGATCGGGCCGCAGCGCCGCCTCCAACGCCGCCTTGCCGGCCGCGAAGATCTCCCGCACGCCGCCGTACGCCCAGGTCACATCGTGCCGGGCGGCGACCCCGACACCGTGCGCCTCCACACCGGCCGCCTCACACAGCGCCAGCGCGCGCCGGATGTGGAACCCCTGGCTGACCAGCACCGCCCGCTCCACACCGAAGATCCGGCGGGCCCGGCTGCACGAGTCCCAGGTGTCGAAGCCCGCATAGTCGCTGACGATCTTCCGGGCCGGGACGCCGTGCCGCACCAGATAGGAACGCATCGCGTCCGGCTCGTCGTAGTCGTGCCGGCTGTTGTCGCCGGTGACCAGGACCGCGCGGACCTTGCCCCGGTCGTAGAGCGCGGCCGCCGCGTCCAGCCGGTGGGCGAGGTACGGGGACGGCTCGCCGTTCCACAGGCCCGCGCCGAAGACGATGGCGACCGGGGCCGAGGGCGCGTCGGCGACGGTGTGCACCCGCGGGCCCGCGGTGGCGTTCATCCAGGTCGCGGGCGCGAGGGCGAGCACCGTCGCGGCCACCACGGCCTGGTAGGCGCGGCGCTGCCCGCGCCGGGTACGGGGCAGCCGTACGCGGCGCACCCCGCTCCACATCCGCTGTATGAGCCCTGGCATCCTCAGCCCCGTCCCTGTCACATCCGGTCATGCCGCCAGCGATCGACAGCGATCGACAGCAATCGGCAGCGACCGACTGCGGTTGATTGCGATCGACTGCGGTTGACGGCGATCGATCTCGTAGCAAGCGACGCCCGGCGGCCGATGATGGTTGCAGGGGCATCCGGCCTCGCGCCCGGCGAGGCACGCGCCCAAGGCCCCCGCCCTGCCGCCCCGGAGAGGAACGCACCAGCATGACCACCGAGCCCGAGCGGCTGCCGTTCTTCGTCTACGGAACGCTGCGCCCCGGTGAGGCGAACCACGCCTGGGCCCTGCGCGGCCGGACCGCGCGCGAGGAGCCGGCCCGGATCGGCGGTGCGCTGCTCTACGACGGCCCCGGATATCCGTACGCCGTCGCCGGGCCCGCGGATGCGGTGGTGCACGGCGCCCTCGTGTGGCCCCGCGAGGCCGACTACGACGAGGTCCTGGCCGCGCTGGACCGGCTGGAGGGCTACACGCCCGGCGACCGCGCGAACCTCTACGAGCGGAGGGTCACCGAGGCCGAGTGCGCGGACGGCGGGACGGACGGCAGCGCGGACGGCAGGACGGTCGCCCGGCCAGGCGGCAGGACCGTACGGGCCTGGGTCTACCTGGCGGCCGAACCGCTCGCCGCCCGGCTGCGGGCCACTGCCACGCCCATCGTGGGCGGCGACTGGCGCGGGGCCCGCGCGGCTAATCTGGATGATCCTTCCCGTGCCGCGGAAGGCGACCCCTCCCGTACCGCAGAACAGGTGTGACCGCGTGGCTCCCTCTCCCGCAGACCCCGCAGACCCGTCCGGCCCCTCCGCCCGCACCGCGCCCCGGCCGCTGCCGAAGGCGGAGCTGCATCTGCACATCGAGGGCACCCTGGAGCCCGGTCTCGCCTTCGCGCTCGCCGCGCGCAACGGCGTCACGCTGCCCTACGCCACCGAGGAGGAGCTGCGCCGTGCCTACTCCTTCACGGATCTCCAGTCGTTCCTGAACCTCTACTACGCGCTGATGGCCGTACTGCGCACCGAGGACGACTTCGCCGACCTCACCCACGCCTATCTGGCCCGCGCCAAGGAGCAGGGCGTACGGCACGCCGAGATCTTCTTCGACCCGCAGGCGCACACCGCGCGCGGCGTCCCGATCGGCACCGTCATCAACGGCCTGGCCCGGGCGCTCGACGCCGCCGAGGAGACCTACGGCATCAGCACCCGCCTGATCATGTCCTTCCTGCGCGACGAGAGCGCCGCATCGGCCCTGGAGACCTTCGAGGCGGCCCGCCCGTACCTCGGCCGGATCACCGCCGTCGGTCTGGACTCGGCCGAGGTCGGGCACCCGCCGTCGAAGTTCCAGGAGGTCTTCGCACGGGCCCGGGAGGCCGGGCTCAAGTGCGTCGCGCACGCGGGGGAGGAGGGCCCCGCCGCGTATGTGTGGGAGGCCCTGGACGTCCTCGGTGTGGACCGGATCGACCACGGCGTGCGCTGCATGGAGGACGAGCGGCTGGTCGCCCGCCTGGTGGCCGAGCAGGTGCCGCTGACTGTCTGCCCGCTGTCGAACGTCCGGCTGCGGGTCATCGACGACCTGGCCGACCACCCGCTGCCCGCGATGCTCGATGCCGGGCTGCTGGTGACCGTCAACTCCGACGACCCGGCGTATTTCGGCGGCTACGTAGAGGACAACTTCACCGCGGTACGCGATGCCCTCGGCCTCGACGCGCCGACGCTGCGCACCCTGGCCCGTAACTCCTTCCGCGCGTCCTTCCTGGATGAGGCGGTGCGCGCCACGTACCTCAAGGAGATCGACGCCCACGAGGCGGACACCCCCTAGCCGGGCGGCCCTGACGCACAGCGCGGGCAGCCGGGGCGGCAGCCGGCCGGAACACGGATTTCGCGGCGGGGAAACGGCACCGCAACGCCCGGCTGCCACGCTCACGTCATGACGGCGCCGATACCGCACCCCCCTTCCTGCCCGGGGCACGACCACCCGTCGCCCGCCCACCCGGGGTCCGCCCGTACGGGGTCCACCCGCACGGGGGCCGACCACCCGTCGCTCCCGCACGCGTCCCTGTCGCACGCCTCGCACCCGCCGCTCGCCCCGCACGCCGCACCCCTCGGCACGGGGGACCTCGCCGCCGAGATCACCGCCCAGCTGAGCACCCAGCTCTGCCAGGTCCGGCTGCACGGCTTCCGCCAGCCGGGGCCCACTGCCCCCACCCTCGTCGCCGTGGCCCACGGCAGCCGCGATCCGCGCGCCCTGCCCACGATCCGCGCGCTCCTCGACCGGGTCCGTGCGCTCCGCCCCGGACTGCCCGTACGGCTCGGACACATCGAGCTCAACCAGCCGCTGCTCGCCGACACCCTCGAAGGGCTGCACGGCGAGGCCGTCCTCGTACCGCTGCTTTTCGGCCATGGGTACCACGTCACCCACGACCTGCCCGCCGCACTGGCCGCCGCACCCCATCTGACCGGCCGGATCGCCGCCCCGCTCGGCCCGCACCCGCTCCTCGCCGAGGCGCTGCACGGCCGGCTGCTGGAGGCCGGCGCCGCCTCCGGACGGGGCTGCACGGCGGTCGTCCTGGCCGCCGCCGGCTCCCGCGCCGCCCGCTCCGCCCAGGACACCGAGCGCACCGCCCGGCTCCTCTCCGACCGGCTCGGCGGCCTCCCCGTCCTGCCCGCCTACGCGTCGGCCGCCGCACCCACCGTCCCCGAAGCCGTCCGGGAGCTGACCGCCCGCGGCCACGAACGGATCGCCGTCGCCTCCTGCTTCACCGCACCCGGCCGCTTCGCCACCCAGTGCGCCGACGCCGCCCCGCAGACCGCCGCCGCACCCCTGGGCGACCACCCGGCACTGGCCCGTCTGGTCCTGCACCGCTACGACCAGGCGCTCCTCGCGCGCACCGGATCCGACTCCGAGAGCTCCAGGGCGGCTACCGTCGCTGTATGACGGGCACACCACCGACCCTCCCCGGTTACACCGCGGCCGACACCGAGCGCTGGGTCCCCGAACCCGACAAACGGCCCGGCCGCACCGCCTTCCAGCGCGACCGCGCCCGGGTGCTGCACTCCGCCGCGCTGCGCAGGCTGGCCGGAAAGACCCAGGTCGTCGCCCCCGGCGCGCTCACCTACGCCTGGGACGCCAGCCCGCGCACCCGGCTGACCCACTCCCTGGAGTGCGCCCAGGTCGGCCGGGAGCTCGGCGCCGCCCTCGGCTGCGACCCGGACCTGGTCGAGACCGCCTGTCTGGCGCACGACCTCGGCCACCCGCCCTTCGGGCACAACGGCGAGCAGGCCCTCAACGAAGTCGCCGCGCCCTGCGGCGGCTTCGAGGGCAACGCCCAGTCGCTGCGGCTGCTGGCCCGTCTGGAGCCCAAACGGTTCGTGCCCGCCCCGGACGGCTCGGCGCACAGCGTCGGCCTCAACCTCTCCCGCGCCGCCCTCGACGCCGCCACCAAGTACCCCTGGCCGCGCGGCGCGCACCCCAGCGACCCGGGCTCCAGGAAGTTCGGGGTCTACGCGGACGACCTGCCGGTGTTCGACTGGTTCCGGCAGGGCACGCCCGACGGGGCGCAGAGCTTCGAGGCACAGGTCATGGACTGGTCCGACGACGTCGCGTACTCGGTGCACGACGTCGAGGACGGACTGCACGCCGGGCACCTCGACCCCAACCTCCTGCTCGCCGACGCCGAACGCGCCGAGATCTTCACGGTCGCCGCCGCACGCTATGCGCCGGGCGCCGGCCCCGAAGAGCTGGCCGCCGCGCTGGACCGCCTCCTGGAACAGGAGTGGTGGCCGCACGGCTACGACGGCTCCGCACTCGCCCAGGCCCGCCTCAAGGACGCCACCAGCCAGTTGATCGGCCGCTTCTGCCTGGCCGCGGAGGGCGCGACCCGCGCGCAGTGGGGGAGCGGGCGGCTCACCCGCTACGGAGCGCAGCTGGTGGTTCCGGACGAAACCCGGCTGGAATGCGCCGTTTTGAAGGCCGTCGCCGACCGCTACGTCATGCAGCGCCCCGACCAGGAAGCGCTCCGCGCCGACCAGCGCATCGTCATCGCCGAACTGGCCGAGGCGTTGCTCGCCCGCGCCCCCGACGGCCTTGATCCGCAGTTCCGTTCACTCTTCGACGCGGCCCCCGACGACACCGCGCGGATGCGCGCCGTCATCGACCAGATCGCGGCCCTGACCGACCTCTCGGCCCGCTCGCTGCATGCCCGTCTCACCCGACGCCCTGGTAACACAGAGCGCAACCGAGGGTGACCCTAGGGGGAAGTCCCTCTTCCCCCCTCACGCTGCGTGCGGGACGCTCAGAGCCGACCGGATGCCAACGGGGCCCCCGCGCACACCGAACGGGAACCCCGACGGCGCCGCACACATCTACCGGAAAAGCACCCGGGGAAACACCGGGGGCACACCAGGGGCACATCGGGGGGAGCACACCGGGGGGCGTCAACGGACGCCGACGCGGACGTACGGCACCGCAACGAGGAGGAAGCAAGTGGTCGACGCACACCAGACGTTCGTCATCGTCGGGGGTGGCCTGGCCGGAGCGAAGGCCGCGGAGACGCTCCGCTCGGAGGGCTTCACCGGACGGGTGATCCTCATCTGCGACGAGCGCGACCACCCCTACGAGCGCCCCCCGCTGTCCAAGGGGTACCTGCTCGGCAAGGAAGAGCGCGACAGCGTCTTCATCCACGAACCCGCCTGGTACGCCAAGGCACAGATCGAGCTCCACCTCGGCCAGCCCGCCGTCCACCTGGACCCCACGGCCAAGACCGTACGCCTCGGGGACGGCACCCTGATCGTCTACGACAAGCTGCTGCTGGCCACCGGCGCCGAACCCCGCCGCCTGAACATCCCCGGCACCGGCCTGGCCGGCGTCCACCACCTGCGCCGCCTCGCCCACGCCGAACGGCTGCGCGGCGTCCTGGCCTCCCTCGGCCGCGAGAACGGGCAGCTGGTCATCGCCGGCGCCGGCTGGATCGGCCTGGAGGTCGCCGCCGCCGCCCGCACCTACGGCGCCGAAGTCACCGTCGTGGAACCGGCCCCCACCCCCCTGCACGGCATCCTCGGCCCCGAACTCGGCGGCCTCTTCACCGAGCTGCACCGCGAACACGGCGTCCGCTTCCACTTCGGCGCCCGCTTCACCGAGATCATCGGCCAGGACGGCATGGTGCTCGCGGTGCGCACCGACGACGGCGAGGAACACCCCGCCCACGACGTGCTCGCCGCGATCGGCGCCGCCCCGCGCACCGCCCTCGCCGAACAGGCCGGACTGGACCTCGTCGACCGCGACGCCGGCGGCGGCATCGCGGTGGACGCCGCGCTGCGCACCTCCGACCCGTACATCTACGCCGCCGGCGACGTCGCCGCCGCCGACCACCCCCTCCTGGACACCCGCCTGCGCGTCGAACACTGGGCCAACGCCCTCAACGGCGGCCCCGCCGCCGCCCGCGCCATGCTCGGCCAGGACATCAGCTACGACCGCATCCCGTACTTCTTCTCCGACCAGTACGACGTCGGCATGGAGTACTCCGGCTACGCCCCGCCCGGCTCCTACGCGCAGGTCGTCTGCCGCGGCGACGTCGCCAAGCGGGAGTTCATCGCCTTCTGGCTCGCCGCCGACGGCCGGCTGCTCGCCGGGATGAACGTCAACGTCTGGGACGTCGCCGAGACCATCCAGCGCCTCATCCGCTCCGGCCGGCCCCTCGACCCCGCCACCCTGGCCGATCCTGAGGTTCCGCTCGCATCACTGCTCCCGTAGCGTGCGCGTATGACGAGCCCCAGCGGAACAGGTGGACCCGGCAGCCCCACCCGACCCGCCGGCCCCGCCCCGGACGCCGTCACCTTCGACGACGTCCGGGACGCCGCCCGGCGGCTGGCGGGCGTGGCCCACCGCACGCCCGTGCTCCGCTCCCGCACCCTCGACGCACTGACCGGCGCCGAGATCCACCTCAAGTGCGAGAACTTCCAGCGCGTCGGCGCCTTCAAGTTCCGCGGCGCCTACAACGCCCTCTCCCGGCTCACGTCCGAGCAGCTGGCCCGCGGCGTCGCCGCGTACTCCTCGGGCAACCACGCCCAGGCCGTCGCCCTGGCAGCACGCGAGCTCGGCAGCCACGCCGTCCTCGTGATGCCCGAGGACTCCCCGCAGTCCAAGCTCGACGCCACCGCCGGATACGGCGCCGAGATCGTCCGCTACGACCGCTACACCGCCGACCGCGCCGCCCTCGCCCACCAGCTCGCCGAAGAACGCGGCCTGACCCTCATCCCGCCCTACGAGCATCCGCACATCATCGCCGGCCAGGGCACCGCCGCCCTCGAACTGCTGGCGGACACCGGCCCGCTCGACGCGCTGCTCGCGCCCCTCGGCGGCGGCGGGCTGATGGCCGGCTCGGCCACCGCCGCCACCGCCCTCGCCCCGGGCATCCGCATGATCGGCGTCGAGCCCGAGACCGGCGACGACACCCTGCGCTCCCTCGCCGCAGGCCACCCCGTCACCATCCCCGTGCCGCACACCATCGCCGACGGCCAGGCCGTCGACACCCCCGGCACCCTCACCTTCTCGATCAACCGGCGGCTGCTCGACTCCGTCGTCCTGGTCAGCGACGACGAGATCCGCGCCGCCATGAAATTCGCCTTCGAACGCCTCAAGATCGTGACCGAACCCAGCGGAGCCAGCGCCCTGGCCGCCCTCCTCACCGGCCGCCTCGCCCCGCTCCCGCCCCGCATCGGCGTGATCATCTCCGGTGGCAACATCGGCCTGGACCGCTTCACGGAACTGATGGCCTGACCCCCGCCGGCACGCCTCGGCGGCCAGGAGTGTCCGACCCCCACCGTAGAATTCACGCGTGGCAGGCAGGATCAACGATGACGATGTGAAGGCGGTACGGGACGCGGTCCCGATCGACGCCGTCGTGTCCGAGTACCTCCAGCTCCGCAACGCCGGCGGCGGCAACCTCAAGGGTCTGTGCCCCTTCCACGACGAGAAGTCCCCGTCCTTCCACGTCAGCCCCGCCAAGGGCCTGTACCACTGCTTCGGCTGCCAGGAGGGCGGCGACACCGTCGACTTCATCATGAAGATCGACCACCTCTCCTTCGCCGAGACCATCGAGCGGCTCGCCTCCCAGGCCGGCATCACCCTGCGCTACGAAGAGGGCGGCTACACCCCCGGCCGCCAGCAGGGCGAGCGCACCCGCCTGGTGGAGGCCCACAAAGCCGCCGCCCAGTTCTACGTCGAGCAGCTGGGCAGCCCCGAGGCCGAGATCGCCCGTAAGTTCCTCGCCGAGCGCGGCTTCGACCAGGCCGCCGCCCAGCACTTCGGCGTCGGCTACAGCCCGGCCGGCTGGGACCACCTCACCCGCTTCCTGCGCGGCCGCGGCTTCAGCGACAAGGAACTGGTCCTCTGCGGCCTCGCCCAGGAGGGCCGCCGCGGCCCCATCGACCGCTTCCGCGGCCGCCTGATGTGGCCCATCCGCGATATCGCCGGCGAGGTCGTCGGCTTCGGCGCCCGCAAGCTCCGCGACGACGACAACGGCCCCAAGTACCTCAACACCCCCGAAACCCCCCTCTACCGCAAGTCCCAGGTCCTCTACGGCATCGACCTCGCCAAGAAGGAGATCGCCAGGACCAACCGCGCCGTCGTCGTCGAGGGCTACACGGACGTCATGGCCTGCCATCTGGCCGGCGTCACCACCGCCATCGCCACCTGCGGCACCTCCTTCGGCGAGGGCCACATCAAGATCCTCCGCCGGCTGCTGATGGACAACTCAGGCTCCGAGGTCGTCTTCACCTTCGACGGCGACGCCGCAGGCCAGAAGGCCGCCCTACGCGCCTTCGAGGACGACCAGAAGTTCGCCGCCGAGACCTCCATCGCCATCACCCCCGGCGGTATGGACCCCTGCGACCTGCGCCTCGCCAAGGGCGATCAGGCCGTCGCCGACCTCGTCGAGTCCCGCACCCCGCTCTTCGAGTTCGCCCTCCGCCACGTCGTCTCGCGCCACAACCTCGACACCACCGTGGGCCGCGCCGCCGCCCTCGACGAAGCGGCGCCCATCGTCGCCCACATCAAGAACAGCTCCATCCAGCACGAATCCGCCGTCCAGCTCGCCGGCATGCTCGGCATCCTGGACACCCAGTTCGTCGTCCGCCGGGTCAGCCAGCTCGCCCGCTGGGCCCGCGAACGCGGCCGCGACGGCGGACCCGACCAGGGCCGCCGACAGCACCGCGGCCCGGCCCCCGCCCCCGAACAGGCCCGCCCCGCCCCCGGCCCCGGCCCCAGCGGCCCGGCCCTCAACCTCCGCAGCCCCGCCCACCGGGTCGAACGCGAACTGCTCAAGCTCGCCCTACAGCGCCCCGACCTGGTCTCCCCGGCCTTCGACGCCTACGGCGCCGATGAGTTCACCGCCCCGCCCTACGCCGTCGTCCGCCAGTGCATCGAGGACGCCGGCGGCGCAGCGGCCGGCGCCGCCGACAACACCTACGTCCCCCGGGTCCGCGACGCCGCCCCCGACGACACGGTCCGCGCCATGGTCACCGAGCTCGCCGTGGAGCCCCTGCACACCCGCCGCGACCCCGACGAGGCCTACGCCGGCGTCCAGTTGGTCGCCGTCCGCCTCGCCGCCGTCAACCGCCGCGTCACGGAGATCCGCGGCACCCTCCAGCGCCTCGGCCCACGCGCCGACCCCGAGCACCTGACCGCCGTACAGAACGAACTCTGGGTCCTCCAGCAGTACGGCCAGTCCCTGCGCGAACGGGGCTACGCCGCGCTGTAGGAGGCGTATCCCGATCAGCGGTACACGCGTAGGACGTGGTTCCCCGATCAGCGATACACGCGGCAGGAAGTGTCTCCCTTCTCCCCGATCGGCCTCGATCAGCGATGCACCACCTGCGGCCCCCGCTGGAGCAACCCCCTGCTGGAGCAACCCTCCTGCTGGAGAACCCCCGCTGGAATAACCCCCGCCCCACCCCTGTTGTGGCCCCGCAGGGGGCCCTCGTGTCCCCTACGGGATCTGTTCCCCCTCCCCCTAGGCCCCGGGAAGCACCCCCCGGTAGCCGTCCGGTCACGGACCGGACTCAAAAAGTGCTCGCACGCCCCTCGTGGCAGGCCTGTGTCGTACTCCACACTGAGAAGCGGTGCCTGAGTCCTCGGAGCGCGGCGGGCCCGGGCGTACGCCCCCGGAAACCCCCGCGGTACCCCTCTTGACGTACGGGACGGACGGCGGCTCGGCCGCATCCGTACCCGGCCTTTCTGCCGCTTCCGCAGCGATCACCCTGGAGGTCGCCCCCGTGCAGACCCAGACCCTCGCCGACGCGCCGGCCCCCGCGGAACCCGCCACACAGCCGGCCGCCGAACCCGTCCCGTCGCTCCTCGACCCGGCCGCCGAGCCCGTCACCGTGCCGCAGCAGCCCGAACCGCCCGCCGCCGAAAGGCTCCTGGACGTCTCCCTGGACCCCGGACCCGCGCCGGACCCCGAGGCGGAACCCGGGCCGGCAACGGAACCGGCACCAGAAACGGAACTGGAACCAGAAACGGAACTGGTACTGGAACCGGCGCTGGAACCGGCGTCGGAACCGGAACCGGAATCCGCCCCGGCCCCCCGCCCCGAGACCGCCGGCCCCTCCTCCGACCTCTTCCGCCAGTACCTCCGCGAGATCGGCCGGATCCCGCTGCTCACCGCCGTCGAGGAGGTCGAACTCGCCCGCCGCGTCGAGGCCGGTCTCTTCGCCGAGGAAAAGCTCACCAACACCCCCGACCTCTCCTCCCAACTCGCCTACGACCTCGACAAGTTGGTCGTCCTCGGCCGGATGGCCAAGCGTCGCCTCATCGAGGCCAACCTGCGCCTGGTGGTCTCCGTCGCCAAGCGCTACGTCGGCCGCGGCCTGACCATGCTCGACCTCGTCCAGGAGGGGAACCTCGGACTGATCCGCGCCGTCGAGAAATTCGACTACGCCCGCGGCTACAAGTTCTCCACGTACGCGACCTGGTGGATCCGGCAGGCGATGTCCCGCGCGCTGGCCGACCAGGCCAGAACCATCCGCGTCCCGGTCCACGTCGTCGAGCTGATCAACCGCGTCGTACGCGTCCAGCGCCGGATGCTCCAGGAACGCGGCTACGAACCGCCCCCCGAGGAGGTCGCCGCCCACCTCGACCTCACCGCGGAACGCGTCACCGAGGTACTGCGGCTCGCCCAGGAGCCGGTCTCGCTGCACGCCCCCGTCGGCGAGGAGGAGGACGTCGCCCTCGGCGACCTCATCGAGGACGGCGACGCCGCCTCACCCGTCGAATCCGCCGCGTTCCTGCTGCTGCGCGAACACCTCGACGCGGTCCTGTCCACCCTCGGCGAACGCGAACGCAAAGTCGTCCAGCTCCGCTACGGCCTGGCCGACGGCCGCCCCCGCACCCTGGAGGAGATAGGCCGGATCTTCGGCGTCACCCGCGAACGCATCCGCCAGATCGAGTCCAAGACCCTCGGCAAACTCCGCGACCACGCCTTCGCCGACCAGCTCCGCGGCTACCTCGACTGAGCGCCGTACGGCCTGCCGGCCACCGGCCGGACGACCGCCGGGCAACCGCCGGTACGACCCACTGGGCCATCGGGTCATCGGGCAATGGCCATCGGGCTACCGGCTCACCGTCCCACGGCCCCCCGGCCCCGTACGTCACGCCTCCCGCTGGAACGCCCCCGGATGGGCCTCATCCCGCACCGCCGCGTACTGCTGCCGCACGGCCTGCCCCACCGGTGCCTCCTCGCCCGGCTCGAAGACCTGGCTCGCGGCGGCCGGCCACTGCGGCGGATCGACCCAGGCAGCCGCGCCGCCCGGACCGGCCGGGACACCGGCGGCCGTGGGGAGCGTGCCATGCGCCACCCCCCACGCCCAGGCCGCCTGCCGCGCCGCGCCCAGCGCCGCGTAATCGGCCGGCTGCGGCACCACCACCGGCACCCCGAACAGCCCCGGCGCAACCGTCTGCACCGCACCCAGCTCCGCCGCCGCACCCAGCAGGAACACCCGGCGCACCGCCACGCCGCGCCCGCGCAGCACATCCAGCGCATCCGCGAGCCCGCAGAGCATGCCCTCCACGGCCGCCCGCGCCAGATGCTCCGGCTTCATGCTCTCGCGCCGCATCCCGTGCAACGACCCGGCGGTGTGCGGCAGATAAGGCGTCCGCTCGCCCTCCAGATAGGGCAGCAGCACCATGCCGTACGCACCGGGCGACGACTTCAGCGCCAGCTCGGACAGCCCCTCCAGATCCGTCCCCAGCATCTCCGCGGTGCCGCGCAGCACCCGCACCGCATTGCTGAGGTGCACCACCGGCAGATGCCGCCCGGTGGCGTCCGCGAACGAGGTGATCGTGCCGCTCGGATCGACCAGCGCCTCATGGTGGATCCCGAACACCGACCCCGAGGCGCCCAGCGACACCACCGCGTCGCCCTCCCCGACCCCGAGCCCGAAGGCGGCCGCCATCGTCTCGCCCGTACCGGCGGAGATCAGCAGCCCCTCCGGCGTGAATCCGGCGGTCCCGGACGGCCCCAGCACCTCCGGCAGCCGCACCTGATGGCCCAGCGCCAGCTCGATCAGGTCCGGCCGGTACGACTCGGTCGCCGCCGACCAGAAACCGGTCGCCGAGGCCCCGCCCCGGTCCGTGGTCCGCCGCGCCGGCCGCCCCAGCAGCTGCCAGCCCAGCCAGGCGTGCGGCGACATGACCTCCGCCACCCGGGCCGCGTTCGCCGGCTCCGTACGGGCCAGCCAGCGCAGCTTGGTCACCGCATGCGCGGCCTGCGGCACCGCCCCCACGGCCTGCGCCCAGGCGGCACGTCCGCCCAGCGCATCGATCAGATCCGCCGCCGCGCTCTGCGCCCGCTTGTCATTGCCCAGCAGCGCGGGCCGTACGGGATTGCCCTCGACGTCCAGCGCCAGCAGCCCGTGCTGCTGCGCCGAGACCCCGATGGCCTGCACACCCTCCAGCAGCCCGCCGCCGGCCGCCTCACCGAGTGAGATCAGCCACGCCTGCGGATCGACCTCCGGCCCCTTCTCGACGGGGTGCGGCGCATACCCGTGCCTGATGACGGCGCCCGTCTCCGCATCGCAGACGACGATCCGTGTGCTGTCGGACGAACTGTCCAATCCGGCGACTATCCCCATGCCCAGATGATGCCCTATGCGACGCATAGGGGCAGTCTCAGGGTTTGCCCCGACACTGCCCCACCCCGAACGCCGGAGCCGATGTCCGGCCCGCCCACCCCTCAGGTATTGCTCGTGCCCCACTCGTCCTCGTCGGCGGCGCGCTGCTCCCGCAGCGACCGGACCCGGCCGCTCACCGAGCCCGGCAGCCGCTCCCCGACCGTGTGCGACACCTTCCCGAACGCCTTCGACGCCGCGTCCCGCCCCGTCAGCGCCACGGACTCGGCACTGTTACGGACCGCCGGATTCTGCGAGACCCGCTGGGCGGCCTTGCGGAGCTGCTCGTACCGCTCCCGGCCGGCCCGTGCGCCGAGCACGTACCCCGTGGCCAGTCCCGCGATGAACGTGAGCCGGTAGCGCATCACTCCACCCTTCCCTCGGTTCGGTCCCGTCGGTGCCACTGTGCACCGGAATGCCGGGCTGTGCCGCGCGCCTACCCTCCGGGGCCGGAGATCACCCGAGGTGACCTGAGGCGATACCGATTGGCGGAGCACCCCCCTGCTTGCGCTAATGTATGTGTCGCAGCGAGCGCGCGCCGTCCGGAGCCCCGGACAGCGGTGCATTCGAGGCACACAGAGCAATCCCCTGTAGCTCAATTGGCAGAGCAGCCGGCTGTTAACCGGCAGGTTACTGGTTCGAGTCCAGTCGGGGGAGCTCGGTCCCCTGTAGCTCAATTGGCAGAGCATTCGGCTGTTAACCGGAGGGTTACTGGTTCGAGTCCAGTCGGGGGAGCAGACAGAGGAAGGGCCCCGAGAGGGGTCCTTTTTCGTGCGCCGTGGAACCGAACCCCCGGTGATCGAAGTCCTCTTGGGCGTGCAAGGTCGCCAGACGGCGGCCCTCACGGGCAGCAGATCGTATGAGCGGCTATGCTGCGGCAGACGGCGCGCACAAATGTGCGCGACGCGCCGTGGAGGGGGCGGTAGCTCAGCCGGTTAGAGCAGCGGACTCATAATCCGTCGGCCGTGGGTTCGAGTCCCACCCGCCCCACCACAGCCTGAGTGAGCGGAAACGATCACCGGGCGAGGCACGGCAGAAGAGCCCTCACAAGATCCGTGGATCCGTGAGGGCCTTTCTGCTTCTGCTGCTGCTTCCGCCTCTGCTTCTTCCTCTGCGTGGCTACGCGTTCCGTGCGCGGGTGCGGTGCCGTCGGTGGTAGGAGACGGTGACGCTCGCCAGCAGCGGTCCCCAGGCCATCAGGGGCAGGTAGCAGGCCCGCATGAGCCAGAGCCAGCCGCCGTGCAGGTTCCGGTCGGCGCCGTTCAGAAGGATCAGCTGGGCGATCGGCAGCACGGTGAAGAGCAGGCAGAGCAGGGTCGCGCCGGTCGCGGCGGTGGCCACCGCGGCCTTCGGGACGACCGGGCGCCCGCCCAGGACGGGCAGCCACCGCGGCATGACCTCACCCCAGGGGCGGACGAGTCCCAGGGTGAGGAAGGCGAGCGCTTCGGAGAGCAGGCTGAGGACGATCATGTAGACCGTGCCCCAGCCGGGGGAGTGGAGGTCGTGGCGCAGGGTCTCCGCGCTGTAGCCGAGCGGGACACCCAGAGCCAGCGCGAGACGCCAGAGGCTGGAGGGCAGCACACAGGCAACGGCCAGATGTGCGGCGCGCACCGCTCCTCGCCCGGGCGGCGGCGCGGCCGGGGCGGCGGGGGCTGCTGGGGCGGCAGTTGTCGGCTCGTCAGTGGTCACAGTGGCATGGTCGCCGGGGAGGGCGGGCCGCCGCATCGTTCTGGAGAGCTATCTCTAATATCCGCGAGGATGACTTCCGTCGGCGTGATGCGCGCCCTGGGGCTGAGGGGCCCTCGGTGAACGCGGCATGCTGGGAAGGGACTTGCTGCTTGCCGCCCTGATGGGCGGGTGCGGAGCACAGTCACGCTCGTTACGGGCACTCGTTATTAAGGCCGGCCACCAAGGCCGGCCACCAAGCCCGTCACTAAGGCCCGTCACAAAGGCCCGCCACAAAGGTCCGTCACCAGAGCTTGTCGATCTCGCCGGGGTAGAGCTCGAGGCGGGTGTGCTCGAACGAGGTGCGGGCCTGCCGAGCCGCGGGGGAGAAGAAGTCCGCCACGGTGACCTTGTCGAAGCCGGGCCCGTCGCTGGGGAAGGGCGCCTGCGGGGTCCCTCCGACGAGCACCGTTCCGGGAAGCAGGTGCCAGCCGGCGCTCTCGTAGAAGCCCTGGAGCGGCCGGTCGCAGGTGAACACCCCGAAGTCCAGATCCGACGTGGCCATGGCCTCATGAGCAGCGGTCACCAGGCGACGGCCGTGCCCCTGACCGCGGACGGCCTGCCGCGTCACGACGGTGCTCAGTCCGCCGGCCCGATAGCGGCGGCCGGCGTGCACAAGCGTCTTGGACAGGATGTCCAGGGAGGCCAGCACCGTGCCGTTGTCGACGAGCAGCATCGACAGCGGATGCAGCTCGGGGTCGTGGCGGGGTGAATTCCTCGCCCGGGCCTCGGCATCGGCCGGGGACCATGCCTCGTGATGGAGCTCCCCTACCTGTATGCGGAGCTCGGGCGGGGTCGCGGCTTCGGGAAAGGTGAGCAGCTGCATGCGGCGATTGTGCACATCCGTCCGGCGTGTGACCACCGGGATTCGTGGGATTCACGGGATTCGTGGGATGTGAGGCGACCCGGGTGTTTCGTCGGAGCCTGAGGCCGCCGCTAGATGATCGGTGGGCGCCCCAGCCGCGTCATCTGCCAGACCGTGCGCCAGCGCATCGGCCGGCGCCGGCCGCAGGGCGTCCGAACCCCTTCGGCGAAGCCGGCGGCCCAGGCCCGCATGCCTGCCACGGACCGGCTGCGCACGGCGGTCAGCAGTGCCCATACGCCCAGGTAGAGCGGCACCAGAACCGCGGGCAGATGCCGCTTCGCCAGCCAGACGCGGTTTCTGGCGACCATCCGGTGGTAGACCGCATGCCGGGTCGGCGACGTATAAGGGTGCTGGAGCACGAGGTCCGGTTCGTAGCGGACGCGCCAGCCGTCGTCCAAGGCCCGCCAGGCCAGGTCGGTTTCCTCGTGCGCGTAGAAGAAGTCGTCGGGCCAGTCGCCGATCCGGTCCAGCATCGGCATGTACAGCGAGTGCCCGCCGCCGAGAAACGTCGTCACCAGGCCACCGCGCCGTGGGTCACCGACCCGCAGGCGAGGGACGTGCCGGCGCTGGGTACGGCCCAGCTCGTCCGCGATGCGGAAGCTCACGATGCCCAACTTCGGGTCCTGCTCGTGCAGTTCAACGATCCGGCGGAACACGTCCGGGCTGATCAGCAGGCCGTCGTCGTCCAGATCGACCACCACGTCCACGTCCCCGAGCTTGCGCAGCTCGTCGAGGGCGACGTTTCTTCCGCCGGAGACGCCCAGGTTCTCGCTCAGCTCAACTCCCTTTGCGCCATGGGGAAGTGAGGGCAGCGGGGAACCGTTGCCGACGACCACGATGTGGGACGGCTGGAGGTCCTGCTCGGCGACCGAATCCAGCAGCGCCTGGAGCTCGGCGGGACGGTTTCCCATGGTCAAGATGGCGACGCCTACGCGCAGATGAGGCACAGAAGAATGCTCCGTTCTCGGCGGGGCCAGGTGAGCCATGCGGGCCGGGCCGTCCCGGCGGTCCGGGGCGGCCGTGGGTTTACGGTTCGGGGCGGCCGTGGGTCTGGCGGTCTTTTCGGGATGCTAGCTCCCGGGATGCGCGGCTGCGCGCTACGGCACCCACCCGGCTACGTCCCTGTCGCACCCACCTGGCTATGTCCCTGTCGCACCCTCCCGGCTACGCCCATGCCGCGCGTGCCTGTCGTACCTCCTTGTCACCTGTGCTGGCGTACGTCCTCGTCGTCCGGCCTTGTCGTCTGTCCTGTCGTACGTCCCCGTCGCATCCCTGCCGGGTGTCGCTGGCGTACGCGCCGGTAGGGCCGTTTTGGCAGGTCCCTACCGGTGGCCGTCGTCCACGCAGCGAAGGTGGGGTCCACGGGCGCACCATGGAAGAACCGGGGGTATGGCAAGAACGACCGGCGGGGGGTGATGGGAGGAAGCCCTCATGATGGAGGTCAAAACGATCGACAAGCCGGACGAGCGGCGCGATTTTCCCCAGGGTCACCTCGAGGCCCTGCACCTGACCGGGCTGGACTTCGCCGTCGCCACCTTCGAGCCCGGCTGGCGCTGGTCGCAGTCGGTCGGCCCGATCGCCGGGACCGACAGCTGCGAGGTCCACCACAACTGCTTCATGGTCCAGGGACGGATGCGCATACGGATGAACGACGGCGCGGAGTCCGAGGTGGGCCCCGGCGACGTCTTCGTCTGCCCGCCCGGCCACGACGCCTGGGTCGTCGGCGACGAGCAGGTCGTCCTCTACGACTTCGCGGGCGGCATGGCGACCGATTACGCGAAGGCGCAGAAGTAGCCGAGGGCGACGAGGAGTACGCAACTACGCAAGACGTCGTAACGGCACGGCACAGCAGGCCCCAGTCCCCAGGTCCCGGGATCCGCTCCTGGGCCTAGGCCTGGGGCCTGGTGACGTAGGGGCGACGTACGGGGCACGTACAGGCGGCGTACGGGCCGCGTACTGGTCACGTACGAGACGGCTCAAGGGTGACGTATGGCACGCGGGGATTCGGGGGATCGGGATGTCTAGGAATGCGCTCGGTGGGCAGGGGAGCGGGACGGTCCGGCACGCGGGAACGGAATACGTCACGGATTGATGCCGTTGCCGCAGCCGGGGACCACACGGACAGCAGGACATCCTCGACAGACCGGAAGCAGGCACATACGCATGAGCACCATTGAGCTCACCAAGGAAAACTTCGACGAAATCGTCTCCGGCAACGATTTCGTACTGATCGACTTCTGGGCCGAGTGGTGCGGTCCCTGCAAGCAGTTCGGCCCGGTCTTCGAGCGCTCGTCCGAAAAGCACGACGACCTGGTCTTCGCCAAGGTGGACACGGAGGCGCAGCCCGAGCTGGCGCAGGCGTTGCAGATCCAGTCCATCCCCACGGTGATGATCGTCCGGGAGAACATCGCGGTGTTCGCCCAGCCGGGTGCGCTGCCGGAGGAGGCCCTGGAGGACGTCATCGGCCAGGCCCGCGCACTGGACATGGACGAGGTCCGGGCGTCGGTCGCCGAGGCCCAGCAGAGCGAGCAGAAGGCGGCGGGCGAGCAGGGCCAGTAGGCTCAGGGCTCGTGAGCGAGCTACTTCTGGTCCGGCACGGCGAGACCGAGTGGAGCCGGGACGGCCGGCACACCAGTTGGACCGATCTGCCGCTGACCGCCAACGGCGAGGAGCAGGCCCGCGCACTGCGGCCGCTGCTGTCGGGCCGGAAGATCGCGCAGGTGTACGCCAGCCCGCTGCTGCGGGCACTGCGCACCGCGGAGCTGGCGGGGCTCGCCCGCCCACAGATCGACCCTGACCTGCGGGAATGGGACTACGGCGGTTACGAGGGCGTCACCACCGCCGAGATCCACCGCAAGCGGCCCGGCTGGTATCTGTTCTCCGACGGCGTCACCCCCGGACCCGACGGGCATCCGGGGGAGTCGCCCGAACAGGCCGGGGCGCGCGCCGACCGCGTACTGGCCCGGATCGCGCCACAGCTCGCGGCCGCGGACGGCGATGTGGCACTCGTCGCGCATGCGCACTTCCTGCGGGTGCTGGCCGCCCGCAGGCTCGGACTGCCGGCCGCCGCGGGTGGACTGTTCACGTTCGAGACCGGGGCGATCGGCGTCCTGGGGACCGAACACGACCGGCCCGCGGTGGTGGCCTGGAACAGCCGGAGCCTGTAGTCGGCTGCCGGGGATGGTGGCCCGGAACGCCGGCCCGTGGAGCCCTGCTGCCGGAACGTGTAAGCCAGCAACCAGTACGTGTAACCCGGCTACCGGGATCGTGTGGAGTCGGCAGCCGTCCCGCGCGCGCCGCGCAGGCACCCCCGCCGCGCACCCCCTACGGCGCCATCAGGCCGCGCACCCCCTAGGACGACCCCCTAGGGCGCCATCGGGTCCAGATGCAGCGGCTGCACCTTGCCCTCGATCATCGCGCCGAGCCCCATGACCGCACACGTATCGGGGCGGTCCGCGGTGTGCACCGGCATGCTGGTGGCCTGATGGATCATCGGCTCCAGACCGGGGATCAGCGCACTGCCGCCCGCGAGCATGATGCCGCGCTCCCCGAGGTCGGCCACCAGATCGGGCGGGCAGCGACGCAGTACGGACCCGATGCCGTCGAGGATCGCGGTCAACGGCGTGGTGATGGCATCCCGTACCCGCTCGGTGTCCACATGCACCGAGCGCGCCATCCCGCTGACCACATCCCGGCCGTGCACCTCCGTGGAGCCCGGCGTGAGCCCGTCCGCACCGGAGAGAATCGCCTGCAACGGCCGTACCGCCTGGCCCGCCAGCATCAGCTCGTGGTGCAGCCGCAGATGCTGGATGACGGCGTGATCGATGGCGTTCCCACCCACCGGCACGGTCTCCGCCGCCACGATCGACCCCAGGGAGAGCACCGCCACCTGCGTGGTCCCCGCACCACACACCACGATCATGGTCGCCTCCGGCTGCTCCACCGGGAGCCCACAGCCGATCGCGGCGGCCACCAGGGTGTCCACCAGCTCGACCCGGCGCGCACCGAGCCCGGTGAGCGTCTCCACCGCCGCCCGCTGCGCCAGCGGCTCACTTCCGTACGGGAGACACACCGCGGCCCGCATCGTCGGCCGGCGCCGCCAGGTCTTGCGCAACTTGTCGCCCACCAGAGTGCGCAGCAGCCGCTGAGCCATATCGATGTCGACGACGGTGCCGCCGGAGACCGGGCGGACCACCCGGATGTAGTCGGGGGTACGGCCGTCCATCACCTCGGCCTGGGCACCGACGGCCAGCAGCGCCCCGGTACGGGTATTGACGGCGGCGACGGTCGGTTCGTCGACCACCAGCCCCTGGTTCTTCACATACACCCTGGTCCGGGCCGCGCCGAGGTCGACGGCGGCTGAGCAGCGCCGCAATTGGGCGAGGCTGATGGTCATGGGTGATTCCTCCCCGATGGGCCGATACGGACGGAGCGCTCGCGCGGCCTGCCTGCACGGACCGCTCGTGCGCCATCCTCTGGGCGCGCCCAGAGGCCCGCCTGTTGGGAGCGTCCGCTCGGGGGACGGGTAGCGGGCGGTTACGGCGATCGGGTGGCGCTCCGGTGGCGAACCTGCGCGGAGGGCACTTAGAACGCGGCATTCGGAGCCGTATCCCTCGGACCGCGTGCTGCCGCAATTCCCTCCGTAGCAACAGCCCACCCGGCGCATCAACCCACCGGGAGCATCAGTTCACCCCGACCATCGGTCCACCCGCCGCATCAGTCCACCCAACGCGTCAGTCCACCCAACGCATCAGTCCACCCGCCGCTGATACAGCCCCCAGGTGAACTCCGCGACAAGGTCCTCCACTGCGCCGTCCGGGCCGGGAGCCGTGCAGGCGAGGCGCCAGCGGGTGGGGGCGCTGCCCTCCATCGGCCGGGCCGGGGCGAATGCGTGGGCCACCTCGTCGACGGTGCAGGACCAAGGAAGCAGATCCGCCGTGGTCCGCAACTCGGGGGCGGCAGCGCCCGGCGCCCGGACGAGCCAGGCGTTCCAGACGGTGCCCCGGGCGGCGGTGAGCACCTCGAACCGCAGATCCGGCCAGAGCGGAACCGGCCAGGTCAGAGCCTCGCAGGTCAGATCGCCGATACGGCGGGCGGTGACGGACTCGGGGGCGCCCAGCAGCGCCCGGTACGGCTGGACGCCGCCCGCCCGCGGGGCGTGCATCCGTGCCTGCCAGCGGCGGTTCGCCTCCCGCATCTGCACGCGCGAGGCACCCAGTTCGCGCAGGGCGTCCTCGACCAGGCCGGGGTGGTGATCGGCCATCCGGCGCAGCAGTACGAGCTGGAACGCGAGCGGTCCTGGCAGGTCGGAGGGGGTGCCGGGGCCGGTGGGCGGGTCATTGTCAGTGGTGGGGTTCATGATGGACATGGTCGTGGACGGCGGGGTCGGCGGACCGGCGGGGGCTGGCGACGGCCGGGGCTCGGGCGGGTCCGGGGCGGTCGCCGTCGGGGAGGAAAAGTACGGAGTTGACGTAGCGGCGGCGGTGCGGTGCGAGGGAGCGCCGCAGCAGACCATATTCGGCGACATGGGAGGTGCGGGACTGATGGGCGGACAGATCGAAGTCGTCCAGCGGCAGCCAGCGGTCGTGCGGCAGGACCCAGCCGCGATAGCCACGCGCCGCCGTCCAGTCGAGCACGGGCGCCAGCGGCTGGATACGACTCTCCAACTCGACGAAGAGTGCCGGTAGTTCACGCTCCACGGTCCGCTCGGCGCCACGCAGAACCGCCAGCTCCGCTCCGTCCACGTCGATCTTGACGAGGGTGACGGACGTCAGCCCGAGCGCGTCCAGGGGGAGGCAGGGCACGTCCAGTGCGGCGGAGTGCAGCTCGCGGCGTACGAGCGACGAGACTCCGCGGTCGCCGCGGCCGTCCGGCGGCAGCCAGAGGGTGGCCGAACCCACGTGGTCGGTGGCCGCGGCGGAGACCACCTCGACATGCGACGGGGTGACGGAGGCCAGCAGCTGGGCCAGATGAGGGACCGGCTCGATGGTGACGACCCGGTCGGCGCGCCGGGCCAGCCGTCGGGTCCACGGCCCGTACCACCCGCCGACATCGATGGCTGTGCCGCCCGGCGGACAGAAGTCGCCGAGCCGCCGCAACTCCGGTTCAAAGCGCGGATAGAGCCCGGCCGCCAACGCCGACACCAGCCGTGCGGGCAACCGTGGCCCCAGCCGCGCGGCCAGTGTCACGACCGCGGTTCCTGAGCCGCGAGGGTCCGCAACAGCCGATCGTGCTCGGCATCACTGACCTGCTCACCGGAGGAGGGCAACAACTGGGGAATGCCATCAAGGATCGGATAACGCCGCCGCAACCGGGGGTTGTACAGCGCACCATCGACACCACCATCACCACCACCCTCACTACGATCCCCATCATCGCCAACGAGCAGCGACAACGGCCCCTTGTCCAAAGGACAGGCCAGGATCTCCAACAGCGGATCATCACGCTTCATGACTCAACTCAACTCCCTTGCTGTGACGACGTTTCCCGAGATCGAATGACGTCCCGCACTCCGAAGACGACTTCCCCACTCCGCCAATGCATCTGTCCCTCCGACAACTCGACTCGCGCACCGCCACTACTCCGGCAACTTCTCCACCACTCACTCCATTTGCGGGTGCCCTTCCGCATGCCCTCTCGCATGTCCACTCGCATGTCCGTTCGTATGTCCCTCACGTGTCTCTCGGCGTGCCCCTTGGTGTGTCCACAATTCCTGCGATGGTTTGCCGGCAACTGTCATTCCTCGCCAGCAATTTCGATGCCTCGGTGCTTCCTGATGGACGGCGGTGGTGGCGGGCGATGGGTGGTGCCACCCCACCGGCCCTCTCGTCCTGCTCGGCCTTCTCGTCTTGTTCAGCCTTTTCATCACGTCCGGCTTCTCCGGCTTCTCCGGCCTCTCCGACTTGTCCGGCTGCGGCAGCGGGGGCGTCATGCCGAGGAAGCGCGAGAAGGACGGACACCGCGACGGCTGTACCGCCGAGCCGCAGGGCAAGCCGCAGCGGCTCGGTGGGCAGCGGTTCACCGAACGCCACGGTGCCGCAGGCGACGGTGAAGACGCAGGTCACGGTGGTGCATACGGGAACGATCACCGACGCCCGGCAGCGCTGAAGCGCGGTCTGGGACAGGACCAGCCCGGTGGCCCCTGTGAAGAGCAGCAGGTAAGGGTAGGGCGAGCGGAACAACTGCGCTGCGGCGGCTGGAATGTCATGGGTGGTGAGCAGCCCGGAGACGCCCTTGATCGCGAGTGAGCTCACCCCGTAGAGCAGGCCGACGGCTACCCCGTACGGGACGCCGGCGGTCGGCAGGCGGTGCCGTCGCCGGGCGCGCCGCTCTGCCGAGCCGTACAGCAACAGTCCGGCGGTCAGAGACGGTATGGCGATGGCGAGCAGCGTCCCGGGTGGCGCGGTACGGGCGATGGCCCGCGCATCGTCGCCCCGGAGGGATGCCACGACGAGCCCGAGCGCGAGCAGGATCGCCAGAATGCTCTGCCGCTCCCGGCCGCTGGTCCGCTCGCCCAGTACGACCGAGGAGAGAAGCAGCAGCAGAACGAGCCCCGAGACGAAGATGCCCTGGGCGGCGGCGATCGGCAGGGTGCGGTAGACGGCCAGCTGGGCGGCGAACCCGGCGGCCAGTGCGAACGAGCCGCCGAGCCACAGCGGACTGGAGAGAAGGTGTCCGATGACCCGGGCGGGCTGTCTGGCGCTCAGTGCGGGCAGCCCGGCCAGTGCGCGCTTCTCGAGCACGAAGCCGGTGCTGTACAGGACGTTGGCGAGCAACGCGGACGCCACGCCCCACCACAGCATCGCGCCCCTCCCTTCATCGCGGTTGTCCCATGTGCCTTCTTCGGGGTTGTCCCACGTGTTCTTCTGGGTTCTTTGCTGTTGTCCTGTGCTCTTCGTTCTTCGCGTCGGGGCATGCGGCGGTCCGTCTTGGGGTTTCGATGCGGCGCTGGGTGTTGGGCCGCTGGGCCGTTGGGTGCTGGTGTTGGGTGCTGGGCGTTTGGATCTTGGTGCTTGGTTGTGGTGCTTGGGCGTGGGGCTTGGGTTGGTCTTTGGCTTCTGTCTTGGGTGTGTGGTGTGTCTGCTGGCTTCTCGCTGGGTTGGTTTCTCCTTTGGGTGGGGGTGGGTTTGGGGTGTGTGCGGGGGTTGGGCTCGCGGGGGCGGGGTGGGGGCTTGTGGGCTGGGTGGCTTGCTGGCCTGCTTGCTGCCTCCTTCCTTGTTTCGGCAACGATTACGGAGAGTAGTTGGTTCCCGGGATTGTTTTACGTTGGGTGATGGGGGTCGGGGTTGGGGTGCGGTGGGCGTGGGCCAGGAGGATGGAGGAGAGGGAGGGGATGTGGCAGGCGGCTTGGTCCAGGGGGCGTAGGGGGCGGGGGACGTCGTGGTAGGGGGCGCCGGCGATGCGTATGACGGTGAAGCCGGCGGCGGTGAGGAAGCTGCGTAGGGCGCGGGCGGTGTAGAGGCGCAGATGGCCGACGACTTGGGTGCCGGGGCGGCCGTGGATATGGCGCAGGCTCACCTCCGAGAAGACGGGCTGGACTCCGGCGAGCAGCAGGCCGCGGTTGTACCAGGCGGCGAGGTTGGGGGTGGAGAGCATGAGGTGGCCGCCGGGGCGTAGGACTCGGTGGAGTTCGTCCAGTGCGGCGTCGGGGTCGACGAGATGCTCGATGACCTCGCTGAAGAGGACGGCGTCGGCCGAGCCGGTGGCGAACGGCAGCCCGCCGTCGGTCAGTTCGCCCCGGACGACGGAGGGGAGGCGGAGGTGGGCGCGTCGGAGGGCGTCCTGTGACCAGTCGACGCCGATGAGGCGGTGGCCGGCGAGGATCTTTGCCGCGGCAGCGGCTGCTGAGCCGTCGCCGCAGCCGATGTCCAGGACGGTGGCGGCCGGTGCTCCGGGACGCGGGGGGCCCAGGGCGCGGGCCAGTAGCTGTGCCTGGCGTCGGCTACGGGCGGCGCCGGATGCCACCGGCACGGCGGGGTTCTCGTAGAAGTCCCGCAGGTCGGCCCCGGGTGCGCCGGTGGTGGGGGTGGGGGCGGCGGGCCGGGTCACGGGAGGGTTCCTTCGGTGGTGGGAGTGGTGGGGGCGATGGGGGTGGTGAGGGTGGAGGGGTTTTGGGGGGTGGGCCAGGCGGTGGCTGCCAGGGCGGAGCGGAAGAGGTCGCCGAGACGGGCGCCGGAACGGTCGTCCAGGAGGGCATGGGACCAGCGCAGTGCGAGCTGGATGCGGCCGCCGACGGAGACGGTGGTGACGGTGATGCCGCGTGGCATACGGGCCGGGGCGGAGAACCAGACCGCGGTGGGGCGGCCGGCATCGCCGAAGTCCAGCGGGTAGGGGATGCGGCCGATGTTGGAGAGGAGCGCGCTGGAGGTCCAGGGTGCGGCGGCGCTGCGGAGCGTACGGGTGAGGGCGCCGCGTAGGCCGATGGGCAGTACGGGGGCGGTCAGGAGAGTTGCGGAGCGGCCGAGTTGGGGGCCGGGGGGCGCCGCTTTGAGGGCGCGGGTACGGGCCGCGGTACGTCGTAGCAGCCGGGCCACCGCGTCCGGGTCGGGCGGGTCGGCGGTGAGCGGTTCGGCGTCCCGGTGCTCCTCGGGGCCGAATCCGACGGAGACCAGCCGGGTGCCGTTGCCGATGGGCATCTCGGTGCCGCGCGGTCGGTCGTCGACGGGCATGGTGACGGTGACGGGAGCGGTGCGGGCGTCGTGCAGGCGGTTCCAGCGGGCGGCCATCAGGCAGGTGGCGACGAGGAGTTGATCGTTGACGGTGTACGGTGCCCGGCCGTCGGCCCGTGGTGGGCGTGCCGGGATCGGCAGTTCGGTGATGAGCATGCCGTTGCTGCCGGACGGTGTGCTGATGACGGAGGCCGTGGTGGTGCGGGAGGCCGTGGTGGCGTCGGAGGCCGTGCTGAGGTTGGAGGGGGCGCTGCTGCCCGAGCTCGGGCCGCCTTGAACGTCGGGGGCGAGTCGGGCCGGACGGGCGAAGTGGGAGAGGGAGGGGAGGGAGGAGCGGTGGGAGGGGTGGGGGTGGGGTTTGGTGGGGTTGGGGTTGGTGGTGGCGTGGGGTGGGTGGTGTGTGGGGGTGCTGGTGGTCCTTAGGGGGGCGGGGCCTGGGGAGTTGTCGACTCCGCCGTAGAGTTCGGCGGCGGTTGCCAGTACCCGTAGGCAGGCCGGGCCGTCCAGGGCGGTGTGGTTGAGGGTGAGCAGCAGTACGGTGCCGTCCGCCGTCCCGGGTTGTTCGATGACCTCCAGCCGTACGGGAGGTGAGGTGTCCAGTGGCGGGCAGTCGGTGAGTGCGCGCTGTCGGGCGCGGACGAGGGCGTCGGGTGCCGGTGGCGGGAAGGTGACCGGGTCGGTGTCGGGGGCGCCGGTGAGCTGCCATGTGTAGCGGCGGTGCCACCAGCGGGCCGGCGCCTGGCGCATCAGGATGCGCGGATGGCGGGTGAGCGCCTGGTGGAACGCGGTGCGCAGTCGCGCATGATCGAACCGGCCGGGGAGGTGCACCTCGATGTGTACGGTCTCCGGCTCGTCGTCGGCCAGGCAGTGCCGGGAGATCTCGTCGACGAGTGGGAACGGGACGTGGGCGAGGGTGGGTTGGCGTTGGGGTTGGCGTTGGTGTTGGCGGGTCGGGGCGCTGGAAGGGGGCGAGGAGGGCGGTGGTCCGGCTGCGTTTCCGTCTGAGGAGGCGGCTGGTTGCAGTGCGGTCATGGTGCGGTGTCCTCCCCGTGGGCATGTGGTGGTGCAGGTGGTGACGGTGGTGCGGGTGGTGACGGTGGTGCGGACGATGTGGGTGGCGTGGGGGGTGGGTTCGGTGGGCGGTGGTCGGCCCAGTTGGGGCCGTCGCCCCGGGTTCGTCCGCGGGCCACTATCGGGCGGCCGACAGCATGCGCGCCGGGCCCGGCCGCGCGGCGGCTTCGCGGCCGTCGGGGGAGTGGGGGCGGGGGCGTGGCAGGCGGTCCCTCCGGATCGGTGAGAGCCGTAGTGGTCGTCGTGCTCGCCGGGCGCGACGGCACCGTCACCACGGCCGCCGCGAGCGCCAGTAGCGCCAACGCCTGCGCCGGGCCGCTGAATGCGCCCGCCCCCTCGGCGACGGGCCGGCCGGCGGCGAGCGCCGCGATGACGCCGGCGCCCGCCATCGCCAGCAGCGCCAGCGGGACGAGCAACTGCGGCCGGAAGCGGGCCAGGAGGGCCAGGGCCGGCACGATCAGTGCGTATGGGCCGGCGGCCAGGGCCACCACCGCGGTCAGTGCCACGACGCCCAGCACCCACGACGGGTCGGGCGGCGAGGGCGCGGCAGAGACTGTGGGCGGGACGGACGCCCCGGGCGGGACGGACGCCCCGGGCGGGACGGATGCCCCTGGCGCGGCGGACGTCGCGGGCACGACGGACGGTGACGCTTCAGCACGTGGCGCGGCACGTGGCGCGGTCCGTTGCGCGGTCCGGGGCGTGGTCGGTGTCGCGGTCGGTGGCGCGGCCCGTGGCGTACGGCGGATCAGGGCGGAGGCGATGAGCAGTACGACTCCCAGTGCGCCGCCGAGCAGGCCGAGTTCGTAGGCGGTGGCCGGGGCGTAGGAGAGTTCGATGGTGCCGCCCGCCCCGGCCGGTACGAGGAAGGCCTGCTGCCAGCCGTCCACCCGTAGGGGAGTCAGCCGGCGCCCGTCGAGGGTTGCGTGCCAGCCGTCGTTGGCGTTCTCGTACATCTGGAGGTAGACGGCCTGGCCGGCGTCGATGGAGACGGTGCGGTGGTCTCCCGACCAGTCCTTCGCGGTGACCTTGCGGGCCTGACCAGCCGACTCCGTACTTGTCCCAGCCCCAGCCCCAGCCCCAGCCCCAGGCCCAGCCTCAACGCCCGCGCCAGCCCCCGCATCCCCCCTGCTCAGCGTGACATCCGTCAGTGCCAGCGGGCCCTGGTCCCCGGCCTCCACCCGGTGGCGGCCCTGCGGCAGTTCCAGGCGTTCGTCCCGGGCCTCGCCGGCGCACAACTGGACGTCGACCGGCCGGCGTTCGGTCAGATCGCGGAGGTGGCCGGAGGCCTTGGTGGCGTGCAGTACGCCGTCGACGGCGAGCATCGGGCCCTGTCCGCAGCCGACCGAGAAGCGCTTTCCGGCGGCGGGGCGTGGGGTGCGGTAGCTGTCCAGCGCCGGGAGGTAGATCTCGCTGAGGCCGACCGGGAGTTGCAGGGCCTGGCCGGCGACCGGGTTGTGGAGGGTGAGTTCCTTGACCTTGCTGATGGTGATGTCGAGCCGGTCGGTGGTGATCGGGTCGAAGCGGGCCTGGCCGTTCTCGTCGACGCCCGCGGTGGCCGCCCCGAACGGTGAGTTGATCAGGATCTGCTCCGGGCGGGTTGAGATACCGCCGGCCGCGGCCAGCACCATCTGGTCGATCTTCTTCTTGCCGGGCCAGCGCAGATGCAGGGTGGGTTTGTCGCCGGCGATCCAGGCGGTGGTCAGATCGCCGTCGACGAGGTTGCGGGGGCTGAGCGACTGCCCGAAGCCGAAGCTGGTGGAGTCGGCGGTGGCGATGATCCGGTCCTTCTGCTCCGGCGCGATCCGTTCGAGCAGCCGGTCGAGTTCGGTGCCGGGGACGGCCAGCGCGGTGCCGGAGATCTTGTACGAGGCGCTGCGGCCGGTGTGGAACTGGCGGTGCAGTCCGACCTCCGCGGAGACCGGCGACAGTCCGCCCGGGTCGCTGCCGCGGTGCAGGGAGACCGTCTCGGCGGGCGCGTCCGACTGCCGGGCGTCGGTGGGGAGTTGCAGCAGCCGGGTGACCTGGACGCCGGGGACGGAGATCTCGCGGAAGCCGGCGCCGGAGAGTCCGGCGCGTGGGGTCTGGGAGCCCAGGATCGTCACGGTCAGCCATTTCGCCGTCCCGGCGGGGGCCTTGACCTGCTGTGGTGTCCCGTCGGGGCGCAGGGGGCTGTCGGTGCTGCCGCGGTCGGTGGTGATCCGTACGGCGGTGGGGGCGGCGCGCAGTCCGTCGCCGGGCAGCGGGGTGAGGGAGAGGGCGGACGGGACGGCGGTCGGCCGGGTGAAGGTGATCTTGATCCATTGGCCGACGGGGTCGCCGGCGCTGCCCTCCGCCCAGGCGGTGTCCGGGTTGCCGTCGAAGGCGTTGACCGGGTCGTACTGGGGCAGCTGGAAGAGCCAGTTGCCGCTGGTGGAGGCGGTGACCGAGGCCGCGCCGCGGAGTTGGGCGGTGGTCTGGTGGACGATGCCGGTGGTGGGGAGGATCTGCCGGGGCGGGCGGCCGGGGTCCTGGACGCTGTCGGGGTGGTTGGTCTCCTCGGCGGTGTACGTATAGGACGTGTTGCTGTTGACCAGCCCGAAGCGGGTGTCGGCGCGGCGCAGTCCGTCGGCGGTCAGCTGGAGCGGCGGGGTGCCGAGGCCGGGGTGGCGGTCGCCGGTCAGGACGGTGGGGCGGTGGCGCAGGGCGGGGTCGGCGGACAGTTGGAGGAGGGCCTCGGGGCCGCCGCTGAGCTGTGCGGTGTCCGCGACGGGCTTCGCGGTGACCCGGCCGGGTGCGGGGGTGTCCTTGGGGCGGTAGATCTCGACGGCGCGCTGACGTGGGTAGAGGCCCTGGATCTGGAGCGGTGCCCCGGTGGGGATCCGGCCGCCGGTGGTCAGCGGGCCGAAGGCGGCCGCCTTGCGGTAGCCGGAGGCTTCCAGGGTGCGTTTGACGGTCTGCGGGGGGACGTAGCCGATCTGGTCCGGGTCGAGGTCGTTGCGTACGACGACGTCGTGCAGGCCGGCCCGGCCCAAGTAGTCGCGCAGTCCGGGGACTTGGGCGCCGGTGAGCAGGGCCTGCTCGACGGCGTCCAGGGCGCGGCGGGCGCCGGGGGTGCCGAACGGGACGAAGTCGCGCTGCGCCCAGGGGGAGTCGGCGAGGACATCGAGGGGGTCGTCGATGGGGGAGCCCCAGGTGTAGATGCCGTGCGCGGTGGCGGGGACGACCAGGGCGCGGCTGTGCGGGGAGTGCTGCGTGAGCCAGCGGGCGGTCTGTTCCCAGGAGGTGGGCAGTTTGGTGAAGGCTCCTGGTTGGAGGACGGTGCCGGTCAGGAAGGGCAGGGTGAGGGCGGGCAGGACGAGGACCGCGGTCAGGAGGGGGAGGGCGCGGCGGGCCGGGATCCGCCGGGCTGTGCGGCGTTCCAGCGGCAACGGCCACCGCAGCGGTGATGGCGAGGGCGACGGTGATGGCGACGGGGATGGCGAGGGCGAGGGCAACGGGTGCGCGCCGCGCCGGGCGGCGACCCGTTGGCCGGCGCCGGCGACCGTGAGCAGATGTGCCAGGCCGAGGGTGAGCGCCAGTGCAAGTCCGGGGGTGAACTTGTAGATGTTGCGGAACGGCCGCAGCCAGCCGTTCAGCCAGTCCTGCCACAGTCCGTGTGCGGGCCCGCCGAGCGCACCGCCGTATCCGGCCAGCGCGATGAGCGCCACGGTGAGTACGGTCAGCAGCAGCCAGCGCCGCTCGGGCAGATCGCGGCGGGCCAGCCCCGCCAGGCCGAGCGCCGCGGCCAGCGCCGAGCCGAGCACCGCGAAGGCGTTGGCGGTCAGGGTCCAGCCGGCCGGCAGCCAGGGTTTGCCGAAGTTGAGGTAGCCGACCCAGTTGCCGGCGCCGCGCAGCAGTTCGGTGGCGGACATGGTGCCGGTGGTGGTGTCGGCCTGTTCGATGAACGGCATGAAGTTCTCGCCGTGGATGCCCAGCAGGAGGAGCGGCACCACCCACCAGGCGGTGGCCAGCACGACGCCGGGCAGCCACCAGGCGAGCAGCCGGGTCCGGCGGGGCCCCGTACGGGAGAGCAGATACAGGCCGGCGGGCAGCAGCGAGGCCAGCGTCGAGGCCGCGTTGACGCCGCCCATGAAGGGGATCAGCAGTGCCGAGCGGGTGGCCGCGATACGGGCGCTGAGCTGCGGGTCGGTCAGCGGCAGCAGCACCCAGGGCAGCAGCGCGCCGGGCAGTGCGGCGGCGGAGGTGGAGCCGATGACGAGGGTGAAGGTGGGCCACAGGGCGTAGCAGGCGGCGGCGAGGAGCCGGGCCGGCGGGGTGCCGCAGCGTAGCCGTTCGGCGAGCCGCAGGGCGCCCCAGAAGGCGGTGGTGACGATCAGCGACATCCACAGCCGTTCGGCCAGCCACACCGGCAGGTGGGCGAGGTCGGCCAGGCCGTAGTAGGGGAGGGTGGGGAAGGCGTAGCCGATGTACTGGTCGGCGATGCCGCCGAAGCCCGCCCGGTCGTGCCACAGCTGCCCGAGGTCGCCGAGGAACTTCCAGGGGTCGTAGGTGACGCCCAGTTTGGTCTCGAACGTCATCTTGCCCGGTGCGGGGGCGAGGAAGCCGGCCAGGGCGAGCGCCCAGAACGCGGCCAGCCAGCGCCGGCTGCGGGGTGCGCCGGGCGGTGGGGCGGGGGAGGGTGTCGGCCGGCCGCCGGCGTGGGGCGCGCCCGGGGGCGGGGAGGGCCGCAGGGTCTGGGTCATGGCAACCGCCGGAGGATGAGGAGGAGGTTCCAGGTGGCGACCTCCCGGACTCCCGGGAGGCGGGGGATGGCCTCGGCGAGGAACGGCGCATAGCGGGAGCGCGCGGTGAGGATCGTGACGTCGTCGCGGGCCCGTACCTGCCGCAGGGTGCGGCCGATGTGGACGGCGAAGAGGTTGACGCCCAGGGTGTGTTTGGCCGGTTTGCCGGTGCGCCGCCGGTAGCGGTGGCGGGCCCGTTCGGCGCCCAGGTAGTGCCAGGGCGCGGTCTCATGGCCGCCCCAGGGGGAGAGCCAGTTGGTGAAGGCGACGTAGATCAGCCCGCCGGGGCGGGTGACCCGGACCAGCTCGCTGAGGAAGGTCTCCGGGTCCGCGACGTGCTCCAGCACATTGGAGGAGAAGCAGATGTCGGCGGCGCCGTCGGCGAGCGGCAGCAGATAGCCGTCGGCGACCACCGCGCCCTCGGGGAGCCGGCCGCGGGCGGTCAGCTCCGCCGTATCGGGCTCGAAGAGGTAGCCGTGCGCGCCGCGGCGCCGGAACTCCTCGGTGAAGTGGCCGGCCCCGCCGCCGACATCGGCGACCACCGCGCCCTTCAGCGGCGTATGCCGTTCGATCTGGTCGGCGGCGTCGCGGGCGAGCAGCCGGTAGCAGTGCTCGGGTTCGTCCTGCTCCCGCAGGAAGGCGCGGAAAAGGGCGTAGGACCTGCGCAGCGAGGGGTCGCGCACCGGGGCCTCACCGCCCGGGGAGGGGGTCGGCGAACGCCTCGGCGGCGACCGCGCGGAAGCTGCGGACGGTGTGGCTCCACCGGAAGCGGGCGGCGCGCTCCTCGGCCGCGAGGCCCAGTGCGGTACGGCGCCGGGCGCTGAGCGCGAGGGTGCACCAGTGCGCGGCGAACGCGCTCTCACCGCGGGCCAGCAGCCCGGTGACGCCGTCCTCGACGGAGTCCCGCAGGCCGGGGATGTCGAAGCCGACGGCGGGGGTGCGGCGGGCGGCGGCCTCCATGACCACCAGGCCCCACCCCTCGACCAATGAGGGGTGCAGCAACAGCCAGGCGGAGCAGAGCAGTTCGTGCTTGCACTGCTCGGAGACATGGCCGGTGAAGGTGACATCGGGCCCGGCCATCGCGGTTAGCCGGGCGCGCTCCGGGCCGTCACCGACGATCACCAAGTGGCCGCCGGTCACCGGCCGTACGCGCTCCCACAGGCGCAGCAGCAGATCGATCCGCTTGTACTCGACGAGCCGCCCCATGGCCAGGAACAGCGGCTCGGGCGCCTTGGGGACCAGCGGCCCCGGCTCCTCCACGCCGTTGTGCACCAGACGGATCCGGCGCGGGTCGACGCCGAGGCCGCGCAGCGCGGACGCGGTCGAGCCGGAGACCGCGACCATCAGGTTGCGGCGGTGGCTGCCGGCCAGCGCCCAGTGCTCCAGCCGGCGGCCGAGCCGGGCGGCCGGGCCCGGGTAGCGCAGCTGCCACAGATCCGTGTGGACGTGGTTGACCAGGCACATCGTGGGGCCGCTGTGCCACAGCGGGGCGAGGTAGGGCATGCCGTTGCAGACCTCGACCAGCAGGTCGCAGCCGCCGACCCGACGGGAGAGCTGGCGCGGGATGCGCAGGAAGTGGCCGGCGTCGCCGCCCGCGGACACCACCCGGTAGTCCCGCTCGGCCGCGGGCCCGCCGCACAGCAGGGTGACCTCGTGGCCCTGCGCGGTGAGACCTTCGGCGATCCGGTCCACCAGCAGTTCGGAGCCGCCGGCGGCCGGGTTGCCGAGATCGCGGCGGGCGAGGAAGACGATCCGGCGGGGGGACGGGGGTGGGGGACCGGGGGCGGGGGGACCAAAGGCGCCGGGGGGACGGGAGACCCCGGGCGGACGGGAAGGCGCGGGTGTACGGGGAGCCGCGGAGGCGACTGAGGCCGCGGGGCCGGCAGCGGACGCGGGGCCGGCCGATGCCGCGGGTTCGGGTGGAGCGGGCGGTGCTGCTGGGGCGGGTGGTGCCAGGGGCGGGGAGGGGCGTACGTGCTGGGGCATGTGCGATCCAACTCGTCTCAGGGTGCGGTACCAGCGGTGGGGGACGTACTGCGTACTGAGTCGTGCGGGGCCGTGCTGCGCCGTGGGGTGGATAGTTTTCGCCCCTGCGTTCGCGGCGGCTACTCACCGGGGTGACAAAATCCGGGGCGAACACAGCTGACGGTTCATCACTTCGTGTCGGACCGGCCAACCGCCCGCACAATCCGGCCGTGGGCGGGCGCGCACGGCCGCGGATACGCACTTCCGCACCCGAACCCGGCCCCGAACCCGTATCTGATCCCGAACCCGAGCCCGACCCCGTACCCGAACCCGAGCCCGACCCCGTACCCGTACCCGAGCCCGCTCACCGTCGCGGCCGGCGGCCGCGGGCCACCCACCCCAGCCCCACCGGCGCCAGCACCCCGCCCGCCACCGTGGCCCCCACCGGCAGGGCCGTGCCCACCAGCGCCAGCCGGTCGCTGTCCGCCTTCGCCAGCCGGACCTGCGCCCGCTGCGTGGCGGGCGTGAACCGCAGCCGCTCACCGCGCAGCAGGGTCACCGCCGTACTCCGCGCGCCAGGTGCCCGTAGCGTCTTGAGCGGCGAGATCGCGGCGTCGATGATCCGGCCGGTGCGCCGCTCGACGACCAGCTCGATACCGGAGTTGGCGTACCACTCCTCGGCCTGGATCTGCCCCTGCCGCGGCCGTCCGACCAGCCTTCCGGGCACCTGCCGGCTGCCCGTCCTGGTGGGCGGCACGGTTCCGGTGAAGCGGTAGCCCTCGTACTCCTGGACCCGCCGCGTACCGGCGAAGCGGAGCGGAACGGCCGCGCCCAGGGTGTTGTCCCACCAGCGGTAGCTCCTCTTGTGCACATCGAAGGGGAACTTGAGGTAGGCGTCACCGTCGAAGCGGGTCGGGGCCTCCGCGCAGCAGTGCACCGGCGCGTTGCTGCGCCGGTCGGTGACCCAGCGCTCGGTGGTCCACTGGAAGGCCCGGCGCGGGTCCTTCAGGGCCAGCGTCTGCGGGGTGTCGACCGTGGTGGAGACGTCCCACACCGCCCGCCCGCTCTGCTCGCTCGCCGCGACATCGCCCAGCACATGCCGGGTGATGGTGATCTTCTGCCGGTCCCTGGTCCGCAGCGCCGCGGTGTCGAAGTAGCTGCCGGAGCCGGTGAAGACGGTGGTGACATCGACATCGATGGGGGTGACCTTGGCCCGCGGCTCGACGTACCAGGCCAGCAGCGGGGCCAGGACCAGCAGAAAGACGCCGAGTCCCAGCACGGCCAGGGCGGCCGGCGGGGCGGTGCGGGCGCCGGCCGCGGCCGCGCCCGAGGGGGGCGCGGGCGTGCCGGCATCCGGCGGAAGGGAAGGCGTACGAGCAGGCATACGGGCACTCCTGGAGGCGGTGGGGGTCACGCTCTGGTGCACGTGCGGGGCGCCGGGCTTCGGTCCGGCACAAGCGGGCCGGACGGCGCGGGGCGCCTTGGGCCGGGAACGTAAGCGAACTCTTGACAGGGCGTCAATGCCCTTCCACACTCGGCAGTCACCACGACCGAGGTGGTGCCGCGCTGTGGGACGCGGCGCCGAGCCCGGCCCCCGATCCGTACGCACCGGGGCCGCGCCGTGTGCCGTACCAGCCTCGACGGGGACCGGTCAGGGTCCCCGGCATCGACGAAGGGCCGCCGCGCCATGCACCGAATGCTTGCCGCCGCACTGACCGCGCTGGCCGCCGCCGCTCTGGCCGTCGGCGTCGCGCTCGGCATCGTCGCGGCGCTGGACGCCACCCCGGAGCAGCCGAATGTGCCGCTGGTGACCTTCGGCCGGACCGGCGAGTAGGCGGGCGGCCGTGCGAAGGAGGTCCGGTTCATGGTGACCGCCGTCCGCTCGGCCTGGCGGGAGGTCCCGCCCTACCAGGTGCGGCGGTTCGCCGCGCTGGCACTGGAGGAGGTGCCCCGGCTCGCCCAGGACATCCTGCGTGAGATCCGCCGCGAGTATCCCCAACTACCGCTTGTGCCCGATGAGTTCGGCGAGCCCCGGGCGCTCGTCGGCATCCGTGAGTCACTGGAACACTTCGTCGCCCATATGGCGGCCGGGCTCGACCGACCGCACATCCACCCACAGGTTTTCCAGGAGTTCGGCCGCGGCGAGGGCATCCAGGGCCGCAGCCTCGACGCCCTCCAGGCCATCTACCGGCTCGGCGTACGGCTGGCCTGGCGGCGGCTCGCCGAGATCGGCCAGCAGGTCGCCATCCCGGCGCCCGCCATGTACGAACTCGCGGAGTCCGGCTTCGAATACCTCGACGGGCTGGTCGCCGAATCCCTGCGCGGCTATGCCGAGGCCGCCGCCCGGCAGGCCGGAGAGCGGCTGCGGCTGCAACGCCGCCTGATGGAGCAGTTGTTCGCGGCCCCCGGCAGAAGGCGGCGCGGGACCGGGACCGGCACTGGACCGGGCGGGGCGCTGTCGGCGCTTGCCGAGCGCGCGGCCCGGATCGGCTGGCCGCTGCCCGAACGCGTCGCGGTCGCGGTCCTGCTGCGCCCGGCCCGCGAGGCGGTGGCGCCCGCCGTCGGTCCGGAGGTGCTGCTGGACATGGAGTGCGAAAGGCCGCGGATGGTGGTGCCGGAGCCGGACGCCCCCGGGCGGCGCGAACTGCTGGGACGCGCGGCGGCCGGCTGGTCGGGCGCGATCGGCCCCGCCGTACCGCTGCTGGACGCCGCGAAGTCGCTGCGCTGGGCCGGGGCCGCGGTCGACCTGATGGAGCGCGGACTGCTGCCCGGCGGGGAGCTGTTGCAGTGCACCGAACACACCGAGGCGCTGGTTCTGCTGCCGCCCGAGGAGCTGATCGAGGACCTGACCCGCCGCCGTCTCGCCCCCCTGGACAGCTGCGGGCCCACCCACGGGCGGCGGCTCGCCGAGACCCTGCTGGCCTGGCTGGAGACCCGCGGCGGCGCCCCCGAGATCGCCACCCGGCTCGGCGTCCACCCCCAGACCGTGCGCTACCGGCTGCGCCAGATACGGGAGTTATGGGGCACGGAGATCGACGACCCGGACCGCCGCTTCGAACTGGAACTGGTCTTACGGGCGCGACGGCTTCGGGGGGAGTTGGGTGGGTGAGGGGATGAGGGGTGAGGGGTGGAGGGTGAGGGGTGGAGGGTGAAGGGTGGGGGAGTGGGGCCCGGGGGGACTGGGGGCCGGGAGCATATCCGGCCACGGGAATAGCGCGGCGCCCCGGCTGCGTTGAGGCCCCGTAGGGGGCGCGCCCACCCCCTACGGGATCTGTTCGCCTGCGCCCTAGGTGTTCCCCCCGGCCCACCCCTGCCCGCGCCCTGGACGTACCCACCCCTGCTCCCCGCCGCACCCTGTACGTACCTGCCCGCGCCCCCACCGCGACAAGGGCCAGTGGATCGGCAGCATGTGGATCGGCAGCAATGGGGATCGCCGAAGCCGTGGAATGCCGAAGCCGTGGAATGCCGATGACGCGCGTGGTGAAGCGGATCGTCCTCAGTCGTTGAGCAGCCGCCATGCGGTGAGGGCGAGCCTGGCCCGTACCAGTCCGGTGGGCTCGGTGAGGTCGATGCCCAGCGCCTTTCCGATCTGTTCGAGCCGGCGGGCGACGCTGCTGTGGTGCAGGTGGAGGAGGTCGGCGGCCCGGCGCAGGGAGCCGGTGGCGCAGTAGGCGTCCAGAGTCTCCAGATCTTCTGGGGTGCCGGCGATCCGGGCGATCGCGGCCACGTCGGCGTTGTCACGTGCGGTGTCCTGGGGCACCTGCGCGAGCAGCGCCAACGCTCCCAGGCCGGCGTAGTCGACGACCGGCTGGCGTGCGGTGGTGAAGCGGAGGGCGGTGCGGGCTTCCCGCCAGGACCGGTCGGGGCTGTCGGCGGCGCCGATGCCCGCGCGTACGCCTGCCGGAAACCGAGCCTGATCCACGGTGGTGGCCAGGATGACGCCCACGTCGCCGAGCGGTGCCGCCTTCACCGGGCGGGCCGGGCAGACCAGGCCGCCGACCTGGTCGAGCGGAAGCTGCGACCGTACGGCGACGACGTGGACCGGCAGGTCGGCGGCGAATCCCAGGAGCCGCAACGCCCGGGCTCGGGCCGCCTCCTCGCTGTCGGCGCTGATGACCAGTTCGACGAGGGCGGGGTCGGCCATGGTGGTGCGGGCCGGGCCGTACCGCTCGACGACCGCGGCGGCGGCGATGGCGAGCCGGTCCAGCAACAGCTCATCGAGGTCGAACGCGCCGGTCGCACCGGGGCGTTCCAGCCATACCGTGCCGATCTCCTCCTCGTCGAGGGTGATCGGCGTCGTGGCGGACGCGGGTAGTGGCGGGGCGGGCGTTTCCCTGCCGTCGGGCGAGACGCGGATCGCCCGCCCTGTGCTGTGGAGCCGGATCCCGGCCACGCACTCGGCCAGGCCCGCCGAGGCCCGGGCGAGTGCCGGGAGATCCACCCGTCGGCGCATCAGGGTGTCGTAGAACATGATGACGCGGATCGCGCCGTCGGCGTGCGAATCCAGTTGGGACAGCCGTGCGGCCAGTGCCTCCATGACAGGAGCATAGGCGCCGATCGGTGCGTGATCCGGGCGGGATGCCCGACAGTTGGCGGATGATCTCAGGGGTCCCGGCCGTGAGGATGGCCGACATGGATCCCGAACTCGAAGCATTCATACCGTTGTTCCCCCGGGCCGACCTGACCGACCCGGTCGCCGAGCGCAAGAACCTCGCCGCCCTGGCCGCCGCGGTGCCGCCACCGGACACCACGGGACTGGAGGTCGAGGACCGTACGGTGCCCTTCCCCAAGCTCTCAACTTCGTTCGAGCAGGGGAGACCCCATTCCCCGGACGTGGCGGTGCGGATCTACCGCCCGCACCAGGCGCAGGGCGCCCTCGTCTGGCTGCACGGCGGCGGATTCGTCATGGGTGACCTGGACACCGAGCACCCGTGGGCCGCCCGGATCGCAGACCTCGCCGGCGCGGTGGTGATCTCGGTGGGCTACCGGCTGGCTCCCGAGGACCGGTTCCCGGCCGCCCTGGACGACGCCTACGCCGTGCTGACCTGGACGGCCGAGCACGCCGCCGAACTCGGCATCGACCCGGAGCGGATCGCGGTCGGAGGTCACAGCGCCGGCGGGGGGATCGCCGCCGCGGTGGCGTTGCGGGCGCGTGACGAGCAGGGGCCGCCGATCCGCTTCCAGCTGCTCAACCAGCCCGGACTCGACGACCGGCAACAGACCTGGTCGGCACGGCACTTCACCGACACCCCCTGGTTCAACCGCGACAAGGTCACCGCATCGTGGCGGCACTACCTCGGCTCCGCGCCCGCCACGCCGTACGCCGCCCCCGCGCGGGCCACCGACCTGTCCGGCCTGCCATCCGCCTACGTCGCCACCGCGGAGCTCTGCCCGAACCGCGACGAAGACATCGACTACGCGCAGCGCCTGCTCCAGGCCGGTGTCCCGGTCGAACTGCACCAGTGGGCCGGGACGTTCCACGGGTCGCAGGCGATCTTGTCCGCCGAGGTGTCGCAGCGACAGATCACCGAACTCGCCGCAGCCCTGCGCCGCGCCCTGGCCTAGTGAGCCGTGGCCCAGTGTGCCGTGGATGCGAAGAGCACGCCGAAGCGCGTGCCGAAGAGCACGGGAAGAGCCCCGTTGCCCTTATCGATCACGAGAGGACAGCTCATGAGAGGACACGTGTCGTGAAGATCCGACGGGCGATATGCGCAAGTGTGGCCGCGCTGAGCGTGGGTGCGGGCACGGCGGCGGCGGTTCCCGCCCCCGTAGAGACGGGGGCTGTGCCGGCCGGCAGTACGAGCGCGTCGACCGGCTTCCGTCCTGCGGAGCTGAAGTCCGCCTGGACGGTGTCCACCGCGCGGGGATGCCGGGTGTGTACGCCGAGGTGCGCGACGCCGGCCAGGTATGGCGCGGCGCTTCCGGGGTCGCCGATCTCAGGACCAGCCGTCCCGTCAGGCCCGACATGCGGCAGCGCGTCGGCAGCATCACCAAGACCTTCACCGCCGCCGCAGTCCTCCAGCAGGTCGAGACGGGCCGGATCCGACTCGACGCGCCGATCGGCCGCTATCTGCCGCGGCTGGTGCCGGGAGAGCGCGGCAAGAAGATCACGGTTCGGATGCTGCTCAACCACACCAGCGGCATCACCGATTTCATCCCCTATGCGTTCCCGTCCCTCCAGGGCCCGGATATCTCGCCCAAGAGCCTGGACGACAACCGGTTCCGGCAGTTCCGCCCGGCCGAGCTGATCAAGCTGGGGCTCACCGCGCCTCCCGCCGACAAGCCCGGAGCCCCCAACGGGGTGTACTCCAACACCAATTACCTGCTCCTCGGCCAACTCCTGGAGCGGGTGACCGGTACCCCGGCCGAGAAGTACATCACCCGGAATGTCATCGAGCGCGCCGGGCTCCGGCACACCGAGTTCCCGGCCGGGCCGCATATCAAGGGACCGCACTCGCGGATGTACGAGGCGCTGCACGGCTTGATCGACCCGCCGCGCGACTACAGCGTCTACAACATGTCCTGGGTGAGCACAGGGGCCGCCCTGGTATCGACCATGGAGGATCTCAACCGCTTCTACGGCAGGCTGCTCGGCGGGAAGATCGTCAACCGGTCCTCGTTGGCGCAGATGCAGCGCACGGTCCCGGTCCGCGCCCTGGACGGGAAGATGATCGACTACGGCCTCGGGCTGCACAAGGTCAGGATCCCGGGGTGCGGCACCTTCTGGGGCCACGACGGCACGGTCTGGGGGGCCGAAACGCTTTCCCTGACCCGTGCCGACGGCCGGCGTCAGATGTCCGTCGCGATGAACCTCGTGCGGTGGAACAAGCTGGACTCCTCGGGGAAGCCGCAGCACCACCCCCTCGACGGCGCGCTGTTGGCCCTGTACCGGCAAGCGCTGTGCGGCAACGGAAACGCCGCCCAGGCCAAGAATGCCGCGCAGGTCCCGGCGTTCGACTCGTAGCCGGAGCGCCGCACGCTCACTGACCAAGGGCGCCGGACGCATCGCGCCGAACCCCTAGCGCCGAACCCCTCGCCCACCCGCACTGCGGCGTGCCTTGCCGCATGAGGCCGTTGCGCCCAGCCGGTCCGGCTCACCGCCATGCCACAACCCACCAGATGAAAGATCACTGTAGGAAGGACATCTCGCCATGACTCTCACCCCGATCGATCTCTTCGCCTCCTTCATCCACCTTCGCCAGGACGGCCAGGTGCACGCCGAGCAGCCGGTGTTCGACGCCGAGCGGGACGGCTGGCAGCTGATGGCCTTCCATGTGGAGACCGACGCCGACCTCCACGCCGACCATTGGGAGATCCACCCCGACGCGGACGAAGTCGTCTCCTGCCTCACCGGCGGAATACGCCTCCACCTCCGCCCGGAGCAGCCGGGAGACGAGGACGAGGAAATCAAGCTGACGGCCGGCACCGTAGCCATCGTGCCGCGCGGGCGATGGCACCGCCTCGCACTGGATGCCCCCGGCGACATCATGTCCCTCACCCTGCCGCGGGGCAGCCGCCTGGAGAAGCGGACCGACGCCTAAGCAGGCGGCACGAACTGGTTCATACAAGCAGGCGGGCAGGCGGCAAGAGCCGGTTCAACAAGCAGGCGGCACAAGCCGGTTCACACAAGTCGGTTGGCCCGCTATGGCGCCCCGGCCCACCGCATCACTCTCCTCCACCACGCCACCACGCCACCTCGGTCCTGGGCGGTTACCCACCGCCCAGGACCCAACGAGGCCTTGAGAGTGACGAGGCCCTGAGCGTTACGAGCACTTGCGCTCGACCAGCACCTCCATCCCGTCCAGCACACGCGCCAGCCCGAACTCGAAGAGCGTCTCCACGTTCACCACGTCCTCCGCGGTCCCGTTGACCCCCGCGTACATCGGGTACGCACCGGACTTGAGGATGCCCTCGAACACCGGCTCCATCGACGCCATCCAGGCGTGCTGGTCCATCCCGGTCTCCTGCTCGGCCTCCAGTTCGTCCTCCAGGCCGGCGGCGGTGGACAGTACGAAGCCCAGCAGTGTCAGCGCCATATGGATCAGCGTCACCGGGTCCACCCCCTCGACGCGTCCCATGGTCCACTCGACCAGCGCCATCGCCCGCGGCATGGGCTGTGGGCGGGTGATCGACAGATACTGCGCAAGCCACGGATGCCGGTGGTAGAGCTCCCATTGCAGCCGTGCGCCGGTCTCCATCCGCTCGCGCCAGCCGTCCGGCGCCGGCTCGGGCAGCTCGACGTCCGCGAACGCGGCGTCCGCCATCATCAGCACCAGCTCGTCCTTGTTGGCCACATGGCGGTAGAGCGCCATCGAGGACACCCCGAACTCGGCGGCGACCCGGCGCATCGACAGCGCCCGCAGTCCCTCGGCATCGGCGACCTTGATCGCGGCCCGTACGACGCCCTCGCGGCTCAGCCCGCGCTCCGTCTCGCCCGGCCGTCGCTCGCGCGCGGAGGCACCGCGAGGGGGCCGCGGAGTA
The DNA here is from genome assembly GCF_055575375.1 of Streptomyces sp. NPDC034111. Lineage (NCBI taxonomy): Bacteria > Bacillati > Actinomycetota > Actinomycetes > Kitasatosporales > Streptomycetaceae > Streptomyces > Streptomyces sp. NPDC034111. Next base: position 848,022 of record NZ_JBVIST010000001.1, on the reverse strand, counting down.
CGGGGTTCGGTGTCTGCCGGGGGGTGGGCCGGGCGATGGGCCGGGGGGTGGGCCGGAGGGTGCGGCGGTGGTCCGGGCTGCGGCTCGGTGACCACCGTCCCCACGCCCGGTACGGCCCGTACCAGCCCCTCCTGACGCAGCGTCGTCAGCACCTTGGTGGCGGTCGCCATCGCCACCCCCCACTCCTGGGTGATCCGCCGGGTCGATGGCACCCGGTCGCCCGCCGTCAGCTCTCCGGCGTCGATGCGGCGCCGGATCTCCTCGACGATCCGGCGGTAGGGCGGCGGGGACGACTGCTCCACGGCAACCTCCGTACTAGTGCACCAGGGGGTCCAGCCGCCGACGAGCGTAGCAGCGCGCGCCCCACCAGCGCCTTGTGTGGCCGGGGTGCACTAGTGTGATGCACCTCCAACTGCCTTATCAGGCCTGTTGTTTGCACCGTAAGCGCAACCTGCTTACGGTGTCAGCCATGTCGTTTACTTCGTACACACCCAAGCAGTCGGCCGGCCGCCGTGAGTGGACCGCACTGGCGGTCCTCATGCTGCCCTGCCTCCTGGTCTCCATGGACGTCTCGGTGCTCTACTTCGCGGTGCCGTTCCTCACCGCCGAACTGGAGCCCAGCAGTGTCCAGCAACTGTGGATCCTGGACGTCTACGGCTTCGTACTGGCCGGCCTGCTGATCACCATGGGCGCGCTGGGCGACCGCATCGGCCGCCGCCGGCTGCTGCTCTCCGGCGCCCTCCTCTTCGGACTCGCCTCCGGGCTCGCCGCCTACGCCCAGAGCGCCGAAATGCTCATCGCCGCACGCGCGTTGCTCGGCGTCGGCGGGGCGACCCTGATGCCCTCGACTCTCGCCCTGATCCGCAACCTCTTTCACGACGCCAAACAGCGCGGCAAGGCGGTCGCGATCTGGTCGGCGGCCATGATGGGCGGTATCGCGGTCGGGCCGGTGCTCAGCGGGGTGCTGCTGGAGCACTTCTGGTGGGGCTCGGTTTTCTTGATCAACGCACCGGCGATGGTGCTGCTGCTGGTTTGCGGCCCGCTGCTGCTGCCGGAGTTCAAGAATCCGGCGGCCGGGCGCTTCGATCTGCCCGGCTCGCTGCTGTCCCTGATGGCCATGCTGCCGATCGTCTATGGCATCAAGGAGATCGCCCGCAACGGCCTTGCCGTGCCGCCCGTCATCGCCCTGGTGGTCGGCCTGCTGGCCGCCGCGGCCTTTGTCCACCGCCAGCGCACCGCCCGCCACCCCATGCTCGACCTCGAGCTGTTCCGGCACCGCGGGTTCAGCGGCTCGGTGCTGATGAACCTGCTGGCGATGTTCGCGGTCGTCGGCTGTGCGGTCTTCTTCACCCAGTACTTGCAGTCCGTACGAGGCATGAGCCCCCTGGAAGCGGCGATGTGGAACCTGCTGCCGACCCTCGCGGTGGGCGGTATGGCGGCGGTGGCCACCGCGCTCGCCCAGCGGATGGACCGGGCGTACGTCATCGCCCTGGGGTTCACCGTCGCGGCCGGCGGCTTCGTCTGGCTGTCCTGGCTGGAGCCGAGCTCTGCCCTCTGGTACGTACTGGTCGCCTCGTCGGTCTACGCCTCGGGTCTGGTGATGGTGATGTCGCTGGGGAACGAACTGGCCATCGGTGTCGCCCCTCCGGAGCGGGCCGGCTCCGCCTCGGCCGTACTGGAGTCCGGCACCGAGCTGGGCGGTGCACTGGGCATGGCGATCCTGGGCAGTATCGGGAGCGCCGTTTACCGCGGGCGTATGGAGGACGCATTGCCCGCCCCGCTTCCCTCCGGGGCGGCCGATGCGGCACGCGAGACCCTGGCCGGCGCCGCCGCGGTGGCCGGCCAACTTCCCGGCCGGGCGGGCGAGGCGCTGCTGACCGCCGCCCGGACCGCCTTCACCGACGGGCTCCAGACGGCGGTGCTGGGCGCGGCGGGCATGATGCTCTGCGCCGCAGTGCTGGCGGTGGCGCTGCTGCGGGGCCTGCGCGCCAACGGAGCCGAGGGGGAGGCGACGGCGGAAACTCAGGACGCGCGGGCGGTGGCAAGCGAGGCGCGGTAACCGGGGCGGGAACCGAGGCCGCCCCCGAACCCGGCCCCCGGGTTCGCCTCCGCCCCGGCCCGGTTCCGCCTCCGAACCCGGCCCCCGGCTCTGCCTCCACCCCAGACCGTCAGCTGAAGTCGAACTCGCCGGTGCGGGTCCGCTTCAGCTCGAAGAACTTGTCGTATCCGGCGAGGAGCCGGGCGCCGTCGAAGACCCGCACCGCGTCCTCGCCGCGCGGGATCGCCATCAGGACCGGGCCGAAGAACGCCACCCCGTCGATATGGATGGTCGGCGTGCCGACGTCCTCGCCGACCGGGTCCATGCCCTCGTGGTGGCTCTTGCGCAGCACATCGTCGTACGCCTGGCTGTCGGCCGCGCGGGCCAGCCCGGCCGGCAGCCCGACCTCGGCCAGCGCCTCCTCGATGACGGTGGCGGTGTCCTCGCGGCCCTCGTTGTGGATACGGGTGCCCAGCGCGGTGTACAGATCACGCAGTACGTCCTCGCCGTGTTCCTGGGCGGCCGCGATACACACCCGTACGGGGCCCCAGCCCGTGTCCAGCAGCTCGCGGTACTTCTCGGGAAGGTCCTCGCGGCCCTCGTTGAGCACGGACAGGCTCATCACCCGGAACCGCAGATCGAGGTCGCGGTGCTGCTCGACCTCCAGGATCCAGCGGGAGGAGATCCAGGCGAACGGGCAGATGGGGTCGAAGTAGAAGTCGACGGAGTGGCGGGTGCTGCTCGGGTTGGTCATATGGCCGAGATTAGAGCCCACCGGCCCAGCCCGCCCGGTCCACCCGCCCACCATGATCGTGGGCCAATTCCCCGACCCCCTCCCCTCTCCGCCCCTCTCCCCTCCCCCCCCGCCGCTCCTCTCCGCGGCCGGCTCACTCGGGCGCGACGCCCAGCATCCGCTGAAGCAGCTCCTTCAGCAGCGTGCGCTCGGCGACCGTCAGCTTGCCCAGGGGCTCGCGCGCGAAATTCAGCGACGTACGCAGCGCCCCGGCTGTACGCGCGCCCTCGGCCGTCGGGGCGGCGAGCTTGACGCGCCGGTCGGCCGGATCGGGGCGGCGCTCGACCAGCCCGCGGGACTCCAGGCGGTCCACGATGCCGGTGATATTGGACGGCTCGCACTTCAGACGCTGGGCGACCTTGCGCATCGGCAGCGGCTCGACGCAGAGCAGGCTGAGCACCCGGGCCTGTGCGCCGGTGAGGGCGTGCTCGGCCGCGGCGTGCTCGTACTCCTCGTAGTAACGGGCGACGACGGTGCCGATGAGATCGACCACCTCGACGGTCAAGGGGTCTGCGCGCGATGTCATGCACAGCAGGATAACCAATTGCTTGACAACATGAAATATCGAGGAGCATCATTGTTTCAGTACCTGAAGCATTAGTAGGAGGATCGCGCTATGTCCGCACTGCCCACCACCGGCCGCGAATGGCACCTCATCGCCCGCCCCCACGGCTGGCCCACCCCTGAGGACTTCGCGCTGCGCGAGGCCGCGGTGCCCGAGATCGGCGACGGCCAGATCCTCGTCCGCAACCTGCACTTCTCCGTCGACCCGTACATGCGTGGCCGGATGAACGACGTGAAGTCCTACGTCCCGCCCTTCCAGCTGGACCAGCCGATGGACGGCGGCGCGGTCGGCGAGGTCATAGCCTCCCGCTCCGACTCCCTGGCCGTCGGCGACCACGTCCTGCACGGCCTCGGCTGGCGCGAGTACGCGGTCCTGGACGCCAAGCGCGCCGCCAAGATCGACCCGTCCCTCGCCCCGCTCACGGCCTACGTCGGCGTGCTGGGCATGCCGGGCCTGACCGCGTACGCGGGTCTGCTGGAGGTGGCGTCCTTCAAGGAGGGCGACGCCGTCTTCGTATCCGGCGCGGCCGGCGCGGTGGGCAGCGAGGTCGGTCAGATGGCCAAGCTCAAGGGCGCCTCCCGGGTTATCGGCTCGGCCGGCTCCGACGAGAAGGTCAAGCTCCTGGTCGAGGAGTACGGCTTCGACGCCGCCTTCAACTACAAGAACGGCGATGTCACCAAGCAGCTCAAGGAGGCTGCGCCGGACGGCATCGACGTCTACTTCGACAACGTCGGCGGTGACCACCTCGAGGCGGCCATCTCTGCCCTCAACGTCCACGGCCGGGTCGCCATATGCGGCATGATCTCGATGTACAACGCCACCGAGCCGAGCCCCGCACCGCGCAACCTCGCCATGGTGATCGGCAAGCGCCTGCGCCTCCAGGGCCTCCTGGTCAGCGACCACTCAGCCCTCCAGTCGCAGTTCGTCGAGGAGGTCTCCGCCTGGATCCGCTCCGGCGAGCTCAAGTACAGCGAGACCAAGGTCCCCGGCATCGAGAACGGCGTCGAGGCCTTCCTGGGCATGCTGCGCGGCGAGAACACCGGAAAGATGATCGTGAGCCTCACAAACGACTGACAACAGCAACAAGGGACTGATGCCAAGTCGGATCTGACACAAACTCGGAACTGGCATCAACTCAGAGCTGATACCCGCCCAGAAGCGACCCGGCGCCGCAAACTCCCGAGCAAGCGGCACCAGCCCTGCCCCTCGCCACCGCTCCGCCCCTTTTGTTGCCATGCCCCACCAGGCGGGGATGGGGGATGGGGGCGGGGTGAGGGCGGGGCGCTGGCCAGAGGGGGCGGCCCCTGTCACTCTGCACGCTTCGTTCCGCGCCACGGGGGGCCGTGGGCGAAGCGGACCGAGTCTCCCTCGGCCAACGGCCAGCGCTGCTGGGGTCCCTCCGGGCCACAGCGCGAAGGCGCTGCGCGAGATCTTTGGTCGGGGCCGGCGCCGGGGGCGGGGGCGGGGCCAGGGGGTCGGAGATCCTTCGGGGGGCCCGTAGTCGGCGCGAAAGGTCCGGCTGGAATCGGTGGCGGGGGAGGGGCGGGAAGGGTGGGGAGGGAGGGGGAGCGGTGTGGGGGTGGGGGGTGTGGGGGTGAGCCTCGTCGATGGGCTCTTGCGTGTGCCCGTTAGGCTCGGCGGCAAGCCGTCGCGATGAGTGGGCGCGAGTCGCGGCGAACCACAGGAGGATTTGGCATGTCCATCCAGACCGTCGATGTCGTCTACACCGCCGTCGCCACCGCGGAGAACGGCCGTGACGGCCGGGTCGCCAGTGATGACGGCAAGCTCGACGTCGTCGTCAACCCGCCCAAGGAGCAGGGCGGCAGCGGCGCCGGCACCAACCCCGAGCAGCTTTTCGCGGCCGGTTACAGCGCCTGCTTCCAGGGTGCGCTCAGCGTCGTCGCCCGCCGGGAGAACGTCGATGTCTCCGGCTCCCGGGTGACCGCCAAGGTCGGCATCGGCAAGACCCCGGACGGCGGTTTCGGCCTCACGGTCGAGATCTCCGCCTCGATCCCTCAGGTCGACGCGGCCACCGCCAAGGATCTGGTGGAGAAGGCGCACCAGGTGTGCCCGTACTCGAACGCCACCCGCGGCAACATCGACGTCAAGCTCACCGTCGCCGCCTGATCCACCGCTGACCCGGCCGGCCCACCGGATCGCCTGAAACGCCGCTGACGCGGCCGACTGCGACTGATGCGGCTGATGCGGCGAGTCAGCTGGGTCATGGGGCGACACCAGGGGTCGTATCCCGTCATGGGGTGCGGCCCCTGGCTGCGTTCGTGATCGATGTCCGGCGTCCGAAAAACCTCAACCCATGGCTCAACTCGCGCTAATCTTGGGGTGCTTCACCGCGTTCCTCCCCACAGCTCCGTCGGCGCGGCCTGCCGGCGGGGGCCCCGGCCTCTGGGGCCTGTCCGGAGGAGCGAGGAGGAGCAATGGACGATCAGAACACGGAGCAGGAGAGCGACCGGTGGGCCCCGCCTGATAGGTGGCAGGTCGTGATCGGCGTGCTGGGCCTGTTTGTGGCGATCGTCGCTTGTGTGGGTCAGTTCGCCCGGTAGCCATCGGGCGCGGCCCAAGGTCCGGACACGGCCGGTGCCCGCCATCTGGGCGGGGCGGTCAACGGGGGAGTGCCCGGGCTTGTCCAGGCGGTGCCAGCCTCGGTATGTGGACCCGATTGGTATGTGGAGCTCGAACCGTGTGGTTCGCGTTCCGTGTCGTGGGCATCAGGCCGCACGCCGTGCCCCGGGCGCGGGCGTGACGTAGGTAACTAACGTTCGCGGCGCCTTGACGCACCCACCGTGTAATCGATTTCGTAGCCCTCACGAACTCCTCACGTAATCGATTACATCCCTCCGGTGGAGTGGCCGGATGGCACGTACAGGCGTGCAGACAGACGACGTGCAGACGTGCAGACGGACAGCGACGCAACGGCGGCGGTGCTATGGCGAACATCAAAGATGTGGCTGAGCGGGCGGGGGTCTCCGTCGCGACGGTCTCCCGGGTGCTCAACGGGCACAGCCCGGTCGCCGAGACCCGTGAGCGGGTGCTCGCCGCCGTACGGGAGCTGGGCTACCGCCCCAACAACGTCGCCCGGGCACTGCGTACCGCACGTACCGGCGCGCTCGGGCTGATCATCAGCGATCTCACCAACCCCTTCTTCACCGAGCTGGCCGACGCCGTCGAGGACGCCGCCCGCAGCCTCGGATACAGCCTGGTCATCGGCAATGCCGGCGAGCGCCCCGAGCAGCAGGACGACTACATCCGCACCCTGCTCGACCGCCGGATCGACGGCTTGCTGGTCAGCTCGGCCGGCACCGGCTCGGCGATGCTCAGCGAGGTCGTCGCCTCCGGCACCCCGCTGGTGCTGCTGGACCGCACCGTGCCCGGCGTCGATGCCCCCTGCGTACGCGCCGACGGCCGCGCCGCGCTCACCGCTCTCGCCGCCCATCTCGCGGCCCTCGGCCGACGCCGCCCCGCGATCATCGTCGCCCCCGCCGGCACCCCCACCGGCGACGAGCGTCTCGCCCTCTTCCGCACGGCACTCGCCGAGCACGGCATCGCACTCCCCGACGAACGGGTCGGTGCCACCCCCGACCTCCAGCCCACCGGCGGCCGCCGGGTGATGAGCGGCTTCCTCGACCTCCCCGAGCCGCCGGACGCGGTGCTGGCCACCGACAACCTGATGGCGCTGGGAGCGATGGACGAACTCCGTGCGCGAGGGCTGCGGGTCCCTGACGATATGGCGCTGGTGGTCTACGACGACGTGCCGTGGTTCGCCCACACCGATCCGCCGCTGACCGCCATCGCCCAGCCCACCCGCGAACTGGGCCAGGCCGCCGTACGCACCCTGCTGGAACGGATCGAGGGCCGGCCCGCCGCATCGGTGCTGCTGCCGGCCCGGCTCCTCACCCGGCGCTCCTGCGGCGAACCGTCCGCCCCCTGAGAAGGCCGTCTGGAGCCGACGGGCCGCCCGGAGAACCGACCGGCCAGCCGACGACGGGCCAGCCGACTCGACAGCCGTTCCGACAGCCGGGCACGGCACTCCCCGACCACATCCACGACCACGTCCCCGACCACCTCCCCAACCACGTCCCCGACCACATCCACGATCACCTCCCTCACCACGTCCCCGACCACATCCCCAACCGCAACCCCGACCACGTCACCGAGAAGACCCGAGCACGTCACCGAGAAGAGAGGGGCAGCGCATGACCGGCGTCAACGACGACGTACCGGGCAGCAGCCGCGAACTGCTGTGCGTGGAGGGGGTGACGAAGTCATTCCCGGGCGTCCGCGCCCTCGACGGGGTCGATCTGAGTCTGCGCTCCGGCGAGGTGCACGTCCTGCTCGGCGAGAACGGCGCGGGCAAGAGCACCCTGGTCAAGATGCTCTCCGGCGCCCACCGCCCCGACAGCGGTCGCCTCCTCGTCAGTGGCGGAGACGGCACGCACCGCGGCCTGCGCGAGGTGCAGATCCGTTCCGCGCAGGACGCCGAGCGCCTCGGAATCGCCACCATCTACCAGGAGTTCAACCTCGTCCCCGGGCTGACCGTCGCCGAGAACATCTTCCTCGGCCGTCAGCCCCGTAACGCCCTGGGCCTCGTCGACAGGAAGACGATGCGCGCCCGTGCCGCGGAGCTGCTGGCGCGGGTACGTCTCGATGTCTCGCCCACCACCCCGGTCGCCGAACTGGGCATCGCCCGCCTCCAGATGGTCGAGATCGCCAAGGCGCTAAGCCTCGACGCACGCATCCTGATCATGGACGAGCCGACCGCGGTGCTCACGTCCGAGGAGGTCGACACCCTCTTCGCGATCGTCCGCGAGCTGCGGGACGCCGGCGTCGGCATCGTCTTCATCACCCACCACCTGGAGGAGATCGGCGCGCTCGGCGACCGGGTCACGGTTCTGTGCGACGGCCGCTCCGTCGCGGAGGTACCGGCCTCGACGGAGGAGGACGAGCTGATCCGCCTCATGGTCGGCCGGGACATCGCGGAGCAGTACCCGCGGCAGCGCCCCGAGGGTCTGGGTGCGCCTCTGCTGCGCGTGCGCGGTCTGACCCGCCACGGCGCGCGGGCCGGCAAGCGAACGAAGAGCGCGAGCGGGACGAAGAGCGGGAACGGGCCGAAGGACGGGAGCGCGACGAGGCAGGGAAGCGGGACGAAGGACGGGAACGGACCGAAGAACGGGAGCGCGACGAGGCAGGGAAGCCGGACGAAGGGCGGGAGCGGGGCCTTGCTCGGTCCGGTCTTCGAGGGCATCGACTTCGAGGTGCGGGCCGGTGAAGTCGTGGGACTGGCCGGGCTGGTCGGTGCCGGCCGTACCGAGGTCGTCCGGGCGATCTTCGGTGTGGACCGCTATGACGCCGGTACGGTCGAGATCGACGGCGAGCAGCTGGCCCGCGGCGATGTACGCGCTGCGATGCGCGCCGGGCTCGGCCTCGTACCGGAGGACCGTAAGGGGCAGGGCCTGGTCCTGAACGCGTCCCTCCAGGACAACCTCACCCTCGCACGACTCGACCGTGACGCCCGTGGCGGCCTGGTGGACCGGGGTGCCCAGCGGCGCGAAGCGGCCGCCGTCGCCGCGCAGTTGAAGGTACGGATGAGCCGACTGGGGCAGCCCGCCCGTACGCTCTCCGGCGGCAATCAGCAGAAGATCGTCATCGGCAAGTGGCTGCTGGCGGACACCAGGCTGCTGATCCTCGACGAGCCCACGCGCGGTATCGACGTCGGCGCCAAGGTCGAGATCTACCGGCTCATCAATGAACTGACGGCTTCCGGCCGGGCGGTGCTCATGATCTCCAGTGATCTGCCCGAGGTGCTCGGCATGAGCGACCGGGTGCTGGTGATGTCCCATGGCCGGCTGGCCGGTGAGCTGTCGGCCGAAGAGGCCACCCAGGACGCCGTGATGGAGCTCGCGCTCCAGCCCCCGGACGGAATCCCCGACGCCGACCCCCACGGAAACCCTGATGCCGGCCCCCACGACGACCCCGATGCCGGCCCCGACGCCGACCCCAAGAGCAATGGCACACACGAGAGCGCGATGGAGGGCTCCGATGTCCGCTGAGGTGAAGACGGGAGCCGCCGCCGAGACGGTGGTACGGGCTCCGGACCGGGACGGCCCCGGACAGTGGTTCTCCCGGGCGGTTCTCAGGAACGGCCCGCTCGGCGGCCTGATCGCCCTGGTCGTCGTGATGGCGGTGCTGTCCAAGGACTTCCTCAACGGGCAGAACCTCCTGAACGTCGGTATCCAGGCGTCGGTCACCGCGATCCTCGCCTTCGGCGTCACCTTTGTGATCGTCTCGGCCGGGATCGATCTGTCGGTCGGCTCGGTCGCGGGGCTCGCCGCCATCGTCGTCGCCTGGGCGGCCACCGACCAGGGGCTGCCGGTGTGGATCGCGGTACTGCTCGGCCTGACGGTCGGTGTGGCGGCCGGGCTGGTCTCCGGCGCACTGGTCGCATACGGCAAACTGCCCGCCTTCATCGCGACGTTGGCGATGCTGTCCGTAGGCCGCGGGCTGGCGCTGGTCATCTCCGGCGGTACGCCGATCGCCTTCCCCACGTCGGTCGGCCGGCTCGGTGACACCCTCGGCGGCTGGCTGCCGGTGCCTGTTCTCGTCATGATCGTGATGGGGCTGCTCGCCGCACTGATCCTGGCCCGTACGTACGCCGGACGCGCCATGTTCGCGATCGGCGGCAACGAGGAGGCGGCCCGGCTCTCCGGCATCCACGTCAAGCGCCGCAAGCTGGTCATCTATGCGCTGTCCGGCCTGTTCGCGGCGGTTGCCGGCATCGTGCTCGCGGCCCGGCTCACATCCGCCCAGCCGCAGGCCGCCATTGGATACGAGCTGGATGCGATCGCGGCCGTGGTGATCGGCGGGGCCAGTCTCTCCGGCGGCTCCGGCAAGGCGTCCGGCACTCTGATCGGCGCGCTGATCCTCGCCGTACTGCGCAATGGCCTCAATCTGCTGAGCGTCTCGGCGTTCTGGCAGCAGGTGGCCACCGGCCTGGTCATCGCGCTGGCGGTGCTCCTGGACACGCTGCGCCGCCGGAGCGCGCGATGAGCGCCCGGGGCCGTATGCCCGCCCGGCTCAAGGCATCGTTCGCTGCCGGGCTGGCCGCGACCGTCGCTCTTGGACTGGCGGGCTGTGACCGCGGCGGCAACACCGATCTGGGCCTCGCGCTGTCCACGATGAACAACCCGTTCTTCGTCGGCATCAAGAAAGGCGCACAGGCCGAGGCGGACGCCCGCGGACTGCGCCTCAACATCACCGACGCCCAGAACGACCCCACCCAGCAGATCAACCAGATGGAGACGTTCACCAGCCAGAACGTCAAGGCCGCCATCATCAACCCGGTCGACTCCGACGCCGCCGTCCCGGCCGTCGGCGTCGCCAACCGGGCGGATGTGCCGGTCATCTCCATCGACCGCGGCGTCAACGGCGGAAAGGTCGGCTCGACCATCGCCTCCGACAATGTCGCGGGCGGCCGGCTCGCCGCGAAGACGCTGGCCACCTCGCTCGGCGGCAAGGGCAAGGTGGTCTTCCTGGAGGGCCAGCCCGGTACCTCCGCCGCCCGCGAACGCGGCCAGGGCTTCGAAGAGGGCATCAAGAGGTACCCCGGTATCCAGGTCGTGGCTCGCCAGCCCGCGGACTTCGACCGCACCAAGGGCATGGACGTGATGTCCAACATGCTCCAGGCGCACCGCGATATCGCCGGGGTGTTCGCCGCCAATGACGAGATGGCGCTCGGCGCCTCCAAGGCGCTGGGCGGCCGCTCGGGCAAGGACGTCAAGGTGGTGGCTTTCGACGGCACACCGGACGGTGTCAAGGCGGTCCGCAGCGGCACGTTGACCGCAACCGTCGCCCAGCAGCCGGAACTCCTCGGCAAGCAGGCCGTGGACTGGGCGCTGAAGGCCTCCCGCGGTGAGAAGCTGCCGCGGTCGGTCAAGGTGCCGGTGGTGCTGGTGACGGCGGAGAACGCCGCGAAGTTCGACGGCGGATAAGACGGCGGACAAGACGCAGACAAGGCGACGCAGACAAGACCCACAAGACCCACAAGAACGCAGACAGGACCGCGGACACGACGCGGACAAGAACGCAGACACGACGCAGACGAGACCGCGGACAAGACTGCGGTCTCGTCCGCAGACAAGTCGGCGAACGAGTCGGCGGACAAGACCGGATGAGCAGAAGAAACGGCAGGGCGGCGGCGCACGGATACCGTGCCGCAACGCCCGGATATGGGAGAACGGCGCATGTATGACGTCCTGGTGGTCGGCTCGGCCAACGCGGATCTGACGGTACGGGTCGAGCGGCGGCCCGGCGCGGGGGAGACCGTGCGCGGTACGGACCTGGTCGAGTCGGCCGGCGGTAAAGGCGCCAACCAGGCCGCTGCCGCTGCCCGGATCGGCGGGCGCACCGCGCTGCTGGCGCGGGTCGGTGGGGATGCCTTCGGCGAACTGCTGCTGAGCGCGCAGCGCGAGGCGGGCACCGATGTCACTCCGGTCATCGTGGACGAGGCGGCCCGCACCGGCACCGCGATGATCATCGTTGACCCGGACGGCGACAACAGCATCGTGGTCTCGCCCGGCGCCAATGCCGCCCTCACTCCGCAGGACGTGGCCGCGGCGAAGGAGGTCATCGCCGCCTCATCGGTGGTCTCCCTCCAGCTGGAGATCCCCATGGAGTCCGTACGGGCCGCCGCCGGGGCGGCCGAGCGGGCCGGCACCCGCGTCGTCCTCAACCCCTCGCCGGCCCCCGAGGCCGCGCTGGCACCCGAACTCCTCGCCGTGGCAGACCCGTTGGTGGTCAACGAGCATGAGGCGCGGCAGCTCTCCGGGCGCGCCGACGGCACGCCCGCCGAGTGGGCGCAGGCGCTCCGCGACCAGGGTGCCCGCTCCGTCGTGGTCACCCTCGGCGGCGACGGCGCGCTGGTCCTGGACGCCTCCGGAACGGGCCAGGTCCCCGGCGTGCGGGTCAAGGCCGTGGACACCACCGGTGCCGGCGATGCCTTCACCGGCGCCCTCGCCACCCGCTTGGCGCGCGGCGACTCGCTGCCCGAGGCGGCCCGCTTCGCCGTACGGGTCGGCGCCGCGGCCGTCACCAAGCCGGGTGCCCAGCCCTCGTACCCGACGCGCGCGGAGTTGGAGCTGCTGGCCCCGGAGGCCCCTCAGGACTGAGGCCCCGTGCTACGCGGGCGTCATCGCTCCTCCCGCTCCTTGCTCCTCCCACTCCTTCGGGCCGTACAGAGCATGGTCAGCGCCGGTTGCCAGCGCCCAGTAGCGGTCGCCGTAGGACCAGTGCCACCACTTCCCTGATGATTGGATGTGTTCAAGCATCAGGGGAGGAGCGAGTGTGAGTGAGTGGCATGTGGTGTGGGTGCCCGACCCGGGCCGGTGGGGGACGCTTCCTGAAGCGGGAGTGCTGGGGGTCGAGGACTTGCCGACGGCGGTCGAGCGGATCGGCTTGCTGCCGGGTGATCCTGTCTTCATCGCTCCAGATTTCACCATCGACCCCGACTTGTTGGAGTTCGTCCTCTCGAAGCACTTCCGCTTCCTTGCGCGGGAGACGAAGCGGAACTACGCCACAGACATTCGGATCCTCCTGACATTCCTGTCCTCGCGTGGGATCGACTGGCGCCGGTCCTCCGAGCAGGACTTGCTGAACTACAGGACCTGGCGCTGTGATGCTCCGCAGAATCCCGAGCGGATCAGCGGGTCGAAATGGAACCGTGAGGCCGCCGCTTTCACCCGCCTGTTCAAGTGGGCGAGGGTGAGCCCGCGGCCGGTGGACGCGTCCCGGCGGGAGGACCGTGCGGCTGACTCGGTCAGTGCCCGGGTGTCGTGGCTGACACCGCGTACGTGGAGTTTGTGGTCGGACGTCGGCCTGCGCGGTCACGGCCGCGACGGGGTGCCGAGTTGGGGATGGGATGCGCGGACCGAGGCCCGTAACACCTCGTTCGTCCAGTTCACCTTGAGCTCGGGGCTTCGACGACAGGAAGGCGGATCGCTGTTGACGTTCGAGCTGCCCGCTCAGCGGTTGCAGCACGGGCGCTACCAGCACGGCCAGCTCGCCGGGGCGGTGACCCGATCGAAGAACGGCCGTACCTTCTACACCTCGTTGGACGCCCTGGGGCAGGTCGAGACCTACGTGCAGTCGGAGCGCGCTTGGGCCGTGAAACGCGCTCAGCAGATGGGCCGTTACGAGCGGGTTGCGCAGATGCGCCTGATCACGAAAGTGACCCATGGCCGGGCACCGCGAGTCTTCTGGGTGGACCGAGACGGTGTCGAGGGCCATCAGTACTTGACCTATCTGGGCTGGCGGGAACGGCAGTGGCTGTTCCTCGAAGGCCCGGAGGGGCCGGAACCTGCGTGGCTGTGGCTGACCGAGCAGGGCTTGCCGATGCTTCCCGACCGTTGGAACACGGTGTTCACCACGGCGAACCTGCGCTGCGAAGAGGTCCTGTTGACCCCCGCCGAGCGGGAAGTGGGCCGGAACCTCCGAGCCGCAGAAATCCGGGGCCGGACTCCGTACGCGACCCCGCACTCCACGCGTCACTCCTTCGCGCTGTACATGCTCATCGTGCTGAACCAGCTGATGGAGGCCCGCTTCGGATTGACCGCGCAGGACCGCCGGGATTTCGCGATGCTGTTTGGTGATCCCTGGTGGCTGGTCAAGACCCTCCTCGGGCACGCGGACGTCGAGACGACCAAGCGTCATTACCTGGCTCCGGTCGCACATCTGCAGCTCGAATCGATCCTGGCGACAGCCGAGGACGACGAACCCGACCGTAAAGTCGAAAACGTCGACGGCGTGTTCGCGCGGCTCGCAAAGGAGTCGGCCGGGATCCAGGACATCGACGTCATCGTCGACCGGCTGCCGGTGGCCGGTCGATGAGCCGCCGCGGCCGTCGGGCGGTCCTGCCGCCGACCGACTTCACTGCGGAGCCACCGCTTGCCGCAAACGGCCTGGTGGTCACCATCGTCAACAAGGCCGGCCACGGGAAGGACTTCGCCTTCTCCGACCTGCCGGTCCCGGAGCCGATGCAGCGCTCCCTGGCAACGGTGTTCGCTTCCCAGCAGGGGAGGTGGACCAGCCATTACAGCGCCACAGCCGCCTGGAACAGGCTGAAGGTGTTCGCCGACTTCGTCTCCGGTCTCGAGACCCTTCCCGACGATTTGACCGGACTGGACGCGGCGGCGCTCAAGCGCTGGCGGCTTCAGAACATCAGCACCAACACCGGCCGCACCACGCTGCGGGTGGTGCATCGGATGCTCCGCGACGATCCGCGGTTGAGCGAGGGGTCGGTCGCGGAGGAGCTGGCCCGCCGCGTTCCCGCACCGAAGCCCGTCAGGAAGTCCTACGACGAGGAGGAACGCGAGCACGTGCTGCTGGCAGCAGGCCGTCAGTTCCGGGCTGCCTTGCTCAGGATCCGGGAGAACAGTGAACTGCTGGAGAGGTGGCGGGCGGGAGCCCTGGATGAGGGCAGCCATGACTGGCGGCTCGGGGAAGCGCTGGACCATGTGGCTCGTGTCGGGGACGTGCCCCGTACGCATCTTCCGAGTGGTCGGCAAGCCATCACCAACCGCGGATTGCTGGGCGGCCGCGACATCGAGCACACGTGGGGCCGACTGTTCCTGACCCCGTCGGAGCTGACAGCCCTGGCCGTACTGCTGACCGATCGCTTCGGCTGGAACCTCTCCGTCTATGACCGTATGCCGGCCCCGACCAGGGCCCCGTCGGTCGCGGAGAGCACGAACGTGACCTACCACGTGAAGGTCGAGAAGCGTCGGGCCGGGAACGGCCGCTGGTTCTCCACGGAGAACATCACCGACTTCGGGGCCGGCTCGCCAGGGCGATTGATCACGCATGCACTGCAGGCCACGCTCCACGGTCGACTCCTGGCTGCGCAAATGGTTCCAGGCACAGACCTGTTGATGACAGCCCGCGTGGTTCGGCAGAAGGGCGGACGCAGGGACATGGACCGTCCGCCGGCAGTGGGCCCGCTCGTCTTCGGTGTCTCGGGTGTCGACGGAAAGTCCTGGGCGATCGAACACAAGCTGAGCGGCTCGCCGTTCCGCCAGATCCGACGCACAACGGTGACTCGGGAGGGTAAGCCTCTCCAGCACACGCAGGGGACGCACGAGAGCGTCTACGTGCTGCCCGACCAGAAAGTCCGGCAAGCCTCGCAGCAGATCTTCGAGGACGGCGCGCTCGAAGCTCTCGACCAGGCGCAGAAGATCTTCTTTGGCGGCCACCTTGCTCAAGGTCCGGACCTGGCCCACGGGCAGACCGCTACCGCGGACTGCGCGGACGAGACCACCACCCCATGGCCTGCCCAGGACGGCGGCTGCGGAGCCGACTTCCTGCTCTGCCTCGCCTGCCCTAACGCACACGTCCACCCAGGTCACCACCCCCGCCTCGCCCTCCTTCACGAACATATCCAGGGCCTGCGGTCGGCGATGCCTGAACACAGATGGCACCAGCGCTGGTACGAGCACTGGCAGCGGCTCGACGACCTGGCGGACAAGGTCGGCCGCCCGTCCTGGGCCGCCGCTCGGGTACGGGCCAGCGACACCGACCGCACCCTGGTCGATCTCCTGCTGAAGGGACAACTTGCCTCATGAGCCTCCCTCTTGCCTCGGAGAGCGACCCCTATCTGCTGCCGATCCCCACCCCGGACAGCCCGGTCGTCCTTCCTCGGTGGATCAGCCCCGGTAACGCAAACCCCAACGGTCTTTACCAGGAGCCGGTCTGGCTGCTCGGGCCGCTCATCGACCGTCCCGGCGCCAGCCTGATCAAGATCCACTGGAGGAACTGCCCTGATCCGATGACGGGGCAGATCAAGCAGGTGACCTGGATTCTGTTGAACGGCCAGCTGCGACCCACCTACCTCCAGAGCCGAGGGATTCGGTCCCGTGCCAGAGGCTCCGCCAATGAGATGCGGGAAACCTGCTACGAGTGGATGCGGCTCGGCCGCTGGCTGTACACCGCTGGTGTCAAAGATCTGCGTGGCTGCACCGACGACCACTGGATTGCTTACGTCACGGACCGCTTCCGCACCAATCCGACCCGGCACCACGCCGAGGTAACTCTGAGTCGTCTCACTGATCTGTGGGCATTCGACCAGCTCTGCACTCAGCCGATCGGCGTCGAGCAGCCACCTTGGGAACGGGAAGGCGTCGACGATTATCTGCCATCCGCCGCCCCGCAGGACACCGGCGAGAACACGACTGAGCCGCTGGATCCGAGCGTGGTGAGCCCGCTACTGATGTGGGCGATCCGCATGGTCGCCGACCTCTCGGACGACATCCTGGCCGCCTGGGTGGAACGGCGCCGCATGCAGCAGTTGGCCGCCACCAACCCGAGCTCGCCCGCAGGACTGGCCGCGCTTGATGACTACCTCTTGCCGCGACTCGCCGCGGGCACGGGCCTGCCGACCACTGAGTGGCGCGGCAAGACTGTCCTGGCCGGCACATTCATCGCGGCCACCGTCGGTTGCAGCGTCAACCAGGTCAGTGGCTTTCGACAACGCCATGAGCTCAGCACGCTGCAGCCAGGGCCCTGCCCGCTCCCGGTTCCGGTGACCGGGCAGATCAACGGCAGGCCCTGGCGCGCGCACCTCGATTTCAACGAGGTCACGCCCTTGATGCGTCAATTGGCCACCGCCGCGATGATCGTCTGCCTCTACCTGACCGGCATGCGGCCGCAGGAAGTACAAGGTCTCCGGTCCGGATGCTGCCCCGATCCTGAGGACGGCGGCCGCCACCTCATCCGCAGTCACCACTACAAGAACGTCGCCGACGACGACGGCCAGCACGTCTCGGCCGGTGAGGAACGGGAGGTCCCCTGGGTCGCCATCACACCGGTCGTCCGCGCGATCCGAGTCCTTGAACGCATGGTCCCCGAGGGCGAACTGCTCTTCAGTTCCGCCCATCACGACTTTGCCCGCGGCCGCCAGCGCGGCGGCGCCTTGAAGAACAGCAGTATGAACCAGCGGATCGAGGACTTCATCGCCTGGATCAACCGGGAGACCGAATTCCATGGACTGCAGGACCAGGGCGTTCCTCAAGACCCTCACGGCGCCATCGGGCTCGGGCGGTTCCGCCGGACCCTGGCGTGGCACATCGCCCGCAGACCCGGCGGACTCATCGCGCTCGCGATCCAGTACGGCCACATGCGCACCGTCCTCGACGCCCGTACGTCCAGCGGGTACGGCAGCCGAAGCCGCCGCGGCATCCACAGTGTCCTCGATGTCGAGACCGCCCTGGCCGCCGCTGACACTGCCGTGCGGCTGCGGGACCGCCTCGCCGCCGGCGAGAAGATCTCCGGGCCCGCCGCCCGACGAGCCCTCACTGCCGCGGTCCAGGCGCCACGATTCGAGGGCCGTACCGTCACCCAGAAGTTCGCCAAGCAGGCCGCCGACTACCTGGCCCGCGACGGCCTGGTCCTCTTCGACAACCCGGACGCTTCGCTGATCTGCGTCTTCAAACGCGACAACGCGCTCTGCGAACCAGGCCCCGACGCAACCGCCCCGAACCAGTTCGACTGCCGCCCCGGCTGCGGGAACGCCGTCCGCCTTGACAGCCACGCGACCGAACTGCTGGAGGAGAGCGTCCGCATCAACAAACTCGCGGCCCTCTCCCCTCAGCCGCTGGCCAGGCGCCTCCGCATCGCCGCCGAGCAGTACCGCGCCAACGCCGACACTCACCACGCCACCGCCCAACCCGCCGAGGACCTGTCATGACCGAGCAATCCACCGACGAACGCACGCGCATCCGGGCCGCTATCGATCGGCTCCTCGCTGGCCAGCCCACGGCCTCCGACGGCGCGCTGACCGTCGTTGCCCTCGCGGCCGAGGCCGGTGTTCACCGCATGGCTCTTCAGAAGCGCCATGCCGACCTGAAGCACGAGTTCTACGAGCGCGTCCGCATCGAGACGAAGCAACTCCCCGAATCGGAAAAGCGGCTCCGCAAGACTGTGTCCGACTTGAAGGAAACCATTACCGCGCAGAAGGCCGAGATCACGGCACTCCGACATCAAGTCACTCAACTCGCGCTTGCCAACGCCGTCCTCACCCTTCAGGGCAAGGAGAGACACACGGGGGAGACTGCGGACAATGTGGTCCCCCTCCATCCGAAGGAAGGGTGACTTCCGGACCTGACTCCAGATCGTTTGGGAGCCGTCACCCGTCGAAGTGCCGCCAGGGGATATCGAGCCGGTTGAGAGCCTGCAGGGAGCTGCGGTGTTGGGCGCCGATCCAGATGTCAACCTTCCCGTTGTCCCAGCTGGGGCCGACTCTGGCGACGAGGCCAGGGGCGACGAGGAAGTCCGTCGGTGCGTCGGCGGGCGACAAGAACGGCCGCAGGGGCACGCGCTGTAGGCAGTTCTCGAGTGCGGGAAGGAGGCGCCTGGGAAGGTTGTCGCAACTGGCCTGGTAGACGGCCGAGAGCGTGGCCTCCTCAAGGGCGAACTGGAGGAGGAATCGGCTCAGGGGTTCCTCCTCGGGCACAGGGTGGCTGTCCTCGAACCAGACGGTGGGATCGGTGTCGCTGCCGCCGGGTTCCCAGGGGATCGACCACGTCCAGCCGCCCTGGCACTCGACGCCGAAGACCAGGTGCTCCGCGCTGCTGTCTGGATGGACCTTGTTGATCGGCTTGATGCGGTTGTGGCTACCGAGAATGGCCGGTCGACGTGCGGCCAGTCGATAGAAGTCTGCCAGTGCCCACGGTATGGAACGGGGTATGTCGGCGGCCGGCTCCTGCGTGCTGGTCGCCGGGTACCAACCAGTGACGAAGCGCTCAAGGGCCCGACCCGGGTCCGTGTGGACGTCACCGAGCCAGTCCAGAGCGGGGAGAAGCGGTGGCGTGGTCGGTGGCCGGACACAGTCAAGGCTTGCGCGGCTCAGCGGCGGGCTGATTCGCAAGCGGCAGCGGATGAGTACGCCCTCGCTGGCCTCGCACATCGCGACCCGCACTACGCCAAGGTGGATACATCCGTCGTCGAGCCGGACGAAGAGGTGAACGAGCGGCTCCGGTGGGGTCCCCGTAGTCGTGAACGGCATGGGCCCCATGAGACCTGACACGACTGGGGCGGGTGCCGGGCCGACAAGGCGGAACTCCTGAGCGTTCCACACCCCGCTGACCTCTGGGTCATCACCCGGGTTGGCGATGATCACCGTTGAGGAGTTGCCGACTACAACGATCGCACCGGGCACCGGGAAGACTTCGGCGTCCGGACCGGCAAGGTTGAGAGCCGCATCCGTGTCGATGAGGTTCAGGGAGGTCCGCTGCACGCTGGAAGGATATGCGGGAAGCAATCAGCCAGAGTGGGTCGAGCGAAGGACCTCTACGCGCTCAGAAGCTGAACACAAGAACTTGACTGGGAACACCACTCGGTCGGGTAGTTGACCAGGCCGGCCGCGGTCAGCGCGGCGCTCAGTATCCGGCGGTTGGCGCGGGCGGTGGGCGTCAGATCGGGGGCGGCGGTGTAGCAGGCGCCATCACTTTCCTCCGGTGAGGCGTTGATCGGGGTCCCCATGTCGACATATCCGCCGTCCGCGGTGACGAGTGTGAGGTCCACCGCGGCGCCCGCGCTGTGCGGTGCGATGTCGGGCGGCGACACATAGCGGCTGGCGGCCTCGTGGATCAGCGAGGCCTCCAGGCCGGGGTGCGCGGCGTGCAGTGTGTCGGCGTACTCCTCGAAGTAGCGGCGTTGCAGCGCCGGCGGCCGGTAGCCCTCGACGAACTGGAGCCGCAACCCGTCCGGCAGCGACTCCTGTGCCGTCTGAAGGCGCCGCAGCACCCCCTCCCGCAGCTGCGCAAAGGCGCCGGTCGGTTCGTGCCGGTCCGTGGCCACCAGCAGGGCGGGCGTGGCGGACCGTACGTCCAGCAGCGGTTCACCGCACTCCTTGACCGGGACCGCCGCCACCGCCGGGTCGGACATCAGCGTGATCCGGTCGCGGACATCGCTCAGCACCAGCTCCGCACCGCCGCCCGGCACCGCCTCGCGCCACTCGGCGGCCGCCGCCACCCGCTCCCCGGACGGCAGCCAGGCCCCGCTCAGCCCGCACGCCGGGCCGGGACTGCCGACCTCCGTGCCGTTGGCGAGCAGTACGTGCAGGCCGTTCTCCCGCGCCAGTTCCGCATAGCGCGCCATCCGCTCCGGCGCATCGTGGAAGGCGCTGGAGAGATACACCCGGCAGCCGTCCGCCGCGGCCCGCGCCGGCACGTCGGGGAAGGAGTTGTCGAAGCACGTCGCCAGCGCGAAGCGGATCCCGCCCAGGGTGAAGCGGCCGTCGGCGGCGCCCGGCGCGAAGACCTTGCTCTCCTCCTCGGTCACATGGATCTTGTCGTAACGGGTGAGCAGGGCGCCGTCCGGCCCGTACACGAAGGACGTGATGGTCGGCGTGCTCCGGCCGTCGGCGGCGCGGGCCGCCGCGTTCACCACCGCCGCGGTTCCGGTCGCCCGGCACGCCTCCCGGACGGGTGCCAGCCGGGCGTCGTCCTCCGTGACCGTCATGCCCACCGGGTCGGCCGCTATCAGTCGCAGGTCGTAGTGCGTCAGCGCGAGTTCGGAGAAGACCACCAGAGCCGCACCGCGCCCGGCGGCCTCGGTGATGAGGGCGGCCATCCGCGCGGCGTTGGCGTCGATGTCGCCCGGTGCGGAGCTGAACTGTGCGGCAGTAATGATCATTCGCCCATGATGCCCGGATCTCCCGCGCCGCGTGCGGGCCTGTGGATAACCGCCTTGTGGACAACCTCACCGGCCGCCACCGTCACGATCGCCCGTACCTGCCCGGTGATCGCGACCCGGTTCCGTACGAAGACGGGGTCGGTGATCCGGCCGTTCTCCGGGTCGGTGTTGTCGGGGCCGAACTCCAGGACCGGCGTGTGCAGATGGCCGCCCGGGAGCGCCGGCCGCCGCACCGCGTCCCGTAGGAGCGTGGCCCGGTAGGCGATCTCGTTGGACAGATAGTCCCCGCCGCCCCCGGCCCGCGCCGTCGACCCCGGTGTCGGGCCGTCCGGCCGCTCGACCGGTTCGGTGCCGCCCGCCGGGATCTCGGTGACGGCGGTGTGGTCGACCACCTGGTACGGCCCGGTGCCGGCCGCCACGATCCGTGCGTACGGCAGGCTGGTGGTCGTCCACTGCGGCTGCGGCGTCACGGTCGGTACCCCCGCAGGTATCGGCACGACCTCGGTGCGGGACTCCTGTGCGTTGTCGGGGTAGCCGCCCCGCCAGGCCCCGTTGGTCCGCTCGACGTCGAACCGCCCCGGCCGCCCCTGGCTGATCGTCGTGAACAGATCCACCTGCCGCGGGCCCGTACGGAAGTGCGGCAGCAGCGTGCGCTCCACGGTGCCCGCCGCGAAGTCGGCCCACCGTACGGGGAAGACCGCCGCCTCGATCCGGGCCGGCCGCCCCGAAGCGGTCCGTACCGTCGTCCCGTCCAGCGCCAGCGCCGCCGCCCCGGACGGATTGCTCCGCCGCGGATCGGCGTCCAGCTGGAAGGGGTCGAAGCCGGTCACCACGATCCGCAGGGTTCGCTTCCCTGAGGGCAGCTCGATCGAGTCCTGTCCGCGCGAGGAACGCTCCAAAGAGCCGAGGAGGGCGTTGCGCTGGGCGGGGGTGAGCCCGAAGTCCGGCTGCCACTGCCGCAGTTCCTTCGTCATCCCCAGCCGGGCCCAGTACAGCGGTCGGTCGTCGTCCCGGCTCAGATCACCGCCGGTGGGCCCGCGGCCCTGCGCCCGGTCCACCGCCCGCCGCCACAGTGCCCGCCCCTCGCCCATCACATAGCGCCGGGCCTCCGGGTACGTGGTCACCCGCGTCAGCCCGCGCCCGAACTCCGGTGCCCGGTCGTCGAATCCACTGCGCCGCAGGATCTCCTGGGGCGCGGCCTGCGTCAGCCGCCCCTCCTCGACCGTGACATCCGGCGTCGCGGGCGTGGCGGCGGCGGTGGCCGGAGTCGTCAGGGCCAGCGGGACGGCGGTGATCAGCGCCAGCGCGAGGGCGGCCGGTTTGGCGGATATACGAGTCATGGGGGGAGTAAAGCGGTGTGGCGCGTGGGGCGGTAGAGGGTGCAGCGAAGGCTGTCCGGGTCCACGGCTAGGGTGGCTGGTTCGGTGCGCCGTCGCGCCCGGCACTTTCCAGGAAACTCGGGGGGAATTCCTGTGGCCACTCCGCCACCCACACAAGGCCCTTACCCGTACGCCCCGCCGTACGGCCAGCCGTACGCTCCGCCGCCCGCCCAGCCTTCTGCGCAACCGCCCGTGGGGCCGTACGCCCAGCAGCCGGCCGGCCCGTACGCCCCCGTACAGGGGCACCCGGGCGCGGCGCCGGCCCCTGCCCCGGGCCCGTACGCCTACGCCCAGCAGCCGCACCCCCAGCTCCACCCGGCCGCCCCCGGCTGCCAGTTGTGCGGCGCCCAGCCCGCCGTACAGGCGACCGTGCGCGGGCACCAGGGCATCCTCATCATGATGCGGTTCCTCAGCAGGAGCGGACTGTTCTGCCGCTCCTGCGGACTGGCCACCTATCGCGAGATGTCCGCGAGGACCCTGTGGCAGGGCTGGTGGAGCCCGCTGTCCGTGGCCATCACCCCGCTCACCCTGCTGCTGAACCTCGGCCCCCGGTCCCGCTTCCGCAAACTGGCCGCCCCGGTGGGCGGCTTCCGGCCCTCGCTCGACCCGGGCAGGTCGCTGCTGCGCCGCCCCGAGGCCCTGCTGTTCCTGATCCCGATGGCGCTCGTGGCGCTGGCGCTGCCCGTTCTGCTCGTCATCGGCCTGCTGGTGGGCGATCAGAAGGCCGGCGGCTCCGGCCTCGACATCGAGAAGGCCTCGCCGCTCGCCGTCGGTGACTGCGTGCGCAACGACGGCGACTGGGCCGACCAGGACCTGGAGACCGTGGACTGTGGAGCGGCCGACGCCGAGTTCAAGGTGACCCTCAGGCTCGACACGTCGAAGATGCACTGTGCGGACGGCGATCGGCTCGCCGCCACCAAGTACAGCCCGGACGGGATGACGGCGTCCTGCCTCTCGCCCCTCCGGTAGGGCGGGCGGGGTCAGTCCTCGCCCGGCTCGTCCGCCCGGGCCTCGTCCCGGGCTTCGTCCGGGGTACGCGCTCCGTCCGGTCCCCCGTACCGCTCCCCGGAGCGTTCTGCCTCCCGTTCGCCGGAGCGTTCCTCGTCCCGTCCGCCGGCTCGTTCCTCGCCGTCGCCCAGCAGCGTCAGGAAGTCCCGGAACGCCGCGGGCATGGCCACGTTCTGCGGGTCCAGCAGCCACTGGAGTTGCAGCCCGTCCATCACCGCGACCAGCAGCGGCGCCGCACGCTCCGGAGTCAGGCCGCCGGGCAGCCGTTCGCCGTATTCGGCCCGCAGCGCCGCGGCCATCGAGGCGCGTACGGAGCGGAAGCGGGACTCGAAGAACGCGCGGGCGGGGTGGTCCTCGGTGACGCTGTCGGCGGACAGCACGGTGTAGGTCTGCACGATGCCGGGACGGGTGGCGTTGTACTCGACGAGATCGGCGAGGGTGTCGGTACGCCGGGCCCCGGACGTCGCGACGGCCGAGGCCAGATCCCAGCGGTCGCGGGCCTCCAGAACGCCGACCAGCAGCAGCTCCTTCGTCGGGAAGTGGTGCAGCAGCCCCTGCTGGGTCAGCCCGGCGCGCTCGGCGACCGCCGCGAGCGAGGTACGGCGGTAGCCCCGCTCGGAGATGAGCTCCATGGCGGCCTCCAGGATGGCCTCCCGCCGCTCGGCGCGCTGGACCTGCCGTCCGCCACCGCCGCGCCGCGGTCCCGGCCGTCTGCCGCCGGGTGCGTCCTGGTCTCGTGCAGTCACCGGGCGAGCGTAACCCCGAGTGGAGATCCCGTACGGCTGGTGTATCGGAAACGTAACGACGCCTACCGGCCGGGAGGCGGAGGGCGAGAATCCGGATCGGGGGCCCGTATGACCACGCAGGGAGCACCGGAGAGCGTATGACCGACGATCAGCCCCACGACCCCACCCGCGACGCATACGGGCGCCAAGGGCCCCACCGCGCCGGCGGCCAGGCCTGTCGGTTCGGCCCGCCCGGACCGGCCGGCCCCGACCGCGCGGACGACCGTGCGCACGACCACTCCGTGGCGGTCGAGCGGGCGCTTGCCGCACTCGATCTCGACACCAAGGCCCGGCTGTTGTCCGGCCAGGACATGTGGACGCTGCCGGCCGTCTCCGGGATCGGACTGCGCTCACTGGTGATGTCGGACGGCCCGGTAGGCGTCAGGGGCCAGGAGTGGAGCGCAGCGGACCCCTCGGTCGTACTGCCCAGCCCCACGGCGCTGGCAGCGACCTGGGACCCCGAACTGGCGCGCAGGGCCGGTCATCTCCTCGCCCAGGAAGCCCGCCGCAAGGGCGTACATGTCCTCCTCGCGCCGACCGTCAATCTGCACCGCTCACCGCTGGGCGGCCGCCACTTCGAGTGCTATGCCGAAGATCCGCTGCTCACCGGCGTGATCGGCGCCGGATATGTACGCGGCGTCCAGGAGGGCGGCGTCGGCGCCACCGTCAAGCACTTCGTCGGCAATGACGCGGAGACCGAACGGTTCACCGTCGACAACCGCATCGCCCCCCGCCCGCTGCGCGAGCTGTATCTGGCGCCCTTCGAGCACATCGTCCACCACGCCCGCCCCTGGGCCGTCATGACCGCCTACAACCAGGTCAACGGCACGACGATGACCGAGCATCACCCGCTCGTCAACGAGGTCCTGCGCGGCGAATGGGGCTTCGACGGCTGCAATGTCTCCGACTGGACGGCGGCCCGTGACACCGTGCGCGCACTGCGCGGCGGCCTGGATCTCGCGATGCCCGGGCCCCGAACGGTCTATGGCGCGCCGCTCGCCGAGGCCGTCCGCGCGGGCGCGGTGTCCGAGGCCGAGGTGGACGACGCGGTGCGCAGGGTGCTGCTGCTCGCGGCCCGTACGGGATGCCTGGCGGGGGTGCCGGCCGCCGTTGACCCGGCCGAGGTCCCCGGGGGGATCGACGGGCGGGCGGTGGCCCGTGAGATCGCCCGGCGGTCCTTCGTCCTGCTGCGCAACGAGCCTGTCGGTGATGCGCGGCGGGCGCTGCCCCTCGACGCCACGGCTCTGCGCCGTATCGCCGTCATCGGGGCGAGCGCACGCGACGCACGGGCCCTCGGCGGCGGGTCCGCCACCGCTTTCCCCGACACCCTCGTCTCCCCTCTGGAGGGTCTGCGCGCCGCGCTGCCCGAGGACATCGAGGTCACCTTCGCGGCGGGTGCCGATCCGCGCACCCGGATCCCGTACGCCCGCGAAGGCTTCGCCCTGCGCGCCCGCTATCTCGCCGCGGACGGTCAACTGCTCGCCGAGAAACCGCAGTTCGACGGTGAGGTGCGGGTGATGGGCGGCTTTCCTGCGGGCGTCACCCGGCAGAACCTCGCCGCCGTCGAGCTGACCGGCAGTTACACCCCGCGGACCACCGGCAGCCACACCTTCGCCGTCGCCGGCACCGGCGAGCTGTGGCTGACCGTCGGCGGTGCGGTCCTCTTCGAGGACAGCTGCACGCCGGACGGCAACGACCCCTTCGAGGCCTTGCTGCACCCCGCCGAGCGGCGGGTGACGGCGGAGCTGACGGCGGGGGAGAGCGTCGAAGTACGGCTGCGGTGCGTCCCGTTCGGCCGCAGCCCCGGGACGGCACCGCAGGCGCTGTACTTCACCCTCGGCCACAGCGAGCCGCAGCCCGACCCCACTGCCGGGATCGAGGAGGCGGTCCGCGCCGCGGCCGCCGCCGATGTCGCGATCGTCGTCGTCGGCACCACCGAGGAGGTCGAGTCCGAGGGCTTCGACCGCAGCGACCTGCGGCTGCCCGGCCGCCAGGACGAGCTGGTGACCCGGGTCGCCGAGGCCAATCCGTACACCGTCGTGGTCGTCAACTCCGGCTCGCCGGTGGAGCTGCCGTGGCGCGCGCAGGTCCCGGCCGTCATGCTGAGTTGGTTCCCCGGCCAGGAGGGCGGGGCGGCGCTGGCGGACGTCCTGCTCGGTGTGCACGAACCGGGCGGCCGGCTCCCCACCACCTGGCCGGCCCGCATCGAGGACGCCCCGGTCACCACCGTCACCCCGACCGACGGCCAACTCCCCTACGCCGAGGGCGTGTTCATCGGCTACCGCGGCTGGCCGGACGCGGCGGCCCCCGCGTACCCCTTCGGCCACGGCCTGGGCTACACCGACTGGGAGTACGAGTCGCTGGACACCACCCCCGACTCGGTGCGGGTCCGGGTGCGCAATGCGGGGGAGCGGCCCGGCCGGGAGGTCATCCAGATCTATCTGGCGCCGACGCCGGACGCCGCCCCGGATGCACCTGAGCGGCCGGCCCGCTGGCTGGCCGGCTTCGCCGTCGTCGAGGCCGGGCCCGGTGAGAGCGCCGAGGCCGAGATCCCGCTCCCGGACCGCGCGTTCGCGGTCTGGGAAGAGGAGGACGGCGGCTGGCGCCGGATCAAGGGTGTCTACACCGTCGAGGCGGCGCACAGCCTCGCCGATCGCAGGCTGACCGCGGAGCTCACCGTCGGCTGACGTGCCCGGGCGCGCTCCCGTCCGGGCGCGCCCCCGCAGCCCCCGCACCCCCTTCATGACAAGCCCACCCCCGTCATGAGGTCACTGCCGTCATGAGGTCACCACCGACACATTCCCGCCGCTCGTCCGCGCCGTCACCTTGTGCGGGGACTGCGGGTCCCTCGGCACGGAGACCTTGCTGGTGCCGCCGCTCGTCGAGGCATCCACCGCGTAGGAGCCCTTCGGCAGACGGATGGTGACATTGCCTCCGCTGGTCCGCCCCGAGACCTCGTCCGGCGCCGAGGTCAGCGCGACATCCACATCCCCGCCGCTGGTCTTCACCTTCGTCGCACGGGCCGTGGAGTCCGTGACGGTGATGTCGCCGCCGCTGGTCTCGGCGGTGATCCGGCCCGCGGTGCCACGGATCGTGACGTCCCCGCC
The DNA here is from genome assembly GCF_055575375.1 of Streptomyces sp. NPDC034111. Taxonomy (NCBI): domain Bacteria; kingdom Bacillati; phylum Actinomycetota; class Actinomycetes; order Kitasatosporales; family Streptomycetaceae; genus Streptomyces; species Streptomyces sp. NPDC034111. The sequence continues at coordinate 820,653 of NZ_JBVIST010000001.1, read as the reverse complement.
GCTGGTGTGCAGATCGACCGAGGCATCACGCGGCAGCAGCACCCGGTAGTCCACCTCGCACTTGCGCCCCATACCGCAGTCCTCGGCCTTGAGCGTCAGCCGGCCGTCCTTGAGTCCGTGCGCGGGAGTGGGCTTGCGGTCGTTGTATCTGTACTTCTCCCGCACCTTGACCGATCCACCGGCGTCGACCGGCACCACTTCGATGTTGCCGCCGTGCGTCGTCGCCGACAGCGCGGTCACCTTGCCGTCGACCGTGTACGTACGCTCCGCCTCCTTCGTCGGGCCGAATCCGGACAGCGAGCAGCCGGTCACCAGCACGGTCAACACCGCACAGGACAGAGCGAGATGAGGAGCGCGGAGGCGGGCCATGGCGATTTTTCTCCCGGGGCAGGCAACGAGTCGGAGCGGAACGAACCGATCACGACCATCTTCGGCCTCCGGCGCCGCCCGGTCGTCGCCGCAGGGGATGACCTTGTCGTCACCGCACGGTATGACTCGCCCCTAAGGGGCTCGTACTCAGGCGCCCGCCGCACTCCGGGGCCGGACCGAGAATCCGTACACGGTCGTGGAGCGGTAGCGCTCGCCAGGCCGCAGTGTCGTGCCGGGAAATTCCGGGCGGTGCGGGGAGTCCGGGAAGTGCTGCGTCTCCAGGGCGAGACCGGCCGCCGGTCCGTAGGGGACCCCTGAGAGGCCGGTCAGCGAGCCATCGAGGTGGTCCGCGGTGTACAGCTGTAGACCGGGCTCGGTGGTGGCCAGCTTCAGCACCCGGCCGGAGCGCGGATCGGACACCTCCGCGACCACCCGCGGCTCCTCGGTCACCCCGCCGTCGAGCGCGAAGTTGTGGTCGTAGCCACCGCCCACCGCACGCGCCGCCCGGAAGTCGAACCGGGTACCGGCGACCTCGACGGGCCCGCCCGGCACCGGAATGCCGGTCGCGTCGAAGGGCGTGTAGCGGGACGCCGCCAGCCGCAGCCGGTGCCCGGTGGCGCTGCCGCTGCCGTCCCCGCCCAGGTTGAGATAGGTGTGGTTGGTGAGGTTGACGACCGTCGGGGCGTCGGTCCGCGCCCGGTAGTCGATCCGCAGTGCTCCACCGTCAGGAAGGGCCGCCAGCGTGTACGTCACCTGGACGTCCAGATTGCCGGGGAAGCCCTCCTCACCGTCCGGGCTGACCCGGTGCAGCGTCACCCCGCCCGCCACCGGCCGGGCGTCCCACACCATCCGGGAGAAGCCGCGCGGCCCGCCGTGCAGGCTGTTGCGTCCGTCATTGGGCGTCAGCGCATACGTCCTGCCGTCGAGGGCGAAGGACGCCCCGGCGATCCGGTTGGCGTACCGCCCGACGAGCGCACCGAAGTACGACCCGCCGTGCGCGGCGTACGACGCGACATCGGCGAAGCCCAGCGCCAGTTGCGCCGGCGTCCCGTCCCGGTCGGGGGCCTCGATGCTCTGGACGATCCCGCCGTAGGTCAGGATCCGGACCCGTAGGGCGCCCGGCCCCGGGCCGGTCTCCAGGGTCCAGCGGTCGATCCGGCTGCCGTCGTCCAGCGTGCCGAAGGGTTCCCTGCTGACCTGCGTGTTCATGACCGCGACCCTATGCCCGCGGCCGTGCCGCCCACCGTCCGGACCCCGCGCCCGGCTACCGGCCCGTTTCCTACGACTCCTTACGGGTGATGGTGCGGAACGCCAGCTCCGCCAGCTCCTTCTGGCCGCCGGCGCCCGGATGGAACCAGTCCCAGGTGCTCAACTGCCGTCCGGTGAAGCGGTAGTCGAAGACCGAGCCGTCGAACCGGCACAGCGGGTCCTTGCCGCACTCCTGCGCCAGCGCCGCGTTGTACGCCATGACCCGGTCGCGTACCGCTGCCCGGCGGTCCTGCGCCGACTTCGTCAGATCGTCCGGATCGCGCAGCATCGACCCGCAGATCCCCAGCTTCCAGACTTCCTTGCCGAGCGGGTTCTTGCGCCCTTCGGACCACAGCCGCAGCAGGTCGGGCACCGCCGCGACATACACCTGGGTGTGCGGCAGGGCGCGCCGCAGAGACTTCAGGGACCGTGCGAAGTCGGCGCGGAAGGCGGCCTTCAGGGTCATCGCGGCCACGTTGGGCCGGCAGGCGTCATTGGCGCCGATCAGCACCGTGACCAGCTCGGGCTTCTGCGCGACGGCGGAGGCGACCTGGTCGGGCAGATCGCTGATCAGGGCGCCGGTCTTGGCGAAGTTCCAGCTGTGTGTGGCAGGGCTTTTGACCAGCCGTCGGGCGAGGCTGTCGACCTTGGGGTCGGTGCCGGTGGCCCAGGAGACCGCGGGGCACTCGGAGAGGACCTTGCAGGCGTCGAAGCCGACGGTGATCGAATCGCCGAGCGCCGCGATCGAGCCGGGGTCGGTGCGCCAGACGGGGCCCTGTTTGGCGTGCCGCTTGGCCGACGCGCCGGAGTGCGGGCCGGCTGTACCGTCCGCACTACAGGCAGTGAGGGCGATCAGCAGCGCGGTAGCGGCGGTGACGGTGCGTGAGAATCGGTGGCCGAAGCGGCCGTTCGGGAGCCGAAAGGGCCGATCGATCTGCGTCATCCCCTGTCCCCTCCGGCGTGCGAGTGATATCTCTTCGGGTACCGACGGTACGTCACCCCCTGACCGTCACCGCGGGGTAGCTTTGCCCCGTGCCTGGCGGACGGTAACCCAAAGTGACAAGTGCAGTCGGCACAGACAAATTACATCACGTCATTTCCTGTCCCTTTTGCGGCAAATTCCGCCTAATGGTGTTTACTGTAGGTCACCTCGCATGCTGGTGCCGAAGTGATCACTGGGGCAGAATGACAACTGTCCCGGCCGCAACCGGAACGGGCACGAGGCCGCTGGGGAAGGCGAACCTCGAACCGCACTGGAGGTCCCGGTGACGACACGTGGAGTTCTGTACGTCCACTCCGCTCCGCGCGCGCTGTGCCCGCACGTCGAATGGGCCGTGGCGGGCGTCCTCGGCGTGCGCGTCAATCTCGACTGGATCCGCCAGCCGGCGGCGCCGGGCACCTGGAGAGCCGAGTTCTCCTGGCAGGGCGAGGCCGGTACCGCCTCCAAGCTCGCCTCCGCGCTGCGCGGCTGGCACCTGCTGCGCTTCGAGGTGACCGCGGAACCCTGCTCCACCGCCGAGGGCGAGCGCTACAGCTCCACCCCCGACCTGGGCATCTTCCACGCCGTCACGGGCATCCACGGCGACATCCTCATCCCCGAGGACCGGCTGCGCGCCGCCGTCGCCCGCTCCGCGCGCGGCGAGACCGAACTGGCCGCCGAGGTCGCCAAGCTCCTCGGCAAGCCCTGGGACGACGAACTGGAGCCCTTCCGGTACGCCGGCGAGGGCGCCCCCGTGCGCTGGCTCCACCAGGTCGTATGAGGAGTGAAGCGCCCGTGCGCTGGCTCCACCAGGTCGTATGAGGAGTGAGGCGCCCGTGTGCGACAGCCCGTCGGCGACACGCGGCAGCCGTTGCTCTGGAGCGCGCTCCAGCGCCTAGCGTGCCGCCATGGCCGACAACAACACTCCTGGTGCCCTCTCCGTAGCGGTGCTGGGCACCGGAATCATGGGCGCGGCGATGGCCCGCAACCTCGCCAGGGCCGGTCTGGACGTCCGCGCCTGGAACCGTACGCGTGCCAGGGCCGAGCCGCTGGCCGCCGACGGGGTGCGGGTCACCGGCACCCCCGCCGAGGCGGTGGACGGCGCAGAGGTGGTCCTCACGATGCTGCTCGACGCGGACGCCGTCCTCGGGGCGATGCAGCAGGCTGCCCCGTCGCTCGCGGCCGGCGCCGTCTGGCTCCAGATGAGCACGGTGGGGACCGAAGGGCTCACCCCGCTGGTCCGCTTCGCCGACGAGTACCGGCTGCGGTTCGTCGACTGTCCCGTCCTGGGTACCAAGGCGCCCGCCGAAAAGGGCGAGTTGACGATCCTGGCGGCCGGTCCGCAGGACGTACGGGAGCGCGCCGGGCAGGTCTTCGGTGTCATCGGGAGCCGCACCCGGTGGGTCGGTGAGCACGGCGCGAGCGGGGCTGCCAGCCGCCTCAAGCTCGTCGTCAACACCTGGGTGCTGACGCTCATCAGCGGTACGGGTGAGAGTCTCGCGCTCGCCAAGGGGCTCGGGGTCGACCCGCGCGACTTCCTCGCGGCGGTCGCCGGCGGGCCGCTCGACACGCCGTATCTGCGGCTGAAATCCGAGCTGATCCTGTCCGAGAACTACCCGGCGAGCTTCACGGTGTCCGCGGCGCGCAAGGACGCCCGCCTCATCACGGAGGCCGCCAGGGACGCCGGCGTACGGATGGACCTGGCGGAGGCCGCCGCCGAGCGCTTCCGGCGCGCCGAGCGGCAGGGCTACGGCGAAGAGGACGGCGCGGCCGCGTACTTCGCGAGCTTCGCGGACTGAGAGCGAGCTTCGCGGACCGGGACATGCCGAGGGCCCGCCCGGTGAGTGTCACCGGACGGGCCCTCAGTGCGTGTGTCAGACCGTACGGAAGGCGAGCACCACGTTGTGGCCGCCGAAGCCGAACGAGTCGTTCAGGGCCGCGATCCGGCCCTCGGGCAGCGGGCGCGGCTCGCCGCGCACGATGTCCGCCTGCGCCTCGGGGTCGAGGTTGTCGATGTTGATCGTCGGCGGGGCGAGGCGGTTCTTGAGCGCGAGGACCGTGGCCACCGTCTCGATACCGCCGGCGCCGCCCAGGAGGTGACCGGTCATCGACTTCGTGCTGGTGATCGCCATGTGGTCGACGTCGTCACCGAAGGCCTTGCGCAGCGCCTTGAGCTCGCCGACGTCACCGGCCGGCGTCGAGGTCGCGTGCGCGTTGACGTGCACGATCTCGGCGGGCTTGAGGTCGGTGTTGTCGAGCAGGTTCTGCAACGCCGCCGCGATGCCGTTGCCGGACGGCTCGGGCTGCGTGATGTGGTGGGCGTCGGAGGAGATGCCCTGGCCGACGGCCTCCGCGTAGATCTTGGCGCCGCGGGCCTTGGCGTGCTCCTCGGACTCCAGGACGATCACGCCCGCGCCCTCGCCGAGGACGAAGCCGTTGCGGTCGACGTCCCAGGGGCGGGAGGCGCCCTGCGGGTCGTCGTTGTTCTTGGACATCGCCATCATGTTGCCGAACGCGACGATCGGCAGCGGGTGGATGGCGGCCTCCGTGCCGCCCGCGACGACGATGTCGGCGCGGCCCGAGCGGATCATCTCGATCGCGTAGCCGATGGCCTCCGCGCCCGAGGCGCACGCCGAGACCGGCGTGTGCACACCGGCGCGGGCGTTGAACTCGATGCCGACGTTGGCGGACGGCGAGTTGGGCATCAGCATCGGCACGGTGTGCGGGGAGACGCGGCGTACGCCCTTCTCCTTGAGCACGTCGTACTGGTCGAGCAGGGTCGTCACGCCGCCGATGCCGGACGCGATGACCGCGCCGAGCCGGTCGGGGTTGACCGACGCGTCCTCGCCCGCCTTGGCGGTGAAGCCCGCGTCCTTCCAGGCCTCCTGGGCCGCGACGAGCGCGAACTGCGCCGAGCGGTCGAGCTTGCGGGCCTGCGGGCGCGGCAGGATCTCACTGGGTTCTACGGCGATCTGTCCGGCGATGCGGACGGGCAGATCGGCCGCCCAGTCCTGCTCCAGGACGCTCACACCGGAGCGTCCGGCGAGCAGGGCCTCCCAGGTCGAAGCGCTGTCGCCACCCAGCGGTGTGGTTGCGCCGATACCGGTGACGACCACGGTGCGATTGGTCGCGTTCACGGGAATTCTTACTCCACGGGTAGAGGGGTCTGAATCGACGGCGCCACCGCGGGGTGGCGACATGCGCGGGAGAGCTGGATCAGCTCTGGTGCTTCAGGATGTACTCGGTCGCGTCGCCGACCGTCTTGAGGTTCTTGACGTCGTCGTCCGGGATCTTCACGTCGAAGCGCTCTTCGGCGGCGACGACGACCTCGACCATGGACAGCGAGTCGACGTCCAGGTCGTCGGTGAAGGACTTGTCCACCTGGACGTCCTCGGTGGGGATACCGGCGATCTCGTTCACGATCTCGGCGAGACCGGCGACGATCTCTTCCTGAGTGGCGGCCATGATGGCGCTCCTTCGGTCATTTTAGGGGGAAACTGCGTTACTTGTGGTGAAGATCCGTGCGGCGGCCGACACATCCGAAGACGTACGGCACTGCGCAGATCTTGCCCTACGGGAGGGTAACGACCGTCGCGGCGTAGACGAGACCCGCCCCGAAGCCGATGACCAGGGCGGTGTCGCCGCTCTTGGCCTGACCGGTCGCCAACAGCCGCTCCATGGCGAGCGGAATGGAGGCGGCCGAGGTGTTGCCGGTGGTCTCCACATCGCGGGCGACCGTCACGCTCTCCGGCAGCTTCAGAGTCTTCACCATCGAGTCGATGATCCGCATGTTGGCCTGGTGCGGGATGAAGACGTCCAGGTCGTCCGGGCTGACTCCGGCCGCGTCCAGCGCCTGCTGGGCGACCTTCGCCATCTCGAACACCGCCCACCGGAAGACCGCTTGGCCCTCTTGGGTGATGGCGGGGTATCGGATCTCCTCCGGAGCCGGCCGCGCTTCGGGGCCGTCCCCTCCGGGGAGAGGGGTGGAGCGGTAGACGTCCCAGCCGAGGGTCTGCTTGATGGTCTCGGACTTGTCGCCCTCCGAGCCCCAGACCGTCGGGCCGATGGCCGGCTCCTTGGCGGGGCCGACGATCACCGCGCCGGCGCCGTCACCGAAGAGGAAGGCCGTCGCACGGTCCTCCAGATCGGTGAGGTCCGACAGCCGCTCGACGCCGATGACCAGGACGTACTCCGCGCTGCCCTCGATCACCAGGCCCTTGGCCAGGGTCAGTCCGTAACCGAAGCCCGCGCAGCCCGCCGAGATGTCGAACGCGGCCGGCTTGCCGGCACCGATGCGGTGCGCGATCTCGGTCGCGATGGCCGGGGTCTGCTTGAAGTGCGAGACGGTGGAGACGACCACGGCGCCGATCTGCTCGGGCGTGATGCCGGCATCGGCGATCGCCTTGCCGGCCGCCTCGACCGACATGGTCGCGACGGTCTCCTCTGGGCCGGCCCAGTGGCGGGTCGCGATACCGGACCGCGACCGGATCCACTCGTCGGACGAGTCGATGTGCTTGAGGATCTCCTCGTTGGGCACCACACGGGTCGGCCGGTAGCCGCCGACACCCATGATCCGCGCGTACGGGGCGCCCTTCGAGGGCTTGATCTTCGAGGTCATGCGCTTCGGACTCCTATTCGGCCGGTGCAGAGCCTGCGGTGACGGCTGAGGGCACGTCGGCGAGCAGCGTGCGGGCCGCGTCGAGGTCCTCGGGCGTCTTGAGGGCGAGGGTCTGCACACCGGGCAGCGCACGCTTGGCCAGGCCGGTGAGCGTACCGCCGGGAGCGGCCTCGATGAGCGTGGTGACGCCGAGCTCCTTGAAGGTCTCCATGCACAGGTCCCAGCGCACCGGGTTGGCCACCTGGCCCACCAGCCGCTGCACCAGTTCCTGACCGGAGGAGACCAGCTGCCCGTCCTTGTTGGAGACGTAACGGGTGTGCGGATCGGCCACCGACAGCTGGGTGGTCGCGGATTCCAGGGCCGAGACGGCGGGTGCCATGTGGTGAGTATGGAACGCGCCGGCCACCTTCAGCGGTACGACCCGGCGAGTGCCTTCCGGCTTGTTCTCGACCAGCGCGGCGATCTGCTCGGCGGTGCCCGCGGCGACGATCTGGCCGGCGCCGTTCACATTCGCCGGGGTCAGGCCCAGCCGCTCCAGATGGGGGAGCACGACGGCCTCGTCGCCACCCAGGAGGGCGGCCATACCGGTCTCGGTGACGGCGGCGGCCTCGGCCATCGCCTGGCCGCGCCGGCGCACCAGCTTCATCGCGGCCTCGTCGGAGACCGCACCGGTCAGCGCGGCGGCGGCGAGCTCACCGACGCTGTGGCCGGCGGCGGCGCCGACCCGCGCGGTGAAGTCTTCGTCGGTCGCGAAGAGCTGGCGGGCGGAGATCAGGGCGGAGGCGACCAGCAGCGGCTGCGCCACCGCGGTGTCACGGATCTCCTCCTCGTCGGCCTTTGTGCCGTAGTGGACCAGGTCCAGGTCGATGGCGGCCGACCACGCACGGAGCCGGTCTTCGACACCGGGGAGGTCGAGCCAGGGGGTCAGGAAGCCGGGCGTCTGAGCGCCTTGGCCGGGAGCGACGAGTACGAGCACCCTCACACTCTCTCTTGTGGGTGGTTCCGCCCGCCCGTGGGGACAAGGACGAAGAACCATCGGGGGAATTGTTGGTCTCCGACAAAAGTCTAGGGTTGTCCCTCACCGTCAGCCAGACGCCCCAGAATCAGTGCGATACGGAGGGTGAACGCCGAGCGCACATCGGAGGGTGACCAGCCGGTGACGTCCGTCACACGTCGGAGCCGATAGCGCACGGTGTTGGGGTGCACGAACAGCATCCGGGCAGCGCCCTCCAGACTGCTCGCCTGCTCCAGATAGACGCTCAGCGTCTCCAGAAGAGCCGACCCCGCTTCCTCCAGCGGTCTGTAGATCTCCTCCACCAACTGCTCCCGCGCGACCGGGTCCGAGGCCATCGCGCGCTCCGGCAGCAGATCGTCCGCGAGCACCGGACGGGGGGCGTCCGGCCAGGCGGCGCACGCCCGCAGTCCGGCGGCCGCTGCCTGCGCGGAGCGGGTCGCCGCCAGCAGGTCGGAGACCACGGGGCCGGCCACCACGGGACCGGCCGCGTACGGGCCGATCAGCGCCTTCGCGGCCTTGAGCGGATTGTCCGAGCCGCCCGCGATCACCACCAGGCGGGAGCCCAGGACGCCGGTGAGCACCTGAAGCTTGGCGTGCCGGGCGGCCCGCCGGATCGCCTCGACGGTCAGTTCACTGTCCCCGTCGGGCGCGGTGCCCAGAACCACGCACACATGCTCGGGGGAGTTCCAGCCCAGCGCCGCCGCCCGGGAGACCGCGCCCTCGTCGGCCTCTCCCGAGAGGACCGCGTTGACCACCAGGGACTCCAGCCGGGCGTCCCACGCACCGCGCGCCTCGGCGGCCTGCGCGTACACCTGGGCGGTGGCGAAGGCGATCTCCCGGGCGTAGACCAGCAGCGCCTCACGCAGTACGGACTCGTCACCGGGGGCCGCGACCTCGTCGATCGCCGCCTCCATGACCTCGATGGTCGTCCGGACCATCTCCACGGTCTGGCGCAGGGTGATCGCCCGGGTCAGCTCGCGCGGTGCGGTACCGAAGACATCGGTGCTGATCGCCTGTGGGGTCTCCGGATGCCGGAACCATTCGGTGAAGGCGGCGATACCGGCCTGTGCCACCAGGCCGATCCAGGAACGGTTCTCCGGGGGCATCGCGCGGTACCACGGCAGCGTGGCGTCCATACGGGCGATGGCTGCGGCGGCCAGTTTGCCGGACGAATTCTCCAGGCGGCGGAGGGTCGCGGAGTGCGGGTGCGCGTCGCGCGATGCGGGTTCAGACACGGGACAAGCCTGCACTATCGGGGCGAGGGGGTGAGGGGGCGGGGCTACGGTGGGCCAATGATTCAGGTGCGCAGGGGCGTGGAACGCTATCGGGGCGGCGATCCGGACGCCGGGATCGAGTCACTGCACGCGTTCTCCTTCGGGCCCCACTTCGACCCGGACAATCTGCGTTTCGGCGCACTCATCGCCTGCAACGAGGAGCGGCTGGCGGCCGGCGCCGGCTTTGACGAGCATCCACACCGCGACATCGAGATCGTGACCTGGGTGGTCGAGGGTGAGCTGACCCACCGCGACACCACCGGCCACGAGACCACGGTACGCCCGGGCGATCTCCAGCGGCTCAGCGCGGCGGGCGGCGTACGGCATGTGGAGCGCAATGCGGGCACCGGGCCGCTGCGCTTTGTGCAGATGTGGCTGGCGCAGGCGGCCGGCGGCGACAGCGGCTCAGGTGACTTCGGCGATGAGCCGTCGTACGAGGTGGTGCGCGGTATCGCCGACGGCACGCCGTACGCGGTTCCGCGGGCCGGTGCCCTGCTGCATCTGCGCCGGCTGGGCGACGGTGAGCGCACCGCGTTGCCGGACGCCGCGCGCGGCTATGTGCATGTGGTGCGCGGCGCCGTCCGGATCGGCGAGCAGCGGCTGGAGGCGGGCGACGCGGCGCGGATCACCGACGGGGCGGGCCTGGAGATGACGGGGCTGGGGACGGCGGAGTGCCTGGTGTGGGAGATGGGGGAGGAGCCGGCGTACGGGTGAGGCGGCGGGCCCGGACGGCGGGCCCGCCCCGGTGGTCCCGCCGTCAGGCCGGCCGCGCCAGTTCGGCCAGCACCGCGTCCGTCAGCTGCGGCCAGACCTCGATCGCCCACGGCCCGAAGGCCCGGTCGGTCAGCGCCACACAGGCGGCCCGGGCGTCCGGGTCCACCCATAGGAACGTCCCGGACTGTCCGAAGTGTCCGAAGGTCCGGGGCGAGGATCCGGCGCCCATCCAGTGCGGCGACTTGCCGTCGCGGATCTCGAAGCCCAGCCCCCAGTCGTTGGGCTTCTGGTGGCCGTAGCCGGGCAGTACGCCGGTGAGGCCGGGGTGGACGACCCGGGTCGCCTCGGCGAGCGTCTGCGGCGAGAGCAGCCGCGGCGCCTGAAGCTCGGCGGCGAAGCGGATCAGGTCGGCGACCGTGGAGACCGCGTCCTTGGCGGGGGAGCCCGGCAGTTCGGTCGCGGTCATGCCGAGCGGTTCGAGCACCGCCTCGTGCAGATACTGCGCGAAGGGGATGTCGGTGGCCTTGGCGAGGTGGTCGCCCAGCGCCTCGAAGCCGGCGTTGGAGTAGATCCTTCGGGTGCCTGGCGCGGCCATCACGCGCGGTTCGTCGAAGGCGAGCCCCGAGGTGTGCGCGAGCAGATGACGCACCGTGGACCCCTCGGGCCCGGCCGGCTCGTCCAGCTCGACCGCGCCCTCCTCGACGGCCAGCAGCACGGCGTACGCGGCCAGCGGCTTGGTCACCGACGCCAGCGGAAACCGGTGCTCCAGGGGCCCGTACGCTCCGGCCACCACCCCATCGGCACGTATGACGGCGGCCGCGGCCGTGGGCACCGGCCAGTTCTCGATCATCCGGAGGCTCTGCATGCCACGAGCCTAACGTCCCAAATTCCGGTCAAGTCTGCGCGGGATCCGCGCTTGCTTGGAGTGCACTCCAAGTCTCTAGCGTTGAGGACGTCGAGGGACATCCGGCGCAACGGCCGGCAGACAACCGGCGGAACAGCGGAACAGGGGAGACGGGGCATGACGGTAACGCAGAGCGAGCCGGTCGCGAGGAGCGCGGCCGCGCCCGGTGGACTGCCGGCCAAGTGCGACACCACGTCACCGCACCCGCGGCCCACCGGCCGGGACCGCTACACCATCAGCGAGGTGGCGGAGCACACCGGCCTGAGCGCACACACCCTGCGCTGGTACGAGCGGATAGGCCTGATGCCGCACGTGGACCGTACGCATACCGGCCAGCGCCGCTTCACCAACCGCGATCTGGACTGGCTGAGCCTGGTCACCAAGCTGCGGCTGACCGGAATGCCGGTCGCGGACATGGTCCGCTACGCCGAGCTGGTGCGGGAGGGCGAGAGCACCTTCGCCGAGCGTGAGCGGCTGCTGACCGCGCACCGCGAGGACGTACGGCAGCGGATAGCGGAGCTGCGGAGCACGCTGGACGTACTCGACTACAAGATCAACATCTATGCCGATGCCCGGCGGGCGTCCGAGAGGTTCTGAGATCACCATGAGCAGCAAGAAGATCGATGTGGTCGAGCTGGGCACCGGCGGCCCCCGGGTCGGGGTGCAGGGCCTCGGCTGTATGGGCATGAGCTTCGCCTACGGTCCGACGGACGCGGACGAGGCGCGGGCGACACTGGAGCGGGCGCTGGAGCTGGGCGTCACGCTCTACGACACCGCCGATATGTACGGCAGGGGCGAGAACGAGAAGTTCCTCGCCCCGTTCCTCCAGGCGCACCGTGACGAGGTCGTGCTCGCCACCAAGTTCGCGATAGCCCCGGACCCGGACGCCCCGGACGACATGACCCGCCGCGTCATCCGCAACGACCGGCCGTACATCCGCCAGGCCGTCGAGGGCAGCCTCAAGCGCCTGGGCGTCGACGCGATCGACCTGTACTACATGCACCGGCGGAACCCGGACATCCCCGTCGAGGAGTCGGTCGGTGCGATGGCCGAGCTGGTCGCCGAGGGCAAGGTCAAGCACCTCGGGCTGAGCGAGGTCACCGCCGCCGAACTGCGCGCGGCCCAGGCCGTCCACCCGATCGCCGCGGTGCAGTCGGAGTGGTCGCTGTTCAGCCGGGACATCGAGCAGCATGTGGTGCCGGCAGCGGCCGAGCTCGGCGTCGCCCTGGTCCCGTACTCGCCGCTCGGCCGCGGCTTCCTGACCGGTGCGTTCGTCCACGCCGACCAGGAGCTGGGCGCGGACGACTTCCGCCGTATGCAGCCCCGCTTCACGGGCGACAACGCGGCCGCCAACGCCGCGCTGCTGGAGCCGGTCCGCACGGTCGCCGAGGCGCATGGCGCCACGCTCGGCCAGGTCGCGCTGGCCTGGGTGCAGCAGCGGGCCGCGGTGCACGGTCTGCCCGTCGTACCGATCCCCGGTACCCGCAAGCGCACCCGCGTCGAGGAGAACACCGCCGCGGCCGGTATCCGGCTGACCGAGCAGGACCTGGCGCTGCTGGAGCCGATCGCCGGCAAGGTGGCGGGAGCGCGCTACGCCGACATGTCGTCGACTTCGGCGGGTCGGGAGTAGGGGGCGATCGCCTCGGGGTACGGGTCTCGCTCAGGGCCCGTACCCCGGTGGGGAGTTGAGGTCCGCCGTCCGCCGTCCGCCGTCCGCCGTCCGCTGGTCTGCCGGTCTGCCCGTCCGCCCGGCTGCGCTACGCCAGGCCCAGCGCGAACGCCCCGAATCCGGCGGCCAGTACCGCCGTCACGGTCCGGCGGACCCGGGTGACACCGGTCCAGGGCGCCTCGAAGCGGCGGGTGGTACGGCCGATCAGCAGGAGCAGGGCGGCGAACAGCGGTATCCAGGCCAGCCGGGCGAGGAGCCAGCCGAGCGTGTCGGGCGCCAGGGTCAGCCCGGGCACCGCACCCACGAGGGAGGCCGGCACGGCTGCCGTGAGCAGCGCCGTCTGGTGCCAGCACAGAATCGTCATCGCCGAAAGATTGATGATCACGACCGGCACCCACAGCGCGGGCCGGCGCAGGATCCGCGCGAGCCGGTCGCGCAGCAGGATCGCGGCACCGGACTGGGCCGCGGCCAGCGCCAGGACCAGCAGCGACGGCGGATGGGAGTTCGTCCGGTCCTGACCGGGAACGCCGACCATGCTCGTCGGATAGTGGAAGAACACCAGCAGCGCGGCGAACAGCGCGGCCCCGCCCAGGAGCAGCACCCAGGCGGCCCGTCTGCCCAGCCGCCGCTCGCCCCAGGAGACGCCGAGCTGATAGGCGAACATCCAGCCGGGGAGCAGATTCAGCAGGCTCAGCCACCCGGGCATGGCGGACGCGAGCGGCCCGTAGCGCAGCAGGTCCACCGCGGCCACGGCCGCCATCAGCGGGGCCGCCGCCCAGGCGCCCATCCGCCGCGCCGCGCGGACGCAGTACGGCGTCAGCGCGGTGACCACCGCATAGATGCCGACGAACCACAGCGGCTGGATCACCAGCGTCGCCCCGGTGCGCAGCGTCACCTCCGGCACGCCCAGGAGGGACAGCAGCGGCAGCAGCAGCGCCCATACGGCCGTCACCCCGAGCACCGGGCGTCCCAGCCGGATGAGCCGGCCGCGCAGCCAGCGGCCGGCCGGCTCGCCCCGCCCGGCGGCCCGCCGGAAGGACAGCACCGAGGCATGGCCGCCGACCAGGAAGAAGATGCCGAGCATCTGGAGCACCCAACTGGCGGGCGCAAGAAGGCCGAAGGCGGTCAGCGGGCTGGCGTTGTGCAGCGCGCCGCCGGTGTCGAGGGTGAACCCGCCGAGCAGCCAGTGGCCGGTGGGTACGGCGAGCAGCGCGAGGGCGCGCAGCCCGTCGATCGCCCGGTCGCGGTCCGCGGGGGTACGGTCCTCGATCGCGCGGACCGTGGTGCGGGCCGCGCCGCCGAGGCGGGTGAGGAGTGCGGTGTCCATGAGGCGTCCTTGAGTCCGGAACCGGTGGGGTGAACAGCGGCGGGGCGACAGCGGCGACCCGTCGGGGCGGGCGCGGGTCAGCGCACCTCGTCGTAGCGGCCCAGCACGATGGCCGCGAAGTTGCGGCGGGAGTCCGTACCGGGTGCGAGGTAGCCGGTGTGGCCCTCGGCCCGCTCGGCGGGGATCCGGCGGGCGCCGAATGCGGGGGAGACGGGGTCCGCACCGTGCCCCAGGCCCAGCAACTCGACGTGCGGGACGTCCGCTATCCAGTCGGAGGCGTCCCGCGCCGCCCAGACCCGGGCGGCGGTGGGCAGCTCCGCCACGCTCTCCCTGCGCATCCCGGGAGAGCCGAAGACGATCAGATCGGCGACCCGGCCGCGGCCCAGCCGTGGCACCGCCAGCCCGCAGACCACCGAGCCGTAGCTGTGGCACAGCACCGTCGGCGCCGGGACGCCGGTGGCGGCCAGCCCGGACAGCAGCCGGGCCAGCCGAGGCGCACCGGCCTCGGCGAGCCGCCCGGTCGCCGCGTCCGGACCGATACCGACCGGGGTGGTGTACCCGGCCCAGGCGATGACCGCGGTACGGGTCCCGCGTGCGTCGGCGGCCAGTTGAGCCCGCAGCGCCCTGGCCATACCGGTCGGTGTGCCGTACGGGTCGGTCGTGCGGTCGAACGAGCCGAGGTCGATGTCCGAGCCCGGCACGATCACGGCGGTGTGCTCAGCGGTCGTCAAGTCGCCGTAGACCTCGGCCACTTGGCCGCGTCCGCGGGGGTCGAAGGCGAGGATCCTGCGGCCCGGTGCCAGCAGTGCGGCGCAGCGCCCGGCCGCCTTCCTGGCCTGCCGGTGGTCCTGGAGGGTGCCGGCCGGGTCCGTGGCGCGGGCGAGCTGGCGGGCCCGTTCCGCCTTGAGGGCAAGGGAGTTGGCCTCGTAGCGGAGGGCCGGGGGCGCGCCGTCGAGGTTGCCGACGGTGAGCGGATGCCGGGCCGCGAGGGTATGCCGCTGGGCGTCGGTCAGGGTGGCGAAGAAACGGGCGACGGCGGCGGGCCGGGCGCGTGCCGGGTCCGGCAGCCGGACGCCGAGGGAGCGGTCGGCGCGCCAAGCGGCGGCGCCGGGCGCGGGGCCGGTGACGGCGGTCTGCGCGGAACCTGCGGCCCAGCCGCCGGTCCCGGCGACCAGCAGCGCGGCGAGCACGGCCCCGACGAGCGCGCGCCTGCTGCGGCGGGCGGCGGTGCGCAGCACGGGCATGGTGGTGTCTCCCTCTTCCGTTGGTGTGGCGGAGGGAAACGTAGGAAGAAGATCTCTGACACGGCATCACACCGCGGAGCCAACTCCCGGGTGATACCGGGGTAGGGGGTGCCGGCCGCCCTCGTCCTCAGGAAGGAAGGGCATCCCTGAGGGCACCCCCGAGGGCACCCCTGAGGGCGTGACGCGCGGCCCTAGCGCTCGCCGGGCGTCACCAGTCCCGACTCGTACGCGAAGATCACGGCCTGCGCCCGGTCCCGCAGCTCCAACTTGGCGAGCACCCGCCCGATATGGCTCTTCACGGTCTGCTCGGCCAGCACCAGCGCCTCGGCGATCTCCTGGTTCGACAGCCCCCGGGCGATCAGCTCCAGCACCTCCGTCTCCCGCGGGGTGAGGCCGTTCAGCCGGAGCGCGCCGCGGTCCTTGCGCGGCGCCGGCCGCCGGCGGGCGAAATCGGCGATCAGCCGCCGGGTCACGGACGGTGCGAGCAGCGCCTCACCGGCCGCCACCACCCGCACCGCGGAGATCAGATCGGCCGGCGGCGCGTCCTTCAGAAGGAACCCGGAGGCCCCCGCGCGCAGCGCTTCGTAGACATAGTCGTCGACGTCGAAGGTGGTCAGCATCAGCACCTTCGGCCGGTGGGTGACGCCGACCGGCGGATCGAGCAGCTGCCGGGCGGCCTCCAGCCCGTCCATCTCCGGCATCCGGACGTCCATCAGCACCACATCGGGGTGCGTACGGCGGCTCAGCGCCACCCCCTGCGCCCCGTCCGGCGCATCGCCCACCACATCGATGTCGCTCTGCGCGGCGAGCAGCGCGGCGAACCCCGCACGCACCATGGCCTGGTCGTCGACGATGATCACGCGGGTGGTCATACCGAGCCGGAATCCTTCGCTGAGAGGGGAGTTGCCGGGGAGCCCGGCGGGGAGAGCGGGAGCTGTGCGGCGACCCGGAAGCCGCCGTCGGGCAGCGGCCCGGTGTCGAGTGTGCCGTCCACCAGCCGCACCCGCTCGCGCATACCGATCAGACCATGGCCGGTGCCGGTGGTCTCCAGCGGTTCGGAGGGCGCGGGCGGCGCGGAGTTGACGACCAGGACGGTCATCCGGGAGCTGTCCGCCGCCGCCGTCACCGACACCCGGGTCCGGGCGCCCGGGGCGTGCCGCACCACATTGGCCAGCGCCTCCTGGACGATCCGGTACGCCGACAGATCCACCGCCGGTTCGAGCGCCCCGAACTCCCCGGGCAGCGTCAACTCGACCGGCACACCGGCCCGTACGGTCCCCTCAACCAGTTTCGGCAGCATGCCGATGCCGGGCTGCGGGGCCTTCTCCGGACCGCCGTGACGCTCGGTCTCCTCGCTGCGCAGCACCCCGAGCAGCCGGCGCATCTCGGCCAGCGACTCCCGGGCGGTCGCCGCGATCGACCCGAACTCCTCGGCCGCCTCCTCGGGAAGCCCGCTGAGGCGGTACGGGGCGCTGTCCGCCTGGACCGTGATCACCGACATGTGATGGGCGACGACATCGTGCAGCTCACGGGCTATCCGGGTGCGCTCCTCCAGCAGCGTACGGCGGGCCCGCTCGGCCTCGCTGATGGTCTCCTGCTCGATCAACTTCCGCTGGGCGTCGCCCCGTTCCCGCAGCGTGGCGCCCATCAGCAGCATCACCCCGGCGAGGACGAACAGCAGCACCCAGGTGCTCTCGCCTTGCTGGGGGCTGATCATCTCCGACAGGACGCCCGCCACACCGGTCGTCAGCCAGACGGCGATCAGGGTGCGGCGGCGCTCCCGCAGGGACAGCGCCAGCATCAGCGCCAGATAGCCGACGATCGCCGTCGGCGGCCAGGGCCAGGCGCGGCCCGCGACGCCGTCGGTGCCGGTCAGCGCCAGAGCGGCGACGACATCCGCCGCGAAGATCACCCACCACGCCTGAAGGGGACGGGAGACCGCGAGCAGCAGCGGCGCGCTCTGCGCGGTGGCCAGCGCGCCCGCGAGCCCGCCGGTCATGCCGTAGTCGTTGCCGAGGACATTGACGGTCGTCGGCAGCAGGGACACCGCGAACGCGAAGGCGACCAGGTACGGCACGCCGCGCAGCCAGCGGCTCTGGACGCCGGCGAAGAGCGGGGTGCCGGGCTCGGTCGGGGTGCCGAGTTCGGCGGCGAGGAGGCGCAGCGCGTGCCGTGCGGCACGCAGCGCCCTGGTGCGGGCCTGCTCGTGGGGCGCGCGTGCGGGGGTGGGAGAAGATCCGTTCATCGCGACGTCAATGTATGCGCGGCACCCGCGCCGGGGCGTCATACCAGGGGTTGGCCTTGGCCCCCGTACCACGGTATGAGTCCCCGGCCGGCGCCACCGCCGTACCCGTCAGAGCTCCGCCAGCAGTTCGGCCTTCTTCGTGCTGAACTCGTCGTCCGTCAGCAGCCCCGCTCCGTGCAGCTCGCCGAGGTGCCGTATCCGGTCCGCGATGTCCGCCGGGTCCCGGCCGGCGTCCCCGGCCCGGCGGCGCACCGGCTCGCCGTCCGGGGCCTCCGCCCGCTCCGCGGCGCGTACGGCCTGCAGCACCGAGGCCGCGAACGGCAGCGACTCGTGCACCGGTCCGTAGCCCAGCCCGAACACCACGGCGGCCGGGTCCTGGTCCGCCTCGCCCGCGCCGGGCTCGCGGGCCCCGCGCTCCAGCAGCCGCAGATAGCCGTTGAAGATCTCCGGCGAGCGCCACTCCACCCCGGCCAGCTCACCGACCGTGAAGCTCTGGTCGCCGCACTTCCACTTCGCCGACGACGCGCCCGTCCAGAACCAGCGGAAGGCCACCGAGCGGCCGTCGAAGGACGCCTTGCCGTCGTACGCCTTGAAGTGCAGCGGAGGCTCCGGCGCGGCGACGAGATGGCGGTCGGCGGGCTCCTTGGCGGCGGGCCCGAGCACCGTGCGCAGCTCTTCGGCGTAGTACGCGGCCAGCGTCTCGCGCTCGGTCGGCAGCACCAGGCGGTACGGGTCGGCCTCCTCCTTGAGCTGTCCGTCCGCCGCCTCCATCAGGGGGTCGGCGCCCGCCCGGGGCACGGCGCGCAGCACCACCGTGCCGCGTCTGCCCTCGGTCAGCTCGACGGAGCTCAGCGCCTCGTACGGAATGCGTCGCTCGCCGAGCACCTGGAACAGCTTCGGCCTGCGGATCCCCCGTTCGAAGCGGATGAGTACGGAGTCCGTGTCGAACTCCCAGACGGCGTGAAAACCGGCCAGCACATCACCCATGTGGCTCATCGTATGCGGGCGGTTGCCCGCCCGTCCCCCTTCCGGACACCTGGAAGGCGCCTGCCGGAGCCACCCGCGTCACACGGCTCCCCGACGCCCGCTCCGTCCCTTGCCCCGTTGACGCGCGCTCCACCGGGTGCGGTTCCCGGGGACCTTCCGAAGGCACTCCGCGGGCACTTCCGGAGGCCTCCACAGGCCCGGCCCGTCCCCGGGCGCCGGGCCGGACCTGCGGCCGCCGGTCGTGCGGTCGTGCGGTCCTACGCGTGCGGTCCTGTGGCCGTCCGGCCTCAGACCAGGTTCCTGCTGCACTGCGGATCGGCGGACGCGCACTCCACCGAGTCGGTCGCCCCGACCCCGACCAGCGCGAAATTGCGCAGGCTGCGGGTGCCGGGAGAGAAGTAGCCTGCGTGCCCGACGGCGCCGTCGGCGGACAGGACCCGGGAGCCGAAGGACGGGTCGACCGGGTCGGCACCGTGGCCGAGCCCGCCGACCTCCAGGTTCGGCACGTCCTGGATCCAGTCGTCGGCGTCCCGCATCGCCCAGACCCGGGCGCGGGTGCCGAGGGCGGCGCGGCTGTCGGCGCGCATACCGGGGCTGCCCGCCACCGCGATGTCCTCGACATTGGACGGCAGGTCACGGGCGGCGACGCCGCACACCACGGACCCGTAGCTGTGGCAGAACAGCGAGACGGAGTCGTCGGACGGCAGCGAGTTGATCAGGCCCCGCAGCCGGACCGCGCCGGCCTCGGCGAGCTGCCCGGTGGCGGCCTGGACGCCCAGCCCGGCCGGCGAGGTGTAGTCGGCCCAGGCGATCACGGCCGTCCGGGCGCCCGGGCGGGCTCCCCGTTCTGCGTCGTAGAGGGACTGGGCCATGCCGACGGGAGCGGTGGTCGCTCGCGCGGTGCGCTCGAAGGTCGTGAGGTTGGTGTCCACACCGGGCACCACGACCGAGACCCGGTCCGCCGCCGGAAGGTTGCCGAAGACCTCCGCGGCCCGGCCGCCACCGGCCGGGTCGAAGGCCAGGATCTGCCTACCGGGGCTCATCATCGACTCGAGGCGGTGCATCAGCCGGCCCGCCTCCTGGCGGCCGACGGGCGTGAGCCGGTGGTCGGTCATCCGCCGCTTCGCGATGAGACGGGCGTCGTCGATCGCCATCCGGTTGGCGCGGTAACGGAGTTGGACGGGAGCGCCGCCCATGTTGCCGACGACCAGCGGATAACGGGTCGCGAGCTGCTGCTTCTCGGCCCGGCTGAGCGCGCCGAAGAAGGTCCGCACCGCGGCCGGCCCGGCATTGGGGTCGGGCAGCGACCGGCCGAGGAAAGTGGCGTGCTTCCAGGCCACCTTGGCGGTGGCCAGGGGGTTGGCGTCCTCCTTGGTGCCTCTGATGGCGGTCCACCCGGTCATGGCAAGCATCACGAACACCACCACCAGGGCAAGTGCCGCGCGCCAGGCGGTGGACTGAAGGAAGCCGGAGGAGGGGCCGAGGCCCGGGAAGGAAGTCACCGCGAGCCACCCTAGGAGACGCGGCAGGGTGGCTGCTGCGGCCGTGAGTGATCTCACGTTTCGCACTGGGTATTTCGACCAAAACGGACACCCCTCGTCGATATCCGGTGCTCAGGCGTGCAGAAGCCGTCTCATGAGGGGATTAATCGGTTGCACAGTGACCGGTGGCCGCTACGGGAGGCGACCGGCGGCCGACGGCGAAGGTGAGCGGTGGCTGCGGGGCGGTCTCAGCGGTGCGCCCGCCAGTCGTCGTGCATCGCCGGTGCGATGTGGTCCAGATAGGACCGGGTCATCTCGCGGATGGCCGTCACGGAGTAGTCCTGGCCCTCGCCCCAGACCTTGCCCGCCACCCGCATCACCCCGCAGAACGCGGCGACCAGTACCCGCGGCCGGGGGTCGGCGTCGACGTCCAGCCCCTCGCGCCGGGCGATCAGCCGCGCGATCTCCTCCTCCAGCTCGGAGGACCGCCGCAGGTGCACGGCGACCAACGCCGGTGTGGACTCGATCATTTGGTAGGTGCGCATATGCAGCTCCACCGGGATGACCGACTCGATGGCGCTGCCGATGTCGTCCCAGGCGACCATCACCGCACTGCGCAGCGCGGTCAGCGGGGCCTCCGACGCGGGCCGTGCGACCAGCTCTTCGAGGAAGCGGGCCTCGACCATCTCCTGGACGGCGAAGGCGACGTCCTCCTTGTTGGCGAAGTACCGGAAGTACGTCCGCTGGGAGACGTCCACCGCCTCCGCGATCTCGTCGACCGTCGTGGCCTCGTACCCCTGCTCCGTGAACAGTTCGAGCGCGGCGCGGATCAGAGCATCGCGGGTGCGCTGTTTCTTGCGTTCGCGCAGGCCACCTGCGATGGCCGTCTGCGGCGTGGGGTTCGCCATCCTGCGCCGCCTTTCCGTGGTGTTTCTCGCTGCTCAGATTACCTGTGAGCGAGATGACAGTTACCGACTCATGAAATGCTTTGTCAATTGTCAGAGGCTGACATTAGCCTCGTCGTATGAGTTCCCAGACCCCGGTCGCCCATGCCGCGCCGGAACTTCCCGTACCGGAGCCTCCCAAGGGGCTGCGGGGCCATCCGTGGCTGACCCTCTTCTCCGTGGCCATCGGCGTCATGATGGTCGCGCTGGACGGCACGATCGTCGCCATCGCCAACCCGGCCATCAAGCAGGACCTCGGCGCCTCGCTCGCCGATGTGCAGTGGATCACCAACGGCTACATGCTCGCCCTGGCCGTCTCGCTGATCACGGCGGGCAAGCTCGGTGACCGCTTCGGCCACCGCCAGACCTTCCTCATCGGCATCCTCGGCTTCGCCGCGGCCTCCGGGGCCATCGGGTTCTCCCACGAGGTCGCGCTGGTCATCGTCTTCCGTGTGCTGCAAGGCCTGTTCGGCGCGCTGCTGATGCCCGCCGCACTGGGGCTGCTGCGCGCCACCTTCCCCGCCGAGAAGCTGAACATGGCCATCGGCATCTGGGGCATGGTCATCGGTGCCTCCACCGCCGGCGGCCCGATAGTCGGCGGACTGCTGGTCGAGCACGTCAGCTGGCAGTCCGTGTTCTTCATCAACGTGCCGGTGGGCGTGCTGGCGCTGGTCCTGGGCCTGGTGATCCTCAAGGACCACCGCGCGGAGAACGCGCCCCGCTCCTTCGACGTCCCGGGCATCGTGCTGCTCTCCGGCGCGATGTTCTGCCTCATCTGGCCGCTGATCAAGGCGTCGGAGTGGGGCTGGGGCGACATGAAGACCTGGGGCTTCCTGATCGGCTCCGTCGTCCTCTTCGCACTGTTCGCCGTCCTGGAGACCAAGGTCCGCGAACCGCTCATCCCGCTGCGGATGTTCCGCTCGCTGCCGCTGACCGCCGGCACGGTCCTGATGGTGCTGATGGCCTTCGCCTTCATGGGCGGCCTGTTCTTCGTGACGTTCTACCTCCAGAACGTGCACGGCATGACCCCCGTCGACAGTGGTCTGCACCTCCTCCCGCTCACCGGCATGATGATCGTCGGCTCCCCGCTCGCCGGGGCCCTGATCACCAAGTTCGGCCCGCGGATCCCGCTGGTCGGCGGCATGGTCCTGACCGCCGTCGCCATGTACGGCATGTCCGGCCTGGACACCGACAGTGGCACCGGCCCGATGTCCGTCTGGTTCGCGCTGCTCGGCCTCGGCCTCGCGCCCGTCATGGTCGGCGCCACCGAAGTCATCGTCGGCAATGCCCCGTTGGAGCTCTCCGGTGTCGCCGGTGGTCTTCAGCAGGCCGCGATGCAGGTCGGCGGCAGCCTCGGTACGGCCGTGCTCGGTGCGGTGATGGCCTCCCGCGTCGACAACGAACTCCCCGGCAACTGGCGGTCGGCAGGCCTCCCGCCGGTCCCGCCGGCGAAGGCCTCCCAGCTGTCCGACGAGGTCTCGGCCGGTATCGCACCGGTTCCGAAGGGCACCCCGCCGGAGTTCGCCCAGAAGATCACCTCCGTCGCCCATGACACCTTTGTGTCCGGCATGGGGCTGGCCTTCACGGTCGCCTGCGGCGTGGCGATCGTCGCGGCCGTCGTCGCGGTCTTCACCAAGCGCGGCGCCAACGCCGAGGCGGGCGCCGGCGTCGGCCACATCTGAC
This sequence comes from Streptomyces sp. NPDC034111, assembly GCF_055575375.1. NCBI lineage: Bacteria > Bacillati > Actinomycetota > Actinomycetes > Kitasatosporales > Streptomycetaceae > Streptomyces > Streptomyces sp. NPDC034111. The sequence goes on along the minus strand of NZ_JBVIST010000001.1, from coordinate 797,952 downwards.
GGGCGCCCCGCCCCGCACGCCGTACGATCCGGCGCCATTCTGTGCAGCACCCCGGCGCGCGGCCGGCCCGAGGACCCTCTCGGCCGGCCGCGCGCCGTCGCGTTTCCCCGTCAACCGGCCGCTGCGGGCCGTCGAAGGGTCCATCTGTCGTATCCCAGGCGGCAGTTGGCCCGTGCCGGAGCGCGGAATCCCTCATCCGGATGAGGGGTCACGGGAACCGATCGCGGTGTGCCCGCCCTCCAGAACGCCACCCACGTACGCACTCCCCGGCAGCGCCGGGAGGAACGGTTCCTGCAACGCGCCGACGCCCTCCCTCCCGCGTCAACACCGTGCACCGGCGCCCCCCTTCACCCGGTTTTCGTTGTCCACATACCTGATCCGGGTGGCACCTCCGCCACGGCCTTGGCAACCGCCGCGCCCCCTCGCGAAGCTCGGAATCGAAACACCCGCCGCGGGCAGCCGGCCCGCCGCGGGACGTCATCGTCGTACTTCACGGGGGAGAGATTCCTATGCGTCTGCGTCCGCGTACGTCCCACACCACCGCGCTCCTGACCGGCCTCGCCGCACTCGCCGCGGCCCTCGCCGTCCCGCCCGTCTTCGGCAGCCCAGCCGCGCACGCGGCCACCGGCGGCCGTACCGCCGCCTCGGGAGAGTGCGCGGCGGGCCAGCTCTGCCTGTGGCCGAAGGCGGACTTCGCCGGCGCCCGGCGGACCCATGAGCTGTCCGACACCGACATCGAGAGCTGCGTCCCGCTGCCCAGGGGCACCAGCGCCGTCTCGTTCGTCAACCGCACGGGCCGGCCTGTCACCACCTACCAGAGCGCCGAGTGCGCCGAGACCGCCGAGTTCGACACCTATCCGGGCGGTGGCAGCTGGGTGCCCCGGTCCCCGTACCAGGTACGGGCGTTCAAGGTCTGGGAGCGTTGAGGCGGGATACACATCGCCCCCGACAGCGGGGAGCCGTCGGGGGCGATGATCACCTGTGTGCGGGCTGCGCGTTACGCGTCGCCGCCGGCCTCACCCGCATCGGCGGCCGCAACGTCCAGGAGCTGGTAACGGTCGATCGCCTGCTTCAGCAGCGAACGGTCGATCTTGCCCTCCTTGGCGAGCTCGGTGAGCACGCCCAGGACGATGGACTGCGCGTCGATGTGGAAGAAGCGACGGGCCGCGCCACGGGTGTCCGCGAAGCCGAAGCCGTCGGCGCCCAGCGACTGGTACGTGCCGGGGACCCAGCGCGAGATCTGGTCCGGGACCGAACGCATCCAGTCCGACACCGCGACCTTCGGGCCCTCGGCGCCCTGGAGCTTCTGCGTCACGTACGGGACGCGCTGCTCCTCCTCCGGGTGCAGGAGGTTGTGCTCCTCGGCCTCGACCGCGTCGCGGCGCAGCTCGTTCCAGGAGGTCGCCGACCAGACATCGGCCTTGACGTTCCACTCGTCCGCGAGGATCTGCTGGGCCTCGACCGCCCACGGCACCGCGACACCCGAGGCGAGGATCTGGGCGGTGTGCTCGCCCTTCTCGCCGGGCTTCACACGGTGCAGACCCTTGAGGATGCCCTCGACATCGGCGTCGGCCGGCTCGGCGGGGTGCAGGATCGGCTCGTTGTAGACGGTCAGGTAGTAGAAGACGTCCTCGGCGTTCTCGCCGTACATCCTCCGCAGACCGTCCTTGACGATGTGCGCGATCTCGTAGCCGTAGGCCGGGTCGTAGGCGACACAGGCCGGGTTCGTCGAGGCCAGCAGCTGGGAGTGGCCGTCGGCGTGCTGGAGACCCTCACCGGTCAGCGTCGTACGGCCGGCGGTCGCGCCGAGCACAAAGCCGCGCGCGAGCTGGTCGGCCATCTGCCAGAACTGGTCACCGGTGCGCTGGAACCCGAACATCGAGTAGAAGACGTAGACCGGGATCAGCGGCTCACCGTGCGTGGCGTACGAGGAGCCCGCCGCGATCAGCGAGGCGGTGCAGCCCGCCTCGGTGATGCCGTCGTGCAGCATCTGGCCGGTCGGCGACTCCTTGTAGGCCAGGAGCAGTTCGCGGTCGACCGACTCGTACTGCTGGCCCAGCGGGTTGTAGATCTTGGCCGACGGGAAGAACGCGTCCATACCGAAGGTGCGGTACTCGTCGGGCGCGATCGGCACGAAGCGCTTGCCGATCTCCTTGTCCCGCATGAGGTCCTTCAGGATCCGGACGAACGCCATGGTCGTGGCGATCTTCTGCTGCCCCGAGCCCTTCTTGGCGCCCGCGTAGGCCTTGTCGTCCGGCAGCGCCAGCGGCTTGGCGCGCACGACACGGGTGGGCACATAGCCGCCCAGCCCCTTGCGGCGGTCGTGCATGTACTGGATCTCTTCGGAGTCCCGGCCCGGGTGGTAGTACGGCGGCAGGCCGTCCTCCAGGTCCTTGTCCGGGATCGGCAGGTGCAGCCGGTCGCGGAAGCCCTTGAGGTCCTCGACCGTCAGCTTCTTCATCTGGTGGGTCGCATTGCGGCCCTCGAAGTTCGGGCCGAGCGTCCAGCCCTTGACGGTCTGCGCGAGGATCACCGTCGGCTGGCCCTTGTGGGCCTTGGCCGCCGCGTACGCCGCGTAGATCTTCTTGTGGTCGTGACCGCCGCGGCCCAGGTGCAGGATCTGGTCGTCGGTCATGTTCGCGACCATCGCGCGCAGGCGGTGGTCGTCACCGAAGAAGTGCTCGCGGATGTAGGCACCGGTCTCGGTGGCGTACGTCTGGAACTGACCGTCCGGGGTGCTGTTGAGCTTGTTGACCAGGATGCCGTCGCGGTCCTGCGCGAGCAGCGGGTCCCAGCTGCGGTCCCACACCAGCTTGATGACGTTCCAGCCGGCACCGCGGAACTGCGACTCCAGCTCCTGCATGATCTTGCCGTTGCCGCGGACCGGGCCGTCCAGACGCTGGAGGTTGCAGTTGACGACGAAGGTCAGGTTGTCCAGGCCCTCACGCGCGGCGATGGACAGCTGGCCGAGCGACTCGGGCTCGTCCATCTCGCCGTCGCCGAGGTAGGCCCATACGTGCGACTTGGAGGTGTCGGCGATGCCGCGCGCCTCCATGTAGCGGTTCATCCGGGCCTGGTAGATCGCGCCGAGCGGGCCGAGGCCCATCGAGACGGTCGGGAACTCCCAGAAGTCCGGCATCAGCCGCGGGTGCGGATAGCTGGACAGACCGTTGGGGAACTTGGACTTCTCCTGACGGAAGGCGTCCAGCTGGTTCTCGCTCAGCCGGTCCAGGAGGAACGCACGGGCGTAGACACCGGGCGAGGCGTGGCCCTGGAAGAAGATCTGGTCGCCGCCGTCGCCCTCGTCCTTGCCCCGGAAGAAGTGGTTGAAGCCCACGTCGTAGAGGGAGGCGGAGGAGGCGAAGGTGGCGATGTGGCCGCCGACGCCGATGCCCGGGCGCTGGGCGCGGGAGACCATGACCGCGGCATTCCACCGGGTCGCGTTGAGGATCTTGCGCTCGATCTCCTCGTTGCCGGGGAAGAACGGCTCATCCTTGGTCGCGATGGTGTTGACGTAGTCCGTGCTGCGCATCTCGGGCACGGCCACACGCTTCGCGCGGGCCCGCTCGATCAGCCGGAGCATGAGGTAGCGAGCACGTTCCCGGCCTCGCTCGTCAACGGCCGCGTCGAGCGAGTCGAGCCATTCCTGGGTCTCTTCAGGATCGAAGTCCGGGACCTGGCTGGGAAGGCCGCCAATGATGATCGGGTTTCGATCGGATCCGGAAGCCACGCTGTTCCTTCGTGTTCGGGTCGTGTCGTGCTCTGCACGCCTTTGATGCTGCGCACGGAACGAATGGTGTGTCTGCCTTGGTGTCGCGCCGTCTTCCATCGTGTACCGAGCCACAGGGCTACGTCACCTCTACCGATGGGTAACCATCCGCTGAGAGATGGCGCTGAAAAGGCCGATTTCTCAGGTCGGCCAAATCGCAACCATACGCCCATGTCGAAAGTGCTCCGCGTACGGCCGTGCGGCGCCCGAAATCAGATCCGTAACGGACCCGCCCGCCCCCCGAAGGGACCAGTCGCGCGCGGCTACCCCATAAACCCGGCAGAATGCTGTGGTGTGAATCACTCCACCCTGGCCCGTCGGGGTCGCGGTTGCGGCGAGACGCCTCCAAACGTCACCGTTTCGGCGGTCTGGACCGCCGGGTACTTGCGCGATCCGCCCGGCCCGTGTGGACTACGCCCAATGCTCCGCGCACGCGCGGAGTCCCCGAGCATTCCCGAAACATGACAGGAGGCAATCCGTGAGCGCGACCGCGGACCACGCGGAGGAGCGGACCAACCCTGCCGCCAGGCTGGGGTTCGAGCCCGGACAGGTGGTCCAGGAGATCGGTTACGACGACGACGTCGATCAGGATCTCCGCGAAGGCATTGAGACCGTGATCGGCCAGGATCTCGTCGACGAGGACTATGACGACGTGGCCGACGTCGTGCTGCTCTGGTTCCGCGATGAAGACGGCGACCTCACGGACGCGCTGGTGGATGCCATCGGTCTGATCGACGAGGGCGGCCAGATCTGGCTGATGACGCCCAAGACCGGCCGTGACGGTTACATCGAGCCCAGTGACATCAATGAGGCCGCGCAGACCGCGGGCCTGTCGCAGACCCGGAGCATCAACGCCGGCAAGGACTGGACCGGTAGCCGCCTGGTCACCCCGAAGTCCGGCAAGCGCTGAGCCGTCCCGCCCCCGGCATGCGCCACTGAGCCCCCTCCGCCCTGTTCCGGAGGGGGCTCGGCCCTGTTCCCGACGGGTTCCCCCCTCGTCCACCCCGGCGCGTAGGGTTGGTCGCGTTCTGTTGAGCGTGAGTGGAAGGGAAGCACCCCATGGCGATCGAGGTCGGCACGAAGGCTCCGGATTTCGAGCTGAAGAACCAGCACGGCGAGCTGGTCAAGCTCTCCGACTTCCGGGGCGAGAAGGCCGTCGTCCTCCTCTTCTACCCCTTCGCCTTCACCGGTGTGTGCACCGGTGAGCTGTGCGCGCTCCGCGACGAGCTGCCCAAGTTCGTCAACGACGACGTCCAGCTGCTGGCCGTCTCCAACGACTCCCCGTTCTCGCTGCGGATCTTCGCCGAGCAGGAGGGCCTGGAGTACCCGCTGCTGTCCGACTTCTGGCCGCACGGCGAGGCCTCGCGGGCGTATGGCGTCTTCGATGAGGAGAAGGGCTGCGCGGTGCGCGGCACCTTCATCATCGACAAGGAGGGCGTGGTGCGCTGGACGGTCGTCAACGGCCTGCCCGACGCCCGCGACCTGAACGACTACGTCAAGGCCCTCGACACCCTCTGAGCCGGCCGGCTCCGGCTGCCCCGGGCCCGGCGACGCCGCGGCCGCATGGCCGACATCCGCACGGATCAGGTGCGACAACTGCAATCGGTGGGAACCGGTCACTAGGATCAATTCGTTGATCCGATGCCATGCACGATGGGGGCGCAAATCTTTACGTACCCCTCGAATCTATGGGAGGACTCGTGGGAGTCAGCCTCAGCAAGGGCGGCAACGTCTCGCTGACGAAGGAAGCCCCCAATCTGACAGCCGTCATCGTCGGTCTGGGCTGGGACGCGCGTACCACCACCGGTACGGACTTCGACCTGGACGCCAGCGCCCTGCTGACGAACGACCAGGGCAAGGTGGCCAACGACCAGAACTTCGTGTTCTTCAACAACCTGAAGAGCCCGGACGGTTCGGTCGAGCACACCGGCGACAACATCACCGGTGAGGGCGAGGGCGACGACGAGCAGATCAAGGTGAACCTGGCCGGCGTACCGGCCGATGTCGCCAAGATCGTCTTCCCGGTGTCGATCTACGACGCCGAGACCCGTCAGCAGAGCTTCGGCCAGGTCCGCAACGCCTTCATCCGCGTGGTCAACCAGGCCGACAACCAGGAGCTGGCGCGCTACGACCTGAGCGAGGACGCCTCGACCGAGACCGCCATGGTCTTCGGCGAGCTGTACCGCAACGGCGCCGAGTGGAAGTTCCGGGCCATCGGCCAGGGCTACGCCTCGGGTCTGCGCGGCATCGCCCAGGACTTCGGCGTCAACGTCTGAGCGACCGGATCCGGAGCCGGATCCGTCGTCGGCATCCGACCGGGCGGCGCCGCCACCGCGCCTGCCCGCGCCGCGCAGTGACCGCTTCCGGCGCCGTACGCCCCGCAGGGGCAGTGCGGCGCCGGACGCGCTTGAAGGGAGGCGGGCCGCGCCGGGCACGGCCCGTACGACACCGGGGAGGAAGCGAACGATGACCGTCACACTCGCCAAGGGGGGCAATGTCTCCCTGTCCAAGGCCGCGCCGAACCTCAGCCAGATCATGGTGGGCCTGGGCTGGGACGCGCGGTCCACGACCGGAGCGCCTTTCGATCTCGACGCCAGCGCGCTGCTGTGCCAGTCGGGCCGGGTGCTGGGAGACGAGTACTTCGTCTTCTACAACAACCTCAAAAGCCCCGACGGCTCCGTCGAGCACACCGGGGACAATCTCACGGGCGAGGGGGAGGGCGACGACGAATCGCTCCTGGTCGATCTCTCTCAGGTGCCCGAGCAGGTCGACAAGATCGTTTTTCCGGTCTCCATCCATGAGGCCGATGTGCGCGGCCAGAGCTTCGGCCAGGTCAGCAATGCCTTCATCCGGATCGTCAATCAGGCCGACGGCAGCGAGCTCGCCCGTTACGACCTCAGCGAGGACGCCTCCAGCGAGACCGCGATGATCTTCGGTGAGGTGTACCGCTACAACGGCGAATGGAAGTTCCGAGCCGTAGGCCAGGGGTACGCGTCGGGCCTCAGGGGCATCGCTCTAGACTTCGGGGTCAACGTTTCGTAAAGCGCCGCGCGCTGCGCGCGGGGGACCCACACAGCGAGGGATTGGGTAGGCAGTGCTCCTGAAAACCTTTGGCTGGTCGTTCGCCATCACGGTGCTCGGTCTTGCCTTGGCAGGCGTGCTCTGGGGGTGGCAGGGGCTCGCGATTGTCGGGATCCTGTCAGTTCTGGAGATCTCGCTCTCGTTCGACAACTCCGTCATCAACGCGGGCATCCTGCGCAAGATGAACGCGTTCTGGCAGAAGATCTTCCTGACCGTCGGCATTCTCGTCGCGGTATTCGGCATGCGACTGGTCTTCCCGGTCGTCATCGTCGCGATCACCGCGAAACTGGGGCCGATCGAGGCGGTCAAACTCGCCATCAACGACAAGCCGCATTACCAGGAACTCGTCACCAGCGCCCACCCGGCCATTGCGGCCTTCGGCGGGATGTTCCTTTTGATGATCTTCCTCGACTTCATCTTCGAGGAGCGCGACTACAAGTGGCTGTCGTGGATCGAGAAGCCGATGGCCAAGATCGGCAAGCTCGACACGCTGTCGGTCATCATCTCGCTGGTCGTCCTGATGGTGACCGCGATGACCGTGGCCACCAATGTGGCGCACGGCGGCGGTGACAAGAGCGCCACGGTCCTGCTGTCCGGCGTCGCGGGCCTGATCACCTACCTGGTTGTCGGCGGGATCTCCGGGTACTTCGAGGCAAAGCTGGAGGAGGACGCGGACGACGAGGACGCGGACGGCGAGGAGGCCGGCCAGGCCGCCGCGGCGCCCGCGACGAACGGCTCCGCCTCGGTGGTGGGCCTGGCGGGCAAGGCCGCGTTCTTCCTGTTCCTCTACCTCGAGGTCATCGACGCGTCCTTCTCCTTCGACGGGGTCATCGGCGCCTTCGCCATCACCAACGACATCTTCATGATGGCGCTGGGCCTGGGCATCGGTGCGATGTACATCCGGTCGCTGACCGTCTTCCTGGTCCGCAAGGGCACCTTGGACGACTACGTCTACCTGGAGCACGGCGCGCACTACGCCATCGGCGCGCTGGCCGTCATCCTGCTGATCACGATCAAGTACGAGATCCACGAGGTCGTCACCGGCCTGGTCGGCATCGTGCTGATCGGCCTCTCCTTCGCCTCGTCCGTGATCCGGAACCGGCGCGAGGGCAGGCCGGGCGATCCGGCGGGCGAGAAGCCGGAAGTCGCGTCCGGAGTGTGACGCGGCGCTGATTGAGGAACGCTCTCTGCGGGGCGGCCCTGAGGTCCAGACCTCCGGGCCGCCCCGCGGTAATTGGGGCCGAGCGATGGGGTGGGCAAGGTGTCGTTCCTGGGGAAGATGTGGCGCGGTGGCGCCCAGAAATTCGACTTCGACAGCGGCGGAGCGTCGTACGTCGTCGAGCTGACAAAACGCAATCCGGCCATCTCCCTGACCAAGCAGGGAGCGGCCAGTGGGCATCTGCGGGTCAATCTGCACTGGCAGATGCGGACCTCCGACTTCCATGAGCGGGGCGGACAGGGCCGGGGCGGGCTGCTGCGGCATCCGGGCAAGCTGTTCAAGCCCGAGATCGTCCAGGCGCAGGGACCGGCCGTGGTCAATGTCGACCTGGACCTGGCCTGTCTGTACGAGCTGAAGGACGGCACCAAGGGCGTCACGCAGCCGCTGGGCAACTTCCTCGGCGAGCTCAACGGGCCGCCCTTCGTCCAGCTCAGTGGTGACGACCGCTTCGGTTCGGGGTCCGGGGAGACGCTGTACATCAACCTGGACCACCGCGACGAGATCAAGCGGATGCTGATCTTCGTCTACATCTACGACGGCACACCGGCGTTCGACCGCACCCATGCCGTCGTGACGCTCTATCCGAGCAGCGGTCCGCGGGTGGAGGTCAAGCTGGACGAACGGGCGCCACAGGCCCGTTCCTGCGCCGTCTTCATGCTGGAGAACGTCAAGGGCGAGCTGACGGTGCGCCGCGAGGTGAAGTACGTCTACGGCTTCCAGGCAGAGCTCGACCGGCTCTACGGCTGGGGACTTCAGTGGGGCCGCGGGTACAAGTCAAAGGTCTGAGCGGCCGGGGCGCGCGGCGTGTGCCGGCGCCCCGGCACACCCGGAGCCGCCCGCGGGGGCTTCTCGGCCGCGACCGTCCCTACCGGCGCTGGAACTGCGGCCCCTGGGGCGGCAGCACGAAGGACGGGTCCGGTACGAACGCCGGCGGCTGCTGCACCGGATAGCCGTACGTCGCGGCCGGATGCGGCTGTTGCTGCGGCGGCTGCGGATAGCCGTACGCGGACGGCGGGGGCTGGTACTGGGGCGGCGGCCCCGGATAGCCGTAGGCGGGCTGGCCCGGGGGCTGCGTGGGGGGCGGCGGAACGTTCTGCGGGTAGCCGTAGCCGCCGGTCGTGGGTGGGGGGCCCGCGGGCGCGGCGGCCGAGGGCAGCGGCGCGGCGGAGAACGGCTCCGGCATCGCGTCGGGCACATGCTGGGTGACCGCGGCGGGATCCGACGCCGGAGAGCCCTGCGGAGGTACCGCGGACGGCGGGCCCGAGGCCTCCTCGGGCCAGGTGCTCGGCGGCGGGGTCGTGGGGCAGGCCGGGCCCGAAGCGGAGGGGGCGGGGCCGCCGTCCGCGGGCGCGTCCGGGGACGCGGGGGAGGGGGCCCCGCTCTGCGGGGGTACGGGGAGGGCTTCCGTCGGCTCCGACCCGGCCGGCGCCGGTGCGGGCTCCTCCGTGGCCGCGGCCGACGGGGTGCTGCTCGCGCCATCGGCACCGGCGGCGCCGTCCGCGCCCTCCGCACCGTCCCCGCCGCCGGTGTCGTGGTCCTCCACCGAGATCCCGAACTCGGTCGCCAGCCCGACCAGACCGCTGGCGTACCCCTGTCCCAGGGCGCGGAACTTCCAGCCCTCGCCGCGGCGGTACAACTCCCCGCAGATCAGCGCCGTCTCATCGCCGGTCTCCGGCTCCACGTCGAAGACCGCAACCGGCTCGCCGTCGCTCTCCGCCGCGTCGTAGATCAGGACCCGCAGATCCGTGACGCCCGCGAAGGCACCGCCGTCCGACGAAGCGGCCAGCACGACCCGTTCGACCGACGGCTCCAGCGCCGAGAGATCCGCCTCGATGGTGTCGGTCAGATGCTCGGCCAGCCCGGTCTTGGGCCGGTGCCGCACCAGGCCGCTGGGGTGCCGGGGCTGGTTGTAGAAGACGAAGTCCTCATCGGAACGCACGTGTCCCTCTGGCCCCACCAGCAGGGCCGAGGCGTCGACATCCGGAACACCGGCCCCGGGTGTCCACCGCAGGACGGCCCGGACGGCCGTGGCGTCGAGGGGTACGTTCGACCCTTTCAACATCGCGTGCGTCATGCCGCAATCCTGCCTTCCCGGAGGTAGCAGGGACAACGCGGGGCCCGTGAGCCGATGCAAGCGGCGCGGTCCCGGACACCTCAAAGCCTCATGGGGGTTACGTGATTTTCACGCGCGCGGGAACCAACCACACCCCCACGCACGTACGATTACCGGCTGGATCCAGACAGCGAGACGCAGCGGGGGTGCCCGGGTCCCGCATGTACACGGGGAGTTATATGCGTCATTTTGGGCACCTTCCGCCCGACATCCGGAAGCAACTGTTCCACCAGGAGCCCGCGGAGTTCACCGCCGACTCCCCGCCCCGCACGCTCGCGGTGGCCCTTGGCGCGACGCTCTACAGCCCCGCCACCCGCCCGCAGCTCGCCACCGACGTCCTGAAACAGGCAGGACGTGGCGTGATGTCGATGGTGCTGTGCCTTGAGGACTCCATAGGGGACGGCGACGTCGAGGCCGGCGAGGAGAACCTCGTCCGCCAGCTCGCCCTCCTCGACGAGGCGGCCGAGCAGGGTGCGGAACTGCCGCTGCTCTTCATCCGCGTCCGTGCCCCGGGCCAAATACCGGACCTCGTCCGCCGCATGGGCCGGACGGTGCACAGACTGTCTGGATTTGTACTTCCGAAGTTCACCGAGGAGCGCGGCCTCCCGTTCCTCGAAGCGCTGACCGCGGCCGAGTCGGCCGTCGACCGACGGCTGTTCGCCATGCCGGTCCTGGAGTCCCCGCAGCTGCTCCATCTGGAGAGCCGCGCCGAGACCCTTCAGGGCATCGCCCGGACCGTCGACAAGTACCGGGACCGGGTCCTCGCCCTGCGGCTCGGCGTCACGGACTTCTGCTCCGCGTACGGCCTGCGAAGAGCGCCCGACATGACGGCGTACGACGTGCAGATCGTCGCCTCCGTGATCGCCGACGTGGTGAACGTCCTGGGCCGGGCGGACGGTACCGGCTTCACGGTCACCGGCCCGGTCTGGGAGTACTTCCGGCTGCACGAGCGGATGTTCAAGCCACAGTTGCGGCGCAGCCCGTTCCTCGGACGCGCCGAGGAATTGCGTACAGCGCTGATCGAGCACGACATGGACGGTTTGCTGCGCGAGATCGAACTCGACCGCGCCAACGGCCTCCAGGGCAAGACCTGCATCCACCCCACCCATGTGGCCCCGGTGCACGCCCTCTCGGTCGTCAGCCACGAGGAGTTCAGCGACGCGGTGGACATCCTGCGGCCGGAACGCTGCGACGGCGGGGTTCTGCGCTCCGCCTATACGAACAAGATGAACGAGGTGAAGCCGCACCGCGCCTGGGCCGAACGGACCCTGCTGCGCGCCGAGGCCTTCGGCGTCGCCCGGGAGGGCATCGGCTTCGTGGAGCTGCTGACGGCAAGCCTGCCCGGGACCTGAGGGACGGCGGACGGTGCGGCAAGAGATGCGGCGGACGGTATGAACGGTACGACGGAGGAGACGGAACGCGTGGTGTGGACGGGAGAATGGGTCGCCGGCCGGCTCGGGGTCTCGCTGAGCGGCGGGGACGAGCTGCCGGACCTGCTGGGGCTCGCGCTGCGGCGCAACCCCAAGCGGGCCCATCTGCTCGTGTCGAACGTGCTGGGCAAGCACGTGCCACAGCGGCCCGGGGTGGTCCACGGCGCCGGCGTGGGGCTGGGGCGCCGAGTGCGCGAGCTGCTGGGTGACGAAGCCGCCGCCCGCTCCGTGGTCCTGGGCTACGCCGAGACCGCCACCGGCCTGGGCCACTCGGTGGCCGACGGGCTGGCGCTCGCGCCGTATCTGCACTCCACCCGGCGGCCGGTGGACGGTGTGGCACAGGTGGGCGGCTTCGAAGAGGAGCACAGCCACGCCACCTCGCATCTGCTGCTCCCCGAGGACCCCGGCCTCCTCGCCGGCGACGGGCCACTGGTCCTCGTCGACGACGAGTTCTCCACCGGGAAGACCGTCCTGAACACCATCAAGGCGCTGCATGCCCGCTTCCCGCGCGAGTGGTACGTCGTCGTCGCGCTGGTCGATATGCGCTCCGACGCGGACCGCGGCCGTCTGGAGGAGTTCGCGGCGGAACTGGGCGCCCGCGTCGATCTCGTGGCGCTGGCCGCCGGCGGCGTAGGGCTGCCCGAGGACGTCCTGCGGCGCGGCCAGGAACTCGTGGCCGCGCACGAGGCCCGTGCGGCAGAGGGGACGTCGGCCGCACCGGAAACCGCGTCCGTGCCCGCCGCCCGCCGCGGCACGGACGCCGTACGGATCGACCTGGACTGGCCCGCCGGGCTGCCGGACGGCGGGCGGCACGGCTTCACCCCGGCTCACCGCGCACGGCTGGCGGCCGGACTGCCGGACATGGCGGCCCGGATCGCGCGGCATCTGCACGGCGCACGGCGCATCCTCGTCCTCGGCAACGAGGAGCTGATGTACGCCCCGCTGCGGCTCGCCGAGGCCCTGGACGCGCTGGTGTCGGAGGCGGAGCGGACGAACGGCACGGACGGCGGCGACGCACCGCGCACCGCCCGGCCGTCCGCCCCCGCCGCGGGCCCCGGCGTCCACTTCTCCACCACCACCCGGTCGCCCGTGCTCGCCGTGGACGACCCCGGTTACGCGATCCGGACCCGGCTGTCCTTCCCCGCCCACGACCGGCCGGCCGACGGACCGGGGGAGCGGTACGCCTACAACGTCGCGGCCGGCGCCGACCCGGCACGGCGCTTCGACGCCATCGTCGCCGTCGTCGACTCGCACGGCGACACCCCCGAACTGCACGCCCCCGACGGGCTGCTGGCCCGCCTCGCCGCACACACCGACCGGCTGCTGCTCGCCGTCGTCCCCTCCTACACCCCCCGACCCCAGGCGCCGACCATGTCCCTCCCCGAGCCGCTGCGCGGCCCCGTCTTCTCCTCCTACGCCCCCGACGAGGTCGGCTGGCTGCTCCAGGATCTGTCCGGCGTCACCCTGGAGGCCCCCACGGAGGAACGCGAGGAGGCGATCCAGCGCGGCGGCGCCCACTACGCCGAGTCGCTGCCGGTCGAATACCAGCCGAGCGAGCAGTACCAGGCGCTCTTCCACAGCGCACTCCAGGCCTCCGCGGGCCGGATCGCCCGCGCCGTCGGTACCGTCACCGAGACCGTGCTCGCCGAACGCAGCCCCCGCCCCGTACTGGTCTCGCTGGCCCGGGCCGGTACCCCTGTCGGGGTGCTGATGCGCCGCTGGGCGCGGCACGCACACGGCCTGGACCTGCCGCACTACGCGGTCTCGATCGTCCGCGGCCGGGGGATCGACACCACGGCGCTGCGCTGGCTGGCCGACCGTCATGACCCGGCGGACGTCGTCTTCGTCGACGGCTGGACCGGCAAGGGCGCCATCACCCGCGAACTCGCCCAGGCCCTGGCGGACTTCCCGGGCTTCGACCCGCGGATCGCGGTACTCGCCGACCCCGGAGGCTGCGTCGACACCTACGGCACCCGCGACGACTTCCTGATCCCGTCCGCCTGCCTCAACTCGACCGTTTCCGGCCTGATATCGCGCACGGTGCTGCGCGACGACCTGGTGGGCCCGGACGACTTCCACGGCGCCAAGTTCTACCGCGAGCTGGCCGCGACCGATGTGTCGCGCGCGTTCCTGGACGCGGTCAGTGAGCGCTTCGACGAGGTCGCCGAGGACGTCGCCGCGGAGGTGAAGGAGCTGGCCGCCGAAGACCGGGCCCCCACCTGGGCCGGCTGGGCGGCCGTCGAGCGGATCAGCGAGGAGTACGGCATCCACGACGTCAACCTCGTGAAGCCCGGTGTCGGCGAGACCACGCGCGTACTGCTGCGCCGGGTCCCCTGGAAGATCCTGGCCCGCCAGGACGCCGGGGCCGATCTCGCTCATGTGCGCCTCCTGGCCGAACAGCGGGGCGTACCCGTCGAAGAGGTCGACGCACTGCCCTACACCTGCGTCGGGTTGATCCACCCCCGGTTCACCTGCGGGGCGACGGGCGCCGACGGCAAGGCGGTGGCCTCCTGATGAGCACCATCGTCGCCAGCGATCTCGACCGCACCCTGATCTATTCGGCCGCCGCACTGGGCCTGACCATGCCCGACGCCGAGGCCCCGCGGCTGCTCTGCGTCGAGACCTATCAGCACAAGCCGCTGTCCTACCTGACCGAGACGGCCGCCGGCCTGCTCGCCGAACTGGCCGGCGGCACCACCTTCGTACCGACCACCACCCGCACCCGCGAACAGTACGGACGCATCCATCTCCCCGGCCCGCCACCGGAGTTCGCGATCTGCGCCAACGGCGGCCATCTGCTGGTACGCGGCGAGTCGGACCCGGACTGGCAGCGCACCGTCGCCGAGCGGCTCGCCGCACAGTGCGCGCCCCTGGACGAGATCCGTACCCACCTCGTCCGCACCGCCGACCCGGCCTGGCTGCTCAAGGAACGGGCCGCGGAGGACCTCTTCGCCTATCTGGTCGTGGAGCGGGCGCTGCTGCCCGACACCTGGGTCAAGGACCTCGCCGCCTGGGCGGAGGAACGCGGCTGGACCGTCTCCCTCCAGGGCCGCAAGATCTACGCCGTACCGCAGCCGCTGACCAAGAGTGCCGCGGTGGCGGAGGTGGCCCGGCGCACCGGGGCCACCAGGATCCTCGCGGCGGGCGACTCCCTGCTCGACGCCGATCTGCTGCTCGCCGCGCACCGCGGCTGGCGCCCGGGCCACGGCGAACTGGCGGACTCCGGCTGGCACGCCCCCCATGTCACGGCGCTCGACGAACGGGGCGTCGCCGCGGGTGAGGAGATTCTGCGGGCCTTCCTCCGCGGCTGACCCCGGCCGGGGGCGTCAAGGCCGGGAACAGCCCTGGCGGCCACGGAGCTCGGCTAGTCTCGCCGAGGCGGTCGGCTGCACCGTCCGGTGACCGGCCGGGACCGCGATCCTTGATCAAAGGAGAGCCAGTGGCAGAAACCAAGAGCACGCCGATCACACCGGAGCTGTACGACTACCTCCTCGCCCACAACCCGCCGTTGAATGCGGCACAGCGGGAGATCGTGGAGCTCACCCGCGAGCGGTTCCCCGAGGCGGCGATGATGCAGTCGGCGGAGGAGCAGGGGCCGCTGCTCGCCTTCCTCGTGCGGCTGACCGGCGCCCGGCACATCGTCGAGGTGGGGACGTTCACCGGGTACTCGACCCTGTCCATGGCCCAGGCGCTGCCCGCGAACGGCACGCTGATCGCCTGCGACGTCTCCGAGGAGTGGACCGCGTACGGCCAGGAGGCCTGGGCGAAGGCCGGTGTCGCGGACCGTATCGAGCTGCGCATCGCGCCCGCGCTGGAAACCCTGCGGGCGATGCCGGCCGAGCCGCATATCGATCTCGCCTACGTCGACGCGGACAAGGGCGGCTACATCGCCTACTGGGAAGAGCTGGTGCCGCGCATGAGGCCCGGCGGCCTGATCATCGCGGACAACGTCCTGTACAGCGGCCAGGTCGTCGACCCGGCCGCGACCGGATCGGCCCTGGCGATCAGGGCGTTCAACGACCATGTGCAGGCGGACCGGCGCATGGAAGCGGTGATGCTCACCGTGGCGGACGGCCTGACGCTGGCCCGCAAGCGGTAGCACCGACGGACCGGGCCCGCGCGGGCCCGGCCTCGGAGACGCGTCCTAGCCGCAGCAGCCGCCTCCGCAGCAGCCGCCGCCGCTCGGGGCGGCGGAAGGAGCGGCGGGGGCGGTCGAGGAGCCGCCGACGGCGACCGTGGAGAGCAGCTTCACGGTGTCCTCGTGGCCTTCGGGGCAGACGGCCGGGGCGGAGGACTCGGCCATCGGCCGGCTGAGCTCGAAGGTGGAGCCACAGGGGCGGCACCGGTATTCATAACGAGGCATGGCCACAGATTAGCCGCGGCGCTGCTCAGCGCACGACGGTACCGGGCGGCGCGCCCAGCATGCCCAGCTCCGCACGGGTCGGCGCGCCCTCCCAGTCGCCGTGGGAGGCGACCGCGAACGCCCCGGTGGTGACGGCCCGCTCAAGGCGCCCGGCCGGCCCCGCACCGTCCAGCAGCGCCGAGAGGTACCCGGCCACAAAGGCATCGCCGGCGCCCACGGCGTCCACGGCCCGCACCGGCCTGGCGGGCCGGTGCAGCCGCCCTTCGCCGGTGAAGACCGTCGCTCCGTCCGCACCGAGCTTGACCACGACCTCGCCGACGCCCAGCTCCAGCAGGAGCTTGGCCTGGGCGGCCGCTCGGGTGGCGGTCGGGGTGTCAGCGGCGTCAGGGGCGAGGGCGGCGGGAGTGGCCGTATGTGCGGCGGCGTCGGCAGTGGCCGTACGTGCGGCAGCGTCGGCCGTGGTGCCCGTGGCCCCTGTGGTGCCGGTGACGGCAGTGGTGCCGATGTCCGCCGCCTCAGCCACCGGGCCCGCACCCCCGGGGAGGCAGAGCGGAAGCTCATCGTCCGAGGCGATCAGCACGTCGACGTACGGCATCCACGCGCCGAGGACCGCCGCAGCCTCCTCGGCGGGCCACAGCCGGGCGCGGAAGTTGACATCGACGCAGACCAACGCACCGTATCTGCGGGCCAGTTCGAGGCACCGGCCGGCCGCCGAACGAGCCGTGGCACTCAGGGACGGGGTGATGCCCGTCAGATGCAGCACGCGGGGCGGCGCGGCGGAGAAGGCGCCTTCGACGGCGTCCGCCGTGAGCCGCGAGCCGGCCGACCCCGCGCGGTAGTAGTGCACCCGCGTGACGTCGGGCAGCCGCGGCTCGAAGAGCACCAGTCCGGTCGGCGCGCCGGGGTCGGTGACGGCGCCGGACACCTCGACGCCCTCGGCCCGCAGTGTACGGAGCACCAGCTCCCCGGCCTCGTCGTCGCCCACCGCGCCTGCCCAGCGGACGGTGTGCCCCAGCCGGGCCAGGCCGATCGCGACATTGCTCTCCGCGCCGGCGATGGAGACCTGCATCGCGCCGCCGAGCCTCAGCGGGCCACTGCCGCGCAGCGCGACCATGGTCTCGCCGAAGGTGAAGACGTCCGGGCGGCCCCCCGGCCCAGGGAGCGGAGGACCCCCGTGCGCTGCCCCCGGCTCCCTGACCTCACCGCCCCGCGGCGTAGGCCCGTCCCCCGCGCCCTGCACCATCCGTCCGGTCACCGTCCGCCCCTCACCGCGCGCCCGTCACCGTCCATCCCTCACACCGTGCGTCCGTCACCCTCCGCCCTCACTGTGCGCACACCGCCTTGAACTCCGCCGCGCGCTTGCGCAGCTCCTCCAGATCGCCGCCGTCCGCAGCGTCCCCGACCAGCGGGGTGCCGACGCCCACAGCCACCGCCCCGGCATCGAAGTACGCCGGTGCCACAGCCGCGTCCACCCCGCCGACCGGTACGAACGGCACCTCGGGGAAGGGACCGCGGAGCGCCTGGAGGTACCCGGGACCGCCGGCCGACGCCGGGAACAGCATCAGCGCCGACACCCCCAGCGCCTCGGCCGCGATCACCTCGGACGGAGTCATCACCCCGGCGAGCGTCGGCAGCCCCTGCCGTACGGACTCCTCCAGTCCGGCCCCCAGCCCGGGGGTGACGATCAGATTCGCCCCGGCCTCGGCGGCGCGCCGGGCGTCATTGCCGGTCAGGACGGCGCCCGCGCCGAGCCAGGCCGCATCGCCGAGCTCGGCCCGCGCCCGCCGGATGACCTTGAGCGCGTCCTTGCCGCTGAGGGAGACCTCGATCAGCGGAACATCTGCCTCCGCGAGTGCCATGACCGTACGGAAGGAAGCCTCCGCATCACTGCCCCTGATGAGGGCGACCAGCCGCTCGCTCCGGAGCGCTTCGCTGAAGTCCATGGCGATTCCTACTTTCTCCGCTCCCCGGCGTATACGTACTGCGCGTCGGGGTCGTTCGGGCGCGCGGGTGGTGTCTTCGATTATTCCGGGGCGGGGCAGATCGGCGGGCCGTTTGTCAGACTGGGCCAAGTGGCCAAGTGGCCAAGTGGCCGGGTGGGGGCGCGGCGGGCCGGGGCAGGCTCACCACTCGGCGAACGCCCCGTCCTCATAGCGCCACACAGGGTTCCGCCAGGCGTGCCCCCGCTCGTCGGCCGCCCGTACGGCGGCCTCGTCCACCTCCACCCCCAGTCCAGGACGCTCGGTCCGCAGCAGCGACCCGTCGTGGAAACGGAACGGCTCCGGATCCACCACATAGTCCAGCAGCTCCGCGCCCTGGTGGTAGTGGATGCCGATGGACTGCTCCTGGATGAGGAAGTTCGGTGTGGTGAAGGCGACTTGGAGGCTCGCGGCCAGCGCGACCGGGCCGAGCGGACAGTGCGGGGCGAGCTGTGCGCCGTATGCCTCCGCGAGTGCGGCGATCCGGCGCACCTCGGAGATGCCGCCCGCATGCGAGATATCGGGCTGAAGGATCGCGACGCCCGCTTGCAGCGGAGCCAGGAACTCTCGCCGGGTGAAGAGACGTTCACCGAGTGCGAGGGGGATGGTGGAGGCGTTGACGAGATCAGGGAGGGCTTGAAGGTAATCGGGGAGGACCGGTTCCTCGACGAACATCGGCGCATGCTCGGCCAGCAGGGGAAGGAGCCTGCGGGCGTTGGCGGGGGAGACCCGGCCGTGGAAGTCGAGACCGAAGTCCCGTTCCTCACCCAGGACTTCACGTGCGGTCTCGGCGCGGAGCAGACATGCGCGCACTTCGGCGCGGGTCGCCACCGGGCTCATCCGGCCGCAGCCGTTCATCTTGACGGCCGTGAAGCCCGCTTCGACCTGTGCGGTGACCGCGTCACGGATGGCCTCCGGCTCATCGCCGCCGACCCACGCATAGGCGCGGATCCGCTCCCGCACCGGCCCGCCCAGCAGCTGGTGGACGGGGACTCCGTACGCCTTCCCTTTGATGTCCCACAGCGCCTGGTCCAGGCCGGCGACGGCCGACGACAGGACCGGCCCGCCCCGGTAGAAGCCGCCCTTGGTCATGACCTGCCAGTGGTCCTCGATCCGCGCCGGATCCTGGCCCAGCAGATACTCGGCCAGCACCTCGACGGCCGCCCGGACCGGCTCCGCCCGCCCCTCGACCACCGGCTCACCCCATCCGACCAGCCCCTCATCGGTCTCCACCCGTACGAACATCCAGCGCGGCGGCGCCAGAAACGTCTCGATGCGGCTGATCTCCATGGACCGGACCGTCCTTTCGGCACGTACGAGGCGCGGTTCCGGCGTTCTGCCCGTAAGGGGCGGCGGCGTAACGGGTGGGTGGGGCGGTTGAGCACAGGCGGGCCCGCAGGGCGGGGGGTGACCCGCCCTCCCGCGGGTGACCGGCCCTCCCGGGGCGTCCCCTACAAGGCAGCCCTACCGTCGGTGGCCGCTCACGGATGCTCCCGCGCCGAGATGTCAAGCAGCTCAAGCATCGCCATGTACGCGCCGTCGACGTCCTGGTTCCGTACCGCCTCGACGACCGCGGCGTGTGCCGCATGCGGGTTCTGAACGGCGCCGTTGGCGGCGAGCACCGCCCGGTCGCGCTCGACGAGCACCGGCACGATCAGCCGGTGCATCTGGGCGTAGAAGCGATTGTTCGAGGCGACCAGCATCGCCGTGTGGAACGCGGCATCGGCGCGTACGAGCTGTGCCGGGTCGTCATCGGTCGCGGCCATCGCATGCAGCGCGGCATCCAGGGCCGCCAGATCATCATCGGTACGGCGCTCGGCGGCGAGCGCGGCCGCGGCGGGTTCGATGGAACGCCGCAGTTCGAGCACATCGGCGAAGAAATCGGAGGACACCCCTGCCGCCAGCTTCCAGCGCAGCACCTCCGCGTCCAGGAGATTCCACTCCTCGCGCGGACTGACGAACGTGCCACGGTCCTGGTGGGTGTCCAGTAGCCCCTTCGTGGTCAGCACCTTGATCGCCTCGCGCAGTACGGTCTGGCTGACGTCCAGTTCAGCCATCAGCTCCGGCACGACCAGGGTTTCGCCCTCGCCGTAGATGCCTTTGAAGATCCGCTGGGCGAGCGCTTCGGCTGTCGCGTACTGCACCCCGTGCCCCGCGGTGGAGGCGGGGCGCCCCGACCGACTCATGCTTCCCTGCTCCCTGCTCCCTGCTCAACTGCTCAACTGCTCCCGTTCGGTGGCGTGCACCGCAGATCCCGTTCCGTTCCGTTCCGTTCCGTGCACCGCGCACCCCACACCCGTCGCCAGGGCGTACCGAGCACCCCAATCCCACCTCGGTACGCCCTGACGCCCCTTCTCCCGCCTTCCTGCTGAGGACTTCCCGCGTACGGAACCCGGCTTACGGAGGAACCCCGCTCACCTACCCCGCTTACCCAGGCGCCGGAGCCGACTCGGGGCGCCCCGGCTCATGCCTCCCTCACGCCTGCTTGCCACCGGAGGCACCGGAGGCACCGGAGCCACCGGATCCGGCGCCCCCGCTCCTCTCCCGACTCCTGCTCATACGGCTGCCTGTGCCACTGGTACCGGGGCCGAGCGAACCGAGACCCGCGTGCGGGGCGCCTTGGATCTTTTCGCGCCACGACATCCGTCCGGCCGTCATGCCGGGCACCGGATGCAACTCGCCGCGGTCGAAGCGCTCCGCCTCCTCAGGGTGCCGGGCGCGCCAGTACGGGTTGTCGTGCGGGAGGCCGCCGCTGACCCGTCCGTACATCCCGAAGACCAGCAGCATCAGCCCGACCACGAAGCTGAACAGGACGTTCTGGATCCGGAAGGCGAGGAAGTTCGCGTCGGTGTCCAGCAGTGCCAGGTTCACGAATCCGCTGAGCAGGAAGAGGGCGCCGAGGACGATGTTGAGCGTCGAGGCGAAGTTCCCGCCGATCACCATGCCGGCGAAGAGGATCGCTCCGACGACGATCGACAGCACGCTCAGCGAGCCGTTGGTGTTCAGGCCGGCAACGGTGTCGCCGCCGGTGTCGAAGAAGCCGATGTGGTGCATCAAACCGAGGATGCCGAAGGCGATCAGTACCAGGCCCATCAGCCCGGCGCCGATGCGGTAGACCTTGCTGAGCGCGTGGTCCACGGGCAGGTGCTCGTCGAGCCGGGTATGGGCGCGGTGCCGCTTACCCCGGTGGAACCGCCCCATGGGCCCGTGCAGGGTCTGGCCAGTAGCCCCAGTAGCCATATCCGGCCTCCTTCGCGCAGATGTGCCGCCTGGGCCGTGCTCAAACACCAGGATCCGCCCCCGGGTCGCTTCACGCCATCGCTCCGAAAGATCACTTTCAAACGACCGCCCGGCCCGCCGCGCCCACCAGCCTCGCCCCACAGGCCGGCCGACAGGCCAGAGCCCCACGCCCACAGCCCTCCGCCACAGCCGTACCGGCCCCGACCCCAGCCGCCCGCTCCCGCTCCCGGCCCCGACCCAGCCCCCTCGGCGTCAGCCCCCGCGCGCCCGCATCACCGGCCCTGGCCCGCGTCAGCCACCCTGGCCCGCCCGCGTAAACCCCCGCTCACACGCCTGTGTCAGCCCCGCTGCTCACGCGCCCGCGCCGCCCCGCTCCTCCCGGATCTCCTGCACCACCCGGGCCGCCGTCTCCCGCACCGCTTCCGTCTCCGTCAGGAAGTGCCACCAGTCCGGATGCCGCCCCTCCAGGCCCGCGACGGCACGGTCCAGCCGTGCCACCGCGTCGTCCAGGGGGCGGGCATGCCGTGGATCAGGGGTGCTGCGGCCGGTCATCGCCAGCCGCTGGGCGTCCCGGATCGCGAAGCGCGTCCGCTCGACCTCCTGCTGACGGTCGAAGGACACCGCATCGAGCCGCTGTAGCCGGTCACCGGCCGCCGACACCGCCTCGTCGGTGCTGTCCAGCAGCGCCCGTACGGTCGCCAGCCGGCTGGTGGCATCCGCCCAGCGCTGCTCGTCCCGGGCCTGCTGTGCCTCCCGTAGCTTGGCCTCGGCCTGCTGGACGGACTGTGCAGCCTGCTCCGGTACGTGCTGGAGGTCCTGCCAGCACGCCGCGCTGTAGCGCCGCCGCAGCTCGCTGAGGACCGGGTCCACCTTCCCCGCGCGGGTGGTGATCGCCTGTGCCCGGGTCCGCAGCGACACCAGCCGTTTGTCGATCTCCGCCGCCCTCGCCGGCAGCCGCTCGGCCTCGGCCCTTATGCCCTCGGCGCTGCGCAGCACCGTGTCGGCACGCCGAATCGTCTCCTGTACGCCATGCTGTCCGGCGCCCTGATTGAGCTTGGTCAGCTCCGGGCCGAGCGACGCCAGCCGGGCGGCGAGATCATCCGCGCGCAGACCCTGCGCCCGCACCGCATCCAGTGCGGTGCTCGCCGCCAGCAGCGCCTGCCGCGCCTGCTCCACGGCCGGGGCCAGCCGCGCCAGCTGCGTCTCGGCGGTCTGGAGCAGAGGACCCAGACCCTGCGCGAAGCGGTCGAGCTCCGCCTTGACCCGGTCCAGCTCGTCCTTGGCCCGCGTCAGATCGGCCCGTGCCCGCGCAATGGCGGCACCGTCGAGATCATCGCGGTCCAGATCGTGTGAGTCGACGGCGGTGATGTACCCGTGACTCACCTCGTCGATCCGCCGCCCGAAGCCCTCGTAGTCCGCCGCTGCGCGCCGCGCCTGCGGCGAACTGTCCACGGCAGTGATCGTCTCTATCGAGATCCGCAGGTCCCGGTGCGCGGTGTCCAGCTCGTAGAACGCCGCCGCGGCGGCATCCTTCGCGGCCTGCGCATCGGCCCGCTGACCCTCCCCCCGCCCGAACCAGCGCCGGGTCCCGCCCCCCGCGAACGCCATGGGCGCCAACGCCACCAGCAACGGCACCGGCAGCAACATGAGCGCCACCGCATCCCGGACCGGGCCCCCACGCGCACGACGGCGTTCTCGCTGCTCAAGCGGCTGCGTGTATGTCGCCGTCACTTCCCTCTCCCGATCGGATCGCCCCAGAACCGGCTGTCATTCTCCCACTCACCGGAAACGAACACACCGGCCGGTAAGTTCGCCCTTCGAGCACTGGTTTGCAGTTCAGCCCCACCGGCAAGGTAGTCTGTCGGCTCGGCCAGGGCGCATAGCTCAGCGGTAGAGCGCTGCTCTTACAAAGCAGATGTCGGCGGTTCAAATCCGTCTGTGCCCACCAGTCAAAAGACCCCCTACTGATCATCGTAGGGGGTCTTTGACATCTGGATTTGACATCAACGGCAGTGGTCACCCGGAGGCGGGCCGCCGCTTCAGTAGCCGGTCCATGTGGCTCACGGCCTCACGCTGCGTGTCCTGCACGACGTGCGTGTAGGTGTTCATCGTGATGGCGATCTGACTGTGTCCCAAGATCTCCATCACTACCCGGGGAGCCACCCCGGCCGCGGTGAGGATTGTGGCGCAGCCGTGCCGGGCGTCATGCAAGCGGATCACCCGAAGCTCCGCGTTCTTCGCTACGCGAGTGAACGAGCGGTACAGATTCCGCGGCTCGATCGGCCGACCCGTGCGCGTCGTGAATACATAACCCGTCTCGGCCCAGCTCTCCCCGGCACGCTCGCGCAAGCTGGCCTGCCGCATTCGCTGCCACCGAAGCGGCGCTAGGCACATGACCGGCAGGGGAGAGTCTGACGACGCCGGCGGCCTTTGGGATCGTCGTCGTACGCTTCGCCGCCAACCCGCTGCCATTGTTTCCGCACCCGAATCTCCCGCTTATCAAGATCCACATCCGTCCAGCGGAGACCGACGATCTCACCCCGACGGAACCCGAGCGCAATGGCGAGCACGAAGGCCGCATACAGCGGGTCTCGTCGGGAGGCAGAGAGGAACGTCAACGTCTCTTCCAGCGACCAGGGGGATAGGTCGCGAGACTCCGGGGATGGCGGTTCCACGAGCGTGGTGACGTTCCGGGTGATCAGTTCTTCCCGGCAGGCCGCCATGAGCGCCGTACGCAGTACCCGGTGAGATTCCTTGGCGGTGGCGGCCGACTTCTTCCGTTCCACCTGGCGCAGGAACCGCCGCACGTCGCCGACACTGAGCGATTCGAGACGCTTGGTGCCGAGCATCGGCACCAGGTAAAGCCGCACGTGGACTTCGTATTTTGCGTACGTCGTGCGCTTGCGACGCGGCTTGATGATGTTCTCAAGCCAGTACGGCAGCCATTCGGCGAGCTTGGCGGAGCGGGTGGGGACGGGGACGCCCTGGTCGACCTTGTCAAGTCACCCGGCTGCGCTCCGCTCCGCCGGGCGCGCTTCCCGGCTCCGCTCCGCGCGACGCTCCTGCCTTCGGCCCGCTCCGCGCGCGCTGCGCCGACGCGCGCCCAAGCAGGTAGGCCCGAGGGCATGAGTCGAGACCCGCACAAACCATGCCTCCGGCGGGGGCGCTCAGGCTCCGGGATGGCGGGGGCTCCGTCCGCGAGTGCCGGTACGTCGTGGCGTTGCGTGGTGACTCCCATCCCGTCCACCGTCGACCCAGGCAGAGCCGAGCAGACGCGGCCCATGGCGTCCAGGTCGTTCGTACAGTTGCGCGCTCCACCTGGACGCCATGGACCACGCCCGCTCCACGGTGTGTGGGTCGACGGCGGACGGGATGGGAGCAGGGGTAGGTGGTGGTGAAGGGCAAAGTGCATCTGCGGGTACCACCCAAGAGGCCCACTGCGAGACTGGACAGTCGCTCGTTGAGTTGTCGTGATCGCGAAGGATGAACATGGGCAAGCCATCGCGCGATGCGGATACGTCGAAGGTGACGATGGATGCCCGTACCGGGCCGTCGACCCCCTTGCAGACATCAGGCTGTGCCGGTACCACCTGTTTCAGGCTCGGTGCGAGGTCAAAAATCAGGAAGCGGTAGGTCAGCCCGTTCATTGGACCACGATGAACCCTGACCCACTTCCTGCGGGATGCGTGGCGAAGCCAGGTGACCTGGCCCGTGAGATCCCGGCGACCTTCTCAGGCTGACCGTGCTGTACAGCAGTGAAGTACAGCAACCAGCCCGACCGCTTCCGCCTCCAGCCCCCCGGGAGCAGCCGTCCAGACAGCGGCGCAGCCCTCACCGACCGCCCCGCCGGTAGTTCGCAATGAGGAGGTCGATCGGCATGTGGCCCGTGAACGGCTGTCGAAACCTGTCTTCACTTACTCAAGCACCCGTCGTCGCTTCACTCCTCCGGGCGGGCGCGGGCGGGCCGGCGGCGCCCGCCCAAGAGGCAGGCAACAGGGCATGAGGTCAGAACAGGTTGTGGCTGGGGCGGTCGGCTCCACGACTTTAGGCAGTCACTTTGGGGCGAGCCTCGAAGATCATGACCCAACGTCGTGCTTTAACGGGCAGGTCCACAGGCTGCCCGACTCGCCAGCAGCTTAATGGGCCATGATCACTCGCCCCAAAGCAGCTCCAGCCCAAAGTCGTTCCGCCGACCTAGCTGAGCCGCACAAAGGAGCGTGGGATCAGATGTTCGACAATTCCGGGGGGTCCCATTGGGGACTTCCCTGTTTGCAGTCTCCTTTGGTGACCTTTATTGGTAAAACGTTACGCCTCTGCACCCTCCTTTCATTTCATGTGAAGTACTGCGACGCTCTTGATGTCCCCATCCGGGGAAGATTCACCGCCAAGGGCATATGGCTCGACGTGCCCTTGCCTTCAACTCAGGGGGAAAGATGGGTGGCGGCAAGCGATTGACCAGGGTGATCGTCGCACTTGCCCTCACAGGGCTGATGTTGGGCTCTGTGGGCACTGCTTCGGCGCATCCAGCTAAACCGCAATCGGTAGCGGCAAGTACGCAGGCCGTTCCGCTCTCGAACGCGGGCCTCACGGGAACCCTGGAAGCGGGTAAGTGGAAGAAGGTGCTTTGGGGCTGGGGGTGGTACAGCATTGCCTATGCGGCCAGCATCAGCTCTCCGGGAGGCAAGGTGGACTGCTACTCGGCTCCTAACCCTTGGCCTACGTCGTACAGGACGCCCGCGACCATTTGGCACTCAGTCACCGGCTACGGCGACTGCTGGCTCTACTCCCCGGTCAAGGCGACTTACACGCTGAAGCCAGTCTGGGGCTGAGTTGCCTAACAACTCACTGGCGAGCTACAAGGCAGCCAGGTACAGCAAGCCTCGCGGGCCAGCCCTGACAGCCGCAAGCTGTTCGAAACGACACCCCCGCTCGGGCCGTCCCTGGGCCGCGCGGGGGCGTTCAACGACGACCAACGCTGACAACCACCGACAGCTAAGTCGCAGGTCGCAGCGTTGATCGATTGCACGGCCGCAGGTCAGAGACCCGGTCCTTCACTACTTCGGCTATTGATCAGAGTCGCCAGCCTGCAACTGGGGCGCGAGGGCATCGACGCCAATATCAAGCCCCCCGTTGGTGGGGCCTTCCATGTTCCGTCTCCATATGCCTATCGAGATGGGGAAGTTGATGGTTTGATTACTCGTCCCGAAGGAGCCTAAGACTTGTGGGGGGTCGCATGGCTACGCAAAAGATCATGACGGTGACGCTTGAGTTCGAGATGGGTGACCGCGTCATCCGCGGGCAGCGCATCACGGCCGCGTACGAATCTGCCGTTAATGCCGCAGTGGAAGCTGCGAAGGCAGAGTTGTCGAAGGGGAGCGTAAGTACTGTGCGGAGTCGCATGACCTGGGACTATCGATGGGCTGAGCTGTCCGCGCAGTACAGCGACGTCGAGGATGAGGGCGAGGAGCCGGTTCAGTGACCGGCCGCCTTCGGGGCGTTCCAGGTCCTCGGTAGCGGCCAACGGTGATCGCCCGGCTGACATCTATCGCTGACAACAACGGTGACGAACGACGGGAGACGCTAGCGGCGCATAGTGGTCTTCGCGCACCGCGGCGCCGTCCACTCTGAAGCCGCTTGATCGAACTTACAAAGCAGATGTCGGCGGTTCAAATCCGTCTGTGCCCACTCATCCCGCCAGCACGAATGGCGACGAAAGCCCAGGTCAGAGATTCTCTGCCTGGGCTTTTCCCTGTGGTTTCCCGTTCTACGCACGGTCTCCCACGTTCTCGGCACGGGGTGAACCCGCCTCCCGTCTCCCAACTGTCTCCCACCGGCCGCCGGAGCGAAGACGCGGCGGCGGAAGTGGTTCGCGCGCAGGGCGCAGGCGCTCCATAGGGCGAGCGGCCTGGGGGCCGGCGCTCGGGGCGCCGATGCACCACGTTCGCCGGTCCGCAATCGCTACCGGCTAAGGGAGTAGCAGCTGTCGCTGTCAGGGCACACGGTGCCCGGGCTGCGCGACCGACGCCTGAGGCGGGGGCGCGATCCGCCGAGGGCGGGACCAGCGGCGCATCACCGGCTGCTCGACCAGGACGTGCAGGAGCCAGGCAGCGGCCAAAGCCAGAGCGGCGGATAGCCCGACCAACGCCACAGCCGCGGCTGGACTCCACAGCTTGCCCGATCCCGCGGCGAGCGGCCCGTGTCGGAGGACCAGCAGATGCACCATGTAGAACGCGAAAGAGAGCTCTCCCAACCGCACCATCGTGCGGCCTCCCAGCCATGATCGGCCGGTGAGGTCGGCGCTCGCGCTCGCCATCACCACCAGGGCCAAGGGGATCGCCGTCGGCCACACCATGCCGTAGGTGTCCGGCAGTGCCACCATCACGGCGTACCCGGGTATGAGCAGCAGCGCCGCCGTTCCCGGGCGGAGCGGGGGCTGCTTTCCCAGCGCGACAACCCGGGACATGACCATGCCCAGCAAGAATTCCGGCAGCCGGCTGACCGGCACGATGTAGACGAACCAGTAGTGCCACCAGGACATCCCCTCACAGGCACTGACCTTGCAGGACGGCCCTTGGTAATAGGTCATCAGTGGCTGCGCAGGAAGCAGTTGCGCCACCACCGGGATGAGGGCGATCACCAGGACGAGCACCCCGGCAACCTTCCACAGCCGGCCGGCCGGGATCCGGTTGACCAGCGGCAGCAGCCAAGGGCAGAGCAGATAGAACACCAGCTCCGCGCACAGGGACCAACTGGGGTCATTGGGGCCGAAGGTGACATCGGGGATCGGGAACCATGCCTGGATCAGCCCGAGGGAGGGCAACACCCCGAACACGGTGACGGTGCCGGCCGTGGCCAGGAACACCGTTCCGGCGACCCAGGTCACCAGGTGGTTGGGGTACACCTTCGTAAGCCGCCGGCGGATGAAGCGACGCGGAGTGTCCCCGGCGCGGGCAGTCCAGGTCAGCACGAATCCACTGAGGATGAAGAAGAAGGACACCCCTACCCAGCCGAGCTGGGCGGCGTTCTCGGCGAGAGACCGATTGAGGCCGGGCGCGTCTACGAGCTGCGATGTCGCCACATGGCACATAAAGACGAGCAGGGCCGCCAGGAATCTCATCCCGGTCAGCGAAGGCAGCCGCGCGCTCGGCGGGCTGGGCGGAATTACAGTCACGTGAGCACGCTCCGGTGTGGGTCAAGTAGCGGCTGCGCCGCTGGAAGCTTCGGATATGAGGTAATGACGTATTCCTGGGGCACGGTGAGATATGGCACCGATCCGCACAGTGGCAAATGGGTCAAAGCGGTCGCCGGAGACTCCGGTCGGCGATCTCTTCTATTCGCCTGACTTTGCGGCATGCGGAAGCCCGCGGAGCGACCATCAAAAAGGCGCTCGCTGAATTAATTCGATGGGTAGTGAAAATCAACAGATGCTTGGCGCGGGCATGCCTCGGAGGGCCTCGCCTGGGGCGTACCGTGCGCGATGGTGCGATGGCTCAGGTGATGCTTGAGTGCTGGTCAGCAGGGGTTGCGGCGCTTCTCAGTGGGACGGTGATCACCCAAAGCGTAGGTCGCAAGTACGCGTCCCCTGGTCGAATGGCGCGCAATCTGGGACTTCTCTGTCTCTCCTCCATTTTTGTCAAGATTCGTAGGTGGTAGTAGGCCTTCTTGAATTCTGTGCAGGGCTACCTGCGGGAGGCGTATTCGCGCTGCGGCGCAAAATAGATTTCCTGGATGTGAACAAGGCTACAAGCCTGAAAGGCTTCGCAGTAACCGTGATCAACGTTACGTTTAAGGCCTAACTTAAGTCGCATGGCGGGATGCGTGATCATTTCGCCAGGGTGTGAGTAAAGCGGAATCTAGCCTTCTGGGCGGTTTCTGTGGGTATCCCAGTTTTCCTGGCGCAAAATACCGTCGTGGTGCATGCTTTTGCGTCATCCGGGATCTGCTTCGATACACCGGCTTGGTCCGAGAGATCCCGGGCGACCGTCAGCGGCACCCGCGGGCGTTGAGCCGGGCGGCCTGGCGCGTCAGGTGGTCGCGTTCGGCGAGGTTGGGTGCCTTTTGGGCTGCCTCGGCGTACAGCCGTGCCGCTGTCGCCAGGTCGCCGTCGCGCTCGTGGAGGTACGCCGCCACCGCGGTGTGGCGGGGCAGTGAGTCGTCCAGCGCCGCGAGCGCCGCCAGGCCGGCGCGCGGTCCGTCGGCCTCGCCAACGGCCACCGCGCGGTTGAGCCGGACGACCGGGCTGTCGGTCAGGCGCACGAGCTCGTCGTACCACTCGACGATCTGCACCCAGTCGGTCTCCTCGGCGGTGGGCGCGTCGGCGTGGAGCGCGGCGATGGCGGCCTGGGCCTGGTACTCGCCGAGCCGGTCGCGGGCGAGGGCCGTCTGGAGGATCTCGATGCCCTCGGCGATCAGTTCCGTGTCCCACCGGCCGCGGTCCTGCTCGGCGAGCGGCACCAGGCTGCCGTCGGGCGCGGTCCGGGCGGCGCGCCGGGCGTGGTGGAGCAGCATGAGGGCGAGCAGCCCCGCCACCTCGGGGTGGTCGATCGCGGCCGCGAGCTGCCGGGTGAGCCGGATGGCCTCGGCGGCGAGGTCGACGTCGCCGGAGTAGCCCTCGTTGAAGACCAGGTAGAGGACGCGCAGCACGGTGGCGACGTCGCCGGGCTGGTCGAATTGCACGCCGGAGACGGTGCGCTTGGCGCGGCTGATGCGCTGGGCCATGGTCGCCTCGGGGACGAGGTAGGCCTCGGCGATCTGGCGGGTGGTGAGGCCGCCGACGGCGCGCAGCGTGAGCGCGACCGCGGACGACGGCGTCAGCGACGGGTGGGCGCACAGGAAGTAGAGCTGGAGCGTGTCGTCCACCGCGGGCGCGGGCCCGGGCGCCGGCTCCTCGTCGACGCGGTCCTCACGCCGGCGGCGGGCGGCGTCGGCGCGGGTCGCGTCGAGGAACCGGCGCCAGGCCACGGTGACCAGCCAGCCCTTCGGATCCCGCGGAGGGTCGGCCGGCCAGACGCGGACGGCCTCGACCAGCGCGTCCTGTACGGCGTCCTCGGCCGCCGCGAAGTCGGCTCCGCGGCGGACGAGGATGGCCAGCACGCTCGGTGTGAGGCTGCGGAGCAGGGCCTCGTCCATCGATGAGGTCATCGATGAGGTCACTCCGTGATGGTGGGCGACACACCGTAGAACGGGCGCAGCTCGAGCCACTCGTGGATGGGCTTCCCGCCCGCGCCGGGTGCGGCCGACAGCTCCCCGGCCAGCTCTACGGCGCGCTCGTAGCTGTCGACGTCGATCACCATCCAGCCGGCGATGAGGTCCTTGGTCTCGGCGAACGGGCCGTCGGTGACCGGCGGGCGCCCCTCGCCGTCGTACCGGACCCACGTCCCCTCGGGGGCGAGCGCCTGACCGTCGACGAACTCACCGGTCTTCTCGAGCCGGGCCGCGAAGTCGTTCATGTACTGCACGTGCGCCGAGATCTCCTCCGGCGTCCACTGGTCCATGGGCACGTCGTTGACCGGAGCCGGGGCGCCGCGGTAGTGCTTGAGCAGCAAGTACTTGGCCATCGTGGTTCTCCTCGGTGCTGGTGCGACCCATTGTGGTCGCGTTCACCCCAGGGACGGAGCCAGTCACGGGTTCTCGACATCGCCGTCCGATTTTTTTGGGCTCTCGTGGGTGAGCCTGGGCGAGCCGTCTCGCGGTGTCCGGGTGCACCACGTACGGGTCCCTCGATTGCCGGTATGGCGCCGCGCAGCCGGTCCAAGTGGCTCACTGCCTCACGCTGCGTGTCCCGCACGTGTCCCGTACGACGTGCGTGCATTCCCCCCGCCAACCGCGGGCCCTTCGAGGGGTATCTGGCATCAGTGGCTGACGTCGGGGTGTGGGTCGGGACTAGACCTCGATCTCTGACAGGCGGTGGATCAGGTGGTCGGCGAATTCGGTGACGACTGCGGGGAGTTGGCGGCCGACCATGGCCTGGATCTGGAGGGTGCGCAGGTGCATTTCCGGGTTGAGGATGGTGAGGGCCTTCAGGCCCTCCCTGCGTAGGCGTTCGTGCACGGTGATGTGGCCGATCAGGGAGACCGCGTTGGCCTCTTTGACGAAGGTCGACAGGGCGCTGGAGCTGGAACTGACCAGTGTGGGTTCGAAGGTGATGCCCTCGATCGAGCAGCAGAGGTCGAAGAGGCGTCGGTTCGTCGTGCCTTCTTCGGTGAGGGCGACGGGGTAGGGGAGGAGGTCCTGGATGTGGATTTCGTCCCGGTCGGCGAGGGGGTGGTCGGATCTGACCATGGCTTGGATCGGGGCTCGCTGGGCGTGGATGACGCGGACGTCGGGGGTGGGTGCGAGGCTGAACGTGACGGCCAGGTCGACCGAGCCGTCCTGGACCATTTGGGTGGCCAATGACGGGGCTACCACGGGGAGTTGGAAGATGGTGCCCGGATGGTCCTCACGGAATGCTGCCATTTCGTGGGGAAGGAATTCCTGTGAGGCGCCCTGGGAACTGGCTACCCGGACGAGGGTGCCCAGTCGGCCGCGACTGCGGATTTCCGTGAGTACCTGATCGGTTTCCAAGGAGGCGCGGCGTGCATAGGCGGCCAGGAGGGCGCCGGCCTCGCTCGGTACCATTCCGCGCGGTCGGCGCTCGAACAGTGCCACACCGATTTCCTGCTCGAGTTTGCCGATCTGCCGGCTGATGGCCGAACCGGCGACCAGGAGTCGCCGGGAGGCCTCGTTGACCGAGCCGGTGCGCACCACTTCGAGGAAGTACTCAAGAGCCGGACTGTTCAGCATGCCGTCAGCATAGGGAGGCGATGCCTTTTCGGCAATGATTTGTTCTATAAATTGCGATTGCGTGAATGGTGTGGGCCTGTCTACCTTCGTTGTGTGCCCGTGGAGGTTTGGCCGACCGGGTGGCCGTACGGCGAAAGGGTGCCTCGGTTTCCTTTCAGGCGGAAGGCGTCGTCGGTGTCGGTTTCGGTGTCGGGGTCGTTGGTGTTGGTGTCGGCGGTCTCGTCTTCGATTTCGTCGAGCAGCGGGCGGCTTCCGGACTCTCAGGGCCTCTTCACCGTTTGGGTGTGTATATCCCGGAAGCCAGTCGAGGCAGGGAAGACGAATGATGAACGCGACAGCCCCCAGCGAAGACATCGGCGCTCATGCGACGTCGCGACCGGACGTGGATTTCCACTGTCCGCTGCCGCATATCCCGGAGGCGGTCGGCCTGGTGCGCCGCCGTGCGCACACGGTTCTGACCGGCTGGAATCTGCCGGCCGCGACGATCGAGGACGCGGTCCTGGTGATCTCGGAACTGGTCACCAATGCGGTGGTTCATGCCCTGCCGCCGGCCGTGCTGCGGCTGTCCCGGACGGGAGCCGAGGGGCGTTGTGCGCTGCGTATCGAGGTCGGCGATGCCGGTCCCGCGCGGTCCGTTCCGCGCCCCGCCGACGGCCGCCGGGCGGAGCGGTACGGCGGCGCGGCGGAGGAGCACGGACGGGGGAGCGGCATCGTCGGTGCGCTGGCCGTCCGGCACGGCACCCGTGTTCATCCCGGTGGGACGACGTGGTGGGCGGAGCTGCCCGCGGTGTGATGGCGAAGGCGCTGACGGCGGTGTAGTGGCGGCTCACCGGGGCGTTGCCGTTCGGGCAATGAGGTGTTCTAGAAGTTGCGATTGTTTGAACGGCTCGGCGGCTCTAACGTCATCGCTCAACGAGTTCACGGATCCATCTCTTCCGCTGCGGACTCACCCATCGGTGGTTCCACCCTGCGCGGCAGTTCGCCTGGTCGATTCGAGGGAGTGACACTCATGACGACCGCTGGAGAGACGTGTCAGATGGATACCGAGAAGCAGCCAGGCGAGCCGGCCCGTAAAAGCGGCGTGCGGCGTGCCGTGCTCGCGGCGACGGCCGGGAACACGCTCGAATGGTACGACCTGATCACCTACGGCTTTTTCGCCGTTCCGATCTCCAAGGCGTTCTTTCCGGCTGGCGACCCGACCGTCTCCCTGATGCTCACTTTCGGTACGTTCGGGGTCGCGTATCTGGTCAGGCCGCTGGGTGCACTCGTCCTGGGGACGTATGCGGACCGCACCGGACGCAAGGCCGCGCTGCTGCTGACCATTCGGCTGATGATGACCGGCACATTGCTGATCGCGGTGATGCCCACCTACGCGTCCATCGGAATTGCGGCGCCGGTCCTGATTCTGGTGGCGCGGCTGATCCAAGGGTTCTCGGCGGGCGGTGAGTTCGGCAGTGCGACCGCGTTCCTGGCCGAACAGGCGCCTGGCCGGCGTGGCTTCATGGCGAGCTGGCAATTCGCCTCGCAAGGACTGGCGACATTGCTGGCCGCCACCTTCGGCACCGTACTGAGTATGTGGCTGTCCGGTTCACAACTGGATGCCTGGGGCTGGCGTATTCCGTTCCTGATCGGGCTGCTGATCGGGCCGGTGGGATATGTGATCCGTCGTCAGGTGTCGGAAACCACTGAATTCGTCAACGCCGCCGAAGCGGGTGAGGTGGTGAAAACCCCGATCGGACAGGTGCTACGGGAGCAGAAGCTGCGGGTGCTCCTCATGATCGGCGCGCTGGTGATGTCCACCGCGGTGACGTACGTGATCGTCTATATGCCGACCTACGCACAGAAGGTCCTCGGTCTGCCGCCCTCCGCGGGCTTCATCGGAGCAGCCGCGTCCGGGGTGGCGCTGACGACCGTGACACCACTGATCGGCCACCTCTCGGACAGGTTCGGCCGCACCACGGTCATGCTCATTGCCGGGATCGCCATGACCGCCAGCATCTACCCGCTGTTCCTGCTGCTGTCGGGCAGCCCGTCGCTGCTGGTCGTGGGTCTGGTGATGTTCACCGTCGGCCTCTTGAAGGCCTGCTACTTCGGTGCGCTGCCCGCCCTGATGGCCGACGCCTTCCCGACCGCGACCCGCAGCACCGGTATGTCCCTGAGCTACAACATCGGTGTGATGTCCTTCGGCGGCTCCGCCCCCGTGATCATCACCTGGTTGATCGCCACCACGGGCAACGACCTCTCGCCCGGCTTCTACATCATGGCGACCGGCGCCCTGAGCATCGCCGCCCTTCTGGCCACCCGCCGCTTCCTCGGCTTGCGCTGAGACGTATCCGGTCCTCACCCCACGCGCCGCATCCGACGGCCCGCAAGCCCGCCGGCTCCACGAAAGAACGAGGTCGACGATGACCGACGCTGCCACGCTTCGCGCCCAACTCCCCTCAACGCCAAGCGAACTCGCGTTCGCACCGGTCCTGCGGGACGGGCGGATCTGGGGCCGCGGCACCGGTGACACCAGGGGGCAGCACGCTGCGCACCTTCAGGCGCTGCGCCTGTTGGAGGAGCAGACCGGCGCGCTCCCCTGCCCGGTCACCGTGCTGGGTGACCGGGCGCGATCCGCTGCTGGTCCCCGCGTACGGCGGCACCCTTCCCGACTGGATCTTCACGGGTGTCCTCGGACTGCCGAGACTGCCGAGCATCGGTCTGCCGCCGGCCAACACCGCCCCGGCCAACCACGCGCCCAACGAGAACCTTCGCGTCGGCCACTTCTTCGACGCCACCGCCCTCTGCATGGAGCTGCCGCTCGAACTGGGCGACTGACGGGTGCCCCCAGCAATGACCGATCAACAGGAACTGAGGCGTGACACCGCAATGTCCCACACACCACCTCCCCCGCCCTGGCTCGTCCATGACGGTGTACTCACCGGTCTGAAGGTGCTCGATCTGTCCCGCATCCTGTCCGGGCCGTTCTGCACCATGATGCTCGCCGACCTCGGCGCCGATGTGATCAAGGTCGAGGACACCGTCTCCGGCGATGACACCCGCGCCTGGGGCCCGCCCTTCCAGGGCGAGGACGCGGCGTACTTCCACAGCGTCAACCGCAACAAACGCGGTATCGCGGTCGACCTCAAGGACCCCGACTGTCTGCGTCTGATAGGCGAGTTGGCCGCCACCGCCGATGTGGTCGTGGAGAACTTCCGGCCCGGCACCGCGGCCCGCCTCGGGCTGGGCTACCACGACGTGCGGGCCGGCAATCCGGGCGTCGTGTACGCCTCGATCAGCGGCTATGGCCAGACCGGGCCGTACCGGAACGAACCGGGCTATGACGCGATAGCCCAAGCGGTCAGCGGCGTCATGAGCGTGACCGGCGAACCCACCGGGCCGCCGGTGCGGTTCGGGGTGTCCCCGGCCGATCTCGCCGCCGGAATGTGGGCCGCCATCGGCGTCCTCGGTGCACTCCGCAACCGCGAGCGCACCGGAAAGGGTGAGTGGGTCGACGTTTCACTGCTGGACGGCCAGGTGGCCTGGCTGAGTTACGTCGCCGGCGGGTACTTCGCCTCCGGAGCGGTCCCGCAGCGCTACGGTTCGGCCCACCCGACGATCGTGCCCTACCAGGCCTTCCCCACCGCCGACGGGCACCTCATGGTGGCCGCAGGGAACGACGGGCTGTGGCGCCGTTTCGCCACCGCGATCGGCCTCGCCGCACTCGCCGACGATCCGCGGTTCGCGACCAACCCGGACCGGGTCCGCCATCGCGAGGAGCTGCTGCCGCTCATCGAACGTGCGCTGAGTGCCCGCGGCGCCAAGGAGTGGGCGGCGCTGCTCACCGAGGCGGAGGTGCCGGTCGGCCCGATCAACACCGTCGACGAGGCCTTGCGGCACCCCCAGGTCGTCGCCCGCGGCATGGTCGCCGAACTGGAGCACCCCAGCGCCGGTGCCCTGCGTACGATCGCCTCGCCCATCAAACTGAGCGACCACCCGGCGGCCGTACGCACACCGCCGCCCCGGCACGGCGAGCACACCGCGGCCGTACTCGCCGCCCTCGGGGTCGGCGCGGATCAGTTGGCGGGGCTGCGCGCGCGAAGGGCCGCGAAGTGAGACCCGTACCTGAGGTGATGCCGGTGTCCGACATGGCAGCCGTGTCCGAACCGGAGGCGGCGCCCCTTCCTCAACCGGCCGTGACGGTCTCCCGGTCCGGGGCGGTCGCCGAGATCCATATCGGTGACGGCGGCCGTCGCAACGCACTCCCCGCCCGGGCCTGGGAATGCCTGGCCGACCGGGTCACGGAGCTCGGCGCGAGCCGGTCGCTGCGGGTGCTGGTGATCCGCGGTCAGGGCGCGATGTTCTGCGCCGGCTCCGACATGAGCGACTGGGTGGAGGCGGACACCGGGTACGTCGAAGAGTCCTTTGTGCATATGGAGGAGGCGTTCACCGCGATCGAGGACTGTCCGGTCCCGGTGATCGCCGAGGTCCGCGGGGTCGCCGCCGGTGCCGGGTGCCAACTCGCCCTCGCCTGCGATCTGCGGCTCATGGCGGACACCGCACGGATCGGTATGCCGATCGCCCGGCTCGGCATCCTCGCCAGCCCGGCCTTCGCCGCCCGCATGGTGGCGCTGGCCGGCCCCTCCGCGGCACGGGAGTTGCTGTACACCGGGCAGCTGGTCGACGCCCGGACCGCGGTGGCGCTGGGACTGGCCGACCACCAGGTACCCGAGGCGCAGCTTGCCGCCCGTACCGCCCGGCTCGCCGCCGCTGTCGCCGAGCAGCCGCCGGCGGCGGTCCGCGCCGCCAAACTGGCGGTCGCCGCCGCGCTGGACCCGCAGCGCCGGGCCGTCGGCACCCATCCTCCGCCGACGGTGACCCGTCCCCACTTCGACCGGGCGATCGCCGCGTTCCTCGGGCGGCCCTCGGCCGGAGGGGGATGAGGTAGGGGCGGGGCAGGGCGGTGTCCTCGGGTGTGCCCACGCGCTGTTGTTCGCCGTGGGGAGGGGGCCGCGCCCGGTCCCGGTGCCTCTCAGGCGTCCGGCGTCGGGTGCTCCGCCAACTCCGCTTCGTCGGACGGCGGTTGCGTCGGCGCGGCGCGCTGGGCCCGCTGTGTCCAGCGCCGTTCGACGCCGGCCAGTCGCCCGTACGCCGGCGGCCGCGCCCCACACCACCGGCCGCGGCGCCGCTGCCGGCCATCACCCTCAGGGTCCCCTCGGTCGCGGTGTCGAAGCCGATCCCGAAGGGAAGGCCGAGCGGGAACATCTGGCCGGGGCGGGAGACCGAGCGGGTGAACCGTCCCAGGAAACGGCTCGGGGCGGGGCGCCCGCGCGGGGGAGCGGCCCGTGGTCCGGGGCAGCGGGTCAGTAGTCCAAGGACGAGAGGAAGGTGTGCAGTTCGCCGTCGAAGAGCGCGGTGTTCTCCAGGTTGACCATATGGGCCGCCCCCGGTATGCGGACTCTTCGGGCGCCGGGGACGGCCAGCGCTATCGCATGGGCGTTGGCGGAGATGTCCGCACTGTCGAGATCGCCGTCGAACACGACCGTCGGCACCCGGATCTCACCCAGCCGGTCCGCGGCCCCGACTTCGAGGGGCATACCGGCGCCCAGCCCGTCGGCATGCACCTCCACATTGGCCGCCGCCGAAGCGCGCATCCGCTCACGGAACCCCGGGTGCACGGCGGAGGGTTCGCGGTGCGGTCCGTCCACCCACATCCGCAGAAAGTGCTCGACATAGCGCTCCGCTCCGTCCGGTGCGCCGATCGCCGCCACCTGCTCCTTGATGTGCGCCAGGATGAACGGATCGGTGAACGGGCGGCCGCTGATCCCGGGGGAGGCGAGGGCGAGGGCCGTCACCCGGTCCGGGTGGGCGATGGCGGTGTCGAGCGCCACCCGCGCACCGTGTGAGAGGCCGACGAGGACGGCGCGGGGGACTTCAAGCGCGTCGAGCAGGGCGCACAGGTCGTCGTGGTTGGCGTAGTCACCGGCCACGGTGGAGGAGAGGCCGTGGCCGCGCGCGTCGTAGCGGATCGCGCGCAGACCGGAGTTCACCAGCCAGGCGAACTGCTCGTCCCACATGTGCTGGTCGAGCATGCCGCCGTGCAGCAGCACCACCGCGGGACCCGATCCGGCCGTCTCGTAGAACAGCTCGCCGTCGTCGATCGGCACAAGGCCGTTGTCGATCTCGGACCAGGCGGTGATTGCGCGGGTCATTCTCCGGACCGTCCTTCGTGTGTGCGCTGCGGTGGGGCGCCGGGCGGGATGTCGCTGCCGTCGCGATTGTCGCTACCAGGACGAGTATCGCAATTGCCGTGACTGTCGGTTTCCTCCGGTGGTACGGGTGAGCCGTTCGCCAGGTGCCGGAACTCCTCGCCGAGTCGGTCGAGTACATGGAGCGCGGTGCGGACGTCTTCGGCGGGCAGGTCGGCCAGTCGCCGACGCAGCTCCGTCGCCTCGAACTCCTGGATCCCGCGTATCGCTGCCGAGCCCTCGGCGGTGAGCTCGATCAGGGACGAGCGGCGGTGTGCGGGATTGGGGGCGGTCACGACCAGGCCCAGTTCCATGGCGTGGTTCACCCAGCGCTGCACCGGCTGCCGGTCCAGCCCCATCGACCGCGCCAACTGCGGTACGGTCCGGGGGCCTTCGGCGCGCAGTGCGTCCAGCAGCGCATGTTCGCCGGCGGTCATGCCGGTGTCCTTCAGCTCGCGCTCCACCGCGCGGACGACCGTGCGGTGCAGCGGCCACAGTCGCCGGATGACCTCGTACAGCAGGTCGCTGGAGTCCGCTTCGGCGCTGCTCATGCTGCTGCTCGTGCCGGTGCTCATGCCGGCGGTCGTACCCGTCATGCCTGTCATGCCCGACATGCTTTCCCCTTCGATTCCCCCTCGATGACACTCATGATGTCATGATGACATCGCTGATGTCGTTTGAGAAGGGGCTTGGCGCGGAAAGGAGTTGAGGAGTCCGGCGGGTGTGCCGGGCCGGTGTGGTCGAGGAGCGAGCGAAAGGCGGGACGGCGGATGAAGGCCGGGCTGTTGCGTACGGTCGGTGTGGCCACGGCGGTGTACGGCGCGGCGGTGACGGCGGTGCCCGACCTGCTGGCGCGGCCTTCGGGGCTGGCCGACGAGGAGGGGCGGACCGCGCGGGCGACCCGGACCTCGCTGCGTCCGCTGGCGTGGCGGGACGCGGTGAGCGGGCTGGTGCTGGCGCTGGCGCCCGAGGGGCCGGCGCTGCGTACCGCCGCCTGTGTGCGGATCGCGGCGGACTTCGGGGACGCCGTACTCCTCGGTGCGACGCTGCCGCGGGACCGGAGGTGCAAGGCGGTGGCGGTGTCCCTGGGGTGGGGCGCGCTGTCGGTGG
The DNA here is from genome assembly GCF_055575375.1 of Streptomyces sp. NPDC034111. NCBI lineage: Bacteria > Bacillati > Actinomycetota > Actinomycetes > Kitasatosporales > Streptomycetaceae > Streptomyces > Streptomyces sp. NPDC034111. Next base: position 758,636 of record NZ_JBVIST010000001.1, on the reverse strand, counting down.
TGGGCCTGCTGGCCGGCGGAGGACGGAAGGGGGAGGAGGGAGGGGGAAGCGACAGGGGTAAGGCGGCAGGGGTAAAGCGACGGGGGAAGGCGGCAGGGTAGCGGAGAGCGGAGAGCGGAGAGCGGAGAGCGGAGGGAACGGCGCGCCAGGAGCGTCGGTTATGCGTCCTGCGGGGGTGGCGCCTCTTCGGGGGTGAAGGTGATGACGAGGTTGGCGCGGGCGCGAGTCGCCGCCACGACACGGGCGTTGGCCTCGTCCGAGGCGTGGACGAACCGCTCGGCTTCGGGGCGCGGACGCCCGAAGCGCTCATGGCGGTCGACCAGGCGCCGGATCCGTTCCGGGGCGTCCAGCTCCACGTACCAGATCTCGTCGAGCAGCCCGCGCAGCCGTGACCAGGGGGCGGAGTCGAGAAGGAGGTAGTTGCCCTCGGTGATGACGAGCGGGATGTGGGGTGCCACGGCGATGCTGCCGGCGACCGGCTCCTCGATACGGCGGTCGAAGGCCGGGGCGTAGACGGCGGTGTCCGCTTCGGGAGCGCGCAGGCGGGCCAGCAGTGCCGCGTACCCGGCGGGGTCGAAGGTGTCCGGTGCGCCCTTGCGCTCCGTGCGGCCGAGGCGGCGCAACTCCGCCTCGGCGAGGTGGAATCCGTCCATCGGTACGAGCGCTGCCTGCCCGGTCAGCTCCGCGACCAGGTGGGCGGCGAGCGTGGACTTACCGGCGCCGGGCGGGCCGGTGATGCCGAGCAGCCGGCGCCGCGTGGGGGTGGCGGTGGCGGCGAGCCGACGGGCGCGGGAGAGGAGGTGCCGGGGATCCATGGTGCGTCCATCGTGCCTGATCGGCGACGGGACGGCGGCCGCCTCCGAGGGTGCGGACCGGTGCGGCGGTGCCATTCCGACGGCGGCAGGCCGGGTGGCGGTGGGAGAGCCACCACCACCCGGCCTGCCGGGACAGCCGGATCGGACGGTCCGCCGAGATCAGACCACCGGGGCCGGGTAGGTGGGGTACTCCACCCCGGAGACGTGCTGGACGACGCGGACGACCTGGCAGGAGTAGCCGAACTCGTTGTCGTACCAGAGGTAGAGGATCGCGTTGTCGCCCTCGACCTTGGTGGCGCCGGCGTCCACGATCGAGGCGTGGCGCGAGCCGATGAAGTCGCTGGAGACCGCGTCGGGGGCGCTGATGAAGTCGATCTGGCGCTTGAGCGGCGAGGCCAGCGAGACATCGCGGAGGTAGTCGAGGACCTCCTCGCGGTTCGTCTCGCGCGCCAGCTGGAGGTTGAGGATCGCGATCGAGACGTCCGGCACCGGGACGCGGATCGAGCTGCCGGTGATCTTCGCGTCGAGGTCGGGCAGCGCCTTGGCGACCGCGGAGGCGGCACCGGTCTCGGTGATGACCATGTTGAGCGGCGCCGAGCGGCCACGGCGGTCGGAATTGTGGTAATTGTCCAGCAGGTTCTGGTCGTTGGTGAACGAGTGGACGGTCTCCACGTGGCCGCGCAGGACGCCGTACTCGTCCGCCATCGCCTTCAGCGGCGGGACGATCGCGTTGGTGGTGCAGGACGCGCAGGACAGGATCTGCTCGTCCGGCTTGATCATGTCGTGGTTGACGCCGTGCACAATGTTGGGGACGTCGCCCTTGCCCGGCGCGGTCAGGACGACCTTGTCGACGCCGGGGCGCAGGTGCTTCGACAGGCCCTCGCGGTCGCGCCACTTGCCGGTGTTGTCGATGAGGATGGCGTTCTTGATGCCGTACGCCGTGTAGTCGACCTCTGACGGGTTGTTGGCGTAGATCACCTTGATCTCGTTGCCGTTGGCGACGATCGTGCTGTTCGCCTCGTCGACGGTGATCGTGCCCTGGAACTGGCCGTGGATGGAGTCGCGGCGCAGCAGGGAGGCGCGCTTGACGATGTCCTGGTCGCCGCCCTGGCGGACGACGATGGCGCGCAGGCGCAGGCCGTTGCCGGAGCCGGCCTTCTCGATGAGCAGGCGGGCGACGAGGCGGCCGATGCGGCCGAAGCCGTAGAGGACGACGTCGCGCGGCTCGCGGCGCTCGATCTTGTTCTCGCCCATGGCGCCTGCGACGGCCTCGGCGGTGAACTCCTCCACCGACAGACCGCGGTCGTCGCTCTTGTGCGTCGCGGCGAGCATGCCGATGTCGATCTGGGACGGACCGAGATCGAGCGTGGTGAGGGCCTGAAGGAACGGCAGCGTCTCGGTGACCGAAAGTTCCTCACCGGCGATCTGCCGGGCGAACCGGTGGGTCTTGAGGATGCTGACCACCGACTTGTTCACCAAGGAGCGGCTGTGGAGGAGGACGGTGACGTCCCGCTCCCGGTGCAGCTTCCCGATGATCGGGATCATCGACTCCGCGATCTCTTCGCGGTTCTTCCAGTTGGTGAACGAGTCGTCGTTGACAGTCACAGGTTTATCTTTCGAGCTAGGCGGCGCTCATATGCTAACCCGTCCGTCGGTTTGCTCATTCATGGGGGCAAGGTGAGGGGAGTGCGGTGGTCCGGCCGCGCGGCCGCACCAGGGCAGGGGAAGTCGCCATGGGGTGCGAGATGCCCGGATTTGCTGGCATTTGACCGCCGTTGGTTCTGGTTCTGACTCAGCTCTGACTGCCCTGACTACGCTGACTCTGGTTCTGGAGCTGGTTGTGAGGCTGGGGGTGTGGGCGCTGCTAGCGGTCGGCGATGCCCAGGCGCCACAGGGAGGTGACCTCGGCTGCGCGGGCCACATGGAGGGGGTCGGAGGTGTCGCGGGCGCGCGGATGGCGCGGGGTGATGTCGAGCCGGCCCAGGACCGTGAGGCCGGACGTGGCGAAGGCGTCGAGGAGTTCGGTGTGCGGGCGCAGGCCGAGGTGCTCCGCGAGGTCGGAGAGGATCAGCCAGCCCTCGCCGTCCGGGGTGAGATGGTCCGCGAGGCCCTTCAGGAAGCCGTACAGCATGCGGTTGCCCGGGTCGTAGACCGCGCGCTCCACCGGGGAGGTCGGTTTCGCGGGCACCCACGGGGGATTGCACACGACCAGCGGGGCGCGGCCGGCCGGGAACAGATCGGCCTCGACCACCTCCACCTGCCCGGCCACACCCAGCCGTTCGGTGTTCTCCCGGGCGCAGGCCAGCGCGCGCGGGTCCTGGTCGGTGGCCACCACCCTGCGTACCCCGCGCCGGGCGAGCACCGAGGCCAGTACGCCGGTGCCGGTGCCGATGTCGAACGCGAGCTCCTGGGAGGGCAGCGGCGCCTCGGCGACCAGGTCGACATACTCGCCGCGGGCCGGTGAGAAGACGCCGTAGTGGGGATGGATGCGGTCGCCGCCGAGCGCCGGGATCTCCACGCCCTTCTTGCGCCATTCGTTGGCGCCGATGAGCGCGAGGAGTTCACGCAGCGAGACGAGGGTGGCGGCCGGGGCGGCGTCCTCGCCGGCACCGGGGGCCTCGCCGGCGTTCTCGGCGTCGCGAGGGGCCTCCACCGGGGCGGTCTCCGCGGGTCCGTACGCCCTGGTGCAGGCCTCGCGGACGTCGGGGGCGCGATGCAGCGGGACGCCGTAGTCCGCATCGAGCGGGACCAGCAGCATGCCCAGGATGCGGGCGCGTTGGTTCTGCGCGGCGCGGTGCAGATGGAACGCCTGGGTCACGTCGGCCGGCAGCGCCTTACGGGGGCGGCGGTCGATCCGGCGGGCCATGGCCGTCAGCAGCTGGCGGGCGTTGTGGAAGTCGCCGCGCCACAGCAGCGCGGTGCCCTCGCAGGCGAGTTTGTACGCCTCGTCGGCCCGCATCCGGTCGTCCGCGATGACGAGGCGCCGCGGTGGCGGAGAGCCGTTCTCGGAGCGCCAGCGGGCGGAGCGGGGCCGGTCGGCCTCGGTCCATTCGACGACCGGGGGTGGGTTCACCGAAAAGTGCCTCGCGTCTGTGGTTCGGGCCCTTCCGTGGACGCCGCTGGGCCGCGGCGCCCGGCCGGCCCCGCGGTGCGCGGCGGTGCGCGCGGGGGTGGCGGCGGGCGGGGTGTGGGACCGTCGACTTTACTCCGTAGCGGCATCGCGGCTGGTCGGGCCCGCGCGGTCGAGCGGCGGGACCGGGCCGACGGGGCCGGCGGCTGCCGGAACGGGTCAGGCGATGCCGAACGCCTCGGCGTAGCGCACCGTGCCGCGCGGGGGCAGGGAGCCGTCCAGGGAGAGCGCCAGGAAAGCCTCGTCCGGCCAGGGCTGCGGGGGCCGGATGCCGAAGCGGGAGGCGGCGGGTTCGAATCCGAAGCGTGGGTAATACGGCGGATGGCCGAGCACGATCGCGGTCCGCTCACCGGCCGACCGGGCCGCCTCCAGGAGCGCACGGATCACCGCACCGCCCGCGCCCGACTTCTGATGCCCGGGCAGCACCGCGCACGGGGCGAGCGCCACCGCGGGGACCTCGTCGATATGACAGCGCGTCAGCAGTGCATGGGCGGCCGTGGTGCCGTCCGGTGCGTCGGCGACATACGACAGCCCGGGCAGCCAGGCCGCCGGGTCGCGGCGCAGGGCGTCGACGAGATCCGCCTCTTCGGCCGTGGGGAAGGCGGCGAGGTGGATCCGGCGGACGGCCGCCGTGTCATCGGCGGTTTCGGGGCGGGCGTGCCAGGTGCCGGGGGCGGTGGACCGGGTTGCCGGGGTGCGTGCCGGGCCGGCGCCGGTGGCCCCCGTCCCGGCGGACCCGTCCGCGCCGCCGGTTTCGCTCGTACCGCCGTTCTCACTCGTACCGCCGGTTTCGTGCGCGCCGCCGTTGCCGCTCGTGCCGCTCATGCGCGTCATCGTTGCAGCCGGGTCTGACAGTCGGCCACGGGTTTTCGCCCGGCCCCGTCAGCGGTCCGGCCCTCAGCGGTCCGGCCCTCAGCGGTCCGGCCCTCAGCGGTCCGTGCCGTCAGTGCGCCGTACGCCGTTCCGGCCGCCGCATCAGGAACGCCGCGGCCGATCCCGCGGCGAAGAGGGCGAGCACGGAGAGCGCGGTGCTCAGCCAGGACGTGCCGAGCCAGTGGCCGCCGAAGTAGCCGAGGCTCACGCTGTAGGCGGCCCAGGCGAGGCCGGCCAGGGCGGACCAGGGAAGGAACTCGCGGACCGTACGGTGCGCGACGCCGGCGCCCAGGCTGACCACCGACCGCCCGGCGGGCGCGAAGCGGGCGAGGACGACGATGCCGCCACCGCCGCGCTTCAGGGCCGTGCCGAGTCGCCGCTGCGCCGCGGCCAGACGGCGGGAGCGGCCGATGGCCCGGTCGAAGCGGTCGCCGCCCCGCCAGGCGAGCCGGTAGGCGACCATGTCTCCCAGCACCGAGGCGGTGGCCGCGCACAGCACCAGGGAGAGCATCTGCGCCAGGTGGGCACCGCCGTGGACGGACGCGGTGGCACCGACGCGGCCGACCGCATCGGCCGCGGTGCTGGTGCCGGCGGCCGTGGTGGCCGCGGCGATCACCAGGACCCCGCTGGGCAGGATCGGGACGAACACATCGAGAACGATCGAGAGACTGACGATCACATACACCCAAGGGGTGCCGCTGAGGGACCCCAGGCTCTCCAGCAACGTCCTTCTCCCCGTCCGGACCCGCCGCGACGTCGCTCGGTGCGGCAGGGGCGGCTCTACAGCCATACAGCGTACGCCTGGCCCTGCGGCGGGGTGGCCCGGGGTGGGAAATATCCGGTTGCTCCGGTCCCGCCGTCTGTCGCCCGCCGCCCGCGGATACGCCACGGCCCGTACGGCAGAGGTGCCGTACGGGCCGTGCCCTGCGCCGGAGTTCGGTCAGACGGCGGACGGCTCCCGCGCGGCGGCCGGGGCGGCCGCGTCCTGCTCGTCCCCGCCGAAGAAGACGCGGTCGAGGGCCCAGGCGCCGGGGCCGGTGAAGAAGAGCAGCAGGAAGGCCCAGCAGAACAACACGGAGGCCTCGCCGCCGTTCTGGATCGGCCACAGCGCCGTGCCCTGGTGGACGGAGAAGTACGCGTACGCCATCGAGCCGGAGCTGACCAGCGCCGCGGCGCGGGTGCCGAGGCCGAGGAGGACGAGGAGGCCGCCGGCCAGCTGGATCACCGCGGCGTACCAGCCGGGCCAGGCGCCGGTGGGCAAAGTGCCGCCCTGTCCCATCGCGCCGCCCAGCACGCCGAAGAGCGAGGAGGCGCCGTGGCAGGCGAAGAGCAGTCCGATGACCACGCGGAAGAGCGCCAGCGCGTGCGGGGTCGCTCGCTGGGTGAACGAGTTCAAGGATGCCGACATGTGGGGACTCCTACGGCTACTGGGGACGTTATGACCGTGGAGGCATAGGTTAGGGACACCTAACAATACTTGCAAGTTCAAGCTTTGCTCATATGGGGTCTTTGGTCCGAACCAGCAGCGCCCGACGTCACCGCGCCCGGACCCACCACACTCAGCCACTCCGGGCCGCCCGTTGCCGCGGCTCCCACCGCCGCCCGCAGCGCCGCCCGCGCCACCGCATCCGTATCGGCCAAGGTGACCGACCCCACGCCAGGGCGCGCCCCCGCCGCCGTCACCCAGTGCACGCCCTCCGTCGGCACCCCGACCGCGAACCGCCGCGGGTGGCGCCGCCCGTCGGCCTCGACGAGGTGGTACGGGCTCGGCGACACATCGAGCCCGCCGGTCTCATAGCCGTCCACCACATGCGGCCGACAGCCGCCCTCGGCCAGCAGCCCGGCCAGCAACGCGTCCCCGGTGCGGCGCAGATCCGGCTCCGGCAGCCGCGCCTCGATCAGCGCGTCGGCCGTCACCTCCGATCCCGGCACGTCGGGGGAGTACGCGGTGAAACCTGGCCCGTGGCCGTCGCCGGCGCCGGTACGGACCGTCATCCGGGGCCCGACCACCTCCAGCACGCCCGCCTCGATCAGCGCCGCCATCTCCGCTGTGCGGCGCCGCGGCGGGCCGATGGAGAGAAAGGCGTTCAACGGGGTGTACCAGCGGTCCAGATGGTCCCGGCGGGAGGCACCCGCCAGCCCGCCGTGATCGACGATCTGCCGCAGTTCGTTGCGCAGATCCCGCAGCACGTCGAGGGCCGCCTTCACCGGCCCGGACACATTGCCCTGCCGGGCGTGCGCGATGTCCTGGCGCAGATGGTCAAGCAGCCACTCCCGGAAGGCGGTGCGGCCGCTGAACGAGCGTCCCGTGTGCGGCCGGGAGACCCGGTCCCAGTCCCAGCGTTCGGCGGGCGCGATTCCGAACGCGTCCAGGGCGGCCGCCTCTTCAGGGCTGCGGTGCGCGCTCCCCAGGAAGCGCTCCCGGAAGCGGTCACGGAACGAGTCGCCCAGCGCCGGGTCGCTCCAGTCGCCGCCCGCCTCCCGCCGCACCAGCAGCGCCTCGTAATAGACCGTCTCCACTTCCTTGGCCACCAGGGGCCAGACCTCCGTCAGGAAGTCGGGCAGATCGCCGGAGTCGGCACGCTTGCGGAAGGCGGCTATCACATCCGGGGTGAGCAGCAGCGGCAGATGCCGGCCGTGCGCGCCCTTCGCGTTGTCGCCCCGCGCGTGGTACGGGATGCCGCGCCGGGAGCCCGCGTACAGCCGCGGCTCACGCCCGGACGGCAGATACTTCAGCCCGCCGTCCGCACCGCGGACGAACCGGCCGCCGCGGGCCTCGGTCAGCAGCGCCATGTGATCGAAGAAGTTGAGGCCGAGACCGCGCAGAAGGACGGGCCGGCCCGGGGCCAGCTCCGCCAGTTCGGCGGTCAGGTCCGCGGGGTTGGCCGGCGGCAGATAGTGCAGACCGTGCCCGGCGGCGTACGCGGCCAGGCGCCGTTGCTCGGCCCCAGGAGCGGCCGGCAGATGGCCCTGGGCAAGGACCACCGCCCCCAGGCCGGTCAGCGTCCGCCCGTCGTCGAGGGTGAGCGCCTGGGTGCCGTCGGGCGCCTCGGTCAGCCGTACCGCGCGGGCGGCGTGCGGGACGACGGTCACCTCCTCGGGGGCGGTGCGCACGGTGCGGCGGAACACCCACTCCAGATAGCGGCCGTACAGCGCGCGCCCCGGATAGTCGTCCGGTCCGACGTCGCTCCCCTCCCAGGCGTACAGGCTCGGCCCGGTACGTATCGGCCCTGCGCACTCGACGCTCTCGTCGGTGAACAGCGTGACCTGCGACGCCACGGTGTTCATCAGCAACTCGGGCGGCTGGGCGGTGCGCCACACCTGGCCGGCGCCGGGCGGGGCGGGGTCGATGACATGGACGGTCAGGCGGGCGCCGGGGGCCAGTTCGGGGGCCGAGGCGCAGATCCGCTCCAGCACGCTCGTTCCGCGCGGCCCCGCGCCGACGACGGCGATGGCGGGGCGGGGGTGGCGGGCGGCGATGTGGTCGGCGGCCAAGTGGGGCTCTCCCTGAGGCGGCGGACGGCCGGCGCGCCCAGGCGCGCGGTCGCCCGAAAGGGGGGACGAGGGGCAAACGTGCGCCCCATCATCACCGCCGAACCCGCCTCAACAGCACCCGAGTGGGCAAAGACATACGCCACATCCACAGGCCCGCCGCAGACCCGCCGCAGGCCGGTCACCGGACGGCAGCGGGCCGCACCGCCGCCTGCCTGCGCCGAAGCGTCCGCCTCATCCCCGCTTCGGCCGGTCGGTCCCCGGGACAGACGCGTGCGGACCACCGGATTCCGTGGCAATCCGCGCACCGGTCGCCCCATCCCGCCAGACCGTGACGAGCCGGACGTCGCCCCGTTCGTCCCGACGGGCCTGATCGAGGGCGATCCGTGCCGTACGGCCCGCCAGCGTCAGCGTCATCAGCTGATTGCCGAACCAAGGGCCGCCCGTACGCCGCCACTTCACCGACGGCCGGCGGAGCCGCCCGTGCCGGGCCAGCAGCGTCCCCAGCCGCCGGCCGGTCCGGCTCCAGCCGAACCGGAAGCCGGCCTGGAGCGGGCCGGGGATGCTGTTGTGGACGGGGGAGCAGGTCAGCTGGAGCACCCGGCTCGTGGGCCGCGCTCCGGGGTCGCGCCAGTGCGGCTCCGCCACGTACGCATGGTGGACGTCCCCGGACAGCACACAGACCGTCGCCGGGGCACCGGATCCGGAGCCCGCCTCGGCGATCAGATCGGTGAGCGCGGCGAACGAAGCGGGGAACGCCGCCCAGTGCTCCAGATCGGCCCGCTGGCGGAGGGATTCGCCGATCCGCGCCCAGCGGGGGCCGCGCTCACCGGCGCACAGCGCGGCGTTCCAGCCCTCCGCGGCATGGATGAGCTGCGGCATCAGCCAGGGCAGCGAACTGCCGAGCAGCAGGTGGTCGTAGCCGTCCCGCTCCTCCAGTACGGCCTGCCGCAGCCATTCGCCCGTGGTCTTGTCGAGCATCGCGCGACTGCCCTCGTCCAGGACGCGGGTGGTGCGGGTGTCGATCATGACCAGGCGCACCCGGCCGAAGTCGCGGCGGTAGCTCCAGCGCGCAACCGCCGGATCGGCGTTCGCACCGGCCGCGAACTCCCGCACCAGGTCCGTGCCGTCGGCCGCCGCCCGCACCCGGGCGTACAGCTCGTCGGCGGCCAGTGCGGCGGGCGAGAGATTGCCCAGGTGCTGGTGGACCCAGTACGACATCAGGCCGCCCAGTATCCGCTCGTGCCACCAGGGGGCCGCGCGCATCCGGGCCAGCCAGGCGGCGGAGGTGTTCCAGTCGTCGATCACATCGTGGTCGTCGAAGATCATGCAGCTGGGGACCGTGGACAGCAGCCAGCGGACCTCCGGATCGAGCCAGGATTCGTAGTAGAGGTGGGTGTACTCCTCGTAGTCGGCGACCTGCTTCCACGGCGGCTCGTCGAGGTCGCGGCGGCCGGCCAGCACCCGTACGGTCGCCTCGGAGGTCTGGTCGGCGTAGACCTGGTCACCCAGCAGGAGCAGGACGTCCGGGCGTGGGCGGGCGGGATCGGCGGCCAGCGCGGTGGCGAGGGCGTCCAGCGCGTCCGGGCCGACCGGGTCATGGGCGGCCTTCGAGGGCTTCGCGGACCAGCGGCAGGAGCCGAAGGCGATGCTCAGCGGGTCCTCTCCGGAGGCGGGGAGGGTACGGATGGTGCTCTCCGGGAAGTGCCCTTCGGGCAGCGGCCAGACCTGCTGTTCGTCCAGCAGGACCTGGTAGGGCGTCTCGCTCCCGGGCGTCAGGCCGGTCACCGGGACCAGCGCGTAGTGGTGCCCGGCCACCTGCCAGGTGCGGTCCGTGCCGCCCGCCCCGTCCGCGCAGCGGATCCGCACCGTACAGGGCCGGTCGGTCTCCACCCATACCGTCGCGCTCTCCGCGTCGACGTACCGCAGCAGCGGTCCCAAGCGCAGTCCGGCCATCGGCGCCTCCCGTTGTCGTGCGTCAGAGGATAGGAGCACAACGGGAGCGGAGGGGGGCCGGGTGGGGCGGCGCGCCCGCCGGCCGGTGGTTTCCGGTCGACGGGCGCGCGGGTCCGTCAGTGCGCGGACGCGCGTGTCCGGTGGCCGGGGCCCGCGCATCCGTGGGCCCGGCCGGGGATCAGCACCCGTCCAGGATCTTCTTCAGTGCGGCCTTCTCCGCGGAGTCCGCGGTCATGCCGTACTCGTGCTTGACCCACACCCACATCCGGGCGTACTCGCAGTGGTACGAGGCCTTCGGCGGCAGCCACTTGGCCGGGTCCTGGTCGCCCTTCTCCTGATTGACGTTGTCGGTGACGGCGATCAGCTGGGAGTGCGTCAGGTCGTTGGCGAGCTCCTGACGGCGCTCGGTGGTCCACTGCGCGGCGCCCGACTTCCAGGCCTCCGACAGCGGTATGACGTGGTCGATGTCGACATCGGCGGGATTTGTCCAGGTCGCGTCGTCGTAGGGCGAGACCCAGGTGCCGCTGACCGCCGCACAGGAGCCGCCCTGCTGGACGTCCTTGCCGTCGCGCTTGAGCACCACCTCGCGGGTGTTGCAGCCGTCCCCCTGGTCGATCCAGTGCGGGAACTTGTCGCGGCTGTAGCCGTCCTGCGGGCCCTCGGGCTGCTCCTTGATCTCGGTGAGGTACGTCCGGGCGGTGGCGACGTCCGGCGGGCTGGGCGGCGCCGCCTGGGCGGACTGGCTGCTCAGCACCAGCGTGCAGAACAGGGCCGCGGCCGAACCCGCGGCGATGGAAACTCGACGCGCGTAGACCTTTGACCTGGTCTTTGCCATCGGAACTCCCTTGAAGTGGGGGGAAGTTGACGTTCGGTGCCGGGCCCATGGTGACGCTGTGGGGTTTCCATGGAGTGGGCACCAGGTAACAGGGTGACGACATGCCCACGTCAGTTTCAAGGGTTTGAGGGAGTGTCATAAGTGCACAACGGCACTCCGGTTGCTGCGCACCGGCGCATGCGCCGGGGGTTCATCGCCCTACAGTGAGCGCGTGCTGCTGCCGGTCAACGCCACCCTCGGGGTCGTCCTCGCCGTCCTGCTGGTCGCCGCCGTGGCCGTCGCCGCACTGGCGCGCCTCGGCCATGCCCGGGCCATCGCCGTCGCCGGACTGCGCGCGGCCGCCCAACTCGCCGCCGTCTCCTACCTCATCGGCTGGGTGGTGCACGCCCTCCCCCGGCTGCTCTGTTTCCTCCTGCTGATGTTCGCGGTGGCAGTACGGACCGCCGGCCGCCGGATCACCCAGAACCGCACCTGGTGGTGGGCCGCCGCGCCGATCGCCACAGGGGTCGCCCCGGTCGTCGGTCTGCTGCTGGCGACCGGCCTGGTACCTCCGCGCGGAATCACCCTGATCCCCGTCACCGGCATCCTCATCGGCGGCGCGCTGACCGCCACCGTGCTGGGCGGGCGACGGGCACTGGACGAGCTGGAGACCAGGCGCGGCGAGTTCGAGGCGGGTCTCGCCCTCGGGCTGCTGGACCGCGACGCCCGGATGGAGGTCGCCCGCCCGGCCGCGTCCGACGCGCTGCTGCCCGGGCTCGACCAGACCCGGACCGTGGGACTCGTCACCCTGCCCGGAGCCTTCGTCGGCATGCTGCTGGGCGGCGCCTCGCCCGTACAGGCAGGAGCGGTGCAGCTGTTCGTGCTGGTCGCGCTGCTTGCGGTGCAGGCGGTGGCGTGCGCGGTGGTACTGGAGCTGGTCGCGCGCGGCCGACTGCACCGCGTACCCTTGACGACAGCAGAAGGGGAGTAGCTCTCTGCCGGACCGTCGACATACTGCCCTCCCTCGCGGGGGCCGGCGCCCGGAGCGCGTTACGGAGACGTACCGCGCCAGCGAGACCTTCGGCCGCAGTGTTCGACGCTGCCGTGCCGAAGCGACCCCTTTCCCGGGCCCCTTTTGGTGCGGCCCGACCGATCGAGGTATGCCACCCCGTGTTCAGTTTCACCGTCGCCGCCGTCGTGTTCGGCGTCATCTTCCTTGCCGAACTGCCCGACAAGACCGCTCTGGCCGGTCTGATGCTCGGCACCCGCTACCGCGCCTCGTACGTCTTCGCCGGGGTCGCGGCCGCCTTCCTCGTCCATGTCGCGCTCGCGATCGCCGCGGGCAGCGTGCTGACGCTGCTTCCGCACCGCGTCGTCCAGGGCGTGGTCGGAGTGCTCTTCCTGGTGGGCGCCGCCGTCCTGCTGTTCAGGAAGGACGAGGACGAGGAGGAGGTCAAGAGCCCCGCCGACCAGAGCTTCTGGAAGGTCGCCGGTGCGGGCTTCACGATGATCCTGGTCGCCGAGTTCGGCGATCTCACCCAGATCATGACCGCCAACCTCGCCGCCCGTTACGACGACCCCCTCTCGGTCGCGGCCGGCGCCGTACTGGCCCTGTGGGCGGTGGCCGGCCTGGGCATCCTGGGCGGCCGCACCCTGATGAAGCACGTCCCCCTCCGCCTCATCACCAAGATCGCGGCGGGCGTGATGGCCTTGCTGGGAGGGTTCAGCCTCTTTGAGGCTTTGGGGGGTTGAGGCGTTTTTCCTGCCGTCCGGAAGTTTTCCTGCCGTCCTGGTTTTTCCTGCCGTCCTGGTTTTTCCCCGCCGCCCACCCCCCTTCGGGGGGTGGGCGGGTGTAGTGGAGCGGTTGCGTGAAGCGGAGCGGCGGAGCGGCGGGGGGACAGGGGTTCAGGGCTACGGTGCGTGGCAGTCGGCCCGTGGAGGGGGCGGGGGCGGGGCGCACGGCACCGCCTTCCCGGTCTTACGCGGCAGGCCCGGCCCCGCCTGGTCGCGGTCCGGGCGCGGCTGCTCCGGCTTGGGTCAGGCGGGCTCGGGTGCGCTGTCGATGTGCACCGCGATCGTGCCGTCCGCCTGTGCCTCGACCCGTATCTGGGTGAGATCGCGCACCTGGGCCGTGGGTGCGAACGCCGCCGCGCGGTCGCCGACGCCGACCACCCGCATTCCGGCCGCCCGGCCCGCCTCGATGCCCGCCTCGGAGTCCTCGAAGACCAGGCAGTCCTCAGGGGAGAAGCCCAGCTCGGCGGCGCCCTTGAGGAAGCCCTCCGGGTCCGGCTTGCTGGCGCTCACATTCTCCGCGGTGATCCGTATTGCGGGCATGGGCAGTCCGGCGGCGTCCATCCGTGCGTCGGAGAGCGGTACGTCGGCGGAGGTCACCAGGGCGTGCGGCAGCCCGGCGAGGGCGGCCATGAAGGCGGGGGCGCCGGGGACCGGCACCACGCCGTCCGTGTCGGCGGTCTCCTGCTCCAGCATCCGGCGGTTGTCGGCCAGATTGAGCTCCATCGGGCGGTCCGGCAGCAGCGCGGCCATCGTGGCCCAGCCCTGCCGGCCGTGTACGACCTTGAGGACCTCGTCCGCGTCCAGCCCCTGATCGGCCGCCCAGCGGCGCCAGCAGCGCTCGACGACGGCCTCCGAGTTCACGATCGTGCTGTCCATGTCCAGCAGCAGGGCGCGGGCGGTGAGCGTGGTGGTTGCCGTCATCGGCGGGGCTCCTGGGCGCTATGGGCGAACGGACGGGCGGACCCACGTCGGCGGGCGTGGTGGACGACCGGCAACGACCGGCAAAAGCCGACCAGCAAGAAGACAAGCGGCTCCGCCCGCCGGTCAGGGAGTGCGGGCGGAACCACTTTGTTTCTTCACGATACAAAACTTTCCCGGGTCTCGACAACCGGGCCTGGTCAGCGGCGCCCCGAGCCCCCGTCCTACGGGGCTCCTGCCCGTCTCCTACGCCCCCTCGGTACGCGACTCCAGCGACGCCCGGGTCCAGGTGCCGTAGACGCCGTCCGGGTCGCCCGTGACGCCGTAGGCCTGCTGGTAGCGCGCTACGGCGCTCCGTACGTCCGCGTCGTACCGGCCGTCCGCCGCACCCGGATAGAGCGCCAGCTGCCGCAGCCGCCCCTGTAGTTCCACCACCTCGGGGCCGCTGGAGCCCTCACGCAGCACGGTCGGCCCGGTGGGTGCGGTGCTGGGGTCGTGGCCACCGGGGGAGGCGGTGACGGTGCCGGAAACCTGGGTGGGGGCGGGCGGACGAGGCTTCGGGGTCCGGTAGAGCCTGACGGTCGCCTTGGGGGTGCCGAGGCCGGTCGCGGTGGGGGAGGGGGAGGGAGAAGCGGCCGTGGGGGTGGGGGTCGTGGAGGGGGACGAAGGGGTGTGGCTCGGCGCGGGGGAGGGGGTGTCGGTGTCGGGGGAGGTGGCGGTGGGGGAGGCGGCGCCGCCGTCGGGGGGAGCCGCCCGGTCCTGTTTTCCCCCGGACAGCAGATCGGTGCTGATCATGACCGCGGTGACGGCCGCTGCGGCTCCGGCGGCCGCCAGTACGGCGGGCAGTGCCCGCTTGCGGCGAGGAGTGGCGGGGGCGGCGGCGGAGGCCGTGGAGGGGGCTGCGGCCCTGGTGGGCGGCGCCGAGGGGGCTGCGGCCCTGGTGGAGGGCGTGGAGGGGGCGGCGGCCCCGGCGGAGGTGCGGGGCGTCGGCTCCTCGGGGTCCGAGCGGAAGGTCCGCGAGGTCGGGCCGAGGTGGCGGCGTACCCGGGGCGCCAAGGGCTGGGGTTCGGCGGCGTCGGCCGGCCCGGCCGGCAGCGGGCCGGCGGCGGACGGCGCGGAGACGGCCCCGTAGGCCGCCGCATCCATCCCGGTCTCGTACGACCCCGCATCCATCCCGGCCCCGTACCCCGCCGCATCCACCCCGGCCAAGTCCTCATCCCCGTCCCGGCCCCACTCCCACTGCCCCTCCCACTGCCCCTTCCCGTCCCCTTCCCCGTCCCCGTCCGGCAGTGACACGTACGGCCGTATGTGCAGCGGCTCGAAGTCCTCCGCGTCGAGGGCCGCGCACAGACAGGTCGGCCGGCCGTCGCCGCGTACCGGGGCGAAGCAGTGCGGGCAGGTCCGTAAAGCCGTCACGAGTGGTCCCCTCTCTGGAGGTCGCGAACAGTCGGCGGCTGTACAGGGGCGGATTATCCAGAGGTGCTGCCCGGTCGCGCAGGCGTTCGGAGGCATCGGCCCGGCGTACCCCGGGTGTCTTCCGCGCGACGGGGGATGTCGATCGGTGCTCGGCGGGCCATATCCGGCGGAACCGCCCAGGATGGAATAAGCCCGATGGCCCGGATGGTGGTACGCAACCCGTACGGGCAAACCCAGGAACAGGAGTGGAACAGGAGGAGACGCACATGGCGCAGGACACCAGCGCTCCTGCCGTCCCCGGCGAGGACCGGTCCCAGCGGACGGTCCTCGTCGCGATCGGCGCGCTGCTGCTCGGCCTGCTCATCGCGGCGCTCGACCAGACCATCGTCGCCACCGCGCTGCCCACGATCGTCAGCGACCTCGGCGGCCTGAACCACCTCTCCTGGGTGGTCACCGCCTACCTGCTGGCCGCGACGGCCGCGACGCCCCTCTGGGGCAAGCTCGGTGACCAGTACGGCCGCAAGAAGCTCTTCCAGACCGCCATCGTGATCTTCCTGATCGGCTCGGTGCTCTGCGGTATCGCGCAGAACATGGGCGAGCTGATCGCCTTCCGTGCCCTCCAGGGGCTGGGCGGCGGTGGCCTGATCGTGCTGTCGATGGCGATCGTCGGCGACATCGTGCCGCCCCGTGAACGGGGTAAGTACCAGGGCCTGTTCGGTGCCGTCTTCGGCGGTACGAGCGTGCTCGGCCCGCTGCTCGGCGGGCTGTTCGTGGACCACCTCAGCTGGCGCTGGGTGTTCTACATCAACGTCCCCGTCGGCATCGTCGCCCTCGCCGTGATCGCCGCCGTGCTGCACATCCCGCGCCGCCGCACCCCGCACCGGATCGACTACCTGGGCACCGGCGTGATCGCCGCGGTCGCCGCCTGCTTCGTCCTGATGACCTCGCTCGGCGGCGTCACCTACCCCTGGGGCTCCTGGCAGACCATCGGCTTCGGTGTGCTCGGCGTCGTCCTGCTCGGGGCGTTCGTCCTCATCGAGCGCCGGGCAGCGGAGCCCGTCATTCCGCTGCGGCTGTTCCGATTGCGCACCTTTACGCTCAGCGCCGTCATCGGGTTCATCGTCGGCTTCGCAATGTTCGGCTCGATGACGTACCTGCCGACGTTCCTCCAGGTCGTACAGGGCGTGACGCCGACCATGTCCGGTGTGCACATGCTGCCGATGGTGCTCGGCATGCTGGTGGCCTCCACCGGCTCCGGGCAGATCGTCAGCCGCACCGGCCACTACAAGGTCTTCCCGATCGCCGGCACCGGCATCGTGGCGGTCGGCCTGCTGCTTCTGCACCGGCTCGACCCGGCCAGCAGCGTCGCCGAGATGAGCACCTGCTTCTTCGTCTTCGGTTTCGGGCTCGGCCTGGTCATGCAGGTGCTGGTGCTCATCGTGCAGAACGCCGTGGCCTATCAGGACCTCGGCGTCGCCACCTCCGGCGCCACGTTCTTCCGCTCCATCGGCGCCTCGTTCGGCGTCTCCATCTTCGGCACGCTCTTCGCCAACCAGCTCGGCCCACGGATCGCGGATGCGCTCGCCGGGCAGCAACTGCCGCCGGGCGTCGCCCCGTCGAAGATCGCCGAGGATCCGCGGACCGTCGCCCAGCTGCCGGCCCGCCAGGCCGCCGGTGTCCTCAACGCCTACTCCGTGTCGATCACCGATGTCTTCCTCTACGCCGTCCCGGTCGTCCTGGTGGCGTTCGTGCTGGCCTGGTACCTCCGGGAGGAGCCACTGCGCAGCAGCGTGACCGCGCCCGACACCAGCGAGGTGCTCTCCTCCAACCCCGTCGAGCGGTCCTCGCGCGAGGAGTGCGCTCGCGCGCTGTCCAAACTCGGCAGCATGGAGGGCCGTAAGCACATCTACGAGAAGATCACCGCACGGGCCGGCCTGGACCTCAAACCGGCTGCCAGTTGGCTGCTTCTGCGCATCCATCGCTACGGCTTGGTGGAACCGGCGCTGCTCGCCGAACGCAGCACGGTGCCGCTCGGTGTGATCGCCGAGAGCGTCCGCCAGGTCGAGGAGCGCGGACTGGCCGCCCGCGACGGGCTGATGCTGCTGCTCACCGACCGCGGCCGGGAGGTCGCGGAGCGGCTCTCGGCGGCCCGCCAGCAGTCGCTCGCCCAGATGCTCGGCGACTGGTGGACCGAGGACCGGCCCACCGACCTCACCGAACTCGTCCAGGAGCTGACGGCGGAGCTGTGCGGTTCGGACGCGGAGGAGCCGCACAACGGTGACGCCCGCCCACACGTCCCGCGCACGCCTCCGCGCACTCCGCGGCCGCCGGACCTCGCCAAGTAGGCGCGTCCGTCGGGCCGTTCGGGGTACGACGGACTGCGATGGAACGCCGTAGAACGCCGCAGAACGCGGCAGAACACGGCGGAGCGCGGCGGAATACGAGGGAGTGCGACGGCAGGAGTGTCTATGCGGGCAGCGGGCCCGAGGGGTCCCCGTCCAGCCGCTTCTCGAAGAAGATCTCCGCGTACTTGTCCTGGTGGTACGGGGCGATCTCGCGGAAGCCGTGCCGCCGGTAGAGCGCGATGGCCTCCACGAGGTCCAGGCGGGTGTCCAGCCGGATCCGCTCGGCGCCCAGCTGCGCCGCGACCCGTTCGGCGGCGGTCAGCAGCCCGCCCGCCGCGCCCAGACCGCGCAGTCCGGACCGTACGAACATCTGCTTCAGCTCGGCGGTACGGGCGTCCAGCAGCCGCACGCCGACACACCCCGCCACGTCCTCGTCCCGCCGGATACCGTCCCGTTGGCCACTGCCCGGTCGGCCACCACCCGCTCGCTCACTGCCCGGTTGGCCACCACCCGCTCGCTCACTGCCCGGTTGGCCACCGCCCGCTCGCTCACCGTCCGGTTGGCCACCACCCGCTGGTTCACCGTCCCGACGGGCCACCAGCAGTACGCCGTTGGGCGGCATCAGATCGGCGCTGGGGTACTCCGCCAGCCCCTCGTCGATCTCCTCGGGAGTCGAGCCGCGGCCCTCGTACAGCGCGAAGTAGCGGTCCGCCACTTCGGTGTAGTACTCCCGGAGCAGCGCTCTCGCGTCCGGAGAGTCGACCGGCTCGGGGGCGACGGCCCAGGGGAGCCGAAGGGCGGCGGCATCACTCATGGGCGCCTATGGTGCGGGCGGGGCGGTCCACGGTGCAACGGAATTGAGCGATGCCGCCAATAGGGGCCAGTAGCGGCCAGTAGGGGCCACTAGGGGCCGGCAGGGCGGGGGAGACGGAGTGGTCAGGCCTGCTTGGGGCCCGCCTGCTGGACCACCTCGAAGGACCACAGCGTGGAGCCGGACGCGGCGGGCTTGGGCCGCTCCCCGCCCTCGGCACCGCCGCCGCCCTGGTGTGCGGCCTTCATCGGGCCCTCCATCCAGGCCTGGAAGGCCGCCTCGTCCCGCCAGCGGGTGTAGACGAGGTACTGGTCGGTGCCCTCGACCGGGCGCAGCAGTTCGAACCACTCGAAGCCGTCCGAGGAGTCCACCGTGCCCGCGCGGGACGCGAAGCGCTTCTCCAGGACCTCGCGCTGCTCGGTGGGGACGGTCAGAACGTTGATCTTCACGATGCTCATGGCGCCTATCGTGCCGTACGGGAGAAAAGGCGCCCAGGCCGAGGGGTGTGACGGAGCCGTGGCGTCAGAGCGGGGGCGTGCCGTCGGGCGTCTGGCTGAACGCCGGCGGGACCTTGCGGCCGCGGGCCCGGACCGCGAGCACCGTGGCCGCCGTCGCCAGGAGCAGCAGCGCTGCGCCGACCGTCAGCAGCCAGGCAGGGACGCCGCCCACCATGAGCAGCGCATACGTGTACCTGACCCGCTTGAAGGGCGTGTCGTGGGGCGTACGGACGAGTTCGTGATCGCCGGTGATGCGGTGTGGCTGTGGGAAGTTCTGCTCGATGGCGGTCAGAAACGTAGGGCCGGTGCCGCCCTTGTTTCCGGCGCCCCCGGTGCTGCTGAGGTCGCTTAGCGCACCCTTGGGGGCGATCCGGCCCGCGAAGGAGACGTCGGGCCGCGCCCCGCCGATCGCGCCGCGTGGCTCCATCCGGTGCGGCGCGAGGATGTAAAGCCCCAGTGACTGCGGTGTCTTGGCGAGACGGGAGAGCCGCATGGGGTAGACAAGCCGGTCGCTGGCGAAGGTCAGGCGCAGCGGGTCGAGGGTGCCGGTCAGCTGTTGTCCCTCGGCCGGCGCGAGCCGGATCGCCACGTACTCCCAGCGCTGTGCCACGTACGGCCGGAGCTCGGTGGCCAGTGAGGCGGGCAGCCGGAAGCCCTGGGACTTCAGCCAGTGGCGCAGTGCGCCGGGGTCGGTCGCGGTCAGCCGGGCGACGTCGAAGGGGCCCAGGCGCTCGCGCCCGACCACCCCGACCCCTGGGCCGCGCTCACCGGGCATCGCTGCCCCGGCGCCGTCGGCAAGGCCCCCGAAGGGCCAGTCGCTGCTCCGGGGCCAGAAGTAGTGGCGCTGCCGGACGGCCGGTTCGGTCAGGGTGGCGAGCTGGTCGAAGAGGGCGGGGTTGCCCAGCTTGACCGTGGCGCGGTGCGGTACCGGCATGATCCATGCGGCGTCGGGGGCGGTGCCGCGCACCGTCAGACTCATCACGATCTGCTCGGTCTTCCCGTCCCAGCGCACTGCCGAGGTCTCCCGGTTCACCGCCATGGTGGTCTGCGGGGTGTGCACCATCGCCCCGCAGCCACAGGCGTACGCCGGCCGGGCCAGCGATACCAGCTGCATGGCCAGCAGCATCAGCACCACCAGCAACGCCCGCCGCCGCCCGATCGTCACGCTCGTCACACCAGTCACCTGTCCCCCGTTGCGCTCGCCGCTCGATGTGAGCGGCAGCGACTCAGACGGCGAGGGTGGTACGGGCGGTTCCCGGTTGCGGTCAGGCCGCCGTGCCCCCCGTGGCCGGGGTGTTGGCCGTCCGTACGACCTCCCGGGCCTCCGCCTCGGTCTCGACGGCCGGCGGGGAGCCGGGCAGCGGCCTGCGGGCGGTCTCGGACATCAGCAGGACGGCGATCCCGCCGATCACGGCCGCCGCCATCATGTAGTAGGCGGGCATCATCGTGTTGCCGGTCGCACCGATCAGGGCGGTGACCACCAGCGGCGTCGTACCGCCGAAGAGCGATACGGAGACGTTGAAGCCGATCGACAGGGAGCCGTAGCGCACCCTGGTCGGGAACAGCGCGGGCAGCGCGGCCGGCATCGTCGAGGTGAAGGCGACCAGCAGCAGGCCGAGTGCGGCCATGCCCAGCGCGATGGCGAGCAGCGACCCCTGCCGGATCAGCAGCAGGGCCGGCACGGACAGCACCAGGAAGCCGAGGCAGCCCGCGCCGAGGACCGGACGGCGGCCGAAGCGGTCGCTGAGCCGGCCGGCGAACGGCTGGACGCACATCATCAGGACCATCACCGCGAGCACGACCAGCAGCCCGTGCGTCTCGTCGTACTTCAGCTCCGAGGTCAGATAACTCGGCATGTACGACAGCAGCATGTAGTCGGTGACGTTGAAGACCAGGACCAGCCCGACGCACAGCAGCATCGCCCGCCACTGACCGAGGACCATCTCGCGGATGCCGATCCGCTTCTCGGCCTCGCGGCGCGCCCTCTCCTTCGTCCGCGCCTCCTTCTCCAACTGGGCGAAGGCCGGGGTCTCTTCGAGCCGCATCCGCAGGTAGAGGCCGATGATGCCCATCGGTCCGGCGATCAGGAACGGGATGCGCCAGCCCCAGGAGTTCAGGTCCTCGGTGGACAGCAGCGCGGTCATCAGGGTGACCAGGCCGGCACCGCCGACGTAACCGGCCAGGGTGCCGAACTCCAGCCAGCTGCCGAGGAATCCGCGCTTCTTGTCGGGCGCGTACTCGGCGATGAAGGTGGAGGCGCCCCCGTATTCGCCGCCGGTGGAGAAGCCCTGTACGAGGCGGGCGGCGAGCAGCAGGAGGGGCGCGCCGACGCCGATGGAGGCGTACGACGGGATCAGGCCGATGGCGAAGGTGCCCACGGCCATCATGATCATGGTGATCGCGAGGACCTTCTGCCGGCCGATCCGGTCACCGAGCGGTCCGAAGACCATGCCGCCGATGGGGCGCACGAGGAATGCCGCGGCGAATGCGCCGAACGTCGACAGCAGCTGCGCGGTCGCATTCCCGGACGGGAAGAAGACATGCCCGAGGGTGACCGCGATATAGCTGTAGACGCCGAAGTCGAACCACTCCATCGCATTGCCCAGGGCGGCTGCCGACACCGCGCGCTTGACCATCGCGGGGTCGACGACGGTCACCTCGCCCGAGGTCGGCTCTTCCGGGCCCGGCGTTCTTTCCTGCTGCGGGCCGGTTACCGCGTCGGCACGGCCGCCGACGGGGTTGTGGGGTCCTGGTGCGACGGGGGACTGCGTCGGCACGTGTTCGCTCGCCTGCGCTCTCTGGGACGACTACCTGACACCACCCGCCGTGGAACAGCGGGACAGAGCCCGCCATGGGGTGACGGGCAAAGGTCGACCATAGGGGCAGAGCGGATCATTACGGACAGTGTGCGGATGATCGCGCAGTGGGCCGCATACCCGCTTCTTGCAGGGGAAACTCGCTTTTGCAAAGCAATTCACGGGATGCGGGACTGTGATCCATATCGCGAAGATCCACTGCAACCATTGGCGCATTGTGACGTGGGTCACGCACAGTCGCGCGGGTGGGCATGGAAGCAGTCGCGACCACGAAAAACGGCGCGGCGGCGCAGTGCACCGCCGCGCCGACAGGGATCGTCGCGTTCTTTCAAGGATCGGCCAAACCGTGCCGTCACGCCACTCGGGCGCCTTGGGCCGGCCGCGACGCCGAAGGGCATCCGCGCCGCACGGCCGCCGTGCCGCACCGTCGAGCGGCCTCACGGCATCCATGCCTCGTACGACATCACCTCGCCCGCCTTGATCCTGAAGTCGGGCTGGTCCTTGGTGAAGGTGACTTCCAGGCCCAGGAGTTCGCCGCTGCGGGGATCGAGGATCACCATCTGGCGCGTCGCGTTCGAGGCGCCGTCGGGACCGTCGTAGACATACGCCTCACCGCGCCGGCCCAGCCGGTCGGTGACCGTGCCCGCCGCCCGCAGCCCGTCCGCATCGGCCAGCATCCGGACGATCGCGGCGGTCTCCCGCGGTCCCGGCGTCCACTCCTGGCGGAACGAGGAGAGCGCCAGCAGGAGTTGGGGTGTCGTACGGGTGCCGTCCGCTCCGCCGTACAGCAGCGCCAGATGTTCGCGCAGTGCTACCGGGTCGGTCGGCGGCTTCGTACGGGCCGCCAGTCCGCTGTGCCGGGCGGCGGAGCCTGCCGGATAGGTCTTGCGGTGCAGGACCTTGCCGTCGCTGACGGTCTGCCAGCGGCCGTCGGCGTCATGGATCACCGGGCGGCCCGGGTGCCGCGGATCGGTGGCCACGACCAGTTCGGAGCCGCTGCCGTCGGCGTTCCACCGGGTGATGCGTTCCTCGGGCACGGTAACGGGCGGCGCGGCGTCCGGGCCCGCTTGCATGCTCAGGTACCAGCTCTGAAGATGGCTGCCCCGGCGCGGCCCGTCCGCGGCACCGGCCGTGCGGGCCCGCGCCTCCGTCCGGCGGGCGAGCTCCGCCAGCGGTACGGGGCGTGCGTCGCCGTGCAGCCGGAGCGCCACGGGCGCGGCGGTCGCCGGGACGCTGCCGGCGTCGGAGAAGGTGAAGGCGAGCACGGCGACGAGCGCGAGCACCGCTGCCTCGGCACGCAGGACCAGGCGCCGCCCCGCCCGCCGGGTGTGCTTGCTGTGCAGCAGACGGTTGAGGGCCCGTTCGGCGCGGGCGTCCAGCGGGCGGTCCCGCCACGGCCCTGTCCCGGCCGGTACGGGGTTGGCCGCGCGCAGCAGGTCCAGTTCGTCAGTCATTGCGGTCGCCTCCTGCTCGTACGGCCACGGTCATCCGCGTACGGTCGATCTCCGCGCGAAGGCGGCGGCGCGCGCGGTGCAGCCGCATGGCCGCCGCGCTCTGCCCGCATCCGAGGGTCACCGCCAGTTCCTCGATGGTCAGTTCCTCCCAGGTGGTCAGCCGCAGCACCTCCTGGTCGGCGGGGGAGAGACGGGCCAGCGCCTCGTGCACCCAGGAGCCGGGCCGCTCCGCGTCGGGGCTCTCGACGGTCTGCCGCTGGTGTGCCACCTCGTGGTTGCCCAGGCGGCGCAGCAGCCGCCGGTAGCGGCTCAGCCCGCGCACCGTATTGGCCAGGCAGTTGCGGGCCACCCCGTACAGCCAGGGCAGGGGAGTGTCGGGGAGCTCGGTGCGGCGTCTCCAGGCTATGGAGAAGACCTCCGCCACCACTTCCTCGACCTCGTGCGCCGGCCCGTCCAGCCGACGCGCCACAAAGCGGCTGACCGCCCAGTAGTGCGCGCGATAGGCCTCGGCGAAGGCGTCATCGGCGAAGGCGTCGTCCGTGCTCATGAACCGTTGGTGTCCGGCATGGCCCCGATCTTCACACCCTCCTTGAGTGAGACATCACACCCGGCCGCGACGGCCCTCGGCACCTGTAGGCGGTGAGGTTTCCGGCGGCCCCGGACACCTACGGGGCATGAAGCTCCCCGTGAAGTGGCTGACGACCACCGACCACAAGACGATCGGCACGCTGTATCTGGTCACCGCCTTCTCCTTCTTCTGCGTCGGTGGCCTGCTGGCGCTGCTGATGCGTGCCGAACTGGCCCGTCCGGGCCACCAGATCATGTCGAACGAGCAGTTCAACCAGGCGTTCACGATGCACGGCACGGTAATGCTGCTGATGTTCGCGACGCCGCTGTTCGCCGGCTTCGCGAACTGGATCATGCCGCTCCAGATCGGCGCGCCCGATGTCGCCTTTCCCCGGCTCAACATGTTCGCCTACTGGCTGTACCTCTTCGGCTCGCTGATCGCGGTCGGTGGATTCCTCACCCCTCAAGGGGCCGCCGATTTCGGTTGGTTCGCCTATGCGCCGCTCTCCGATGCGGTGCATTCCCCCGGTATCGGCGGCGATATGTGGATCATGGGTCTGGCCTTCTCCGGCTTCGGCACGATCCTCGGTGCGGTCAACTTCATCACGACGATCCTGTGTATGCGGGCGCCCGGCATGACGATGTTCCGGATGCCGATCTTCACCTGGAACGTGCTGCTGACCGGTGTGCTGGTCCTGCTGGCCTTCCCGGTGCTGGCGGCGGCGCTGTTCGCGCTGGAGGCGGACCGGAAATTCGGTGCGCATGTCTTTGATGCCGCCAATGGCGGTGCCTTGCTCTGGCAGCACCTCTTCTGGTTCTTCGGTCACCCCGAGGTGTACATCATCGCCTTGCCGTTCTTCGGCATCATTTCCGAGGTCATTCCGGTCTTCTCCCGGAAGCCGATGTTCGGTTACATCGGTCTGATCGCGGCGACGGTTTCGATTGCCGGTCTTTCGGTCACGGTGTGGGCGCACCACATGTATGTGACGGGCGGCGTGCTGTTGCCGTTCTTCTCCTTCATGACGTTCCTGATCGCGGTGCCGACCGGTGTGAAGTTCTTCAACTGGATCGGCACGATGTGGAAGGGCTCGCTGTCCTTCGAGACACCGATGCTGTGGTCGATCGGCTTTCTGATCACGTTTATGTTCGGTGGTCTGACCGGTGTCATCCTGGCCTCGCCGCCGATGGACTTCCACATCTCCGACTCGTACTTCGTCGTGGCCCACTTCCACTACGTGGTCTTCGGCACGGTGGTCTTCGCGATGTTCGCCGGCTTCCACTTCTGGTGGCCGAAGTTCACCGGGAAGATGCTGGACGAGCGGCTCGGCAAGATCACCTTCTGGACGCTGTTCGTGGGCTTCCACGGCACCTTCCTCGTCCAGCACTGGCTCGGTGCGGAAGGCATGCTGCGCCGTATCCCCGACTATCTCGCCGCCGACGGCTTCACCACCCTGAACACCGTCTCCAGCATCTTCTCCTTCCTCCTCGGACTCTCCCTCCTGCCGTTCCTCTACAACGTCTGGAAGACGGCGAAGTACGGTGAGAAGACGGAGGTCGACGACCCGTGGGGCTACGGCCGTTCGCTGGAGTGGGCGACGTCCTGCCCGCCACCGCGGCACAACTTCCTCACCCTGCCGCGTATTCGCTCCGAATCCCCGGCGTTCGACCTGCACCACCCGGAGATCGCCCGCGAGTCCGAGGCCCTGGCGGACGTGGAGCAGACGCGTGGCGCTGAAATCGGGGCCGGCGCATGAAGAAGAGCATTCCCGCGGACGGGGGCTTCCCCATGGACGACGGCATCTCCATGGCACAGGCCCTCAACGAGATCGAGGGCTTTCTCCTCTGGGAGGCGGAGAAGGACCGGGCCCGCACCCGCGCGGACGCCTTCTGCGCCGGACTGCCCTGGCTCACCGAATCCCAGCGGCAGGAAGTGGAGTTGCGCTATTGCGAGGACCAGCGCGACGCCGCACGCGCCTATCTGGAGCGTATTGCGGTCCGCAGCGCCACACTGCGGACCGAATACGAGGGGGTCTACCGGGCGCTCCGGCGGCGCCTGATCACCGCTTTCCTCAGCGGCACGCTGGCCGTGACGGCGCTGGTGGCCGTCACGGTCGCCGGACTGACCGCACGCTGAGGGGAATTGTGCTCCCTCAGTCGGTGACGGTGATCTGGGATGCGGGGTCCGTGGTGTCGCTGACCGTGTAGGTGGCGCTGAACGTCGAGCTGGTCGCACTGGTCGGACAGCCGAAACCGCCCGCCACCTTCACCGGCACCGCGGCACGGGTGAAGGTCAGGGTGGCGGGCGCGCCGTTGGTCCAGGTGCCGTTCACCGTCGCCGGCGAGGCGGGGGCCGCGGTCACCGTGCAGGACGCCAGCCCGCTGGTCCTGAGGACGACCCCGCCGGAGGGAAAGGTCAGCGCGGCGGTCACCGGCGTCCCGTTCTGCATGGCCACGCCCCAGGTGCCGGACGTGCTGACGGTCGCGCTGACGCCGGGCATGCTCGTCGTACACGACCCGTAGGTCGCCGGGGTGAGGGAACTGCTCACCGGGCCGGCCGCGTTCCGGTTGTCGGGCGCGGCCGGCACCTGCCCGGCGGAGGCCGAGGTCGTACAGGTGACGGTCACCGAGCCTGCGGTGAAGGTGGCCTTGCCGCTGAGGGTGGCGGCAAAGCTGTGACCTGCGGGGCTGACGGTGGTGGAGGCCTCGGCGGGTGCCCCGGCAGGCTGCGCCGCAGCGCTGCCCGGTACGGCGACGGCGGTCCCGAGCACCGCGGCGATGCCCGTGCAGAGGGCCGCCAGAAGGCGCCTGTCGGGGGCACGGTGCGTGGTGGGTACGGGGTGCGGGGGGTGGGTCCTTCTCATGCGGGTTCCTTCCCGAGGGGCAGGGATACGGGGGAGTGGGGACGGAGACAGAGGGGTGGGGAGGGGGCGTACGGGTAGGTGCCTGTCGGGTGTTGCGTACCGGGGCGACACCCTTGCCAACCGGGCAGCGGTCAGGGCTCGTTGACCACCGGCTGCCAGGCGAAGATCATCGAACCGCCGAGGATCCCGAGGACCGTGCCGATCAGAAAGCCACCGAGGTTGGACATCACCAGCGCGGCCGCCGCGCACAGGACGGTCAGCACCCCTGCGAGGCCCCGGTAGTGCGGCGCGAACCACGCCGAGAGCCCCATCACGATCATCACCAGCCCCATCAGCACCGAGGGGATACCGGCGATGCCCTGATGCAGCATGACCTCCAGGGGAGCCAAGGGAAGGGCGCAGATCTCGGCGCCGGCGAGGACGGCCACCAGTCCGCCCCAGAAGGGGCGTCCCGTCCGCCAGCGCCGCCAGCTCAGAAGCATTCCTTCGTGCCCTTGGAGATCTTCATGCTCAGCCCGGAGAGCTTGAAGGTCCCCGCGTTGGTGGCCCAGGCGGTCTGCCGCAGCGTGCTGATCCGGACGTCGTCGGCCTGTTGGGCGAAGAGGTCCTGCATCCCCTGGGCGTCGGCAGGACCCTTGTCCAGGGTGGAGGCGTCCCGGCCGATCTCGATGTGGTGGAAGGACGCATGGCCGGAGAGCTGGGTGGCGTCCACGAAGAGGTTGGCCGCCTCGACGGGCTTGCTGCCCGTCCCCGCACGGAGGTTGAGCGAGATATCGCCGATGACCGGCAGATGAGTGACCACCGACTGACAGAGGTTGTTCAGCTGCGCCGATCTGATGGCAGTGACCGCCACCGGGAGCAGGTCTCCCCTGGCGTTGGTGTCGACGCTCCCGTACTGGGCGAATCCCTCGCCCGTCAGGCTGTCCGCGGACACCTTGAACTGCTGCCCCGATACGGCGAATGACGCCGCCAGCGCCCCGTTGGCCAGGGCGATGCCGAGGGCCGCGGTGCCGGCGAGGGCCGGGACGGACAGTACGGCGAACTTCCGCCGGCTGATGCGTCCCGTGACAGGTCTGCCGTGTGCGTCCTTCATGGTGTGGGTCCCCTTCGAAGAGCGTGGAGCGCGCTGTCGAAATGCGTGGGGGGAGAGGTGCGTGGAAGCAGCCGTGAGGTGTGTCGCGAGGTGTGTGTGATGCCTGGAGGGCACGCGGGGGAGCGGAGCCGGGCGGGTGTGCATGGGGGGTGTGCGGCCCCGACCCCTCTGGTGCCGCTGCTGCCGCGGTCGTGCGGAATGCGGCGAACTCACCGGTGTTACTGACGAGTTGTCGAGTCGATTCGAATGTAAGTCCGCCCCTGGCAGCTGGCAAGGTTGAGAGACGAACCGCTTTCGGACATACCAAGTGGTGCCCGGCAGCCGTTGCCGGCCACCCGGGCACCACGGACAGTCCGGCTACGTCAGCCGTCAGCCGTAGCGGACCTGAAGCTCCTTCACCCCGTTGAGCCACGCCGAACGCAGCCGCCGGGGCTCGCCGGTCAGCGAGATGTCGGGCATGGCGTCCGCGATGGCGTTGAAGATGAGGTTGATCTCCAGGACCGCCAGGGACTTGCCGAGGCAGAAGTGGGGTCCGCCGCCCCCGAACCCCAGATGCGGATTGGGGTCGCGGGTGATGTCGAAGACCTCCGGACGGTCGAAGACCTCGGGGTCGTTGTTGGCGGAGGCGTAGAAGATCCCCACCCGCTGGCCCTCCTTGATCTCCGCGCCACCCAGTTCGGTGTCCTGGGTGGCGGTGCGCTGGAAGGAGACCACCGGCGTCGCCCAGCGCACGATCTCCTCGGCGGCCGTCGCGGGGCGCTCGCGTTTGTAGAGCTCCCACTGGTCGGGGTGGGTGAGGAAGGCGTGCATCCCGTGCGTGATGGCATTGCGCGTGGTTTCGTTTCCGGCCACCGCCAACAGGAGGACGAAGAAGCCGAATTCGTCCGAGCCGAGGTTGCCCTCGTGCTCGGCCGCCACCAGTTGGCTGACGATGTCCTTGGCCGGGCATTCCTTGCGCGCCGTGGCGAGGTTCATCGCGTACGAGATCAGCTCCATCGCCGCATTGCTGCCGACCTCTTCGGTGATGGCGAGCTCCGGGTCGTCGTACGCGATCATCTTGTTCGACCAGTCGAAGATGCGGGCCCGGTCGTCCTGGGGGATGCCGATGAGTTCGGCGATGGCCTGGAGGGGGAGTTCGCAGGCGACGTCGGTGACGAAGTCCCCGGAACCGCGCTCGCGTGCCTCGGCGACGATCCGCGTGGCCCGGTCACGCAGCGCCTCCTCCAGGGCGCGGATGGAGCGCGGGGTGAAGCCCCGCTGGACGATCTGGCGGACCCTGGTGTGCTCCGGCGGGTCCATGTTCAGCATGATCAGCTTCTGTACGTCGATCTGTTCGCGGGTCATGGACGCGTTGAAGCGGATGATCGCGGTGTTGACGTTGGCGGAGAAGATCTCCGGCTTGGTGGAGACCTCCTTGACGTCCTGGTGGCGGGTGACGACCCAGTAGCCGTCGTCGCCGAAGCCGGCGATGCCGTGCGGCTGGGCGTTCCACCACACCGGCGCGGTCTGCCGCAGCTGCGCGAACTCGGGGAGCGGGACGCGGGAACGGTAGACGTCGGGGTCGGTGAAGTCGAACCCCTCGGGCAGCGCTGGGCAGGTCATCGGCGACTCCTGGTCCATGGTTCTTCCCGACTTCTGACTTCTGACGGCTCATCAGCTATGGGGTCGCGGTGAAGGTAGTAACGGGTTCTACAAGTGGCAAGGGTCATGGCGACTCCAGTTGCGGACAAGAGGCTTGCATGCCCCTTGCGCCCCGGCGGGCGGCTCATAAGACTGCTTGTCGAACTAGAACGCGTACTAGTTCTTCTTCCGTGGGTGCCGGGACGCCCGCGGACGCGAGGAGAGGACGAGTCAGTCATGGCCGCGGAACCCGTCATCGTCGAAGCAGTACGCACCCCCATCGGCAAGCGTCAGGGCGCGCTCGCAAACCTCCACCCCGCCTACCTCCTGGGCGAGACCTACCGTGAACTCCTCGCCCGTACCGGCATCCAGCCCGACTGCATCGAACAGATCGTCGGCGGCACCGTCACCCACGCCGGCGAACAGTCCATGAACCCGGCACGCAACGCCTGGCTGGCGATGGGCCTCCCGTACGAGACCGCCGCCACCACCGTGGACTGTCAGTGCGGCTCCTCCCAGCAGGCCAACCACATGGTCGCCAACATGATCGCAGGCGGCGTCATCGACGTCGGTATCGGCTGCGGTGTCGAGGCGATGTCCCGGGTGCCGCTCGGCAGCGGCTCCAAGCACGGCCCCGGCAAGCCCTGGCCCGACGAGTGGAGTGTCGATCTGCCCAATCAGTTCGAGGCGGCCGAACGCATCGCCCGCAACCGGGGACTGACCCGCGAGAACGTCGACTCGCTCGGCCTGATCTCGCAGGAGCGGGCGGCCGCGGCCTGGGCCGAGGAGCGGTTCAAACGGGAGACCTTCGCCGTCCAGGTCCCCACCACCGAGGAGGAACAGGCCGCGGGGCAGGGCATGTGGCGGCTGGTCGACCGCGACGAGGGGCTGCGCGACACCAGTATGGAGGCGCTGGGCGGCCTCAAACCCGTCATGCCGACGGCCGTGCACACGGCGGGCAACTCCTCACAGATCTCCGACGGCGCGGCCGCGGTGATGTGGGCCTCCAAGCGCATGGCGCGCGCCCTCAAACTCAAGCCACGGGCCCGCATCGTGGCCCAGGCGCTGGTCGGCGCCGATCCGCACTTCCATCTGGACGGACCCGTAGACGCCACCCGCGCGGTGCTCGGCAAGGCCGGGATGTCCCTCAAGGACATCGATCTGGTCGAGATCAACGAGGCCTTCGCCTCCGTCGTCCTGTCCTGGGCGCAGGTCTTCGAACAGGACCTGGAGAAGGTGAACGTGAACGGGGGCGCCATCGCCCTGGGCCACCCGGTCGGCGCCACCGGCGCGCGGCTGATCACCACCGCACTCCACGAACTCGAACGCAGGGACAAGGAGTTCGCCCTGATCACGATGTGCGCGGGCGGGGCACTGGCGACCGGGACGATCATTCAGCGGTTGTAGCGGACGGGGCGGAGCCGGAAGCGGAGGCGAAGGAGACCGGGGCGTCGAAGGCGGCGCGGCGGGTGGCGCGCCGCAGGGCCCTGAGGACCGTACCGCCCAGCGTGACGGTGAGGACCACGGTGACCAGGGCCCGGGGGAGATCCCAGCCGAGGGACGTGGCCAGGCAGTAGGCGACGTAACGGGCGAGGTTCTCGGCCGGCGGATCACCGGGGACGAACGAGACCCCCGAGGCCATTCCGCTGATGTAGGGCCAGCCCTGAAGGTTCATGACCAGGCCGTAGAGGACCGCGGAGACGGCACCGTAGGTGGCGAGCACGGCCAGCTCGCCGCGCCCGCGCAGCCGGTCGGCCGCCGGCAGCAGCCCGGCGCCCATCGCCACCCACCCCATGGCCAGCATCTGGAACGGCATCCAGGGGCCGACCCCGCCGGTCAGCAGCGCCGACGCGAACATCGCCACCGAACCCAGCACGAAGCCGAAGCCCGGCCCGAGCACCCGCCCCGACAACACCATCAGAAAGAACATCGGCTCGATACCGGCCGTCCCCGCGCCCAGCGGACGCAACGCGGCCCCGGCAGCGGCCAGTACGCCGAGCATGGCGATGGCCTTCGCATCCAGCCCGGTATCGGCGATGGTCGCCACCACGACGGCGAGCAGCATCGGCAGCAGCGCCGCGAACAGCCAGGGAGCGTCCTGGGAATGGGCGAGCCCGGAGGCCGAATCGGCCAGCAGCGGCCAGCCGAACGCCATCACACCGATGGCCGAGATCAGGGCCAGCGCGACGACGGAGCGCGGGCCGAGCCGGACGGCCCGGACCCGGCGGCCCGGCCCTCGGGGGTGCGTACTCATCGGGCTCATCCGGACGCCGCCTCCAGGGCGCGGGCCACCTGGGGAACGGTCAGCCAGGGAAGCGGCGCGAGCACCTTGGCGACCTGCGGGGCGAAGGAGGGCGAGGAGACGACGATCTCCTCGGTGGGGCCGTCGGCGACGACCTCACCGTCGGCGAGGATCACCACGCGGTGCGCCAGTTCGGCGGCGAGTTCCACATCGTGGGTGGCCAGGACGAGGGCGTGCCCCTCGGCGGCGAGCGCGCGCAGCACCTCGATCAGCCGGGACTTGGCGGCGTAGTCCAGGCCGCGGGTGGGCTCGTCGAGCAGGAGCAGCGGCGGACGCGCGGTCAGCACGATCGCCAGGGCGAGGGCCAGCCGTTGGCCCTCGGAGAGATCACGGGGGTGCGCGGAGTCCGGCACACCGGGCAGCAGCCGGGTCACCAGGGCCCGGCAACTGCCGTCGGGGGCACCCGCGTCCTGGTCCGCCGCGGTGCACTCGGCGGCGACGGTGTCCGCGTAGAGCAGATCACGCGGTTCCTGGGGCACCAGACCGACGTGCCGCAGCAGGGCGCGGGGACCGGTGCGGTGCGGGGTGACACCGCCTACCCGCACCGTGCCGGACGACGGCTGGTGCACCCCGACGAGGGAGTTGAGGAGGGTGGACTTCCCCGCGCCGTTACGCCCCATCAGAGCGACGGTCTCGCCGGCGCGGACGCTCAGGTCCACCCCGTACAGCGCCTCGATCCGCCCCCGCCGCACGCCGAGCCCACGGACCTCCGCCGCGGGACCGTCCGGCAACCCCGGCCCGGCAGCGGCCCCTGCACCGGCCCGGGAGCCCCCCGGCGGGGTGACACCCGCCAGGCGTTCCCGCAGGGGCGCGGCCTTGCGGCGGGCATCGCGGACGGTGAGCGGGAGCGGCGACCAGCCCGCCAGGCGGCCGAGGGCCACCACCGGGGGGTGGACGGGGGAGACGGCCATGACGTCGGAGGGGCTGCCCATGACCGGGGGTGCGCCCGGCGACGGAAGGAGGATGACCTGGTCGGCGTACTGGATGACGCGCTCCAGCCGGTGTTCGGCCAGCAGGACCGTGGTGCCGAGGTCATGGACCAGCCGCTGGAGCACGGACAGCACCTCTTCGGCGGCGGCCGGGTCGAGGGCCGAGGTCGGCTCGTCGAGGACCAGCACCTTCGGGTGGGTGGTGAGGACCGAGCCGATCGCCACCCGCTGCATCTGCCCGCCCGAGAGCGTGGTCAGCGCGCGGTCCCGCAGGCCGGCCAGGCCCAGCAGGTCCAGGGTCTCCTCGACGCGGCGGCGCATCACGTCGGGGGCGAGACCGAGGGACTCCATCCCGTAGGCGAGTTCGTCCTCGACGGTGTCGGTGACGAAGTGCGCCACCGGGTCCTGGCCCACGGTGCCGACGACATCGGCGAGTTCACGCGGCTTGTGGGTGCGGGTGTCCCGGCCGTCGACGGTGACGCGGCCGTGCAGGGTGCCGCCGGTGAAGTGGGGGACGAGCCCGCAGACGGCGTTCAGGACGGTGGACTTGCCGACGCCGGAAGGCCCGGCCAGCAGACACAGTTCGCCCTCGGGGACGGTCAGGTCGATGCCCTGGACGACGGGCTCCGCGGCGTCGCCGTAGACGACCGAGACCTGCTCGAACCGGATCACTGCGTCGGCTCCTTCGCGTGCTGAGGGGGGAGAGGCGGCGCGCCGGCGCCGCGGGTGCGAGCGGCGCGGGCGGGCGCACCGGTGCGGTCGGTGGCCGTGGCCCGGCCCGCGGACCGCTCCCGCTCCGGGGCACGGGGCACCGGTGCCACCAGCGCCGGCAGCAGTCCGACAAGAAGGGACGCGGCCGGCCAGAGCGGCAGTACGGGGGAGGTGAGCGGAACGGCCGGGGGGTGGAGGGCCGCCGGGGCGTAGTCGCCGGCCCAGATCATCAGGGCCGCCACGGCGATGCCGGAGCCCGATACCAGCCAGGCGCGGGCGC
Source organism: Streptomyces sp. NPDC034111 (assembly GCF_055575375.1). NCBI lineage: Bacteria > Bacillati > Actinomycetota > Actinomycetes > Kitasatosporales > Streptomycetaceae > Streptomyces > Streptomyces sp. NPDC034111. The sequence goes on along the minus strand of NZ_JBVIST010000001.1, from coordinate 725,142 downwards.
CCCAGCGCTCCGGGCGGTAGCGGGTGCGGACCGAGCGGCGGCCGCCGAGCTGGAGTCCGGCCAGCGCGGCGGCCAGACCGGCCAGGAGCAGCGGCAGACCGTAACCGGCCCCGGCGTCACCGAGCAGCCCGTAGGTGCCCGCGCAGATGCCGAGCAGACCGCCGAGGGTGAGGGCGGAGGTGGTGTGCCGTACGGCGCGCGGCACGTGGGCGGTGCGGCCGTATCCGCGTGCGTCCATGGCGGCGGCCAGCGCCACCGAGCGTTCCAACGCGCCCTCCAGGACCGGCAGTCCGACCTGGAGGAGCGCCGTGACACCGCGGTCGGGGCGGCCGCGCAGCCGGCGGGCGGCGCGCAGCCGCTGGACGTCGGCGACCAGATTCGGGGCGAACGTCATGGCGACCACCACCGCGACGCCCGCCTCGTAGAGCGCGCCGGGCAGGGACTTCAGCAACCGGGAGGGGTTGGCGAGGGCGTTGGCGGCCCCGACGCAGATGAGGAGGGTGGCCAGCTTCAGTCCGTCGTAGAGCGCGAAGAGCATGCCCTCCGCCGTGACCCGGCCGCCGATCCGGACGCCCTTCGCCCAGTCCGGCAGCGGCACTTCGGGCAGCGTGAGGAGGGTGTGGGTACCGGGGATCGGGGAGCCGAGGAAGAACGCGAAGACCAGCCGGACGGCGATCACCACCAGGCCGAGCTTGACGAACGCCCCGTACGCGCGAGCCCAGGGCGCCTCCGTACGGCGGGCCGCGACGACATAGCCGGCCACCCCCACCAGCAGCCCCAGCAGCAGCGGGTTGGTGGTGCGGGAGGCCGCGGTGGCCAGGCCGAGCGCCCACAGCCACCAGGCGCCGGCGTGCAGCGCGGTGGTACGGGTCGCCTGCGGGGCGCTCATCCGCGCCGGCGGCGTGCCTGCCAGAGGGCCGCCGCGCCCAGGACGACGACGGCCGCCACACCGCCGAGCAGGCCGGCGGACGGCCCGGACCGATCGGACGAACCGGACTGACCGGCTTGCGCCGAACCCGCCGAACCCGCCGAACCCTTCGCGCCCTTCGAGCCCTCCGCCCCGGCGGCGCCGGACCCGTCCACCTGCTCCGCGCAACCCGCCTTCGGGTAACCGGCGATGCCGCACAGCAGCGCATGGGAGTCATAACGCAACGGCCGGGCGACCGCCGCCAGCGCCTCGCCCGCCGACGCGTCCTCGGACACCTGGGCGCACTCCGTCCGTGCCCGCGGCGGCCGTTCACCACCGGGCGACTCCGCCGCGGTGCCGAAGTCGATGACGATGCCGATCCGCTTGCGGCCGTCCTTGGCGGGCGTGGCCCGGCAGATCGCGTCGAAGTCGGCGGCCGCACGCGGCTTCCCGGCCGCGGCGGAGTCGGCGCTGACCGTGAAGCGGAAGCCCTCGACCGCGCCGTCGGCCGGCCGTAGGGTGGCCGGCCCCTGGGTGGCGTACGCCCAGGAGCCGCCGTCCTTGCCGTCCCAGAAGGACCAGTAGCGGTACTCCTGTGCCTGGGCCGGTCCGGCGACGGCCAGACCGGTCACCGCGCCGGCCAGGAGCGCGCCGACGAGCCTGCTGCGCCGCATCACCCGCATCAGAGCTCGTTCTTCTTCTTACGGCCGCTCAGCAGGAAGCCGATGCCGGCGCCGAGGGCGAGTCCGACGCCGATGACCCACCACACATTGATGCCGCCGCCGGCCTCCTCGGCGTCCTTGGAGTCCTGGGCGTCCTTGCCGGCTGCGGCGGTGCCGGCCGGCTCGGGGCCGGTCGCGTTGAGCGCGGCCACCAGGTCGGTGCCGCCGAAGGCCCGCGGATCGGTGCCGGTGGCGTGCGCCGCGAGCACCAACTGCCCGTAGGCGGCCGGGCCGTTCTGCTCGGCCCAGGACGAGGCGTTCTTCTCCAGCCACTTCAGCGGCTTCTGCGCCGCGCCCCGGTGCCCGCCGGCCGCGAGCGCCACCACGGCATCGGCGGTGTTGCCGACATCGGGCTGCTTCTCCTGGCCCGGCATCGCGGAGGGCAGATGCTGCCCGTTCTTGTCCAGCTGTGCGACGAGGTAGGCCGCGCCGCCGGCCGCCGCCGACGCCGCACCGGCCTTCTCCTGCTCACCGTCCTTGCAGCTCAGCGGCTTGACCGGGGTGTCGGCGCGGCCGGCCGCCGGTGCGACGGCAAAGCCCTTGCCCAGCGCTCCGGTCGCGGCGGCCGCGGTGGCATCCGCGTTCGGGGCGGCACCCTTGAGCTGGAAGGTGAAGGCGCCGCGCTCGCCCTCCTTGGCGTCACAGCCCAGCAGGAAGGTGAGCAGCCCGTCGTAGGGGGTCTTGCCGCCCTTCTTCGACGTGACCGACTCCGGCTTCTCACCCGCCGCCGCGAGGGCGCCGATGACCACGGAGGTGGAGTTGGCGTCGCTGGGCGAGCCGGCCATCGAACTCCAGCCGCCGTCGTCGTTCTGCACCGACTTCAGCCACTGCACGGCCTTGCGCACGGCCTTGTCGTGCCCGCCGAGCGCGGCCAGCGCCTGCACCGCGGCGGCCGTCTGGTTCGTGTCCCGCATCGTCTTGGCGTCACAGGGCTTGCCCGGCTCGGCGCGGAATGCGGTGAACGAGCCGTCGGCGCACTGCTGCCCGGCCAGCCAGCGCACGGCCGAGGCCGCCGGCCGTATGCCCACTGTGTCCTGCGCCAGCAGGGCCAGCGACTGCCGCCAGACCCCGTCGTACTGCGGGTCCTTGGTGCCGTACAGCCCCTCGGGCAGCTTCTTGGGGGCGCCCGGGGCGGCGTCCGCGAAGGCGGCAGGGGCCGCTGCCGCGCCCAGCACCGCCGCGGCCGCCAGCGCCATGGCGGCGCGGCGCGCCAGGAAGGCGACGCGGTGCGTCGAAGGGGCCTGGGGTGCCATGGAAGCCATGGGGGCCATCGGATCGGTGCCTCTCGGGTCGGGTCGCGGCATGCTACGCAGCCGCGCTCGGCCGGCTGCCGCCCGCCGATCCTGTGCATCGGGTGCGGTGGCACCGGGCTCGGCTCCGTATACCTCGACGGTGCCGCGCACCGGTCCGTCCGTGCGGGCGGCGGTTCCGGTGGCGCGAGCCTTGGCCGTGCCTCATCGGGTGCTCCGGCTCGCACGGCCGGCTGCGCGGTCGCGCGGACGGCCGCCCTCACGGATGGGGGTGCCCCCGGGCTCGAACGAAGCCGAGAGCTTGGGGGAGGGGCAGCGCCGGATTTCCACCGGCTTCCCCCGATCAGGTACGGATGAAGTTGTCCCGCACACCTTAACCGGCACTCCTGCGGCACTCGCCCGCGCGTACGAGCCGAAGACGGCAGCCGGCCGGCGGGCGGGCGTGGCCGTACGCAGGGCCCCGTGCCCCGCCTCGGCGCTCCCCGTCTCACACCGCCCGGTACGTCGCCGGACCGGAGCCCGGCACCCGCTCCGCGTACCCCTGCTTCACCAGATGACGCAGATGTGCCTCGGCCTCCGATACGGCGATGTTCCGGGAGCCGTAAGGGATCTGTTCCCAGGGGCGGTTCCACTCCATGGCGACGGCGAGCTGCCAGGGGGTGCGTGGTTCGCGGAGCAGTGCTCTCAGTCCGGACAGCCGCTCTTCATGGTGAGCGATGAGCGCGCGCACCCGCCCCTCGGCATCGGCGAAGGCGTACTGGTGGGCGGGCAGCACCTCGGCGGGGGCGAGCCGTCCGATGCGTTCGAGGGAGTCGAGGTAGTCGCCAAGGGGATCGGTGACCGTGGTGTCGTCCGGGTCCTCGTACAGGCCGATGTGCGGGGTGATGTCCGGCAGGAGATGGTCGCCGGAGAAGAGCCGGCCGAGGCCACGGGCCGGCTGCCCCGCCACCGGGGCCCCCGCCACCGAGCCCCCCGCCGCCGGGTGCCGCTCCTCCAGATGCAGACACACATGCCCCGGTGTGTGCCCCGGTGTCCAGATGGCGCGCATCCGGCGCCCCGGCAGGTCGAGCAGCTCGCCGGGCTCGATCCCGCGGTCCGGCAGCGCGGCGCGTTGGCCGGGCAGTCTCCGCCCGCCCCCCTTGGCGCGCGCCTCCCGCAGCGGTGCCAGGTGATCGTCCGGCGCGCCCGCCGCCGTGAGCTTGGCGATCAGGTAGTCGAGCCACCGGTCCGGCGCCGCCTCACGGGTGCGGCGGACCACGGCGGTGTCCGCGGCATGCATCGCGATCCAGGCACCGGACGCCTCCCGCACCTTGGCGGAGAGGCCGTGGTGATCGGGGTGATGGTGGGTGATCAGGACACCGTGGAGGTCGCCGAGGGCGAAGCCGCAGGCGGTGATGCCCGCGACGAGCGTGTCCCAGGAATCCGGGTCGTCCCAGCCGGTGTCGATGAGCACCGGTCCGTGGTCGGTCTCCAGGAGGTGGACGAGGGTGTGGCCGAGCGGGTTGTCCGGGATGGGAACGGCGATGCTCCACACCCCGCCTCGGTGGTCGGTCACCTGCGTGGTCATCCGGTCCCCTCTCGGCGTGAACGCACCCGACCGCACGTCTCGGTGCGCATCCAACTCCGCGCACCCACAGTGCACTTGCCGTCCTGCGCCTACTGCACACACCCGCACCACCCTCACTATAACTAGAACGAGTTTCAAGACGACCGGAACTGATACCCGCGGGGAGACGGGTGCGCCCCGGCGTGACGCCCGGATTGCCCTTCACCCCATCGTAGGGATTCGGCCTGCGCCGTGGACTCCTCCCACTGGAACTGGTATCAGTTCGAGGCAGCAACATTCCTGATGCAGCGTCAGAAAAGAACGGCAGGATGGCCGGTCGGTCGGAATTCCGGGAGGCGACAGCGATGAGCGACCTCGTCGAGCACGGAAAGCTCTATATAGGCGGTGAGTTGGTCGATCCGGCCGGCCGGGACACGATCGAGGTCGTCTCCCCGCACACCGAACAGGTCATCGGCCGCGTCCCGCACGCCTCACGGGCCGATGTCGACCGTGCGGTGGCAGCGGCCCGTACGTCCTTCGCGTCCGGGGTGTGGGCGAACGCCCCGCTGGCGGACCGGATCGCGGTGGTGACCCGCATCAAGGACGCCTTCGCGGCGCGCAGCGAGGAGATCGCCAAGGTCATCAGCTCCGAGAACGGCACCCCGTACACCTCGGGCGTCATGGTGCAGTCGCTCGCCTCGGTGCTCGCATGGGACGCGGCGCTGACCGTCGCCCGCGACTTCCCCTTCGAGGAGCGGCGCTCCGGTGTGCTGGGTCCGCTCCTCGTACGGCGGGAGCCGGCCGGTGTGGTCGCGGCGGTGGTGCCGTGGAACGTCCCGCAGTTCACCGCCGCCGCCAAGCTCGCGCCCGCGCTGCTGGCCGGCTGCTCGGTGGTGCTCAAGGTGTCGCCGGAGACCCCGCTGGACGCCTATCTCCTGGCCGAGATCGCGACCGAGGCCGGACTGCCGGAGGGCGTGCTGTCGATCCTGCCGGCGGACCGGGAGGTGAGCGAGTACCTGGTCGGGCACCCGGGCGTGGACAAGGTCTCGTTCACCGGCTCGGTGGCGGCGGGCAAACGGGTCATGGAGGTCGCGGCCCGCAACCTCAGCCGGGTCACCCTGGAGCTGGGCGGCAAGTCCGCCGCGGTGATCCTGCCGGACGCGGACCTGGACGCGGCGGTGGCCGGCATCGTCCCGTTCGCCTGGATGATCAACGGCCAGGCCTGTGTGGCCCAGACCCGGATCCTGGCACCCCGCAGCCACTACGACGAGATCGCCGAGCGGTTCACCGCGGCGGCCGCCGCGCTCACCGTCGGTGACCCGCTGGATCCGGCCACCGAGGTCGGCCCGCTGGTCGCCCGCCGTCAGCAGCAGCGTTCGCTGGACTACATCGCGCTCGGACAGCGGGAAGGCGCCAAGGTGCTCACCGGCGGCGGCCGGCCCAAGGAGCAGACCACGGGCTGGTACGTCGAGCCGACCCTCTTCGGCGACGTCACCAACGCCATGCGGATCGCCCGCGAGGAGATCTTCGGCCCGGTCATCTGTCTGCTGCCGTACGAGGACGAGGCGGAGGCGGTACGGATCGCCAACGACTCCGACTACGGACTCTCCGGCTCGGTTTGGACGGCCGACGTCGACCACGGCATCGATATCGCGCGGCAGGTGCGCACCGGTACGTACTCCGTCAACACCTTCAGCATCGACATGCTCGGCCCGTTCGGCGGCTACAAGAACTCCGGCATCGGGCGGGAGTTCGGCCCCGAGGGCTTCGGTGAATACCTGGAGCACAAGATGATCCATCTGCCGGCGGGTGTCTGATGGCGGACCGCTGGCGGGTGGAGGTGGACCGGAACGTGTGCATCGGGTCGGGGATGTGCGTCGGTGCGGCGCCGGACGGCTTCCGGCTGGACACGGCCCGGCAGTCGCACCCCGTGGCGCCGGAGGCGGAGGCCGACGAGAGCGTGCTCGCGGCGGCCGAGGGGTGCCCGGTGGAGGCGATCACCCTCACCGACGCCGGCAGCGGTGCGGCGGTGTTCCCTCCGGAGGAGTGAGGCGGGACTGCCGGCGGGGCCCGGCCGGGGCTTACCTCAGCCAGGCCGGCTCCAGTGCACGCATCTCGTCCCGGTGTGCTGAGACGCTCGCGAAAAATCCCGCTGGATCACGCTCGAACAGGCCCGACAGCTCCGCGTACAAGGTGTACGCCTCATCGGACATCTCGTACGGGCAGTTGTCCGCCGAGCACTGCCACCAGTCGGGTACAGAGCTGATCAGATCACGGGCGCACTGTGGGCAGGGCCGCGGTGTTAGTGCGGCTTGCTGGTCCCGCACGGGTAGCAGATCGCCCAACCGTCCTGAGTGTTCGTCATCGGCTGCCCGCACTTGTCGCACGTCGCACGCGTCTCGTACAGATCCTTGTCGCACTGCACCGGTCCTCCACCGGGGATCGTGATTGTGCCATTGACCAATCGGTAACGGCAGGTGGCACCCGCAGAACGTCTTGACGATGCACGGCCCGGTAGCGGAATCGAGGACGACGACCCGTAGGTCGATACCACTGCCGCTCACTACGACGCCCTCCCCGCCAGCGCCGCACGGCTACGCCGGTCCGCCTCGCCGAACGTGGTGATCGTCCACCCACCGGCTTCAACGATGCGCTGCTGGAGCACCAGGCGGTGTGTGGGGTCGGTCGCCAGCCGGCCCCAGCTGTGGATCAGGCACACCACCTCGCGGCGCGCAGCCTCGGCCCGCATCAGGTCGAGCATCGCGGCCAGTTGGGGCCGCTGCGAGGTCAGTGCATCCGCGCCGCGGTCGAGCCACGGGCCACCACCTGACAGGACCCACCCCATGCCGTCCGCGTACGCGTGGCAGCCCGTCAGCCGCATGTCGAGCTCGCGACGGTTGCGGCTCGCGCACCGGTCGTAGACAAACACCAACGGGGCCATCTCGTCAGTCATCGACGGCCCTCCGCGGCGTGCCGGGCCCGCAGCCACTGACAGTCCCGGGCGAGCTGGTGCACCTGCACATGCGCCGACAGCGGCCCAGGCCCGAGGCCCTGCCGGGTCTGCCGCTCAATGCCGTCGAGCCGGGCCGTCAGCCGGTGCGCCTCGATGCTGCCTGCCCACAGCCGGCCGGCCGACTCCCGCGCCAGGGGCAGCAGGAGCGCAATGTGCCCGCGCAACTCCTCGGCCAGGTCGGCCATTGCATCGAGGTCCACCGGGCCGGATCTGAGTACGAGCGCCCGTCGGATCGTGTCGCTGATCGTCTCCGCGTCGACCGGGTGCGGCTCGGAGAGCGGCCCGGCACCTACGAGAAGGCCGACACAGTGGGCGGTTGCCTGCTCGTCTCCGTACTGTCCGACCCCGTACCCGTAGGCGGTGACGTATCGGCCATCGCCAGCGGTAACGTCCTCGCGAACAGCAGAATTCAGCGGGTTTGACACGGTGACGGCGGCGGCGTCGGTGCAGGCGACAGTGACCCCGTGCTCTCGGAGGTGCTCGGCCAGAATGGCGGCCGTGTCAGTTCTCGCGTCCATGCCTCCAGTGCACTGCGGCGCGAGCATGTGCGGTATCTGACAACCTATGACACGGACTTGATCATGGCTCTGAACATTGCAATTACCGGAACCCGGTCAACTGGGCATCACGAACTCACCTGGTATGCGGCTCTCTTCGAGCGCTACCTCGGCCCGTTCGCCACCAACGCGGCCAGCTTCCACATTGGTGGCGCAAAGGGCATTGACTCGCTCTCACTGTTGTGGCTCGCAGGGCATTCGAAAGCGTCAATCACCATCGTCGTGCCGGGCACCGTCGATCAGCAGCCTGTCGAAGCGCGGCAGGCGATCAGCCGCAGCCGGGACCGGATCACCCAGGTCATTGAACTGCAAGCCCCTGAGCTGGGGACGCCCGCCTACCACACCCGCAACAGGTACATGGTCGACCAGTCCGACATGGTGATCGGGTTCCCCCTCGACGCAGGCGAGAGCACATCCGGTACGTGGCAGACCATCAACTACGCCGCGGAGAAGCAGAAACCTCGCCTCATCGTCCCCGTGTGACCAACCGCACAGGCATCATGGGCACATGAGAGACCATGGCCGCCACCTCGGCGCAGCCACACTCAAACGGCTGCGCCGCAGCCGCGGCATGTCCCTGGCCGACACGGCCCGTGCCCTGGTCGACGTAGCCGCCCGCCTCGGACAGCCGCTCGACAGCAGTATCTCCAGCGTCCAACGGTCCGTCGCCCGGTGGGAGAGCGCCACACCCATCCTGCCGAGCACGCGGTACCAACTCCTGCTCGCCCACCTGTACGCCACCGCGCCCGACGGCGAGACATGCCTCGGCCCCGGGTCAGATTTTGCTGAGCTGCTCGACGCCTTCATGCATCTCGGCGAGAGCGAGCAGGCTGTGGACGAACTCCACCGTCTGCTGGTGCGGACCTCCACGGACGCCGGCCGAGACCTGCTCGCACTGCTGGGCCCGCAGGCGCGCACAACCCTCGCCGGGGCTCTCGCCGATCCGCGCCGGATGGACGAGGCGCTGCTCGACGCGCTGACCATCGCCATCAACGACGTGAACCGCGAGGTCGGCAGCCTGCCATTCGTGCGGCTTCAGCTGCTGCTGGCACCCGTTGTCGAGTCGTGCCGACGGCTGCTTGACAGCGAGGGGCCCGAGCCACTGCTACCAGGGTTACGGGCCGTTGCCACACAGGCATACACCCTTGCCGGTCGCCTCGCTTTCGAGACGCGCGATGACGCCGCCTCGCACAGCCTCTACGCCGCAGCCACAGACGTAGCCGGCCAGATCGGCATGCCGTGGCGCCGGGCCGTGGTGCACATGAGCCATGCGCTTGTGACCCTGTACTTGATGCCCGGCCTTGATACGGCTCGCCGCCTTGTCGATGCTGCGGTTCGCGATGCCCGCGCCGGGCAGAGCGTCACTGTCCGGGCCCGCGCGCACGCCCTTCAGGCTGAGATCACTGCCCGGGCCGGCGGGGAGCACGCGGAGCGGCAGGCACGCTCAGCTTTGGCCCTCGCCTGGTACGACCTCGACGGTGACCGCGCCGGCGACCCTTCTACGTCCTCGTTCACCCCCGCTCATCTGCGGGGATTCGAGGGAGTCGCGTCCCTGTACGCGGGGGACGCCGCTGCCGCGCATGACGAATTCGCGCGGTCGGCGGCGGCTCTCACCCGGCCACGTGAGCAGGTGCAACGGGCGATCGTCACCTCTGACCAGGCGCTCGCCTGTGTCCGTCTCGACGACCCGCAGTCAGCGGCGACCCTGCTGCATGACTGCGTCGATGCCGCGTCGGCGACCGGGGGACGAGTCGCCACGATCCGGCTACGGCGGGCCCGCCGAGAACTGCGACCTTGGCGCCGCGAAGACTGGGTGGCAGACCTCGACGATCACATCGTCGAGTCTCTGGGAGCTTAGATGTCCGACCCGGGCTCATTGCCAGAGCCCGCTCGTACGATGCGGTCCCGTAGGGGGCCGGAAGGCCCCTTGCGGGCCAACTGCCCGAGGAAGGGCGGGGGTTAACGCCTAACGCCTACGGCTGACGCTCAACGCTTCGGGGAACGTCCCGTGTCCGGCGCCGTGAGGTCGATCAGGCGGCACACCGTTTCGATGTCGATCTTGACCTGGGCGATCGAGGCGCGGCCCGACAGCCAGGTGATCAGGGCCGAGTGCCAGGTGTGCTCGATGACCCGGACCGCGGACAGCTGCTCCGGGGTGGGCGGGCCGTCCAGCCTCATGGCGTCGAGGATGATCGCCGTCGTCAGCCGGGAGACGGTGTCCACCTCCGGGCTCACCGAACGGTCGGCGAAGGTCAGCGCGCGCACCATCGCATCCGCGAGATGCGGTTCGCGCTGGAGGGCGCGGAACGCCCGCATCAGGGTCTGGGCGACCCGGGCGCCCGGGTCCTCTTCCGACGGCGGACGCTTGCGCAGCGTCTCGTGCATGTGCTGGAGCTGGTCCTGCATGGTGGCGACCAGCAGATGCACCTTGGAGGGGAAGTAGCGGTAGAGGGTGCCCAGCGCGACGCCCGAGGACTCGGCGACCTCGCGCATCTGCACGGCGTCGAAGCCGCCACGGGACGCCAGCTTGGCGCTGGTGTGCAGGATGCGGCGACGCCGGGCCTCCTGACGCTCCGTCAGGGGAGGACTCGCGGGAAGTGCCGGCTTGGCCGCCTTGGATTCCGTAGTCATATTTCCCATTCCGTGGCATTCCGTCCGCGATGCGATGAGTGCCGGTGGTGTGATCGGCACAGCATGGCAGGGGGGCGGGTGGTGGCGCGAATCACCTGGTGCGGCTCTTTTCGCATCTGTCCTGGCCGGTACATTCGAGGCTCGGTGAACTGATCAGTAGCCCAGCAGTTCTGAAACTTGTTCTAGATTACCGCCAGCGGTTACGCTCCGGCGAAAGTCCAGTGAGAAGGGGGCCGAGCGTGACCGCAGAGGCCGTCCAGGCAGCCGCGCCTCGCCTCGCAGAGGCCTCCTCGGCCGCCGCCCCGACGAACGGTGAGGGCCCCCTGAGCATCGCGATGCTCACGTATAAGGGAAACCCGTTCTGCGGCGGTCAGGGCGTCTATGTACGCCACCTCTCACGCGAACTGGCCCGCCTCGGCCACACCGTCGAGGTCATCGGCGCCCAGCCCTACCCCGTCCTCGACGAGGGCGTGACCCTCACCGAGCTGCCCAGCCTGGACCTCTACCGCCAGCCGGACCCGTTCCGTACGCCGAAGCGCGGTGAGTACCGCGACTGGATCGACGCCCTGGAGGTCGCCACGATGTGGACCGGCGGCTTCCCCGAGCCGCTGACCTTCTCGCTGCGCGCCCGGCGCCATCTCGCCGCCCACCGCGGCCGGTTCGACGTCGTCCACGACAACCAGACCCTCGGCTACGGCCTGCTCGGCGGCCCCGGCGCGCTCGGCGCCGCGCTGGTCACCACGATCCACCACCCCATCACCGTCGACCGCCGGCTCGACCTGGCCGCCGCGCACGACTGGAAGCGCCGCGCCTCGGTCCGCCGCTGGTACGGCTTCACACGGATGCAGAAGCGGGTCGCCCGCCGGCTGCCCTCCGTACTGACCGTCTCCGGCTCCTCCCGCCAGGAGATCGTCGACGACCTCGGCGTGCACCCCGGCCGGGTCCATGTCGTCCCCATCGGCGCCGACACCGACCTCTTCTCGCCGGATCCCTCGGTCCCCGAGGTCCCGGGCCGGATCGTCACCACCTCCAGCGCCGACGTACCGCTCAAGGGCCTGATCCACCTCGTCGAGGCGCTCGCCAAGGTACGCACCGAGAACCCCGACGCCCATCTGGTGGTCGTCGGCAAGCGCGCCGACGACGGGCCGGTCGCCGCCGCCATCGACCGGCTCGGGCTGGCCGGCGCCATCGAGTTCGTCAAGGGCATCAGCGACCCCGAACTCGTCGACCTGGTCCGCAGCGCCCAGATCGCCTGCGTCCCCTCCCTCTACGAGGGCTTCTCGCTGCCCGCCGCCGAGGCGATGGCCACCGGCACCCCGCTGCTGGCCACCACCGGCGGCGCGATCCCCGAGGTCGCGGGCCCGGACGGCGAGACCTGTCTCGCGGTGCCGCCGGGCGACGCCGGTGCGCTGGCGGGCGGACTGCTCCGGCTCCTGGGCGACGAGGCGCTGCGCCGCCGGCTCGGCGCGGCCGGCCGGGAGCGCGTGCTGGCCCGCTTCACCTGGCGGCAGGCCGCCCTCGGCACCGCCGAGCGCTACCGCGAGGCGATCGCCCTCCAGGGCGCCCGGACCGCCGCCCGCACCCTGCGCACCTAGCCTCCCCCCCCCGCCCACCGCGCTGCGCAGCCACCACTGCCCCCGCCACTGCCACCACCGCCACCACACCGCCGGACGAAAGCAGAACCCCGTGCTGACCGTCGACTTTTCCCGTTTCCCGCTCGCCCCGGGCGATCGCGTGCTCGACCTGGGCTGCGGCGCCGGCCGGCACGCCTTCGAGTGCTACCGGCGCGGCGCGCAGGTCGTCGCCCTCGACCAGAACGGCGAGGAGATCCGCGAGGTCGCCAAGTGGTTCGCCGCGATGGAGGAGGCAGGTGAGGCCCCGGCGGGCGCCTCCGCCACCGCCATGGAGGGCGATGCGCTCAACCTGCCGTTCCCCGACGACAGCTTCGACGTCGTGATCATCTCCGAGGTGATGGAGCACATCCCGGACGACAAGGGCGTGCTCGCCGAGATGGTGCGGGTGCTGCGCCCCGGCGGCCGGATCGCCGTCACGGTGCCCCGTTACGGCCCCGAGAAGATCTGCTGGGCGCTCAGCGACGCCTACCACGAGGTCGAGGGCGGCCATATCCGCATCTACCGCGGTGACGAACTGCTCGGCAAGATGCGGGAGGCCGGCCTGGAGCCGTACGGCACGCACCATGCGCACGGGCTGCACAGCCCCTACTGGTGGCTCAAGTGCGCCTTCGGGGTGGGCAGGGACGGTAAAGACGCCGCGCTGCCGGTGCAGGCGTACCACAAGCTGCTGGTCTGGGACATCATGAAGAAGCCGCTGGCCACCCGGCTCGCCGAGCGGGCGCTCAACCCCGTGATCGGCAAGAGCTTCGTCGTCTACGCGACCAAGCCGCATCTGCCGGGGGCCCCGGCCGCCGACGAGGCGAGCGCGCCCGCCGAGGCCGCGAAGCCGGCGGCCGAGCCCGCCGCCCGGGCCCGGAAGGCCGCCAAGCCCGCCGCCGCCAAGTCCGGTGCCGCCAAGGCCTCTTCCGCCAAGACCTCTTCCGCGAAGACCTCTGCCGGGGCCGCCAAGTGACGAGTCCCGGGCGTACCGAACGGCTCGTCCTGCCAGGGGTGCTCACCGCCGAACAGGCGGCCCGTACGGTCGCCGGCATCCTGGCGACCCAGCGCGAGGACGGCGCGATCCCCTGGTTCCGCGGTCACCACCTCGACCCGTGGGACCACACCGAGGCCGCCATGGCCCTGGACGCGGCCGGCGAACACGAGCGTGCGGAGGCCGCGTACGACTGGCTGGTGCGGCATCAGAACCCGGACGGGTCCTGGTACGCGGCCTACGCCGACGGTGACGCCGAGGCGCCCACCGACCGCGGCCGGGAGACCAACTTCTGCGCCTACATCGCGGTCGGCGTCTGGCACCACTACCTGTCCACCGGCGACGAGGCCTTCCTCGACCGGATGTGGCCGGCGGTCTACGCGGCCATCGAGTACGTCCTGGAGCTCCAGCAGCCCGGCGGCGAGATCGGCTGGAAGCGCGAGGACGACGGCACCCCCGTCAACGACGCGCTGCTGACCGGCTCGTCCTCCATCTACCAGGCGCTGCGCTGTGCGCTCGCCCTCGCCGACCAGCGCGAGGAGCCGCAGCCGGACTGGGAGCTGGCCGTCGGCCGCCTCGGCCACGCCATACGCAGCCACCCCGAGCGGTTCCTGGACAAGTCCCGCTACTCCATGGACTGGTACTACCCGGTCCTGGGCGGCGCGGTCCGTGGCGCGGCGGCCAGGGAGCGCATCGACGCCGAGTGGGAGCAGTTCGTGGTGCCCGGCCTGGGGGTGCGCTGTGTGCTGCCCAACCCGTGGGTCACCGGCGGTGAGAGCGCCGAACTGGCCCTCGCGCTGTGGGCGATGGGGGAGTCCGAGCGGGCCGTACAGATCCTCAAGTGGATGCAGCATCTGCGCGCCGAGGACGGCATGTACTGGACCGGCTACGTCTTCGACGACGACGCCGTCTGGCCCCGCGAACTCACCTCCTGGACGGCCGGTTCGCTGCTGCTGGCGGTCGCGGCGGTGGGCGGCGACGAGGCCACCACGTCTGTCTTCGGCGGCGAGCGGCTGCCGAGCGGGCTGGCCCCGGACTGCTGCCGGCAGGCGGGCCTGTAGGGGGCCAGGGGCCGGCCCGGCAGGCGGGCCGGCCGGGGCGGGCCGCGGGCCCGGAAATGGGAGGACGGGCCGGGGAGGGCGCATTACTGTGCGCCGCATGACACTCCAAGGCTCCCTCACCCATGAGGAATACTGCGCTCAGCTGCTCGCCGAGACCGGCAAGCTCCGGGAGATCGTGCGGACGGCCGATCTCTCGGCGACCGTGCCGACCTGCCCCGACTGGACGCTGGCCGAACTCGCCCGGCATGTAGGGGGTGCGCACCGCTGGGTCGGCACGATCGTCACCACCCGCGCTTCGAAGAACATCGACCCCGCGGACATCCCTGAGGCGGCCGGGCCCGACGGCGAGGACGCGGCGGCGCTGGACGCGTGGCTGGCGGCGGGCGTCGAGCAGACCGTGGCGGCCCTGCGGGAGGCCGGCCCCGATACGGAGGTGTGGAGCTGGACGACGGCGCACAACACCGGGTTCTGGGCCCGCCGGATGACCCACGAGACGGTCATCCACCGGGCCGATGCCGCGCTCACCGCCGGCGTTCCCTTCGACGTCCCGGCGCCGGTCGCCGCGGACTGTCTGGAGGAGTGGCTACAGATCTGCGAACTGCCCATGGTGGCGGCCCGCTTCGCGGACCGCAGGGGAGAGCTGTTCGGCCCCGGCCGTACGATCCATGTCCACGCCACCGACGCCCCGCCCGGTGTCGACGCGGAGTGGCTGCTCGACCTGACGGGGGAGACGCTCACCCACCGCCGCACCCACGAGAAGGCGGCGGTCGCACTGCGCGGCCCCCTCACCGACGTGCTCCGGGTCCTCTACCGCAGGCTGCCCACCGACAGCGACCGGGTCGAGGTGCTGGGCGAGGGTGCGCTGCTCGACCAGTGGCTGACGTGGGCGTCCTTCGGGTGAGCGGCCGCGTCCCGCTCAGGAGTTGAGTGCGGCCAGTACGCGTAGCGTGTGCGGGTCCGGTGCGGTGACCAGGAGGTCGGTGACCGGGCCCGCACGCCACAACTCCAGCCGTTCGGCGATCCGTTCGCGCGGCCCGACCAAGGAGATCTCATCGGCGAAGGCGTCCGGCACGGCGCGCACCGCCTCGTCCTTACGGCCTTCGAGGAAGAGCCGCTGCACCCGCCGGGCCTCCTCCGCGAACCCCATCCGCGCCATCAGATCGGCATGGAAGTTCTTGGCCGCAGGGCCCATCCCGCCGATGTAGAAGCCGAGCATCGCCTTGACCGGCAGCAGGCCCTCGGCGACGTCGTCGCAGACCATGGCGCGTGCCATGGGGGCGACCAGAAAGCCGTCGGGGGCGTCCGCCAGCGACGCCCGGTAGACATCGGTGCGCCGCGGTGACCAGTACAGCGGCAGCCAGCCGTCCGCGATCCTGGTGGTCTGGGCGATGTTCTTGGGGCCCTCGGCGCCCAGGAGGACGGGCAGACCGGCCCGCAGGGGATGGGTGATGGGCTTGAGCGGTTTGCCGAGCCCGGTGCCGTCCGCGCCGCGGTAGGGGTGCCGATGGAACTGCCCGTCCACCTCCACCGGGCCCTCACGCCGCAGCACTTGGCGGATGACCTCCACGTACTCGCGGGTGGCGGTCAGCGGGCTCCTGGGGAACGGCCGCCCGTACCACCCCTCGACGACCTGCGGCCCGGACAGCCCCAGGCCCAGCAGCACCCGGCCCCCGGAGAGATGGTCGAGGGTGAGGGCGTGCATTGCGGTGGCGGTGGGTGTACGGGCGGCCATCTGCGCGATGCCGGTGCCGAGCCTGATACGGGAGGTGTGCGCGGCGATCCAGGTGAGCGTGGTGAAGGCGTCCGATCCCCAGGCCTCCGCGGTCCACACCGAGTCATAGCCCAGGCGCTCTGCCTCACGGACGAGTTCGAGGTGCCGGGGATCGGGGCCGCGCCCCCAGTAGCCCAGCGCCAGACCGAGTCGCATACGGATCGCCTCCGCCTCCGCGTGATTCTGACGGTACGTCAGCTACGCTGCTCGCGCGCACTGTACTGACCGCCTCCCGGGCAGCGCAACGGCCCCCCGCCCGCAAGGGGCGAGGGGCCGCGAAAGGGACCGCGGTGCGTCCGGCCGGTGCGCGCGGGTCAGCCGCGCTGGATACCGGTGGTGTCCTGAAGGACGCCGCGCCGGCCGTCCTGGGTCTGCGCGATCAGGGCCTGACCGCGCTGCTCCACCGCCAGGTACCAGGTGCCGGGCGCCAGTTCGGCGATCGGCGACGGCGAGCCGTCCTCGCCGTACAGCGGGCGCGCGACCGGTACCGCGAACCAGAACGGCGCGAAGTCCGACGCGGTCCCGGCTGCCGGGGTGGCACCCGCGGGGGCGGCGCCCGCCTGCCCGCCGGCCGTGGCGTCGGCCGGGGCCTGCTGACCGTACGTCTGGCCGGCCTGCGGCTGCTGCTGTCCGCCCGGGTAGCCGTAACCCTGGCCGGCCTGCTGCTGCTGGGCGCCCGGGTAGCCGTAACCCGGGGTGGGGCCGGCCCCGTACGGGGCGGCGGCCTGCGGCTTGGGGGCGCCGATCAGTTCGGCCTTGAGCGCCGGGACGAGCGGCCCGGCGACCGCGCCGCCGGCCAGGAGCAGCGCGGCGATCAGACCGAGGATCAGGCCCGCGCCGGCGTTGTTGGAGTCGATGATGGTCCAGAACGCCGTCCACGCCGCGAAGACGGTGAGGGCGACGCCGAACTGGCCGAGGTCGAGACCGGCGACCTTGCGGGGCTGCGGCAGCGCACGGCTGATGATGATGACCGCCGCGCCGATCACACCGGCCAGGTACATGCTCATCAGCGTGCGCAGCGCGTCCCAGGCGTTGATGCTGCTGTAGTCCTGGGCCTGGGCCTCGCAGTACTTGGCGTACGGGCCGGAGCAGTCAGGGCCGCCGGCGAGGCCGAGGAACGAGGCGATGAACAGCAACACCGCTGCTCCGATCACCACGCCGTCGCCTCGAGTGAGGGAGCGGATGTTCACGTAAGGGTCCTTTGTCTCTTTCGCAGGTCTGGTCGTCGCTGTCGCGGTGCGCGCGGTGCGAGGCACGGCGGTGGCCACCCATCGTAAAGGGGAACCTATCGCCGAATCCGGCGGGCCGTCCTGTTCGTTTCCGCGCGCTATCGGACGTCGTATCGGATCCGTATCGGATCCGGTATCCGAGAGGTGCCGGCGCGGGTGCCGGTGGTCGTGGTCAGCGCGTCAAGAAGTCCGTAATGCCCGCGCTGATCCCGCGGGCCGCCTTTTCCCGCCATGCGGCGTCGGTCAAATGCGCGGCGTCCTTCGCATCGCGCATATTGCCGCACTCGATGAACACCTTCGGCACCGTCGAGAGGTTGAGGCCGCCGAGATCGGCGCGTACGTCGAGCCCGGTGCCGCCGCCGATGTAATTGGACCGCGGGCTGCCGGTCGCCGCGACGAACCGGCGGACCAGCCGCTCGCCCAACTGCCGCGAGGGCCCGGCGATCGCCGAGGTGTCGGCCTGCCCGGCCGTCACGCGCGCCGGCAGGATCACATGGAAGCCGCGGTTGCCCGCCCCGGAGCCGTCGGCGTGGACGGACACCGCGGCATCGGCGTGCGCCTTGTTCCCGATGGTCGCGCGCTCGTCCACACAGGGCCCGTACGGGCGGTCGCCGTCCTGGGTGAAGACCACCCTGGCGCCCTGGCGCTGGAGCAGCGTACGGGCACGGCGGGCGACGTCCAGGGTGAACGACGCCTCGGAGTAACCGTCGTTGGTGGCGGTGCCGGTGGTGTCGCACTCCTTGCGCTCGTTGCCGATGTCCACGAGACGGGCGATCTCCCGGCCGTGATCACGGTTGTTCGGATTGTGACCGGGGTCGATCACCACGGTCTTCCCCTTGAGGCTGCCACGCGGACCGGCCGTACCGGGGGCGTCGGGACCGGTGGTGCCGCCGGCCTCAGCTCCCGAGGACCGGTCCGGTGTGCCCTGCCCGGCTCTGGGGGGCGCGCCGCCGCCGTCGCCGTGCAACGTCCGCCAGGCCAGCCACCCCCCGACGCCGGCGGCCACCACGGCCGCCAGCACGAGGAGCAGGGTGCCGCGCAGGCGGCGGTGCGGAGGGAAAGTGCTGCCGTTCGACACGTTCGCGATCGTAGCCTCCGTGGCTGTTCAGATACCGGGACCGGTGCGCCGCAGGACGTGCAGCGACCGGTGCGCCGAGATCTCGGTGAAGGCGCCGGACTCCAGGGCCCTGCGGTAGATGCGGTACGGGGCCTGGCCACCGTCCGCCGGGTCCGCGAAGACATCGTGGATGACCAGCAGCCCGTCGGGCGCGACATGCGGCGCCCAGCCCTCGTAGTCGGCGGTGGCGTGCTCATCGGTGTGCCCGCCGTCGATGAAGACCAGGCCCACCGGCGCCCGCCACAGGGCCGCGATCTGCGGTGAGCGGCCCACCAGGGCGATCACCTGCTCCTCCAGGCCCGCGGCGTGCAGGGTACGGCGGAAGGCGGGCAGGGTGTCCATCCGGCCGACCTCGGGGTCGACGACGGTCGGGTCGTGGTACTCCCAGCCGG
Source organism: Streptomyces sp. NPDC034111 (assembly GCF_055575375.1). Taxonomy (NCBI): domain Bacteria; kingdom Bacillati; phylum Actinomycetota; class Actinomycetes; order Kitasatosporales; family Streptomycetaceae; genus Streptomyces; species Streptomyces sp. NPDC034111. Next base: position 706,342 of record NZ_JBVIST010000001.1, on the reverse strand, counting down.
GCTGCTGCTCCTCACTGCCCCGGTGGTGGTCGACGGTCACCGCCATCACCCCGGCACCGCGCGCGGCGTCCGCGAGCAGGATCGTGGACCGGCCGCAGTAGGTGCCGACCTCCACCAGCGGCAGCCCCAGCGTCGCCGCCTCGGCCGCCGCCGCATACAGGGCGAGCCCTTCGTCCACGGGCATAAAGCCCTTCGCCGCCTCGAACGCGGCGAGAATCTCCGGCTGCGGAGCGGGCGGAGCCGTGGGAGCGGACATGGGCTTCCTCCTGGTGGTGCGGTGGGATGGCTCATGGTGCCAGAACGCGGGTTCGCATTTCGTTCCGCTCTTTCCGCGCTTTCCGCTCCTTCCGCCCGATTGGCGACCGTTCCCCTCGATTCCTCGACGGCCGTTTCACCGAGGCCCGAAAGCGCGGAATTCGTGTGCGGGAGCCCACGGCGCCGGGAATGGCGAGGGCGGTACGCACCGGAATTCACCGGACCGTTTCCCGTTCGCATCCGAACCGTTCCCTTGCGGGGCGGGCGGCAACGGGGCGCATCCGGCAACTAGCGTCTGGGCGCGGGTGGCGGTGCTGCGGCGGTATGCCTGCCGGACCGAAGGGCGGCGAGGCCGAAGGCCAGTCCTCCGGCGATGAACCAGGGGTTCCAGAGGGCCAGCGTCCAGGCCCGCTGCCCGGCGCTCACGGAGGCGTCCAGGCCCGTCGCGTTGGTCAGCAGCAGCACCTCGATACCGATGCCACGGGCCAGTAGCAGGGCACTGACGCCCCACCCCAGCCACCTCGCCAGCAGGGCGGGAACGCCCCGGAGCCTGGGCCGGGCAAGCAGCCATGCCAGCACGGCGCCGAGGAGGCAGAGCGCACCCACACCCCACAAACCGGCTATGACGAACCACAGCGGGCGCTCGGTGGCCAGCGGGCCGGCGGAGGTACTCAGCCCCACATCACCGCCGACGGCCCAGTAGAAGTGCAACCCGGCGAACACGGCCGCCCACCAGCATGCGAGACACCCCCACAGCGTGGACGGTTCTGCGCCCGTTCCCTCCGGTGCGCGCTTCACCGCCGGCCCTCAAGGGCATCGCGCCTGTCAGCACACGGGCCGTCCGATTCCTGTGGCACCACGATGAACGCGGTGCCCTTGGTCAGGTCGATGCTGGAGCGGGGCGGCGCACCGTCGCTCTCGTCGTCCCGTTGCAGCAGCTCCACCCGCCGCTGCTCCAGCTCTGCCGTCTTGTTTCCGTTCACGACCGCCGTGAATTCATCGAAGGCCGTGTTCGACAACGACCGCCCCGTGCGCCTGCGCAGCCACGGGAACAAACCCAGCCCCGTGAGCCACCGCCACGCGCTCTCCACCAAGGCGAACAAGGCCAGTAGACACACCAACGCCGGGAACGACATGGCCCATACCGCCACAGTTGGCCCCCCTCATCCTCACCACAGTTGACGGTCGGGGAACGACGAAGGGGTCGGTGTCGTTCCCATCGGACGTGCGGACCGGGAGAACTCGGGATTGCGGACGGGGAGAACCCGGGACGCCGGCCATCGGCCCGCGCGTGGAACGGTTCCTATGGGCCCGAGTACTCCCGGCCACGCCCGCCCGGGGCACTTCCTGACCTTCCGTCAGATTGAAACCTGTTCTAGTCTGCCCGCATGGGCATCGGAATCACGCAAGAGCAAGGTGACCTGGCCGAGGCGGTGGCCGGCTGGGCCGCGCGGACCGTGCCGCCCGAAGAGGTGCGCAAGCTGCTCGACACCGCCCCCGGGCGGCATGGACGCCCCACGTACTGGGACGGCCTCGCCGCACAGGGCCTGCTCGGGCTCCACCTCCCCGAGGCCGACGGCGGGGGCGGCGGCGAACTGCTCGACCTCGCCGTGGTGTTGGAGGAGCTGGGCCGGGCGGCGCTCCCCGGCCCCTTTCTGCCCACCACCCTCGCCGCCGCCCTGCTGCACCGCGCCGGCGCCCGGAGCCTCGTACCGGCCCTCGCCACCGGCGAACTCCTCGGCGCCGTCGCGCTCGGACCGGGCTCGCTCACCGCCGTCGAGGCCCCCGGCGGCTACGTCCTGGACGGCACCGCGCCCCCGGTGCTCGCCGGCGCCGACGCGGAGGTGATCGTGCTGGCCGCCAAGCTGCCCGCCGCTACGGACACCGACGCGACCGGCCGCACGGGCACGCGCACCGTCTGGTTCGCCGTCGACGCGCACGCGGACGCGCTGACCGTACGCGCCCAGGAGAGCGCCGACCCGACCCGGCCGACCGCCGAGGTCACCGCGGACGGTGTCCTGGTCCCCGCCGAACGGCTGCTGGCCCTCGACAGCGACCTCGTCCGCGACCTGGCCGGGGTGCTGTTCGCCGCGGAAGCCTGCGGCACGGCCGCCTGGGCCCTGCACACCGCGGCCGAACACGCCGCCGTACGCGAACAGTTCGGCCGCCCCATCGGCCAGTTCCAGGCTGTCAAACACCTCTGCGCCGACATGCTCGTACGCTGCGAGCAGGCGCGCGCCCTGGTCTGGGACGCGGCCCGGGCGCTGCACGAGCCGCCCGGCCCCGGCGCGTCTCCCGAGGCATCCGAGGCATCCGAGGCGGGTACGGCGCCCGAGGCGCGTGAGACGGGTACGGCGCCCGAGGCGCCGCAGGCGCGTGCCATGGTCGCCGCCCTCGCCACGGCCACCGCCCTGGACGCCGCGTTCAGCTGCACCAAGGACTGCATCCAGATCCTCGGCGGCATCGGCTTCACCTGGGAACACGACGCCCATCTGCATCTGCGCCGGGCGACCGTGGCCCGCCAGCTGCTCGGCAGCGGTGACACCCACCGACAGCGCGCCGCCCGCCACGCCGCCGACGGCGCCCGGCGCGCACTGCGCCTCGAACTCCCCGCAGAGGCCGAGGAACACCGCGCCCGGGCCCGTACCGTCATCGACGGCGTACGCGGCCTGGACCCCGCCGCGGTACGCCGCGCACTCGCCCCCACCGGCTATGCCGCGCCCCACCTCCCCACGCCCTACGGGCTGGGTGCGGGCCCTGTCCAGCAGCTGGCGATCCAGCAGGAGCTGGACGCAGCCGGGGTCCGGATCAGCGACCTGGGCATCGCCACCTGGGTCATCCCCTCGCTGATCGCCCATGGCACCCGGGAGCAGCAGGAGCGCTATCTGCTTCCGACGTTGCGCGGCGATCTGCTGTGGTGCCAGCTGTTCTCCGAGCCCGAGGCCGGCTCCGACCTGGCGTCGCTGCGCACCCGCGCCGAGCGGACGGACGGCGGCTGGCGGATCAACGGCCAGAAGGTGTGGACCTCGGCCGCCCAGTGGTCGAGCCACGGCATCCTGCTCGCCCGCACCAACCCGGAGGCGCCCAAGCACAAGGGGCTGACGTTCTTCCTTGTCGACATGGCGACTCCGGGCATCGACATCCGCCCGCTGAAGGAGATCACCGGCGACTCGCTCTTCAACGAGGTCTACTTCGACGAGGTCCTGCTGCCCGCCGACGCGGTGGTCGGCGAGGTGGACAACGGCTGGAAGGTGGCCCGCACCACCCTGGACAACGAACGCGTCCACATGGCCGACCAGTTGACCTTCGACACCGGACTGGAGGCGCTGCTCGACCGCGCCGCCCAACTGGACGGAGCGGTGCGCGCGAGGGTGGGCGCGCTGGCCGCCGAGGCGCACGCCCTGGGCTGCATCGGGCTGCGCACCACGCTTCAGCAGGTGTCGGGGCTGGAGCCGGGCGCCGGTGCCAGCATCCGCAAGCTGGTGCAGACCCCGCACCAGCAGAAGGTCGCCGAGCTGGCCATGGAGCTGCTGGGACCGGACGGTGCGGTGCGCGAAGGGGCCGGTGAACGGGCGCTGCACGGCTTCTTGATGTCGCGCTGCCTGACCATCGCCGGCGGCACCACCCAGGTGCAGCTGAACGTCGTCGCGGAGCGGCTGCTCGGCCTGCCCCGCGACCCGGAACCCCGCCCGCTGATCTGACCGATCTGACCGATCTGACCGGTGCGGTGGCGACCTGCCGGGTGATCCGACCGTCCCGTCCGGTGACGTGACTGCTCCTCCAGGAGGACCTGCATGGCTGGCAAGGCGTACATCGTCGGCGTGGGCATGACCGCGTTCGAGAAGCCCGAGACCCGTGAGTGGCAGTACTGGGACATGGCGAAGGAGGCGGGCGGCAAGGCGCTCGCGGACGCCGGCATCGGCTACGAGGCGGTCGAGCAGGTGCCGGTCGGCTACTGCTACCAGCCCTCCACCGCCGGTCAGCGCGCCGCGTACGAACTGGGCCTGACCGGCATCCCCGTCTACAACGTCAACAACAACTGTGCGACGGGCGCGACGGCGCTGATGATGGCGCGTCAATTCGTCGAGGCGGGCCTCAACGACTGTGTGCTGGCGCTGGGCTTCGAGAAGATGAAGCGCGGTGCGCTGGGCGGCGGTGCGGACGGCGGTGACCGTGGCGGGGCCGGCGGGGCCGGGGGCGCGACCTCTCCGGTCGCCCGGCACTACGGCGTGATGGCCGCCGCCCACGGCTTCGAGATGTCCCCGCCCACCGCCCAGATCTTCGGCAATGCCGCGCGCGAGCACATGGAGCGCTACGGCACCAGCGCCGAACAACTCGCCGCGGTCGGCGCCAAGAACCACCGGCACTCCGCGCACAACCCCTACGCCCAGTTCCAGGACGTCTACACGGTCGAGGAGGTCCTCGCCGCCAGGACCATCCACCGGCCGCTGACCAAGCTCCAGTGCTCGCCGACCTCCGACGGCGCGGCCGCGGCGGTCGTCGCCTCCGAACGGTTCGTCCGCGAACACGGTCTGGGTGACCGGGCGGTGGAGATCGTCGCCCAGGCCATGACGACCGACACCGAGGAGAGTTTCGCGTCCGGCTCCTGCATCGATGTCGTCGGCAAGCCGATGTCGCGGGCCGCCGCCCGGCAGGCGTACGCGGCAAGCGGCCTCGGCATCGAGGACGTCGACGTCATCGAGCTGCACGACTGCTTCTCCATCAATGAGCTGCTGACGTACGAGGCGCTGGGCATGTGCGGGGACGGCGAGTCGGGAAAACTGGTCGCCGAGGGCGCCACGACCTACGGGGGCCGCTGGGTGGTCAACCCGTCCGGCGGCCTGATCTCCAAGGGGCACCCGTTGGGCGCCACCGGCCTGGCCCAGGCCGCCGAACTGGTCTGGCAACTACGCGGCACAGCAGGCCCACGCCAGGTCCCCGAAGCCCGGGTCGCCCTCGCCCACAACATCGGCCTGGGCGGGGCGGCGGTGGTGACATTGCTGAGGAGGTGAGTGCTGACGTGAGTGGTGACTCTGCCGGTGTACTCGCGTTAACTTCCGCCTGTGTCTGGGTAGTTGGCCCGCAAGGGGGCCTCGCACCCCCTACGGGTCCGCCACCCCCACCCCCTACGGGCACCCTCCCCCCCACCCCGCGAACCGTCCCCACCCCAACCCCCCCGCCTCCGCCCAACGACCTAGGACTCCGGTCAGGTGGCCCATGCACCGATATCCCGATGCGGGGCACAAGCCGCCGATGCGAGCATGGTCCGCATGCCCCCGATAGCCGCCTCCGCCACCCTGTCCGGAACTCCGCGCCGCACGGCCGCCCCGGCCTGGCTGGTGATGCTGCTGGTCTGCGCCGGGCAGTTCCTGGTCATCCTGGACGTCTCCGTCGTGAACGTGGCGCTGCCCGCCGTACGCACCGGACTGGGCCTGAGCGAGCTGGGCCTTCAGTGGATCGTCAACGCCTACGTCATCACCTTCGCCGGCTTCATGCTGCTCGGTGGCCGGGCCGCCGATCTCTTCGGCCGTAAGCGGATCTTCGTCCTCGGGCTGGCACTGTTCACCCTCGCAAGCCTGGGTGGCGGGCTGGCGCAGCAGCCCTGGCAGCTGATCGCGGCCCGTACGGTCCAGGGCGTCGGCGCCGCCGTACTCTCCCCGGCCACCCTCACCATCCTGACCACGTCGTTCCCGGCCGGCCCGGCCCGTACCCGCGCCATCGCCACATGGACGGCGGTCGGCGCCGGCGGCGGCGCGGTGGGCGGTCTGGTGGGCGGGGTGCTCACCGAGTATCTGTCCTGGCGTTGGGTGCTGCTGATCAATGTGCCGGTCGGGGCGGTGGTGTTGATCGGCGCCGTGCTGTGGCTCAGCGAGAGCCGGCAGGACATCGGGCGGCGGCTCGATGTGCCCGGCGCGCTGCTGGTGACCGGCGGTCTGGCGCTGGTGGCGTACGGGATCGTGCAGACCGAGACGGACGGCTGGACGGCGGCGTCCGCGCTGCTGCCGCTGGCCGCCGGGCTGGTCGTCCTCGGCGCGTTCATCGCCGTCGAGGCGCGCGCCAAGGCGCCGCTGATGCCGCTGGGGCTGTTCCGGCTGCGCTCGGTCTCGTCGGCGAACGGGGCGATGATGCTGGCGGGCGCCGCGATGTTCTCGATGTGGTACTTCCTGTCGCTCTACGTCCAGAACGTGCTCGGCTACAAGCCGCTGCAAGCCGGCCTCTCCTTCATCCCGCACTCGCTGTGCATCGTCCTGGGCTCCAAAATCGGCCCGCGGCTGATGAACCGGCTGGGCGCCAAGACCCTGGCCATCACAGGTGCGGTGATCTCCGCGTCCGGCATGGCCTGGCAGGGCACGATGGATGTCGACGGAACCTACCTCGGCACGATCCTCGGCCCCGGCATCCTGATGGCGCTGGGCGCGGGTCTGACCGCGACACCGGTTGCCTCCATCGCCACGTCCGGTGCCGACCCCGCAGACCAGGGTCTGGTCTCCGGCCTGATCAACACCTCCCGCCAAATGGGCGGCGCACTGGGCCTGTCGGTCCTGTCCACCATCGCCGCCTCCCGCATCGAGGCGGGGCATGGCCCGAAAGCCCTGGCTGACGGCTATGGCCTGGCATTCCAGGTCGGCTCGGTGGTGCTGCTGGGCAGCATCGTGCTGATGGCCGTCGCACTGCCGAGGCGCCGGACGGACGCCGCCCACGGCTAGCGAGCAACGCGAGGTGTCCACCGGCCGGACCAGGGGCAACTGTACGGCCACCGCACAACGCCCGTACGGTCACTGCACAACGGCCGTTACGGCCACCGCACAACGTCCGTTACGTCCACCGCACAACGAGAAAACTCAGTAGCGACCTTGGGCCGTCACGGACGACCATGCGACGCATGAGCGATCAACCCGCGCGATGGAGCCCTGCAACCGTCTACCCCGACATGTGGGCCGATCCGGACGACGACCCCCGTAACAAAGATGGGGACAGCCCCGAGGGCGAGCTGGCGACGCTCCAGGACGTCCTGACGGACTACCGCCTGACCTTGCGGATGAAGTGCGAGGGCCTGGATGCGGAGCAGCTGGCCCGTCGGTCGGTTCCGCCGTCGACGATGTCGCTGCTCGGTCTGGTTCGGCACCTCGCCGAGGTGGAACGGGACTGGCGCAACTGGATCAGCGACGGTGACCCGCTGCCGAAGCTGTACGGCGAGAAGGACGCAGACTTCCACGGAGCGGTCGCCGAGCAGGCCGTGGTCGATGCGGCGTTCTCCGATCTGGAGCGCGAGCAGGCCGCGACCGATGCCGCGCTGGCCGAGCACCCGGACCTGGGCGAGCGCGTGGGGAAGGACAAGATCGCAGTTCGGGAGCTGATGGTGCACCAGATCGACGAGTACGCCCGTCACAGCGGGCACGCCGACCTGTTGCGCGAGTGCATCGACGGAAGGGTGGGCCAGTAACGAGGGCCGGGGTTCACACCCGCCCGACCTGGACCGCGGCGTTACAACCACCCGTTCTGCCGCGCCGCCCGTACCGCCTCCATGCGGTTACGGGTGCCGGTCTTGCCGATGGCCGCCGAGAGGTAGTTGCGGACGGTGGCCTGGGAGAGGTGGAGCTTGCCGGCGATATCGGCGACCGTGGCGCCGTCCACCGCCGCCGTGAGGACATCACGCTCGCGCTGGGTCAGCGGGTTGGGCCCGGCGCTCAGCGCCGCCGCGGCCAGGCCGGGGTCGATCACCCGCTCCCCGGCGAGCACCCGGCGGATCGCCGCCGCCAGATCCTCCACCGGCCCGTCCTTCACCAGGAAGCCGGAGGCCCCGGCCTCCATGGCGCGGCGCAGATAGCCGGGGCGGCCGAAGGTCGTGACGATCAGGATCTTGCACGACGGCAGCTGTTCGCGCAGATCGGCGGCGGCGTCCAGTCCGCTGCGGCCGGGGAGTTCGATGTCCAGCAGGGCGATGTCGGGACGGGCATCCAGGGCGGCGGCGACGATCTGATCGCCCGCCGGGACCTGCGCCACGACCTGCATGTCCTCCTCCAGGTCGAGCAGCAGCGCCAGCGCGCCCCGCATCATTCCCTGGTCCTCCGCCAGCAGGACCTTGATCACCTGGTCAACTCCTCCGTGTCCGCCATCTCGCCCGTGCCGACCGGCAGTTCGGCCGTGACGCGGAACCCGCGCCGGCCGTCGGGGCCGCTGCGCAGTGTGCCGCCTGCCGCGGACAGCCGTTCGGCCAGCCCCTTCAGGCCGGTGCCGCCGATCGGGCCCAGGGCCCCGGGCCGCGTCGCGGGGTGCGTACCTTCCGCATCCGCGCCGCCGCCCGTATCGCTCGCCCCGGCTCCGCCGGCTGCCTCGCTGCCGTTCCCGGGGACGCGGTCGCGGAGCCAGGCCAGGCCGGATGCCGTGGCAGCACCGGAGCTTACGGGACCGCGGCCGTCATCGGTGATCGTCAGCCGCACCCGCTCCTCGTCGGCGTGCACGTCGATCTCGCAGCGGGTGGCGCCGCTGTGCCGGACGGTGTTGGTGATGCCCTCACGGACCACCCAGCCCAGCAGCGCACCGGCCTGCGGGGGCAGCGGCGGCCCGGCCTGTCGCACGACGGGTTCGATGCCGGCCGCCTCCAGCACCGAACGGGCCCGGTCCAGTTCGGTGGTCAGGCTGCCCTCGCGATAGCCGGTGACCGCCTCGCGTATCTCGGTCAGCGCCTGCCGGCCGACCGCCTCGATGTCGGCGGCCTGGGCGAGCGCCGCGTCCAGGTTGCGCGGCGCGAGCCGGCGGACCGCTTCGGCCTTGACGACCACGACGGACAGGGTGTGGCCCAGCAGGTCGTGCAGATCGCGGGAGAAGCGCAGCCGCTCCTTCTCCACGGCGCTGCGCGCCAGTTCCTGGCGGGTGGTCTTGAGCTCCTGCACGGTGTCGAAGAGGCTGAGGACCGTGGCCGTGACCATGCCGGACAGGAACGTGCCGTAGCCGATGCCGAAGGCGCCTCCGGGACCGCTGCCTTCGTGCCAGCCGGAGAAGTACCCGGCGGCGCCGCTGAGCGCGATCAGCCAGACGGCGAGCTTCTTGCCGCGCAGCGCGCGCACCGTGCCGGAGGCCAGCGACAGCAGGGGGAAGAACAGGAACCAGCTGTCACGGAACCCGAGTGCGATGGCGAAGGTGACTGCGGTCAGCAGCCCCAGGGCGATCAGCGGACGCCGGGAGTCGCGCAGCCGGGGGTTGAACGACGCCCAGACGACGCTGATGTAGAGGGAGTTGAAGGCGAGCAGGCCCAGGCCAGCCAGCCAGGGGTTGCCTGTCTTTCCCTGGATGAGGTTGGAGAACGCGCCCAGGCCCATCAGCAGCCAGGGCAGGAAGGCGTACTTGGTGGGGCCTTTGTCGGGTCCCTTGCCCCGCCTCTTGCCCGGCCCCTTGTCCGGTTTCTTGCACGCTCTCGGTTCCTGCTGCTCTGTGTACTGCACTGTTGCTTCCCAGGTCTGCGCCATCGTCGGTCACACCGTGCGTGCGGCCCGCCGGTACGCGTACACCGCGTAACCGCCGAAGAGTGCCAGCCAGACCGCGAGTACTGCCACTGTCCCGAGGCCCGGTGCGCCGCCCTGGGTGACGCTATGGCCGAGTTCGGCGAAGCGGTTGCCGGGGGTCCAGGAGGAGAGCGAGCGCAGCCAGCCGGGGAACAGCTGGGCCGGGAACCACAGACCGCCGATGATCGAGAACAGCAGCATGCAGCCGGTGTTGACGATGCCGGTGGACTGCGAGGAGAGGCGGTAGCCGTTGCCGAGCCCGAGGAGGGTGAAGGGGGCGGTGCCGATCCACAGCAGTCCGGCCAGTGCGGCCCACTGCCAGGCCGGCATCCGCACCCCGTTGGCCAGCGCGCCCACCAGGAGCACGGCGGTGATCGCCGGCAGGACCGTCACCGACCCCGTCAGCCCGCGGCCCACCACGACCCGTATCGGACTCAGCGGGGTGATCCGCAGCTGTCGCAGCCAGCCCAGCTGCTTGTCCTCGGCGACGCCGGTGCCCGTGCCGATCGCCGCACCCAGTGCGCCGTACGCGGCCATTCCGACCATCGAGCCGATCTTCCACTCCATGCCGGCACCGCCGGGACCCGCGCCGATGTTGGTCATCAGCAGATACATCAGCACCGGCATGCCGATACCGAAGATGACGAAGCTCCGGTCGCGCAGCGTGCGGCGGACCTCGAGACGGACGTAGTCGAGCATCATGCGATCTCCTTTGCGGACCGGGTGCCGGTGGCGGCCTGCGCCGGCTCAGGGGCGGCGCTGGTGGAGGTGAGGGTGAGGAAGGCGTCCTCAAGGCTGGCGGGGGCGACCTGTAGGCCCTGGATGAGACCGAGTCCGGCGAGCGCAACGACCGTCGCATCGGAGTCCGTCGTACGTAGCAGGGCGCGGTCGCCCCGTATCTCCATGGCGCTCACACCGGGCAGTCCGGGCAGCGGGGCGGTCGCCGCGCCCCTGAGGTCGATGGAGACCAGCGAGCCGCCGGCCCGTCGCCTGATCGCCTCGCCGCTGCCGTCGGCGACCACCCGGCCGCCGTCGATCACCACGATCCGGTCGGCGTTGTCGTCCGCCTCCTCCAGATAGTGGGTGGAGAACAGGATGGTGTTGCCGCGGCGGGCGTAGGCGCGCATGGAGCGCCAGAAGGTCCGGCGCGCCTCGACGTCCAGCGCCGCGGTCGGTTCGTCCAGTACCAGAAGCTCAGGATTGCCGGCCAGCGCCACGGCGAAGCGCACCCGCTGGGCCTGTCCGCCGGACAGCCGGTCGACCCGCCGCCCGCCGAACTCGCCCAGGCCCGCGAGCTCCAGGGCCTCGGTGACGTCCATGGGGCGGGGGTAGGTGGCGGCGACGAAGGTGATCAGTTCGCGCACGGTGACCCGTGGGATGGCCTTGCCGTCCTGAAGCATCGCGCCGACCCGGCCCGCCCGTCCGGCGCTCTCCGGCGTGCCGCCGAACAGCTGCACCGTTCCCGCGCTCGGCGGCAGCAGGCCCAGCAGCATGCTGAGGGTGGTGGACTTGCCGGCGCCGTTGCGGCCGAGCAGTGCCACCGTCTCGCCTGCGGCGATCTCCAGATCGATACCGTCCACGGCACGGACCGCTCCATAACTCCGCGTGACGCCGGAGAACGCGACGGCCGTACCGCCACCTCCCTCCTGCGCCGCCTCGCCGACTCCCCTCTCTGCCGTGCTCACCAGCCCAGTTGCCCGTGTCGTACCCGTCGTCGTCATGCCCGCCCCTCCGGTCCTTCCGGTCGTTTCCTGCTCTCGATGTTACGGAGAGTTGCCAGCCTGCGACAGATGCGAATGTCCGCGCTGTGCCCTGATAAATGTGGGCGAGGACCCCTGACGAATGTCGGGTGGGACCCCTGACAAATGTCAGGGGTCGGCGCCGCTGCCTGCCGCGGAGGCGGCCCGGCAAGGAATCTGACAGAACGTCAGGGGTCTTCCGGGTGTGGGGCGGATCGGCTATACATGAGCCCATCGGCTAGAACGCGTTCTAGAAGCATGCCAGGTGCCCGGCACCCCTCGCGGGTGCCGCAGCGCTGCCGGAACGCGGCCGCGCCGACCAGATACGACCCCGGCACGGTCGACGGTGCGGACGGCCGGGCCGGGGTCTTCACACCGTGGTGAAGGAGCAACCGCCCCATGCCCATCGACGCCGCCAAGGCCACCTCCGCCGAGCCGCGGACCACCGAACTCGCCTGGGACCACAAGGACGTCCAGCTCTACCACCTCGGCATCGGCGCCGGCGCGGCCACCCCGGAGAAGCCGCACCCGGCCACCGACCCGGACGAACTGCGCTACACCCTGGAGAGCGCGCTGCACGTCCTGCCGAGCTTCGCGACCGTCGCGGGCGGCGGCATGGCGGTGGCCGGCGGGCTCGCCGCCCCGGGGATCGACGTCGACCTCGCGGCCGTCCTGCACGGCGGCCAGACCGTCACCGTGCACCGCGCCCTCCCGGTGCGCGGCCGGGCCACCCAGACCTCGTCCGTCCCCGCCGTGTACGACAAGGGCAAGGCCGCCGTCATCGTGCTGCGCTCGGAAGTCGCCGATGAGGACGGCCCGTTGTGGACCTGCGACACCCAGATCTTCGTCCGCGGCGAGGGCGGCTTCGGCGGCGACCGCGGTCCCTCTGCCCGCCTCGAACTCCCCGAGCGCGCCCCCGACCTGAGCACCGAGCGGCACATCCGTGAGGACCAGGCGCTGCTCTACCGCCTCTCCGGGGACTGGAATCCGCTGCACGCCGACCCCGAGTTCGCCAAGCTCGCCGGCTTCGAACGGCCGATCCTGCACGGGCTGTGCACGTACGGGGTGGCGCTCAAGGCGGTCGTCGACACGATGCTCGGTGGCGATGTGTCGCGGGTGCGGTCCTACACGACGCGGTTCGCCGGCGTGGTCTACCCCGGCGAGACGCTGCGGATCCGGCTGTGGCGGGAGCCCGGCCGGGTCCAGATGTCGGTCACAGCGCCCGGGCGCGACGAAGCGCCGGTCCTGGCGGACACCGTCGTCGAGCACGACTAGGCCCCCAGCCGCAGCCGGCCAGCCAGCCACCATCCAGCCGTCGTTCGAGAGGAGCCGTGGGATGCGCGCAGCCGTACAGCACGAGACGGGGCAGGACAAGCTCGAAGTGCTCGATGACGTCGAGGCGGTGGGGTTCGGCCCCGGGAAGGTCAGGATCCGCATCCGGGCCACCGGGCTGTGCCACTCCGACCTCTCGGCGATGAACGGCGTGCTGCCGCAGCCCGCGCCCTTCGTCCCCGGCCATGAGGGCGCCGGGGAGATCCTCGACGTCGGTGACGGCGTCACCGGCATGAACCAGGGCGATCGCGTCCTGATGTGCTGGCTGCCCGCCTGCGGCAGCTGTCCGGCCTGCAAACGCGGCCAGACGCATCTGTGCCTGGCCGGCTTCATGAACGCCGGTACGCCCAACTTCCGGCGCGCCGGCGGCACCCCTTCCGACGTATTCGGCTTCGCCGGCACCGGGACGTTCGCCGAGGAGGTCGTGGTCGCCGCCAACTGCGCGGTCCCGATCCCGGACGACGTCCCGTACGAGATCGCCGCGCTGATCGGCTGCGGTGTCACCACGGGGCTCGGTGCGGCCCTCAACACCGCCAAGGTGGCGGCCGCTTCCTCGGTCGCGGTGATCGGGTGCGGCGGTGTGGGGATCTCCGTCATCCAGGGCGCGAAGGTCTGCGGGGCGGCCCAGATAGTGGCCGTCGACCCGGTGGCCGCCCGTCGGGAGGCCGCACTGCGCTTCGGCGCCACCGAAGCCGTGGCGCCCGAGGAGTTCGCCGACACCAAGGCGCGGATCACCTCGGGGGAGGGCTTCGACTACGTCTTCGAGGTGGTCGGCAAGTCCGCCACGGCCCGTACGGCCTACGAGATGACCCGGCGCGGCGGCACGCTGTGCGTGGTCGGCGCGGGCGCCATGGACGACACCTTCCAGGTCAACATGTTCGAGCTGTTCTTCGACGAGAAGCGGATCCTGCCGTCCCTGTACGGCGGCGCGGACGTGCTGCGCTCCTACGAGCGGGCCATCGCCCTCTGGCGGGCCGGCCGGATCGACCTCGAAGGCCTGATCACCCACCGCGTCCAGCTCGCCGAGATCAATGACGCGCTCGACCAGATGCGCTCGGGGACCGCGCTGCGTACCTGCATAGAGATCTGACCGGCACGGGGCGCGCCGGCCGGGAGGGACAGGCCGGCCGGGAGGGGCAGGCTTCAGCTGCCGCCCTTCCGGGACTTCGAGCTCCGATCGAGTGCAGACAGATCCGATCGAGAGGACAGGGACAGGAATGGCACAGCCACTTGAGGGCCTGACCGCGATCGTCACCGGTGCCGGGCGCGGCCTGGGCCGCGCCGAAGCCGTTGAACTCGCCCGCCTCGGCGCCCGCGTCGTGGTCAACGACTACGGTCAGCCTGGCCGCGACGGCTCGGGCGAGGCCTCCGCGGAGCCCGCCGAGGACGTCGCCAACGAGATCCGCGCGGCGGGCGGCCAGGCGGTCGCCCACCTCGGTGACGTCGCCGACCACGAACAGGCCCTGGCACTCGTCCAACTGGCGATCGACACCTACGGCCGACTGGACATCCTGGTCAACAACGCGGGCATTCTGCGGGACCGGATGGTGTTCTCGATGACCGAGGACGAGTGGGACTCGGTCATCCGCGTCCACCTCAAGGGCCACTTCAACACCACCCGCTTCGCTGCCGCCCATTGGCGCGAACGCGCCAAGGCGGCCGGCGGCCCCGTACACGGCCGGATCATCAACACCTCCTCGGAGGCGTTCCTCGCGGGCTCGGCGGGCCAGCCCAACTACGCGGCGGCCAAGGGCGGCATCGTCGGCCTGACGACCTCCACGGCGCTGGCACTGGCCAAATACGGGGTGACCGCCAATGCGATCTGCCCGCGCGCCCGCACCCGTATGACCGAGGACGTCTTCGCCGGCTTCGAGGAGCCAGCGGCCGGCCGGCTCGACCCGCTGTCACCCGCGCATGTCGCGCCGCTCGTCGGCTATCTGGCCTCGCCTGCCGCGGCCGGGGTCAACGGTCAGCTGCTGGTCGTCCACAGTGGCATGGTCGCGATCGCGGAACGCCCCCGGATCGCCGCCAAGTTCGACACGGCCAAGGAGGTCTTGAGCTACGAGGAGCTGGACGAGCTGCTGACGCCGTACTACGCGCAACGCCCGCCGAACGAGACCTTCGCGGCGGCCGAGGTACTGGGCCTCAAACACGGCTGAGGTGCCGGTACCGAGTACGGCCGGGGGCCGCCGGGCCCGCGTACAACGGCAGCGGCCGCCGTCCGCCCGGAGGCGGTGCGGCGGCCACGGCCGTTGCGTGCGGCCCTATGCGTCCTGCGGCTGCTTGTCGCGCCGGTGCCGGCCGTGCGCGGCGGAGTCGGACTCCTCCGTGGCGGCCGGACCACGGTGCCTGCCGGAGCTTGCGGCCTCGGCGGCCTGGGCGGATGCCTCCTGAGGGCGCGCCTGGGTCGTGTCGGTTCGGGCTTCGGACATGAAAAGAGTCACTCCGTCAGATCGCTTACGGCTTTACGCGTCGGGACCTCGCCCGACGGCCGCCAAGGTTGACCCCGAGCGGCACGATCGGTGGCCGGTCAACCGGCTGCGTAGCCCCCGCCCAAAAATTCTAACGGGGCAGGAAATCACGCTCCACCGGGTCTACCGAGCCGCAAGAGGCGCCTGTTGCAGGGGAACTGGCCTGCACATTCGAGGATGCGCGGGGGTGCGCTGCGGTTCCAGGGCCGGGGCCTTTGGATGTGCAGATGCTGTGGAGCGGTTGTCGGCATCCGCTGCATCCGGGACAATCCCCCCGCCGCGCAGGGCGCGGTCCGTGGGCCGTTCGCCGGCCGGACTGGTGGGTCCCGTGGATGGCATGGGTGGCATGGGTGCCGTGAGGTCCGCGGGTCCCGGGGGGTCTGTGGGGCTCGTGGGTCCTGCGGGTCTCGGCGCCGGCGCCGGCGTCGGTCTCAGCGCCCGCGTCAGCCTCGGAGTCTGCGCCGGCCCCTCCGGTTCCGCAGCCCCCGTCGGCCCCTCCGGTTCCGCCGCTCCCACCGGCCCCCTCAGCCCGGCCAGCCTCTTCACCCCCGCCAGCCTCTTGAGCCTTTCCGGCCTGTCTGGCCTTTCCGGCCTAACAGGTTCCTCCGGCTCCTCCGGACCCCTCCGTGCCTCCGCACCCCTCCGTGCCTCCAGTTCCGCAAGCTTCGGCGTGCCCCCCCGCCCCGCCGTCTCGACCGGCTCCAGCGGTATGGCCATCCGTGCCACCCCGCACGGTTCCGCATCCGTCGCGTACGGCAGCAGCAGTTCGCCGCCCGCCGTCCACAGCCCGGCGCCCGTCAGCCACCCTTCCGGTACGGGGAGTTGCCGTAGCTGTCGCCCCAGGGGCCGCCAGATCCCCAGCCATGTACCGCTCGCCGCGTCCATCCGGAAGGCCACCGCGCAGCTCTCCGGCGCCAGCATCTGCCCCGGTTGGACGGCGAACGGTGTGACGGCGACATCGGCGGGCCGCAGGCACTCCGGGAAGCGCACCGGTCGGCTGCTGCCCAGTACGCCCCAGCCCAGCCGGTCGTACCCGGGGGCGTCCGACCGTACGAGCAGCAGCCCGCTGTCCGGATCGGCGAGCAGCAGCCGGTCGTTGCTCTCCTCGGTGATCTGGAGCAGCGGGCCGGTCTCGCCGTCGCGCTCCAGATCGACCACCACCGTCTTCGTCGGGCCGTCCAACTCCCGGTCCAGAGCCAGCAGTCGGCCGCTGCGGTCCAGCCAGACGCCGCCCGTACAGCGCCCAGGGATCTCGGCGATCCGCTCGGGGCCGTCCGTGCCGCCGTGCACCAGCCACAGCCCGGTGCGGTGCGTCCCTGGTGCCAGGGCGTAGCTGCGCGTGCCACCGGGGCAGGGCGGCAGCAGGGTCAGCTCGGGCGCCTCCACGGCGCCCAGCAGGAGTTCGCCGGTCCCGGGCTCCGTCGGGTAGATCAGGGAGAGGGCGAAGCGGTCGGCGACGCGGCGCAGGATCAGCACCCGGCCGTCCGTGAGGGGCAGCAGTTCGCAGTCCGGCTCCTCGGGCTGGCTGCCCGGCAGCGGTACGGCGTACGGTTCGGGCCCGCTCAGTGTCCAGCGCTCCGGAAACCAGCTCCCGGCGGCGTCGTCGTGACGGGCGAGCCGGGCGGCGTACGAGCCGTCGGCGGCGATGGTCAGCGCCGTGCGGTACCGGCCGGCCGGCGCCGTGCGGTACGGGTCGGCCGGCGCCGTGACGCCCTCAGTGGCACAGATCGTCATCGAGTGGTCACCTCCAGTTGGCACCGAAGCTAGTTTTCGCACTTCCGGCCGATCGCCGCGAGTTGCGGCACTTCACGCATAAGGGTGGCGGTTGTCCGGTTCTGCGGTGGTGGGCCGGGCGGTTGTGCTTCGGGTTTCCACGGCGGTTGCGTCCGGTGGGCCCGAGCCGGCCGGGGGAGAGGTGGAGGAGGCGCCGAGGCCCCGAAGTGCCCGGGGAGGCGCGCCGCGTCCGCGCCCCATGCCTGTCCCGCGCCACGACCCCACCCGCTGTCACACCCGGGAGGTAACCTTCCACCCGTGCCCGTACTGTCTGAAGTCCTCGCCGCGCTCGACGCACTCTGGCCCCCCGAGCGGGCCGAAGGGTGGGATGCCGTCGGGACGGTCTGCGGGGACCCCGATGCCGAGGTCCGCCGTGTGCTGTTCGCCGTCGACCCGGTCCAGGAAATCGTCGACGAGGCGGTGCGGCTCGGCGCCGACCTCCTCGTGACGCACCACCCGCTCTATCTGCGCGGTACGACGACGGTCGCGGCCTCGACCTTCAAGGGCAAGGTCGTGCACACGCTCATCAAGCACGACATCGCCCTGCATGTCGCGCACACCAACGCCGACACCGCCGACCCCGGCGTCTCCGATGCCCTGGCCGGTGCCCTGGACCTGCGGATCCTCGGCCCGCTGGTGCCGGACCCGACCGATCCGGAAGGCCGTCGCGGCCTCGGCCGGATCTGCGAGCTGCCGCATCCGATGTCGCTGGCCGAGTTCGCCTCGTACGCGGCCGCGCATCTGCCGGCCACCGCGCAGGGCATCCGGGCCGCCGGCGACCCGGAGCGTGAGATCCGCACCGTCGCGGTCTCCGGCGGCTCCGGTGACAGCCTCTTCGACGACGTACGGGCCGCCGGTGTGGATGCCTTCCTCACCGCCGACCTCCGTCACCACCCGGCGTCCGAGGCCACCCAGAACACCCGCAACGGCCCGCTGGCGCTGCTCGACGCCGCCCACTGGGCCACCGAATGGCCGTGGTGCGAACAGGCCGCGGCCCAGCTGGACGCGGTCTCCGACCGGCACGACTGGGGACTGCGCACGCATGTCTCCCGTACGGTCACCGACCCCTGGACCGCCCACGCGGCGTCCACCCCCTTCTTCACCCCGACGAACACCACAGGAGCCCCACGCTGAACGCCGCGCCCGCCGACCAGATCCGCCTCCTCGAGGTCCAGGACCTCGACATCAGGCTCGCCCAGCTCGCGCACCGGCGGAGGAACCTCCCCGAGCTCGCCGAGTTGCAGACCCTGGAGGCCGACCTCACCCAGCAGCGCGACCTGCTCGTCGCCGCGCAGACCGAGGAGAGCGACACCAGCCGCGAGCAGACCAAGGCCGAACAGGACGTGGACCAGGTGCGCCAGCGCGCCGCCCGCGACCAGAAGCGCCTCGACTCCGGCGCCGTCACCTCGCCCAAGGACCTGGAGAACCTCCAGCACGAAATCGCCTCGCTGGCCAAGCGCCAGGGCGATCTGGAGGACGTCGTCCTGGAGGTCATGGAGCGCCGCGAGGCCGCCCAGGAGCGCGTCGCCGAACTGACCGCCCGGGTGGAGGCCATCCAGGCCAAGGTCGATGACGCCGTCGCCCGCCGCAACGCCGCGAGCAGCGAGATCGACGCCGAGGTCGCCACGGTCACCAAGGAGCGCGAGCTGACCGTCGCCGACATCCCGGCCGATCTGCTCAAGCTCTACGACCGCATCCGCACCAAGGAGGGCGGCGTCGGCGCGGCCCGCCTCTACCAGCGCCGCTGCGAGGGCTGCCGCCTGGAACTGAACATCACCGAGGTCAACGACGTACGGGCGGCCGCCCCTGACACCGTCCTGCGCTGCGAGAACTGCGGCCGGATCCTGGTCCGGACGCCCGACTCGGGCCTGTAGGCCATGCCGCGCACGCTGATCGTCGAGGCGGACGGCGGGTCCCGGGGCAACCCGGGGCCGGCCGGCTACGGCGCGGTCGTCCTCGACCCCGAGACGGGCGAGGCGCTGGCCGAGGCCGCCGAGTTCATCGGCACCGCGACCAACAACGTCGCGGAGTACAAGGGCTTGGTGGCCGGCCTGCGGGCGGCGCGTGCGCTGGATCCGGAGGCCCGCATCCAGGTGCGGATGGACTCCAAGCTGGTCGTCGAGCAGATGTCCGGGCGCTGGCAGATCAAGCACCCGGACATGAAGCCGCTGGCCGCCGAGGCCAGGGCGGTCTTCCCGGCCGAGCGGGTTTCGTACGAGTGGATCCCGCGCGCGAAGAACAAGCACGCCGACCGGCTCGCCAACGAGGCGATGGACGCCGGGAAGCTCGGCAGGCAGTGGGAGCCGCAGGACTCCAGGGCGGCGCTGGCCACGGCTGCGACGCCCGCGGCGCCGGCCCGCAGCGCCGCCGCCCTCGCCGCCGACGAGGCCGCGGAGGCCGCCGAGGCGCCGGAGGCGGTCGCCGCCCCGCCGGTCGGCTGGGGCGCCCCCGACCTCGGGGTGCCCGCCACCTTCGTCCTGCTGCGCCACGGCGAGACGGCCCTCACGCCCCAGAAACGGTTCTCCGGCAGCGGCGGCACCGACCCCGAACTCTCCGCCGTCGGACACCGCCAGGCCGAGGCGACCGCCGCCGCGCTCGCCGCCCGCGGCACGATCCAGACCGTCGTCAGCTCACCGCTGCGCCGCTGCCGGGAGACCGCACAGGTGGTCGCGGGCCGGCTCGGCCTGGAGGTCCGTGTCGAAGAGGGCCTGCGCGAGACCGACTTCGGGGCCTGGGAGGGGCTGACCTTCGCCGAGGTGCGCGAGCGCTTCCCCGACGACCTCGACGCCTGGCTCCGCTCGGCCAAGGCGGCGCCCTCCGGCGGTGGCGAGTCCTTCGCGACGGTCGCCCGTCGGGTGGCCGTCACCCGTGACAAGCTCCTGGCCCGCTACGCCGGCCGGACCGTGCTGCTGGTCTCGCACGTCACACCGATCAAGACGCTGGTCCGGCTGGCGCTGGGCGCCCCACCGGAGTCGCTGTACCGCATGGAGCTCTCCGCGGCCTCGCTGTCCGCGGTCGCCTACTACTCGGACGGCAATGCCTCGCTGCGGCTGCTGAACGACACTTCGCATTTGCGGTAGGCGGTAGGCGGCGGGACGGGGGTGGCCGGGGCCGGGGGGGCCTGTGGAACTGACGGGCTGTCAGGAATATGCGGACCGTCGTCAGGGCCTGTCAGGCCGTCAGACCGCCGCCCCGGCGTCAGGCCTGTCAGGCCGTCAGACCGCCAACATCGCCGCCTCCTGGGCGAGCCGGCGGACCCGGCCCCAGTCCTTGGCGGCCAGGGCATCGGCGGGCACCATCCATGTGCCGCCCACACAGCCGACGTTCGGCAGCGCCAGATACGACGGCGCGGACGCCAGGGTGATCCCGCCCGTCGCGCAGAACCGGGCCCGGGGCAGCGGCGCGGCCAGCGACTTCAGATAGGCCGTGCCGCCCGCCGCCTCGGCGGGGAAGAACTTCAGCTCGGTGACGCCTTCGTCCAGCAGCGTCACCACCTCCGAGGCCGTCGAGACACCCGGCAGGAACGGGATGCCGGAGTCCCGCATCGCGCGCAGCAGCCGCGGTGACCAGCCGGGGCTCACCAGGAACTGCGCGCCGACCGCCCCGGCCGCGGCGACATGTTCGGGGGTGAGCAAGGTGCCGGCGCCGACCACCGCCTCGGGGACCTGGCCGGCGATCGCCCGGATGGCGTCCAGCGCGGCGGGCGTCCGCAGCGTCACCTCGATCGCGGGCAGCCCGCCGGTGACCAGGGCACGGGCCAGCGGTACGGCGTCGGCAGCGTCGTCCAGCGTGACGACCGGGAGGACGGGGGTGAGGCCCAGGACCGACCGGGCGGCGGGCACGGGGGCGGAGGTGGCGCTGGTCACGTGGCCCATGGTGCGCCGATGGACCACGCTCCGCAACGAATGTTGCGCATGTTGCAACTGCTTCCGCCTGGCCGAGGCCGGATGGCTGGTTGGACAGCGCCGATGCCCGATGCCCGGTGCCCGATGGCCAGGACAGCGGACAGCGGACAGTGGCTGGTGGCTGGTGGGCGGCGGGCGGTGGACGGTGGCCGGTGGGCAGCCCCTAGAGCTCCGTCACGATCACATCAATGGCCCATGCCTTGCCGCTCTTCGCCGGAGCCTGTGCCTCGACGGCGTAACCCAGCTCCCGCAGCGCCTCGACGAGCTCCGCAGGACCCGCCGGGGTGAGGCCCGCCGACAGCAGATCCCGTACCAGCCGGCCCTTGGTCGCCTTGTTGAAGTGGCTGACCACCGACCGCTTCTCCACACCGGCCACGATCTTCGACTGGAGCACCCGCACCGTCGCGGTCCGCCCGGCCACCTCGCCCTTGGGCTTCCACGCCGTCGCATACGCCGCCGAGCGCAGGTCCAGCACCAGACCGTCCCCGGCCGCCTCCGGCAGCACCTCTGCCATCGGCGCCCGCCAGTACGCGCCCAGCGCGCCGAGCGCCGGCAGCTTCACCCCCATCGAGCAGCGGTACGACGGAATCCGGTCGCCGATCCGTACGGCGCCCCACAGCCCCGAGAAGACGAGCAGCGACCGCTCGGCCAGCTTGCGCGCCCGCGCGTCCAGGGAGGCCAGTCCGAGCGCGTCGTAGAGGACACCGGTGTAGATCTCGCCGGCCGGCCGCGTCCCGGCCGTCCGCAGCCCCGCGTTCTTGGCGATCTCGCCCCTGAGGCCGTCGCTGAGCCCGAGGACCTCCTGGGCCTTGGTCTCGTCCGCCGCGCACAGCTCGACCAGCTCCTCGAACACCGCCCGGCGCGCTGCGGTCAGCCCCGGCAGCGACAGCGCCCCGATCTCCAGCGGCGCCCCGGCACCTCCTGCGGCCTTCCCTTCGGACGGCGGCAACAGCACGAGCACGGTGTTCTCCTTCACGGCGGTACGGGCGGGGGTGCGGCCCCGGAAAAGCGTATGGCCTGCCGCCCGCAACCGAGGAACCCACCACCCGCCCGCCCCCCTCGCGACGGACCGCCCGGTAGTGCCAGGTCCGCCCCGTACGGCGCGCCACCAGCGCCCGCTGCGCACCAGGCCCGCCCCCTACGGCGCGCCACCTGCGCCCACCCGCCATACGCTCGATTTCATGCCCCGTCTCCATATGCATGTGATCGACGCAGCCGATGCCCCGCTGCGTGCCGCGCTGCATGAGCTGCGCGGAAAGCTGGAGATCCCGTACCACTTCCCGCCCACGGCACAGGCCGAGGCGGAGAGCGCCGCCCGGGCGCCGCGGATCCCGGCCGCCGATGGCGCGGTGTCGACCGAGCACACCCTGGAGGACGCCACCGACCTCCCGCTCTTCACGATCGACCCGCCCGGCTCGCTCGACCTCGACCAGGCGCTGTTCCTGTCCCGGCGGCCCGGCGGGGGCTTCCGCATCCACTACGCCATCGCCGATATCGCCTCCTTCGTGACGCCCGGTGGCGCCCTGGACGCCGAGGCGCACCACCGCGTGACGACCCTCTACTTCCCCGACGAGCGGGTCCCGCTGCACCCGTACGTGCTCAGCGAGGGCGCCGCCAGCCTGCTGCCCGACCGGGACCGCCCGGCCGTTCTGTGGCAGCTGGATCTCGACCCGGAGGGCGCTCTGACCAGCACTTCCGTACGGCGTGCCCTGGTCCGCTCGCGCGCCAAGCTCGACTACGCCGGTGTCCAGCGGGTCATCGACGACGGGACCGCCGAGGAGCCGCTCGCCCTGCTGCGTGAGATCGGGCTGCTGCGCGAGGAGCTGGAGGTCGCCCGGGGCGCGATCTCGCTCCACGTCCCCGAGCAGGAGATCGTCGAGCACAACGGCCGCTACACGCTCGAATACCGCGCCCCGCTCCCGGCCTACGCCTGGAACGCACAGATCTCCCTGCTCACCGGTATGGCCGCGGCCGAGCTGATGCTGGCCTCCGGCACCGGCATCCTCCGTACGCTGCCCACCGCCCCGGACGGCTCGGTCGCCCGGCTGCGGCTGACCGCCCGCGCGCTCGGCGTCGACTGGCCGCACCACACCTCGTACTCCGCGCTGATCCGCACCCTCGACCCGCGCCGCGCCGCGCACGCCGCGTTCCTCCAGGAGTGCACCGCCCTGCTGCGCGGCGCCGGCTACACCGCCTTCGACGGCGCCCCGCCCAAGGCCTCCGAGGCGATGCACGCCGCCGTTGCGGCCCCGTACGCGCACGCCACCGCGCCGCTGCGCCGGCTCGTCGACCGCTACACCTCCGAGCTGTGCCTGGCCGCCTCGGCCGGCGCGGAACCGCCCGCCTGGGTCCGCAGCGCGCTGCCCGCCCTGCCCCGGGAGATGGAGCATGGCGCTCAGCGCGCCAACCAGGTCGAGCGGGCCTGCGTCGACCTCGTCGAGGCGGCGCTGCTGCGCGACCGGGTCGGCGAGATCTTCGAGGCCATGGTCGTCGACATCCAGGAGCAGGACCCCACCCACGGCATCGTCCACCTCTACGACCCGGCCGTCATCGGCCCGGTCGAAGCCACCCCCGGAGGCCCCGCGCTGCCCCTCGGCCACCACATCCAGGTCCGCCTCACCGAGGCCGAACCGGGCCGCGACCCGGTCCGCTTCACCCCCGCCTGACCACACCCCGCGACGGGGCAGCCCCGGGTGCCTCGCCCGGTGCCCGCCCCGGTGCTCGGCCCGATTCCTGGCCCGTCACCCCCGCCATCTCCGCCCGTACCGCCGCCACTGCCGCCCTCTCCGCCCGTACGGCCGCCACCGCGCCCCGTGCGTCATCGGCATGGAACCGCACCGTACGCACCTGCTCCCGCCGCCCCAACATCCGTACCGCCTCCACCGGTTCGACCAGCTCGACGGTCACCGATGTCTGCCCGCCGACCGCCAGCTCCACCACCCCGCCCTTCGGCTGCTGCTCCTTGGCGGTCTCTTCGGTGGCCTGCTTGGTGAACCGCAGGTCGTAGTGCACGGAGGCGATCCGCTCCACCGGTATCCGCAGCTCCCTACGGGCCCCGTCCCGCAGCCACAGCACGCCCGCCTCCAGCACATGCGGCCGGGTGACCGCCGCCGCCTGGAAGCCCAGCATCATCAGCACCGTGTAGACATCGACGACGAGCATCACCGCCTGTGCCGCCGGAACGCGGCCGAGCAGCACATGCAGCCCGGCCGTCTCCACCACACACACGAACGTCAGCCCGTACACGATCGCCGCCTGCGCCGCCGCATACGGCATGGCCCGGCCGCCGGGCGCCACCCCGATCCGGCGCCGCGCCACCCAGTAGCCCAGGCTCACCAGCCACCGGCCCTCATGGGCAGCCAGCCGTCGCAGCGTCCCCTCCCGTCGCAGCGTCCCGTCCCGGCGCTGCATTCCGCCCCGCCGGCTCACCGCGCACGCTCCGCGACCAGCCGGATCGCCCGCCGTACGGCCTCGGCCTGCGCGGGCGCGAAGTGCCCGTAGTACGCCGCCATGAAGCCGCCGTCCGCGCCCGCGGCCGGCCCGGCCGCCCGCTCCCAGTTCTCCACGCCGACCGCGGCGAGCACCGCGTCCGGTATGCAGTCGGCGAGCGCCTGCGCGGTCCGCGCCACCCGGGGGTCGTCCGTCGCGGCCTCCGCCAGTGCATCGAGCAGCCCGTACACCTCGTACGTCTGCTCCATCGCCCCCGGTGCCGCGGTGACCTCTCCGAGCAACTCCACCACCCGCTTGCCCGCTCCCGCCCCGCCGGCCCCGCCCGCCGACTCCAGCAGCGCCAGCACCTCCCGCTCCTTCGCCGCCATCGCGGGCTCCGGGCCGGGCCGCGCGGCCGAGGTGCGGGCCATCTCCCGGAAGACCGCGGCCAGTTCGTCCGATACGGGGCCCTCGGCGGGCAGCCCGCCGTCCTCCTCGGCCTGCTGCCGCAGCGCGGCCAGCCGGGACCTTCGCGCCCGGATCTCCGCCTCCTGGCGGGCCAGGTCCGCGTCCAGCTCGGCCAGCACCTCGTGCAGCTCACGCCCCGAGTCGTCGGCCAGCACGTCCCGCACCTCGTCCAGCCCGAGCCCCAGCTCCGTCAGCCGCCGCAGCCGCGCGAGCGCCACCGCGTCCCGCAGCCCGTACTCCCGGTAGCCGTTGGCCCGGCGTTCGGGCTCGGGCAGCAGTCCGAGGTGGTGGTAGTGGCGTACGGCGCGGGTGCTCACGCCGACCAGTCCTGCGAGCTCACCGATTCTCATGCGGCCAGTAGAAACGTTGCCGCTGCGACAAGGTCAAGGCCCGCACCGCCGCGCGGCCCCGGCTCCCGCGGCAGGTAGCATGGGCGGCACGGCGGACGAGCCGGCCGGGCGGCCGCGTGGGGATCTTGACGATCCTCCCGAGGAACGTCCGGGCTCCACAGGGCAGGGTGGTGGGTAACGCCCACCCGGGGTGACCCGCGGGACAGTGCCACAGAAAGCAAACCGCCGGAGGCTTCGGTCTCCGGTAAGGGTGAAACGGTGGTGTAAGAGACCACCAGCCTCCGAGGTGACTCGGAGGGCTAGGTAAACCCCACCCGGAGCAAGGTCAAGAGGGGGCATCGGCTGATGCCCCTGCGCGGACGACCGAGGGCTGCCCGCCCGAGTCCGCGGGTAGACCGCACGAGGCTGCCGGCAACGGCAGCCCTAGATGGATGGCCGTCTCCCCTCGGCCCGCAAGGCCCGAGGGTGACAGAACCCGGCGTACAGGCCGACTCGTCCGCCGCTACCTGGGACTTAGCCCCGGAAAGGGCCTCTGACCTGCGTCGGAGGCCCTTTCCGGTCTTTCGGAGGCTTGCCTGTTTAGGCGGCGAAAAGTCCCCGGAAAGTCCCCCTGACAGACCAGAAAGTCCCCGAAAAGTCCCCGGGATGGGCTGCCTGCCGAGCCCTCTGAACAGGCGATTCGACGTATGGCTCCACGAGGGAAGGCGCTGTTCGCCGAGAGGCTGGATAACCGGACGGCTGCCGGTCACGTCGCACGTCACATGCCGTGGGACACAGACGAACACCGGTTGACGAACCGGCGTGCACCGGAACACCGAAACCGCGAGGAGGAGGTGCTCGCCTGTCAGGACGCTGGCCGGCGGCACGACGTACCTGAAGCGCTGACTGGAGCCGCTGCCCGGCAGCGAATGGTGGGCTCCGGCCGACGTGGCCGGGCGCCTGACTCCACCGTTGTCCGGGGTTCGGCAAGTGGAGATTTCACTGTGGCTGCGCTGTCTACTCCTTGGCCAGATCGGTGTCCGTGGTGTCTGCTTTCATGGCGGCATCGACGCGCTCGGTGTGGGGCTGCCAGCCGCGTCCCCGTCCGTGGGCGGTGCATGGTGTGTGGGGTGCTGCGCCGCATGCGGGACACATTTGTGCGCTGACGGCGTCCCTACGTGGGGCTGAGGCCAGCCACAGCTCACGTCGAGCCCGGCGTAGCTTTCGTTCTGCCGCTTGCTGTTGTTCCCGCGCATAGCGCGGCTCGGCCTGTGCGGTCTTGTCCGGAAGGGGGTGGTCCAGGATCTCCCGGGGGTCCTCGTCCAGCGGAGGATCCGGAGCCTTTCTGCCTGAGTGGAAGGAGTACTCCTCGAGAACGAACTCCTTGGGCCACAGAATGCCCGCGAGTGCGCGTCGTGCTTGGTGCAATGGCCGGACGGGGACGCCCTTCGGGCTTCGGCACAAGGCGGCCGCGGCTGCGCCGCAGTGAGGGCAGGCAACGGAGAGGATCTCGATGAGGTTCTCGCGCCGTTCGGCGTTGGCCCGCTGCCGTCGCTGTTCTTCCTCTTTACGCCGCTCGGCCTCAGCGGCTTCCCTGGCACGCTGTTGCTCCCGCTCCTGCGGGCTCAGGTGAGCACGGCACGGTTCCCGGGTGATGTCCCACTGGCAGGGCAGGCCATTCTTCTTGGGCTGGCCGCACACGCGTGGGTCGTCGAGATGCACAGCCTGGCCGAACCGCCAAGGCCCCTGGTAGGGAGCGGCGCAGTGTGCGCACCGAGGCATGCTGTCGGCGGCGACAGGCACGGCCTCGTAGAGGAAGCCGTCCACCTCAACCATGAAGGCCGGCCGGGTGCACGCGCAGGCGCTGGTGGCGTTCGTGCAGGAATCGTTGGGGGGCACGCTGTACTAACGCGTCGGAGTCTCAGAGTGGTCCACGGCGCCCTTCATTCTCACCCGCACGTGGGTACTGCAGGATCGACAGACTCTCACCACTGGAAGGGTTCGTGACGGGACGGCCCAGCCGTGGGACGGCGAGTTGCCGGCGTTCGCCCGCCGCGAGGCTGACTGCGGTCCGGAGCACCTCCGCCGGCGCGGGCGCCCCATCAGGACAGTGCGGCGGCGAGTTGTTGGACAAGGTCCTCGGCGGCGGACGTCCGAGCGGCCGCTTTGGTTGTCGATCGTCCTTCGGCGCGCAGGGTGCTGCCATCGTCTGCGCGGGTGGCCGTGAGGGAGAACGTGAACAGCGGTTTGTGGGCTCGTCCGGTGCGGCTGTCCTCCCAATCGATGTCGCGGAGGATCTGTTTCTGGGCCAGTTCGTTGACGACACTGATGGGGCTCCTGCCCTGCCGGAGGCTGCGGAGCTGTCCAGCGCTCAGTGGGGGCGGCTGCCGTGTGTCAGCCCCGGTTCCGCTGTAGCGGTCGTCGGCTCCGATGCTGATGCTCGCGGTCTCCAGCCAGCCTCGAAGTGTCTTCGTGGGGATGCCGTGCTTGTCCCCGACCTCGCGGACGGTCATGCCCTCATTCAAGTCGCCCAGGGCTCGCTCGAGGAGGTCTGCGTAGTGCTGGATGTCGTCTGCGGGAAGTCTCAGCCGCCCAGCGTGAATTGAGGCGCATTCCTCAAGACGCCTCTGGTTGCGCATCAGGCAGGGCAGGGAGCAGTAGAGGCCGAGGCGCAGGTGCTTTTCACTCCTTCCGGTGGACCTCTGAAGGGCGTACCAGCCAGAGGGCACGTACTGCCCGTGGGTGGCCATGCCGCATCCTGCGCGGCACACGTAGCCGCGGACGGGGCGCTCTGACGTGGTCCTCGGAGAGGGCACAGCCAAGATCGGATCGGACTCGGACCGGTGGGGGGAGGCCAGCGGGTCAGAATGCATACAACTACCCATTTCTCACTCTTGGTTGATATTTCGCTTCTATGCGGAGCATAAGGTACTCGTCGTGAGGGATTCGCATGCTTTTATCCGAAGTCCTGGGGTGCGTAGTGATGTTGACGGTGCTCTGGGGGAAGTCCGGTGAGCGGGGCGGAGGTTCCGCCGTGGCTGGCGTCCGTGGCCCGGCAGGGCGTGCTTGATGCGAGTGCGGCGAGGGAGGTTCGTGAGCGCTTGGCGCGGGACGGGCTGACGCACGCCGATGTTCGCTTTCTGTTGTGCTCGGAGTTGACGGGCGAGCTCGTGCAACCAGTGCGTGTGGAGGTGATCGCCCTCCTGGCGCGTCATCCGTACTGGGCGACGAGCGTTCTGAACATGAACACGGCGATGCTGCGGTCTCAGGGCGTGCGTACACAGATGCTGCGGGTAGGCGAGTCGCCCCACGAGGTGTTCTCGGCCCGCAGCAGCGTGGCACTGGCTGGTCAGGAGTATGTCGGCCGGTGGAGCAGGGGCCGGACGAAGAAGATGGCGGAGCAGCGGTCACATGTGAGCCTCTTGGCGGCGATCGCCGACTGTCCGCAGCCGTTCGCTGAGGAGTCCAGTGATGAGGGGCGTGCCTCCGTGCCGGGGGAGGGACAGCCTCTGTGGACCACCCCGCGTACCCGCTCGCCGATCACTGTCCTGGAGGAAATGGGACGTCAGGGGGAGATCGAAGGGTTGGAGTTCACGTCGTCCGCGGGGCCGCCGTTCACTGTTCGGGTGGTGTGCACCCGCCACGGGCAGCGTGTGTCTTCCAGGGGGCAGGGCGTCAAGCTTCAGCTGGCCCGGGGCGAGGCCGCGGCAGGTCTGCTGCAGGAGCTGGGGCGGGTGTGGTCGGACGGCCAGGCCGACGGCGCCACTCAGGATCCGGCGCCTCAAGAGGACCTGCCTCGCCGTGAGGGTCCTTCTCACGAGCAGCCCTCACGCGCTGCCTGGTCTGTGCTGGGCAGCCAAGCCGCTGCGGACAGCGGCAGTCAGCGCGACGGGGCGCCGACCACCCACGTTCCAGGGCCGCGCAGCGCCGGCTCTGACGGAGCCGAAGATGCGCGGGCCCCCCATCCGCCCAGCGGGGGCAATGAGGCGAAGGAGGCGGAGCCCAGGAGCGGACCCGAGCGACTGGCGCGACAGCGGGAGGTTCTACAGGAAACAGCTGATCTCCTACCAGCGCAGCCGTCGTTGGAATACGAGGCTGTGTGGCGTGCGGTTGCCCGCGGGGCAGAGGTGGTGTTCGACAGCACGGATCCGGGCGGTGGATCCTGCTTCCTGTGCTGCGTCCTGCCGTCTGGGTCCACGTCCGCTCAGGACGGCCCGTCCGGTGCCCTGGTGACAAGGGAACTACTCCTGAGCGGTGGCGAAGTGGTCGTGACCGCCTGCGGCCGTGTGGACTTCGTCGATGTGCTCCACGTGCTTGCCGACGGCAGGACGGAGGTGCGGCAAGGATGGTCGGCAAGCGCGCGGCTGTGGTCACAGGTGGCGCGGTTGGTCCTGGAGCTCGTGCGAGAGGGTCGGCTACGGCCGGACGTGGCCGCAGGACTCTCCCTGGGTGTGCGCAGACCGCTCTGGCGGCCCATCCTTGGACCCGAGCACGTGCAGCTCGTCAACGAGGCCGCGCGCGAACTTGCCCGCCTTCCCCGGGTACTCGGCGACGGCGAGGGTGGCAGCACCCGTCGCCTACCGCTCGACGCCGGGGCGTGCGTGCGCTCCGCCGTTGACCTGCTGGTCGAGAGGTTCGTCCCTGCGCCAGGACACCGCTTCCTTCTGGGGCATGTGCCTTTCGCCGCGCAGATCCAGCTCCCAGGGCCAGCCCTGGCCCTGCAGGAATGGGCTGATGACCTGGCCGACGAGCTGGGCAACGCTGACGAGCAGGGCGTTGTCGGTGAAGCGGTGCCGCCAAGCGGTCCAGATGTGCAGTCGGCAGAGGCCATGCCGATGCTCGTCCTGTGCATTGGTGAGCCGCCGGTCCCTGGCCACGGGGCCGGCGAAGGCGATGTCCCTCAGGGACAGCTGCGTGCGGAACTCCGGCTCCAGCGAACGCGGACCGCCGACGTCAGTTCCGGAGACCGCGGGTCGGTGGGCGCCGACGAGGTGTGGGAAGGGCACCCGGACTTCAGCACCCCAGGCCTGCCGGACCGGGTGGGCCGCACGCTGCGTCGCGCAGGCCGTGAATTTGCTCCGCTGCTCCAGCTGGGGCTGCAGCTGCGGCCACACAAGCTTCTGCTGTCACTGAAGGATGCAGCCCTGCTCCGTGGTGAACTTGCAGTTCGGCTGCGTCAGGCCGGCGTGGAGATCGAGTGGGACAAGGAGTGGGCGGCAGACCTCCGCATCGAGGCGGTCGTGGGAACCGGATCCTCTCCTGTGGATGACGGAGGACCGATCGGACTCGGCGAGGCGCTGGACCGCCGGTGGCAGCTGACGCTGGACGGTGAACCTCTCAGCGCACGGGAGCTGGCACTCCTGACGGAGACGGCGATGCCGTGCGTGCGGCTGCGCAACCGCTGGGTGCTGATCGACGACAGCACGCGCGAGCAGGCAAGCCGGCCCCTGCCTTCCGTTCCGGCCCGGCGGGCCCTGCTGGAAGCCCTGTACGGGCAGATCACTCTCGACGGAGTCACCTACGCCTGTCGGCCCGCCGACGGGCTGCGTGAACTCCTCGGTCACCTGCAGGGAACCATCCCCCAGGCTCCCTTGACCGCTCCGCCCGGACTGGTGGGTCTGAGACTGCACCCATACCAAGAAGAAGCTCTGCGCTGGCTCGTTCAGGTGACGACGGTGGGTTTCGGCCCCATGCTGGGCCACGAGATGGGACTGGGAAAGACCGTGATGGCCATCGCCTTCCACCTGTGGTGGAGAGCGAACCACACGTCCCGTCCCACGCTCGTCCTGTGCCCGAAAAGCCTGATCACCACGTGGAAACGTGCCCTGAGCGCCCACGCTCCCGGAGTGCCCATCACCGTCTACGACGGCCCCCGGCGGTCTCTGGCCAAGGTCGGCGAGGACCACGTCGTACTCACCACCTATCCGATTCTGCGGCAGGACTTTGCCCACCTCGGTGCGCGCACCTGGGGGCTGGTCATCGCGGACGAGGCGCAGAAGCTGAAGAACCCCGCCACCCGCACAGCGCGCCTCGCGCAGTCCCTCAAGAGCACGACCCGCCTGGCGCTGACCGGCACACCCATGGAGAACTGCCCGGAGGAACTCTGGGCGCTCCTGGACTGGGCAAACCCCCAGCTCTTCGGATCATGTTCGGACTTCACCCGCCGCTACGTCCGACCAACGAGTTCTGGGCCCCCGCAACAGGCCCGGGAAGCCGTCGAGAGGCTGCACCAGTTGCTCGCGCCATTCCTCCTGCGCCGCCTCAAGAGCGATCCGGCTCTGGGCCTGAACTTGCCGCCCAAGCGAAAGATCATCCACTACGTGCCCCTGTCCTCGGAACAGATCGGCCTGTGCGAGGCACTCTCCCGTGACACCTTCCGGCAGATCCACACCTGCCCCGACCAGGGGCGCCGGGGACTGCTGACCCTAGCGCTGATCAAGGACCTCAAGCAGATCTGTATCAGCCCCGCCCTGTACGCGAAAGACCCTTCCGAAACCGCCGCAGCCGACCCCGTCGAGGCGGCCACCCGGGCTCCGAAGCTAGCTCTCCTGCACAACATCTTGCAGCCGGTACGCGACGCCGGTGAGGCAGCACTCGTGTTCACCACGTACCGCGAATCCATCTCCTTGATCATTCACTACCTCAAGGCCCGCGGCTTTAGAGCCCTTCAGTACCACGGAGGTATGAGCGCCGCACAGCGCACCCGCGCCGTCGACGACTTCGCGGCCGGTGACGCTACCGCGCTCGTCCTCACTCCGCAGAGCGGTGGTATCGGCTTGGATCTCACCCGCGCGAACCACGTCCTACACATCGACCGGCTGTGGAACCCCGCTCACGAGGCCCAGGCCAACGACCGTGCGCACCGGCCTGGCCAAACCCGGCCTGTCACCGTGCACCACCTGATTGCCAAGGGAAGCATCGAAGACCGCATCCGCGCGCTGCTGGAGCGCAAACAGGAACTGACCGACCTCTTCCTTCCTGACGGCAGCCTCGACCTCAGCCGGGTCACCGCCGACGAACTCATCGCCCTGTGCGGCGCCCCACTGTGAACACCGAACAGCGAGGAGACCGCGTGGCCACGACGCCTGCGCCCGACACCACAACAGCGCCGCCCTTCTGGGACCGTCTCATCCCCTCTCCGCCCCAGGGCCTCCCCATAGGTGACGAGCTGGCCGCCATCGCCTCTGACGCGGCACACCGCGCCAGTAAACTGCTTCGCATGCACGAAAGTGCTGACCACGCACAGGCCAGCCGGTCAGACGAGCCCGCACCCGGACCCCTCGACCCGGTCACCGACCTTGTCCGCCTGCTGCGTCACACTTCCGACAAGGGCACCGTCGAGACTGCTGCCGCCCGCGCAGGACTGCGCACCGGGCAACTGCGCACCCTGCGCGCGGCATTCGCCTTCCACGGCGAAGCCGGCGTGCGTGCAGTCCTTCACTGTGCCGAGGTAGATCCCAGTACCCTGGAACACGCCGCTCGACAGCTCGCCAGTGTCCGCTCGCACACCCGCACACCACTCCACTGCAGGCACAACCGGATCACCGACCTGGACGCAGGCATCCAGCTCCGCCTGGTGGACGACACGTGGTACCCCTTCACCAGAACGCCACAGAACGGCTGGGCACCCGCCCGGGGAGCCGCCCAGCTTCCCACCGCCGCCTACTCGGCGGCACGCCTGGCAACCCGTTCACGCGGCGCATAGCCGGACGCACTGGGCTCTGTTCCTCACAGATCGGTCAGCGGGTTCGCCAAGGAGTCTTGATCATCGGGCATGCCGAGACAGTCGAGCGAGCGATCGCCAACAATCGCGCTCTCCGGCGCAACACCGCCATGACCCATCGCATCACCGACGCTCAGCCGACCGTGCCGGTATCACGACGGAATACAGCCACCGGCCAGCTCGCCTGGGACTGAATGCCACCGAGGAAGCCCTCGGAATAGCCCAAGCACCGAAGATCGCCGAACTCCCTCGGTGCTCCGCCGAGGGGCGAGTGGCGCGTCCGCGCATCCGCACCACGATCGGTTCGCACTTGGAGACCCGGGCCGAGCGGGCTGGTACCTAGATCGGAAACTCTCCTCGCCGGACTGTGGCTATGAAGTCCAACCATGCTTCCGCTCTGAGAGGACGTTAAGTCCGCTTCTGGTAGCGGCCTCGTCCGGGCTGGGTGAGGAAGCCTTGGCGGGTGAGGCGTCCGAGGCGGCTGCGGGTGATGTTGACGAATGTCTTGTCGGTGGGCATGCCGAGGAGTTCGTGCAGCTCACGAGCCCTGAACACCTGGCCGGGGTACTGGTTGAAGGCGTCCACGATGGCCTGGTAGGCGGTGCCTGTCTCGGGCGGGCCGGGTGCGGGGCGTTCAACCTGCTCCGCGACCAGCCGCGGCGCCGCATCCACAAGGGCATGGACCGATCCCCGCAGGCTGTCGCGATCGTCATCGACTCCTGGTCGAGCCGCGCCGCCGAAACCGTCGGCCGCGACAGGGTCACCCCCGCCGGCGGCAGCGCCCACCTCCGTCATATCACTCTATGTTACTGACCGAAAACACACAGTCGCCATGGCGGCGTGCGGGGCGTTCTGCCACAGTCGGCGCGCATCATTCGCCGATCGTGAAGAGGGAGTGCCGTGAAGGGCACCACTTGTAGGGCTGGCGCCACGCGCGCCAAAATGCCCGGTGCGCGCCTGCGTGCCGGGCTGGCTGCCTGTGTTGGCGGGGCGGTTGCCGCCGGGCTGCTGTGGGCGGCACCGGTGTACGCGGCAGGGCCGGCCGGGCGGCATGCGGCACCGCTGATCGATGCCGGTTCCGGTGCGGGGCACAAGTTCCGTTCCTCGGGCCGGCTCCTCGCGGGCCCAGGCGGCGGGACGGCGTGCACCGCGACGGTCATCGCGGCCTCCGCCGAGCCTGCTCCGGCACAGAAGGCGCTGGTCCTGACCAACGGCCACTGCGTGAGGGACACCTTGGGCACGAACGAGGTGGTCGCCGACCAGCCCGCGCCCGAGGGATGGTCGTTCACCCCCGCGTTCTTCCACGACAACACCGCCGAGCACAAGACGTTCGGGGTCGAGCGCGTCGAGTACGCGACGATGAAGGACACCGACGTCGCGGTGCTGCGGCTGTCCGTCACCTACGGCGACCTCGCGCAGCTGGATGTCACCCCGCGCACCCTGTCGCCCACCGGCACTCCCGCGCGGGGCACGCGCCTGGAGGCGGCGCACGCTCCCATCATCGGCGTCCCGGATGACGAGCGGTTCCTGCGCCTGTCCAGCTGCCAGGTCACCGGCTCGGACGTGTCCGTGCACGAGTACACCTGGCTGTGGAAGGGCTTCGCCCGCACCGACTGCCGGGGCGTCAGCGGCGGCTCGTCCGGAGGCCCGGTGACCACGGCCACGGACAACCGGCTGGTCGGCCTGATCAACACTGTTGCCACGCCCGGCTATCTGGGCTGCGGCCTGGGCCGCCCCTGCGAGGGCAGCGCACACGGACTTGTCGTCCCGGCCGACGACTCCGTCTACGTCACGCCCGTCGACGCGGTCGCCTCCTGCCTGGACAGGACGGGCCTGCGCCTCCACCGCAACGGCTGCCGTTTGGACCCCGGCATCCAGGTCAACGTCCAGTTCAGCGGCACGGAGACGCAGAGCCACACGCCCGAGGGACCGGCCCGCTGGGACGCCCATATCACCGCAGGCGGGGGCGGCCACCAGTCCTACGTCGCTTTCAAGACAGGCCCGTTCGGCGCGACCGACTGCACGAACCCGCAGGGCTACGGCCGTCCGCAGCGGCTCGGCAAGGGCGGCGCCGACTATGCCCGGCTCCTGCCGACCCAGGACAACCTGTACGTGCTGTGCGCGGCGGGCGGCCCGGATGCCACCTTCCAGGGCGCGGACTGGACCGCCTCCCTGACCCACCCCAGCTACGCGTACGCGCGCATCGACAACACCCCTCCGACCGTGGAGCCCTCCCTCGACATCCAGAAATTCGGTGAAGGCAGTGATGCCGATTACCGGGTCCGCCCGGTCTTCGACCTCTGGGAGCTGACCGCCTTCGAGATCAAGTACGGCCCGGCCGCCACCACCGACTGCGCTGACCTCTCGGGCTACCACCCCTACCGGCGTGTCCCGGTCACCCTCAGCGCGTCCGAAGGCCCGTGGACGTACTGCGCCGTCGGCTACGACAACGCCGGCAACCAGACGCCGCCGAAGGCGTTCCGAATCGAGTAACTCGCCCACCGAGCACGAAGGTGGTGCGGGCCGCGCGCCGGAGTGGACCGGTGCGCGCGGCCCGCCGCTCGATCCAGGCGGCGTGCGACCGCCCCGTCCCCTGGGCCCGGACAAGCGCCGTCACCAACAAGAAGGGGACACAGGAGTGAAACCCGCCGGAGCTGACCCTGGCAGAGCCCCGGTCGCGGCGACGGAAGAAGACGGATAAGGAAGGGGACCCGTCGTGAAGATCCACGATAGTGATGACGTGCCGTTCCTGCTGGAGAGGTCGGCGCGCGAAGTCATCGAGCTGTTCGACGGCAGCCGCATCACCCGCACCGCGCGCCTGAGCGACCACCACGACTGAGAGCCGGCCACCCCCGGCCAGCCCCACCATCAGTGGGCGATAAGTCTGATCCTTCTCGGTTCGTGATCGCTCGATCGTGTTACTGATCGTGGTACGACTTCGGGTGGGCATGCCCATGTGGAGATGCGGGGTGTGAAGAGAGGGCCGTACACCAGCGACTTATCGGATGCGCAGTGGGCGTTGATCGAGCCGATGATCACGGCCTGGAAGAAGGACCGGGGGCGCGGTCAGCGACGGGCGACCCAGGCTCCTGCGACCTGCGGGAGGTCGTGAACGCGCTCTTCTATCAGAACCGGACGGGCTGCCAGTGGCGGTACCTGCCGCACGATCTACCGGTCTGGTCCGCGGTGTTCTACTACTTCGGCCCGTGGCGCGAGGACGGGCTCGACCAGCGGATCCAGGAGCTCCTGCGCTGCCAGGTGGGGGAGAGAACCCGGCGATTAGCGGACCCGTCCCTCGTGGTCCTCGACACCCAGTCCATCCGCGCGGCCGCTGGTGTTCCCGGGACCACGACGCCGGCGGGGCGCTACGGCCTGCCCTGGAGCCGGTGGCCGACTACTTGCGCGAGGTGGACCCCGACGCACTCCGCCTCGTCGATACGGTCCTGGAAGTGAGCGACCGGTTCCTCAAGGGCTGCGCCTCCGGCGCTGCGGCCGGGCCTGCGTGGGCCGTCCTTCCGGCCGCAGAGCAGAACGAACTGACTGCCCTACTGGTGTCCGGCCGGGGCCTGACAGCGGACCTGTCGGTACGCGAGATCTACATGGCCGAATCCGTACGCTGGCACCTGGACCACGCCGAACCGGGGACCCGGATCGTGCTCGCGGCACACAACAACCACATCCACAAGACGGCGTTTTCTTTGGAGTTCGCCGGCGGACTCACCACGCTCCCGATGGGCCAGCACCTGCAGCGGATGCTCGGCCAGGACTACCGCACCGTGGCCCTCGTCCACACCGCGGACCATGTGCCGGAGATGTACCCCGACCAGAGCGCCGCGGTCGTTCACCCTCGCCGAAGCTCACCTTGAGCCTGCCGAGCCCGGCAGCATCGAGGCCGCCCTCACCGACGCCGGACTCGCCGACCGGATCACCTTGACCGACCTGCGCCACACACCGCGCGACGCCCAGGGAGCACCACTGCTCAACGGGATTCGGTTCCAGAGCTCCCAACTGAGCACCCCGGTACCTGATGCGTTCGACGCCGTAATCGCCGTCCCGACGGTCACCCGGGACCGCACAGTGCGCTTCTGACCGGCCTGAACACGAGCAGGCGGGGCCTCCGGACCAAGGCTCCGCCTGCCTACGGCCCAAAGCGGCGGGCTCGGCGCTGCCCATACCGAACGCGGGATACGCAACCCGCGACGAAGCCAACCGGGCCCACCAAGTCTTCCCTGAGGGGCGTTAAGTCCGTTCCTGAATGGTCTGGCGTCGCCCGTTCGTGGGTACGGAAATCCTTCGGCCCAACTCCCGTGTCGTGTGCATGATGGGGTCACGGACATGGAACGGATGCCGTACTCAACCGACTTGTCCGACGAGCAGTGGGCGTTGATCGGGCCGCTTGTCACCGCGTGGAAGCAGGAGCGGGTGGCCCGGTCGGCGACCGGGGACCCGGGCTCCTGCGACCTGCGTGAGGTCGTGAACGCGTTGCTGTATCAGAACCGGACGGGCTGTCAGTGGCGGCTCCTGCCGCACGACCTGCCGTCCTGGTCGGCGGTGTTCTACTACTTCACCCTGTGGCGCGAGGACGGCCTCGACCAGCGGATCCAGGAGATCCTGCGCTGCCAGGTGAGGGAGCGGGCCAGACGATTAGAAGACCCGTCCCTGGTGATCATCGACACCCAGTCCGTCCGCGTGGCGGCCGGGGTGCCGAAGGCGGCGACGGGACTGGACGCGAACAAGAAGACGCCCGGCCGCAAGCGCGGGCTCGCCGTGGACGTCATGGGCCTAATCATCGGTGTGGTGGTCCTGGCGGCCAGTACGCACGACAACGAGGCCGGCAAGGCCCTTCTGGACCAGGCAGCCGAACGGTGCGGGATGCGCCTGGAGAAGGCCCTGGTCGACCAGGGCTTCAAGGACGCCGTGATCATCCACGGGGCGGTGAAGGACATCACCGTCGAGGTGGTCCGCCGCAACCCCGACGACCAGGGCAAAGGCTTCGCTCCGCAACCGAAGCGGTGGGTGGTCGAGCAGGTCAACGGCACCCTCATGCTCCACCGCCGCCTCGCCCGTGACTACGACCACCGGCCCGACAACGCCGCCTCCCGCGTCTACTGGGCCTCCACCGCCGGCATGCTCCGCCGCCTCACCGCCCCCAGCCCCGCCTGGCGCGACGAGGTGGAGCTGGCCGCATGAATGTCTCCGAACTCCTGCGGCTGCTGCAGGCCGAGCACGACGAGACCGCTGCACGAGCCGACAACCTGCGAGAGCAGATCGAGCAGCTCACCACCGCCCTCGCCGAGACCGAGGCCCGCCTGGCCGAACTGGTAGCCACCCGCAAGGTCATCGGCGGCCTCGCCCGGCCCGACCACGAACCGGCCCCCGCGGAGTCAGCCACCGTCTACCAGCGCATCGTGACTGCCTTCAACGAGCATCCCGGGCAGGTATTCCGCGTCCGTGACCTGCACGAACACCTCGGCCTGCCCACCGACGAGCCCTCGATTAACGTCACCCGCTCCCGCCTGGGACGACTCGTTCGTCAGGGGCTCCTCGACCAACCCGGACGCGGCCGCTATCAGAAACGGACTTAACGCCCTCTGAAAACGATCACTGAGTCGTCAGGGTCTTTGGAGTCCCGGACAGGGGTGAGCTGACCAGTGCGGAACGCGAGGAGCTGACACGGCTGCGCAGGCAGAACCTTGACCAGCATAAGACGAGCGAGATCCTGAAAAAAGCCGCAGCGCTCTGTGCTTACCGTGGCATTGCGGGAGCTTTCGGGGTGGCCGGATGCCTTTGGACAGTGCAGCACGGCATACCCGGGCTGAGCATGGTGCATGCGTTCTGATCAGGAGCGATGCCACCCGGCACCACGGGCCTCACCAGACGGCATGAGAAGTAGGGCGAGTGAGCTGTGCTGGCCCTGGTCGGCGCGTGGTCAGTGGATGGCCCAGCTCTTTGTGCGGTCGCCGCGTTTCAGAGTGTCCAGGCGGAAGGTGAGCTGGGTAGCCGCCTCAAGGTCGCCCAGGTCGGCGCGCCGGATGAAGGAGCCGAGGGTGTGGAGGTCCCGTAGCTCGGTGAGTACCGAGAGCCCTGGCCAGTCGGTGATGTCGTAGCCGTATGCGTCGGAGAAGGCACGCAGCTGAGCGGTGGTGCGACCGAAGCGGACGCCCTGGAAGGTGTTGGCGAGGTCGGTCTCCCGGGGGCCTATCGCTGCTTCGTCCCAGTCGCCGAGCCTGGCGGCGGTGCCGTGCCAGAGGGTGTTGCCCGGGTAGGCGTCACCGTGGATCAAGCCCTGGCCGAGGGGGAAGTCTAGGTGCGCGTAGGCGTCAAGGAGCTCGTCGGAGCGGCCGAGTATCCACTCGCGATCGCTGGGCGCAAGGGCGGTGCTGGACTCGGCGACAGGGCGCAGAGCCAGATGGGGGCGATAGGCGGGCAGCTCGATGGGGGGCTCGGGGAGCCGGTGCAACTGGCTGAGCAGATGGCCGAGGTGCTCCGGGCTGGGGGACGGACCATCAGGCTGCGGGTAGTGCCGCCACAGGGTGATCACGTATCCGGGAACGTCCAAGGGCTGTGATACGTCGAGGGGCTCGGTGACCTCAAGTCCCTGGCCAACTAGCCAGCGTGTGAGGGCGATGGCTCGTTGAATCGAGGCGCGCTGTTCGTCCCGGCTGACTCGGACAACGGCGTCGACATGGGGCAGGAGATAGACGGAGGTGGCATGGGAGCGCAGGGGCGAGATGCCGCGTGCCGGAAGCCCCCAGACCTCGCAGGCCCGTTGAGCGGCGCCCTGGGGCGTAAGAGATGTCGTGGTCATCGCTCCGACCGTAGCGCGGCCGTGCCGTCGATGACTCGGTAGCCCTGAATGAGGTCCATCAGTTGCCCGATGGTCTGGTTGCCCTTGAGGTCGGTTCGGCGCATGAGGCTGCCGAGGCGATCCATGGCGCTGCCGAGCTGGCGGATGCGCATCTGCGGGGGCAGGTCCAGGACATGTTGGAGGGCGGTTGTCGCTCCGGCCGGGTCTCCCTGGAGGATGGCGGCGGTGATCAGGTCGATATGGGCCAGGGCCTCATCCCCGTACGAGCGCTCTTCCCTTGGACCGCTGCGGTACGCGGTGATGGCGGCGGTGGCATGCCGGTGGGCCTCCTCGTGTTTCCCGAGCAGCGTGTAGGTGCCGCCGAGGTAGTAATCCTGCTTCGCGAGGGGGAAGGTCAGCAGGCCACCGAACTGCTCGACCTCGTCGTGGAGCGGAGTTTCCTCCCTGGCCTGCCGCATCCGGTCGAGCGCGGCCAGGGACAGCTCGTGATCGCCGATTCGGGCCGCCACGCGAGCCTCGATCGCGGCGATGCGGATACGGGCCTCGCCGGCCGGGGCGAGCTGGGCAGCGTGTTCCGTCAGCTTCAGTGCCATCCGGTTCTGTGGTGACCATTCGGTGATGAGCGCGGCCGTGCCCGCAGCCCATGCCCGCAGCCCGGTGTGATCCGCCTGCTCGGCGCACAGGCGCGCGGCACGGATCTGTGCCATCGCGGACGCTTGCTCGCCGAGGTTCTGTGAGGCGTGCGCGAGCAGCAGGCACGCCGTCCCGGCGAGCATGAACAGATCGCGGCTCTGCTGGGGGCGCTGGCGGCCCTGCAGGCGGTCGAAGAGCTCATCCCGTACCGCGACGAGCTCGGTGAACAACGGGAGCAGCGGTGCGTGGACGTAATCGGTGGCGATGCGGGCGAGAGTGAATCCGAACTGCTCAAGCTCGTCTGTGCTGACGTTGCTGGACGACATGAATGCGGCGAACGCGCTGGAGGACTGCGCCGCTTCTGTGGCGAGCGAGCGCAAGTGATCGGCTTCCTCACGCTCGGGCTCCGGTGCCTCGCGTGCAGGCGCGCTACCGGGAGCGAGCGGGCGGAGTTCGGCCGGCACATCCAAAGCGTCCAGGAACGCCTGGGTCTTGTCGAGACGAGTGAGACGCCGGGCTCCGGATTCGAGCTGGGAGAGGTAGCCCTGGCTGAGGCCGGCGAGGCGAGCGAGGTCGTCTTGCCGTAATCCGGCGTGCTGCCGCAGCAGACGGCTCATCTTCCCGAAGTCCATTACCCGGAGGGCTTCTTGGATCCCGGGATCCGACCAGACACGATCAGGGATGGAGGGCGGTTCGGGCTCTGTTGAGGTCGGGGCGCCTCGCGCGCAGGCCCCGCACAGTTCCCGGTCGTCCGGGTTGTAGCGGCTGAGGCGGCACCCGCACTCCAGGCAACGACGCTCCCCGCTCACTGCCCCTCCCGACCTCGGCCGACTGATGCTGATGCTCATGCTGGCATTGCGGTTGCCATATTGCAGCCCAACTCTCTTATCACTCTGGCGATATGCGATCTCCCATGCCCAGTGGCAGCGTGATCCGTAAGCCGTTGCCGAGACGAATTGTCCTCGGCGTGGCAGGGACCTTGGGAGGTATGTCCATGACGGCGAACCACCAGATCGTGTTCCACATTGTCCGCCGGGAACCGTCGCTTGTTGATGCCCGGCATTGCGTAGGCGTGGATTCGCTGAACGCGACCATGCGTCAGCAGCACCCCTTCGCCCAGGCCCGCCACTTCGCAGATCGGGCTGCCGCTCTGTTGCCGGTGTTGATGGAGACGACCCAATGATCGGCCGGAGATGCCCGGCCGGCATGGCGGCCGCCGCCCCCTCGATGAACTCCGGTGGATGGCCTGCGGGGGGCGGCATGAACAGCGCCCTGGCCATGGAAGCTGTTATCGAGCACGCCGAGCTGCATTCGAGCGTCACATTGGCCTCGGACGACTTGGCTCCCCGTCGGGCCCGGGCATTCACCCGGACCAAGCTCACCGAGTGGGGCCTGGGCGCTCTCGCCGATCGCGTACTGCTCATCGTCAGCGAACTCGTCACGAACGCATGCCGCCACGGCAGAACCAAGTCCGAGGGCACTTCGGAGGAGATCACCCTGACGATCTCCTACCAGAACGCCGTCGTGGGGATCGAGCTGGAGGACAACTCTCGCCAGCTCCCCGTTCCGCGTAAGGGACCGATCAGTGCGCTCGATGGCCGGGGCCTGTGCCTCGTAGCCGCCGAAGCGGACGCCTGGACCTCGCGCCTCAATCCGGACGGCACCGGCAAGCGGGTCCTTGCCTTCCTGCGCTGGCCGTCGACGCCGCCGGCCGTCTGACCGCAACCCGTCCTCACCACTCCACGCGTCCGATCAGATCCTGGAGCTGTTTGTCATGCCCGCACATTCACCGCCTGCCCTGCTGTCCCTCCTGACACCGAGGGAAGCCGAGATCCTGGGCCTTGTAGCTGATGGCCTGGGGAACAGCGAGATCGCGGCGCGCATCGGCTTGGCCGAGGACACCGTCAAGGGCTACCTGCGCAGTATCCGGACCAAGCTGGACACGAGCCGCCGCCCGGTGCTCGCCGACATGGCGTGCCGAGCAGGTCATGCGGCCCGGCCCAAGGGTGCGGAGGCTGTGCGGCCGGAGATCTCCGATAAGGAGAGGACCACGCTCAGGCTGCTCGCCCAGGGGGCGGGTGCAAGAGAAGTCGCGAAATCGCAGCTCATGTCGCACCACACCGCCAAGAAGCACATCCGGCGGTTGCTGGACAAGATGGGTGCCTCCGACGCCGTGCACGGAGTCAGCCTCGCCTGGAGCTGGCACCTCCTCAACGCCGACGAAGGAGCGCGATCCTGATGACGGCGTCCAGACTCAGGCGCGCGCTCGTCCTCGACCTCGACGGCGTTCTGCTCGATACGCGCCCGGTTATGCGGCAAGCGTGGCGAGAGGTACGCGAACGCCACGGCATCAACGTGCCGTTCGAGGCGTACGAGCAGCACCTCGGCCGCCCCTTCGCCGACATCATGGAAATCCTGGGCCTCACCGAGGCTGATCGTCTCCACGAGACGTATGCGCAGGCATCTCAGCGAGCCTGCGAGCTGGCCAGCCCGTTCGCCGGCGTGGAGGAAGTGCTCCACGCATTCGCTGCCGCCGACTGGCTGCTTGGCGTCGTCACATCCAAGCCGTTGGACCGCGCCGCTCCACTGCTGGCCCGGCTCGGGTGCCCCTTTGGTGCGGTCCGGACCCCCGGCGGCCCTGGACGGGGTAAGCCGGCCCCCGATCCGCTGATGCTCGCGCTCGTTGATCTCGCCACTGATCCCGCGTCCGCGATGTTCGTGGGCGATATGGCTGTTGACCGCGAGTGCGCCCGGCGGGCCGGTGTGCCGTACGTGCATGCCGCCTGGGGCTACGGCGAGCCCGGCAGCCCGACACCTGAGATCGCGCGTGACCCGCAGGACCTCCTCCGGGTACTCGACACGACCTGCGAGTCGGGCCCCTTTGTCGCAGGGAGCCTGCTGTGAGCATTTCGAAGAGGAGCGCACTCGGCCTCGTCCGGACTTCAGCGGGGGAGCAGACCGTCTGGGCGCTCGTTGGGGAAGCGTCCCTTCGGCACATGACGGCTGCCTGCATCACCACACTGGATCTTGAGGCTTTGCCGGTCGATCGAACAGAGGTGGATCGGCACGTCGCCGACGTCATGTCCGCCTTGGAGACGTACAGCTCGCGGCACGCCGAGACGCCGGGTGGTGCCTCGTGGTTGTACGTGCAGCACGTTCCCGTACGGCGTCTGATCGCGCAGCTGGTGCGGAAGCTCCTGGCGCTGAGCGCGTGGCCCGAGTTCGCCGCGGCCCCCGGGCCCGTGACCCTTGCCCCGTACGAAGGGCTGCTCGGGCTGCGGGAGAACAGTTCCCGCGAGTACCGCGCCTATACCGTCACCTGGTCGGGCGTCGCGTATGCCCTCGGTGCGCCGGCGCCGTACAACCCGGAGCGCTCCGCCCCGCTGCGAAAGCTCACAACTCTCCGTCCCGACAACGGTCTCGCAGGCACTCCGACACCTTCCGCCGTGCCCGTGTCTGAGGTGGTGGCGCTTTCCTGGTCATCCCGTCACGCGCAGACCCTGCTGCCGGTACTGGAGGAACTTGCCGGTCAAGGCCGATCCAGCGTGCTGGTCGATCTCGCCACGGACCCGGTGGAGTGCTGTCCCACCCCCGCGCACAGTTTCATCACCCTGCACCCAGGGCCCTCCGAAGCCCTGACCGCTTCCGGAACGGTGCACGGATTGCGTCGGGATCCCGAAGCACCCGCTGGAACCGATGGTGTGGTCCAAGTCGATGCTCATACCGTTCGGTTGGATCGGCTGGAACGCCTCGCTGCAGCCCTGCTGGAAGGGAGCGGCGGCGGGTGTACCCAGCCGTCCTGGCGAGCCGTAGTGCGAGTGGAGGAGTGGCTCCAGGAGCTGCTCGACGCGGTACGCCCGCACACCGTGCTGCTGAGCAACGACACCAGCCCGCTCGGAGCGCTCGCCGCCCATGCCGCGGAGCGGCATGGTGCCACCACCGTGAACGTCCAGCACGGGGCGTGGATACCGGAGTCGGTCGCCTGGCCCGCCCTCCACAGCCGTCACATCGTGGTGATGGGTGACCGCGACGTTGCCCCGGCGAGGTCATGGGTTCGGCACCCCAAGGCGGAGATCCATGTCCTGGGGCAGCCGCGCTTCGATGCGCTCGCCAGCCTCGGGCGCGAAGCACAGCGTCGCTATCTCCAGAAGCTGCTCGGCGCCGACAGCGAGCGCGGTCCGGTGCGGATCGCGGTGTGGGCCTGCCAGCCGTTCGGCCCTGAGCGCCTCCAAGCTCAGGCGGACATCATCCTCGACGGTCTGAAGGCGGCCCAGGGGCACTGGGGGCTCGTCATTGCCCCGCACCCAGCCCAAGGGGGCCACGTCTTCGACCGCCTGCTGCGAGGGGACGGAAAACCACCTGTGGCCGTGGCCGACCCGCGCGTCGGAGCGCGCGGCTGCCTGGCGGGTGCGGACGCCGTGGTGAGCGTGTCCTCCACATGCGGCATCGAAGCCGTACTCCTCGACGTGCCCGTCCTCGAACTGGACCGCCCCGGTGACCGCACGCTTGGTCTCGCAGGGCACGCCGTCGCGCACCGGTGCC
The DNA here is from genome assembly GCF_055575375.1 of Streptomyces sp. NPDC034111. Lineage (NCBI taxonomy): Bacteria > Bacillati > Actinomycetota > Actinomycetes > Kitasatosporales > Streptomycetaceae > Streptomyces > Streptomyces sp. NPDC034111. The sequence goes on along the minus strand of NZ_JBVIST010000001.1, from coordinate 661,432 downwards.
GAACGGCTGCCGATGTCACGGACGCGCTCGACCTCGTGAGCCGGGGGAGCGCCCGAGTACCGCGAGAAGTGCGCGATGTGGTGTGCCGCTGGCGAGGCCACAGCGCTGCCGACATCGCCCAGCTCATCATTCGCCAGGCCGAAGCCGGCATCTCGCACACCGACCCAATCGAACACCACCCCGCGGGCGCCGAGTCCGGCCTGCCCCGGGGCGAGGGAGCCACCATCCGATGACGAACCTGACCGCCGACACCGTCGCCGAACTCTTCACCGGGGCCGTTACGTTGGCCAAGAGCGGGGAGAAGATCAGCCCGCGCGGGATGGCCACTCGTGAGGTCCTCGACCTCACCATGCGCCTGACCCAGCCCCGGGCACGACTCCTGTACGCGCCGCCCGCCCGCATTGTGAACCCCGCCTTCGCGGTGGCCGAGACCGTCTGGCACCTTTCCGGCTCCGACGCCCCGTGGATCTTCGACTACAACGCGCGGCTGCGGCAGTACGCCGACGACGGCATCCTCCGCGGTGCGTATGGGCCCAGGATGCGGAACTGGGCCGGGAGGGTCGACCAGCTCCACCGCGTCGTCGAGATCCTCAAGGACGATCCCGACTCCCGGCGGGCGACCATTCAGCTCTACGACCCGGCTCGCGACACCGCCGGCCACAAAGACGTCCCCTGCACCCTCGGCTTCCGCTTCCACCTGCGTGGCGGACGACTGCACATGTCGACCACGATGCGCGGCCAGGACGTGTGGATCGGCATGCCGTACGACCTGTTCTTCTTCACCACGCTCCACGAGCTCGTCGCCGGCTGGCTGGACGTCGACCTGGGGGAGTACCACCACCACGTCGACTCCCTCCACATCTACGAGCGCGACATCGAGAAGGCCGACGCGTTGACCGATGTGGCAGCGAGTCCGGTGATGCCTGAACTGTCCACGCCGTGGGAGGGGTTCGAGAAGCTACTCGACCGGGTTGAAGCCGGCGGCGAGACGGGGCACCCGGGCTGGGATGCCATGGCTGAGACGATGCGCAGCTACCGGCTGTGGAAGAGCGGAGAGCGCGAGCAGGCGTGGCGCATGGCTGACGCCATCGAGGGGCCGCTCGGCGAGGCCCTGACCGGCTGGTACGGCGAGCTGAATCGTCGCGTTGGCGGCACGCCGGCTTCCGCACCGGTGGGGACGAGGTGACGACCGCCGTGGACCACGTTCCGTCCGTCGTCCTGGGTGTGTGCTCCTTCACCCACGACTCCGCCGCGGCTCTCCTCATCGACGGCGAGCTGGTGGGCTTTGTCGAAGAGGAGCGCTTGTCCCAGCAGAAACACACCCGTGAGTACCCGCGTCAGGCCATCGGGTGGCTGCTGGGGGAGGCCGGCATCACGCCGGGTGACGTCGATGCAGTCGCGTACAACTTCCAGCCCATCCGCTACCTCGCCGAGACTCCTGCTGCCCTGCGGATGGCTCTGTCGGGCACGACCCGCTCACGGGCCATACCGCGTGCGGCAGGGTTCGCCAAGGTCGCCGTGCGTACCCGGCGTCGCCTGCGGCTCCTCGCTCAGGACTTCCCCGACGCCCGTGTTACCCCCGTACTGCACCACCGCGCGCATCAACTGGCCGCGTTCACCGCGTCGGGCTGGGAGGAGGCGGCTGTTCTCGTCGTCGACAGCCTCGGCGAGCGGCAGACCACCACCATCGCCCACGCTCACCAGAGCGCCCGTCCCCGGGTGCGCATGCTGGAGGGGCTCACGGACCCGGCTTCGCTGGGCTATGTGTATGGGGCGGTTACCGAGCACCTCGGCTGGCGGCGCGGCGACGAAGAAGGCACCGTGATGGCCCTCGCGGCGCTCGGCGACCCCGCCCGATTCCGGCACGTCTTCACCCGCGCAGTCCGCACCACAGCCACCGGCTTCGCTGTGGACCCGGCGTACTTCCCGCCCCGCGTGCTCACCTCCGGCTATCCACGCACTTCCCCTCGGTTCGGCGCCGAGACCTGCCTGCCCCGGCAACCGGACGAGCCGGTCCAGGAGATTCACCAGGACCTGGCCGCCGCCCTCCAGGAGCGCACCGAGCAGATCATGATCCACCTCGCGCGCCGAGCCCGCTTGGTGAGTGGCTCGCGCAGGCTGTGCGTGGGCGGTGGCGTGGCCACCAACTGCGTCAGCATCGGACGGACCATCGACGCCGGCATCTTCGACGAGGTCTTCGTCCCGCCGGCTCCCGGCGACGCAGGCACGGCGATCGGTGCCGCGGTCGCCGTGCACACCGACAGCAGCAGCCAACGGCCCCTGTCCGGGATCGCCCGTACCTGCTACCTCGGCCCGTCCTTCCCGGAGCCGGAGCTGGACCTCACCTCGTGGCCCGGACTGAAGCAGAAGCCCCTCGGGATGGACGCCGCGGAGTTTCTCGCGGACCAGTTGGCCCACGGGATGATCGTGGGGTTGTTCCAGGGCCGCGTCGAGGCCGGCCCCCGTGCCCTGGGGAACCGCTCGATCCTCGCCTCGCCCCTCGAAGCCGGGGTGGTCGAGCGCCTGAACGCAACGGTGAAGTTCCGCGAGCCCTTCCGCCCGTTCGCCCCGATGGTCACCGCCGTCCGCGCGCGTGAGTTCTTCACCCTCGGCCAGGACGCCCCGTACATGTCCATGGCCTCCCAGGTGACCGACGCTGCCCGCGAGCGCATCCCCGCGATCGTCCACGCCAACGGCACCGCCCGCCTCCAGACGGTCACCGCGCCACAGAACCCGTTCATGCACCAGGTCCTGGAGGCGTTCGCCCGCCGTACAGGGGTGCCTGTCCTGATCAACACCTCGCTCAACGTCAAGGGAAAGCCCATCTGCGGCACCCCGGAGATGGCACTGGACTGCCTCGCGAACTCCGGGCTCGACGCCCTGCTGCTCGAAGGGCGGTGGATCACCAAATGAAGATCGGATACAGCTTCTGGGGCTTCCTCGGAAACGGGGTCACCGACACCCCCGACGGAGGCCGCAGCCACCGCCGGCCGCTGATCGACGCGCTCCTCGGGCGCGGCCACGACATCGTGTTTCTACAGGCCGACCGCGATCGCCTCGAAGCCGGAGACGACCTCGGCGGCGCGTACACCTTCGACGCCGGCATCCCGGACATCGACGTGCTGTTCCTCGAATGGCGCTGGCCCATCGAAGGACGCAACACCACCGCCTGCGGCACCCAAGGACACACCTGTGATCTTCACCGCCAAGCGGAGCTGCTCCAGCACTACACCGTTCGCCGTCGTACCCCCACCGTGATCTGGGACAAGGACCGGCAACTGCGCGAGGACAGCATCTGGCGGCGAATCCGGAACGTCGAGGTGTGCGAGGCCGCCCTCACGCCCACCCCCGGTGCCCACCGCCTCCTCTTCCCCGTCGACGATGCGCTCCTGGACGGTGCCGACCCGATCGCCCTGGCCAGCGAGGACCGGACGACGGCGCTCGGTTACGTCGGCAACCAGTACGACCGCGACGACGAGTTCGACTGCTTCTTCGCTCCGGCCGCCGCTCGCTTTGAGCACCAGGTTGGCGGCAAATGGACCGATACCGCGCGCTGGCCACACATCACCTTCCTCGGCCGAATCCCCTTCAACGCCGTCTCCCGGCTCTACAGCAGTACCTTGGCCACGATCCTGCTCCTGCCCGAGCGGTACGCCGCGGCCGGACAGATGACGCAGCGGATCTTCGAGGCCGTCCTCGCCGGCTGCCTGCCGCTGGCGCCGGCCGGTATCCGCCACGTCGAGCGGTTTGTGCCCGAGGACCTGGTGGTCAGGACCGGCGGCCACGTGATCCGGCGGATCGCGGACCTCCAGAGGATCGCTGGCAGCCAGCAGCACGCCGAACTGATCTCGGAGTGCCTCGGCCGGCTGGGGCTCTTCCGGCTCAGCCACCAGGTCGATGCACTGGAGACCGTGCTGGACGTGGCCACCGCCGCCGCGTCGCCAAGGCGGGGGGCCGCGTGATGAACCGCCTCGCACGGGCCAGCAGGCCGCGATCATCCGTATGTGTTCCGGCGGCCGAGCCGTCCGGGCACCCGAGCACCTCTAGGCTGGAGCACCATGAAGAAGGTCGCCATCGTCGGCTGCGGAGGCAGCGGCAAGTCGGATCTTGCCCGCAAGCTGGCCAAGATCCTGGATGCTCCAGTGACGCACCTGGATGCCGCGTTCTACGACGACGAGTGGAACGCCTTGCCCATGGAGAAGTTCGCCGAGGTGCAGCGCGGCCTGGTCGCGCAGCCGACGTGGATCATCGACGGCAACTACAACTCCACCCTGCAGATCCGGCTCGAAGCCTGCGACACCGTGGTGCTGATGGACGTCTCGACGCCGGCCGCACTGTGGGGGATCTTTTCCCGACAGATCCGCCACGGCGCCGGACACAAGGGCAATGGGGTGCACAACCGCATCACCTGGGGCGTGATCAAGTACGTCGCGACGTACCGGCGCAAGATGCGACCGCGGGTCATGACCAAGATCGAGGAGTTCGCCGCCGGGCACGCCGAAGTGGTGCTCCTCACCAGCCGCCGGCACACGCGACGCTGGCTGCAGCAGGTCGCCGCACAGCGCACCTGAGGGCGCCGCGCCCCGAGCGGGGGTGCGGTTCGTGATCACCAACCCGTTTCTCGACCCCGACCGGCAGGGTGAGCTGTACGGCAACACCGCCCGGCTGGCCCGCCGCTCAAGCGCACTGATGCGGGCCAAGACCACAGGACGTCCCGTCCCAGAGACGATCGTCCAGCTGGCCCAGGCACACCGAACCGAGGGCGATCGCCGTCCCACTCTGGTAGCGGACATCGGATGCGGCCGCGGAACCAGCAGCCGCGTCCTGGCCGAGCAGCTGAAGCCGCAGCGGCTCGTGGGTATCGACGCCTCTCCCGCCCTGGTGACCGCCGCTCGAAGTCGCGTCAGCCACCACCCCGGAACGCAAGTGGCGTTTCTCCAAGGGGACTTCCACCATCTACCCCTGCCCGATGACTCTTGTGAGCTGGCTGTTGCGGCGTTCTGCCTCTACCACTCACCCGACCCCAGGCGAGCCATCGCGGAAATCGCCCGCTCCCTGGCCCCCGGTGGGCTCGCCGTGCTGGTCACGAAGGCACTCGACAGCTACAGCGACATGGACGCCCTCATCGCCGCCGCCGGTCTCGACCCGCGCGCCGAGCGGCACGAGAGCCTCTACGCCACCGCGCACGGAGGCAACCTCGCCGAGCTGGCCCAGTCGGCCATGGACGTTGTGGCGGTCGAGCACGAGGAGCACCGCTTCGAGTTCTCCGGCCTCGACCACGCCGCCGAGTACCTCGCCACCAACCCCAAGTACGACCTGGCACCCGGTCTGTACGGCAACCCGGGCGCCCTGGCCGCCGCGCTCCACGAGTGGCACCCGGACAAACCGATCACCACCACCTCGGTCATCACCTATGTCGTGGCTCGGTCAGCAGGAGGCCGGACGTGACGCCCTTCCACTTCACCAAGCACTACGAGACCCCGGCGAAGGCCGCTGCCGCCGCCCACCACTATGGGTGGCTCGCCGCCCATGCGAAGCCGCTACGGCAGCCGGCGCTGATTGTGATCGGGCCGGCCAGCCTGACCTTCGAGCACATCGACGGTCGTCATGCGCAGAAGGAGGACCTGCTGTCCCTGGCCGCGCTCCTGGGCGATGCGCATGGTGCTGCCTGGACAAGCGGCCTGGACGCAGCACAGCTGGGCATACCGCACGAACTCCGGGAGGGCAGCCTTCTCGCGGCTTTCCGCTCCTGTCGGGAAGTAGCGCTGCGCAACCGGTTGGAGAAGGGTTTTCTGCCCGACACCGCCGCCCTGCACGCGATGCTGACGCTGCTGGAGCGCTCCGCCGATGGGCCTGCCGCCTTCTACAAGGACAGCAACCCGCGGAATTTCCTGATCACCGAGAACGGCACGGTCTTCAGCGTCGACACGGACGACCTCACCCTCGCGCCCTTCGGGTACGACCTGGCCAAGCTGATCACGACGCTGATCATGACGCACGGCCCGATCGACCCGCCCGATATCGAAGCGGCCCTGAACAACTACAACCACGCCGCTGCCCGGCACGACGCCCAGCTAGGGGCGACAAGCCGAGAGCGCCTCGGCGACTTCCTCGCACTGCACGCCGTACTGACCGCACCGTACGCCGGGCGCCACGGCTACCGCTACGGCTGGCTGCATCAGCGCCAACAAACCCAAGGCACCTCATGATCACCACAGAACTCGTCTTCGTCCGCCACGGCGAGGCACGCTGCAACGTCGACGGCCGCGTCGGCGGACCCGCAACCTGCACAGGGCTCACCCACCGCGGGTACCTCCAGGTCCAGAGGGCCGCAGCCCAGCTGGCCGCCGAGCACCGAGCCCAGCCCTTCACCGCGCTCTACGCCGGCCCCCGACTGCGCCTGCAGCAGAGCGGGCAGATCCTCGGGCAAGCCCTCGGCCTGGAGCCCCTCGTTGAACCCGGCCTCGATGGACCCGTTCACGGAGAGGCCGACGGCAAGCCCTGGCACTACGTGAAGACCGCAGCCAACGGCGGACCGCATGCCCACCCAGACCAACCTTGGGCCGCGGGATCCGACACGTGGAACGGCTACCTCCAGCGAGCCGAGGCGTTTCTCGACGACCTCATCGCCCGTCACGACGGGGGCCGAGTCCTGTTCGCTGCCCACGGCGAAACGATCCTCGCCGCACACGCCCTCCTGCTCGGACTCGGGCCGATGACGGAAGCCGGCTTCACCGTCTCCCACGCCTCCGTCACCCGCTGGCAGCACCACCACAACCGGCTCGGCCAGCGCCGCTGGATGCTCGACCGTCACAACGACACCGCCCACCTCGCCGCATTAGCAGCCGGAGCGACGCCATGAGCACGGCTCACGCCGACCCGCGTATCCAACTCGCGCGCCAGACGGTCGGAGCTGTCAGCATCGTCGCCGACCCGACGCTCCCGCCCCACCTCCTGCAGCTCATCGACACCCGCGGCAACACCTACTTCGCAAAGCACCACAGAAGCCAGGCCCGATACGTCCAAGAGACGCACGCCTACCTGACGTGGAGGCGCCATCTCCAAGACCACGCACCTGAGCTAGTCGACCGCCAGGACTCGACGCACATCCTCCTGCTCACCGCGGTGCCCGGTCGGAGCGGTGACGCACTCCTGCCTGGTTCGGACGAGGAGGAGCGGGCGCACCACGACGCCGGTGCTGCACTTGGAGCCCTTCATCACGCGACGAACCGTCGTAGCGCCGGGGACATGGGAGACGAGCTGGCAGATCGTCTCCGAAGCTGGGTTGCCAGGGCCGACCTCGCGGACCTCCTATCGGGCAGCGAGCGGGACCTCCTCCTGCAGACCGCGGACGAACTGGCCGGCACCTGCATGGACAGCGCCATCTGCCACCTCGACTACCAGCCCAGGAACTGGCGCATCGGAGAAGGCTTCTGGGCCTTCGACTTCGAGCACATGCGACGCGACGCCCGCCTCAGGGACTTCGCCCGACTCGAATTCCGCCACTGGCAGGCGGCCCCTCAACTGCGCGAGGCGTTCTTCACCGGATATGGCAATCGCCTCACGGACACCGAACAACGGCTCCTGGAGCGCTTCGGCGCCATCGAAGCCGTCACTGCAATCGTCCGCGGCCACCACCAGGGCGACCTGGCTCTGAGCGCCCACGGTCGCACCGTCCTGTCCCAACTGGGCTGACCACCCCACCCGCCAACCCACCTCTGGAGAGTTCCGTGTCAGACAGTCACTCCGCCGTAACCGCATCGAGCCCCCGGCGCGCGCTGGTGACCGGCGCGGCCGGCTTCATCGGATCCCACCTCGCCCACGCCCTGCTCCAGACAGGAACCACCGTCATCGGCCTCGACCGCCGCGACCCCGCAAGAGATCAGACGGCCGCCGCCAACATGGCCGCACTGCACGGCCTTCCTGGCTACATGCACATCACCGCGGACCTCCTCACCTGCGCGATCGACCCGCTCCTCATCGACGCAGACGTGATCTTCCACCTGGCCGGCATCCCTGGCGTACGACCCTCATGGGGACCGCAGTTCAGCGAGTACGTCAACTCCAACATCCTCGCCACCCAGCGGCTCATGGACGCTGCCACCCGCATGCACGTCCCCCGGCTCGTCGTAGCCTCCTCCTCCAGCGTCTACGGCCCCACCAACGGCGGCCCCAGCGTCGAAGGTGATCACCCTCGCCCGGCCTCCCCGTACGCAGTCACCAAGCTCGCCGAGGAACAGCTCTGCCTCGCCCACGCCTCCCGAGCCGACTGCCCCACCAGCGTCATCGCCCTGCGGTACTTCACGGTCTACGGCCCCCGCCAGCGTCCCGACATGTTCACCCACCGCGCCCTCCGTGCCGCGATGACCGGGGAGCCACTGCGGCTGTACGGAGACGGCCACCAGCGCCGCGACTTCACGTACATCGACGACGCCGTCGCCGCCACCATCTCCGCTGCGCGGGCCCCCATCGACACGGGCATCGTCAACGTCGGCGGCGGAGCCAATGCCTCCTTGCTCGACGTGATCAACATCGCCAACAACCTCGCCAGCCGAGAAATCCAGATCCACGCCGACAACGCCCGCAACGGAGACGTATTGACCACCCGCGCTGACCCCCGCCGCGCCCAGTCCGTACTCGGCTGGCAGCCGACAGTCGACCTGCCCACCGGCATGCGCGCACAGATGCAGGCCCTGGCCCATCCCGCGTACCGAACGGCAGCCTGACCACCTGGCGACGAGAGAGGAGATGCTGTGGAGAGCCCAGAAAAAGCCCGGCTGGACGCCTTCTTTCGACGCATCACCGCACGATTCCCCGCCGCCGATCAGGCCACCTCGCTGATCATTACGCACCTGCTCCCCGAACGCCCGGCGTTCCTACGCGCGATGGCCCGCACGACCACCGTCGCCGCCGTACTCCCCAAGCCCAAGTCCGTGACCAAAGAGGCCCTGGCAGAGGTCCGCCGTACCTACGCCGTCCGCGCCCTCACCCGTGAACTCTTCGCCGATCCGACCAGCGCCCTGGAATACCTCGAAGACACCGCGCCCGGTCGCGACGTCATCCTCCTCGACATCGGCGGCTACTACGCCCCCAGCCTCAACACCCTGGTCGACAAGTTCTCCGGCCGCATCCTGGGAGTCGTCGAGGACACCGAAAATGGCCATCAGCGATACGAGGCGCTCGACCAACTTCCCTGCCCCGTGTTCTCGGTGGCGCGCTCCCCATTGAAGGACTGCGAGGACCACCTCGTCGGCCGGTCCATCGTCTTCTCCACGGAAGCCCTGGTCCGCACCCGGGGCGACATCCTCACCAGTCGCGACGCCTGCGTCATCGGATTCGGCAAAGTCGGCCGCAGCATCGCCCAGACCCTGCGAGCCCACGACCTGCGCGTCGTCGTCTACGACAACGACCCGATCAAGCAGGTGCAAGCCCACGCCCAGGGCTTCCGCACCACCGCCACCTGCACGGATGCGATCCGCGATGCCGGTCTCGTGCTGTGCGCCACCGGCAACCTGGCCCTGCGGCAGAGCGACTTCGCAGCCCTGCACAACGGCGCGTACGTCGCCTCGGTCACCTCTTCCGAGGACGAACTCGAACTCGACGCGCTCGACGACCTCTACCGGCGCACCCCAGCCGGGGATCAGCTGACTCGCTACGACGTGACCGGTCACTACTTCTACGTGCTCGCCAACGGCAACGCCGTCAACTTCCTGCACGGTGCGGCCGTAGGCACATACATCCACCTCGTCCAGGCCGAGATACTCGCCGCCACATCCGCGCTCAGCCGGGGCACGCACGACCCGAGTCTCCACGAGATGTCCGCAGACGACCGCCAGGCCATCGCCAGCGCCTGGCTCGACCACTTCGCCAGGTGATTCACATGCCCCCGTCCGGCAGCCACATCCACCACACGATCGAGGCATACCTCGGGCGCTACCCCGACGAGCGGGGAGCACTCATGCCTCTTCTGGACGCTTTGACGCGCTCGGAGGACCCGACCAGCCGCAAGACCTACCCCGGCCACATCACCTGCAGTGCCGTCGTGATCGACCGCCACGATCAAGTGCTGCACATCCGCCACAAGATTTTCGACAAGGACCTCACGCCCGGTGGGCACATCGAGCCTGCCGACACCACTCTCCCCAGTGCCGCACTGCGCGAACTCCAGGAGGAGGCCGGCATCCCGCCCAGCGCCGTGGTGCCGCTGATGGGCTACGAAGGCATCCCGCTCGACATCGATGTACACGACATCGCAGCCAACCCTGACAAAGGCGAACCGGCGCACCAGCACTACGACTTCCGGTTCGCTTTCCGACTTCTCGGCGAGCGGAAGATCCACCTCCAAGTCGAGGAAGTCACGGACTACCGGTGGCTGCCCTTCGCCAAGGTCCCTGCACCGACCATCGCTGCCAAGCTCGCTCTCCTGCCCAGCTCCACCAGTCCCTGACCCGCCTATCGACCGGAGATCACCGTGGCCGTCACCACAACGAAGTCGAAGCACACCTCGCGCCGGCACGTAGCGGTGATCCCATGCCGCTGGGGCGCCTCACGCTTCCCAGGAAAGCCCCTGGCCATGCTCGGCGACAAGCCGCTGCTGTGGCACGTCCACCAGCGATGCCAGGAGGCCACGCGGCTCGATGATGCCATCGTCGCGACCGACGACCCTCGCATCGAGGAGACGTGCAGGAAGCTCGGCATTCGCTGCGTGATGACTGGCGAGCACGCCACAGGCACCGACCGCGTCGCCGAATGCGCCCAGCACCTCGACGCCGACGCGTACATCAACGTCCAGGGCGACGAGCCGTTCATCGACCCGGCAGCGATCGACGCCGTCTCGGAAGCAGTGGCTCACCTCGACACAACCACCCTGGCGGTCAACGCCTACACGCGCGTGACTCACGTGGCAGCGGCCATCGACCACAACGTCGTCAAGGTCGTCGTCAGCGCGGACAACAATGCCCTGATGTTCTCCCGCCAGCCGATCCCGTACCCGCGGGGTCACTACCTTGCCTACCTCCGTCAGCTTGGGCTGTACGCGTTCACGGCCGAAGGGCTGGAGATATTCCGCAAGCTGAGCCAGGGGCCGCTCGAACGCGCCGAGGGCGTCGAGATGCTGCGTTTCATCGAGCATTCGCGCAACGTGCGGATGCTGCCCGTGGCCGATGCCGGCCTTGCAGTGGACACCCCCGAGGACCTCGTCCGCGCGGGCATCCTTCTGGAACAGGCACAGGCCAGCTCCGGTTCTCCTGAGAGGGGCGGGGGCTGACCTTAGGTTCTGTCCGTCCGATCATGTTCGGATCCAGACTGACTTCGGTGTGGTCCCGTACCGGCCATCGGGACGCACGGCTGTGCCCGGGTCGTGGTCCCGGGCGCGCCAGGACCAGCACTTTGTGGTGCACATCGCTCGTTCGGGTGGTTGATGCGCGGAGGAGATCTGCGGGGCTCGCACTTGGCTGTTGACTGGCTGGACTGGAGTGAACTGGCCTACGGAACGAGGTAGTTGGTCGTGATTCGTCATGTGCTTCGAACCTTGCTCGTCGCGCCCTTGGTGGCGGGCAGCCTGTGCACAGTGTCGCCGCCCGCTCAGGCGGACGGCACGACGTGCGGGGAGAAGACCTGCCGTGCGGAGTTCACAAACGACTGGGGGTACCACGAGTTCACCGTGCCGGCCGGTGTCAAGTCCATCACCATGTACGTGTGGGGTGCGGGCGCCGGTGGCGCCGGTGGATCCACCGGCGGTGGTGGCGGTGGTGGCGGCGGCACCGAGGTGAGCCTCGCCCCCAACGCCCGGCATCCCGGTGGCGGTGGCGGTGGCGGGGGCGGCGGCGGTGCGGGCGGCAACGGCGGCTCCAGCGGCGGCTACGCCGTCGGCCGGGTCAAGGTGCACCCCGGGCAGAAGCTGAAGGTGGCTGTTGGCACGGGCGGAGAGGCCGGCACCGCCGCCCGGGTGGGCAGCCATGGCGGGGCGGGCTCCGAGGACAACAACGGGACGGCCGGGCAGGACGCCTACCGCCCCGGCGCGGGCGGCATCGGCGGCGGCTCCCAGATCACCGACATCGAGTCCCGCCGCTGGCTGCTCTCCGTCGACGGCAGCTCCGCCGGCCATCCCGGCGCCGGCGGACACGGCGGCAAGGGCGGCTGCGCCGGCCATACCTTGCGCAACTGCGTCTGGGAGCCCCCCTACCGCTACCGCGGTGGTGACGCCGGTGCGCCCGGCGGTGGCGGCGAAGCCCAGCCCGCAGATGGCGGAGCGGCCTGCGGGACCGTCGGCGAGGGAGTCACGGGCGCCTGCTACGACTCCAGGGTCGGCGGTCAGGGCCAGAACGGCAGCCAGGGCACGGTCGGCACACACGGCGGCGACGGCAGCATCGGCCTGCAGGGCCAGCCGGGCGGAGAGGCCGGTGAACCCGGCAAGGGTGCCGCCGGCGGCACGGGCGGCCAGGGCGGCAAGCCTCAATACACCGACATCGCACCCCCGGAGAACGTGGGCCTGGGCGGCGCCGGTGGTATGGGTGGTACGGGCGGCGACGGCGGCAAGGGTGGGCGCGGCGGGGTCGGGATCAACCGCCGCCCCGAGGGCAGTGGGCAGGCCGGGCATGGCGGACTGTTCGGCACAGACGGGCAGCGCGGTGGCAATGGCTATGTCCTGATCGTCTGGGACAAGCCCGCTTCCTGACGCAGCAGGTTCTCTCGGCCTGCTGCCTGCATTCCGGGATGCCGCGGGTGACGGCCTCGACTCCCTGTGGCGTCGGGGCCGTCACCGCCAGACGGTCCCACTCTGCGGTGGCTCTTCCAACGCCCTCCCCTTCCTACGCTCTTCGGCAGGTGCGGCTCCAGACGCGCCCACTCCTGCTCCGACAGATCTCCCCGGCCCACACCGGCCGCAACGACGTGATCACCTTCCCGTCACGCGACCCGTCGGACACTGCCTAGTCGGGCTCATTGGCTGGCTCGGCGGAGTTGCACTCGGAGCGTGGCGCCGGCGATAGGACAGGGGAATGCCGCGGTCTGCGGCGGGTTGCCAGGACTTCGGTGGATGTAGAGGTCACCAGCCCGGTGGTTTCGCCGTGCCCATGGCCTTGGTGACCCTGATCTCGATGACTACGCGTTCAGGGTTGGGCCGTGGCTGCTTGTACCGCTGGGCGTAGCGCGCTTCGGCGTCTGTGACCGATTGCGGGTCGTCTTTGATGACTGCGGCTCCCTCCAGCGTCGACCAGCGACGTCCCTCGGCCTGGCTGACCGCGACGATGACGTCCGGCCCAGCGGCGAGAACGTTGCGAACCTTTTTGCTGGTGCGGCTGCTGATGACGCGGGCGATGCGAGTCTCCGCGTCGTACGTCACTCCGACCGGGACGAGGTGAGAGGTGCCGTCGGGCCGCGGAGTGCTGAGGAAGCAGATGCGGCGTTCCTGCCAGAAATCCAGCTCGGTGTCGGACTGTGAAGGAGGTGGTGCTGCCATACAGCCATCTTGCCTGGCAGCGCCCACGCGGTTGACCAACGGGCAGTGTGCGGGGCTTCCTGTGGCGCGGCTCGGTGCGATCGACGCCGTCGCGAGCAGGATGAAGAAGGCACTGGTCAGGTATTTGAGAGGCGTGCTGCCTTGTCGTGTGCCACACCGGACCTAAGCCTCATGGCCATCGATTTACCAACGCCAGCTCGTTCACCGGAGCCGTAGTGAACCTCCTCAACGGCCTCGCGGGACACGGCTGACGGCGGACAGTCGAAATCCCCCAGTCGTGGACAACTGTGTCGGACAAGTTTGCTCCCCATCTCGGGACAGTGACCACGCTGAGTGTCGCCTTCCTGCAACGACGTCACCGAGCTCCTGCCCTTGCTGGATGCTGTCCCGCCGGTGCGGATGACGGTGTCGCTGCCGAGGCTCCAGCTGCGCGCTCCTTCAGGAGTTGACCGAGGCACTGGTGGGCCACCGTCAGGGGCGGGCCTCGTCCTTGCGCACCGTGGTGCCGGGGTTCTCGGAACCGCGGCTTGATCTTGACCTTTACCTTGACCTTAGGGCAGGGTCGACGCTCGTGGCATGACGAACTCACACGCGACTTACGCGGCCTGGAGTGGCATGTTGCCGGTGGAAGACACCGCGCTGGCCGTGACCGATACAGGCGGGACTGGTACCCCCGTGGTCTACCTGAACGGTTCCTATGCCAGCCGGCGGCACTGGCGGCCCGTCATCAACGCCCTGGGGCCGGGGTGGCGGCACATCACCTACGACGAGCGGGCCCGGGGCCATTCGAACCAGTCGGCGGACTACTCCTTCGAAGCGTGCATCCGGGACCTCGACGCCATACTCAAAGCCGGAAAGGTGGAGCGGCCGCTTCTGGTGGGCTGGTCCTACGGCGCGTTGCTCGGGGTGCACTGGGCAGCCCGGAATCCGGACCGCGTCGCCGGCGTGGTCGGGGTTGACGGCCCTTATCCGTACGGCTGGACCGACGAGGCCGACCTCGAATACATCCGGCGGCTGTCCCGTAGGTTCGGATGGGCATTGCCGATGGGGCGCCTCGTCGGCAACGCCGCGCGGATGAGTGCCGACCAGCATGCCGACATCGCCATCGAGGGCCACAAACTCCACGCCGCCCTCGAACCGGTCCTCGACGGCCTGACCGTCCCGGTCCGCTACGTGGTCGCCTCAGGGGAGGCCCTGGGAAGCAAGAACAATTGGCAAGAACACATGCGCACTACCCTCAACCCTGTGCTCGCCCGCAACCCGAACCTCAAGATCAGTGCGAAGGTCGCCAGCAACCACGGCACGATCGTGCGCAAGGATTTCCACGCCATCGCCCAGGCCACACGCGAACTCGCCGCCCTCACCCGCGAAAGTCGCTGACGACCATGACCAACGGCGTCACCATCGGCCAGGCGGCGGCCTTCGCCGGAGTCACGATCAAGACCATCCGCCACTACCACCGGCTCGGCCTGGTCGACGAACCGCACCGTGACGGCTCCGGCTACCGCCGCTACGGGTCGTCCGACCTGCTACGGCTGGTCCAGGTCCGGACGCTGGCCGAGTCCGGCGTACCACTGTCCGAGATCGGCGCCCTCCTCGTCGCCGATCCACAGCAGTTCGCCGCCGGCCTGGCTGAGGTCAAACGGCGGCTGACCGAGCGGATCGAGGAGCTGACCGCGCGCCGCAACTCGCTGGACCGGCTGGCAGGCGGTGACCGGGCCCTGTTGCCCGACCGGGCCTGCGCGCTGCTGGACCGGGCCGCCGACCTCGGCTTCACCCCGGACGAGGTGGCGGCCTACCGCGAGGGCATGGTGCTGGCCAAGGCCCTGGTCCCCGACGGCTTCGACGACAACCTCACCGCAGCCGAGCACGCCCTCGACGACACCCGGTTCGTCGCCTTGAACAAGCAATGCTGGGCCGCCAAGGACTGGGACCCCGACGACCCCCGCATCGACGAACTCGCGACCGCCGTGGCCGACCGCTTCCTCGCCAACCCCGTGCTGCTCGCGTTCTCGAACGACCTCCAGGCCCGCACCGACGCCACCCGATACGGCCTGCTCAACCACCATGGCGAAGACCAGGCACCGGCCATGGCCCGGCTGACCACGCTGGTCGAGACAAAACTGCGCTCCGCCGGCGTGGACATCCCACACCAGTAATCGCAGCCCCCAAGTCACCGCAGCCGGATCCGAATCGCAGCTCACGGTCTGTAATCCCACATGGCCACCGATCGGGAACCAAAGTGTCCGCGAGCGGGGAACAGTTGTCCACCAGTGGGGAGATCCTACTGGCCGCCGTCACACGGCTACCGAAGTGTCTGCGTGGTCGGCGTCGCGAGGCCCGAGACCTGATCCCTCGGGCTGCAGGAGCTGACCCCGGGGAGGTGGACGTCAAGCTCTCCTGGTGGCCCATGTGCGAAGCGCTCGATGCAACAGTTGAAGGCTGTTTCCCCTGCCCGCACGACCGTTGGCGGCTGTTCTCGCAACCAGCCATCCCGCAGCGTCCATGCCCCATTGAGCGGGCTTCGGATGCAGCTCGACCTCGCACCCATCGTCGACAGGAACGCCACCGCGTGCCAAATGTAACTTTTCGTGCAAAGTGGATGTATGGGTGCGTCAGGCGTCAGGGAAGCGGGCGACATAGCAGAGCGCCTGCACCGGCGACCTGCGGAAAGTGACTTCAGGCGCCTGCCGATCACTGTGCGTGAATACCGAGCTGGATCGATGACATCGGCGCAGCGCACCGATGCCGCTCGCGCGGTCCTGGAAGCGGTGGTTGGCCGTATAGGTCCGCCGACGCTGTACGGCGGAGACGCCTATGGGCCAAACATTCGCTGGCGGACGGATGAGCGGACGCTACTGCTGGACCATGGAGTGGAAGGCCTGCAGTTGTCCGTGCGTCGTACGGCGGAGTTGGAGCAGGAGGAGCTCGCCCGCTTCGAGCGCGGAGTGGGAGAAGGCGCTGAGCAGGTGTCGTATGCCAGCAGCCTGCCGTATCTGTGGCAGCTCTACCGCTCCGGCCCTGGCAGCCCTCCGAAGGTCTTCCCCGCGGGCTACGTAGCTCCGGACTGGGAGCGACTGGAGGAGGCGCTGGAGAGCCTGCTGCGCGCGTGGGGCGAACAGCTGCCGGCACAGGTCGGGGACGACGCGGCCGCGTTCAATATCGTCAACCGGGCCAACAACGACCGCGCTGTGGGGCTCCTCTGTGGACGTATGGACGGTCTGACGGTGCTCGTCGACGACCGTGGCGTGCCCGACGGCGGCACTCCTCCAGAAGAGATGGAGGCTCGGGGCTGGCAGGTGCCTCTCATGGGGTGGTGGGAAGCGAATTTTGCAGAGCCAGGGTGGGGGAGTGCCGCGGCAGCGGCACGGATGGCGGTCGCAGAGTTGCGCTTGCGCGGAGCGCGCTCCCCCAGAGACCTCGGCCTGGACGATGTCAGCTGTGCGGACCGAGGACTGCTGACCCTGCCTGGGTTGGGCATAGGCGGCTGAGGCGGCCGCCGGCCGACACCGGCCGAGGCCTTTGAGGTCACGTACGGCAGCCAGCTGTCGCTCCCCAGGCCTGGAGGATTCTCAGGCATTGCCCGGCTCGTGCGGCCGGTCTCCTCGCCACTCCCCCCACTGCGGGTCGTCCATCAAGTTCGCGGCGTCCGTTACTAGATTTCGTCGACCGGGTGCCATGTGTAGGGAACCTGGTCGCGGTTGGCTTCCCACTCGTCGCGGTGGACCTCTTCCAGCACCTCGATGCGCCGGCGCAGCTGCGCGGTCATCTCCTGGATGCGCTGCACCGCGTCGTTGGAGTCGATGGGTAGCAGAGCGCGAGTGAGCAGCTTGTACTCCTCGGAGGCGCCCTTGACGTGGATTGCCTGCGGCATGCGGACGATGACGGTGTACGGGTTGACCTCGGCGACGTCCCAGCGGCCGTCGTCCTGCCGCGTGGCCCAGATGACGGTGCGGGTCGAAGGGCCGTAGGTCAGCCGGCAGCCGTGCCCCATCAGTTCGCTGAGGATGGGCAGGGCGACGCCCCCCTCGCCGGCGTACGTCGCGGCTTCGGCGGCCGTGGCGACGCTGATCTGTCCGGGGAGCTGACCGTTCGATCGGCGTGCCAGTTCCCCGCTCTCCGGGGCCCGGCCGGACGCCTCTGCGGCCTGCCTCTTGGAGTTGTCGGCGTGCAGCCAGGTCATGATGACCATGCGGCAGTCCGGCAAGGCCGCTGGGAAGAGCGTCTGAGACTCCAGCTCGACGATCTCGAAATTGTGGGCCGGCAGGGACACCCGGTAGTAGAAGGCCTCCCGCGCCTCGGTGACGTCGCAGCGCTCTTCCCACAGCTGCCGAAGGTAGGCGTCTCCGTTGATGATCTCGGAGACGAGGGCACCGATTTCGGCATCCTGCGGGTGCTGGAGTACGGAGAAGCGCAGCATCGCCAGCCATTCGATGGCGTGCTTGTTCCAGTCCACGAAGACCGTTTTCGCCTCGTCGCTGAGCAGCGACCACCGCATCAGGTTGGCGCCGGGATCCAAGACCCACGGGCACCAGGTCTTCATCGGGTCGTTGTACCCGACGATGTTCCACTTCGAGTCGAGCAGCCAGGCCGGATTCGTCTGTTGGTCGAGCAGGGCCTGTACTGCACGGCGGGTTGGCGTATCGAACGCCGGCGCGGGACCAGCGGCGACTGCGCCTCCCATGCTGTAGAGGAGCAGGGCCTGAAGCTCGTCGCGCCCGAGGGTGAACAGCTTTCCGATGGCCTCGCACTGCTCGCGGCTCAATCGCGTCGTGGCGCCGGTTTCCAGATCGCGGTACCAGCGCACAGAGCGTGCACACGCGTCGGCGACGTCTTGCTGAGTGATCTGTCGGCCGAGCCGTTCACTGGCCACGGCTCTCCAGGCCCGCAGAAGACCGGCGAGACCCATCAGCTGTGCTGGGGTGAGCGGTCGGGTGTCTTCCCAGCCGGCCTGTTTTCCATCCTGTTTACCGGAGAGCGGCTCGTCGCCGCCCCGCTTGGGTCCGCTCTCAGCGGTTCCCCCGCCCATCGCATCCTCCGTGCTTTGTTGCCTGCACCAGGGCCACCGCTTCCCTCTTCGGGACATGGAAAAGGGGGAGGCCATCGGCCGCCCCCTCCCCTGGGTTCCGTACATCAACAATACGGGAACTCGAATTCGATCTTGCCTGCCTTTCATGATCGATGGGATCGGAATTGTGGGCCAAGCCACACCTGAAATGGAAGATCATTTCGATGTTCCACCTTGTGGCCCTGGGCAAGGCGGTATCTACGGTCGCGATTCGGGCATAGTGGGCGGCAATTTTCTGCCGCTCGTCATTAGCGGCAGAAAATTGCCGCTCGCCTTTTATTCCGCTCGTCGGCAGGTGTAGGCAAGAGGGGATTGGCGTGTCATGTCGTAGAGATGGTCCGTCATGTGTGTGGCCAGTATGGCCAGTTGGTGTTGTCGCGCCTCTCTACCAAGCCCATTGATTTTCCTGGTCTACGCGCATCAACTCGGGCTTATGGATGCTTTGACTGGGGGCTTAGGTCCCGCTTAAATCACCGCATGGATCGGTTCGGCAATCAGTTGGTCCGGGCTTTCGCTGGGGGAGGAGTATGCGTTGCAGTCATTCGCAATGAAGCGGGCGGCCCGCAGCCCCTGTTTACGGCGGGGCGACGTCGCGCAACTCTCTGCGCTGTGACGGAAGCCTCATTCCTGCTCTGCCCCCACCGGCAGGTCATTACGCCGTATCGGCAGAGGCTGAGTCATCTATGGATCTTGGGACCCCGTCCTGCATTTGTTGCTGATCGCTCCGCAGTCGGCAAGCCGAGCGGACCACCACGGAAGAGGAGGGCGTGAGAGGTCGCCGATCCATTGCCTGCTTGAGCCTGAGGGCAGCGTGAGGAACGCCCGTCGCAAATGGCACTCCGCCCCGGCGATGGCGCGAGATCACCCACCAACACTGCGCCGGCCCCTTCTGGAGGCCGCACCGAAGCGCCCTCGCTTCATCGAGGAGTGTCATATGTCGAGTTGGCGTCGAAGTGATACAGCGCCCGCTGGGCGCTGGAGTGTTGGCAGTCCTACGCATATGTTGCTGCTCCCTCGGCGAAAACGCCGGATGGGAGCGCACATGAGGAGGGGAGTCAGAAGTAACGCCAAGCGCCAAGTCCCCAACGTTCAGGGGGAAATGAAGTAGGCGCCCAGAAGCCAGAAGCTTCCGGGCGCCGACCCCGCCGCCCCGAAGGGTGCGGATTCATAACCGGGATGAGTCGGCTGACCTTTTCGACGAGAACGGCCGTCCCACCCCACCTACGAGTGAGGAATTCTTGCATGCCCAAGTCCCGAGGCGGAAGGGCGCCCGCTGTCCAGTCCGCCAAGGCCGTTGAACTCACTGCCGAAACCCGCCAACACCGCTTGGCTGCCCTCATCGCGGACATGGTCCCCGGCGCCCGCACCCTCCGCGTCTCGCAGCGCGAGCCCGGCCGGAGCTGGCCGAGCCCCTACGCCCGCGCGTACGACGCGCAGGGCCAGCACGTAGCGCTCAACCGAGCCCAGGGCATGACGGCCGCACGCTGGGTGATCCGAGCCCACCCCGAGGTGATCTGGGACGAGGCGTACGACCTCGACCTGACCACGGGGGCCCTGCGCCCCGCCGCCGACGCATACGCCGCAACGGGCGGGGGCCGCTGACCGTGGCCAGGATCCGCACCATCAAACCCGAAGCCTTCGCTTCCGAGTCGCTCGCCGCCGTCTCCCTCACCGCCGAGCGGACCTTCTTCGGGCTACTCACCCAGGCCGACGACCACGGCCGCTTCCGCGACCAGCCCGCCGTCATCACCGGACTGCTCTGGTCCCTGCGTCCTGAGCACAGCCCTGTGGACGTCGAGGACGATCTGACCCAGCTCGCCGGCGCCAACCTGATATGCCGCTACGAAGGCGACGACGGCAAGCGGTACCTGCACATCGTCACCTGGCGCCAGCACCAGAAGATCAACCGCCCGAGCGGCATTCGTCACCCGCCCTGCCCGCAGCATGACGGAGAGCGGGCCGCTCCCGGCGCATCGCAGGCTCACGGAGCCGTCACTGAGTCCTCCGCGAAGTCTCACGGAACCATCAGTGAGTCCTCAGTGAAGGCTCACGGAGCACTCACTGAGCCCTCCAGGAACCACAACACCGCAGGTCAAGACACATTCCGTGAGCCCTCACTGAGCCCTCACGGAGAACTCAGTGAGCCCTCCGTGAGTCCTCACGGTCCGGATCTAGGACCTAGGAACTTGGATCTAGGAACTACTACTTCGGGGGGCGCAAGCGCCCCCGCACCGGAGACCGTCTCGACCAAGCAGCTCATGGACGAGTACGCCGCCGCCTGCGCACATCGCCCTCCCAGCGGCGTACTTGGCCACCTCGGGCGCGAGACCGCCAAGCTCCTCGCCGAAGGCATCGCCCCCACCCACATCCGCGCCGGACTGGCCCGCCATCGCGCCAAGGGACTGCACCCGAGCACCCTGCCGAGCCTCGTCCACGAAGCCATGAACGCCACCCCCGCTGGTTTGGTGCGGACGGAATCGCGGCCTAACCTGCCCGGTCACCGGGCCTGGGCCAATCCCGCCGACCCTGCCGCCGCCTACGCCGAGGAGCTGTGATGCGCGACCACGACGCCCAGCCCGTCGGCGGCATCGCCCGCCGCCTGGCTCACATCCTCACCGCCCGGGGCATCGACCCGGCCGCCAAGCTCACCGAGGCGGCTGAGCCCATCCCCGCCCTGCAGGCGGCCGAGGCTCGCATCCCGGCCCGTTACCAGGCCGCCGTCGCCGACCACCCGGCCGTCGTCGCCTGGGTCCGCGAGGTCGCCCAGGCCGGACGCCCCGGGCCCAAGGGTGCTCCGGGTATCGCCCAGGGCCGCTCGCTGCTCATCGTCGGCACCACCGGGACGGGCAAGACCCACCAGGCGTACGGCGCGGTCCGGTCCCTGCTCCTCGCTGGCGTCCGGTTGCGCTGGAAGGCGATCACCGCCGCTGACCTGTACGCGGAGCTGCGGCCCCGCCCCGGCCACGATGGCGAGCGGGAACTGATGGACCTCGCCCGATGCCCGCTGTTGATCATCGACGACCTCGGCGCGGCCAAGAGCAGCGAGTGGACCGAGGAGATCACGATGCGGCTGATCAACCGCCGCTACAACGAGATGCTCCCGACCCTGGTCACCACCAACCTCGGCATGGCCGACCTGCGCCAGCACATCGGGGACCGCGTCGCCTCCCGCCTGACCGAGATGACCGACAAGGTCATCCTCGACGGCCCCGACCGCAGACGAGCCCTCGCAGCCGCGCGTCGCAGCAACGTTGCAGTCGCCACGCCACCGGCAGGCACCGAACTTGCCGGGTCAGCGCCTCCCACGGCCGTATCCGCTGCTCGCCGCCACGGCCGCTAGCGACCTTTCGCGACCGCCGTCCCCGGTCGCCTCCTTCACGACCAATCCCCGGGGCGCGCCTGCCCAAACGGGCCCCGGGGGCCACGGAGACATCCCATGCACAGCAACGAGAACCAGACGCCGCGCACCCTCGGCGACCTCACCTGGCACGACCACGCCGCGTGCGGCTCCACCGCCCACCACCAAGTCGATCCGGAAATCTTCTTCCCCGAGCCGGATGAGATGGATCGCATCCGCGCCGCCAAAGCACTGTGCGCACAGTGCCCCGTCCTCAACACCTGCCTCGACGCCGCCCTCGAAGGCGGCGACCGCGACGGCATCCGCGGCGGTATGACCGAAGAGGAGCGAGCGCCGCTGCACCGCAAGTTCCAGCACCGCCTCAACTTCGCCCGCGTGAACGCCGTCCTGGCCGGTCGCGACGTCCACCTCACCCAGGCCGAGCGCGAGGCTGTCGTCCGGGCTGCCTACCAGGCCGGTACCCCGGCTGAACAGCTCGCCCGGCTGCTCAAGGTCAGCAAGGAACACGCCCAGAAGCTCTACCGGGAAACCCGCCGCCAGATCCGCAACCGCGCGGTCGACCAGCAGAAGACGGCGAGCAAGAGGAACAAGGGCAAGAAGGAGCCCAAGAGCCAGACCACGGTGCTCAAGGAATCCAGGACGAACACCTCCCGCGACGACCTCGGGACGGCCGCGTGAAGCACATCGCGCCGCTACCAGCGCGGATCACTGGCTGGGACCGGGCCGCCATAGTCGCCCTCGGCGGCGCCGGATGCGCCCTCTCCTACGACGCCCTGCAGCAGATGGCCGTCGCCATTCACATCCGCGGGTTCCTCACCTACGTCTTCCCCCTGGTGATCGACGGCTTCATCGCCTACGGCGTGCGCGCCCTGCTGGTCCTGCGCAGCGCATCGCTCGCCGCCCGCTGCTACGTCTGGATGTTGTTCGGCACCGCGACGGCCGCGAGCATCTGGGCGAACTCCCTGCACGCCGTGCGCCTCAACCAACAGCAGCCGCAAGGCTCGGGGCTTCGACTCGGCGACGTCACCGTCGGCATCCTGTCCACCCTCGCCCCGCTCGCCTTGGCGGGAGCCGTCCACCTGTACATCCTCATCGCCCGGCGGGTCACCAAACCCGCCCTCCCCGGACAGCCGGACACCTCCAGCGTCCGAACTGACCGGGTCACCGCTGACCGCCGGGACACCCCCGTCGGCCAGGCCGAGCACCGGCCGGCCCCGGTCACCTCCGGACACCCAGCAGCGCTGTCCGCCCCGGAGACCAACCGCCCGGCGGTCACCGTCA
This sequence comes from Streptomyces sp. NPDC034111, assembly GCF_055575375.1. Lineage (NCBI taxonomy): Bacteria > Bacillati > Actinomycetota > Actinomycetes > Kitasatosporales > Streptomycetaceae > Streptomyces > Streptomyces sp. NPDC034111. Next base: position 638,266 of record NZ_JBVIST010000001.1, on the reverse strand, counting down.
GCCATGACACCCGGGAGACCGCTGCCCGGGCCGAGGTGTCCGGACAGCAGGAGGACCTGGCCGAGCCGGAGTCTGAGCACGATGGCCGAACCGCTGACCTGGGCGGACAACCGGCCACCAGACACGCCTCGGTCACCCGCCTCCACCCGGCCGGCACGCCCGCCGCAGAGCCGGAGGCTCATCCGGTCACTGCTCCGGAGACCTCGGACAACGGCACCCCGGACACCGATCCGGTGACCGACAACCTCCTGCTGATCGCCCGCCAGGCAGTCACCGAGGCGGGGAAGGCCACCCGCCAGGTTGTCGCGGACGCCATCCGCGGACAGAACCTCCCGCTCGCCAACGACCGACTGACCGACCTGATGCAACTGCTCCGCGCCGAGGCCAACGAGGGCTCGGCCACCAGGACGGGCTGACCGAACGAGCCACGCCGAGCGGGTGACCCGGCCGACCTGCACCGCCGGGTCACCCGCTCCCACGCACCACACCATCGACCTCTCCACACAGCGGAGGCACCACGATGCGCACCACATCGGCTACCCACGCCGAGGCTGACGCCTGGATCACCGTCCTTCGCGACCACGGACACCTCCACCGCGCCGAACCAGGGCCCAACGGGAGCTGGACCGTCCAGCGAACGCCGGCAAGCACACCCCGAACCCTCCACCACCCGGTCCTCGCGCTCGACTACGTCGCTGAGGTCCTCCGCGACGTACGCGGCCACACCGCGGAGAAGCCCCGATGACCCCCTCCGAACCGTCCGGCACCACCCCTGAACTGCAGCAATTCCACTGCCCGGCACGATGCCGAGCAAGCTGTACCTTGCGAAACTCCTCCGCAGCCACGGGCAGCGGAGGAGTTTCGCAAGGGCATGCCACCGCCTCCCAAGAGGCGGGGGAGGTCCGGCACCAGGGGGTGCCGGACCCAGAGGCTGCGACCGAGGGCGGATCGCAGCCAGGAGCGGAAGAACCGCCGCCCGCCGCGACGCGTACGCGCCCTCGCCTCCGTCAGAGCGTGCACCGCGACCAAGTCCGCAGCGTCCGCCTGACCCAAGACGAACTCGACACCGTCAAGCGCGCCGCCGAAGCCGTCGGTCTGAAGACCGCCGGGTTCCTCGCTGACGCCGCGGTCGCGGTCGCCCAGGCCCAAGGCGGTCCGAAGACATGGCTGTTGGACCAGCGCGGCCGGGTGGAAGAACTGATGGCCGCCAGCGCACAGCTCGCCCGCGCCGGCAACAACCTCAACCAGGTTGCCCGCGTGCTCAACTCCGGCGGTCAGGCTGATTACGCGGACGAGGCGGTCGCCCGAGTCCTGCGTGCCGCCGCCCGCATCGAAGCCGCCGCCATCGAGATGGCGAGGCGCTGAGGCGTGGTCCCCGACATCTCCACCGGCAGCCGCACGTACGGACTACTCAACTACCTCTACGGGCCCGGCCGCAGGGACGAACACACCGACCCACACCTCGTCGCGTCCTGGATGCCGGGTCTCGCCCCCGACCCCGGGCGAGACCCGGCCGCCACCCTCAAACAGCTCACCGACCGGCTCGACCTCCCCGTCCTCGCTCTCTCGAAGAACCGCCGCCCGGCCCAGCACGTCTGGCACTGCCCCGTACGAACCGCCCCCGGCGACCGCCGCCTCACCGACCCCGAATGGGCGGAAGTCGCCCGCCGCATCGTCCACGCCACCGGCATAGCCGAAGACGGCGACGAGAAGGCATGCCGCTGGGTCGCCGTACGCCACGCAGACGACCACATCCACCTCGTCGCCACCCTCGTCCGCGTAGACGGCCGACGACCCCGCCGCCACCAGGACGGCATCCGCGCCCAGGCCGAATGCCGAAAGATCGAAGCCGAGTTCGGCCTGCAGATTCTCAACGCCGGTGACCGCACAGCAGCCCAGCGCCCCACCAGCGCCGAACGCTCAAAGGCCGAACGAACCGGGCGTACCGAAACACCCCGCGAAACCCTGCGCGAATCCGTACGCCAGGCCCTGGCCGGAGCCTCCGACGAGGACGAGTTCTTCCGCCGCCTCGCCGAGACCGGCCTCCGGGTCGACAAGCGCATCGCCCCCTCCGGCGACACCATCGGATACAAGGTCGCCCTCCCCGGCGACCGCAACCGCGACGGCGAACCGGTCTGGTTCTCCGGCTCCAAGCTCGCCTCGGATCTCTCCCTGCCCAAGATCCGGCAACGCCTCGACGCCGGGCCCATCGACGACGAGCCCGCTCGCGACCGCCAGCCCGAGGAACGCGGCGGCCGACCAGCCCGTGCACGCCGCGACGCAACCCACGTCGCCGAGCGCGCCGCATCCGCACTCAGCGGGGACGACGGCGAAGACGCTGCCGCGCAGCTGGTCGGCGTCGGCGAGCTGCTCGACGCGGTAGCGCAAACCGCACCGGCCTCCACCCGCAAGGAGCTGGGCGAGGCAGCCCGCGCCTTCGAGCGCGCGACCCGATCCCATATCCGTGCCGAGCGCGTCGACAACCGCGCCATCCGCTCCGCCGCGCACGGCATCATCCGCGCTGGCAACGCGCTTGGCAGGGGCGAGGACGGTGGCGCCACGGCAATGCTCCTGTCCACCATGGTCCTGGTGACCATCGCCGCAGTTCGTTGGCACTCCGCCCGCGGTCACGCTCAGCAGGCCGCCGCTGCCCAGCAAGCCGCCCAACATCTCCGGGCCGCCTACCGAACCGCTGCGACCGTCCCCATGAATGCCATGCGTGAGCAGGGCCGACGTCTGCCTGCACCCGTACGAAACCGGTACGCCGACACCGTCGCAGCCACGCTCCCCGACCAGGCCGACCATGTGCTCCGCGAGCCGGGCTGGGATGCCCTCGCTGCCACTCTGGACCAGGCCGAGCGAGCCGGCCACGACCCCGCCGCCCTCCTCAAAGAGGCGATCGAGTGGCGAGAGCTGGACACCGCCGACAACGTCACCGACGTACTCGTCTGGCGGCTGCGACGCCTCGGCAATCTGCCAGCGACCGTGACCCCACCCCGCGCGCGTGACGGCCGAAAGGCGCCTCCGACTGAAGCCCGCGCGGTGCGGCCAACGCCGAGCGCGCCTCCATCTCACGCAGCGCAGCTCGATCCGCGTATGCGTTCGCCGAGGCGCTGACCTGCACAGCAAAGGGGGGAGGCCGGACACATGACACCAGCCTCTGTTAGCGCTGATCGGAGAGACAAGAAGGAGACGATGCGGATGCTGAGCGAGGACGCCCCCTCCGATGACCCGCTGGTGCGTCTCCAAGCCGAGACACAGCCGCCCTGCCACGTGCACCTCTGTTGCGTCACGCACCCAGAGGAATCCGGCGGCGGTTTACCCCAGAACCATGGTGCAGGTCCCGATCTCGTCGAGCTATGAGGGGCGTTGGGGTTTGGGGCCAACTCGGTTGCTGAGTTCATTGACGGTGCTGTCGGCGATATCGCGTCACTACGACGCACCAGACGCAGCCATACGCTCAACGGCACGTCGATGCTCAGGAACTGCTCGATGGAAGCCCATGAATCCGCTGACGTCCAGCATCTGCTGCGGCCGCAACTGCCACTGGTAAGCCTCACGTTCCCAACCACCAGCTTCTCGGCTGTCGCCCGTCTCTCGGGCGAATTGGAGGCTCTTCGTCGGTTGCTCCCCGTATGCTCCCAGTCGACATTTGGCCAGGCCAGACCCGTGATGAAACAGACCGCTCAGCTAATTGTTCCGGCCCACTTGACGCCCTAAGCTCTTTCTGCTGTGCGTCCACAGTGATCATTGGCCTGCACCACCACCGGGGGGAAGCGCATGACCTACGACCAGGATTGGGACCGTCGGCTCAATCCGTTCCGCTACAACGAGGACGGATCGCTCACTGATGCCGCCAAGCGGCAGAACGTGACGATGGAGCTCAACTCCGCTGGGGGCAACGGAGGCGGAGGCGCAGGGAGTGGGGGCCGACAGACATCGGTCCATACGGCCGCACTGACCAAGGCCGCCAAGGCGGTGGAGGAACTGCGGGGTGATACCGACAAGGTGGATCAGCACGCCCTGTCAGCTACCGACGTCGCGTCAAGTGGGCTGCACGGCTGGCAGACCGACGACGGGTTGTTCAGGATGCACAGGCGCTGGGCGGGGGAGGCCGTTCACCTCAGCACGATGCTGTCCGAGGCATACATGAAGCTGCACAACACCAGCGTGTCGTATGAGCAGACTGATCACGCCGAGAAGTCCAGGATGGACGCGCTCGACGGTGGGAGGAGCTGATCATGGTCACTTTCTCCGACCTCCTCCATGCCGACCTCGGGAAGCTCCAGGCAGCGGCGGACGAGTGGAAGCTGCTACCGAAGAAATACCAGGGACTGCAAGAGCACTTCGAGGCCCGTGTCACCAAGCCCCTGAAGTCCGATTGGCAAGGGCATGCCGCCGACCAGGCGCAAGAGTCGCTTACCAAGATCAAGAAGCAGTACGGTGCCGCAGCAGAAGAGGCACAAGCCATTGCGACGCTGTTGCTCGACGCCCATTCGGAGTTCAGCGCGGCACAGAAGAAGCTTCGCCGGATCATGGATGAGGATGCGCCGGCTGAGAAGCTCGAAGTGTTGGATAACGGCACGGTCATCGATGTTGATCTCGATAACCAAGGCACCACCGAGGCATATCGTGATGCCTTCCTCCCGGAACGCAAGGCCGCGGTCGATGCGATGCAGAAGCGTATCGAGAAGGTCTTGAGGGAGGCTACCGCTGCGGACGAAGCTGCGGACTGGGCGCTACGCCAGGACTCCAACGGTAAGAATAGCGACTCGTTTAACAAGAACATCTATACTTCGTTGGACTCGGCGCGGGACGCCAAGAAGGATATGACCGAGGCGCTCAGGCTCACCAAAAAAGGCGAAGACCTGACCAACGATGAGCTGGGCCGGTTGGGGAAGCTTCTTTCAAAGCGCAAGAATGACATGGTCTTTGCGGAGAAGTTCGCTCTCTCGATGGGTCCGAAGGGTGCGCTCGAATTCTGGCGTGAGGCGTCAGGGCCGAACTCCGGAGAGCGAGGTGGCGAGCGTAACGCGGCTCTCAAGCAGTTGCAGGCCGGCCTCGGCTCCACACTCGGCATCGCCACACAGAGCGAAAGTGCGGCGATGGACGGTTGGAAGGAGAAGATGCGGGCGCTCGGGCCGCAGATGATCGATCCGGGAGGGATCGGCGGGCCGAGTGCCAAGGGCTACCAGTTGATGAGCAGCCTCATGCGAAGCGGTAGCTACGACAGCGATTTCCTCCATGACTACGGCCGAGACCTCCTGAGCTACGAGAAGACCAGAAGCCCATCGACTCCAAGGGAGTTGTGGGCTCCGGACTCCACCATGCCGAGGATCGACTACTCGGGAGACGGGCCGGGCGCCGACCCCATGACGGGCTACATGGATGCACTGAGCAAGAATCCCGAAGCCGCAACCGGGTTCTTGGACCCCGGCGAGCCGCGCGAGAACGGCAATCTCAAGTATCTCGTGGATGACCGAGAGTGGGTAGAGGACGGCTTCGACAAGAAGACCGGCCAGGGTTCGCTGGCACTGGCAATCGAAGCCGGCTCCACCGGGCATCAGCCGGGGCAGGAAGACGAGGTGCGCGAGCACACTGCATCGCAAGCCAGGATCATGCGTGACAGTATCAACATGCTCGACGGTGGCTCGAAGGACGAGAAGCTACCTGACGGCATGCATCGTCCGATCGCCAATGCCCTGGGCGACTACGTCTCCGACACGCAGGACGTGCTTTCGAACGTCAACGATGGATCAGCGCATCACGATGGAGAGAAAGCATCGGGGGTGTGGGCGGACAAGGAGACCGGACAAATGCGTATGGCCGTTGATCGGAATTCGTTGATCCGGGTCATGCGTGGGGTGTCGGACGATCCTGTGGCGTATCGTGCGCTCCAGGAGGCGCAAACCACCCATACGGCATACCAGTTGGCTGATATTCCTGCTGGAACTGGCGCGGACGAAGCCAAGAAAATGATGTCTGATGCCACTAAAGCAACGGGCGCCATCGATGCTATCCAAGGTGATGTCATCCTCGACCACCGCGACGAGGGACGCTCTGACCATAAGTGGTGGATAGCGAAGGCTGGATATCATGGGCTAGCCGAGGGAGCTAGCAAAATCCCTGTCGTTGGCTCCATCGCGGTGCGCCTCACTGATGTGGGTGCTGCCGCCTGGCAAGAGAAGATGGATGCCGATACCGATGCGCGCTCGGCCGAAGAGATCGCGGAGAACACACTCAACGGAAGCGCGGGCATGGGGGGGAAAGCCAGCATCAACGCGATGGTTGGCGAATTGTACGAGACGCGAGGAATTGGCGCTGATACGTCGGACGCAAACTTCGTCCAGCATGAACTGCAGGGCTTTTACGAGGATGGTCGTACCGATGTGCAAGATGTTCTTGGCCGAGGGAAGAACAACAACTGATGACCGCTGACGCAACGGAGGATCGCCGTATTGGTGACCCCGATCCTCGAGTAGTCCGCCGCGAGCGCAAGCGGTGGCTGATCGCCGTGGTCATCATCGTCGTGGTGGCGGTGCCCAGCATCTTCTATTTCAGCGGGGCGTATGACCGTTGGCAAGACGGTCGGAGCCTGGCCGACTCTTGCAGAGGCAGTGTTGACACCTCAGAGGTCAGGGAACTGCTAGGTGTTGACCGTTTGCGCGCGCACGATGTTGAAGTAGAGCAGGGAGCTATCCCGAGCTCAGGTCAGCTTCACAAGTGCTCCGTGCGTGACCCCGATGCCGGCGGATGGCTATCAGTGGGACTGGACTGGAGTTCCGGTGCGGCGGGGGCGCTTCACGACTTTAATGAATTCGTTCCGTACGGTGACGTGGGGATGGCGATTCCGCTCGGCCACGGATGGCAAGGCGTGATGGATGAGGGGCACGCGGGTCAAGATCTCGTTGCCACAGTCAACATGCCCTGCACAAATCACCGTAGCGATCCAAAGCGTTCCTCCCTGATCGTCACGGTGAAGGGGATGGCTATGCGATCAGTGGACGGAGCCACCCAGCGCGCGCGGTTCGCCCGCACGACGGTGAAGACGGCGCAGAACGCAGCCAAGGCATGGGGATGTACTACTGTTCCTGGGGGCGCCATCGATCGGGTGCCGGACAACACTGCGCACTCGATCATATCGGGTAAGGCTCGCGGGACTTGTGCGGGCATCGAAGAGGCTGTCCGCGAGAGCGTCACAGATTCGAAATCTCCGATCGAGAATTGCTATTACGTCGCGGAATCAAGTTCTGTCCACAATCGCGTCAGCGCCTTCTACGGTCCCTTTGCTCCGGCGCTGCGGGAACAGCTCGGCTATGATGATGAATACGATCCGTGGAAGCCTGCCGGCCGTAAGGGCGATGCATTCTGGGCTTCGGCGCAGTGTCCTTCCGGTAGTCGGGCGTTGTACATCACGACCCGACCGGTAGACCACAATAACTACGACTCGGACCCAAGCGAGAAGGTAGAAAGGGCCGCACTGAAGGAGTTCGCTACCCGGTCCGCTAAGCGCCACGGCTGCACTGATCTCAAATTGCCGTGAAGAGGGCCACCAGGCGCGGTGTCACCACGCAGGGCGGAGATTGAGTGGTTGTCTCTGCGTCAATGTGCGAACACGTCACTCTGGCGCACAACGGGCGGACACGACATGCCGCCGTAGCCAAGTCGGCCAGATCCGGGTCGCTTTTAGGACAGATGCGCGATGCCTTCGTCCTTGCCAGGGCCACGGTTGACTGGGCGGTCTGACGGAGGGTTACATGAGTTCGCTATGGCGCGAGCGCCAGGCAGAGATCTAGCACGAGGCCGGGGGGATTTGGATGGCCGAGGGATATCGCGTCGATTTGAGCGCACTACAACAAGTCATTACGCGACTCAACTCGCTTGTGGACACCATGGATGGGGTCGGTGTCACGGCGGAGTACAAGACGGAGCTGCCCGAGGGATACCTGGGGCAGGGGTTCGCCGAGGAAGCTGGGCTCCGGGGTGCGCACGGCGAGCTGAAGCGGGACATCGCGGACATGGTCGCTGAGCTGAAGCGCATGATCGCCGCAGCTGGCAAGAATTCGGCGGCGGTGCACGACGGCTACGAGAGTCGTGAGCAAGAGGTCCGCGAATCAATGCGCTAAGTCGGAGCCACCGCTGGCTCGCGCATGTGGGCCGGCGCAGCGGGGAGGAATTGAGATGGGTAGCGGGGGCGGGCACAGCACCGACTTTTCAAGTATGACGCTTGAAAAGTTGAAGGCCATGGTGCGGGACGCGCAGCCGGACAAGGTCGATGAGATCGCCGACCACTGGATGCACGTGCATGACCAGATGGCCGGCGATGCTCCGGACGGAAGTGTGCGGGACCTGTTGGACAAGGCCGTGGCGGATGTCCTTGAGTACTGGCACGGAACCGCTGCGGACGCCTTTGCCGCGCGGGCCAGGATCTTGAGCAAGAGCCTCAAGAACGGCTCCCTGTACGCGAAGAACACGGCGCACACCCTGAAGGCCGCGGCAATCGACCTTCGAGAGGCTAAGCGGGCTGTCACCGAACTACAAGACACCGAGAGTGAGGTCAAAGACGGAAACGTGATCACGGCGGGAATCTCGTTCGTGAAAGATGGTGTGGACAAGGTAGGCGATGCCATGAGCCGTGACGACAGCGGACTGAAACACGACGTTTCCAAGGGCATGAACGCTGGCGACGCGCTGTCTAAGCATGCAGACACGCTCTCGCGCGGGCGGGAGATCGCCTTGCAGGCAGCCGCCCACATGGAGAAGCTCGGAGCCTCGTACAACCTTAAGGCAAAGAACCTGCAGGGCCCGCGGAAGATCGATCCGGGTGAGCCTGTCGCTGCGCCGGACTCGACGGTGCCCCCGCCAGATGTGGCAGCTGCCGTGGTTCCCGTTGTGGCCAGTCCCCGGAGAGCCGGACCGAGTTCGGGAGGCTGGAGGGCAGCCGGCGGTTCGTCGTCTGCGGGTGGTGGAGTTACTTCCCCGCGCCCTGGGCGGTCGGGCGGCGCTGCGGAGGATTCTGCCGGACCTGGAGCGCGTCCTTCCGCGCCGAAGGCACCGCTTCCTGGTACGGCGTTGGACGGGGTGCGTGGCGGTGTGCCCAACCCCACCAATTCTCCCAGCGCAGGCCCTGGCGGCGCGGTAATTGGCAGGAATCCCGGCGAATTCGGTCCGGGCCCTGGTGGGCCAGTTATGCCTCCTGGTGGTCAGCCACCGATTGGTGGCCGTGGTGCGCTGGGTGGCAGAGCGCCGCGTCCCGGCACGCCGGGCGTTCCGGGCAGTCGCGCAGGTTCGGGAAAATCCGCAGTGCCAGGCACCCCCGGCCAACCGGGCCAGGCAGGTCGACCGCCACTCGGCGGCGCCGGTGGTCCGGGTGCGTCTGGCAAGGGAGGAGGGCGCGGCCGTCAGGGAGGCTTCGCCCGACGACCTGGCGGTGTCGTCGGAGAGCCAAGCAAGCCAGCAGTGCCGGGGCGGGGCGTGCAAGGCGGCTCCGGTCTGCATCGCAGCCGCGGTGGCGCTCTGAACCGCGGTCCGGAAGGAGCATCTCGCGCTCGGGGGCCGATGGCCGTGCCGCCGCCTGGCGGGAGATCGGCCCGCGATGAACGGGAGAAGCGGGGGTCGTCGCGTCCCGACTACTTGGTCGAGGATGAGGACACCTGGGTTTCGCAGCGCGACGTTGTGCCCGGAGTTGTCGGTGTGTCGGCGTCTCAGGAGAACGACGACGCTGAGGTGCCAGAACAGCGAAGCCCCGAGACGGGGCCGGACAGTTCGGAAGGAAGCAGCAAGGCGTGACGCTCAAGCGATGGATGAGATCGGCAGGTGGGACGGCGCTGCTGTGCGTGGTCAGCCTCGCGCAGGTAGCGCCCCCAGCGGCCGCGGATTCCATTCGCGATCGTCAATGGACCTTGCCATCATTCGATGCGGATGGCATTGGGAAGGTTTCCACAGGTGGAGGAGTGACCGTCGCCGTCATCGACACCGGCGTCGACGGCACCCATCCCGATCTTGCGGGGAATGTGCTACCCGGCAAGGACTTTCTCAAGGGCGGTCGTGCGGACGGTGAGAAGGATAGCTCGCATGGCACCGGCATGGCCTCTCTGATCGCAGGGCATGGCCATGGGCCGGGAGGCACTGCGGGCATCAAGGGACTGGCCCCTGCGGCAAAGATCCTGCCTCTGCGCGCCATCACGGATAGCGAACTGCAAATGGGCACCGGCAAACCGGTCTCGCAGGCGATCCGCTACGCCGTTGATCACGGTGCATCGGTGATCAACCTGTCATTGGCGGATGACTTCAAGGACCCAGACATGGCCACCTCTGTCAGATATGCGCGGCAGAAGGACGCAGTCATCGTCGCCGGGGCCGGGAACGACGGAGTTGCCACGCCGGAATACCCCGCGAGCTTCCCAGGGGTCATCTCGGTGGGCGCCGTCGACTCCTCAGGGAATATCTGGGACAAGTCAAATTACGGGTCGAACAACATGCTCGCAGCGCCAGGCGTGGACATCCTTGGCGCGGGTCTGGACCACGAATACCGGAACGGCACAGGAACCTCCGACGCCACCGCCTACGTATCGGCCGCCGCCGCACTCCTCCGCTCGAAGTTCCCGGACCTCACAGCTGGCCAAATCGTCAACCGTCTCGTGAAGACAGCCAAGTTGCCGAAGTCCATGAAGGGAACGAGGCTCCCGGACAAGCACTACGGGTATGGCTTCATTCGCCCGTACAGTGCCCTGACCGAGGACATTCCCGTCGGTTCGAAGAACGGGCCGCTGCCCGCTCCGTCATCTTCCGCGCCCGACGCGGCAGCTGATCCTCCGGCCCCGGCCGATCCAGGCGCGTCTGCCAGCAAGGACAGGTCGGCGTACGTCATCTGGGGTGTCGTCGGCGTAGTGGTGCTCGGGCTCCTGGCCGTTGTGGCAGTTGTTGTTGTCAGGCGCCGGCGTCCTGTCGTGCCGCCGCCTTCGCCGTATGGCCAGCAGCAGCCTGGCCCGCCTTTCCAGCAGTAACCAGGCCCCGTTGGCAACCGTCACCATCAAGCGCCCTCCGCGCGCGACGCCTCCTGACTATCCCAAGGGCGACCTCCAACTGAAGGCGCCGCCCGTGCTGCCTGAGCACAAAGGGGAGCCTGTTGCGCTGATGCTGTTGCCGACGATGGCAATGGGCAGCAGTGCGGTCTATTTCTTCCTGCCTGGCTCTCCGCCGTTCATGAAGATCATGGGCGCCATCATGGCCGTCTCCGCCGTGGCCATGGGGATGACGCAGATTGTGCGTGCTCGCCGCGGCTCATCGTCGAGCGTGCGTGCGGCACGTCAGGACTATCTGAAGTATCTGGTCCGGACCCGTGAGGAGGTGCGGGATACCGCACGCGGTCAGCGGCTGGCTGAGTGCCGCACTTTCCCGGAGCCAGGCCAGCTGTGGGCTGTGATCGCCGACCGTAAGAGACTGTGGGAGCGGCGGCCCGAGGACGATGACTTCGGTCAGGTGCGGGTGGGGGTGGGCCCTCAGATGCTGGCGACCCGGCTCGTCGTGCCGCAGGCCGGGCCGGCAGAGGAGTGGGAGCCGCTGGCCGCGCATGCGCTGCAACGGTTCGTGAAGGCGTATGAGCAACTCGATGAACTGCCCATGGCGCTGTCCCTGCGTGCCTTGCCGTGGCTGACGATCCGGGGCCATGCCGACACAGTCCAGGGGGTCGCCCGTGCTGTGATCTGCCAATTGGCCGCTCTGCATGCGCCGGACGACCTGTGGCTAGCGGTGGTCGCAGCGCCGGGTGCAGTCCCGGAGTGGGACTGGATCAAGTGGTTGCCGCACGCACGTCCGGCCGAGCACGGCAATGGCGTTGGACGGCGCGGCCCCGGCCTGCTGATGTTTCCTTCGTTCGATGCCCTTGAGGAGGGGCTCGCTGAGCAGTTGGCTGCGCGCCATGAATGGTCGCCGGATGCCCAGCCGCTCCTGGACCGGCCGCACTTGGTGATTCTGCTGGACGTTGGGGCCACGGCGGGATCGCCGCTGACTACCGACCGAGACAGGTTCCAGGGCGTGACCGTCATTGAACTCGAATCGGCAGCTGGTGCCGAGCAGCAGCATCGGACGCGCGGAAGCAGATCCCGCGGAATCGATCGTCGACCGGGTCTGGCTGTCGAACCGAACACCCTCAGCCTCGTCTCCAGTGCCGGCTCCGTCTACACCGGCATTCCTGATGTCCTGACCGCGGTCGAAGCCACCGCGCTCGCTCGTGCCCTGGCACCCTTGCGCACCAGCGACGACGAGGACGAGGACCCGCTCCTGGGCAATCTGGGATTCACCGATCTGATGGGCATCGACGACCCCACAACCTTCGACCCACCCTCGACACAGCGGACCCCGCACGAGCGGCTGCGCGTGCCGCTCGGAGTCGACGGGGACGGCAACCCCGTCGTCCTCGATCTCAAGGAAGCCTCTCAAGGAGGCATGGGGCCGCACGGACTGTGCGTCGGCGCCACTGGATCGGGCAAGTCTGAGCTGCTGCGCACTTTGGTCCTTGGGCTCGCCACGACTCATAGTTCCGAGACCTTGAATTTCATTCTGGCGGACTTCAAGGGCGGAGCGACCTTCGCCGGCCTGGCTGACCTGCCGCACACAGCCGCCTTCATCAGCAATCTCGCCGAGGACCTCACCCTCGTCGACCGGATGCAGGACGCCCTCGCCGGCGAACTACTCCGCCGTCAGGAACTCCTGCGCGCCAGCGGCAACTTCGCCAATATCGGAGCCTATGAGAGAGCACGGATGGCGGGGGCACCGCTTCAGCCGTTGCCCACCCTGCTGATCATCCTGGATGAGTTCAGTGAACTGCTGACCGCCAGGCCCGAATTCATCGACATGTTCCTGCAGATCGGACGCATCGGCCGCTCTCTCGGCGTGCATCTATTGCTTGCCTCGCAACGTGTGGAGGAGGGCCGGCTACGCGGCTTGGACACCTACCTGTCCTACCGTCTGGTGATGCGGACCTTCTCGGCCGAAGAATCCCGGATCGCGCTCGGCGCACCGGACGCCTTCCACCTGCCCGCAGTCCCCGGTGCCGGAATTCTGAGCTGCGGCACAGAAGCCCCAATGCAATTCAAGGCCGCATACGTCTCCGGTCCGTACCGTCCCCGGCGCACGACGGCCTCCGGGCGTCGGGAAGACCTTTCACCGATGCTGTTCACTGCCGAGTCCGCCCTCGCCATTCCCGACTCATCTGTCCCTGGACAAGAGGAAGCCCCGCAAGACGGTGACGATACCGGCCCTTCCGTACTGGACGTTCTGGTGGGGCGCCTCCAGGATGAGGGGCCGCCGGCACCACAGGTCTGGCTTCCCCCGCTGGAAGATTCTCCTCTCCTCGGCGATCTGTTCCCCCCTCTCACCAGCACATCCGAACGGGGCCTGCACCCCGCCGAATGGCGGGAGATGTCACTGGTCGTCCCACTCGGCATCGCCGACATGCCATTCGAGCAACGCCGCGAAGTCCTCAAGCAGGACTTTTCCGGTCCGCAGGGCCACGCCGTGGTCATCGGCGGCCCGCGTTCGGGGAAGTCCACCTTGCTGCGCACCCTGGTCACAGCCTTCGCCCTGACGCACACACCACGCGAAGTGCAGTTCTACTGCCTGGACTTCGGGGGCGGCAGTCTGTCGTCCCTCGCTGATCTCCCGCACGTCGGGGGTGTGGCATCTCGGCTGGACGCGGCCAAGGCGCGACGGACCATCGCCGAGATACGGGAGATCCTCGACGAGCGGGAGGAGTTCTTCCGCAACCACCACATCGACTCCATCCGGACCTACCGCGGGCGGCGGGCCGTGGGTCATTACCCCGACCATCTGTGGGGCGATGTCTTCCTCGTCATCGATGGCTGGGGCACCTTCAAACGCGAGCACGAGCAGCTGATCCCCGACGTCGAGGCAATGGCCATTCGGGGCCTTGCCTTCGGCGTCCACCTCGTCCTTACCGCTGGCCGATACAACGAGATCCGCCCTGCCCTCAAGGACCAACTCAGCACCCGGCTGGAACTTCGGATGGCCGATCCCCTGGATTCCGAGCACGACCGCAAACGTGCCCGTAACGTGCCCGCATCCCGTCCCGGGCACGGCCTCGCCCGGGGCGGACTGCATTACGTCGCCGCCCTCCCGCAAGCCGCTGGCCTCGGTGCCACACAAGACCAGACAGACGGTGCCGCAAGCTCGGCCGATCTGATCGAGGCCATCGCAGCCAACTGGTCCGGCCAGGTGTGCCCGCCTGTGCGCATGCTCCCGGATTGCCTGCACGGCGACGCGCTTCCCAAAGCCAGCGAAACGCCTGACCTGGGCTTCGCTGTGGGCTTCGACGAAGTGGCCTTGGCCCCGGCCTATGTCGCCTTCGACAATGACCCGCTCCTCGTCATCTATGGCGAAAGCGAGTCCGGGAAGACCGCGCTTCTTCGTCTGCTCACCCGGCGTCTCGCCGAACGGCATCAGCCCCATGAAGCTCTGGCGATCGTCGGCGACTACCGACGCGCTCTGCATGGCCAACTCCCTCAGGACCATGTGCTGCACTACGCTCCTGCGTCGGCATCCCTCGAAGACGGCCTCAAGCGCCTCGTCCCGCTGCTGCAAGCTCGGATGCCATCCGCGGAGGTAACCGCCGAGCAGATGCGTGCCCGCAGTTGGTGGCACGGCCCTGAGATCTTCGTCGTCATTGACGACTACGACCTCGTCGCACTCCCGTCCGGCAATCCCCTCGAAGCGCTGGCCGAATATCTTCCCTATGCCCGAGACATCGGCCTCCGCGTGATCGTCGCCCGCAGCACCGCCGGCGCAGCCCGCACCTCCTTCGACCCGGTCACCAGACGCCTCAAGGAGCTCGGAGCAGCGGGCATCATCCTGTCCGGAGACCCCGACGAAGGACCACTGATCGGTAATTCCAAGGCCGTGGCCATGCCACCCGGACGGGCCCAGCTCATCACTCCCCGGCAGCGACCCCGCATCGTCCAAATCGGCTGGTACGCCCCCAGCTGAGGCAGTGGAGGCAGCCAGGCCCTCGATGTTCTGGTGGAGCTGTATGGGTCAGGCATACGCCAGACCGTCGGCGAGGTGTAGCACGTCGGTCGATACGGAGAGGGCAGCGTGAAAGCTGATGACCTCGCACACGGTGGGATGTATGGTCCTCCAGTTGAGCGTGACCGGCCTGTTGGGTCCCAACGCCGGTGCCCAGGGAGGCCAGTTGACGGGGGAGTCTAAGGGCGCGAGCTCCGCGCCCTCGGCAAAGGCGCGAGGACGGTGGCGCCATTGCCATGCTCCTGTCCACGATGGTGCTCGTCACCTGCGCCGCCGCTGGCACTCTGTCCGCGGTCACGCACAGCCGGCCGCCGCCGCTGCCCGGCAGACTGCTCAACATCTGTGTAGCGCCTACCGATCCGCTGGCGCTGCCTCTATGAATGCGATGCGTGAGCAAGGCCGTCGCCTTCCCGGACCCGTATGAGAGCGGTACGCAGGCGCCCTCGAAGCCACCCTGCCCCAGCACGTAGACCACGTACTGCGCGAACTCGGCTGGGACGCACTCGCCGCCACCCTGGACCAGGCCGAGCGAGCCGGACATAACTCGACGCCCTGCTCCAGCAAGCCATCGAATGGCGCGAACTGGACACCGCCGACAGCATCGTCGACGTACTCGTCTGGCGACTGAGGCGGTTGGGCAAACTCACCGCCACTGTGGACCAGCCCCGTGCACGTACGAACCCGCGCGTACCTCAGCAGCAACCCCAGCCCTCGAAGCCGCAGACGCCCGCGCCTGCCGCCCGGCCCAACCTCAACGACCCCCGTCAACGTGGCGCGAGGCGCTGCAGCACAACAAACAGATAGACACTGGCCGCCAATCCTGTTAGTGCTGGTCAATAGAGACAAGGAGACGATGCGGATGCTCAGCGAAGACCTCCAGACCCCGAGAACTTCTCTGCCGGGGACGGCCTCTGGCAACGACCCGCTGCTGCGGCTTCAGGAGGAGATGCAGCCCGCCGGCGGGAACATCGGTCTCCGCGCGACTACGCACCCCGAGGAAATCCGGATCACCGGCATCGCCGTCATGTGCCCGCAGTGCGGCGCCCGGCGGGACTGGATGGTGATCTGCGACCGCAACGAGATCAGCATCCGTTGCCGCTGCTCGCACCAGTGGGTCGAGCGCGAACTGACCCGCGTGGACTACCAGACCATGATCGGAGAAGGTATCGGCCAGGACTTCCCGAGCCTGGAGGCCGCGGCACAGGCTGCGGGGTATGACGGCACGCTGGCCGGTACCTACCTGGCCTGATCAGCCCCGGGGCCGAGTCCCGGGGCTCGGCCCCGCATTCCTAATTCGGACACCTTCCGTGTCCACAATCACGGGCACTGCCCTCCCTGCTGTGTGCTTCCCTGCATTGGCTCCGCCGACGGCTCGCAGGATGGCGCTTTATCGCTGCGCACTCGATCTCAGTCGGTCGACCGCGTAACGTCCCGCGCGGCGGCCTGGCCTTGGTCGCCATTGAGAGTGACGGGCGGGGGCGTGTCGAGGTACGCGCGGGCTGCCTCGGCGAAGCGTCCGCGGGCGTCGTCAAGCTGTTCTACGGCGTGGGCCCTCCTTAGCGCGTTGTTCTGGTTAGGGCTGAATGTCTCCAGGACGAACACGTACGCCTGCCAGGGGCTCAGGATGCCACGAGCCTCGAAGCTGCGCGCGAGGCCGATCACATCGTCATGGAACTCGAATGCAGACCTGCGGGGACGTCGGCGCATGAGGTCGCGGGCCTCGGTCTCAGCGACTTGTGCGGCCTCGGCTACGGGCGCGGCCACTGGCAGCAGTTCGGGATCGAGACCCTGGGGCCCGGTGTTTCCGTGGGTCGGTGGAACACGGAGGTACTCACGGACCGGCGACATATGGTCAACACGGAGGGTGAGGGTATCGAGGAGCTCGGCGAGGAGCTCGGGCGTGATGTTCTCGGCGAGGTCAGCGAGGGCCCGTGTCAGTGGTGCGACCGGTCCGGTTGTGGCCCGGACGGCGGCAGCGCAGCAGCGGTCGACCCGCTGGGCGAGCGGGCGCAGACTGCTGGGGCCCTCAAGGTCGACCAGGGCAAGGGCGTCGTTGACCTCGCGCAGCGCTGCCGCTATGGCGTCAGCGTCGGAGTTCTTGCGCTCGACGGCGTGAGCGACGCGGGCGGCAGCGCGCATGAGGTCCCCATATGCGGCGCGTTGCTGAGTGCGTCTCCACTCAGTGTGTGTTGCGGCTGTCTGCGCATCGGCGGCAGAGCGAGCGGCGTCCGCCTGGGCGTGCGCTCCGTGGGCTTGTATCCGGGCTGCGCCGAGAGTGCCGACGATTCCGAGGATCACGCCAACGAGGGCACCGCCTCCACCGATGTACGCGGCTATGACTTCGGGTTGCATGAGGCAGATCATGTCGTACGCCCTGGTGGCCCTGCCGGACACTCGGCGAGCTGTCCGCCTGGCGAGTTGCAGTGCGCCGCCATCCTGGCCGCAGTTTCGGTTGCCGGGTCGCGTGGAGTGGCGCAAGTGGCCGACTCGCTCCGACACGCCATGCATGAGCTGAAGGTGGTCGGGATGAAGTGGCTCGGTGCCGCGCGGCGCGCAGGACACGGTCGCCATGACGACTGGGATCAGCGCTTGAAGCGGGCAGCCGAGGCGAAGCGAGAACCGGATAGGACCTCCAGAGCAGTGCGAGAGGTCCTTGGCTCCGAGACCCCATAAGCCGAGAGGGCTGCCCCAGTGCGGGCAGCCCTCGGTGGTCTGAATGAACGGCCGTCAGGCAGAGGCCAGGTGGTTTGCGAGATGCAGGGCGTCGACGGCCACAGACAACGCGGCGTGAAGGCTGATGACCTCGAACAGCGTGGGACGAACGATGGGGGTCCAGTCGCCGCGGAGGCCCGGCCAGGTGGCGAGGACGACCTCCGCTGTGGCCAGGCCGAGGCGAGCCGTGACGTCCATTCTGCCGTCGAGACTCGGCGCCCAGTCCAGCAGGATGGAGCCAGGGCGGAGTCGGTTGGGATTCTGGGCGGGCGCCCAGGCTGCGCGGATCGGTTCGGTGGGCAGCAGCGGTACAGAGCGGAGGATGGCGCCGCGTGCGGACTTGGGCATGGGCCGACGGACGAGATCACTCAGGATCAGATACGGGGCCGTGAGGCTGATCGGCTCCGCCGAGGGGCGCGAGCGGGCGCGGCTCACGCAACCGCCCAGTTCAGCTGGTTACGGACCGCGGGTGGCAGCACGCCCTCCTGGCCGTTCTCGGCTATGTAGACAGCACCGTTCGCTCCCGAGATCTCGATGACGCGGCCAATGCGGTGGGCATGGGGCCAGTCCGGGTTGATGGCGAAGTACGCGGGCAGGTCGGGGTCGACGGTCTGGAGCTGGTGGATCAACTGGCGGACGGTGATCTGGTACGGCAAGGCGGCCTCCTGGACGAAGGGGAAGTGCGGATCGGGAGGATTGCAGCGTCTGGGCGTCCGGTTCAGACGTCTGCGTCGAATCGCAGTAGCTCGCGCAGCACGGCAGGGTCCTTCGACGGCGCTGCGGATTTCGCCGGGATGTGGGCGGCGCGATGCCGTCTGCCCTGCTCGGCGGCGTAGGACTTCGTGGACGATGGTTGGCTTGTCCATTCCTTGCAGCTGCACGTCGCGAGGAATCGGGCCCGTCCGGTGCATGCCTCGGTGAGCGGTGTACGGCCCGTGGGGTGCCGATGTTCTGAGGGGCAGATGGTGTCGTCCGCGTGATACGCGGTCACGGTGATCGAGTGGCGGGGCATGAGGCGGCCTCCTGGTCAGATGGGAAGGGGATTCGGCGTTCGCCGGGCAGGCGTCAGATGGAGGAGCAATAGCGGCTGGGGAAGGCGATGAGAGCCGCGAGGAATCCGGCGACGGCATGTGCGGGGACTTCCGGCCCGAAGGTCTGGTGCCAGGCCGTTGTGCCGTCCGTTCCCTTGATGTTGATGTGCCACAGCTCGCCGCGCGCCGCTGCGGGGCTCTCGGCGAGGAATCCCACGTATACGCGTTGGTCGGGGCTGGAGCAGTGGACGTTGCCGTCCAGGTCGGAGACGACGTCCCAGCCCTGGTTCTTGAGGAGGTCGGTGACGGGGCTCGCGGAGTGGCAGTCGAGCAGCCACTCACGCTCGCGGAGGGCGGCGAACGGAAGCCCAGCGGGAGCCTGGAACGGGGCGGTGGCGGTGAGTGTCACGAGCAGCGAACCCTTCGTTGACCTGCGGGTTTTCCCGACTTCCGTACGTTGACATGGTCTGCGGCGGGGTCTCCAGTCCTGTCCCGCGGTGTGCGTCTGCCGTGGGCGAACTGGCAACGGGGACAACCGCTGTTGTCCAGGCAAGGGGGAATGAATCGGTCTCCCCAGAGGCTGTCCCGGGGGCGACCCGATCGCGGTGGAAGGGACCGACTTGGAGAGCGAAGAGATCCGTACCTACGACGAGGCCGTCGATGACGCGGAGGCCGCGTCCCTGGGCCGGGCCCGCATGGCCGACGGCAGACGAATCGAGCTGAGCGTGGAGGACCTGGCGCAGCTGGTCGGCGCCGAAGCCGAGGGCAAGCGCGACTCGGGCCAGCACGGGCCGACCGGCACCGTTTGACGACGCGCCGACGCCAGTCCGTCGGGCGCGACCGAGACGCTGAGGTACGGCCCTTTGTCGGTGCGCCAGCCGGCCCCGATGAGCGGCTGGAAGCCTTGGTCCCTGCCGGTGCCGCCGTAGAGGTACGTGTCGTGGCCCTGCGCGTAACCGTGGGCGAGGGCGGTGGTGCAGGCGGTGACGAGTTCCGTGGGGGTGTTGTTGTCGAAGGTGGCCAGCCAGCCAGCCAGCCAGCCAGCGGGCCGGGCCGAACGGGTCGGAGTGGACCGCGATCTTCCACAGGTCGGTGACTTCGCCTTCGGGGAGGTAGCCGAGCCGGATGTGCTGTTCGGGCGAGGTGGCGAAGACGTTCGCCAGTTCGTCGTGTTGGAGGCGGAACCCCTGGTCGAGGAGCGGCTGGAGTGCGGGGTCACCGGTGAAGGTGTTGCCGGCGAGGTAGACCGGGGAAACGTAGAAGTCCCCGTCAGAGCGTGGGCGGGCATGGGGGATCGGATCTTCGGGTGAGGTGCGGGTGTCAGCGTTGACGGCGCGAGCCAGCGTTGACGGGCGTGACGGGAGCGGATGCGGCTGGTGCAGGCTGGACTTGGTGCATCGCGTTGGTGCGCGAACTGCGGGCCAGCGCAGCCGTGCTGCGCGAAGTCGCCTGGTCGGGGCGCAGGGGCTGGGTCTCGACCAGGGAGCGGTGGCGGTCGGGAATGAGGAATGCAGCGCGGACGACGGGCCTTGGGTCGGTCAGGGCGTCGGCCGTGGCGGTCATGAGGTGCTCGGGGGTGCCCCGGCTGAAGTACGCCTGCCAGCTCGGCGCGGAGACGGGGTCAGGGCCGGCGGACATGCGCCAGGTCGACTTCTCCGGGTCAAGTAGCTCGTCGTACTCGTGGAGCCAGCCGCCGCGTATCCGGTAGGCGGCGTGACCGTCGGGCGAAACCATCCGGAACGGCCGCGTGCCGCGGACGGCCTCCCACTGATGACTGGAGAACACGGTGGCGGGCGTATGCCCGGTGTGGTGCTCGCCGCCGCTGAGGTAGTCGGCGAAATTGTTCGGCAGCCCGGCGACGAGCGTGTCCGCGAACGCCGCCACGATCTCTCGGGGGGTGTCGCGGTCGAAGGTGGTAATCCAGTCCGGTACGCCGAGCGGGTCCTCGGCATACGCGAACGTCCAGCCGCCGTAGTGGCTGTCCATGACATTGGCGATGCGCACGCGCTGGCACGGGCTGGTGTAGTACGTGTCCTCGCCGAAAGCCATGACCTTGGTCCAGTCTGTCGCAGAGTCAAGGGTGTTGAAGATGGCGTCATCAGTGCCGGGACCGGCGAGGTAAGCGGGGGTGATGAAGACATCGGCGGCGGGGTCGAGGGCGTGAGGGTCGGTGGTGGGCATGAGAACAACTCCGAAGGGGTGGTGCACGGGCGCCCGCGCGGCTCGCACTGGAACGTGCGCGGGCGCCGTTGTGGCTGCGGGGTCTGACTGCGGGCATGTGGATCACCTGGTCCGGGATGGGCGGGAGAGCGCCGAGACGTGGACCGGGACGCGCGGCTGTGGCTCTGGGGCGTGAGAGAACAACCCCGGGAAAGCCGAGGGGGTCCGCCGTACAGCAGCGTTGGCCCTCGCCATGCCGGCCGTCGGCCGAGTTGTGGGGTTGTGTCGCACAGTGGTGCGTGAGGCCATCGACTCGAAGGCAGCCAGCTCCACGTACACGGGCCCGAGTGCCTGAGCGGCTGGCGTCAGGTCGTACGCGCGGTTGGAGGGGCCGGTGCGGGTGAGGAGCTGATCCTCCTGGAGCTGCTGGACGCGGTAATGGAAGGAGCCTGTGGCGAGTCCCGCCGCTTCGCGCAATTCGCCGTTCGGAAGTGGGCCGTGCTGCGAGAGGGCGTGGAGGACGTCGACCGCGCCCTTGCCGCGCAGCCGGCGCAGGGCATCCTCCGTCCGCTCCGCCTTGGCGAGCACCGGGCCGCTCTCGGCGAAGTGCGCGCGATGCCAGGAAGCAAGCGCGCGATGGGCGTTGTGTGCGTGGCGGCCGAGCGGGGCGACCTCGTAGAGCCCGAGCTGCGGTCGTTCCAGGAAGCCGTCCGTGAGCATGCGTCGCAGAACCCACTGCGTGTTCTGGGTTCCGATCCACGGCAGCGCTGAGGCGATCTCTGTGAAGCGCATCTGGCCGTGCTGCTGGATGGTCTGCAGTGTCCAGGTGGTCCAGCGAGGGGCGAGGCGGCCGATCGCGTGGCGGACGTCCTGGGTGGGGTCTTTCGCCGATGTGTGGTCGTACATGTCCAGTTCTCTGAGTATCGGTCGTGCGCCGTCAGCGGGAGCGCACGGGGCGTTCTGCGGGCGCGGGTGAGGTGACGGCGGGGGATATCGGGGCAGCGGGGACAGGCGGTGCCGCAGCCGTGCGCAGGGCTGCGGCCCGTACCGGGGAAGCCGGGGTCGATGTGGCCTGTGCGCGGGACGCGGAGCGGCGTCGCTCCGTGGCCGGTGAGTCCTCGGCTTGAGGTACCGAGCGCCTGTATGCGCCGGTCAGAGCCTTCAGATGATCGGCGCTCTGGCCGCGGCGTTCGGCGAGGATGGTGATGTCCGCGCCGATCGTGCCGAGGACCGTGCTGCCGACGCCTTGCTCGATCGCCTGCAGCTCTCGGTAGGCGGACCGGGAAGCCTGGACGATCTTGTGGTCGAGGTCGTCGACCTTCCAGGCGGCATCCACGATGAGGGCAGCCATCTGGCCGTGCGGGCTGAGGAAGTTGTACCGGGCCAGCAAGTCGGTGGGGCGGTCGACTCCAAGGGCGTCGGCGACGAGCCGTGTACCGAGTCCCGGCGGGGTGGAGGGAGACATGAACATCCTTCGTGCGGTGCTGTGCGAAGAGCTGGGGATCACGAGCGGGTGCGTCGGGCCCGTGGCTGCGCGGTGGGAGCCGCAGGTGCCTGCGGATGGGCGTTGGCCTGGCTGCGGCCGTGTGGGGAGCGGGCCCTGGCTGCCTGGGCGCGACGCCCGAGAGGTGGCGTACTGGCGGATGCCTCCCGCTCGCGCTCCAGTCGGCGCGCTGCGGTTCGGTAGGCGGCATGGTCCTGACGCTCGCCGACGGCCAGGAGGTAGATCTCCCGTTTGTGCTGGGAGGAGGTCGGAGCGTCCCGGTACTGGATGACGAGCCGCCATCGGGTTTCCGGATCTACGTAGACCTTGTGGCAGCCCGCCAGTTCGCGTTGCAGGGCGGCTCCGCGTTCGTTGCCGTGGACCAGGTGTTGCAGTTCCAGCAGGGCCAGGTCGCGGATGTCCTCTGGGACGGATCGCAGGTCGGCGAGGGCTTCGGGGTGTGCCGCGAAGGCGTACCGGGCCCGGTTCACGGCGCGCTCCGACGCGGAGGTGCCGGCGCAGCCGCCGTAGACCGAGGTGGTGCGACGGGAGGCGGGGCTACGGCGAGGCTGCCGGCCTTGACCGTTGAGCAGGCGCGAGCAGCTTCTGCCCGGAGGCCGACCGTGCCTTGGGGTGCCGGTGCCAGGGGGAGCGGAGTGGACTGCTCCATTGCCCAGGTATCTGCTGCTTCGGCGGTGGCGAAGGCTCCCTCCCGCACCGTGTAGGAGCGAAAGTCCTTGGTGGTCTCTTCGAGGAAGAGGCGGTACGGAGCGCTTGCGGAGTCGGGGTGGCTGTCGTAGACGAGCGTCCGCACCTCGATGCCGAAGTCGAAGGAAGACGGGTTGTGGGTGTAGTGGTCGATGACCTTGTACCGGTCGTCCGGGTTGGCCCTGAGCAGATCATCAAGGCGGGCTGTGAGCGCGTCGGCGGGCCGGGGCCCGTGGTTATTGGACAGCTTCGCCGATTCGGCCGGGCAGCCCTGGCGGATAAGCCAGTTCTGTGCCAGCGGAATGACAGGGTGGCTCTCGTACTCGAAGTCGAATGTTCGCTGCTCAACGTCCCGGGTGATGTGCAGTGAGACGTACTCCGCCATGCCGGGGATGCCCCAGATCGCAGCGCGGTCGTACAGCAGCAGATATGTGTCGCGGCCGTCAGGGCTGTGGTGCTCGGCAAGGGGCACGAACATGTCGTCCGAGAGCGTGAGCGAGAGGAAGCCCTCCTCGATCCGCTCTGTGGCGGCTTCGAAGCCCTCGATCCGGTAGTCCGGCACCGGGGCGTAGGTGTTCGCCATGTCAGACTCCGGCAGGCTCGGGCGAGGCCAGGAGCCGGTGGTTGGGGCGGGCCGGGCTGGTGGTGCACGCGCCGAAGGGCCCGTCCGGCGTGCGGAGTTGGAGCAGCGCTGGGTCGAGGTGGTCGCGGTGCCATGTCGAGGGGCCGGTGAGGCCGGTCTCGACGTCGGTGAGCTGCTGCCAGGCGAGCCAGAGGGCGTGCAGCCGGGCGACGGCTTCGGGGTGTTCTTGCCACTGTTGGCACCATGGGCGGCCGGTGGTGATCTCCCTGCCGTAGACCGGCAGGAGCAGGTGATGCACCCAGCTGGTCAGCGCGGCGAGTTCCTCGGCGTATGCCTTGCCGTCGAGCGCCAGGATGAAGACGGACGAAGGGCCGTCGAGCTGCGAGTCCTGCGTGTCCGCGCTCCGGCCGCTGACCGGCACCGCGCCGGGCTCGACGGTGCGGTCCGCAGGCTCGTCAGCCTCTGTGAGCGGCGGGTCGTCGGTGAGCCGGGCGAGCGTTTCGCTCTGCTTGCGACTCTCCGCGACCAGCCGCGCGACTGTGGACACGAGGTCGTCCAGGTCGTGATCAGGTATGCGCACAGACTTGTCGCCATCGTGGGTGGGTCCGGACATCACTACCCCTCCGCAAGATCGGGTGGTTGGGGTGTCGAGGGTCCGGAAAACCCCAGGTTTGGCCTGGCCGGAAAACTGGTGTAGACGCACCGCTCAGAGTGCTAGGCGATGCGGGCAGCCCTGCGACGAAACCGGCACACATGGGCGCCGGCCGGGAGTGGCTTGCGGTCGGGGCTGTCGGCGGTGGTACTGCCGTTGTTCCGCTTCATCGTGGTGGCACGCGGACGAGATCACGGTGTGGCTGATGTTGATCCGCGGCTCCGACGAAGGGTGCCCCTCGCGGCTGCTTGCCAAGTGCAGGTGTGCGCTTAGGTGGCTCGCAGAGAATCAACATGCCGTCTTGATCAGGGCGAGGAAGGCGGTCACATCAGTGGGGGTGCGGAACCTGATGGCGTCGGGCCCGATGGCGTGGCCCCGCTCGGCCAGTAAGGGTTGGACTTGGTGAACCGCCCGGGTGAGGGTGCTGCCGTTGACGCCGAAGAGCTGGGCTGGCAGGTATCGGGCGCCAAGTTTGCGCAGGTAGAGCACGGTGGCCAGGACTCGGTCGGCCGTGGTCAGTTTGTCCTTGGCGCCTGCTCCGGGAGCACGGCGTCGCTCACCCCCGCGTTGACGGAGCCGTTCACGCTCACGCAACCCGGCCAGATCAGGCTCCATTTCGTCGACGAGGCGGTTCAGTTCCACTTCGGGCATGCCGGTCAGCTCCGAGCTGCGCAGTAATGCAGCCGCAGGCCGCAGTGGTGCCTTTGCCGGTCAGACGATCGGGGCTGCGTTGTCCGCGCTCGGGGTGCCGGGGTGGTCGGGGCAGGAGGGTGTAGTTCCCGTCCCCGTGGAATCGATGCTGGGTCATGGCGAGGGCATCGATTTGGGCATCCGCATCCTCGACGGCACGTGGAGCATGGAGCTCACTCGGCCGTCCCGCAAGACGAGTCGAGGTGGGGCACCACCCTGATGCGGGCATCCTCAAGGCGGAGGCTTGCCTTTTGTCGGGCGCTGGGGATCCAGAGCTCGATGCGGTCGCCTGTCTGGCCGAAGGAGATGACGGGGCGATCGGTCGGCGGGCGGACGCCGTAGTACGGGGTGTCACCGGAGGGCAGCGCCACACAGACATAGTCGGCGCTAAGGCCGAAGTACTCGGGGATGTCCTTGCCCTGAGCCGCCAGCCGTCGGTCTGCTACGCCGCTCTGGCCCGCGCCGAGCAGAACGACCAGGGAGAAGGCGATTGCCAGGCCGGTGCCGACGCTCAGCATGAAGGTCCACGACGTCCAGGAACCCCGCGCGTCCACCGACGAGTTCAGAAATCGGATCCAGCCGAGATAGGCGATGAAAAGGAACAACGTGCCGAGGAACACGGACAATACCCAAGTGCCGGCGAGGACGCTTCCGACCCCTTCCTTCCCTGGCGGCAATTCCAACTCGAACGGCGACAGATAGGCGCGCTGGACCAGCGTCCCGAGCCACGGGACCAGCGGCACGGCCAGCGGTGCAGCCAGGGGAAGAAGCCATGGGACGGCCCGATGGGTTGCCGTATCGCGAAGGGCCAGTACCGTGCCCACCAGCACGTAGGTAACCATCAGCAACAGGACGGGAGCGCCGACGCGCGGATCGTCGAGACCCATCGCCGACCACAGACCGGCGCCGAACAGGATCAGCATCGCCGCCACGAAGAGCAGGCCCAGCATGGCGGCCGTCTGCCACGCCACACGGGTCTTGGGCATCGTCAGCACGTGCCGATCGGCGTCCAACTCACGCCCCGGCAGCGGATGCCGGGAGAGTTCGGTACGCGCGGAACGACGGCTGCGGGCCAACCGGCGAAGACGCGGCTCGTCAAGCGAGGTGGGGATGCGTACGAGGCGCACGGTGCCAGCGGCCTGATCGTGGCCAGCGGTCCTCGTCAGCAGATGTGCTGAGTGTCGCAGGTGCCGAGTGGGTGACTGGCGCCTGCCGCGCAAATGCCATTCGATGAGGGGCCGGTGCACCGGCTCCACCAGCGTGGCGTCTCGGCAATTCGCGGATATGTCGGCGTCCTGGGCAAGCGTGTCGAACGTGGCCACCGCCTGTTGCACCGCCCCGTCGCGCACGCTGCGTATACGCGCTTCGACGATCCTGACGGTCCAGTCGCCCTGCGGCGCCAGTGACGTCTCCTGGGCGAGCGGCAGCCGTACGGGCCAACCCAATGACTCGCACAACTGAGTCAGAAGATCGATTTCCTCGGGGCGGTCTATGACCTCGATCACCATGTAGACGCGACGATTGAAGGGCACCTTGCCGCCCATCGCGACGGCAGGGAGCACAGCATCTGTCGCGCCCGGCGATGACGGCCGGGAACCACCGGAGGCCGAGTCGCCGGCGGAGGCACCGGAATCAGGGGTGAACATGCTGGTGATTCTGCGCCGGGCACGTCACCCGCGTCCCACAGTTTGATGATCTGCACGCCCTTAGCCGGGCGGCTCAGGGCCAGCACCACCCCGGAGGGAGGAAACGACGAGGCGTCCGTACCGTGTGGTGAGGGCAGCGGCGGTGGCGACGATCGACAGGCCGAGGGCGACGAGCAGGTGGGCGGTGGACTGGTCGCCGAGGACCTGGAGGACGCTGAGAGCCGTACCGAGGGGGAGGCCGAGGATGGTGAGGACTCCGAGAGCGCCGCTGATCTGCTGGCTTTCCTGGTTTTGGACCAGTCGGCTGTAGTCCGCGGCTTCGGCCAGTATCTCTGCGAAACGCTCGGGCAATCGGTACTGAGCCTGGAAGGCAAGAAGTAGTTCGTTCGCCGGGCCGTGGGCGGTGAGGTGCTGGCGCCAGTAAGTGCTGCGGAAGAGCGCGATGTTCCTTTCCAGCGAGCCGACTTGGGCGGATAGGTGCGGGCCGTCGAACACTCCGGAGAGTTCGTCGGTGAGTTGGTCGATGTGGTCGCGCTGGAGTGTGCCCAGGAGGAGTGCGTCGAGGTAGACCGTGCGGGCGTGCAAGGCCGCGAAGTCGTAGAAGTCGCCCTCGCCGGCGTCGGCGCGATGACCGAGGAATGCGGCGCTATGCCGCAGCACGAGAGCACTCCAGTCGGCGGAGATGCGCACAGCTTGATCGAATTCGTCCGCTGCCGTTTCCGGAGCGAGGGGGAAGTCGCGTGGTGTGGAACGGGATGCAAGCTGCCACAGCCAGGAGTCGGCGGTAGCCGGCAGTTCTGCCGTGGGCTCAGGCCGAAGCGCGGGCGTGTGGTGGGCGTCAGGCGTGAGGAGGGCGATGGTGTAAGGGCGGGCGATCGCTAACGCGTCAGTGTCGTCTCGAACTTCGGCCACCGGCCCGAAGAGCTGCTGCGGCGCGAATGGACCGGTGAGTGGGTCGCGGTCGGCGTAGGGCCGGTGGCCGATCGCTCGCAGTACCGGAAGCAGTGGTCTGTCCACGGTGAAGTGCAACACCGCCAGACCGTGCCCGTGGCTTCGTCCCGCGGCGGTACGCAGCAGCTCCAAGCCCTGCAGCTGCAGCCCATCGTGGACGATTGAGATCATCCGATGCCAGCGACAGGGACGATCCGACGACCCGTACAGCACTCTGGCGGAGGCGGGTGCGAAATAGGTCGCGCGGGTGGCTGCATCCGTCCGTCTGCTGCCGACCTCGAACGGGAAGGGCCCCTCCGCCCAGTCCGGAGTGCGCAGCAACCGTACTGGGAGCACAACCACGAGGATCTGCCGCGCCCCGGCAATCGCCTCTAAATCAATGGTCATCGGTAGTACTCGGCCGGGTCTGGCTGGTCGAGCCTGACCACGAACTCCGCGCCACCGGGGCGGTCTGTGGCCGCATGGAAC
The DNA here is from genome assembly GCF_055575375.1 of Streptomyces sp. NPDC034111. Lineage (NCBI taxonomy): Bacteria > Bacillati > Actinomycetota > Actinomycetes > Kitasatosporales > Streptomycetaceae > Streptomyces > Streptomyces sp. NPDC034111. The sequence goes on along the minus strand of NZ_JBVIST010000001.1, from coordinate 610,140 downwards.
CGTACGCGTTCGCCCGTACGGATGGTGCGGAAGCCTTCGGTGACGATCTGCGTGTAGTCGAAGGTGTAGTAACGACCGTCCGCCTCGTCCTGGACGATGAAGGCGCCCACCGTTCCGGTCTGTCCTCCGCCGGTGGGCCGGCGGTCGACGATGATGCCGTGCCGCGCCTCGCTCATGAGATGGCTGCCTCTGGGTCGGTGATGTCCTGTACACAACGGAAACCGACCGCGTTACTGCAGCCACGCTTCCGGTAGATGCCCTTGCTGCTCGCTTGCACGGCGCGCAGCGGATTGTCGTAGCTGCCACCGCAGATGACCGCTTCGCCGGCGTCATCCAGGCTGGTGGAGGTCCATTCCCAGACGTTCCCTGCCATATCGGTGATGCCGTACTGGGAGCGGTTCGTGGCCCTGTCGCCGACGGGGGTGACCCAGGCTCGGCGAAGTGCCTCGTGGGCGAACTCCTGCTGCCAGGCGTGGAAGGTCACCACGGGGTGACCGACCCAGGTGTCAGCGCAGTTGACTGGCGCGCCGTCCGGTTCGTCGCCCCAGGGAAAGAGACGGCCGTCCGTGCCGCGAGCGGCGGCTTCCCATTCCAGTGCGGTGGGCAGGCGCTTGCCTTCGAAAGCTGAGAACGCGAAGGCGCTCCACCAGCTGACGCAAATGGCTGGGTAGTCGTCGTAGCGGGCATTGCGGTAGTAATCCGCTTCGCGGAGCCGGTCGGTCCAGGGGGTGTGGGTGATGTTGTCTGGCTGGTCAGGGTGGTCCCAGGGAGAGGTGCCGTCGGGCCGTAGGGCATAGAGGAAGCGGCGGTAGCGGGCGACCGTGACGGCGTGGCGGTCGAAGCGGATCGCGTGTCGTACGCGGCGTAACAAGAGCCGTTCGGCCGGGCCTACGAGGTGAACCCCAGGGGGAAGGACGCAATTGTCGGTAGGAACAACCGCCGGTATGCGGGCGAGGAAGGCTCGCACCTGCTCGGTGATGAAGGCACCGCCAGGCAGGTCTGCCGCCTCTTCACGACCGCTTGGGGTGGCGAGGAATCGGGCAGCTAGCAGCTCCTGGTAGGCGGTGTGGACGAAGGCGACCTGGTACGGACCGGCCGGCCGCAGCAGGGGAGCGAGCACGCAGTTGTCGAGTTCGAGACGGCCGTCGATGAAGGCGCCAGGGCCAAGGTCGCGGTGCAGGTCGAGGAGGGAGAAGACCGTTTGATCGGTGAGGAAGGCCCTGCCGAAGACTGCCGGCAGCCGCGCTTCGGTATCGACCTGCCCCTGGTCTGCGAGGGTCTTTGTGATGTGTGTGCCGAGCAATGCGTCGAGAGGCTGGGGCGAGGCAGGTTGGAGGAGGGCGGTCAGTCGCTTCTCCAGGAACGTGGCATCTGGGTCGGCGAGCCGTAGGAGGTGGAAGTGCGGTACTCGGGCCGGGTCGACTCCGTTCGCGTACATCTGCTCAACCAGCTGTTCGGACCGGGCGGCTCCGCTGTCCAAGAGCTGACGGACTTGGGGGGAGTCGGCGAGGAACGACACCCGCGAGCTCATGACCACCGTGGACTCAGCGGAGAGCACCGGGGCCAGATCCGCGAAGAGTCGCAGGAAGCCGGCGGGGCTGGCCTCGTCCACGCCTTCGTCAACCGCATCCAGGACGCACAACGCAGAGCCGGACCGGATCAGGTAGAGGAACAGGTCGTACGCACGGGAGCGGTCCGCGGTCATGCACGGGGACAGCAGGCGTGCGGCGTATTCGGGGAAGGTCTCGTCCCTCGGTTTGAGGCTGAGGTCGAAGTAGAAGCGAAACCGCCGCGCGTCGGGGTCCGCGGCCAGCGTTCGGAGCAGTGTGCTTTTACCGCTGCCGGGACGACCGGTGATCAGAACGTTGGCTTGGCCATGGGCAAGGCGGCCGAGGAGGGTGGCTGCGTCCTCGGCTGTGTGGATGAGGGACTCTCCCGTGTGGGCGTCGGTTGACAGCACGGTGGCGGTGACAGCCTTGCGTGGCTCGGCACGGTCCGCGGGGGTCACGTCGGCAAGGTGGGCGGCAAGGTCGACGTGCCTGTCGATGAAGCTGTCGTAGCGCACCAGCCGGTAGTCGCGGCCGAGCAGTTCGCGGACAGGCCCGGGCAACTCTTCGTCGTCACTGGCCTCGTCGAGGATGACGAATCGGGTGAGCTTGGGCAGGCGGGTACGTAGCAGCTCACCGTCATTGGAGGTGAGTACGGCGCGCAGGTCGTCCACGTCCTGCGAGACCATCAGCTCGACGTACTCCAGGCGCATGCCCGATTCACGGCAGAAGAGCTGGTAGACCGTGTCGGAGGTAAGGACGAATCGCTTGGCTTGACGGTAGCCGAGAGTGATGTATAGCCCGGCGAGGAACTCGCAGCGACGGGCGACCTCGGGATCCATGTGTGGCTCTCCGCCCAGCAGGGCGGAGCTGCTGGTACTTGTGAACCAGACCAGAACGTCGACGAGTCGGCGTACCGCGAGCAGCCCGTCCTCGTCGGAGATGTCGTAGCCGTCGTGCGTGGACCGGTTGCGCAGACGGCGGATGTCATCCAGCGCGTTCAGGACGGTACTGCTGCGGATATGCGGCTGGCACCGCTTGACCAGGTCATTAAGGGCTCGGCCCGATGGGTCGCCTTCGATGCCATGGTGCCGCCACAGTTCCTTGAGAAGCTTCTCCGTCAGCTTGCCGACGAGGGAGATTGCGTTCTCCGGGTAGCCGTCATTGAGGCTGCGTAAGGGACGTTCGAGATCAAGACCGAGACGGTCGGCGACACGGGAGTGGTCATCGAGCTCGCTGCGGAGCCGTTGTAGTCGTTCGTCCACCACCATGCTCATCGCCCACCACCCGGTTTCACGCCCAGTACGAAGGCGAAGCGGTCGGGAAAGGTGAGCACCGGCTCCGGATGCGCGGCTCTCATCTCATCGATTCCCTTCTCGATCTCGCTGTCATTGAACGTGGAGAGCACGGACATGTAGCGGGCCCGCACCATGCCGATGTACTTGTCGCGATCGAGACGTAACTCGTACGTCATATAGCGGATTTGGGGTTGCAAACCGGCCGCCCGCAGGTGGTCGAGGACGAGTTCGGGGTCCGGCTGGAGTTCTGTGAAGCGGGAGCGCGCCGCCTGGAACAGTGGGTACTCGATGCTGGTCGGCAGCATGACCACGAGTAGGCGACCGCCGGGGGCAAGCCGACCGGCCAGGCTATGCAGGGTGGTGGCGGGTTCGGCGACATGATGCACCGATTCCTTCAGCCAGATGGCGTCCAGTTGCTCGTACGGTAACTGGACGCTTCCAGCAGCGAAGTCTTCTGCCGAGGCTGCGATCGGCGTCAGGCCGGCGGGTGGTGGCGTACCGATCTGGTGCAGCATCGCCAGTGATGGGTCCACGCAGAGGATGGCCTGCTGCGGGTTGATGATCCGGGCCACCTCGCGTGCGAACACCCCTGTGCCGCAGCCGATGTCGGCGATTCGGTCAGCGGAAGACAGATGCAGGCTCTCGACTATGCGTGCAGACATCCAGGTGACGTGGTGCGGCCCATATGCCCAATGTTCGTCGTAGTCGGCAGCAAGCCGCTCGTAATGTCCCTGAACATCCCGCCGCTCCACAGTCCCCCCGCCCGGGTATACGGCTCTGCTGACCTGCCGTCAGGCTACTCCTCCCGTAACTCCATGGAGCCGATCAGCCACGGTTTCTGGCCAGAGTGGGCGCCGCCGCCGAGGTGTACCCGTGGATAACCAGCCCGAGATCGAGTTCGGGGTCATCAGCCACGGCACGGAAGAGGACCTCGTCCGACAGATCCTCGACCAGTCTCGTCAGCGTGGCGAGCTGCTTGGACGCGGTCGCGACGTCGGGAAGATCACGCGGTGCCGCAGGAACGCCGATGTCGGCATGCAGGCCGTCGAAATCTTCAGCAATGGCGTGCAGCCCGCTGTGTTCCAGGGCTGCGCGCCCAGTGTGATTGGTCATGACGGACTCCGGCGGTGGAGGCGGCCTGCGACAGCGGGACGCGAGGCCGCGGTGGGTGCCGTGGCAGGGGCTGTGCCAGTGAGGTGAGGGCGGCTGCGGAATCGGGCCGCTTCGATGCGGGCAGCCGGCGGGGCAGCGCCCGGTTGGTCGGCAGCGCGAGGGGGCTCGGACTCGGCGCCGGTGGCGATGCGCCAGCGGCGGCGGACGTGATCCAGTGGCCCAAGCGCGTGGAGGGCGTAGCCGATCAGCCGACCAGGTGCCAGCGACTCGTCGTCGGCCAGCGCGCGCACCTGCCGCGCCGCGACGGCGGCCGCCCGCATGAGCGAGGCTCGGACGACCTGCTCGCCGACGTACTCCGCCGACCCCGCGAACGCCGACGGGTCACAGATCCGCAGCACACGTTCCGTGTCCAGGGTCCGGTCGGCCAGCGCGCCTCGGCGCTGGGTCTCCCACAGCACGGTGAGTTGGTCGATGGGCTCGCCCCGATGGTGGAGCGCGCCCAGGGACCGGTAGATCTGCTGATGGCCGGCATCGGCGAAATCGCTGGGGTGGAGCCAGCCCACCACCTCGTCCAGCTTCTGAGGACGCGCACTGAGACACCCGAGGAGGAACTCCTCGTCGGCCAGGAGCTGTGCATCCACCGGCTGTGGATGAGCGGCAGGGGATGGGGCTGACGCCGGGGGTGCTACGGGCCGGGGCTCGCCTCCCCAGCGGCGCGCGAGATCGGCCAGCACGTCAGACAGGACCTCGGCGTGATGCACTGTTTCCTCGATGCCGACGCGGATGGCGTCGGCGTGGGCGGCCTGGTGCAGTCGTGTGGCGTGCTGGGCGACACTGCGGTGGATGGCACCTTCCAGCACCATCCGTCCGTAGACCACCGCATGCTCGGGGCGAGGACAGGCCGATACCAGGGAGTGCGCGTAGGAGGCGGTGAGTCCCCGGGCGTGCTTGCTTGCCTCGGCGACCGTGTCGGTCACCCAGGACCTCGGTACGGGACCTGCGTCCTGTTCCTTCGAAGCTGGGTGGCCGTCGGCCCGGAGCTTGAGCATCGCGGCGTAGATCGCAGTGTGCGCGGGACGGGAGAAGTGCTCCGGTCGCAGCCAGGGCGAGAGCCGGTCAAGCTGGCCGGGGGCTAGAAAGACCGCACCCAGGACCGCCTGCTCGGCATGGACGAGCGGAGTCATCGCCAAGCCTCCCGCGCGGGATTGCGTGCTGCCTTGTGCCCGGCGTGCAGCTCGCCGACGGCACGGTTTGCGGCGGCAAAATCGGCTGCGTAATTGTCCAGTTCGGCGGCGAAGGCGTGGTCCGAGGCGAGCATGGCTCCGGCGGGGGAGACGAGCCACCAGTGACCGCCGCGCCGTATGGCGGGAGTGCCGGCAAGCCGCTCGGACCGGCGGACGGACGCCCAGGACGGTGGGGGTTGGGTCATGGGAGCACCTCACGAGACGGGGAATCAGGGGAGAGGATCGGATGACGGGGCGTGGGGCGCGGAAGGCACCCCGGCGGCCGGGTGCGGGGGTGGTGGAGGCGGTTCATGCCGCCGGGCCGAAGTCGTCCTGGCGTAGCGCCTTGGCGGCTGCGCGCTCGGTGATGGCCGCGGTGGCCTTGTCGGACGCGGTGCCCAGCCGCTTGGCGTCGCGGCCCTTGTACCAGGGCTTGAGGTCGATGAGGGCCAGGCGGATGCCGGTGGCCATCAGGCAGGCCGTGCCCTTGGGCATGGCGCGCAGCACGTCGGGTGGGAGCACGCGCTCCTGGCGCATCGAGACCGAGGTGGACTTGCCAGACTCGCCGGTGGAGACCGAGACCGTACGCACGTCATGGTCGCCGGCCAGGCGCGAGATCTTGTCGGCGAAGTCGGCGTCGTCCATACCGGAGCCGATCAACTTGATCGTTGACGCGGAGAGCAGTGCGTCCATGCCAGCCTGGCCCCAGACGCGGACGCCCTGCTGGTAGGACTGCAGGATCGTCATAGGGATGACGCCGCGGGACCCGAGGTGCGAGTACAGGTCCGGCAGGTCGGAGATCTTGCAGACGTTGGCGGCCTCGTCCAGGATCGCCAGCAGCGGAGCATCGAGACGTCCGCCGTCGCGCTCGGCCTGCATGACCGCGGCGCGCATCACCACGTCGGCGGCTGCGGCGATGATCGCCGAGGCGGAACCGCCGCCGTCCTTCGACAGCAGATACAAGGTGTCCGTGCCGGTCGCGAACTCCTCCGGCTTGAACTCCCGTACGTTCTCAAGTTCGTTGGGCGGGGTGACCCAGGCGGCGATGTCCGGGTCAAGCAGGCAGCTGGCGTACTGCCGGGCGGTTTCGAAGATGCCGTCGCGAGTCTCGACGGCCCCGGCCACGGTGCCCTGGAGCTGGGCGGCGACCGCGTCGAACCCGGCGTCCTGGAGCAGATCGATCGCCGTACGGTCGGCCGGTGAGGCGAGCCAGGCCAGCACATCTGTGATCGGACGTCGCGCGTGGGCGGCGGCCAGGAAGAAGGCGGTCAGGGTGTTGGCGGCGGCCGTGGACCAGAAATCCCCGGCACTGGACTCGTCGACGGAGGCGGTCACGAAGTGCCCGGCGAGTCGCCGAGCCCCGGCGAGATCACGGGCGTCGGCAAGAATGTCCCACCACATGGTCCGGGGCGTATGTGCGATCTGCTGCGGATCCAGCGTCCACACGGTCCCGACCTTGGCACGGGCGTCGATGGTTGCGGTGTACGCGTCGCGCGCCGCCTTGTTCGAGGTCAGCAGCACAGGGCCGGGGGCGCGCAGGATGGCGGGGATAGCAAGTCCGGAGGTTTTGCCGGACCGGGGGGCCATGATCGCCAGGATCACGTCCTCCCAGGAGGAGCGGACCTCCGCCTTGCCCGGCTTGAGGGCGCCCAGCAGGACGCCGCGGTCGTCGGGATCGATGTCCTTGGGCTTGGTGCCTTTCAGGCTGGGACGCAGGTCGATGGCCTTTGCGGCGATCTGCCGGGGCAGCAGGGGGGCCAGCTCGCGCCGGGTGGCCAGCCCCGACGGGCTGCTGCGGAAGCGCAGCCACACCTTCGCAGCTACGACGGCGGTGGCCAGGAGGACGAGGGCGGGCAGGACGTAGCAGCCAGTGATCACGGCGGGCTGCGGCAGATGAGGCCAGACCCGCTCCGGATGAAGAAGCGTCTCTTCAGGTCGGTAGGCGGCCCACGGATCGGATCCGACAACGGCGTTGGCGAGATTGCCGAACAACCAGGCCAGCGAACCTCCTCCCATGCCGAGCCCGGCGAGGGCGATGAGGAGGTGGAAGAGGACGTCGGTGCCGGTGGTGGTCGAGGGCGTGGTGGTGCGTGGCGTTGACAAGGTGAGTTCCAGGGGTGCGCGGCGCGAAGAGAGGGGAGGACGGGGCGGCGCGTTCTTCTGGTGATCACGGCATGGCTCCTGGAGGCTGTTGAAGTTGAAAGAGGGGGACTAAGGACGGGGGGATGCGGCGGTCTGCGTGCTCGCCGCCGTGTGCGTGTCGGCGGACGGGTTGATCGGCCAGCCGGGGTGATCAGGCCGCCGCTCCTCGAAGTGGGCGGTCAGCGTGTACGGCGGGGGCTGGGTGGCGCGGCCGGGGAGCAGGCCGCCTCTTCCGGTGCCGCAGGGAGGCCGGCTGGGTGGTTTGGTGAGGACGCCACAGCCGCGCGAGCACGGGTGGTGTGTGTCACGGAGGGGACCTTGTGCCGCGACGGGAGCGGCAGCTCGGCCAGAGGCGGGGCATCCTGCGGCGTCGCGTCCGGCAAGGCCGATAGATCGAGCTGCGCGTCGGCCAACCGGTCGCCGAGGAAGGCGACATGGTGCGCAATCGAGCGCAGATGCTGGCCCAGTTCCCGGCCGTTGGGGGTGTCGAGTCGCTCGCACCAAGCAGCGGCAGTGTCGATGAACTCCTCCAGATCGCCTACGGCACCGTGGTGCTCATCGAGGACCTGCTCCAGAACCTCGGCGACGTCGGCCGAGCGACGCAGCTCGTGCAGCTCGCCGGTTAGCGCGGTCAACGACTGCCCAGGCTGGATCGTGCGTGCGGTCACGCCCTCCGGTGCAGGGATGGGGGGCGGCAGCATGATGCGAGGGTCGGCGGCAACGGTGAGGCCGGCGTCCTGGAATTCGCGGGTGGCGGCGGCCACTGTCCGCACTGCGGTGTTGTGCGGGGTGCCCTCCGGCAGGAGATAGACGTCCAGGTCCTGGCTGTAGCGGAAGTGGTGCTTGCGCAGGACCTCATCCAGGTGCGGCTGGTTATCCGCGACGGCGGCGGCCACACCGAGATCGGGGTGGACTCCGAAGGCCACGTCGGGCTCGTAGGGCAGTTTCATCGCGAAGACTCCTTCGAGTCGGAGGCGTTAGCGGGCGCGGACCGGCTGCTGGGTGGCGGAAGCCCCGCGGTATGTGGCGGCGACGGCCGGTCGTTGTGGCAGTGCGACGCCTGCACGGGCCGGGGAGATGGCGATGGCGGCCTGAGCGCGGCGCTGCATCATCGACAACCTCGGATCACGACGCCCGTTGCCGGGCATCGCGTAGAAGACGTCGAACGCGCGACCGGTGTGCTCCAGCCGGGCCTCGACGTACCGCAGATCGCCTTCACCGTGGAGCAGCAGTCCCTCGCGGGTACGTACGTCGGTGCCGACGGCCCGCAGCGTTCCCTCGGGATCGCGTACCTGGTCGTGCACGACGATCCGGGCAGCTCGGATATCGGCATCGAGCACACGGGCGGAAGCGAAGGCCGCCTCCCCGGCATTGGGCACCTGCGCGGCGGAACGGTTCTCCGGCCGGCTGAGGAGACCTCGGTCGGTGTGGAGCGGGGTGCGGGGATTGAGGTCGTACGCGGCGTCGGACGTGACGGTGTACTGCGCGGCCCGCAGGGACTGGACCGCCCGTTGCCCTCGGCGGGTCGGGTCGCGGGCCGGCTCGGTGAGGGCGTAGAGGTCGCTGCCGGGCAGCCGCTCGAAGCCGACCCGCCGCAGCATGTGGTCGGCGACGTGGTTGTCGTGCGAAACCGCTGCCACGACGCCGTAGCGGTCGTGGTGGCTGACGGTGATGTGCGGACGTGTTTCCGCCACGAGAAGTGCACCTCGCAGAGGTTGGGGCCGTGCGGACGACGAGGATGCGGCCCGAAGACGGGTTTGGTGATGCCGGGAATTTGCGCTAGCGCAAGCGAGGCCAGCGGCTCTGGCCCTGGGCGATCGGTGCGCTTGACCGGGGCGTGGAGCTGGGGCGCGCCGCTTCAGCCATGACGGGTCCCGGTGCGTCCCGAGGTGCTACCTGGTGACCACCAGCCGTGCGGCGAGTTTCATCAAGGGCACCGAAGGGGCCTGTGGCCAAAGGGATGTGGCCCTGGGCGGCGTTGGCCTTCGCCGCGTCGATGTACAGCTGGACGAGCCGACGTGCGGCACGGCGGATTGTGTTCTTCAGAGGCATGGGAATGGATTCCTTCAGATGCTTAAGGAAGGGGAGGCGGAGGGAGCCGAAGTGCGGCTCGGCTCCCTCCGAGGCATGAGCACGGCGAAAGGCGCTGCTCAGGCATGCATCCGGGCGTCTGTGTCGAACAGCTCGCGTTCGCGTGGGTGGAGGAGGTGTTGAGTAATGAACGACCTGCCCGCGACCTTCCACAGACCACGCCCCTTGGTGAGGGCGGACACTGCCTGGGTCTCCACGCCTGTCAGCCCCAACAGGGCGGCGGCGGAGGTGAGTTGGTCGGCTTCCTGACGGTAGATGATCCGGGTCGAACAGTCGGTGAGCAGACCCTCCGCCAACGCCCGGCCCCGGGAGCCGGCATCGCCCGCAGTCAGCAGATCGCTCAGGCGGTGAATCACCATGAGGTTCGCGATGCCAAGACCACGCGAGAGCTTCCACTGGCTCTGCATGCGCTCCAGCAGCGCGACGTGCCGCATCACGCGCCATGCCTCGTCGTAGATCACCCAGCGCCGCCCGCCGGTGGGGTCGGCGAGCGCGGACTCCATCCACGCCGAGGCACACGTCATGGCCAGGACGAGGGCGGTGTCGTCGCCGGCCCCGCCCAGCCGCGAGAGATCGATGGACAGCATCGGCGCACTCGGGTCGAAGGCGACGGTGCTGGGGGCGTCAAACATCCCGGCCAGGTCACCGTGCACGAGTCGCCGCACTGCGTGGGCGAGGTCTTCGGCCGCGTGTCCGAGGCGGCCGGTCAGTTCGCCGAGCGCGGAGTCGAGCCGCTCGGGGGAACCAAGTACGTGCGCGACGTCGCCCAGCAACGGGGTGGTGCCGTGTGCTGCGGCGTGGGCGACGGCCTGATCGAGCGCCACATCGAGAGCGGTGTGCTCCATCGGGTGAAGTTCTCGTCGCAGGACCGTCTTTGCGAGCGACCCGAGGAGGAGAAGACGCCGCTTGCGGACCTCATTGCCCCAGTCCTCCTCGCCGACGCCGTGCGGCCGCGCAGGCGCGTCCAGAGGATTCAATCGCCCCGGCAGGCCGGGGCCGAGGGCGATGGTCTGGCCGCCCAGCTCCTGGGCAACGACGGTCCACTCGCCCTTCGGATCGCAGGGCACGTAGATCCGGTAGCCGAAGGCCACGGCCCGCAGAGCGAGGGACTTGGCCAGGGCGGACTTGCCCATGCCGATGATCCCGGCGAGCAGGATGTTCGGATTGGTGAAGCCATCGAGGCGCCCGTACAGAGCGAACGGATCGTACGTAAACGCCGCCTCGGCGTGTACGTCACGGCCTATGTAGATGCCCTGGGCGCCGAGGCCGCCCTCGGCGAGGAAGGGATACGCGCCGGATGCGGTGGCAGTCGTCATGCGGTGGGCGGGGAGCTTGAGACGGCCGCCGCGGGCGCCGGCCGGACCGGGTCGGCCGGCGGCCGGGTAGGTGGCCCGCAGCTCGGGGTCGATGCCCGGTTCGGTGCGGCGTGCTTGGGGGCGTGAGGCGTCGCGGGCCTGGTCGCGGGCAGCGGCGAACTGGTCGCGGGCGGCGCGGGCAGCGCGGCGGTCGCTTTTGCGAGGGACGAACAGCGGACTGGCGCTGGCACGGGTGCGGGTGGACATAGTGGTGGTGCTCCAGAGCGGTCAGTGGCGGATCAGGCCGGTGAAGGGGGCGCGCAGATCGGCCGGGGTGTGGTCAAGGCGGACTTGGGCGGAGGTGGCCAGGTGGCGTTGGCACACGGTGAGTTCCGGCGCACCCTCGGGGAGACGGGCCCGGCACGCCTCCCGGGTGAGGAGGCGGCCGGTGCCGGGGTGTGGGGCTGCGTGGTAGGCGTCGTGGAGGTGCTCGGCGGCTTGCCACAGCCGGATCCGGCAGGCCCTCAGGTGATCGCCCTCGGCCTCAGCTACCGGGGTGGTGCGGCTGGTGTGGGCGTCGAGGAGGCCGTACAGGGCGGTGAGGTGGGCGTGGAGGGCGTCCAGCTCGGTGCGGTGTGCGGCCACGGGCCCGGCGGGGAGGTTGATTGCTCGGTGGAAGTCGAGCGCCGCGGTGGCGAACGGGACGAAGTCCTCAGCCAGGTCGGGCAAGGGGGCGGTCGGCATGAAAGGGGCCCTTCGGTTGAGCGCGGTGGTGCAGCTGGGGCGCTAGGGGCGGGCCAGCGGGAGGGTGGCGTTGGTGAAGGCTTCGGCCTGCTGCCAGGTCAGCAGCCGCAGATCGAGGAGGGCGGATATCGCGGCCGTCTCGATCGCCGCGCAGGCGGCGTTGAGCTGCTCGTCGGTGTCGGCGCTGACGGTGAGCAGGCCGGTGAGGGCGACATCGGCGTGGCCGGCGATCAGCTGGCGCTCGCGCTGCTTGATGTCGGCGTACTCGACCGAGTCCTCTTCAGAGTCGACCTGGCCCTTGCGCTGCCGCTCGGCGGCATCCGCGATCACCGTGGCCTTCTTGCGCTGCACATCCTTGAGCGCGGCATCCAGCCCCTTGGGCGCGTAAGTCAGCGACAGCGTGCGGCGCACCCCCGATGTGAAGAGGAGCTGGTGCAGGAAACCGGGGGAGGTCTCGATGCGGGGCCAGTTCTCGACCCAGTACGTGGCGTGGCGGGCCGAGTCGGTCTGGATCCGGTCGGCCTTCTCCACCAGAACGACCGGGCCGGCAGCCGCCGGGTCGGCCTGCGGACGGCCGGCCTCCGACCACTGATCCAGGGCCGCGGACGCCTTCGGGTCGTAGGCGGTGCGGATCACAGCGGCGATCTCACTTGCCCCCAGCCATCCACTGGGCATGAGGCCGGAGTTGCGGGCGGCCTGGTCGAAGATGGAGGTGAGCTGGGACAGGACGGCGAAGGCACCGGTGAGTCCGCCCCCGGCCTGGTTGATCAGACGTCGGGCAGCCTTGAGATCGAGCGCGATCGCGACGTACGCCTCGTGCGGGGCTGCTGCGGGACCGGCGGCGGCCAGCAGTTCGCTGTAGATGGGTCCGGCCATGTGGGCGTCGGCGTTGCCGTGCTCGCTCCAGTAGCGGTTGAGCGCGTCGCCGGAGTCGGGAACGGTCCGCTCCAGCACCTGGACGCGGGCGATGTGACCGGTACGGGAGAGGGCGGCCAAGGTGCGGCCCCAGCCCGCGACATTGCTGGCCTGGGTTGCCGGATCCAGCAGGGCGAAGGCGCGGGAGGACACCTTCACCACAGCGGTCAGGGTGCCGTGGTGCGGGTCGTGCACCGCGCCGAACTGACCGTCGGGCGAGGTGGTCACCCGCAGGGAGGCGGCAGTGCCGGGCAGGTGGAGCAGGCCCTCGCGCCGGGGTCGGCGGGAGGGGCGGGCGAGCCAGATGAGCTGGCCCTTGAAACGCCGCAGCGCGTAACGCAGGGCGATGGGTGCCCAGTCGGCGAGGGACCGTCCGCGGTGGCGGATGAAGACCGCCGACAAGATGACCACCCACAGCGGGATGAGCTTGAGAGCCCCGGCGACGCCGGCGCGCATCAGCACCCCGAGCAGGGCCAGGCCGGTGAGGGTGACGACGATGAGCTGGGCGACCGAGAGGCCGAGCAGGATACCGCGGCGTGAGCGATGAGGGAACTTCACGGTGGCCGGGCCGTCAGGCTGAGGAGTGTCGGGATGCATGGCAAAGCCGTCCTTGGACGTGGTGAGAAAAGAAGTGGGAAGGGGGGCGGGCGGGCCGAGCGCGGCCAGGCGCCCGCCCCCGTCAGGTGAGGGCTACGAGCCTGAGCCACCCGGTGGCTTGGGGTAGATCCACCGCTGCGGCGTGGTACCGCCCTGCGGAGGAGGCCCACTTGCCGGTGGCGGCCCGCTGGGCCGTGGCGCAGGCGGGTCCATCCGCGTACCCGCTGCGGCCGAGGCGCCCTGGGGCACGGGCCCGGAGGAGACCGGTGCCGAGGCTGCCGCTGTGCCCGAGGTGGTCCCCTGGTCGTGGCGCTGGATCAGGGGCTGGCCGCGGTCGCCGTCCGTGGGAGGCCGCTGGATCAGCGACCGGCCCTTGTCGCCCGTGGCGTTGGGGTCCTCGCCGTAGCGGAAACGGGTCTGCTTCGGCTTACTGCCACCGCTCGAACCGCCGGTCGGATCAATGCCGGAGGCGACACCATCCGTGCCCTGGCCCGGCACCTTCGGCGGCCCCTGCGGAGCAGGCGTCCCCGTGCCCGCCTGCATGGCGAGCTGGCCTGCGGTCTTGGCCGCACCCGCCGCCACCGCCATGCCGGCGACGCCGGTGCGGTGCAGGTCATCGTGGCCCCCACCATCAGCGGCCCAGTGGATGAACTTGTAGGTGGCGTAGGGGCAGAGCATCACCAAGACCATCACGACGATGCCCGCGATCGCATCCGACAGGGCAGCGAGCCCACCGTGCGAGTCGGACTTGCCCATGGCCGAGACGCCCAGCAAGAACACGATCGTCATCAGCAGTTTGCTGACGACCAGGGTTGCCGTGGCCTCGACCCAGCCGCGGCGCCAGCGCCTGGCCACCTCCCAGCCCCCGCCGGCACCAGCGAAGACCGCCAGCGTGACCAAGACCAGGATGCCGACCTTGCGGGCAACCATCACAGCCCAGTACAAGAACGCCCCGATGGCGCAGCCGAGCGCGATGATCGAGGGGACACCCCAGCCCAGGCCATACATCGCCCCCAGCTCATTGACCTTGATCATGCGGCGAACCGCATCATCAACAGAACTGTTGGCCGCCTTGAACAGACCGGCACTGAGCGCGTCGACCACAGTGATGGCGACGGTGGTACAGGCGATGGCAGCGAAGGCGAAGAAAACGCCCACCATGGTCCCGAACGCAGCCTGGGCAAGGGCACGTTCATCCCTACGCCAGGCAGCACGAGTGAGCTGCAGGCAGAACGTGCCCACCGTCAGGATCAACCCGATCGGCAACAGCAGCTCGTAGTTGTTGCGGAACCACTCGGCATTCAGATCGATAGCGGTGGTCTGATCGACCGCCTTGGACGCGAGGTCGGCCGCGGACTGGGCCACCTCGCCCATCGACTTGGCGATCCAAGCACCGATGCCATCGGTGACCGCCTCGCCGGTGGAGCTGACGACGCCGCCGACGGCGTCGCAGACCGTATTCATCAGAGGAAGGTCGCAGGCTCCCATCAGGGCACCTCCTTATCCGGGTTGAGGGCGGTCATGGCGCGGCGTTGGGCAGGACGGCTGCCAGCGCGCAGTTCTGGTGCGGGCGGCACTGGACGGCGAGGGTCATCGAACGGGCCTCGGCCCCGGCTCCTGACCCCTTCCAGGCGAGGGTCTGGTTGCCGGTGACCGTGACGGCGTAGACGTACGCCTCGGTGATCGCACCGGGATTCTGCGCCAAGGCGGTCTTGAACGCCTGCGGGAAGTGACCCTCGCCAACCGTGGCGCTCGCGTGCTGGCGGTTGTCATGCAGCCGCGACCACAGCACCGGGCTGGGCACCTGGTTGGTGACGGACTTCCAGTCGGCGTACTTCTTCTCGCCGGTCATCCACCGCTTCAGCCCGGCCAGATGCTCGGCCTGGGAGAACGAGCGAGTGTCGTACGTCCACAGGACCTTCGTGGCCGCCTTGGCGAACACGATCGGATCGCTCGTCTTCGGCGGCGCCGCGACAGCCACCCCCTTGCTGTCAGTCGCCTCGGGAGAGGGCGACGACTCCGGAGCGGACGCCGGCGGCGGAGAGGGCTTCGCCGAGGCTGGGCTGTCCGTACGGTTCAGATACGCGACGAGACCGGCGACGGCCAGCAGCACCGCGAAGATGATGCCGCCGATCAGCGAGCGCCGCAGCACCGAGGTCGGTTCTCCGTACGTGCGCTCCTCGGGAATGCGGAGACGTTTCTTCGGCATCAGTGGACCTGCGTTCCCATCGCGGAGAAGAACGCAACGATGCCGTTGGCCGCGCCCAGCAGCAGGGCGCAACCCGCGGCAACCGCCGTGCCCTTCTTGCCGTTGGCCTCCGCCTGGTGGCCGCCGCTGTGGTGGCCCCAGGCCCAGACGACCGCGGAGATAACCAGGGCGCCGACCGCGGCGATGATGCCGAACAGGTTGATACTGCCCATCACGTTCTTCAGGACATCGAGACCGGGAAGCCCGCCCTGCTTCGGCGTGACGCCGGGGTTGTAAGCCAGGTACTGGGCGTGCTGCATGAGTTTCATGGGAACTCCAGTGCGAATTAGGGCATGCGAAGGCCCGAAAGAGAGGAAGAGGAGAGGGGGAGAGAGGTCGGTCAGACGATGCGGCGGGCGGCGAGGACATCCGGCCGCCAGGAGGCGAGAGTCGAGATCTTGACCACGTCACCGGTCTTGGGAGCCTGGAGGATCAGCCCCTGGCCGATGAAGATCCCGACGTGTTCCGGCGCGGCTGCTGTGCCGCGGGTGAAGAGCAGATCGCCAGGCTTGAGGTCATCGACGCTGACCGCCTTACCCTCCTTCACCTGCGTGTACGTGGTCCGGGAGATCGAGACCCCGCCGGCCT
The DNA here is from genome assembly GCF_055575375.1 of Streptomyces sp. NPDC034111. Lineage (NCBI taxonomy): Bacteria > Bacillati > Actinomycetota > Actinomycetes > Kitasatosporales > Streptomycetaceae > Streptomyces > Streptomyces sp. NPDC034111. The sequence goes on along the minus strand of NZ_JBVIST010000001.1, from coordinate 594,339 downwards.
TGTACGACGCCTGCATCAACGACGAGCAGTCACAGTGGCCCATCGGGTCCTGGCCGTGCGCATCGGTGCAGTGGCCACCCCACTGGTACGGGGTGCCGAGCTGACCCAGGCCCCAACGGATCGCCGTGCGAACCGACTTGGGCGCATCAGTCGGAATCTTGTAACCCTCGGGAACGGCCCCGGCAGGGATCGGGCCGAACCCGCTCCCGTCGCCTCCCGTACTGCACCCACCATCAGGGGCATCCGGCGTGGCGCCCTTATCGGAACCGTCCTTGGCCGGGAGGTTCTTGGCGATGGCCTTCTGAAGGGCCGTGGCCAGCGGTTCCCACTTGGCGTACGCATCGGGGAACCCGCTCGCCTGGACCGCCTGCGCGGCCTGGGCGACGGTCATCGACTGCCAGCCCGAGACCTTCAGCAGCGCCTCGTAGAACTTCGTCGAGGCGTGCACCGGATCCCGGACCTGCTGCGCGGTGCCCCAGCCCTGGCTGGGACGCTGCTGGAACAGACCGAGAGAATCCCGGTCGCCGTAGTCCAAGTTCCGCAGCCCCGACTCCTGCAAAGCAGTCGCCAGTGCAGCGATCTGCCCCCGCGCAGGCACCTTCATCGCGAGGCCGGTGGCCAGGATGGTCTTGGCGTTCGGTATCTGCTCCTTGGCGTTGTCCAGCCCCGCAACGGACACCGAACCCTTGCCACTGCCCTTGAGGATCGACTCCACCTGCTTGGCCACGGCCTTGGCGTCCACCGCACCGGCACCACCGGCTTCACCGCAGGCGGCCTGGGCGTTGCTGGCGCCGGCCAAGGCGACGGCGATGGGCGCGATCAACAGCACCGGGGCGAGGACAACGCCCCCGGCTATCGCAGCGACCTTCTTCACAGCCAGCCACCGGACGCTTGGCGTATCCGGAGATCCGGCTCGGGCGAGGGGCGCGCCTGGGCATGCTGCATCAGCAGCTCCTTACTCGTAGGCAGCGTGGCGCCGGCGTTCTCGTCGAAAAGGCCACCGGCACCACGCCGGTTAAACATTCGAAAGTCCCCGAAGGGAGGGCCGTGCTTCGAAGCTGCTAACTCCGAAGTGCCGGACCCTTTATCGCAACGCGGCAGCCAGCCGCGCCCGTAATCTCAGACGCCACATGATGCATTCCTCTCCCTCACATCCGTCAGGGTTTTCACGGGTGCCGAGCGGGCCGCCGATTGGACGAGGCAACACGCATCAGCACAGCCCAACAGGGCTGGGAACAGTCCCCGTCCTGCGAACACGCCGAGACTGTAGAGACAAAATCCGGCCGCCCCAAACGAGACGCGATCATGAAAGGAACGACCAAGATCACGTCATTGGGTGCGGCCGAAAAAAGGCGCTAACCTCCGGCCCACTGCTCACCCCAGGAACCGCCCATGCGGTTGTCCCGAGCAGCACTGGCACGCAAATCCCGTTCCAAGGGTGCGTGCATGAGGCCGTCTTCCGGAAAGAGAGATCCGCCGAATGTCGTCGTACACCCTGCACCGAGGCGATGCGCTTACCGTCCTGAAGTCCCTCCCGGACGAGAGCGTCGACAGCGTCATCACCGACCCGCCGTACAACTCCGGCGGGCGCACCAGCTCCGACCGCACCGCCCGCACCGCACGGGCGAAGTACACCAGCGGCGACGCCCGCCACGACCTGGCCAACTTCCCCGGGGAGAACCGCGACCAGCGCTCCTACCGCGCATGGCTGAGCGAACTGCTCACCGAGGCCTACCGCGTCAGCCGCGAACACGCCGTCGTCATGGTCTTCTCCGACTGGAGGCAGGACCCGACGACCTCGGACGCCCTGCAGATGGCCGGCTGGACCTGGTCCGGCACCATCCCGTGGATCAAGCCAGCCTCACGACCTCGCAAGGGCGGCCCGAAGCAGGACTCCGAGTTCATCCTCTGGGGCGTCAAGGGAAGCCTCGACAACACCCGCGACCTCTACCTGCCCGGCCACTACATCGCCTCCCAGCCCCGCAAGGACCGCGTCCACATCACCCAAAAGCCGGTCGAGGTCATGCAGCAGCTCGTCCAGGTCTGCCCGCCCGGCGGCACCGTCCTCGACCCCTTCACCGGCTCCGGCTCCACCGGCATCGCCGCACTGAAGGAAGGCCGCAACTTCATCGGCGTCGAACTCTCCGACCACTACGCAGGCATCGCTGAAACGCGCCTCCGCAGTGTCCTGACCCAGGACGACTTCGAACTCGCCGGACCCGAAGAGTGAGAGCCAGACACCCCAGCCGACCGGGCCAGAAGCAGAAAGGGCGGTTGCGGCATCGAAACCCGATGACGCAACCGCCCTTGACCGTCTCTGGAGTCACCCCATGTCGACACTCTGCCGGATCAGTTCACCGGCCCGAGCGAGATCATCACGCGATCTGATGCGCACCTCGACACCGTCCTTGATCCCCAGGCACCCCAGCCCGCGGACGTCCCTAGAGAAACCCTCCTCCAGCTCCACGGTGCCCGGGTCCAGCTTCAGGTTGACCACCAGCATCCGGTTGCGCGGCTGGACGCGCACCGTGGCGACATTCTTGATCCGCCGGTACGCGATGTAGTGCAACTGGGGCTCCTTCTGCACATCCCCATGGGACAGGAGCACCTCATCGAGCTCCGCGTACAGATCCTGAAGATCCTTCGGCGATTCGTCGAGGTACTGCTGAACCGACTTCGGCGAAATCGCACTGGAGACTCGGGACGCGGCGGGCGCCTTTCCTCGAGCCCGGGCTGCGGCGCCGGCAACGGAGGCGACCAGCTGCAGCGTAAGCACATCATCGAAGACCCGGTAGCTCACCAAGTCGATGCGACGGCCGATCATCTCGATGGCCACCGTGTCATGGTGCGTGAAGTTCCCGGCGATGCAGACGAGTCGGGGATTGCTCCAGTCGATCGCATCGGCCGCCTCGGTGCCGAGCTTCTCCTTGACCAGGCTCTCGAACTCGTGGTGGTGGTCGTGGAGCCACGACAGGTACGACAGTGCCTGATTCGTCACGTTCTGATCGAGGGAGCGCTTGTACTCCACGATGACCGGAGTCCCGTTCTCGTCCAGGCCCAAAGAGTCGATCCGGCCCCGGTGCCGACCCGTTGTGTACTCGCTGGCCAGGAAGCGGATGCCGAGCATCGCCTCCATGTTGGCCTCGATCAGCGACTGCAACTCGCGCTCCACACCCACGGACGCCCCGGGGATCTCGGTGGCTCGCCCGCCCCTCACCCTGAAGACCTTCAGGTTACTCACGTGCCTCCCGCCCTGGCTTGATCATTGCGAACGAACAATCGGCGACGGCGGTGGTTTATTCCGGCTGATGACCTGACTGCATCGTCACGAAGCTGCGCAACACCCCAGGGCGAGAGTTGCGTGAGGGCCCTGCTGTGCCGGGGTCGATACGATCGGTGGCTGGGCAGGACAGCAACGTCTTACGTGCTGGACGTTCGCAGTCTGGGCTCGGCTGTCCGTGGTGGCCGGTAGCCTGTTTCCACCCCTCGAGCATGACCTAGAAGGAGCGCAGAGTGACCGTGACCCTGCCGGAGCTTGAATCACGGCTGTGGGCTGCGGCCAACAGCCTCCGCGGACCTGTTGAGCATGCGGACTTCAAAGCCTATGTCTTCCCGGTGCTCTTCTTCAAACGCATCTCCGACACTTGGGACTACGAGCACCGGCGAGCACTTATTGATTTTGGTAACGACGAAACTCTAGCACTGCACCCCGATAACTATCGTTTCCAGGTGCCGGATGAGTGCCACTGGCGAGATATCCGCCGGAAACACAAGAATGTTGGTGTTCACCTTCAGACGGCGCTGGACCTGATTCAGCAGGCTAACCCGACTACTCTCGGGGGCATCTTTGGTGACGTGGCCTGGGGAAATACCGACCGTCTCCCCGAGCACGCGCTGAACAACTTGCTCAAGAGCTTTGATGAAATCAACCTTGATCCGGGTTCCGTCTCAGGAGACATGCTCGGTGCTGCTTACGAGTATCTTCTACGAGAGTTCGCTGAAGCTTCGGGAAAGAAGGCTGGCGAGTTCTTCACGCCGCCGCCAATTGTGCAGCTGCTCACGCACCTGTTGGATCCCCAGCCCGGCGAATCAATCTATGACCCGGCATGCGGTTCTGCAGGAATACTTGTAGAAGCGGTCAATGAGGTTCGGGATGCTGGCGGGGATACCCGCACGCTCCGACTGTACGGTCAGGAGGTAAACCTCACGACCGCAGCCATCGCGCGGATGAATCTCTACATCCACGATATCGAGGACTTTGATATCAAGCGTGGCGATACGCTCCGAACCCCTAAGTTTCATGATTCCCGCAATCAGTTGGCGCGATTCGATGTCGTGATCGCCAATCCTCCGTTCTCCCTAAAAAACTGGGGAGGTGAGGCGTGGCAGAACGACCCTTGGAAGCGATCATCCTGGGGAACGCCGCCCAAAGGTAATGGAGACTATGCATGGATTCAGCACATGGTCTCCTCTATGCATCCAAAGAAAGGGCGTGTCGGTGTAGTAATGCCGCACGGTGCCCTGTTTCGTGCTGCTGAAAGCGAGATTCGCGCCGGTCTGATCAACGAAAACCTGCTGGAGGCAGTGATTGGCCTGCCGCAGAATCTCTTCTACTCGACGTCCATCCCTGCTTGCATCATGATCTTCCGTGCGGTTAATTCTCGGATTCGGGAGAATAGGAAGGAGGAAGGGATTCTATTCATCGATGGATCGCAACGCTATGTCCGAGGGCGGACGCGAAACACGATGGATGCCTCGGACCTTAAGGCCATCATCGATAGCTACCGATCCGGCGAAGATGCCTTGGATGGCTCCGTAACAACCTACTGGGCCCCTCGTGCCGAGATCAAAAAGAATGGCTGGGACCTCAATCTTGGTCGGTATCTCAAGTCTGCCGTAGTTGAATCCGTAGACGTGCACTCAGCTCTGAAACACTTCCGTCAAGCTCAGGATTCTCTGCGTGAGGCGGAGAGTCGCTTCGATGCGAGACTGAAGGCGGCAGGCTATGAGCAGTAATTGGGAGACGCTCCCCCTTGGTGAAATCGCTAAGTTGGAGATCGAAACGATCGCCGTTGAGCCGGGCTCGAAGTTTGACTATGCGGGTGTTTACAATGAGGGGCGCGGTGTATTTAACCGCGGGGTGCTGAAAGATACTGAGACGAGCTATCCGAAGCTACATGTCCTGCGTCCCAATCGCATCGTCATGCGTAAGCTGACAGCTTGGGAAGGGCCTATTGCTGTCGTACCGGAGGAGTTCGATGGGTTTGTGGTGTCGCCCGAATTCCCCACCTTTCTTTTGGATTCGACTAGGATCACTCCAGAGTTTGCATCACTGATCTGCCAGAGGTCATCTTTCTGGGGGAAGATGGCAGAGAGAGCGACCGGCTCCGTCCAGCGTCGAAAGCGCGTCTCTCCGAGCCAGCTTCTCGCGATTGAGGTGTCCATTCCTTCAATCGCCGAGCAGTGGCGAATCGTCGATCTCATTTCATCTGCAGACTCTATGGTGTCGGCCTGCGAGCGTGCACTCCGCGCCGCTGTAGTTACCTCGGGGAGAGTGCGTGAGAATGAAATCTCGTCTCTCCCGAAGACGCCACTCCGCTCGCTAATTGAAAGGATCGAGGCCGGCAAGAGCTTCCAGGCCGAGCGTCGGCCCCCCAGCGCAGATGAGCGAGGCGTGCTGAAGGTATCTGCTATTCAGCAGGCTGGCTTTGTAGCAGAGGAGAGCAAGGCGGTGACTTCGGGTATCTTCCTGGACCCCCGGTGGGAGGTGCAGGAGGGCGATGTCCTGATGACTCGCGCAAACTCTCCCGAGAGAGTGGGGATGGTCTGCCGTGTGCATAAAGTTCGCCCAGGGTTGTTCCTCTGCGACAAGACGCTCAGACTCGTGAGCGATCCGGAGGTCGTTGATCCCGACTTTCTCGCATACGCAATGCAGACCGACGAGGTGCGCAGTCGCCTTACGGCCGCCGCCACCGGAACCAGCGCGTCGATGGTGAACGTTAGCCAGCAGAAGATCATGAGTCTGGAAGTGGCGTTTCCGGAACTTCCGCAACAGCAGAGAATTGCGGATCTGCTTCGTGCACAGGGGGAGACGGTGTCTGCGCTGGAGCGAAAGCTGGGATCTGCGAAGGATCTGCGAAATGCGCTTCTTGAAGATCTTCTCTCTGGGCGCCATCTGATTCCTGATAGTTATGACCACTTGTTGAACTGAGGAGGGCTTTATGGGGGGCATGTCGGAGGCATCGACGGTTCAAGCTGCGCTCATCGCGCGGCTGGTCGAGCCCGACATGGGATGGACACACGTCCCGGGGAGGGACCTGGCCAGGCTGCCGACATCACCGATGGTGGAAGGTGAGGTCCGTGAAGCTCTGATCCGTCTCAACCCGGCCATTGCCAAGAAACCGTCCCGCGTGGACGAGGTGCTTCCGAAGCTGAGGGCTCTGTTTCTGGCAGTGAGCGACGACGGTTTGTTTGCAACGAACCGGCAAATGCTCGAATGGCTGCGCGGGCAGGTCACGCACCGATTCGTTGGCACCCGGCGCGATGTCCCGGTTCACCTGATCGACTACTCCGCCCCCCACAAGAATTCCCTGATCGTCTCGAACGAGGTCGTGTTCGTAGGTGCTGACACCCGTCGATACGACATTGTCTTGTGGGTGAACGGCCTTCCGCTCGTTATCGGGGAAACAAAGACCCCAGTCGACAGCTCCGTTTCTTGGTTTGATGGGGCCAATGACGTTCACTCCATATATGAGACACGGACGCCTAGCTTCTTCGTCCCAAATGTTTTCTCCTTCGCTACGGAAGGTAAGGAGTTGCGTTATGGCGCGATTGGGCAGCCAGCCGAGCACTGGCTGCCGTGGGCCTCGACAGCGGACCCCATCCGCATGCCGTCACTCCAAGCCATACTCCGATCTGCGGAACTGCTGCTACGTCCCGAGCTGATCCTGGAGATCATCAACACCTACACCTTCTTTACGTATCAGGCCTCAGCCACTGGCACGGTGGCCAAGAAGGTGATTCCGCGCTATCCCCAGGTAGAAGCGGTCGAAGGCATTGTCACGCGAGCGCGCGATCCTTTGCGGGACCAGGGTTTGGTGTGGCACCATCAAGGCTCGGGGAAGACCCTGCTCATGGCCTTTGCAGCGGCCAAACTTCGCCAGGAGTCGACAGCGCTTGATGCGCCCACGATCGTAGTCGTTCTCGACCGGCTTGATCTCTTCGAACAGCTGGCCTCCGAGTTTCGGGCCGTCGGTGTGATGGACACAGCCCTTGCGGAGAGCGCCCCTGAGCTTCGGAAGATGCTCACGAAGGGACGGAGGGGCGTGATTGTTACCACAGTCTTCCGATTTGCGAACGCGGGTGTGCTGAGTAGGCGTAGCAACATCATCGTGCTGGTCGATGAGGCGCACCGAACTCAAGATGGGCGCCTGGGGCGGGACTTGCGCGCGGCGCTCCCCAAGGCGACCAGGGTCGGGTTAACAGGTACTCCCATCTCAATCGGTCCCCGCGACACCTGGGACAACTTCGGCCACCCCGATGACCCTGGGCACGTCCTCAGCCACTACTCGGTAGAGCGCTCCATTGCAGATGGAGCCACCCTGCCGGTTCACGTGGAGACTCGTCTCGTCGACTTCCACATCGATGCCGCCAACTTGAATCAAGCGTTCGCGGAGCTAGCGGCAGAGGAGGGGATCAGTGATGAACAACAGTCGCTGATTACCCGGAAGGCTGGCACCGTCGCATCGATCATGGCGTCACCGAATCGCATCGCCGCCGTGGCTGCCGACATCGTGCGTCACTACCGAGCCAAGATCGCCCCGCTTGGATTGAAGGCACAGGTCGTCGCATACGACCGCGCTATGTGCGTGGCATACCAAAATGCCATCAGCGAGCTCCTCGGTGAGGACGAGGAGTGCACGGTGGTGATGACTTGCCGGACAGGAAAGGACGATCCCGATCCTGAAGAGTGGTGGGTCTACGACCGCGACCGAGCAGCAGAGGCGAAGGTCAAGCAGCGTTTTCGTGACCCGGAGGATCCCCTCAAGATCCTGATCGTAACGGCCAAGCTACTCACAGGATTTGATGCACCGGCAGAGGGCGTCATCTACCTGGACAAGCCCCTTCGAGCGCACACGTTGTTTCAGGCGATCACCCGGCCGAATCGGCGATGGACCAATCCAGTCACTGGACAAGAGAAGTTGCATGGTCTCGTCGTGGACTATGTCGGTCTCGGCAAGGAGTTGGCCGCGGCTCTGAAGGTTGGGTATACCGGCCGGAAGAAGCCACTGATCGATGTTGAGGACTTGTACAGCGAACTGGCGCATGTCATCGCTACCGCTCTCGCACGCTTCGATGGCATCGACCGAACCGATGCCGGGTTCGCGACTCTGCAAAAGGCACAGGAGCGCCTCGCGACGACCAAGCCGCGCGAGGGTTTCGCCAAGGAATTCATCATGGCGCAGGGCCTGTTCGAGTTCCTTTGGCCGGCACCTGAACTGCGCACTTACGAGCCGGACTACCGTTGGCTTGCGAAGATCTATGCCTCGATCCAGCCGTCGCAGCTTTCAGACAAACTGCTATGGATGCGGCTTGGGGCCAAGACGCAGAACCTTATCGCCAGGCACATTGGCGACGTTCGCATCGATGCAAGCGGTCTGGAGGAAGTCGTACTTGACGCGGGGATGGTCCAGGTCATCCAGCAGCTCGATCTTGGCTTTGATGATCCAGATGATGAGAGGCCCATTACCGCGGCCGAGGTCTTGGACAGCATCGCGAAGCGTCTCGCACGCAAGCTCGCCGGCATCACGGTTCACCCCCTCTACGAGAGCTTGGCCGAGCGCCTGGAACAGCTCCGACAGACGAAAATTATCGATGCGACACAGAGCGTCGAGTATCTGAAGCGCATCCTCGAACTTGCCCGGGACGTTGCGAGGGCCGATCGCGCCGAGCGCGAGGGCCGACTCGGTGAAGTAGCGATCTTGCCCGATCCCCGGCTAGGCGCGCTCACCCAGATCTTCTTGGAGTATCAGCCCGACTTCACTCCCCGAATCCTGGAGAGCGTCATCGAGAAGATCGATGCCCTAGTTCTTCAGACCCGGTACACCGGCTGGCAGGCCAGTCAACCTGGGGATCGAGAAGTTCGCCGCCAGCTTCGGGTCATCCTGAAGGAGTACGGTCTGCCGCCGACGGGAGCTCTGTTTGACCGGGCCTACGCATACATCGCTGCGAACTACTGACCTGACGAGACGGGTTTGTGGAGACGCTCCAGCGTCCGCCTCTACGTCGGCGACCCTGGCAGATCCGGTGGACATCCTCCCGTGCAAGACCCTTGTGATGCAGGCGAGCGCCGCGCTCCCGGATTGTTGAAGCTGGACCGGAGCATCTAGTGGTCTGGGGAGACGGCGTTCATACCGCCTCGACCGCTGGGCGCTTTGGCCTCGGGGCCAGAGACCTCCGAGGAATACCTGCGCGTCGGCGGTACCTTGACGATCTCCCGAGTCTTTGCCGAAGACTGCGGCTGATCACCACTCTCGGATCAGGGATCTCTCCGATTCGCTGGCCCACCGTTCCCCGAACGGAATCGGGCGGCCATGGCGCCGCCCATTCCCCGAAGGGGCACTGCGCGACGGTCGGACCATGGTCCTCTTCTATCTGCCCGTAGCCACAAAGGTCGCACGGCCGGTTCTTCCGGGCAGTGCGGCGCTACGGATGTTGCTGGATGGGTGTTGCAACAACCTAACCAGCGTCAGCCGCGGGGTCCTGCGGAGGCTGAATGCGTGCTAAGGGGGAGGGATGTCAGGTGTCGATGTCGTCGAAAATACTCCGGTTGCACGAGGACAAGCGTGGTGTCGCATGACCGTCGGATGCGAAGTTCGACGGTACGTGATCGTAGCCTTCATATGCGATCTCGATCATCTTCTCAATCTGTTCCAGCGCGTGGTCCAGAGCTGTTGCCGCTCGGTGGTCGGCATCGAATGCCTCCCGAAACGTCCGGAGCTCTGTCTTCAGGGTCTGGTAGTAGTCCGACGGATCAACGCTGGGGTCCTGGTTGTCGTACCAGTCGTCAAGTGTGGATTCCAGGTTGGGTATGAGTGCGGCTCGTACCTCTTTGAGTAGATGATCCCGGTCAGTGTCGGTGAGCAGGACTTGCCACTCGGGGAGCCGCAGCCACCCAGCATCGGGTGCCTCCACGGCGACTTCAGTGACTCGTTGCAGGATGCGCCCGCGCTCGTCTGGTCCGAGGAGACCAGCTTGATGCAGGCGGGCAAGAACCTTGGCCTCATGGGTGGCATCAAGACTGGTGTACAGAAATGACCGTTCGTCCATCAGGCGTGACAGGAACTGTGGGTCGGTTTCGGTGTAGACCTTCAAGAACGCATCGGAACAGCGTGTAGCGAAGAAGGCGTGCCACAGGGATCGATCTCCCCACTGCCCTCGTGTTTCAGGTTCGATGTCATGTAGGCGCTGGGCAACCGTGGGGTAAAGGGAAGCCGGGACGCGCAGGAGCGTGCCGTGCTGTCCTTGCGTGCCGCAGTCAATGCGGTTCAGCAATGTGCGCCAGTTCGAGCCGGCGATGAAGACGCCCAGGAGATTGGGGTCATCCGCCATGAGTTCGGCGAAGCCTTCGTGCAGTGTGGGGTGCCGGAACGACCATGCTTTGGCGGTGCCGCTGCCGGGCGGATGGGAGAGCCGCAGGAAGGTGCCGTTCAGTGCGTGAAGTGCGCGGCTGACGCCAGCAGGAGTGCTGCCAAGCCGGGTGATCACCTCGCTCTGTGGGCCGTCCAGGCTGAGGGGTGCCGGTAGTTGTTCGCCTGCTTGGTAGGTGAGGGCGAGGGCGGCTTTCTCGTCGGGGCCAAGTTCTGTGTAGACGTCGCGGAGGAACGTGGTTGGGCGAGCCATGAAGCGAGTGATACCGTCCGCGGTCAGCTCAAGGTGGCGGGTGAATGCCTGCTTGCCTAGGCGTCGAGCCACCTCAGGGTGGAAGGGCTCTGCGGCGGCTGCGGCATCCAGATGCGGCTTCATGGCCGCTCGGATCTCGCGCGGTTGGTCGCCGCGCTTGACGTGGTTGTAGAGGATCTGGCGGCGTTCTGCCATGGGGAGTTGAGCAACGTCGACGACCACCTGCTGTTCGTGAAGCAGAGGGTAGGCGTATTCCTTGAGGTAAGGGCGGGCGTCGCGATAGATGTAGTCGCGGGATGTGAGTACGACTTTTGCTCCACCGTGGACGGCGGCCATGACTTTGCGCATGTGCCGTGACCAGCTGTCGGTGAGCTGCTGCTCGTGGCGCACTGAACCAAAGGCGTCGTCGATCCAGAAGAACTGGTTCGGCTCGTGTGGGTTCCAGTGCTGCACGAGTGCGGCGGCGTCGTGGGCGTTCACGGTCAGGCAGCCCCACGCGTCGAGAGCTGTCATGGCCAAGGTCGAAGCGATAACCGACTTACCGGCAGCGGGCTCTCCGAGCAAGAGGACGAAGCCGTGTTCTTGTACGGCTCTCAAGGCTCGCTGGTAGGCGGTGGTGACTACGAAGGTTGACAACTCCTCGCGGAGGTAGCCACCGAGGAGCGACTGCGCTTGAACGTACGCGCGTTCGTCGAGGACCTGCGAGAGGTCGCCCAGTCCGTAGACCCGGGGCGCGAACATGCGCAGCTGTTGGTGGGTGGCAATGGTGTCGCACACCCACTGGCCGTCAAGAACCAGGGGGTGGATGACTCCGGCTCTACGTAGCCGAGCGCAGATGGTGGCTTCTGAGGTTCCGCTGACTCGCGCGTTGGTCAGAAGGACGTAGCTGTGGCAGATCCCATGCCTGACAAGCGACTTGACCTTTGCGAACTCCTCATCGAGATCGGAGGGGGCAAGGGTACTGTCTGACTTCTTGGTGTGCTTGCACTGCAGCACGAATGGGCCGGCGGGTAAGTCCTGGATCCCCGTGGAGGCGGCTGGCTGCTGCCATGAGCCATAAAAGGCACCGTCACGGCCCCCATCGTTCGAGTCGGCGAAGGCATGAACGGACTGCCCCCATACGTGCCGCAGGACCGCCGCACACAGGTCTTGAAAGGCACGCCACCCCAGGGTATGGAGGGCGAAGGCGGGAGAGCCGGGTGCGGCGACTGCGCCCGGGCGCGGCAGGGGTGGCATGCCTTCTCGTCGTCTCCGTCCATGTGGCACCTGTCCCCGCAGCGCAAACTCGGCCGTCACGCTGGTAACTTCGGTTTGCGCCGTGCAAGGTATTGAGTTTAAAGATCCATGTCGCTGCTGGTTCAGGTGGCGTGATCGAGCAGTGTGAGCACTAGTTGTGATACCCGGCTACCTTAAGTTTACTGGCGTGATGAGCGAAGCGGAGCGACCGTCGGTGGGGACGCCGCGCCAGAGACGAGGCCCTCGTAATGCTCGCCTTGCTCAGGTTGCTGGGGACCGGGACGGCTTGGTTGCCAGTGGTTCTGTCGGGTGAGCGTGGGTGATCCGGCCGTTCCGTGTGTGTCACCTTCATGCCGAGCGGTCACGATCTGCGCCTGAGGGGGCACCTCCAGGTGATAGCCGACTTCGTCGGCCTGGGCGGAGCGCACACGCGGCTGCACAGCGCGACGACGCCGTCGTGGGTGCGAGCTCCGGAGGCCCGCCCATTGCTCAGGGAGCAGCCACCGGAAGCGGGCGCACGCCGCCGGCAGATACCCGCGCGTTCACGAATCTTGATCGGCTATATCGCTCGGCGGGACACCATCCGCTTCACACCCTGGGACGGCCTCAAGGACTTTCATGCCTGTCCCAGGGAGAGGTTTGAGGGACTTTCCACCGCGTAAGCAGGGAAGGCTCTGACAGCGCTGAAAGATACAAACGTGCTGTTCAGGACCTGCGACCTTGTCATTCGATGATGTCGACCGCCAGCCCGCCGCGCGGTCTCCTTGTACTTGGCATTCACGTCGGCGGCCTGCATCCCCCCGATGCTCTGATGGGCATATCGGCATACGTAGTGCCCGCCGGACCGATCAGGTGGCCTGCTGGTAGAGCGGCTGTCTAGCACTTAATCGCGGCCGGTCCAAACCGGCTTTTCTCCGGACGCTGGTCTCTGCCTACCAGGAGCAGCCCGCACATCGTTGCTGCGCTGCTGGTGGGAGACCGGCGCGGATGCCGGTACGGCGAAGTTCTCACCCGGAGATATCCAATGAGTCATCAGAAGCAGCCTTTCGTCGAGACAGCGTTCCTGAACGTGGAGAACGCTGCTACATACCTCGGTATCTCGACGAACACCTTGTACGTCTGGCGTCACCGGCGGCAGGGGCCGCCCAGCTTCCGTATGGGCCCTGGCGGGCGGGTCATGTATCGCCGGGACTTGCTCGATGCATGGCTGGCGGAACAACAGGAAGCCGATTCGCGCTCGAACCCGGCCCTTAGCCCGATGAACAGGGCACCGCAGCGGCGTTCGCCGCGCACGGTCGCCTGATGCGGAAGGTCCATCTTGCCGTCGTACCGGTCGGGGCGGGTTGAGGCATCAGAGGCCACGAGTTGAAGTCGTGGACGATACCCGGAATTTCGTGCAGGCCGAGGTCGTCTTTGTGCTGAGCAAGGTGCGGGATGTGCCTTGTGAATTGACTGTCCGACCTTAAGGGGCTTCATATGGCGGGATACATAGAGGACAGGTGGCTCAAGAAGCGGCCGAATAAGGAGACCGGCAAGCGGGAGCGCACCGAACTCTGGGGGAAGCGCACCCGCTACCGGGTGAAGGGGATCCCGGACGTTCAAGATCGCTCGTTCGACACGGTCGCGGACGCTAAGGCGTGGCTCGCCGAGGCGCAGACCGACTCGCGCCGCGGCGAGTTCGTAGACGCCCGCGACGGTGAGATCACCTTCCGCGAGTATGTCGAGAAGCACTGGTGGCCGTCGCAGGTCCACCCCGCGCAGACGCGGGAGAGCATGCACTATCGGATCTGGGGATACGTACTGCCATACCTGGGCGAGACCGCGCTGCGGGACATCGGCGCCGCAGAACTCCGTAAATGGTCCGCCGACGTGCAGCGCGCGGTCGGAGCCGGCACGGCGCACGTCGCCTGGATCTACCTGAAGGCGATCATGCAGGCCGCGGTCGAGGACAAGCGCATCTTCCGTAACCCCTGCAAGGGCAACAGCAGCATCAAGCCGCCGAAGAAGCCGGAACGGAAAGCCCGTTCCTGGGAGCAGTCGCGGGTGGACGCCGTTCGTCGGGGGCTCCCGGACCGATACCAGGTGGCGCTCGACCTCGGCGTCGGGTGCGGCCTCCGACAGGGGGAGGCGTTCGCGTTCAGCCCCGGAGACATCCACGGAGACTCGGTGCACATCGAGCGGCAAATCCTGCGGCACCGGTCACAGCTCTACTTCGGCCCGCCGAAGGGCGGCAAGGAGCGCGACGTCCCCCTGTCGGCCACCCTTGCCAAGCGGCTGTTGACGCACCAGGAGCGGCTGAAGCCCGTTCTGGTCACCCTGCCATGGCTCGACCCGGAAGAGCCGGACCTTCCCCGCGAGAAGCGGCGTACGGTCACGATCCCGCTCCTGGTCAGTACGACACGAGGCGGCGCGATCAACCGCACCACCTGGAACACCAAGACCTGGAAGCCGGCGCTCGCCAAGGCCGGGGTGATCCCGCCCCTCGCGAAGTCGAAGCCGGGGGAGAAGGCCACCCGAGTCTGGGAGCCGAGCCGGGAGCATGGATTCCACGTCCTGAGGCACACCTTTGCCTCGGTGATGCTTGAGGCGGGCGAGTCGATCGTCTCGCTGGCGCAGTGGCTCGGTCACTCCGACCCGGCCTTCACTCTCCGCACCTACACTCACTTCATGCCGCAGGCCGGCGCCCGAGGAGTCTCCGCCATCGAGGCGTGGTTCACCGATCTCGACTGAAAGTCCCCGAGAAGTCCCCGCGGGCCCAAAATCCCGAAAAGATCATGCAAACATGCAGGTCAAGGGCAAGATCCTCTCCGCGGTGGACAGAACCCGGCGTACAGGCCGACTCGTCCGCCGCCTGTAGCCCTTGAACAGGCCGAACACCCTGGCCAGGTTGTCAGGCGCCCCCGTTGCGCCTCCCTCCCCTGCCTGCGGTTCCCCGGGAGTTCCCGCGCGGAAGTGCACCCCGTTGTGCACGCATGTGGCGGGCCGTCAGGGGGCGGACGCGTCGGCTGAGGGGGCCGCCGACGACGCCCGGCTTCGGCCACGGGCACCGGGAAGGCACGATCTCCGGTTCAGGACCCGACCGCCACCGGTCGTGCCGTATGCGGGTTCCGCTCCCGCCACCGCGCGTATGCGGGGCTGTCAGCGCAGGCGGCCAGATAGCCGTCGGCGACTCGGCGCAGGATCTCCGTGCCGCAGGCCGCGAGCGGGCCGTCGTAGTGCCAGGCCAGAAGATGCCGGTACCACAAGGGGTTTTCGGCCAGGGGGCGGACCACGACGCCGGAAACCTCGATGAACGTGGCCTGGCAGAGGCTGACGGCCAGACCCGCCCGCACGATCTCGATCAGCTGCCGTCCCTCCGCTTCGTAAGGGGCGAACGGAGCGCGGTCGGTCAGGGCGCAGACGGAAGCCCAGTATTCGCGGGTCCGGTCGCCGTCGGGCCGGGGCACCGCCCAGTCCTCTTCCAGCAGGTCATGCAGTGCGACCTCGTTCCGCGCGGCGAGCGGGTGGGTCGCCGGCAGGAGGGCGAAGACCGGTTCGGTGACGAGCGTGTGGAGCACCACGCCCGCACGCTGCGGCAGCTCCTGGTCGGGGTGGTCGCCGAGTACCGCCGCCTCCAGCCGGCCCGCGGCAAGGTCGTCGAGCAGAGCGGCGGGGGAGTACTGGCAGCGGCACGTGAGGTCGGCTTCGGGCAGCAACGCCTGGACGGCCAGCAGGAGATGACCGAGGAGCGGGGCGCCGACCGAACCGACACGGATCCGGTCCACGGCCGTCATGCGGCGGGCGGCGCGGGCCGTGTCGGAGAGCAGCCCGTCGAAGCCCGGCAGGATCGCGCGGGCCCGTCCGATGACCAGCTCACCGAAGGGCGTGGGGACGGTGCCCGCCTGTCGCCGGTCGAACAGGGTCCCGCCCAGCGCGGTCTCGATACGCCGTAGTTGGGCGCTGAGTCCTGGTTGCGTCATACGGAGCACGGCGGCGGCGCGGGTGAGGCTCCCCGCCTCGGCGATCGCGCACACCACCCGCAGATGCCGTATCTCCAAGTCCATGGCGCGAATGTTATGGACCGACGACAGCTTTCGGACAGGGGCGTGCATCCGCAGTCTTATGTGAAATGTCACACGCCATTCAGGAAAGGCAGTGATCACGTGAAACGGCCATATCTCTTGCCGGGTAACGGGCTCGTGCCGAGCGCACGGCCGGCGCTGCTGCCGCTGCTGCTCGCCGTCCTGCTCCCTCTGCTGCTCGTCGGCGCCCCGCCCGCCCGTGCCGCCACGGCCGCGGACAGTGCGTCCGCCTGTGCGCTGCGCGGCACCACCGGCTGGACGGACGAAGGACACGACACGGACTACTCCGTGTTCCAGCGCCCGACGGGCACCATCAAGGTCGCCATGATCTTCGTGGACTTCCCGGACGCCCCCGCCACGGAGACCCCGGCCGATGACGCGGCGCAGCTCACGCCCGGCGCGGACTGGCTGTGGAACGCCTCGTACGGCAAGGCATGGCTCGGCATCACCCAGCACCGGAGCTGGGTGCGGATGCCGCACAACTCCACCGACTACGGATACGCGCGCGGACTGTCGCACGAGCAGCACGAGGCGTACGTCAAGGACGCGGTCACGGCGGCCGACCCGAACGTGGACTTCTCGCAGTACGACATGGTCTATGTCGTGCCGACGAAGAACGCGTCGGCGATCTCCTTCACCCCCACGTATGTGTACGAGCCGGGATCGGCGGGTGTCGTCGCTGACGGCAGCCGGATCAAGTGGGCGGTCACCTTCGGCCAGGACATGTGGCACTGGGGGAAGAAGCTGCTGGGCCACGAGACCGCCCACACCTTCGGGCTGCCCGACCTGTACGCCTTCGATGCGGGCAGCGACGCCCACCGCTTCGTGGGCGGATGGGACGTGATGGGCCTGATAGGAGGGGCCGGGCCGCAGTACTTCGCCTGGCAGTCCTGGAAGCTCGGCTGGACCGATGACAGCCAGGTCGTGTGCCGGGCCACGGCGGGCAGCGACACCGTGCACCTCACCGCCGTCGAGTACGGTTCCGGCACCAAGATGGCGGTGATACCCACCGGCCCCACCACCGCGTACGTCGTCGAGTCGCGACGCGCCGTCCAGGCGGACACCGGCCTCTGCTCGACCGGTGCGCTGGTCTACAAGGTCGACACCTCCGTGAAGACCGGTGAAGGACCGATCCGGGTCATGGACGCCAAGCCGAGTGCCACCCCGGCGTCGGGCTGTCGCCCGCTGGACGACGCCCCGTACTGGGCCGACGAGACGTTCACCGACTCCGCGGCAGGGGTCCGCATCGAGGTGCTGAGCGCCGACGGGTACGGCGAGACCGTGCGCGTCACCAAGTCGTAGGTCATGCACACGGTGGTGCCCCGGCCCCGGCGCATTCCAGGAGCCGGGCCACCACCGTGAGCCGGGCCACCAGCGTGCTCGTCGCGTCGGGCTCTGCCGCCTGGAGCCCGGTCAACTCACCTCGGGCCCGAACCGGTGCTTGTATGCCGACGGGGTGATGCCGGTCTCGCGGCGCATCAGCCTGCGCAGGTTGGCAGCAGTGCCCAGACCGCTGCGTCGGGCGACCAGCTCGAAGCGTGACTCGCCCCGCTCGATCAAACGGCATGCCAGGGCGAGTCGTTCCCCGGTGAGCCAGGTCAGCGGCGTGGTGCCCAGCTGGGCCTGGAAGCGGCGGTGCAGCGTTGCCGGGCTGACGGCTGCGCGTACCGCAAGGTCCGACACTGTGAGGGGTTCGTCCAGTCGCTCCTGGGCCCAGGTCAGGACGGGTGCCAGGGACTGGTCCGGCAGGTCGGGGACGGGGCGTTCCACGAACTGCCGTTGCCCGCCGTCCCGGTGTGCCGCGAAGACCAGTCGCCGGCTCACCGCGTTGGCGATCTCCGCGCCGTGGTCGCGGCGGACCACATGCAGTCCAAGGTCGAGCGCGGCCGCGCTCCCGGCGGCGGTGAGGATGTCGCCGTCATCCACGAACAGCACGTCTGGTGCGAGCCGGACGGACGGGAAGCGGGCCCGGAAGGTATCCGCCCACTGCCAGTGCGCGGTGGCCCGGCGTCCGTCGAGGACTCCGGCCTCGGCCAGGGTGAATGCGCCGCTGCAGAAGCCGACCAGGCGTGCACCGCGTGCGTGGGCCCGTCGGACGGCATCGAGCACGGCAGGGCGGCGGGGCACCTCGACGTCGGGGCGGTTGGGGACGATCAGGGTGTCCGCGGTGTCGGCCGCTTCCAGACCGGCGACTCCCGTGAGCGTGAAGAATCCGTCCCGCATCAGGGTGTGGGGCGAGGGGGAGCAGAGCCTGAAGTCGTAGAGATCACGGCCGATTTCGGGTCTGCGGAGACCGAAGACCTCGGTCGCGCAGCCGAGCTCGAAGGGGTTCGAGTTCTCGTCCACGATCACGACGACGCGGTGGATGCCCGCTGAGCGCACCGCGTGCGAGGATTCTTTCGGCATATGCAATTCCTAGCACTCACGCCGGCCGTACGAAACGGCGAAGGATGAGCGCATGAGCAAGGAACCCATCTCCCTCAGCAAGGCTCTGGCCTCCTTCGATGCCCTGTGGAGCCCACGCATCGTCACGCGCGTCAACGACTATGACGTCCGCATCGCCAAGGTCGAGGGCGAGCACATCTGGCACGTCCACGACGACACCGACGAGTTCTTCCTCGTGCTCGACGGAGAGCTGCACATCTCCTTGAGAGAACCCGCCGGGGAGCGCACGGTCCTGCTCCCGCAGGGTGCCGTCTTCACCGTCCCGCGGGGCACGGAGCACAAGCCGTACGCTCCGTCCGGTGCCGCCATCCTGGTGTTCGAGCCCACCGGGACACCGACGGTGGGCGATCGTCACGACGAGATCCCGGACCATGTCGATGCGACAACCGGGCACGCACTCGAGACCTGACAGGCCTCCCCCCCCCCCGACGAGCCCGGTCGCCCTGCCGCAGGCCGGGCTCGCTGCGTGTGTGCGGCGTGGCCCCGACCGGGTCCTTTCGAGGGTGGGCGTTCTACTGGAAGAACTGCCCCACGGTAGCGATGATCGATGCGAGCAGCCCCAGCATTCCGATGCCGACCTGCCATCTGCCGGGGTCGGCCCACTTCTTGCCGGGTTTACTCATGCCTGACATCGCCCCACCTCCTTCCTCTCCTCGGTCAAGCCGGAGCCCGGAATTCCGGGGCGGCGCGCCGAACGCTGCACAGAATCCGGCGAGTTGGGGGTGAGGCGAGGGGAGAGCGGGTGGTGCAGCGACAGTTTACTGTGCAACGACAGGGTGTCCTTGCCCGTTTCGTGGGAGGTCCTGGGGGAGACGGCGAAAAACCGACTCGAAACCCCACATTGGTGTGGGTGTGGTTCAGTCTCCACATGGGTAACACGCCTTTCCCGTAGGGGCGTTGTGGCGTGGTGCCCGGCGCAGGATCAGGGGGAGATCTGGATGTCCGACCTCGCGACCGTATCTGCCGAGATCGCGCCCTATCTGGCCCTGGCCGCGAACAGTCTGGGCGTCTCCGTGGTCACCGCAGCGCAGCAGCGGATCGCCGAGCGCACCGTGACGGCCGGCGAGGGCTTCTTCCGCCGGCTGCTGCGCCACGGCGACGGTGCCGATCGGGACCTCGTCGGCGGTGCGGACCGGGACCTCGCCGGCAGCGCCGACCGGCCGGTCCTCGACCACGGCCGCGCGGACGCCCTCGACGCACTGCTCGCGGCCCTCACCGACCAGGAGCGCCATCTGCTCTTCGCCGCGGTGACCGCCTGGCTGCGGGATCCCGTCGACCGGCGCGACGCCTCCCGCCTGCTGGACCACGTCACCCGGCTCGCCTCGTTCGCGGGCGGGCAGATCGTCCACAACACCCCGACCGCGACCGGCCAGGGCTCCATCGCGGCCGTCGAGATCCATGGCGATATCCACATGGGAGGCAGTGCAGGTCCCCGGGACGGCTCATGAGTCACCGCGGCGGACGGGGCGGCGACGTCCACAACAGCCCGACGGCGCACGGCGATCACTCCATCGCGGCCAATGACATCAAGAACGTGATCATCCGGTGGGTGATGCACCCCAGCGCGCGCTGGCTGCCCCTGTTGCTGGCCTGCGCCGCGGTGGTGGTGGCCGGCGCGGAGTGGCCGGACGGTCCGGCCCGCCAGTACACCCTGTGGGGCGTGTTCGCCGGTCTGTCGCTGCTCGCCGCCGCCGCCCGGGTCCTCGACCGAAGGCCCCGCGACGCGCGGGTGGTCGGTGTCCTCTCCCTGGTCTCCGTCCTGGCAACGGTCGGTGGCTGGCTGGCGTTCCGGCACGTTCTGACGCACGGTGAGATCGATGTGACCGGGCAGGTCCGTGCGGACGGCGGACAGCCGCTGGACGGCGACGCCCACCGCGGCCTCACCCTGCGCCTGGACGCGCCCGCCCTGGAGGAGCCGCGCAACGCCCTGCGGCTGACCCTGGACATCGCCGATCACAACCCGGCCGGCCCGACCTGTCTGCCGGACACCCACGCCACGCTCTCGCTGCTCACCTCGGGCGCCGCCGGCCAGCGGCAGGACGTCCGCCCCGGCGGTACCGCGGACTTCGTCCTGGGCGCGGGGGCCCGCACCGTACGCATCGATGTGCGGCTGCACACCGCCCGTGGCTGCCGGATGGACGTCCGGACGACGGGCGCGGTGCTGTACGACGAGTAGGCGGATGCGCGGCCGTGGAGGCCTGAAGCAGACGGAGTGGCAGCACGGAGCGGCAGCGCGGAGCAGCGGTGTGAGTGGCGCGGATACGCGGGCGGGGCAGGTAGCGGGAAACCGTGGGGGAGAAGGGGGAGAGGGATGGGGTCGTGGGCAGGGTGGGGGGCGGCGGGGCGTCGTCGGCGGGGGCGGCGGCGGTACCGTGCGCTTCGTGTGGCGGCGCTGTTCGCGGTCGGTGCGCTGAGCGCGACCGCGACCGCCTGTAGTGAGGCGGAGCCGCCGTCGCTCTTCGCCTCCGGCAAGGTCTCGGTCGGTGCGAAGAACGACCAGCCGGGCACCGGGGTGGTGCACTCCTACAAGTTCTCCGGGTTCGACATCACCGTCGCCCAGCAGGTCCTCAAGTCCGTCGGTGCCGAGCCGGACTTCGGGATCGTGCCGTCCGAGGACCGGACCGCCGTGCTCACCGGGAAGAAGAAGGACCTGGTCGTCGCGACGTTCTCGATCACCGTCGACCGGATGAAGGAGCTGGACTTCGCCGGCCCGTACGCCTCGACGTACCAGGGCATCATGGTGCGCAAGAACGATCACCGGATCCGTAAGCCCGACGACCTCTTCGGCAAGCGCGTCTGCACCTGGCCGGGGACCACCTCCGTCACCACCCTGGAGGGCCCGCAGTACAGCCGGATCGCGGTCTACGAGCGGCCGGACGCCTCCAGTTGCATCACTGACCTCAAGGTGAAGAAGGTTGCCGACGCGGTCTCGACCGACCAGATGATCCTTTACGGCTTCACCCAGGAGAACCCGGACCTGAGGGTCGTCCCCGACCTCACCTACGGCTCCGCCAACCACTACGGCATCGCCATGAACAAGGGCCACCGCCAGGACTGCCTCCGGCTGCGCGATGCGCTGCGGGAGTACGTCGGCAGCAACGACTGGAGCCACGACTTCGCGACGTCGCTGTGGGCCGTACGGAAGGCCGACCCCACCTGGGAGACCGCCTACAAGCCGCGGGTCGAGACGATCGACGCCCTCTCCTGCCGGGACCGGCCCAGGACCTGAGGGCGGTAGGAGGGGCGAGCGCGGGATCCCCGCCCGGCTGCGCCTTCAGCGCCCGGTCCCCTGCTCGACATGCGGGCGGAGGGTAGCCGGGTCGATACTTTGTGCTATGACTGAATATGTCCCGATTCCTGGTAGTGAACGCTCGGCCGCGCCCAGAGCGCGCTCCGCAGGGCCCCTCGATGCGGCGGCACCGGTCGAGGTCACGGTCATGCTGCGGCGCCGGGCGGAGGTCCCGCACGAGCTGGTCGTGGGGCCCGAGACGATCTCGCAGACCGAGCTGGCGCAGCGATACGGTGCCGATCAGGCCGACGCCGACCTCGTGCGCGAGGTGCTGGGCCGCCATGGTGTGCAGGTGACCGGCGTCGACCTGGCGGCCCGCCGGGTCACGGTGTCGGGAACCGTGGAGCAGATGGCCGCGGCGTTCCGTACGGAGCTGTCCCGGGCGGCCAGCCCGGACCCGGCCACCGGTGCGCCCGTCGAGCACCGCCACCGCGAGGGGCCGCTGGAGGTGCCCGCCGCGCTGGACGGTGTGGTCGTGGCGGTGCTCGGCCTGGACGACCGGCCGCAGGCCCGTCCTCATCTGCGGCATGCGCACACGGAGGCCCGCCGGATCTCCTACAAGCCGACGGAGCTCGCCAATGTGTACCGCTTCCCGCCCGGGACCGACGGCAGCGGCCAGGTGCTGGCGCTGATCGAACTCGGTGGCGGTTTCAAGCCGGCGGAGTTGAAGACCTACTTCCAGTCCCTGGGGCTGCGGGCGCCGAAGGTGACCGCGGTGAGCGTCGGCACTGCCCGTAATCACCCCGGTGAGGAGGCCGACGACGAGGTGCTGCTGGACATCGAGGTCGCGGGCGCGCTGGCACCCGGTGCCGAGCAGAAGGTGTACTTCGCCCACAACACCGACCAGGGCTTCGTCGCCGCGGTGAGCCAGGCCGTGCATGCGACGCCGACGCCGGCGGCGCTGAGCATCAGCTGGGGCGCCCCGGAGGTCTTCTGGACCGAGCAGGCCCGCCTGGTGTTCGACGAGGCGCTGGCCGATGCCGCGGCGCTCGGTGTGACGGTGTGTGTCGCGGCCGGTGACAACGGCAGCGGTGACGGGGTCGAGGACGGCCTGCCGCACACCGACTTCCCGGCGGCCAGCCCGCACGCCCTGGCCTGCGGTGGCACCCGTCTGGACGCCGACCCCGCGACCGGCAAGGTGCGCAGCGAACGGGTGTGGGGCGGCGACGGGGACGGTGCCACCGGCGGCGGTGTCAGCGAGGCCTTCCGCCTTCCGGTGTGGCAGGGCACGGCCGGTGTGCCGCACAACGGGAGCGCTCCGGGCCGTGGTGTACCGGACGTCTCCGGTGTCGCCGACCCGGCCACCGGTTACGAGGTGCTGGTCAACGGCCGCCGCTCGGTCATCGGCGGCACCAGCGCCGTCGCTCCCCTCTGGGCGGCCCTCACCTGCCGCATGGTCGAAGCGCTGGGCCGTCCGCTCGGCATGCTCCAGCCGCTGCTGTACGCCGGTGTCACGCCCGGTCACACCTCCCGGGGCTTCCGCGAGATCATCAAGGGCAGCAACGGCGCCTTCCGGGCCGGCCGCGGCTGGAACGCCTGCACCGGCCTGGGTGTCCCCGACGGTCAGGAACTGCTGGAGTCGCTGCGGGAGTTGACGCTTCACTGAGGAGGCGGCGGGGTGCGCCCGCGCCATGAGCGCGAGGGCCGTACGGCGGCTGGTTCCCGGTGCCGTACGGCCCCCGCGGGCGTCAGGTCGCCTGTGCCTTGGTGTAGAGGTTCTTGGCGTCATCGCCGAAGTACGGGCCGAACATGGTGTCCGGCAGGAACTGGTAGCCGAAGCTGTTCACCGAGGACTGCAACCCGGTGCCGGTCTTCTCGTCGAACGAGGTGAACCAGGGGCCGCCGCTGGAGCCGCCGGTCATGTTGCAGGACAGGCCGTGGTCCTTGGTCAGCAGCGGGTCCTTGATGGTGGTGCCGCTGCAATAGATCAGCTTGCTGCCGTCGTACGGCGCGGCCGCAGGGTAGCCGAAGGCGTACATCGTCTTGTTGTAGCCGGAGTTGAAGGACAGGCCCTGGCCGCCGACGACATCGGTGAGCTTCTTGCCGTCGAGCGGGGCGACGACCGCCGCGCCCACGTCGTAGTTCATGTCCTCGCTCGCCGTCCACTGCGGGGTGGAGAGCGTCTTGGCGGCCGCCCATTTGCCGTACGGGGCCTGGCCGTCGTGGTAGCCGGGGACGAAGACCCAGTTGGTGTGCCAGGCGCCCTTCAGCTTCACACAGTGCCCGGCGGTGATCACCGTGCTCTTGTTGCTGCTGGTCACCGCGTCGCCGGAGCAGGAGGCGTTGCGGCCCTGGTAGGTGAAGAACACCCGTCCGGTGGTCTTGGTGACCGCGCCGCCGCCCGTCCAGGGACCGCCGGCCTGGCGGGGGGCTCCGGGCAGCAGCGAGGCGGGCGAGGGTGCCTTCGGGAGCCGGGGGAGGGTGGGCGCCACCTTCAGCGGGGCGCTGTGCGGGACTTCGGCGGCCCGGTGCGCGGCGGTTGCCTGCGCCGGGGTGAGGTCGAGCGGGGCGGCGGAGCGCATCCGGTCCGCGGTCCAGAAGGCGTCGAGGGTGGTCTGCGGGGTGGGGGAGCGGTGGGAGTTCTGCGGGGTGGTGGCGGCGGCCGGACCGGTGGGGAGCAGCAGGGCGAGCAGCGTACCGGCGGCCGTCAGGGTGCCGAGGGCGGCCCGGGAGCCGCCCGCGGGGCGCGCTGCCGGTATGCCGTGAACTGTCGCAGTGCCACGATCGGTTCGTCTCACGCGTAACTCCTTCTGCGGGGGCCGCGCACGGCACAGCGCGCGCGGCCGGGGGAGGGGGCCGCGCGGTGCGGCCCCGGCAGATGAGTGGTGCGGATCCGAGGTAAGGGTGCCACCGGAAACGGCGGGAGGGCAGGGGTCGTGCCGTGATCGGTCGCCGGAGAATTCCGGTGCGGGGCGGGGGACCCGACCGGTGCCGGGGGATCGGCCCCGGCCGCAGCCCTGGGGCTCAACCCCGCCCGATATAAGGCATGTTGGTCGCCAGGACCGTCGCGAACTGCACATTGGCCTCCAGCGGCAGCGACGCCATATGGACGACCGTACGGGCGACATCGGCGGCGTCCATCACCGGCTCGACCGCCAGCTGGCCGTTCGCCTGGAGGATCCCGGTCTGCATCCGGCCGGTCATCTCGGTCGCCGCATTGCCGATGTCGAGCTGGCCGCAGGCGATCCGGTACGGACGGCCGTCCAGGGACAGCGACTTGGTCAGCCCGGTCATCGCATGCTTGGTGGCGGTGTACGCGATGGAGTGCGGCCGCGGCGCATGGGCGGAGACCGAACCGTTGTTGATGATCCGTCCGCCCTGCGGGTCCTGCGCCTTCATGGCACGGAACGCGGCCTGGGCACACAGGAAGGCACCGGTGAGATTGGTGTCCACGACCGCGCGCCAGTCGTCATGGCTCAGCTCGTCCAGCGGTACCGCCCTGCCGAAGGTGCCGGCGTTGTTGAAGAGCAGGTCGAGCCGGCCGAAGCGGTCGCGTACCGCGGTGAAGAGGGCGTCGACCTGCTCAGGACGGGTGACATCGGTGGGCACCGTCAGGACCGCCGGGCTGTCGGGGGTGGTGAGCCCCACCAGACGGGCGGTCTCCGCCAGCGCCTCGGCGCGCCGCCCGGCCAGCACCACCGTCCAGTCGGCATCGGCCAGCGCATGGGCGACCGCCTGCCCGATACCGGATCCGGCGCCGGTGACCACGGCCACCTTCCGGGGCGTCGCCCCGCCCTGCCGTGCTTCCTGGGGCACCGGTGCCGTTTTCGCGCTCTGCCCGGCCCGCGAGGAGGGCGCCGGCAGCGTGGGCCGGGGCGCGGTCGCCACCCCGCCCACCTGCCCGGCCCGTGCCGTCGGCGTCGCCTGTGCTTCCCCTGCCCGCTGTGTGTTCTGTGCCATGGCGGCAGCGTAAACGCCGTACCGGGAGCGGGCCGGGCGACTCAGCCGCCGCTCCGGAAGCGCTGGAGTACGGCCGCCTTCGTGGCGGTGAACTCCTCCTCGGTCAGGATGCCCTCGCGGCGCAGCTCGCCGAGTTCGCGCAGCCGGCGCAGCAGGGCGTCATGGTCCTCGGCGGGGGCGCTCGGCCCGGGCACGGAGGGGGCGGCGGCCGGGGCCGCCGCGGTCAGGGCGCCCGCGGGCTGTCCGCTGCCGAGGGGCTTCCGGCTGCCGGTGGTCCGCCCGCCGCCCGCCGACGGATGCGGCAGCCGCACCGCGACCGCGGCCGCCAGCAGCGCCGTTGTGCCGCTCTCCTTCTTGAAGCCCCACAGCTCGATGGAGTGCGGGTCGTGCTCGGGCTTGATCCGCTCCGTCGCCTCGTGCGGGCGGAAGCGGAGATAGCCGGACTCCAGGCCCGCGGCGGCCCGCCACTCCACCGCCGCCAGATCGGCCAGCGCATAGTCCCTGGGGCCCGACTGCCGCTTGGTCTCGCTGGTGTTCCAGCGCCACTCCAGTTGCACCCGCTCACCGTCGAAGGTGGCGATGCCGTCCACCCCGGCGGCCGTGAGCGGTACGGCGGGGCCGGGCAGCAGGTAGCGGTCGCAGGGCCCGTCCGGTATCTGCTCCAGCATCAGGGCCTGCCGGACCGTGTCCACGAAGTACTCGGCGACCTCCACCCTCCCGGCGTCCACCGCGATCTGATACGGATTCGCATCGTCCGGCAGACTGCCGCCGGTGACCTGCAACAACGGATCGGCGCCGACGCGCAGCCGCAGACGCACCCGGCCGCCCTTGCGGGCCGGTTCGTAGGCGATACCGGCCAGCGCGGCCAGCGGCACCGTGAACTCGCCGAGATCCTGGCGCAGTTTGTGTATCCCGCGCTCGCGCCCCGGCACGATGCGGACCTCCGTACCGTCGAAGCTCCAGGTGCCGTCGCGCACCATCAGTTCTGCCATGCGCCGAATCCTACGGATCCCCACGGACAGCCGTCGGATGCCGTGATTGTCCGACGGCGTCCCTTGCGGGCCCAAGCATCATCCAGCGGTCATACCTGCGTCGTACCCGGGACAGCGCCGCGCCGTCCCGCGGCCCTCCAATGCTTACGGACAACCGCCGTCAGGGGAGGGCCAGATGACGCACACCGCAGCGTACGAGCAGGAGATCCGGGCCGCCGCACACGTGGGCCGGCGCCGCTTCCTCACCGTCACCGGGGCCGCCGCCGCGCTCGCCTTCACGACCAACCTCCCGGGCACGGGCGCCGCCCACGCCGCCGAGGTCGACGCGCGCAAGATCACCGAGAATCCGTTCACCCTCGGCGTCGCCTCCGGCGACCCGCAGCCGGGCTCCGTCGTGCTGTGGACCCGG
This sequence comes from Streptomyces sp. NPDC034111, assembly GCF_055575375.1. NCBI lineage: Bacteria > Bacillati > Actinomycetota > Actinomycetes > Kitasatosporales > Streptomycetaceae > Streptomyces > Streptomyces sp. NPDC034111. Next base: position 567,105 of record NZ_JBVIST010000001.1, on the reverse strand, counting down.
CTCGCGCCGCGCCCGTACGAACCGGGATGGGGGTCCCCCCGCTCGAACGTAGTTGAGAGTGGGGGAGGTATGCCCAATGCCAGAGTCACCGTCCGCTGGGAAGTCGCCTACGACGAGCACTTCAAGCGGCTGGCCGGCCGGGGCCGCGCCGAGGCGCACCCGGAGTTCAACCATTCCGTGCACATCGAGCCCACCGGCCTCGCGCCGGACCGCGTCTACTGGTACCGCTTCCGCGCCGGCAGCTGGATCAGCCCGGTCGGCCGCACCCGCACCGCACCCGCCCGCGCCGCCCGGCTCTCGCAGCTGAAGCTCGCCGCGGTCTCCTGCCAGGCCTACCACGACGGCTACTTCACGGCCTACAAGCACCTGGCGCAGGAGGACCTGGACGTCGTCTTCCACCTCGGCGACTACCTCTACGAGTACCCGGTCGGCGCGGCCGGCGGCGCCCGCAACTACAGCGACCGCACGCTGCCCGCACGCTTCGACCGGGAGACGGTCACCCTGGAGGACTACCGGCTGCGCTACGCCCTCTACAAGTCCGACCCGGACCTCCAGGCCGCGCACGCCGCCCACCCGTTCATCGTCACCTGGGACGACCACGAGGTGGAGAACAACTACGCCTCCGACATCAGCGAGGACGCCCTCCCGCCGGCCGAGTTCCTCATCCGCCGGGCCGCCGCCTACCGCGCGTACTGGGAGAACCAGCCGCTGCGCCGCCCGCAGCGGCCGAACGGCCCCGACGCCCGGCTCTACCGCCGCCTCCAGTACGGGCAGCTCGCCCAGTTCGACATCCTCGACACCCGCCAGTACCGCTCCGACCAGGCCTACGGCGACGGCTGGCACACCCCGGGCCCCGAGTCCGAGGACCCGAAGCGCACCCTGACCGGCGCCACCCAGGAGCGCTGGCTGATCGACGGCTGGCGGCAGTCCACCGCCCGCTGGAACGTGCTGCCGCAGCAGGTGACCTTCTCCGAACGGCGCAACGCCACCGGTCCCGGCTACAAGGTGAGCATGGACGCCTGGGACGGCTATACGGCCTCCCGCGAGCGGGTGCTGGCGGGTGCGGAGTCGGCGGGTGTGGACAACCTCGTCGTGCTCACCGGCGATGTGCACGTCCACTACGCCTTCGACATCAAGAAGGACTTCAAGGACCCCGGCTCGCGCACCGCGGGGGTGGAGTTCGTCACCACCTCGATCGCCAGTGGCAAGGACGGCGCGGAGAAGCCCGCCAACTGGGCCACGTACATGGCCGCCAACCCGCACCTGAAGTTCTACAACGGCCGGCGCGGCTACCTCACCGTCACCCTGGACCGCGACACCGCCCGCGCCGACTACCGCACGGTGTCCGCGGTGACCACCCCCGGCGCGCCGGTGCAGACCGCCGCCTCCTTCGTCTCGGAGGCGGGCGATCCGGGCCTCAAGCCCGCCTGACCGCGACCGGGGACCTAGGTCCAATGGCGCACCCCGTAAGGGGCCCATCCCTGCCCTGGGCATGACACCATGGATCAGCCTTCACCGACCCATGGAGACCGAATATGACGGAGCCCGGCCCCGGCACGGCCGAATCCCAGGACTCACCACCGATAGCCGGGCGGGGCGCGGCAGCAGCACCGGCCGCGTCCCGCCGCACCAGCCTCCTTGTCACCCTCGTCCTCGGCGGACTCACGGCGGTCCCGCCGCTCTCCATGGACATGTATCTGCCGGCCCTGCCGCAGGTCACCGCCGCTCTGCACAGCCCGGCCGCCACCGTCCAGCTCACCCTCACCACCTGCCTGACCGGCATGGCGCTGGGCCAGATGATCGTCGGCCCGATGAGCGACAAGTGGGGGCGCCGCCGTCCCCTGCTGGCCGGCATGGTGCTCTACGTCCTGGCGACCGCCCTGTGCGCGGTCGCCACCGGCGCCGAGATGCTCATCGCCTTCCGTCTGCTCCAGGGCCTGGCGGGCGCGGCAGGCATCGTCATTGCCCGGGCGGTGGTCCGCGACCTCTACGACGGTGTCGCGATGGCCCGCTTCTTCTCCACGCTGCTGCTGATCTCCGGGGTGGCGCCGGTCGTCGCCCCGCTCATCGGCGGCCAGATCCTCCAGGTCACCGACTGGCGCGGGGTCTTCGTCGTCCTCACCGGCGTCGGCCTGGCGCTCACCCTCCTGGTGTGGCGCAAGCTGCACGAGACCCTGCCGCCCGGGCGCCGGCACACCGGAGGTCTGGGCGAGGCCCTGCGCACCATGCGTGATCTCCTCGCCGACCGGGTCTTCTCCGGCTACCTCCTGGCCGGCGCGTTCGCCTTCGCCGCCCTCTTCGCGTACATCTCGGCCTCGCCGTTCGTCGTCCAGGAGATCTACGGCGCCTCCCCGCAGGTCTTCAGCCTGCTCTTCGGCATCAACTCCGTCGGCCTGGTCGCGGTCGGCCAGCTCAACGGAAAGCTCCTGGTCGGCCGGGTGAGCCTGGACAAGGTGCTGGGCACCGGCGTGACCCTGACCGTCCTGGCGGCGGCCGCCCTGCTCCTGATGTCCTCAGGACGCTTCGGCCACGTCGGGCTGGTGCCCATGGCTGCCGGGCTCTTCGTCCTGATGGCCTCCATGGGGCTGATCCTGCCCAGTGCCAACACCCTGGCGCTGGTGCGCACCCCGCACGCGGCCGGCTCCGCCTCCGCGCTGCTGGGCACCTCGACCTTCCTCCTCGGGTCGGTGGTCTCGCCCCTGGTGGGTATCGCGGGGGAGCGGACCGCCGTGCCGATGGCCCTGGTACAGCTGTCGTGTGCCGTGATGGCGCTCGTCAGCTTCCTGGGAATGTGCCGCCCGTGGCAGCGTAGGAAGGAGAGCACCACGGGCAGTGCGGGCGGAAGGACCGGACTCTGAGCGCACCGAGACTCACCTACGGCACACCGGCCCAGGCGGGCCTGGACCCCGCCTGGGTGGAGCGGCTGGTCCGTGGTGTGCGGGCGCTGCCCGAGGGCCGCCCGCCGTGGTGCCCGGGCGTCGTGGTGCTGGCCGGCCGGGGCCGGATCGTGGTCGCCGAGGCCGCCGCCGGCTGGGCGCACCGCTACCGGGCGTACGACCCCGAGCAGGACCGCGGCCTGGATCTGCCCCGCGACCTGTGGGAGCCGATGCGGGCCGGCACCGTCTTCGACCTCGCCTCGCTCAGCAAGCTCTTCACCGCGATCGTCGCGATGCAGCAGGTCGAACGCGGGCGCCTGGTCCTCAACGACCAGGTCAGGGCCCACCTCCCGGCCTTCGCCCCGGGCATCACCGTCCGCCGGCTGCTCACCCACACCTCCGGCCTCGCCCCGGAGCTGCCCTTCTACGAGCACCGGGAGCGGGCGGACCAGCTGGCGCTGCTGTGGCAAGAGGCGGCCGCCCCCACCGGCCGCCCCGACACCAGCTACCTCTACTCCGACCTCAATCTGATCTCCCTCCAGCTGATCCTGGAGCAGCTGACCGGGCGGCGCCTGGACGCCCTGGTCCGTGAGGGCATCACCGGCCCGCTGGGCATGTCCAGCACCTGCTACGGCCCACTGTCCCCGCACGGTGTGGCGGCGACCGAGGACCAGCGACGCCCCTGGGCCAAGGCGGACCGCGGCATGATCAGGGGCGAGGTGCACGACGAGAACGCCTGGGCGCTGGGCGGGGTGGCCGGTCATGCGGGCCTGTTCTCCACCGCCCAGGACCTGGCCGTGCTGTGCCGCACCCTGCTCAACGGCGGCGCCTACGGCAACGCCCGGATCCTCGGCGCCGGTGCGGTGGCCGCCCTGCTCGATCCGCCCGGTCTCGGCTTCGGCATCGACCAGCCGTACTTCATGGGCGAGTTGGCGGGCCACGGCGCGGCCGGGCACACCGGCTTCACGGGCACCAGCCTGGTCCTCGACCGCGCCACCGACACCTTTCTGATCCTGCTCGCCAACACCGTCCACCCCCGCCGCCGGATCAGCGGCAGCGCCCCGCGCGCCGCGGCCGCCACCCGCCTGGCCAGAGCGGTGGTCCGGGCAGACTAGGGGGGTGTCTCTCCCGGCCGCCGTAGAATGCCTCCGATGCACGAGGAACTGCGCGCCGCACTGGCCGGCCTGCTCGATGGCCTGCCGCCCAAGCAGGCCGCGCAGGCGGTCGACCGGCTGATCACCAACTACCGGGGCCGCACCCCCACCGACGCCCCGGTCCTGCGGGACCGCGCGGACGTGGCCGCGTACGCCGCCTACCGCATGCCGGCCACCTTCGAAGCCGTACGGGCCGCGCTGGCCGCCTTCGCCGCCCGGGTCCCGGACTGGTCCCCGGCCACCCATATCGACATCGGCGGCGGCACCGGCGCCGCCACCTGGGCCACCGCCGCCACCTGGCACGGCCACCACAGCACGGTCTGGGACTGGGCGCAGCCCGCCCTCGACCTCGGCCGTGAGCTGGCCGACGGCCTGCTCCCCGACACCGCCTGGCAGCGGCAGACCATCGGGGCGGGCCTGACCCTGCCCTCCGGCACCGACCTGGTCACCGTCTCCTACGTGCTGGGCGAACTCCGGCCCGAGGACCGCCGTGCCGTGGTCGCCGCGGCCGCCGCGGCCAAGGCCGTCGTCCTCATCGAACCGGGCACCCCCGACGGCTACCTCCGTATCCGCGAGGCCCGCACCCAGCTCATCGAGGCCGGCCTGCGGATCGTCGCGCCCTGCCCGCACAGCGACACCTGCCCGATCGTCCCCGGGGAGGACTGGTGCCACTTCGCCGCCCGGGTCAGCCGCTCCTCGCTGCACCGCCAGGTCAAGGGCGGCTCCCTGCCGTACGAGGACGAGAAGTTCAGCTACGTGGCCGCCACCACGCTCCCCGCCGACCCGGCCCCCTCCCGGATCGTCCGTAAGCCCCAACTCCGCAAGGGCCAGGTCCTGCTGGACCTGTGCACCACGGACGAGGGCCTTCAGCGGACCACGGTCACCAAGCGGCACGGCACCGCGTACAAGGCGGCCCGCGACGCCTCCTGGGGCGACGACTGGCCGCCCGCCTGACCCGCGGGTCCGCGGCCGGCCGGGCCGTGCGCGGGGGACCTCACCGCACCTCCGCGGTCAGGCACTTCACGCTCCCGCCCCCCTTGAGCAGCTCGCTCACATCCATCCCGAGCGGTTCGAAGCCCCGCTCCCGCAGGGGCCCGAACAGGCCCACCGCGGCGGCCGGCAGCAGCACATGGCGGCCGTCGGACACCGCGTTCAGCCCGAACGCCGCCGCATCGGCCGCGGAGGCGATCAGCGCATCGGGGTACAGCCGGGCCAGCACCGCCCGGCTCCCGGCGGAGAACGCGCCCGGGTAGTACATGATCTCCGCCTTGGCGCCCGGCTCCCCGCTGCCCCCGTCCAGGACGCACAGCGCCGTATCGAGGTGGTAGTACCGCGGGTCGACCAGATCGAGCCCGATCACCGGCCGCCCGAAGTACTCCTGTGCCTCCGCGTGCGAGAGCGGGCTGCTGCGGAAGCCGCGGCCGGCCAGCAGCCAGCAGGCGGTGACCGCGAAGTCGCCCTCGCCCTCGTTGATGTGCCGCGGCTCCCGCACCTCGGTGAAGCCATGGGCGCGGTACCACGCGGCGTGCACCGCGGCCTCGCCGCTCCGCTCCGCGAAGGCGAACCGGGCGCCGAGCACCCGCCCGTCCACGACGGTGGCACCGTTCGCCGCGAAGACCATGTCGGGGAGTGCGGGGCGCGGTGCCAGCTCTTCGACGGTGTGGCCGAGCGCGCGGTAGCGGTCGCGCAGGTCCTCCCACTGGGTCTGCGCCAGCGCGAGATCGACGGGCTTGCCGGGGTCCATCCAGGGGTTGATGGAGTAGCTGACCTGGAAGTACGTCGGCGGGCACATCAGATAGCGGCGGGGGGTGGCGGTGCGCCGGGCAGTACGCAAGGAGGGCTCCTCACGGTGGGATGACGCCGAGCGGGTACGGGGGCTGGTCCGCCTCGGCCGCCCCGTCCGCGCTCAGCAGCATGGTCCACCGTGCGGAGCCCGCCTGCCGTGAGGCGTGCACCGTTCGGGTGGCGCACGGCTCAGTCCCGCTGCCCCCGCTCCTGGAACTTGCGCAGCAGTTCACGGCGCTGCGCCTGGGCCTCGGCGCGCCCCTGGCCGGCCCGGCCCGCGCCTCCGCCGCCGCGCAGTGCGCCCCGCGACAGCTTGCTGCGGGTCCCGCCGACTCCGAGCATTCCGTCCGCATGTCCCTTGCTCATGGAAGTCCCCTCTCCTCATCGAACGAGACGGATCGTCTCGCCGTCTGGTCCCTACTATGCGCGAGACGCGCCGTCTCGTCAAGACGATACGTCTCGCCTCTCCTCGCTAGACTCCGCTCCATGGCCAACAAAGCAGCCCCCGACTCTCCCCCTGGCTCCGCCGGGGGGACCCCCACCCGCCGCAGAAGCGAGCGCTCCCGCCGCGCGATCTTCGATGCCGCCCTCGCGCTCGTCGGCGAGGTCGGCTACGACAAGCTCACGATCGAAGGCATCGCCTCCCGGGCGGGGGTCGGCAAGCAGACGATCTACCGCTGGTGGCCCTCCAAGGCCGCCGTCCTCCTGGACGCGTTCACCGCCGGTGTCGACGAGGACTACGAAAAGGGCCTCCCGGACACCGGTGATCTCGCCGCGGACCTGAAGTTCGTGCTGCGCGCGACCGCCGACGAGTTCAACGACCCGGCGTTCCAAGCCCCCTATCGCGCCCTCGCGGCCGCCGGTGCCAACGACGAAGAGCTCTCCCGTACCTTCGTCGGCCGGCTGATGGAGCCCGGCATCCGCGTCTACACCGACCGACTGCGGGCGGCCCAGGAAGCGGGCGAGGTGGCGGACGACATCGATGTGCGGGTGGCCGCCGAGATGGTGCTGAGTCCCTTCTCACAGCGCTGGCTGATGCGCACCGGTGAATTGAGCTACGAGTTCGTCGACACCCTTGTCGACCAGGCACTGCGCGGTCTGCGTCCCCGCGGCTGAATCCGCCGTACGGGCGGCGCACGAGGCGACACCCTGTCGCCGATGAGGTGAATTGCCGGTATTGGCCGGTCCTTCGTTCACCCCGGATCCCCACACCGGTCACCCGGAGCGCAGGATGGTGGCAGCATTGATCCCAGACCACCGCTCGAAGTGAGGGGATAGATGGAACGCAAGAGCAGGTTCTCCCAGTGGCTGCGCCGGCCGAAGAGCGGAACGGACGGGCGCGAGACGGACACGGGATCAGCGGCCGCGCGCGGCCGTGAGGACCTGCTGCTGGCCGCGGCCGGAGCGGGCTTCCCCATCGCCCCGGCAGCACACCCCTCCGGCTACGGCTGTTCCTGTGAACGCATCGGCTGTCCCACCCCCGGCCGGCACCCCATCTCCTTCGGCTGGCAGACCGTCGCCACCACCGACCGCGACAAGGTCGCCGCCTGGGTCCGCACCCTCCCGCAGGCCAACTTCATCACCGCCACCGGCATCGCCCACGACGTGCTCGACGTCCCCGTCGAGGCGGGCCGCAGCGCCCTGGGACGGCTGGACGCGGCGGGCATCGAGGTCGGCCCGATCACCCTCAGCGGCGCCGGCTTCGGCGACGGCCGGATGCTGTTCTTCACCGCCACCCGCGGCACCCCGGACGACGAGGACGAGTGGTGGCCCTGCGAGCTGGACTGCCACCCCGAGACCCTGGACGAGCACCCGGGGCTGCGCTGGCACTGCCGCGGCAGCTACGTACTCCTGCCGCCCTCGACCCTCCCCGGCGAGCAGCCCGCGGTGACCTGGCTGCGCGGCCCCGAGCTGCCGCTGCCCGACCCGCTGACGCTGCTGGAGTCGCTGACCGACGCCTGCGCCGAGTTCAACGACCGCACCGACCGCGAGTCCTACCACGAGACGGCGGCCTGGCCGATCGGCCGCTGAGCCCCTGCGTACGCCGAAGGGGCCGCCGGGATCACCCCGACGGCCCCTTCGGCGTCTTCCGAGGTGCTACAGCGGCTTGACCTCGGTCTTGGCCTCCCGCCGGTTCAAGATCGTGACCTTGCCCCCGGCGTCCTTGGCCGGCACCGTGACCACCTGGGCGGAGACGGTGGTGAACGCCATCCGGTTGGTCTTCTTCTGCGGCCCGTCGATCAGGCCCCGCAGCCCCGCCGGCACCGTGATCACCGAGCCCTCGGAGACCGTCTTCTGCTGGTGGTACAGGGTCGAGAAGAACACCAGCGCACCGCCGTCGGCCGTCCGCAGCGCCACCGGCGGATAGTTCGCCGCGCTGTCCTCCCACAGGATCCGTGCGCCGGGCTGGTTGGCGTCCCTGGCGCGCTGGGCCCGCCAGCCGTCGGTGTTCGGACCGGGGGCGAAGGCGCTGCCCTTGCCGGTGTTGAGGTAGTCGGCGTACGTACTGCTCAGCTTGCCGGGGTCCACCGTCAGACCGGACTTCGCGCCCGCGGGCACCGCCTCGGCGAACCCGTCCTGGCCGGTCTTCAGCTCCGGCGCCTTGTTGGCGGGGAACACCGCCAGATACGCCGCACGCCACTTCTCCTCGATGCCGTTGCGGGTGAACACCAGGAACCACCGGCTGAACGAGCCGTCCGCGGTCTTGCGGTTGGTGACCGCGTCCGCGATGAAGTACTTCGGCCAGCCCGCCTGCTTGGGCACCGTGAAGTGCGCGTCCTTGAACGTCAGGTCCGGGAAGGCCGGGTTGCCCTGCGGCCGCAGCGCATGCGCCGCCTTTATCCCCGCCTGGTCGATGGCGAGCAGCGCGCCGGTCTCGAAGGAGGGGTTCAGCTGCGGATCGAGCCGGCGGTTGGCCTTGTTGAAGCCGTCGGCGAAGTGCTGGAGCGCCTTGGCGCCGTCAGCTTCCTTCACCGCCGGCAGCATCTCCCTCTCGCCGTGCACCGTCATGCACCCGCTCAGTATCACCAGCGCCGCCGCTGCCGACGTCAGCGTTGCGGGCACCCGGAACGGCGACCTGCGTGTCATGGGGTTCGGGCTCCTTCGAGGCGACCGGGGCGGACGGGGAGGCCGCCGGGGTGGCGGAATTCGGCGCCACCCTACCCGGGGCGAAGAAGAACAACAGCGTGGGGACCAGATACAGAGCCCACACCGTGACCTGGAGGACGGTCGGGTCCGGCTGGAAGTTGAACACGCCCTTCAGCAGCGTCCCGTACCAGCTGTCGGCCGGGATCTGCGCGCTGACGTCGAACGCCTGCGAGGACAGCCCCGGCAGGATGTCGGCCTCCTGAAGGTCGTGGAAGCCGTACGCCAGCACGCCCGCCGCGACCACCACCAGCATCGCGCCGGTCCAGGTGAAGAACTTCGCCAGGTTGATCCGCACCGCGCCGCGGTAGAACAGCCAGCCCAGCAGTACGGCCGTCAGCAGGCCCAGCAGCGCCCCGACCAGCGGCCGTACACCGTCGTTCGCGGACTGCGCGGCGGTCCAGATGAACAGCGCGGTCTCCAGGCCTTCGCGGCCCACCGACAGAAACGCCGTCACCACCAGCGCCACGGTGCCCATCTGGAGCGCCGCGTCCAGCTTGCCGTGCAGCTCCTTCTTCAGATGCCGCGCGGTGCGCCGCATCCAGAAGACCATCCACGTCACCAGGCCGACCGCGATGATCGACAGCGAACCGCCCAGCGCCTCCTGCGCCTTGAACGTCAGGGTCTCGGACCCGAACTGGAGCGCCGCACCGAACGCGAACGACAGCACCACGGCCAGCGTGATCCCGAGCCAGACCGGGCGCAGCGCCTCCCGCCTCCCGGTCTTGACCAGATAGGCGATCAGGATGCACACGACGAGGCTGGCTTCCAGGCCCTCGCGCAGACCGATCAGGTAGTTGCCGAACACGTCGGTCCCTTCTCTTCCTTCATACAGCGACTTTCATGGACGCCGGTCTTCTCTCCGGCATCGGCTTCCGGTATGTCCGGAGCCGTTCTCCGGTGCCGGGTTCCGGCGTCGGTGGCGTCAGGCGAACAGGCCCCGGCCCCACCAGTCGTCCGCGTTCCGGACGCCCGGCGGCACCGCGAAGACCGCCGAACCGACGTGCTGGATGTACTCGTTGAGATCGTCGTTGGCCGCCAGGTTCCGCTGGAGGGGGACGAAGCCCTCACGGACGTCCCGCTGGTAGGCGAGGAAGAACAGCCCCGCGTCCAGCCGCCCCAGGCCGTCCGTACCGTCGGTGAAGGAGTAGCCGCGGCGGAGGATGCGCGCCCCGTTGTTGGAGTCCGGGTGCGCGAGGCGGACGTGCGCGGTCGGCAGCATCGCCTTCAGATGCGGCTCGTCCCGCTCGTTCTTCCGGCCGACCGGGGCGCCCTCGCCCTTGTTACGGCCGAAGATGTCCTCCTGCTCCTTGAGCGAGGTGCGGTCCCAGGTCTCGATGTGCATCCGGATCCGGCGCGCGACGAGGTAGGAACCGCCCGCCATCCAGCCGGACTTGCCCTTTTCGTCCTTCTCGCCGACCCATACGTGCTTGTCCAGCGCCGCGGTGTCGGTGCCCGCGATGTTCCGGGTGCCGTCCTTGAAACCCATCATGTTGCGCGGCGTCTGGGCGTCCGGTGTCGTCGAGGACGTCTTGCCGAAGCCCAGCTGCGACCAGCGGATGGCGATCTTGCCGAAGCCGATCCGGGCGAGGTTGCGGATCGCATGCACCGCGACCTGCGGGTCGTCCGCGCACGCCTGGACGCACAGATCGCCGCCGCTGCGCGCCTTGTCGAGGTTGTCGCCGGGGAACTGCGGCAGATCGATCAGGGCCTCCGGCCGCCGGTCCTTGAGGCCGAACCGGTCCTTGCCGTCCTTCTCGAACAGCGTCGGCCCGACACCGAAGGTGAGGGTGAGCCGGGACGGCGGCAGGCCCAGCGCCTCGCCGGTGTCGTCCGGCGGCGCCTCCGCCAGCCCGCCGACCGCGCCGTCGCCGACCGCGTCGCCGGACGTCATCCGCGCCGCCGCCTTCGTCCACTCCTTGAGCAGCGCGATCAGCTCGTCGCGGTCGTCGGTGGTGACATCGAACGCGGCGAAGTGCAGCCGGTCCTGGACGGCGGTGGCGATACCCGCCTGGTGCTTGCCGTGGAAGGCGATCGCGGCACCCGCGGTGGCGTCCGCGGCGGCCGGCTGGGCGTCGCTGCCGGTGCGCAGCGCCACCGCCGTACCGCCTGCCGCGACCGCGCCGAGTGCCAGTCCGGCCCCGCCCCACCCGATCAGCGAACGCCGGGAGGGCGCCCGCCCTTCGGTGGCCGGTGCGGTCTGCGTGTCCTCTGCGGTCTTCTCGGCCTCGGCGCTCAGGCCGTCGTCGTGCGTCATCATGACCCCTTGGCTGGCGGCGGACTACTTGGTGGCGACGGCGGCGGCCAGCTTGGACAGCGGCTCGGCCAGCGCGTTGACGGCGTCGGAGAGCTCCTTGCGCTCGCCCTTGCCGACCGTGTCGTACGCGGCGAAGCCGTCGGCGGCCTTGTCGTCGCGGTGCTTGTCGAGCTCGGTGTGGATCGCCTTGAACTGCTTGTCGAGCTCCTTGACCAGCGCCGGCTCGTTCTTGGCGGCGACCGGCTTCAGCAGCTCGTACGCCTTCTCGGCACCCTCGACATTGCCCTGGAAGTCGATCAGGTCGGTGTGGCTGTAGCGCTCTTCCTCACCGGTCACCTTGCCGGTGGCCACCTCGTCGAGCAGCTCCTTGGCGCCGTTGGCCATGCTGGTTGGGGTGATCTCGGCGGTGCCGACCCGCTTCTGCCAGTCCTTCAGGTCCTTCATCAGCTGGTCGGCGAGCTTCTTGTCGTCCCCGGAGATCTTCTTCTCCTCCCACAGGGACTTCTCCAGCTTGTGCCAGCCGGTCCACTTCTGGCCCTTGTCCACGCCGTCCTCGCGCACATCGACCTTGGGGTCGATGTCACCGAAGGACTCGGCGACCGGCTCGGTGCGCTCCCAGCCGACCCGCGAGAGGGCGTAGGCCTCCTGGGCCGCCTTCAGGTCACCGGACTTGACCGCGTCGGCGAACTTCTGCGCCTTCGGGATGGTCTGGTCGGCCTGCTCCTGGACGTACTTGCGGTACGCCGCGACCGCGGCGTCCAGCTTCGGGTCGCGCTTGGCGGCGCTCGTGCCCTTACCGGTGGCGGTCACCTTCTGCCGGATGCCATTGCCCTTCATGCCCGGCTTGCAGGCGATTTCGTACGAACCGGGCTTGATCTCGGCGGTGATCTCCGTCTTGGTGCCGGGCCCGATGTTCTCCCGCTCGGTCACGATCCGGTCGCCCGGCGCGTAGACATAGACCTCGGTGACCTTGGAGCCCTTGTTCTGCACCGCGAACCGGACATGCCCGGCCGGGAACTCCTTGGCGGAGAGTTCACAGCTGGAGTCGGTCGCGGTCACCTCGATGGTCCCCTTGCCGCCGCCCCCTTTGCCGTCGCTCTTCGCGGCGCAGCCGGCGACGGCGGTAACGGCCGTGGCCGCGGCTATGGCGGCAACGGCGGAGGGGCGAAGGGCTCGCATAACGGGGCTCCAAGCGGGCTCGGGTGTACGGAAACGACGTACCGAACGATAGACACAGGACAGGGTCGCCACTAAGGCGGCCCTAACTTATCTGAGGCTTACCTAGTTCTGCCCACCCTGTCCAGTGATCCCGCTCTCATGCACAACGACCCGATCACGGATCGACCCGCCCCGGGTCACGGAACCGTCACACGCCGGTCAAGGTAAGGGCCCCGCCCGGTGACGGGGTGTGACCCGCGGACGTGCCGCCTGCCCGCCCGAACTGCGCCGCCCGCCGGTGCGGTTCACTGTCCCGATGACCGAAGTGGACGTACTCAGGGTGTTCTGCGGGCCGGACGGGGCCGGGGGCAATGCACTGGGCGTGGTGCGCGACGGCCCGGCGGTCCCGGACGCTGCCCGGCGTACCGCCCTCGCCGCGGAACTCGGCTTCAGCGAGACCGTCTTCCTCGACGACGCCGCGCACGGCACCGTCGACATCCACACCCCGAGCGTGCCCCTCCCGTTCGCCGGCCACCCGCTGGTCGGCCTCGCCTGGCTGCTGCGGAGCCTCGGCCGCCCGCCGCGTACCCTGCGCCCGCCGGCCGGCGAGGTGGCAGTCGCATTCGAGGGGGACATCACCTGGGTGCGCGGCCGCGCGGAGTGGGTACCCCCGCGCCGGACCGCCCGCCATGCCTCGGCCGCCGAGGTCGACGCACAGCCCGCCCCGCCGCCGGGGGAGGGCTGGCTCTACGCCTGGGCCTGGCAGGACGAGTCCGCGGGGGTGGTCCGCGCCCGGGGCTTCCCGCGGCGCGGCGACGGCATCGTCGAGGACGAGGCGACCGGCGCCGCCGCGATGCTGCTCACCCAGGAACTCGGCCGCCCCCTGGACATCCGCCAGGGCGCCGGCTCGCAGATCCTCACCCGTACCTTCCCTGACGGCACCATCGCGGTCGGCGGCCGGGTGCGCCGCGCTGCGCGGTAGCACCGCCGTGGGTTCGTCCGGTGCGGCGGTCCGGGGGTGTCCCCGGGGTGTTCCCGGGCGCTACGCACTCAACGGGAACTCTTCGCCCAGCTCGCGGAAGACCGCACTGTTCAGCCGGAATGCGCGCTTGCACTCGTCGACCACCCGCTGCTTCTCCAGATCGTCGACCGGCAGCGCGTCGAGCAGTGCCCGGTAGGTGCGCTTGAAGGCGGCGGGGTTGGCTATGTCCTCGAAGACGTAGAACCGCACCCCGTCGCCCTTGCGCGCGAAGCCCCAGGTCTTCTCGGCGGTGCCGCGGATGATCTGGCCGCCGGAGAGGTCGCCGAGGTAGCGGGTGTAGTGGTGGGCGACATAGCCCGCCGGCCACCCGCGGGCGCAGACCGCGACCCGCTCGGCGTAGGCGGCGGTGGCCGGCAGCGGCTCCAGCCCGTCGCGCCAGGAGGGGCCGCCGAGATGGCTGAGGTCGCGTTCCAGCGCGGCGGTGCGGGCCAGCTCCGGGCGGAGGAAGGGGCCCGCCACCGGATCCTCGGCGAGTGCGCCGGAGGTGTCCTCCAGGGCGCGGTAGATGAACCACAGCTGTTCGGTGTAGCGCCGGTAGGCCCGCACGCCGAGCCTGCCGCCGAGCAGGTCGCTCATGAACGAGGAGTTCTCGGCCTCCGTGTGCTGCTCGTGCGACGCCGTACGGATGACCGTCGAGAACGGCTCGACGGGTGCCACCGGAGCGGACGGAGTGGCTGGGGTCGGGGTCGGGGTCGGGCCGGTCGAGCTGGTCGGGCTGGACGCTGCCAAGGCGGACCTCCGGGGGCCGAGGGGAGCGGCCGGGAACAGGGGCTGAAGGGGCTCCGCCACCCGGACCCGGCGTCCTTTCGGTCACCAGCCTAGCCCTGTTCCCGACACGCTGTCGGTAAAACTTTCCCCACGCCCGAACGGCCCTGGTCAGAGCCGGGTCGGCCCCGGTCAGGGAAGGGTCAGGATCTCCGCACCGCTCTCCGTGACCACCAGGGTGTGCTCGAACTGCGCGGTCCGCTTGCGGTCCTTGGTCACCACCGTCCAGCCGTCCTCCCACATGTCGTACTCGTGGGTGCCCAGCGTCAGCATCGGCTCGATGGTGAACGTCATACCGGGCTTGATGTCGGTGGTGTGGTGGGGGCTGTCGTAGTGCGGAACGATCAGACCGGAGTGGAAGGAGGAGTTGATGCCGTGACCCGTGAAGTCACGCACCACTCCGTAGCCGAAGCGCTTGGCGTACGACTCGATGACCCGGCCGATGATGTTGATCTGGCGGCCCGGCCTGACCGCCTTGATCGCCCGGTTGAGCGCCTCCCGCGTCCGCTCCACCAGCAGCTTCGACTCCTCGTCCACGTCACCGCACAGGTACGTGGCGTTGTTGTCCCCGTGCACACCGTGGATGTACGCGGTGACGTCCAGGTTCACGATGTCGCCGTCCTTGAGGACGGTCGAGTCCGGGATGCCGTGGCAGATGACCTCGTTGAGCGAGGAGCACAGGGACTTGGGGAAGCCGCGGTAGCCGAGCGTGGAGGGGTAGGCGCCGTGGTCGCACATGAACTCGTGGGCGACCCGGTCCAGTTCGTCGGTCGTGACACCGGGCTCGATCAGCTTCGCGGCCTCCGCCATCGCCTGCGCGGCGATCCGGCCGGCGATCCGCATCCGCTCGATCGTTTCGGCGTCCTGCACCTCCGGCCCGGTGTAGGGCGTGGGCGCGTCCTTCCCGACGTACTCGGGGCGCGGGATCGAGGCGGGGACGGGGCGGGTGGGGGAGATCTTCCCCGGGACAAGAAGCGACTGGCCAGACATGCCAGCGAGTGTATCCGCGGCCCGTCGGGCAGGATGGTGGCACAGAACACCCACAGGAGGCGGCAATGGCGCTGTTCAAGAGGCGGACGGTCGGGAATCCGGGCGAGTGGTACTACTGCCTCGAGCACAAGACGGTCGAAGAGGGCCCCGAGTGCCGCGCCGCCGACCGCTTCGGTCCGTACCGCACCCGCGAGGAGGCCTCCCACGCCATGGACACCGCCCGCGAGCGGAACGTGGAGTGGGAGACCGACCCGAGGTGGCAGGACACGGGCCCGGGCAAGCGCGCCGAGGGCGACGACTAGGGCGCTTCTTCCGGATCATCGTGCTGACCGGATGAGGATGCCTGCGAGGTGGCTCTCATCTGGCCTGGGGGGAGACACCCCCTAGGCCCTAGGCCGGGTGCATGGGCCGCATGTCGATGCCGTGCCGCCGGCCGATCTCCACCATGCGCTCGACGTCCGGCGCCGTGTCCGACGGCGGTGGCAGCTCGCGCCGCTGGGCCGGTTCACCGGCTTCGGCGAAGAACTTGTCGATACCGCCCGGGGTGTAGGTGATCACCATTCGGACCGTGCTCGTGGGTTCGAATCGCTCCAGCGTCCCCGCGGGGATGTGGAAGAACGATCCGGGGCCGCCTTCGAACGTCTCCTTGCCGATGTGGTAGCGCAGGGTTCCCTCGACGACGTAGACACTCTCGGTTCCGGGGTGGATGTGTGGCGGTGGGCCGCCTCCCTCCGGAATGGTCATCTCCATGACGGTCATCTCGCCGTCGGTCTCATCACCGGACGCCTTGACCTCGTAGAGGCCGTTCAACAGCCAGAATGCGTCGCCGTCGCCCTTCTGGCGTACGACGGAGTTCTTCGCCATCAGTCGCTCCTTGCCTCGTAGCTTCCACACGTGTTCCCGCGAGTGACCCGGCAAAAGGCCGCCGTCCGGGTAGACCGGCAGGCCGGAAGGGGCAAGTGCCGGCGCTGCGGGCCGGCGCCGAGGGCGTACGGTTACCAGCGCGGCGGTGGTGGTGCGGTCAGTGCGTCGGCGAGGCGGGCCAGGCGGTCGCGGAAGCGGTGGCGCCGGCGGGGTGCGGGCAGGCTGTTCTCGCCGGCGGCCGCGCTCACCAGATGCTGGACGGTGTCGAGGTCGAGGTCGGCCGATGTTCCGGTGCCGCCGTCGGTCCGGTCCGGGGGTGCGGTGAGCGCGTCATGGGCCAGGGCGTGCAGATCGCGGTCGCCGCCGTCCAGGGCGAGCACCGTCGCGCCGTTGCGGCGGGCGTCGTGCACCCGCTCCAGCAGCCCGGCGCCCGGCTGCCCGGGCGCGACGACCAGCAGCGTCTCACCGCGCCCGGCCGCCGCCAAGCGGCCCAGCCCCACCGCCAGATGGGCCGGTGCGCCCCCGGGGACGCGATGGCGCACCAGCGTGGGTGACAGCTCCGGCAGGCCCGACCAGGCGGCCTCGTCGTCCAGATGGGCGGCCAGATGCCAGGGCTCGTACGCCGCGCTGCCGACCAGCAGCAGCCCGCCGCCGTGCGGGGCGACCGCGGCCCGCAGCGACCCGGCGAAGCGGCGGGTGGCCTGGATCCACTCGGTTCCGGCGAGCGCCTCTCGCAGCAGCGCGACCCGTACGGCATCCATGCCCCGCATCCTGCCGCAGCGCGACGTGCCCTGATTGCCGTTTCAACGACAGTCACCCGTACGGGAATTGGGACGGCGGCTGCGCGTAGGTGTGGGTGCGGGTGTACGGGGTGAATCCCATGGACTCGTAGAGCCGCTTGGGGGCCGGATAGTCGGCGTCACCGCGCGCGTAGACGACGGCGCGGTGACCCCCGGCCTGGGCGAACGCGTGCAGGACCGCCGTGCACACGGCGCGGGCCAGGCCGAGGCGGCGGTGCTCGGGACGGGTGCCGACCGGCTCGAAGGCGCCGACCCCGTTGACCTGGTCGTACCAGCCTTGGCAGTAGGCGACGACGTCGCCTGCGGGAGAAGCCACGACGAGGTCGAGTTCGGGGCGGTAGGGGCACACCTCCCTCATACGGGAGTGGCGTTCGGTGGTGATCCGGGTCGAGCCGAACGCGGCGCGGTGCGCCGCGGCCCGGCCGGCCACATCGGCCCGGCTCCGCTGCGCGCGGATCGTGTAGCCGTCGGGCAGGGGCGGAACATCGGGCAGTCCGGTGAGCGGGCGGCCGAGACACACCATGAAGGGGCCCTCGGCGGCTCGTGTGTAGCCGCGTCGCTCCAGTGCGGCGGCCAGGTGCGGCTCGGTCTCCGCGACATCGACGTTCAGCGGACCGCTCGTTGACTGCTCGGCCCACCCGAGGACGTCGTCGGCCAGTTCCGGGTGGTCCGTGTCGACCTGGAGCGTCAGACCGTCCGGCAGTTCGAGCCGGCCCCAGGCCAGCGTCCGGTTCTGCTCCGTCCAGACCGCCGTCGGGATCTCGCCGGGGCGGTCGAGGGACAGGCACCAGTCCCAGGCGAGGTCACCGATGTGCCGGAAACCGGTGACCGGAAAGCTTCGGGTGGCGAGGTCCTGCATGGCGCGCAGGGCCGTGGGCCCGGCGTACTCGTGGCGTCGCATACCCGCCATCGTTCCGAATCTGATCTCGGTCGGGCAAAGGAATTTGTCCCGTGCTCACGGCGTCGGAGCCGTCCGGATCACCGCAGGCCCGCTTCGGTCAGCCGACGTCCTACCTCCCGTACTGCCTCCTCGCTCAGGGGAAGCTGGGGAAAGGCGGTGGCGCCCCGTTCGGTGATGCCGAGCAGGTACAGGGCCGCCTTGAAGGAGCCCAGGGCGGAGGAGCTGCGGCCCATGTCGGACTCCGGGCCGACGTCGGTGATCGCGAACAGGGTCACCAGGCGCTCCTGTTCGGCGGCCGCGCGCTCCCAGTCGCCGGCCCGCGCGGCGTCGTAGAGACGTACATAGCCCGCCGGGTCGACGTTGCCGAGGCCCGGCACTACGCCGTCGGCGCCCGCCAGCAGGGCGGCGTCCACGGTCAGTTCGGAGCCGGTGAGGAGGGAGAAGCCGGGGGCCGGACCGGTGCGGCGGCCGGTGCGGCCGCCGAGGGCCACGAGCAGCCGGCGCAGCGAGCCCTCGTCTCCGCTGCTGTCCTTGAGCCCGGCCAGGGTGCCGTCCGCGGCCAGCTCCTGGACCAGGGAGGGGGGCAGCTTGCTGTGGACGGCCATGGGGATGTCGTAGGCGAAGAGGGGGAGTTCCACGGCCGAGCGGAGGCGGCGGAAGTGGGCGGCGATCTCCCGGGGGTGGGTGCGGGTGTAGAAGGGCGCGGTGGCGACCAGGGCGTCGGCGCCGAGGCCGGCCGCGGTGCGGGCGTGGGCGAGCGCGCGGGGCGTGGTGGTGTCGATGGCGCCGGCCAGCACCGGGACCCGGCCGTCCGCGGCCTCGACGACGGTTTCCAGGGCCGTCGCGCGCTGGCCGTCGGTGAGGTACGCGACCTCGCTGGTGGAGCCGAGCGCGAACAGCCCGTGCACCCCGCTGTCGACGAGGTGGTTGACCAGGCGGATCAGCGAGCCGGTGTCGACCTCGCCCCGCGGGTCGAGCGGGGTGCAGACCGGTGGGATGACGCCGTGGAGGGGGGTGGGCAGTGCCATGGGGGGCTCCGGGGTCTCCGATGTCGGACGTGAAGGTCGGGCGTCGTGGAAGGCGAGGCCGTCGTCTGACATGGGACATGGGATGTCCTATGTCAGAGCACAATAGACCTGTTCACAGCCGGTCGGTCAAGGATGTGCGGTCCCCTGCGGGCGGGTTCCGGACGGGGTGGGGCGCGTCGGGCTGACGGCACGGCAGATGCGGGTGCGGAGAGGGAGTTTCCATGGCGCGAGGGACGATGTCCGAGGATGTGCAGGCACAGATCAAGCAGTTGATCCTCCAGGGCGGACTGGTGCCGGGCGACCCGCTGCCCACCGAGGCCGAGCTGGTCGAACTGCTCGACGTGAGCCGCAACTCGGTGCGTGAGGCGCTCAAGGCCCTCCAGGCCATGCGCATCGTCGAGATCCGCCACGGCTTCGGCACCTACGTCGGCCCGCTCACGCTGGAGCCGTTCGTCGAGGGCGTCGCCTTCCGCGCCGCGGTCCGGCACCACCAGGGCGAGCCGAGCCTGTACGAGCTGATGGAGGTCCGCGAGGCGCTGGAGGCAGGCCTGATCGGCAGCGTCGCACGCAATCTGCCCGCCGCGGACCTCACCGTCCTCAAGGGGCTGGTGCAGCGGATGGCGGAGGAGGCGCGCGGCGGCATGGTGCAGAGCGACACCGACCGGGCCTTCCACCTCGCGCTCTACCGCTCCCTGGGCAACCACCTCCTCAGCGAGGTGCTGGACGCGTTCTGGGCGGCGCTGCGCAGGGTGCGTGAGGACCTTTCCGACGACCGCCCCGACCCTGAGCTGACCTACCGTCAGCACAAGGAGATCGTGGACGCCCTGGAGGCCGGTGACGGCGACCGCGCCGTGAAGGCGATACATCGGCACTTCGAGGGCATCCGGCGCCGGCTGGCGGATTAGGGCGTGTCGTTTGGGTCATGGCGGGCTCGCGGGGTCTGGCACGCACGCTCGCCGCGTTGTCGTCACTCGCCGACGCTCCGCGTCGACTCCCTCCTCCGCCTTGCGATCGCACGCACCAGACCCCGCTCCCTGATCCGCCCTGATCCAAACGACACGCCCTAGCGGCGCCGTGCGCGCCGGGTATGTCCCGTTCACCGGAATTTTACCCGGTGTCGGTGGTGTCGTTGCCGACACGGAAAGGCTCCATGTGCGGTGCCTTGACGGCCAGTTGGGCACTCCCTATGGTCGCCGCAGGACAAGGGACATCCTACGTCCTTGCCCATTGGGGGTGACCCATGGCGTACGAGAGCTCAGTGCCGTACCGGGCCGGGACCGAGGGGTACACGAGCTTCCGGATCCCCGCCGTGGTCCGGGCGCGCTCCGGGGCGGTGCTCGCCTTCGCCGAGGGCCGGGTCTCCTCGGCCGCCGACTGGGGCGCCATCGACCTCGTGCTCAAGCGTTCCCTGGACGGCGGCCGCAGCTGGGGCCCGCTCCAGGTTGTCGCCCGTAACGGCAACGGCACCGCCGGCAACCCCGCCCCGGTCGTGCTCGCCGGCGGCCGGATGCTGCTCCTCCAGGTCCACAGCGCCGCCGACGCCACCGAGGACCGCATCCGCCGCGGCCAGGTCCCACCCGCCGACGCCCGCCGGGTCTGGCTCCAGCACAGCGATGACGACGGCGCGAGCTGGAGCGCGCCCCGCGAGATCACCGACCAGGCCAAGCTGCCGCAGTGGCGGTGGTACGCGACCGGGCCCGGGCATGCGTTACGGCTGCGCCGGGGCCCGTACGCCGGGCGGTTGCTGGTCCCCGCCAACCACTCCACCCCGCCCACCGACCCCGCGGACTCCGGTATCGAGCCCCGCTACAACGGCGGCCACGCCCTGCTCAGCGACGACGACGGCGCGACCTGGCGGATCGGCTACACCGGCGGCGACACCGACCGCACCGTCGCCCCGAACGAGACCACCGCCGCGGAACTCCCCGACGGCCGCGTCTATCTGAACGCCCGTAACGAAGCCGCCGCGGCCTGGCACCGCGCCGACGCGCTCTCGGCCGACGGCGGCGACAGCCTGCTGACCCCCTTCCGCCCGCAGGCCGGGCTCGCCGGCCCGGTCTGCCAGGGCAGCACCCTGCACCTGGACGACCACGACCACGATTACGAGCAAGGCCACGATCAAGACCACGGCCAGGACCACGATGACGGCCATGACCGCGCCGGCGGAGCGTGCGGGGGCACCGGCGGCACCCTGCTCTTCGCCGGTCCCTCCCACCCGGCCGCCCGCGCCCTGCTCGCCGTCCGCGCCAGCCGGGACGGCGGTCTGACCTGGCGCACCGCGCACACCGTCAGCGGGCTCCCGGCCGGCTACTCCGACCTCGTACGCCTGGGCCGCGACAGCGTCGGACTGCTCTACGAGACGGGCGACTTCAGCGCGTATTCGACGATCACCTTCCGCCGCATCCCCGTGGAGGAGCCGAGATGACCAGCAACCCCATGCACCGCAGAACGGTCCTGGGCGGGGCGGCCGCCCTCGCCGCCGGCTTGGCCCTCGCCGGCTGCGGCGACGGCGGGGACGGCGAAGGACCGGCGCCCAAGGAGCGCAAGAAGGGGCAGCGGATCCACCTGACCTTCTGGTCCTGGGTGCCGGGTATCGACAAGCCCGTCGACCTGTGGAACCGCAAGAACCCCGAGGTGCAGGTCAAGGTCGAGAAGGTGTCGGCGGTCAACGGCGAGCAGTACGCGAAGATGCACGCCGCCATCAAGGCCGGCAACCCGCCCGACCTCGGCCAGATCGAATTCCCGGTCGTCCCCAGCTTTCTGCTCGACAACGGCCTGCTCGACCTCGCCCCGCTCGGCGCCGCCCGCCACAAGGGCAAGTTCTTCGGCTGGCAGTGGCAGCAGTCCGTCTTCGGCAAGGGCATCTACGCCATCCCGCAGGCGTCCGGGCCGATGGGTCTGTTCGTCCGTCAGGACCTCTTCGACAGATGGGGGGTGAAGACACCTGGGACGTGGGACGAGTACGAGGCCGCGGCCAAGGCCATCCGTAAGAAGGGCGCCTGGATCGAGACCTTCGCCCCCACCAACGGCAACCGCTTCTCCGGCCTCGCCTGGCAGGCCGGCGCCAAGTGGTACGCGACCAACGGGGACACCTGGGTCATCTCCATCGACGACGAGCCCACCCGCAAGGTCGCCGACTACTGGGAAAGCCTCGTCAGACAGAAGCTCGTCAAGACCATCCCGGACCGCCAGAACGCCTGGTACAAGGACCTCCAGACCGGCGCCATCGCCGCCTGGGTGGGCGCCAGTTGGGGCGATGCGCTGCTGGTCGGCAATGCGCCGGGCACCAAGGGCAAGTGGCGGGCCGCACCGCTGCCCCAGTGGAAGGCCGGTGCGCAGACCTTCGCCAACTGGGGCGGCTCGACCACCGCGGTCTTCGCCAAGGCGAGCTACCCCAAGGACGCGCTGGAGTTCGCGGTCTGGCTCAACACCGCCCCCGAGTCGATCGCGCTGCTGATCGACGGCGGCTACGGCTTCCCCAGCGCCAAGAAGGGCTATGCCACCGCCGACCTCGACGTCGACAAGCCCTTCTTCGGAGGTCAGGCGTACAGCAAGATCTTCGCGGACGCCGGCGCCCACGTCGACACCAGCTGGCGGTGGGGTCCCGGCGTGGACACCCTCTACCAGCGGCTCGGCGACGCCTTCACCGACGCGCTCGCCGACGGCAGCTCCTTCCGCTCCGTGCTGAAGAAGGTGCAGGGCCAGACCCTCGCGGACCTCAAGGGCAAGGGCCTGAAGGTGGAGAGCGGCGGGTGAGCCGGGACACCCTGAGCCGGCCGGAGCCGGTCACCGAGCGGCGGCGCACCCCGCAGCGCCGCCCGCGCCGGATCTCGCGCACCGAGGCCCGTAACGCCCGTGCCGCGGCCGTCTTCGTCCTGCCCTTCCTCACCGTCTTCGGCCTCTGCTTCGTCGCCCCGATCGTCTACGCCGTCCACCAGAGCCTGCACCGGACCGAACGCACCGGCCCGCTCGGCCTCGGCGGCCATGAGCACGAGGCGTTCGCGGGGCTGGACAACTACGCCCATGCGCTCTCCGACGACCGGTTCCTGACCGGCTTCGGCCGGGTGCTGCTCTTCGGCGCCGTACAGATCCCGCTGATGATCGTGCTCGCCACCGTCCTCGCGCTGCTCCTGGAGAGCGCGAGCGCGCGCGGCATCACCTTCTTCCGCAGCGCCTTCTTCCTGCCGTACGGCGTGCCCGGCGTGATCGCCTCGATCCTGTGGGGGTTCCTCTACGTCCCCGGCATCAGCCCGCTGGTGAAGATCGCCGACGCGGTCGGCTGGGACGTGGACTTCCTCTCCCGCGGCACCGTGCTGTGGGCCATCGCCAACATCGTCACCTGGCAGTTCACCGGCTACAACATGCTGGTGCTGATCGCCCAGCTCAAGGCCGTGCCGGGCGAGCTGTACGAGGCGGCGCGGATCGACGGCGCGAGCGCCTGGCAGGTGGCCCGGCACATCAAGCTCCCGCTCATCCGGCCCGCGCTCGTCCTCACCACCGTCTTCAGCATCATCGGCACCCTCCAGCTGTTCGCCGAGCCGATGGTGCTGCGCCCGCTCGCCTCCTCCATCGACTCCGGTTTCACCCCCAACCTGCACGCCTACAGCGAGGCGTTCGTCGGCAACAACCAGCATGTGGCGGCGGCCGAGGCGGTGCTGCTCGCGCTGGTGGCGTGTGTGCTGTCCTTCGGCTTTCTGCGGCTGGTCGGCGGGCGCGCGAAGGAGCGCCGATGACCCGGCCCCCGGTCCGCGCCCGGACGAGACGGCCCCCGGCGCGGGCCCGTACCACCCTGCCGCCGGTCCGCTACCGGATCATCACCGCCTCGCTGCTGGCCGTCGCCGCGCTCTACTTCCTGGTGCCCGTCTACTGGCTGCTCGTCTCCGCCACCAAGAACAGCGCCGACCTCTTCGGCACCTTCGGCTTCTGGTTCTCCGACCATCCGCACCTCCTCGACCACCTCGCCGACGTCCTCCGCCACGACCACGGCATCTACGCC
Source organism: Streptomyces sp. NPDC034111 (assembly GCF_055575375.1). Taxonomy (NCBI): domain Bacteria; kingdom Bacillati; phylum Actinomycetota; class Actinomycetes; order Kitasatosporales; family Streptomycetaceae; genus Streptomyces; species Streptomyces sp. NPDC034111. The sequence goes on along the minus strand of NZ_JBVIST010000001.1, from coordinate 543,345 downwards.
CGCTGGTTCGCCAACTCCCTGCTCTACGCGGGCATCGGCGCGGTCTGCGCCACCCTGCTGTCCGCCGCTGCCGGGTATGCGCTGGCCAAATTCCCGTTCCGCGGGCGGGAGGCGCTCTTCAACGTCGTCCTCGCCGGCGTACTGATCCCGGGCACCGCGCTCGCCCTCCCGCTCTACTTCCTCTTCAGCTCGATGGGCCTGTCCAACACGTACGCGGCGGTGCTGATCCCCAGCGTGGTCAGCCCCTTCGGCGTCTACCTCTGCCGGATCTACGCGGCCGCCGCCGTGCCCGACTCACTCCTGGAGGCGGCCCGGATCGACGGTGCGGGCGAGGCCCGGATCTTCGGCGCGCTCGGGCTGCGGCTGATGACCCCCGCGCTGGTCACCGTCTTTCTGTTCCAGTTCGTCCACATCTGGAACAACTACTTCCTGCCGCTGGTGATGCTCTCGGACTCCGACCTCTACCCGATCCAGCTGGGCCTGACGTCCTGGACCGGCTACGCGGACCGCCAGCCGGTGCTGTACCAGTACACGGTGGGCGGCGCGTTCCTGTCGGTGGTGCCGCTGATGGTGCTGATGACCGTGCTCCAGCGCTACTGGCGGACCGGCCTGACGGAGGGCAGCGTCAAGTCCTGACCGGCACGGAGGCCTAGCGGTGCGGGTGACCGCCACGTGCTGCGCCGTACCGGCGTGACAGGATCGCTGTCATGACTACTTCCGACGATGCGCAGTCCCCGAACGCCGCGACCCGTGCGAAGGCCGCCCTCCAGCGCGACCCCTGGGACCTCCCGGACGTCACCGGCCTGGTGGTCGGCGTCCTCGGCGGCACCGGCGACCAGGGCCGCGGCCTGGCTTACCGGCTCGCCAAGGCAGGCCAGAAGGTGATCATCGGCTCCCGGGCCGAGGAGCGCGCCCGGACCGCCGCCGCCGAGCTCGGCCTGGGCATCGAGGGCGCCGAGAACGCCGCATGCGCCCGGCGCAGCGATGTGGTGATCGTGGCCGTGCCCTGGGACGGTCACGCCAAGACGCTGGAGGCGCTGCGCGAGCCGCTGGCCGGCAAGCTCGTCATCGACTGCGTCAACCCGCTCGGCTTCGACAGGAAGGGCGCCTACGCGCTGAAGCCGGAGGAGGGCAGCGCCGCCGAGCAGGCCGCCGCCCTGCTGCCGGAGTCCCGGGTCACCGCCGCCTTCCACCATCTGTCCGCGGTACTGCTCCAGGACCCCGCGATCGAGCAGATCGACACCGATGTGATGGTGCTGGGCGAGTCCCGCGCCGACACCGATCTGGTGCAGGCGCTGGCCGCCCGGATCCCTGGGATGCGCGGTGTCTTCGCGGGCCGGCTGCGCAATGCCCACCAGGTCGAGTCGCTGGTCGCCAACCTGATCTCGGTCAACCGGCGCTACAAGGCGCACGCCGGCCTGCGGGTCACGGACGTCTGACGGTTCCCCGCGCGGTGCCGCCTTGCCGGGCGGGTGGGGCGTGCCGTCGTCGCCGGGGCATGGGGGACACTGGGAGGGATTGCCCGATCCCTCACCCAGGAGCCGACCCCATGCCCCGACTCGCTCTGATGGCCCTTGCCCTGTGCGTCCTCGCCGTTGCCGCCGCCGTTGTCTCGTTCGTGGAGGGCAGCTTCGTCGGGATCGTCTGGGTCCTGATGGCGGGCATCTCCAGCAACATGGCGTGGTTCTACGTGCGCAAGGCCAAGGTGGAGCGGGCACAGCGCGCCGGGGCGGCCGGCTGACCGGGCCGGGCCGCTCACCGGCCCGGCCCGCTGACTAGATCAGCCCGCCGATCTGGGGGACCTGCGGCTCGCCCTGCCAGAAGCGGAAGAATTCCTGGCCGAAGTAGGTGTCGAACGCGGAGACGCCGAGCCCGCGCAGGATCGTCTGGACCAGGTCGAAGAAGACCTGGTTGATCTCGGGCACCCACAGCAGCCCGAAGACCGCCAGCAGTCCGAACGGCGCGAACGGCTCCACCTGCCGCCGCAGCTTCAGCGACAGCCACGGCTCGATCACGCCGTAGCCGTCGAGTCCCGGCACCGGGACGAAGTTCAGGATGGCGGCGGTCACCTGGAGCAGCGCGAGGAACGCCAGCGCGAAGCGGAAGGTCTGCGGTACGCCCGCCAGCCCGTCCAGCCAGAACGGCGCCGTGCACACCGCCGCGAAGACGATGTTCGTCAGCGGCCCGGCCGCCGAGATCAGACTGTGCCGCCAGCGGCCCTGGATCCGGCCCCGCTCGATGAACACCGCACCGCCCGGCAGCCCGATCCCGCCCAGGATCACAAAGATCACCGGCAGCACGATGCTGAGCAGGGCGTGGGTGTACTTGAGCGGGTTCAGGGTGAGGTAGCCCTTGGCCTCCACCGAGATGTCGCCGCTGTGCAGTGCGGTGCGGGCGTGCGCGTACTCGTGCAGACACAGCGAGACCACCCAGCCGGACACCACGAACAGGAACACCGCGAAGCCGGTGCCGGCCGCGAGCGTCCCGCTCCATACGGCCCACCCGGACACCGCCAGGACGGCGACGAGCGCGAGGAAGACCGGGCTGATACGGCGGTCGGCGCGCCGGATTGCTGTGGTCATGGTGCGGGGCTCCCGGGGGTGCTCGTGGTGGGTAGGTGTCGTGGGTACCCGGAGGTGTTCTCGGCGGGCGGTCTCGTCGGGTGTGCTGCTGATGGGGCTCGGGTGGGGCAGCCACGACCGTAACCGCGCCGGGCCGGCCCGCGCACGGGTGCCCCCGAAACCGGAACTCGGTGGCGAACGGGTGCTCCCTTTCCAGGACAATGGGCCGGTGCGCTACGGAATTCTCGGCACCACCCAGGCCGGCCGGGCCGACGGCACCCCCATCGCCCTCGGCGGCGCGCGCCTGCGCGCGCTGCTCACCGCCCTGGCGCTGCGCCCTGGCCGGGCGCAGCCCGCGGAGGTGCTGATCGCCGAGGTCTGGGGCATGGACCCGCCCGCCGACGCGGCCGGTGCGCTGCAAGCGCTGGTCGGCCGGCTGCGGCGGGCCCTGGGCCATGCCGCGATCGCCTCGGCCGACGGCGGCTACCGGCTGTGCGCCGCACCCGAGGCCGTCGATCTGCACCGCTTCGAGCGGCTTGCGGCGGACGGCGGCCGGGCGCTGGCCGACGCCGATCCGGCCGGCGCCGCCCTGCTGCTCGACGAGGCGCTGGCGCTCTGGCGCGGTCCGGCGCTCGCCGACCTCCCGGACGCGCGGGTGGAGGCGGCCCGCGCCGAGAGCCGCCGGCTGGACGCCCAGCGCACCCGCTTCGCCGCCGACCTCGCCCTCGGCCGGCCCGACCGGGCGCTGCCGGCCCTCCTCGCGCTGTGCCAGGTCCACCCCCTCGACGAACCCCTCCAGGCCCTCCGCCTACGGGCGTTGCGTGCCGCGGGGCGTACGGCGGAGGCGCTGGCGGCGTACGAGGAGATACGCACCGGCCTCGCCGACCGCCTCGGCGCCGACCCCGGCCCGGAACTGCGCGCCCTGCACACGGAGTTGCTACGTCCGGACCAGCCCCACGTGCCCCGGCAACCGCAACACCTGCATCACCAACCACAACACCTGCCGCAGCAACCGCAATACCTGCCCGAGCAACCGCAACTGCCGCAGCAACGGCCGCCCTTCGGCACCCCGTACCCGACCTCGTACGGCCCCGGCACCCCGTACGGGACCTCGTACGGCACCGGCACCGCCTACCGCCCCGACGGCACCACCCTCGCCCCCGCCCGGCGCGGCAACCTCCGCGCCCGGCTCACCTCCTTCGTCGGGCGGGAGAACGAACTGGCGGCGATCCGCGCCGATGTGGCCGAGCACCGGCTGGTGACGCTGCTGGGCCCCGGCGGCGCCGGGAAGACCCGGCTGTCGCAGGAGGGCGCGGAGAGCGCCGCGGCCGCCCTCCCCGACGCCTGGCCGCACGGCGTATGGCTGGCCGAACTGGCGCCGGTGGACGATCCGCAGACCGTGCCCGAGGCGGTGCTGACCGCACTGGGCGCCCGCGAGACCGTGGTCCGCGGTACCACCGCCGACGGACTGCGGGCCGCCGCCGACCCCACCGCACTGGACCCGCTCGCCCGGCTCGCCGAGCACTGCGCGGGGCGCCGGATGCTGCTGGTCCTCGACAACTGCGAGCATGTGATCGGCGCCGCCGCCGAGCTCGCCGAGCGGCTGCTGGCCGACTGCCCCGGTGTGACGGTGCTGGCCACCAGCCGGGAGCCGCTGGCCGTACCGGGCGAGGTGCTGCGGCCGGTCGAGCCGCTGCCCGACCCCGTTGCGCTGCGGCTGCTCGCCGACCGCGGGGCCGCCGCCCGCCCCGGCTTCCGGGTCGAGGCCGACGAGGAGACCGCAGCGGCCTGCACCGAGATCTGCCGCCGGCTGGACGGGCTGCCGCTCGCCATCGAACTCGCCGCCGCCCGGCTGCGGTTGCTCTCCCCACGGCAGCTGGCCGACCGCCTCGACGACCGCTTCCGGCTGCTGACCAGCGGCAGCCGCACCGTGCTGCCCCGCCAGCAGACGCTGCGCGCGGTGGTCGACTGGTCCTGGGACCTGACCGACGAGCCCGAACGGGCGGTACTGCGGCGGCTGTCCGTCTTCGCGGGCGGCTGCGATCTGGCCGCCGCGGAAGAGGTGTGCGCGGGCGACGGTGTCGACGGGCGCGAGGTGGCCGGGCTGCTCGGCTCGCTGATCGACAAGTCGCTGGTGGTGGCGGCCCCGGCGCCGGACGGGCAGATGCGCTACCGGCTGCTGGAGACGGTGGGGGAGTACGCCGGCGAGCGGCTGGACGAGGCGGGGGAGCGGGCCGGCACCGAGCGCCGCCATCTCGTCGCCTACCGCGAACTGGCCCGTACCACCGACCCGTTGCTGCGCGGCCCCGGCCAGCGCAGGGGCATGGAGCGGCTGGAGCTGGAGCACGACAATCTGCGCACCGCGCTGCGCCGCGCCGTCACCGCCGGGGACGAGCATGAGGGGCTCTGCCTGGTGCTGTCGTTGCAGTGGTTCTGGTCGCTGCGCGACCACCGCAGCGATGCCCGGCACTGGGCCGCCGCGGTCGCGGCGCTCGGCCCCAACCCCTTTCTGACACCGGTCGAACCGGCCCCCGAGCTGCACGAGCGGCCCATCGACCGGCCGCCGCCGCTGGCCGACGAGCAGCTGGCGGAGGCCCGCCGCGAGGTCCGACTGGTGGCGCTCTCCAGCATGGACAGCGACATCGAGGCGCTGCGCCACCCGGACATGCAGGAGGAACTGGCCGGCATCCTCGCCGCGTACCACCCCGGCATGCCGCAGACCTGCAAGGTGCCCGGGGCCATGTGGTACTACGCGGTGCTGCTCACCGGGCAGTTCGACGAGCTGGCGGAGCTGATCGACGGCGCGGTGCGCGCCTGCCGCGACTTCGGCTACGACTGGGAGCTGGCGTACATCCTGCAACTGCGCTCCAAGGTCCTCAACGACCGTGCCGGCGGGCTCGCGCAGGCGGCCCGTGACGCCGATGAGGCGCTGCGGATCTTCCTCCGGCTCGGTGACGCCTGGGGCGCGGCCGAGGCACTGGCGGGGCGCGGCGAAGCCCATGAGAAGCGCGGGGCGTATGAGCTCGCGGCCGCCGACTACCGGGCGGCGATGGTGCACGCCGAGCAGCTGGGCGCGCACGGCCAGACCCTGCTGCTGCGCTGCCGGCTGGGCGCCGTGCTGATCGAGGACGGCCAGGGGGAGGCCGGCGAGCGGATGCTGCGCGAGGTCCTGGCCGAGTCCGCGAAGGGCAACAGCGGCCGGGACACCGAGCCGTTCGCCCGGATGACCCTCGCCGTCCGGCTGTTGATGACGGGCCGCCTGGACGAGGCCCGCGGCGAACTGCATGCCGTACGGGAGCTGTTCACCTCGCGTGCCCCCGATATGTACGTGGGGCTGCTGGAGTCCGCGCTGGTCTCCGTGGACCTGGAGGAGGGCCGCAGCGAGGGGCTGCTGCCGAGGTTCCGGGCGTCCCTGGAGCTGTTGCAGGACTCGCTCACCCAGATGATCGCCCCTGACCTTCCGGTGATCCAACTCCTCACCGGCGCCCGGGTGTTGGTGGCCGAACGCGGTGCGGCGGCAGGCCGGGACCCGGCGCGCCTGGTGGGCGCGTACGACGCCCTGCGGGTCACCACCCACGTCCCGACGCTGATCGTGCGTGACGACCGGGCCCGTGCGGAGGCGGCGGTGCGGGAGCTGCTGGGCGATGCCGCCTTCGAAGCGGGCTACGCCGAAGGCGGTGGCCTCTCCCTGGAGGAGGCCACCGCCCTCATCTGACGCGAGCCGGGCGAAGGCCGTCCTGCGGGGAAGGCCCCCGTAGGACGCGCGTCAGGTCTGTCAGGCCTTCTTGCGGAACTTCGACACCGCGAGCGGCATCGTGACGGCCGTGATGGCGACCGCCCAGCCGAGAGTGACCAGCGTCGGATGGGCCACCGCGCCATGGCCCTTGATCAGCGCGCGGGACGCGTCCGCCAGATTGGAGAGCGGGTTGACATTGGCGAAGCCCTCCAGCCAGCCGGGCATCGTCCTCGTCGGGGCGAAGATCGACGAGCCGAACTCGAGCGGCATCATCACCAGCATCGCGATGCCCTGCACGGCCTGAGGGGTCTTCATGGCGAGCCCCAGCAGGATGAAGATCCACATCAGTGCGGTGCTGAAGAGTGTGCACAGCAGGACCGCGCCGAAGAACTCCGGAATGCTGCCGCGGACCTCCATGCCGAGCAGGAAGCCCATGCCGAGCAGGATCGCGGTGGCGATCAGCATCCGGCCGAGTTCGACGGTGATCTTGGCTATCAGGACCGAGGACCGGGCGATGGGCATCGTCCGGAACCGGTCCATCACGCCCTTGCGGAAGTCCTCGTTGACGCCCGTGCCCACCGCCATGGAGATGTTCATCGCCAGCATCGCCATCATGCCGGGCACCAGGTCCTGGACGTAGTCGTCCTGCCGGCCCTTGCCTGCGATCGCGCCGCCGAAGACGTACACGAACAGCAGGGTGAAGATGATCGGCATCAGCAGGACGTCGAACATCGACTCCGGGTCCTGCTTGATCTGGAGGGCGTTGCGCCGCACCAGTGCGCCGATGTGCCGCAGGTTGGCGCGCAGGCCGATCCGGCCCTCGTCCGCACCGGGTTTGACGAGCGGCGCCGTCATCGTCGCGGAACTCATGCCGATACCTCCGCGTACTGCTGGTCCATGTCGTCCTCGGATGTGTCGGCCTCGGAGGTCTTCTGGCCGGTGATGGCCAGGAACACCTCGTCCAGACTGGGCAGATGGGTGCTGATCCCGGCGAGCGCAAAGCCCTGGCCGCCGAGTACACCGACCACCGCGGTCAGCTGCTCATCGCTGATGATCGGTACGTTGACCACACCCCCGTCGTGGTCAGCGGTGGCCCCCGCGATGCCGTCCAGTCCGGCCTGCGCGATGGCGTCGGCCATCCGGCCCAGCTCGCCGGGGTCCGAAGGACGGATCTGGAGCGTCCGCCCGCCGACCTTGGCCTTCAGCTCGTCGACCCGGCCCTCGGCGATCACCCGGCCGCGGTCGATCACCGTCAGCTCGTTCGCCAACTGCTCGGCCTCTTCCATGTACTGGGTCGTCAGCAGCACCGTCGCGCCCTCGCGCACCATCCGCTGCACCTCCTCCCACACCTCGTTGCGGGTGCGGGGGTCCAGGCCCGTGGTCGGCTCGTCCAGATAGAGCACGGCCGGCCGGCCGATCATCGAGGCGGCGAGGTCCAGCCGGCGGCGCATACCGCCGGAGTACTTGGCCGCGGGGCGCTTGGCGGCCTCGGTCAGCGAGAACCGCTCCAGCATCTCGTCCGCCCGGCCGCGGGCCTCCTTGCGGGACAGATCGAGCAGCCGCCCGATCATGTAGAGGTTCTCCCAGCCGGAGAGCTTTTCGTCGACCGAGGCGTACTGCCCGGTCAGGCCGATCGTGCGGCGCAGTGCGCGGGGCTGGCGCACCACGTCGTAGCCGGCCACCACGGCGCGGCCGGCGTCCGGCACCAGGAGGGTGGACAGGCAGCGTACGAGCGTCGTCTTGCCGGCTCCGTTGGGGCCGAGCACACCGAGTACGGTGCCTTCCTTCACGTCCAGGTCCACCCCGTCGACGGCCTTGACGTCGCCGAAGTGCTTGACCAGACCGCGCACCTCCACGGCGTTGCCGCCCTTGGTGGTTATCGTCTGTCGCGTCATGCCCTCAAAGGTGCCAGCCGCCACCGACAAGGCACCGACAGGCCACCGACAGCGCGACCGATACGGGCCGACAGCGGACCGACACCGACCCACCTCACCGACTGCCGTGTCCCCATGGGCTCTTGGGGAGCAGACAGGACGAAGCGACCGAAACGGTCCGCTCGTTGAGGAGCGCTCCATTCCGTGGCTCTTACACGCACAGGCGGCCACAGGGCGCAAGGTAAAGAGGTGTTCCGTTCCGGAATGGGGGGTTCCTGCCGGCACCGATCCCGGCCGACCTGCCCCGGAAGGCCGGAGCGCCTCGACAGCGGGGGCGTCGCACAGCCACAGGTCTCGTGGTCGTCCGCGGCCTAATTCTCGTGGCTACCGCAACGCGGACCGCCGCGCACCACAGTCTTCGCCAGTGATCGTTGACGCCATGTCGCTCCCCGATGAGGCTGACTGCCACCGAGTCGCACGCGTGTGGGTTCGCCCACGCCATCAAGCGTGCGCCTTCGTAACCCCCCACTGAGCGAACGATTTCTTCGGAGTACCTGTGATAACTGCACCAGTGACTGAACCTGTCCTGGGCATCAGTCCGTTCGGTGAACCCGATCCGAGAATCGTCGCAGCGGTCTGCCGGGCAGGCGGGCTGGGTGTGCTCGACCTCGGGGCGGGAGACAGCCGGGCCAGGGAAGCACTGGCGCTGGTCCGGCGGTGGGTGCCGGGGCCGTTCGGGGTGCGGATGGCCGCCGGGTGCGCCCTCACCGGAGCCGACCTGGTGGAGGGCGGGGGCGTGCACACGGTGCTGCTCGGCGCGGACTCGCCCTTGCAGCCGGGCGATCTGCCGGCGGACGCCCGGGTTCTGGTCGAGGTCACCAGCCGGGAGGAGGCGCTCAGGGCCGCCCGTGCCGGCGCCCACGGCCTGGTCGCCCGCGGTCAGGAGAGCGGCGGGCGGATCGGTGACCTGAGTACGTTCGTACTGCTCCAGCAACTGGTGGCGGAGGCCGAGTTGGCCCTGCCCCTATGGGCCTGCGGCGGAATCGGGCCGCGCACCGCTGCCGCCGCCGTGGTCGGTGGGGCGGCGGGAGTCGTACTGGACACCCAGTTGGCGCTGCTCGAAGAGTCCGCGCTGCCGGAGGATGTGGCCGCGGCGGTACGGACCATGGACGGTTCGGAGACGGTCGTGGCGGCCGGGTACCGGGTGCTGCGTCGCCGGGGGCCGGATGTGCCGCCGCTCCCGGACGATGCGGCGGACGTGGCCGGCCTGCTCGGGGTCAGGGACCTGCGGGTCCAGCTGCTCCCCGTCGGGCAGGACGGCTTCCTGGCCTCCCATTTCGCGGAGCAGTGGGGCGACGTCGGCGGGGCGGTCCGCGCGGTCACCGAAGCCGTCCTCGATGCAGTGCGCGACGACGCGCCGTCGCACGCGCTACGCCCTGAATCGCCGATGAGCAGGGCACTGGGGACCCCTCTGCCCGTCGCGCAGGGGCCGATGACGAGGGTCAGTGACCAGGCGCAGTTCGCCGCGGCGGTCGCCGAGGGCGGCGGGTTGCCGTTCGTGGCGCTGGCGCTCGCCGGTCCGGAGCAGACGCGGACCCTGCTGGACCGGACCCGCTCCGCGCTGGACGGCCGGCCGTGGGGTGTCGGTGTGCTCGGCTTCGCTCCCGAGGACACCAAGGCGGCACAGCTCGAGATCATCCGGGAGTTCCAGCCGCCCTGGGCCATCATCGCCGGCGGCCGGCCCTCGCAGGCGTCGGCGCTCGAGGAAGCCGGCATCGAGACGTTTCTGCATGTGCCCTCGCCCGGCCTGCTCAAGCAGTTCCTGGGCGCCGGTGCCCGCAAGTTCGTCTTCGAGGGCTCCGAGTGCGGCGGCCACGTCGGGCCGAGGAGCAGCTTCGTGCTGTGGGAGGCCCAGATCGCGGTCCTCACCGAGTTCCTCGACACGACCGAGGGCGCCGATCCCGGTCAGCTCAGGGTGCTGTTCGCCGGGGGCATCCACGATGCGCGGTCCTCGGCGATGGTCGCCGCGCTCGCCGCTCCGCTGACCGCCCGTGGAGTCGCCGTCGGTGTGCTGATGGGCACCGCGTACCTGTTCACCGAGGAGGCGGTGAGCTGCGGGGCGGTGCAGCCCCTCTTCCAGCGGCAGGTCCTGGCAGCGCGGCACACCGAACTGCTGGAGACCGCGCCCGGACACGCGACGCGCTGTGTCTCCAGCCCCTTCACCGAGAGCTACCTGGCCATCAAGGAAGAGCTGCGGTCCCGCGGGGTACCCGACCGGCAGGCGTGGGAGGAGCTGGAACGGCTCAATGTCGGCCGGCTGAGGATCGCCAGCAAAGGCGTCGAACGGACCGGTGCGGACCTGGTCGACGTCGATGAGGACCGACAGCTCGCCGAGGGCATGTTCATGGCCGGCGATGTGGCCGCGCTACGGTCCCAGGTCACCACGATCCCCGCGCTGCACGCGTCGGTGAGCACCACCGCCGCCGGCTTCTTCACCGAGCGCGCCGAGCGGGTGCGCGACCGGCTCGGGATCACCCCGCCCGGTGACCATGCCGAGCCCCCGGCTCCCCTGGACATCGCCGTGGTCGGGATGTCCTGCATGTTCCCGGACGCCCCGGACCTGGCGAGCTACTGGGCGAACGTGGTCGCGGGAGTCGACGCCGTCACCGAAGTGCCCACCGAGCGGTGGGACCCGGCGGTCTACTACGCGCCCGAGGCGGACGACGCGCACACGGAGTCGAAGTGGGGCGGCTTCCTGCCGGACATCCCCTTCGACCCGCTGCGCTACGGGATCCCGCCGTCCTCGCTGGGCAGCATCGAGCCCGTGCAGCTGCTGGCACTTGAGGCCGCCCGGCAGGCACTGGAGGACGCCGGCTACGACGGCGGTGCCTCCGCCGCAGGCAGGGGGCGGACGTTCGACCGCTCCAGGGCCTCGGTCGTCTTCGGGGCCGAGGCGGGCAGCGACCTGTCCAACGCGGCCACCCTGCGCACCCTTCTGCCGGCCTACCTTGGAGAGCTGCCGCCCGAGCTGGACGCACAGCTGCCCAGGCTCACCGAGGACTCCTTCCCCGGGATGCTGGCCAACGTCATCTCCGGCCGGATCGCCAACCGGCTCGACCTGCGGGGCGCGAACTACACCGTGGACGCGGCCTGCGCCTCGTCACTGGCCGCGGTGGACGTGGCGTGCAAGGAACTGTCCGGCGGCACCAGCGACCTCGTCGTGTGCGGCGGCGCCGACCTGCACAACGGGATCAACGACTATCTCCTCTTCTCCTCGGTGCACGCGCTGTCGCCGACCGGCCGCTCCCGCACCTTCGACAGTGCCGCGGACGGCATAGCCCTCGGCGAGGGGGTCGCCTGCGTCGTGCTCAAGCGGCTGACCGACGCGCAGCGGGACGGCGACCGGATCTACGCCGTGATCAAGGGCGTCGGCACCGCCAGCGACGGCAAGGGCCTCGGCCTGACCGCACCCCGCCCGGAGGGACAACGCGCCGCGCTGGAACGCGCGTACCGCAACGCGGGGATATCGCCCGCGGAGGTCGGCCTGGTGGAGGCCCACGGCACCGGGACCGTGATCGGTGACCGCACCGAACTGGGCGCCCTCACCGAACTGTTCACCGAGGCCGGAGCCGCACCGGGCAGCTGTGCGCTCGGGTCGGTGAAGTCGCAGATCGGGCACACCAAGTGCGCTGCCGGGCTGGCCGGTCTGATCAAGACCGCCATGGCGCTGCACACCGGGGTCAAACCGCCCACGGCCCACCTGGAGCGGCCCAACCCGGCCTGGCAGGAGGGCACCAGCCCGTTCGTGTTCCACACCTCGGCGCGGCCCTGGGCGGCACCGCCGGCCGAACGGGTCGCCGGGGTCAGCGCCTTCGGCTTCGGCGGCACCAACTTCCACGTCGTGCTGCGCGCCCACGACGGGGCCCCGCCGCCGGTGCACGGCCTCGACGCATGGCCGGCGGAGCTGTTCGTCTTCCGCGGCGCCGACCGCGAGGACGCCAACCGGGCGATCGAGCAGTTGCTGAAGCTGCTCGGGACGAACGACGACCACGGCAGGCCCTGGCGGCTGCGCGACTTCGCGATGACCGCAGCCCGCCGCAGCGACACCTCCGAACAACCCGCGCAGTCGGCCGTCGTGGCCGCTGACCTGGACGAGCTCGCCGGGCTGCTGCGGCGGGCGCTCGCGGGCGAGCACGATCCGTCGGCGGGGGTCTTCGCCGCCGGAGCGGACGGCCAGGCCGACGGCCCCGGGGCCGGAGCGAACGTGGCGTTCCTCTTCCCCGGTCAGGGAAGTCAACGGCCGGACATGCTCGCTGAGTTGTTCGTGGCCTTCCCCGACGCCCAGCAGTACCTTCAGCTCGGCCGGGAGTGGGCCGACGTCCTCTACCCGCCGACCGCCTTCGACCCCGCCGTTGCGGCCGAACAGCGGGCCCGGATCACCGACACCAGGGTCGCCCAGCCCGCGCTGGGCATCGTCGAACTGGCCGTGCACCGGATGCTCCTCCGGTCCGGAGTGACCCCGGACATGGTGGCCGGGCACAGCTACGGCGAACTGGTCGCGCTGTGCGCCGCGGGGGCGTTCGACCCCGCGACCCTGCTGGAGCTGAGTGCCGCGCGGGCGGAGGCGATCCTGTCCGCCGCCGGTGAGGATCCGGGTGCCATGGCCGCTGTCTCGGCCGGCGCCGAACAGGTCGCCGCGCAGTTGCGCACCGCCGGCCTGGCGGACCACGTCGTCCTCGCGAACCACAACGCGCCCGAACAGACCGTCATCTCCGGGCCCTCCGAGGCCGTCGGGACCGCGGTGCAGCGGCTGCGCGAGAACGGCTACAGCGCCAAGGCGATCCCGGTGGCCTGCGCCTTCCACAGCCCGGTCGTCGCCGACGCCGGTGAGCGGTTCGCCGAGGCGCTCGCGGACCGCCCGGTGCGCGAGCCGGAGGTGCCGGTCTGGTCCAACCGCAGGGCCGCCGTCTATGCGGGACGACCCGAGGACGTGCGCGCCGAGCTGGCCGCCCAGATCGGCGCGCCGGTGCGGTTCGTCGAGCAGATCGAGGAGATGTACCGGGCGGGCGCCCGCCTCTTCGTCGCCGTCGGCCCCGGCTCGGTGCTCACCTCTCTGGTGTCCGCGATCCTCGGCGACCGCCCGCACTCCACGGTGACCTGCGAGACACCGAACAGCCAAGGGCTGCGCGGTTTTCTCGCTGCGCTCGCCCAACTCGCCGTCGCCGGTGTGCGGGTGCGCACCGGCTGGATGTTCCAGGGGCGCGACGCCACCGACCTGAGCCAGGCGACCGCACCCCAACGACCTCGCTGGACCGTCAACGGGCAGCTGGTGCGCACCACCGACGGCAGTCCGCTGCCCGGTTCACTCACCCCGGCCCGACGCATACGGGAGATATCTGTGACCAAGGCAGACCACGGCGACGCCGTCGCCCACCGGGACCGGATGGTCTCCGAATTCCTGCGCACCAGCCGGGAGATCGTCGCCGCGCAGCGCGATGTGCTGCTCACCTACTTCGGGGCCGCACCGGGCCTGCCGGCCGCCGCGGTCCCGTCCGCGCCCGCCGAACTCCTTTCTGCTGAGCCCGTGGCCACGCCTCCGTCACCGGAAGACGCGCAGACGGCCGACGCGCCAGAAGCGGCCACCGAGGCGGATGTGCTGCGGACCGTCCTGGACATCGTCAGCGAACGGACCGGCTACCCGGTGGACATGATCGAACCCGATCTCGACCTGGAGGCCGACCTCAGCATCGACTCGATCAAGCGGATCGAGATCGTCGGTGAGCTGGCCGCGCGCCTCTGCGGCGGTGCCCAGGACGGGTCGGGCACCCCCCAGCTCGACGACGCGGAGCTGGATGTGCTGTCCCAGGCCCGCACCGCCGCCGGCATCACGGACCTGCTGACCGCGCGGCTCCGCGGCCCCGGCCAGGGCAGCCGCGACGAGGAACGCCCTGAGCAGCAGGGCCCGGAGCCCGCGCGCCCCTCGGCACCGGTCGAGCGTCCGGCCCCCGTGTCCGTGACCGGCGAGGCGCCCACCCGGCTGGTGCTGCAGAAGACCGCCCTTCCGGAGCCGACGGGAAGTGGCACCGCTCTGGCGGGACGGAGGATCGCACTGCTCGGTGGCCACAGCCCTGTGGCCGAGAGCTTGTCCGAGCAGCTCGCTGCACACGGCGCGGAGCCGGTCGTCCGCGACCCGGGGCATCTGCTCACCGATGAGGACGGGCCGTGGGACGGCGTCGTTCATCTGGAGGCGCTGGCCGAGGCCGAGGGTTCGCTCCTGCCCGAGGGCTTCCCGGTGTTCCAGGCCGCCTTGGCCCGCGGCCTCCGGTGGCTGATCGCAGCCGCCCCGGCCGCCTCCGTCAGCGGTGCCCCCTCGTCCGAAGGGCGCGCGGACGGACTGCGCGGCATGTTCCGGACCATCGCCCGGGAGTACCCGGACACGGTCGCCAGGGTGGTCGAGACCGACCCGGACGCCCCGGCGACGGACACGGCGACCGCGCTGGTCGGCGAGCTGCTGTCGTCCGACCACGCCCCGGTCGTGCTCCGGTCGTCCGGTGAGCGGTACGGCCTCGACATGGTCGCCACCGGCCTGGGCGCGCTGGGCGGCAGGGGCGCCGGACCGGCCGGCGACGGCGCGGCCGAGGCCGAGGCGATCGGACTGGACCGCGACGCGGTGGTGCTGCTGGTGGGCGGGGCGCGGGGCATCACCGCGCGGTTCGCCGCGACACTGGCGGCGGCCGGCCGCTGCCGGATCGAGCTGGCCGGCCGGACCGTCCTGCCCAGCGGCCCGGAGGACCCGGCCACGCGTTCGGCGACCGACCGCGCGGCCCTGACGGCTGCCCTCGCCGCGCAGGGCACCCGCTCCCCGGCCGAGATCGAGCGCACCGTCACGCAGATCCTGGCGCAGCGGGAGGTCAGGGCCACGATCGAGCAACTGCGCGGTCTCGGCAGTACGGTGCGGTACCACTCCGTGGACATGCGGGACGCCGAAGCGGTGCACCGGCTGGTGAAGGAGGTCCACGCGGAGCACAACCGGCTGGACGGCATCGTCTACGCCGCCGGGGTGATCGAGGACCGGATCCTGGCCGAGAAGGACATCACGTCCTTCCGGCGGGTGTTCAACACCAAGGTCGACGGGGCCCGCTTCCTGCTGGAGGCGGTGGAGGACCTGCCCAACGGGCCCGGGTTCACCGTGCTCTTCGGCAGCATCTCGGCCGCCCTGGGGAACCGGGGACAGGTGGACTACGCGGCAGCGAACGACGCTCTCCAGAGCCTGGGCAGCCGGTGGGCCGCACGGTCCGGCCGCCGGGCACTGACGGTCCACTGGGGACCCTGGGCGCCCACCGGTGAGCACAACGGAATGGTGACCCCGGAGCTCGCCCGGGAGTACGCCCGCCGGGGCGTCAGGCTGATCGACCCCGAGGAGGGCACGCTCTGCCTGCTGCGGGAACTCGCCTGGGGCGAGGAATCGGCTGATGCCGTGATCTACACGGCATCGGGTTGGTGAGATGGCTGCCAACGGACACGGCTCGTACCCCCCGGTCGCCATCGTCGGCATGGCGGTCCTGCTGCCAGGGGCGGCAGACCTCCAGTCGTACTGGCGGAACCTGGCCGCCGGGGTGGACGCGATCAGCGACGTGCCCGCCGGACGGTGGGACGCCAGCTTCTACGACCCGCAGGCGGTTGGCCGCTCGGACCGGGTCTACTGCCGCCGGGGCGGGTTCGTCGACGACCTCGCCCAGGTCGAGGTGACACGGTTCGGCATCATGCCCAACTCGGTGGCGGGCACCGAGCCGGACCAGCTCCTCGCGCTGAAGGTCGCCGCGGACGCGATCGCGGACGCCGGCGGCGAGGACCGGCTGCCCACCCGCGAGCGGGTCGGCGTGATCCTCGGTCGCGGTGGGTATCTGACGCCCGGCCTTTCCCGCGGATCCCAGCGGGTACGGACCGCCAACCAGCTCGTCCACACGCTCGGCGAGCTGCTGCCCGCCCTCGGCGCCGGCCAACTGGAGCAGGTGCGGCAGGCGTTCACCCGGCAGCTCGGTCCTGACGAACCCGAGCAGGCGATCGGCCTGGTGCCCAACCTCACCGCCTCGCGGGTGGCCAACCGGCTCGACCTGCGCGGTCCCGCGTACACGGTCGACGCTGCCTGCGCGTCCTCACTGGTCGCGGTCGACCAGGCCGTGGGTGAACTGGCGAGCGGGCGCTGCGACGTGGTGCTCGCGGGCGGTGTGCACCACTGCCACGACATCACGCTGTGGAGCGTGTTCGCCCAGCTCCGCGCGCTGTCCCCGAGCCAGCGGATCCGCCCCTTCGACCGGGCCGCGGACGGCCTGCTGATCGGTGAGGGCACCGGCGTCGTGGTGCTCAAGCGGCTCGCCGACGCACAACGCGACGGAGACCGGATCTACGCCGTCATACGGGGCGCCGGGGTGGCGAGCGACGGCCGCAGCGGCAGCCTCGTCAACCCGGACCCCGCGGGCCAGGTGAGGGCGGTGCGGCAGGCATGGCGGATGGCCGGTCTCGACCCCGCCGAGCCGGGGTCGGTCGGGCTGCTGGAGGCGCACGGGACCGCCACGCCTTCGGGCGACGCCGCCGAGCTGGCGACCCTCGCCGAGGTGTTCGGTCCGGTACGCGGCGATGACCGGGCGGTGATCGGGTCGGTGAAGTCGATGATCGGCCACACCATGCCGGCCGCGGGCGTGGCCAGCCTCGTCAAGGCAGCGCTCGCGGTGCACCACGCCGTGCTGCCGCCGACGTTGCACTGCCAGGACCCGCACCCCGCCCTGGCACCCACCCGGTTCCGCCCGATCGCCTCGGCGGAGGGATGGGAGCCCGGTGCGGGACAGAAAATCCGGCGGGCCGGTGTGAACGCCTTCGGCTTCGGCGGGATCAACGCACATGTGGTGCTCGAAGCGGCGCCCGACGCCGCGGTCGGCAGGCGGAACCGGTCCGCGGCCGTGGTGCGGGAGAAGGAACGGGTGCTGCGGCTCGTCGCCGACAGCCCGGAGCAGCTGGCCGCGCTGTTGGACGCCGATGACTCGGACGTGCTCGCGGCAGGCCTCGACGACCGGGCCGCCGGCCACGGACGCAGCCGGCTCGGCATCGTCGACCCGACCGGTAAACGCCTCGCGCTGGCCAGGAGGGCCGTCGCCAAGGGCCGCGCCTGGCGGGGCCGCGGCGATGTGTGGTTCACCCCCGAGCCGCTGCTCGGCCCGGACGGCGGCGGCCGGGTGGCCTTCGTCTTCCCGGGTCTCGAAGCCGAGTTCCAGCCCCATGTCTCCGATGTCGCCGAGCGCTTCGGGCTGTCCGCCCTGCTCCCCGGGAGCCGCACCGAGCAGCCGACGCAGGTGGCGGACGTCGGCCGGCACGGTGCCGAGGTGGTGGGCGTGGGACGGGTGCTGGACGCCGCCCTGCGCCGTATCGGGGTCGTGCCGGACGCCGTCGCGGGCCACAGCGTGGGCGAGTGGACCGCGATGATCGCCGGGGGGCTGTTCGCCGGCCCCGAGGTGGACGAGTTCGTGGCGTCCTTCGACCCGGACGACGTCCGGGTGCCTGCCCTGGCCTTCGCGGTCCTGGGCGCTCCGGCCGACCGGGTCACGGCCGCCCTTGAGCACCACCCCGAGATCGTGCTGTCCCACGACAACGCGCCGGACCAGGCCATCGTGTGCGGTCCGCCCGGCCCGGTGGACGCACTGGTGCGCTGGTTCCGCGCGCGGAACGTCCTCGGCCAGGTCCTGCCGTTCCGGTCCGGCTTCCACACCCCCATGCTCGCCCCCTACCTCGAACCGATTCGCCAGGCCACCGGCCGGTTCGCGCTGTATCCGCCCACCGTCCCCGTGTGGTCGGCGACCACCGCGGCGGTCTATCCCCGCACCGAGGCGGAGGTACGCGAGCTGTTCATCCGTCATCTGCTGGAGCCCGTACGCTTCCGTCCGCTGGTCGAGGCGATGTACGCGGCCGGCTTCCGGGTGTTCGTACAGGCGGGACCGGGCCAGGTCGGCGCACTGATCGGCAACACGCTGCACGGCCGGCCGCACCTCGCGGTGGCCGCCAGCTCCCCGCACCGCGGCGGACTGGCACAGCTTCACCATGTCGCCACGGCCCTGTGGGTGGACGGCGGGGAACCGGATCTCGGGCCGCTGGGAGCCGGCCGCGGCGCACCAGCGCGGCGCCCGGCGGTCCGGCTGGACCTCGGCGGGCCGCTGATATCCCTCGACGACACGACGTTGCGCACCCTCCGCCCGGTGCTCGCCGGCGGGCACACCGCCGCCGACGGGGACCTGTCCCGCCTCACGCACCTGGCCGGCCGCTTCCCCCTGGCGGGCGAACTGGGCGCGCTGCTCAAGGACACCGCGGACACCGTCACGACGGTGATCGAAACGGCGCAGCAGGCCCGCCCGCACTCCCCGGCGGCACCGGCGCTCCCGGCACCGCCCCCCTCGGCGCCGGACAGCTCGCCGGCGTCGTCCGGACGCCAACTCGACACCGTGCTGCGGGTGTCCACGGCCACCATGCCGTACCTGCTGGACCACTGCCTCTTCGCACAGCGCCCCGACTGGCCCGACGAGGAGGACCGCTGGCCGGTGGTCCCGGGCACCACGGTGATCCAGCACATGGCGGAGTTCGCCGAGCAGGCGGCGCCCGGCACCAAGGCCGTCGCGCTGCACGGGGTGCATCTGAAGCGGTGGGTCACGGCCAGCCCAGCCATGGACGTGCCCGTCGCGGTGGCACCGCAGGGGCCCGAGCGGGTCAGTGTGGACTTCGGCCAGTTCGCCCGGGCCGAGGTCGAACTGGCGGCGCGCCATCCCGATGACCCACCCCGCCCGTGGGTGTGGGACCCCGAGGACGAGCGGCGTCCGGACCTCACGGCCGAGGAACTGTACGCCGAGCGCTGGATGTTCCACGGCCCCCGGTTCCAGGGCATCACCGAACTCACCGCGATCGGTGACGCGCATGTGCGCGGAGTGCTCACCACACCGCCCGCCCCCGGCGCCCTGCTGGACAACGTGGGCCAGCTCCTCGGCTACTGGATCATCACCACCCTGACCGAGCGGACCGTGGTGTTCCCGGTGCGGATGAAGCGGATGCGCTTCTTCGGCCCGCACCCCGCGCCCGGCACCAGGCTGGAGTGCCTCATCAAGATCACATCGGTCGCCGACTCCGCGGTGGAGGCCGATATGCAGCTGGTCGCCGAAGGCCGGGTGTGGGCGCAGATCAACGGCTGGCAGGACCGCCGCTTCGACAACCGCCTGGAGACCAGGGTTCAGGAACGGTTCCCCGAGCGGCACACGCTCTCCGTCGCACAGCAGGGCGGCTGGTGCCTCGTCCACGACCGGTGGCCGGACCTCGCCTCGCGCGACCTCGTCATGCGGAACCATCTGAGCGGCGCCGAACGCGCCGACTACGAGCGCTGTCCGCCACGAGGCCGCCGCCAGTGGCTGCTGGGCCGTATCGCGGTCAAGGACGCGGTCCGCCAGTGGCTGTGGGAGAACGGAGAGGGCCCGGTCTTCCCCGCCGAGATCCGCGTCAGCAACGACGACAACGGACGGCCGCGGGTCGCCGGACTGCACGGCCGGGTCCTTCCCGAGCTGGACGTCACGCTCGCGCACTGCGCGGAGACCGGCGTGGCCCTCGTACGGCCCCGCACCGCGCACGGGGACGGCGGGGTCGGCATCGACATCGAGGAGATCACCGACCGGCCCGTGGAGACCCAGAGGGTGGCCCTCGGCCAGGCCGAGCGCGAGCTCCTGCTCGCGAAGTGCGCCGAGACACAGGAGCCGGAAGCCGTGTGGTTCACCCGGTTCTGGGCGGCGAAGGAGGCCGCGTCAAAGGCGGAGGGCACCGGCCTGCGGGGGCGGCCGAGGGATTTCACGGTGGTCACCGCGCGGCCGGACGCATTGGTGGTGGATTCCGGGAGCCGTGTGCACCGGGTGCACTGCCGCCGGATCAGCAACATGGCCGACCTGCCGGACAGGGACTACGTCGTCGCCTGGACGACGGAACCGGCCGACGAACGGAAGAGGAAGCTTTGAACAGCAGTCAGGCGCAGGCACCGCTCGTTGCCGACGAGACCGTGGTGTTCGGCGAGATCGTCGGGATACTCCACTCCGTGCTCGAGGAGTACGGAGAGCAGGAGATCGAGATCACCATGGACACCAAGTTCCATGACGACCTGGATCTGGAGAGCATCGATCTGGTCACTCTCGGCGGCCAGTTGGCGGCGCGGTACGGCGAGCGGGTGAACTTCGCCGAGTTCCTGGCCGGCCTCGAACTCGAAGAGATCATCTACCTCACGATCGGTCAGCTCGTCACGTACGTGGTGGGATGCCTGCGGGAAACCGGGGGGCGCTGACCCGTGGCCATGATCAACGCCAATGGCGTCGCACTGCATGTGGAGCGCATGCCCGCCCGGAACACCACCGGCACCGCGCCACCGCCCACCGTGGTGTTCGTCCACGGAATGCTCGTGGACAGCCTCGTGAGCTACTACTTCACCCTGGCCCCGGTGTTCGCCGCCGCGGGGATGGACGTGATCATGTACGACCTGCGCGGCCACGGGCGCAGCGAGCGGCGGGCGAACGGATATCTGCTGGAGGATTTCGTCGGCGACCTCGACGGTCTGCTCGACCAGCTGGACGTGACGGGGCCGGTCCACCTGGTCGGCAACTCCTACGGCGGCACCATCGCGTTCAGCTACGCGGCACGCCGGCCGGACCGGGTGGCCAGCATCTCGATGATCGAATCGGAGCCGGCGACCGACGCCTGGTCCCGCAAGATGGCCGCCAACCTTGAGCGCGCGGCGACGGAGTTCGCCAGGGTGGACCTCCATGAGCAGTTGGCGGAGGAACACGGGCCGCACGTCACCCGACGGGTGAAGTCGGCGTCGCGGCTGCTGCACTCCAGCACCATGGCCCGGGACGTCCCTGCCAGCCAGGTGATGGACGAGGACCAGATCAGCTCGTTGCGCTGTCCGGTCCTGGCCATCTACGGCAGCGAGTCGGAACTCGCGGCTCAGGAACCGTGGTTGAAGTCGCTGCTCCCCGACTGCCGGACCGACGTGGTGCCGGACCAGGAGCACTGGGTCCTGATGGGTGCCACCCAGCGGGTGAGCGACCTGATCTCGGAGTGGGTCCGCGAGAACGACCGGAGGGAAGAGGTCAGCAGCCCGTGAGCAGGTTCCTCTTCGTGGTGCCGCCCCTGGTCGGCCACATCAACCCCACCCTCGGGGTCGCGGCGCGGCTGGTCCAGCGCGGTCATCAGGTGGCCTGGGCGGGACTGCCGGCCGTCGTGGGACCGCTCGTGGGCGAGCGGGCCGCGGTGTTCCCCTGCGCCGCGCCGCCGCTCGACGACCCTGCCTTGCTCCGGCCGCCCTCACTCCGGGGCCCGGCGGCGCTGAAATTCCTCTGGGAGAAGTTCCTCGTGCCGCTGGCGGAGGCCATGGCACCCGGTGTCCGCGCCGCGGTCGGGGAGTTCCGTCCGGACGTCCTGGTCGCCGATCAGCAGGCGGTCGCCGGCGGGCTGGTGGCCGAGCGGCTCGGTGTGCGCTGGGCCACCTCCGCGACCACCTCGGCCGGGTTCACCGCGTTCGCGGGCATTCCGAAGGTGGAGTCGTGGGTTGCCGGGCTGATCCATGACCTGCGGCAGCGGATCGGCGATCCGGGCAGTGACGTGGATCCGCGGATGTCCGACCGCCTCGTGCTGACGTTCAGCACCGAGGCACTGGTGGGGCCCGCGGAGTCCTTCGGTGAGCAGGTGCGGTTCGTCGGTCCGTCGCTCGCTCCCCGCCCGTCGCCGGGCGACTTTCCCTGGGAGTGGCTGGACTCCGGGCGCGCCACCGTACTGATCACCCTCGGCACGGCCAACAGCGAGGCCGGGGCGCGGTTCCTCACCGAGTGCGCCGAGGCGGTGCGGGCGCGGTCGGACCGGCTGCAAGCAGTGGTCGTCGACCCGTCGGGCACGCTGCGCGAGACGCATGACCAGATACTCGTCCGCCCGAACGTGCCCCAACTGGCGCTCCTGGAACGGTGCGACGCCGTGGTCTGCCACGGCGGGCACAACACCGTCTGCGAGGCGCTGTGGCACGGTCTGCCGCTCGTCGTCGCACCGATCAGGGACGATCAGCCCACCATCGCCGCCCAGGTGGCCGACGCCGGTGCGGGGCTGCGGGTCCGGTTCAACCGGGCGACCGCCGGCCAACTCGGCACGGCGCTCGACGCCGTTCTCCACGAGCCGGGCTACCGGGCCGCCGCCGAGCGGGTGCGCGGATCCTTCCGCGCCGCCGGAGGCGCGGACGCCGCGGCGGCCCACCTCGAACACCTCGTCGCCCACGCCGCCGCAGAGAGGCTTCGACCATGAACAGGGCCGATCAGGTCGCCGCGCTCCGCCCCCGCTACCAGGACGACCTCGCACAGGGGGTGGCGCGGTTCTTCCGGCCGCGGCGCACCGACTGCCCCTGGTGCGGGTCGGGGCGGCTGAAGGTCCGGGTACGGACCCCTGATCTGTTGCAGCACAAACCCGGCCGGTTCGTCCTGGAGCAGTGCCGGGACTGCCGCCACACGTTCCAGAACCCGCAACTCAACGACGAAGGGCTGGAGTTCTACTACCGCGACTTCTACGACGGCCTGGGCGAGGAGAACCTCGCGACGCTGTTCCGGGGTCACGACAAGGCCTACCGGCTCAGGGCGGAGGCCGTGCTGCCCTTCGCCGAACCGGAGACCTGGCTCGATGTGGGCACCGGGCACGGGCACTTCTGCGACGCGGCGCGCGCCGTACTGCCCCATACCGTCTTCGACGGGCTGGACATCGGCGCGGGCGTCACATCGGCCCAGCAGCGGGGCTGGGTACGGCGCGGCTACCGGGGCAACTTCGTCGAGCGGGCCGGGGAACTGGCCGGGAACTACGACGTGGTCAGCATGTTCCACTACCTGGAGCACAGTGCGGATCCCGAGCGTGAGCTGGCAGCGGCGTACCAGGCCCTCCGCCCCGGCGGGCACCTGCTGATCGAGGTACCGGACCCGCAGTGCCGCTTCGGCCGGCTCCTCGGCCGCTGGTGGCTGCCCTGGCTCCAGCCGCAGCATCTGCATTTCATCCCGGCGGGGAACCTGAGCAAGAGGCTGACCGACCTCGGGTTCACGGTGGTCGCCCAGGAGCACGCCGAGCCGCACGACCCCGTGGATCTGGTCGTCGCCGCATGGCTCGCCGTGAACAGCCTGGCCCCCCGGCGGGACGAACCGTGGCTCCCCGAGGCGCCCGGCAGGGTCCGCCGTGTGCTGCGCGGCACCGTGCTCGCCGCAGGCATCCCGCTCACCACGGCCGGCTGGCTGCTCGACCGGATCGTCAAACCCGTCGCCCACCGAGCCGGTCTCTCCAACGCCTACCGCCTGCTGGTCCGCCGCGACGACCAGTAGGACGCCGACAGGCGGCACCGCATCCGGTGCCGCCTGTCGGACCTGATCAGTCGCATACGCCCTAGTGGAAGGTGTGCTCCTCGCCCGGGAAGCCGCCGCCGACGACGTCCTCGGCGAACGCCTTGGCCGCGCCGCCCAGCAGCTCCCGCATCTCCAGGTACTTCTTGACGAACTTCGGCACCCGGCCGGCCGTCATCCCGGCCATGTCCGTCCACACCAGCACCTGGGCGTCGCAGTCCAGGCCCGCGCCGATGCCGACGGTCGGGATGTACAGCGAACGGGTGACCTCGGCGGCCAGCTCGGCCGGTACGGCCTCCAGGACGACGGCGAACGCGCCGGCGTCCTGCACCGCCTTGGCGTCCCGCAGCAGCTGCTGGGCGGCCTCCTCGCCGCGGCCCTGTACGGGGTAGCCGCCGTAGGCGTTGACCGACTGCGGGGTGAGCCCGACATGCGCCATCACCGGAATGCCGGACGAGACCAGCAGCTCCACCTGGTCGGCGGAGCGCTCACCGCCCTCCAGCTTGACGGCCCCGACCCCGGCCTCCTTCACCAGCCGGGTGGCGTTGCGCAGCGCCTGCACCGGCCCTTCCTGGTACGAGCCGAACGGCAGGTCGCC
Organism: Streptomyces sp. NPDC034111; assembly: GCF_055575375.1. Lineage (NCBI taxonomy): Bacteria > Bacillati > Actinomycetota > Actinomycetes > Kitasatosporales > Streptomycetaceae > Streptomyces > Streptomyces sp. NPDC034111. The sequence continues at coordinate 519,151 of NZ_JBVIST010000001.1, read as the reverse complement.
GACGACGAGTGCGCGCTTGGTGCCCCGGACGACCGCAGCGGACAGGATCGTGATCTCGTCCAGGGTGACCGGAACGGTGGATTCGTAGCCGAGGTGGCAGTTGCCCATCGAGTCGCCGACGAGCAGGACGGGGATACCGGCCTCGTCGAAGACGGAGGCGGTCATCGCGTCGTACGCGGTGAGCATCGGCCACTTCTCGCCGCGCTCCTTGGCGGAGGCGATGTCGCGGACGGTGATGCGGCGCGAGCCGGTGCCCCCGTACAGCGACGTGGGGACCGGCTTCCGGGCAGGCGAAGACTGCGTCATGGTGACGGCTCCTGTTCGTCATCTCGAGGCACCCTGACGGTGTCCCCGGACTCCCCACCATGCTGGCACGGTCCGCGCTCGGAGGAAAAGGGGAGCCCCGTGCGGGCGGCTGTGACGCCCGTCCCGGTTTACGCCGCGCCCGGTAGCGAAAGGTTCCGTTCCAGCCACCGAAGAGTTCCGTTCCGGCCACCGAATCTTTCCAATACGGAACGGATCCGTATCGAAAAAGCGTAGGGTGTCGCCATGGCCTCCTCCGCAACGCCACCCGCACCGGGCGCACCGCCCGCCCGGCAGGTCCCCGACCGCATCCACCGCCGCCGCTGGGCGATCCTGAACACGCTGATGCTCAGCCTGCTGATCGTGGTGCTGGACAACTCCATCCTCAACGTGGCGATGAAGACGATCGCCACGCCGGCCCCCACGGGCCTGGGCGCCACCCAGAGCGAGCTGGAGTGGGCGATCAACTCCTACACGCTGGTCTTCGCCGGGCTGCTGTTCACCTCGGGTCTGCTCGGCGACCGCCTCGGCCGCAAGAAGATGCTGCTCTTCGGCCTGGCGGTCTTCGGCGCCGGCTCGGTGCTCGCCGCGTTCGCCGGTTCGCCCACCCAGCTGATCACCTTCCGCGCCGTGATGGGCCTGGGCGGCGCCTTCGTCATGCCGGCCACCCTCGCCATCCTGATGAACGTCTTCGAGCGCGAGGAGCAGCCCAAGGCGATCGGCATCTGGGCGGGCGGGGTGGGCCTGGCCATCGCGATCGGCCCGATCGCCGGCGGTCTGCTGCTGGACCGCTTCTGGTGGGGTTCGGTCTTCCTGGTCAACGTCCCCATCGTGCTGATCGCGCTGGCCGCGATGCTGATCCTGGTGCCGGACTCCAAGGACCCCAGCCCCGGCCGGCTGGATCCGGCCGGAGTGCTGCTGTCCGTCGTCGGCCTGCTGCTGCTGGTCTACGGGATCATCAAGGGCGGCCAGCTCGCCGACTTCACCGACCCGCAGGTGGTCGGCACGATCGCCGGCGGTCTGGCGGTGCTCGCCGGCTTCGTGGTGCACCAGAAGCGCAGCGACCACCCGTCGATCGACATCGGCTACTTCCGCAACCCCGCGTTCTCCGCCGCGATCGCGGCGGTCGCCCTGGTCTTCTTCGCGCTGATGGGCGTCACGTTCTTCATCGTCTTCTACGTCCAGAGCGTGCGCGGCTACACCCCGCTTCAGGCCGGTCTGCTGATCCTTCCGCTGGCCGCGGCGCAGATGATCTTCGCGCCGCGGGCCCGGCTGGCCGTGGACCGCTACGGCGCCCGCGCGGTGTGCACCTTCAGCATGTTCGTGGTGGCCGACACCATGGTGGGCCTGCTGCTGCTGGACACCGACACCCCGATCTGGATCATGGAGGCGCTGTTCTTCCTCCAGGGCGCCGGCATGGCGCACATCATGCCGCCGGTCACGGTCACGATCATGCAGTCGCTGCCCCGGGAGAAGGCCGGCTCCGGCTCGGCGCTCAACAACGTCTTCCGGCAGGTCGGCGGCACCCTCGGCGTCGCGGTCCTCGGCTCGCTGCTGTCCACGTCCTACCGCGACGGCATCCAGGGCAAGCTCGATGCGCTGCCCGGCGTACCGGCCGCGGCCAAGCACGCCGCCGGCGAGTCCATCGAGGCCACCCTCGGCCTCGCCGAACGGATGGGCCCGGCCGGCCGGTCGCTGGTCGACTCCGCCAACGCCGCCTTCATCCACGCCATACACGTCACCGCCCTCGGCTCGGCCGCGGTCTCGCTGATCGGTGCCGTGGTGGTGCTGGCCTTCCTGCCGGGCAAAATGGGACCGGCGCCGCAGTCGGCGGAGCCGCACGACGAGCGGAAGGCGGACGCAGCGCGATGAGCCGGGCGGCGGAGGACTCCAGCGCGGCGGCCGGAGCGCGGCCCGGTCCGGTGGGCCCCGGGCGCCGTGGCCGGCCGCGCAGCGCCGCGGCCGACTCCGCCATCATCGAGGCCGTACTGCGCCTGATCGAGGACGGGGTCTCCATAGGCGAGCTGTCCATGGAGCGGATCGCCCGCGAGGCCGGCGTCGGCAAGGCCACGGTCTACCGCCGCTGGCCCGGCAAGAGCGCCCTGATGCTCGACGTCATGCGGTCGCTGGACGCCCAGAGCCCGCACCTGGACGGCGCCTCGGTACGCGACGACCTGATCTCGCTGCTGGAGTTCCTGCGCCGCCGGGGACTGGCCAAGCGCAGCTCCGCGCTGCTCCGTACGGTCGTCAGCCACGTCCAGGCCCAGCCCGAGCTGTGGGCCGAGTACCACGACACGGTCGTACGGGCCCGCCACGAGGCGCTGCTCGGCGTGCTGCGGCGCGGCGTGGCCAACGGCGAGATCCGCACCGACCACGACCTGGAGACCATCGCCGACCTCTTCGTCGGCCCGATGCTGGCCCGCGCCGTCCTCCACGAGTGGAAGGAGCTCCCCGAGGGGCTGGCGGAGGACATCGTCGACATGGTCCTGGAGGGCGTACGGCCCAGGCCGCAGGCCGCGGCGGGCTGACCGCCGCGAGCCGGATCCGGCGGCCGCCGCGGCCGGTTGACCGCGCACCTCACCGCGGACCGTATGACCGGATCATGCCCGTTCTGTCACAGCGGCTGTCACGAACGCCAGGCCCGGAACCCCGACCCGTCACCGCGCCGTCCTCACTCCCAAGAAGGCGCACCACGAATCTAAGAAAGCCCATCAGGGCCATCGCCTAGGGTCGTGGATCACAGGCGAGGCGCACGGAGCAAGGCAGTGAGGACAGCTACATGGCGCAGGCATACATGACGGATCCGGGACAGGGACAGGGGTCCGAGCGGGCCGGTTCCCGGGCCGAACGCCTGCGGAACTGGTGGCGCCCGGACGGCATGTGGCGGCGCGGCATCGTGCTCGCGGTGCTCGCCGTGGTGCTGGGCCTGCTGATGCTTCTGCACCGCCAGATCCCCAACGACCTGGGAAACCTGGGCAGTCTGCTGGAGACCTTCCTGCCGTGGTTCGGGCTGGGCATCCCGCTGCTGCTCGCCGCCGCGATACTGCGTCGTTCGACCACCGCGCTCGTCGCCCTCGTCCTGCCGGTCTTCGCCTGGTTCAACCTCTTCGGCGGCCAGATCACCGACAAGGCCGGAACCGGCGGCAACCTCACCGTCCTGACCCACAACGTCAACGCCGACAACCCCGACCCGGCGGCCACCGCCCGCGACCTCGTGGCCTCCGGCGCCGATGTGGTCGCCCTGGAGGAGCTGTCCGGCGACGCGATGAACACCTACCGCCAGGGCCTGGCGAAGACGTACCCGTACCACACGATCCAGGGCACGGTCGGCCTGTGGAGCAAGCGCCCGCTGTCCGACGCCCGGCCGGTGGACATCAAGATGGGCTGGACCCGCGCACTGCGCGCCACCGTCACCGCCGCCGACGGACAGCAGGTCGCCTTCTATGTCGCCCATCTGCCGTCGGTACGGGTCAAGGTCGAGGCGGGCTTCACCGCCAATCAGCGCGACGGCAGTGCCAAGGCGCTGGGCGAGGCGATCGCCGCCGATCCGGTCAAGAAGGCCGTGCTGCTCGGCGACCTCAACGGCACCATGAACGACCGCTCGCTGGCCCCCGTCACCTCGCAGATGCGCTCCGCCCAGGGCGCGGCCGGTGACGGCTTCGGCTTCAGCTGGCCGGCCGGGTTCCCGATGGCCCGGATCGACCAGATCATGATGAAGGGGATGGACCCGGTCAAGGCCTGGGTGCTGCCGGCGACCGGCAGTGACCATCTGCCGGTCGCGGCCTCGGTCAAGATCTGACCGTCGTTCGACGAAGCCGGCGGGGGAACGTACGCGGGCTTGTAACGCCCCGTTCCCCCGCCGGAATACTGGGCCTGAGAGACTTTGTTCCGTAGAAGAACATATTGAGTCCTCGTACGGAACCCTCTGAAAGGTCCAGATCTTCATGCCCTTGGCTCTGCTCGCGCTCGCGATCTCGGCCTTCGGTATCGGCACCACGGAATTCGTGATGATGGGGCTGCTGCCCAATGTCGCGGATGATCTCGGCACCTCCGTGCCCACCGCCGGCTACCTCGTCTCCGCCTACGCCCTCGGCGTCGTCATCGGCGCCCCGCTCCTGACCGCCCTGGGATCCCGCATCCCCCGCAGGCGCATGCTCGTCCTGCTCATGGCGCTCTTCACGGCCGGCAACCTCGCCTCCGCACTGGCGCCCACCTTCGGTCTGCTGATCGCCGGCCGGCTGCTGGCCGGCCTCCCGCACGGCGCGTTCTTCGGCGTCGGTGCGGTGGTCGCCGCCCGGCTGGTACGCGAAGGCCGGCAGGCCCGCGCGGTCGCCACCATGTTCCTCGGCCTGACCATCGCCAACATCGTCGGTGTCCCCGCCGCGACCCTGCTGGGCCAGCAGCTCGGCTGGCGCGCCACCTTCCTCGTCGTGGCCGCCATCGGCCTGGCCGCAATGGCCTCCCTGGCCCGGCTGATCCCGCCGCTGCCGGCCGAGGAGCGCACCGGTCTCGCCCACGAACTGCGCGCCCTGGCCGGCCGTCAGGTACTCCTCGGGCTGCTGACCACCGTCTTCGGCTTCGCCGGCATCTTCGCCGTCTACAGCTACCTCGCCTCGATGATGACCGAGGTCACCGGCTTCGCCGAGGGCTCGGTCCCGCTGGTCCTCGCCCTCTTCGGCATCGGCATGACCCTCGGCGCGCTGGCCGCGGGCCCGCTCACCGACCGCGCCCTGCGCCCCACCCTCTACGGCTCCCTGGGCGCGCTCGCCCTCCTCCTCACGGCCTTCCACTTCACCGCCGAGGTGAAGGCGGCCGCCCTGGTCACCGTCGTCCTCATCGGCGCGGTCGGCTTCCTGACCACCACGCCCCTGCAGATGCTGGTTATGAACAAGGCCCAGCAGGCCCCCACCCTGGCCGCCGCCTCCAACCAGTCCGCCTTCAACCTGGCCAACGCCGGCGGTGCCTGGGCCGGCGGCGCCGCGCTGGCGGCCGGCTGGGGCTGGACCTCCCCGACCCTGGTCGGCGCGGTCCTGGCGGCCCTCGGCCTGGCCGTCGCCGTGGTGGCCGGACTGCTGGACCGGGGGACGCACGACACCTCCCGCGTCATCGCCCGCAGTACGGAAACGCCTGTCCCCACGGCCGTGGAGGAACCCGCCGGCTGACCCGGCGCCCGCCGGACAGACACCCCGGGCGTCAGTCGCCCTCCCGCCAGTGGTTGGTGATCGGCAGGCGGCGGTCCTTGCCGAAGCCCTTGGCGGAGATCTTGGGGCCCGGCGGGTACTGGCGGCGCTTGTACTCGGCGCGGTCGACCAGTTGCAGGACGCGGGTGACCAGGGGCGCGTCGAAGCCCTGGGCGATGATGTCCTCGCGGCCGCGGTCATGGTCGACGTAGAGGGCCAGGATGCGGTCGAGGATGGCGTAGTCGGGCAGCGAGTCGGTGTCGACCTGGCCCGGGCGGAGTTCCGCGCTCGGGGGCTTGGTGAGGGTGTTCTCCGGGATCGGCGGGGTCTGGCCGCGGTCGGCCGCGGCCTCGTTGCGCCAGCGGGCGAGCTGGAAGACCACCGACTTGTAGACGTCCTTGATGGGGCCGTAGCCGCCCACCGAATCGCCGTAGAGCGTCGAATAGCCGCAGGCCAGCTCGGACTTGTTGCCCGGGGCGAGGACCAGGTGGCCCTCCTGGTTGGAGATGGCCATCAGGGTCGTACCGCGCAGCCGCGACTGAAGGTTCTCCTCGGCGAGGCCGGTCAGCGCGAGGGACCCCATGTACGCGTCGAACATCGGCCCGATCGGGACCGTACGGAAGGACAGGCCCGTACGGCGGGCGAGTTCGGCGGCGTCCGTGAGGGAGTGCTCGGAGGAGTAGCGCGAGGGCATCGCCACGGCGTGGACATGCGCCGCGCCCAGTGCGTCGCAGGCGAGGGCGGCGACCAGCGCCGAGTCGATCCCGCCGGAGAGACCCAGCACCACACTGCGGAAGCCGTTCTTGGCGACGTAGGCGCGCAGCCCGACCACCAGCGCGGTGTAGATCTCCTCCAGATCGCCGAGGCGTTCGGCCTGGCCACCGACGGTTTCGGGGGTGTACGGCGGCAACGGCTCGGCGGAGAGGGTGACATGGTCGACGCGCAGACCGTCGTCCAGGACACCGGCCGGCGGCTCGGCCGCGGCGGCGGGCAGGTCGAGATCGACCAGGACACAGCCCTCCGCGAACTGCGGGGCCCGTGCGATCACCCCGCCGTCCTTGTCGACGACGATCGAGTCGCCGTCGAAGACCAGCTCGTCCTGCCCGCCGATCATCGCGAGGTAGGCCGTGGTGCAGCCGGCCTCCTGGGCCCGCTTGCGGACCAGCTCCAGCCGGGTGTCGTCCTTGTCCCGCTCGTACGGCGAGGCGTTGATGGACACCAGCAGCCCGGCCCCGGCCGTCCGCGTGGCGGGGACCCGGCCGCCGTCCTGCCACAGGTCCTCGCAGATCGCCAGCGCCACATCGACGCCGTGCACCCGTACGACGGGGAGCGTGTCGCCGGGCACGAAGTAGCGGAACTCGTCGAAGACGCCGTAGTTGGGAAGGTGGTGCTTGGCGAAGGACAGCGCGATATCGCCGCGGTACAGGACGGCGGCGGCGTTCTGCGGCGCACCGGCCGGACGCCCGTAGCGCGGTCCGGCCTGCTCACCGCGGTCGAGGTAGCCGACGATCACGGGCAGGTCGCCCAGCCCCTCGGCGTCCAGCCGCCCGGCCAGCTCCCGCAGCGCGACCCGGCTCGCCTCGACGAACGACGGACGCAGCGCCAGGTCCTCGACGGGGTAGCCGGTCAGCGCCATCTCGGGGAACGCGACGAGGTGTGCGCCCTGGCCGGCGGCGTGCCGGGTCCAGTGCACGATCGTCTCGGCGTTCTGGGAGAGATCGCCGACGCAGGAATCGATCTGATTGAGAGCGAGACGAAGTTGAGGCACCCCGCCAGTCTAATCGTCTTACTGACGCAATGGGGGGCGGAGACGTATCGGCGACGCTTCGTGGGTGTGACGGGCCGGCGCGTCACCGGCCCGGGCGGCCCGCCCCGCTCGCGGGCCGCCCGTCCAGACATTGCTCAGCCGCCGTACGTCCTCCGCCGCCCTGTCCTCGGCCGCCCTACTTCGACGACCGGTAGCCCAGGACCGTCATCATCCCCGACTCCGAGTGGTAGACGTTGTGGCAGTGCACCATCCACAGCCCGGGGTTGTCGGCCTCGAAGTCGACCGGGACCGAGCCGCCGGGCAGCAGCAGCACGGTGTCCTTGCGGGCGCCGCCGTCCGGCAGCGCGAAGGTGTGCCCGTGCAGATGCACCGGGTGCCACATCTCGGAGTGGTTGCGGAAGACGATCCGCACCCGCTCGCCCTGCCGGACCGGGTACCGCTGCGACGCCGTGTACGGCTTCCTGTTGATGGCCCAGTCGTACCTGGCCATGGAGCCGGTGAGGGTCATCTCGATGGTGCGGTCGGGGCGGCGCCGCGCGGCCCGTACCGACGCGGCGGCCTTGAAGCGGTCCGCCGTCAGCAGCTTGCCGCGCAGCTCGTCGGGGCGGACGGACGCGTCGGGCGCCTCGCCGCTCCCGGTCCGCAGTACGGCCAGGGCGGAGCGCCGGGAGCCCTTGCCCTCGGCGAGCGCGGTGAGCGGGAAGACCCCGTCCTTGGCGGTGACCAGGACGTCATAGCGCTCGCCCATGCCGATCAGCAGCGCATCGGTCGTGGCGTGCTGTACGGGGTAGCCGTCGGTGTGGGTCACGGTCATCGGGTGGCTGCCGAGCGCGACGCGGTAGGCGGTGTCGCTGCCGGCGTTGATGATCCGGATCCGGATGCGGTCCCCGGGCTTGGCACGGAAGGTCTGCGGGTTCTGCGCCAGCCGACCGTTGACCAGGTGGAACGGGTGGTCCACATCGCCCGCGTCACCGCCGAGCAGCCGGCTCCTGGCGCCCATCAGCATCCGTGACGGGCCGTGCGGATCGGCGGCCGAGGACCGGGCGCCGTGCGCCCCGTGCCCATGGCCCTTCCCGCCGCCCTCGCCCATGTCCATGCCGCCCATGTCCATACCGCCATGGCCCATGCCGCCGCCGTGGTGCATGCCCTTGCGCAGTTCGGCGAGCACCGCATCCGGGTCGCTGCCGTCCACCCCGTCGAGCCAGTCGTCGAGCAGGACCACCCACTCCTTGTCGTACCCGAGCGGCTCCTTGGGGTCTTCGATGATCAGCGGGGCGTACAGCGCGCGGTCCAGCTGTACGCCGACGTGCGGATGGATCCAGTGCGTGCCGGGGTCGGTGACCGCGAAGCTGTAGTCGAAGGAGGCGCCGGGCTTGACGGCCCGCTGGGTCAGGTCGGGGACGCCGTCCATGTCGTTGCGTACCGGGATCCCGTGCCAGTGCACCGTGGTGGACTGCGGGAGGCGGTTGTTGAGGGTCAGCGCGATGCGCTCGCCCGCGGTGAGCCGGATCTCCTTGCCGGGTAGTTCGCCGTCGTATGCCCAGGTCTTGACGGTACGGCCGCCCAGGTCGATCTCGGCCTCGCCGGCGGTCAGCGAGAAGCGGCGTACGGGGCCCGAGCCCCGCTTGCGCTCGGCCTCGGCGACCTCGGGGCCGTCGGGGCGGACATAGCCCGACGGGGTGTCACCGTCGGAGCCGTGGGAGTGGTGCCGGCCGTTCTTGCCGTCCGGGCCGGCGGACGAACCGGAGTCCCCGGTGGAACAGGCGGCCAGCAGTCCGCTGCCGGCGGCGGCGATACCCGCGCCGAGCAGGGCGCGCCGGGAGTGCGTACGCATAGGAGAAGCACCTCGTGACGGTGTCGGTGTGGTGTGCGATCGGATAAGGGGCGCTGCCGCGGACTCCGAGGGGCGTCGGCGGCGGGGCGCGCTCCTACACGCGCAGCACCGACAGTCGGGCGAGGAGTTTGGGACGCGGCGGCGGAGGTATCGGCCACAGACCGCGCAGCAGCCGGGCGCGCAGGGCCGCGAGCAGACCGGACTCCTGACGCCCGGTCAGTGTGCCCGCCCCGAGGAGGACCAGCAGCGCCAGCGCCCATACGGACAGCACGGCACGGCAGACGGTGCCGGGGTCCATGGCCCCGTGGGGGGAGGTCACATGGGGCGAGACGAGGGGGGCGGCCGCAGGTACGCCGGCTGCCTGCGCGGTGGCTGCCTGCGCGGTGCCGGCGTGTGCGGTCCCGGCGTGCGCGGTGCCGGACGGGCCGGACCCCGGCGGCGCCGCCATGGACCCCGGCCGCGGCGCGTCCCCGTGCGGGTGCGCCGGCGCGGGAGCCGCCGTGCGGGCCTGGTGTCCGTCCTCTCCGGGCATCGGGTGCCCGAACGTATGCATGGTGACGATGCCCGCGATCAGCGCCACGAACAGCAGCAGCCGGCCGCACCACGCGGCGGACCTGCCCTGTTCACGCATCGCGGACCTCTCGACGGGACGACGAACCGGCGGGACGACCGGGCCGACGGTGACACCGAAGACACCGAAGACACCGAAGACACCGCAGACACCGCGGACACCAGAGCCAACCGGTACGAGACCCTGGCGCCATCCCGGCACCCTGGGCACCCTACCCCCGAGGGGTATCGCACTCCACAGGGAGCCCGCCGAACGGAGTGCCCGCCGCCTATCCTTGGCCTTCCCGCTCCCACGGCGTACCCGGCACGACGACCGGCCGGGCCCACCGAAGATCTGGATGTCCGTGACCCGTACCCGCCGTTCCGTCTCCGTCGACAGCCGGGTGGCCGCCGCCCCGCTGCTGCTCGGCGCGGCCGCGTACACCGCCTGGGTGCTGGAGCTGGTCTTCGCCACCGGACTCGACCCCGTCCGGGCCTACCTCAGCGAGCTGGCCGCCGCCGACCAGCCGCTGGGCGGGCTCTTCCGCGCCACCGACCTGGTCGCCGGGCTGCTGGTGCTGGCCGGTGCGGTGACCGCGCTGCTGACGACGGAGCGCCGGCCCTGGGCGACGGCCGGCTGGGTCGCGCTGGCGGTCTTCGGCGCCGCCACCGCCGTCGACTCCCGGCTGCCGCTGAGCTGCGCACCGACCAGTGACCCGATGTGCGCGGCCCGGGAGACCGCGGGCCTGGTGCCGGCCACCCATGCCGCGCACGCCGTCAGCAGCTCCTGCGCCATGGCCGGCGCGCTCGCCGCGCTCGTCCTGCTGACCTACGCCGCCCGGCGCTACGACCGCTGGCCGGCGCTCGGCCGCTTCGGGCCCCCGCTGGTGCTCGCCGAAATCGCCGCCACGGTCTGGACGCTGGCCTCCGTCGCGGCCTTCACCGCGGGCCGCGGCACCTGGGCCCTGGGCGCAGGGCAGCGTCTTCAGGTCCTGCTGGTCGCCCTGTACGTCATGCTGCTGGCGGGGTGCCTGGCACGGCCGGCAGGGCGTCCCGGGCGGCCGGCGCCGCGCCCGTCCTCGCATCCGAAGCGTGCCGCAGCGGGAGAAAGAGACCGATGAACCCACCCCCCAGCCCTCGCCGACCCCTCCGCGGCCTCCGCCTGCTCCGCCCGGTCCGCGACCTGCCCACCCCCGGCCGCTTCGTGCGGGTCGACGGGGTGCCGCTGCACGTCGTGACCGAGGGGAGCGGACCGCTCTGCGTCCTCAGCGGCGGGCTCGGGATGGCGTGGTTCGACTGGGACGCGGTCGCCGCACTGCTCGCCCCGTACCGCACCGTCGTCCGCTTCGACCGTCCGGGCCTCGGCCTGAGCGCCCCGACGCCCGAGCCGCCCACCCTCGCCGCCGAGGCGGACCGGATCGCCCACCTCCTCGATGCGCTCGGCCACTTGGGCCCCGCGACCGTCGTCGGCCACTCGCTCGCCGGGTTCCACGCCGAGGCGTTCGCCCGGCTGCACCCGGACCGCTGCGCCGGGGTCGTCCTCGTCGACGGCTCCATCGAGGAGAACCCGAGGCCCCGGCTTCCGCGCTCGCTACGGACGGCCTGGGCGGGCGGGGTGATCGGCGCGCTGTCCGCCGCCGGTGCGCCGCGCGTCCTGGGCCCGCTGGCACGCCGTCTGATAGGCCGCGTCTCGACCGTCGGCAGCCATCCGCCGCACCCGTGGGAGCGGGCCGGCTACCGCACCAGCCGGGTCGCCCGCGCCTGCGTCCTGGAGAACACGACCTACCCCTACCAGGCCGCCGAGCTCGCCGCGCTCCGCCCGGACCACCCGATGCCCGGCGTACCGGTGACGGTGCTGGCCGCGTACGACGGCAGCGAGACGCCCGGCCAACTGCGCTGGCTGGAGCGTCAGCGCACGCTCGCCACGGAGCTGGGCGGCCACTTCGCGGTCGCCGCCCCCGCGGGCCATCTGGTGATGACCGACGCCCCCGAGTCCGTGGCCCGGGCCGTACTGGACCTCTCGGACACGGGGCGGGACATCCCGGCGCCGCTCGTCTAGGAGAGCACTGGCCCGGACGCCACCGCCGTCAGTCCTCGTCGTCCTCCGCCCGGCGCTCGCCCTCGGCCTGGGAAGGCTGGGTGCGCGCGGTCATGGGGTGCTGCTGCTCGGCCGGGTCCATGTCCTCTTCCAGCCGCTCGCCCTCGGCCTGTGACGGAGTCGGGTACTCGTCGTACTGGCTCATGGCCGCCTCCGCAAGATCGTCCGTACCCATCGAGCGTAACCCTTCGTCCGGTCGGCGGCCCGGGCTGCGGCTGAGCCGCTCACAGTCCGGAACCATCCAGGAACGGCAAGGAACGGACCGTTCGATTACGGGTCAATAGCCCCTCAGCGCGGCTTCAAGACTGGGCCAAGCCGCCCGTTCGCCGGGCCCCCGGTGCGCTGAGCGGGGCGGATGCGGGAAGGATCAGGGGTGTGGGTTACGGGAGGGCGGTTCTGATTCAGGCCAAGGGTGCGTAATGTGACGGTAACCCCCTCACGTGATACTGGTGTGCCACGCACGTCGTTCGACGTCGTGGACAGGCCGATTGACCTGCAAGGATTGGTGACCCATGGACAAGCAGCAGGAGTTTGTGCTCCGAACGCTCGAGGAGCGCGACATCCGCTTCGTACGACTGTGGTTCACCGATGTGCTCGGGTTCCTGAAGTCGGTGGCGGTGGCGCCCGCGGAGCTGGAGCAGGCCTTCGACGAGGGCATCGGCTTCGACGGCTCGGCGATCGAGGGATTCGCGCGGGTGTACGAATCCGACATGATCGCCAAGCCGGACCCCGGCACCTTCCAGATCCTGCCGTGGCGCGCCGAGGCCCCCGGCACCGCCCGGATGTTCTGCGACATCCTGATGCCGGACGGCTCGCCCTCGTACGCCGACCCGCGCTACGTCCTCAAGCGCATCCTGGCCAAGACCTCCGACCTCGGGTTCACCTTCTACACCCACCCGGAGATCGAGTTCTTCCTGCTCAAGAACAAGCCGGTGGACGGCTCCCGGCCGAGCCCGGCCGACTCCTCCGGGTACTTCGACCACACCCCGCAGAACGTCGGCATGGACTTCCGCCGGCAGGCGATCACGATGCTGGAGTCGATGGGCATCTCGGTGGAGTTCAGCCACCACGAGGGTGCCCCCGGCCAGCAGGAGATCGATCTGCGCTACGCCGACGCGCTCTCGACCGCCGACAACATCATGACGTTCCGGCTGGTCATGAAGCAGGTGGCGCTGGAGCAGGGGGTCCAGGCGACGTTCATGCCCAAGCCGTTCTCGGAGTTCCCCGGGTCCGGCATGCACACCCACCTCTCGCTCTTCGAGGGCGACCGCAACGCCTTCCACGAGTCCGGCGCCGAGTACCAACTCTCCAAGGTGGGCCGCTCGTTCATCGCCGGACTGCTCCGGCACGCGGGCGAGATCTCCGCCGTCACCAACCAGTGGGTCAACTCCTACAAGCGCATCTGGGGCGGCGCCAACCGCACCGCGGGCGCCGGCGGCGAGGCCCCCTCGTACATCTGCTGGGGCCACAACAACCGCTCCGCGCTGATCCGCGTCCCGATGTACAAGCCCGGCAAGATGGGCTCGACCCGGGTCGAGGTCCGCTCGATCGACTCCGGCGCCAACCCGTACCTGACGTACGCGGTGCTGCTCGCGGCCGGTCTCAAGGGCATCGAGGAGGGCTACGAGCTGCCGGCCGGCGCCGATGACGACGTCTGGGCGCTGTCCGACTCGGAGCGCCGGGCGATGGGCATCGAGCCGCTGCCGCAGAACCTCGGCGAGGCCATCGAGCTGATGGAGCGCAGCGAACTGGTCGCGGAGACCCTCGGTGAGCACGTCTTCGACTTCTTCCTCCGCAACAAGAAGCAGGAGTGGGAGGAGTACAGGTCGGAGGTCACCGCCTTCGAGCTGCGCAAGATGCTGCCGGTGCTCTGAGCCACCCGCCACCGAGAGGCTGGACCATGGCACTTCCCGCTCCGCAGGGACGGCGGAGCAGCACCTTCACCCGGCTGCTGAGGCACGGTTTCACCGATCCCTCGGCGGCCGGGCAGCTGCTGGAGACCCCCGAACTCGCCCCCGTACGCGAGGACTCGGCGCTGCTCGACGCGCTCGGGGCGACCGCGGACCCGGACCTCGCGCTGCGCGGGCTGGTCCGGCTGGTGGAGGCGCTGCCGCCGGACGAGCGGCCCACGCTGCTGAGCACCGTCGTCGCGGCCAAACCGCTGCGCGACCGGCTGCTGGGCGTGCTGGGCGCTTCCGAGGCGCTGGCCGACCACCTCGCCCGGCACCCCGAGGACTGGCAGTCGCTGGTCACCTACGAGTCGGTCGATCTGCACCCGACCACCCCCGAGTTCGAGCAGGCGCTCGCCGAGGGGATCTGGGGCGAGCAGGGCGCCGTCCGGCCGCGGGCGGACGCGCTGCGCGCCGCCTACCGCCGGGCCCTGCTGGGCATCGCGGCCCGCGATGTCTGCGGTACCACCGATGTCGCCGAGGCCGCCGCGGAGCTCGCGGACCTGGCCACCGCCACGGTCCGGGCCGCCCTGGAGATCTCCTACGAGGAGGCGCCCGGCGACGCCGCGGTGTGCCGGCTGGCCGTCATCGGCATGGGCAAATGCGGAGGCCGGGAGCTGAACTACGTCTCGGACGTCGATGTCATCTTCGTCGCCGAGGCCAAGGAAGGCGTCGACGAGGCCAAGGCGCTCCAGGCCGCCACCCGGCTCGCCGCCCGGATGATGCGGCTGTGCTCGGACAACACCATCGAGGGCACGATCTGGCCGGTGGACGCCAATCTGCGCCCCGAGGGCCGCAACGGCCCGCTGGTGCGCACCCTCAGCAGCCATCTCGCCTACTACCAGCGCTGGGCCAAGACCTGGGAGTTCCAGGCGCTGCTCAAGGCCCGCCCGATGGCCGGTGACCTGGGCCTGGGCCAGGAGTACGTCGATGCCCTGGCGCCGATGGTGTGGGACGTCGCCGAGCGCGAGAACTTCGTCTCCGACGTCCGTCAGATGCGCCGCCGGGTCGTCGAGAACATCCCCGCCGCGCAGATCGAGCGGGAGCTCAAGCTCGGCCCCGGCGGGCTGCGCGACGTCGAATTCGCCGTCCAGCTGCTCCAGTTGGTGCACGGCCGCAGCGACGCCACCCTGCGCAGCGCCACCACCCTGGACGCCCTGGCGGCGCTGGCGGCCGGCGGCTACGTCGGACGCCAGGACGCCGCGGCCCTGGACGCCGCCTACCGCTTCCTGCGGACGCTGGAGCACCGCATCCAGCTCTTCCGGCTGCGCCGCACCCACCTCATGCCCGAGGACGAGGCCGAACTCCGGCGCATGGCAAGGTCGTTGGGCCTGCGGACCGAGCCGGTCGACACCCTCCGCAAGGAGTGGAGGTGGCACGCCAGGGAGGTGCGCCGCCTGCACGAGAAGCTCTTCTACCGCCCGCTGCTCGACGCCGTCGCCCATCTGGAGCCCGGCGAGGCCCGGCTGTCCGCCAAGGCCGCGGGGCACCGCCTCGAAGCGCTCGGCTACCACGACCCGGTGGATGCGCTGCGCCATCTGGAGGCGCTGGCGTCCGGTGTGACCCGTAAGGCCGCCATCCAGCGGACCCTGCTGCCGGTGCTGCTCGCCTGGTTCGCGGACTCCGCCGACCCCGACGCCGGACTGCTGAACTTCCGCAAGGTCTCCGACGCGCTCGGCAAGACGCCCTGGTACCTGCGGCTGCTGCGCGACGAGGGCGCGGCCGCCGAGAACCTCGCCCGGGTGCTCTCCGCCGGCCGGCTCGCCCCCGACCTGCTGCTGCGCGCCCCCGAGGCGGTCGCCCTCCTAGGTGCCCCGGACGGTCTCCAGCCGCGCAGCCGGGCCGCCCTGGAGCAGGAGGTGCTGGCCGCGGTCGGCCGCGCGGACGGTGCGGAGGCGGCGGTCGCGGCGGCCCGCGGGGTGCGCCGCCGGGAGCTGTTCCGTACGGCCGCGGCGGATGTCATCGGCGCGTACGGCACGGAATTCAGCCCGGCCGACACCGACCACGGCCACTCCGTCGACGCGGTCGGCTCCGCGCTCTCCGACATCAACGCCGCCACCCTCGCCGGCGCACTGCGCGCCGCGGTCCGCGAGCAGTGGGGCGACACCCTGCCCACCCGCTTCGCGGTGATCGGCATGGGCCGCTTCGGCGGCCGGGAGCCCGGCTACGGCTCGGACGCCGATGTGCTCTTCGTCCATGAACCGCGCGAGGGCGCCGACGAGCAGGAGGCCGCCAAGGCCGCCCACGCGGTCGCCAACGAGATGCGCCGGATGCTCGAACTCCCCTCCTCCGACCCGCCGTTGATCATCGACGCCGATCTCCGCCCGGAGGGCCGCTCCGGTCCTCTGGTGCGCACCCTCGCCTCCTACGCCGCCTACTACCGCCGCTGGTCGCTGGTGTGGGAGGCACAGGCCCTGCTGCGCGCCGAACCGGTCGCCGGGGACCCCGAACTGGGGCAGCGGTTCACCGAGCTGATCGATCCGCTGCGCTATCCCGCCGAGGGGCTGGGCGAGGACGCGGTCCGCGAGATCCGCAGGCTCAAGGCCCGGATGGAGTCCGAGCGGCTGCCCCGCGGCGCCGACCCGACCACCCACGCCAAGCTGGGCCGCGGCGGGCTCAGCGACGTCGAGTGGACGGTGCAGCTGCTCCAGATGCAGCACGGCTGGGAGGTCCCCGGACTGCGTACGACCCGGACCCGCGAGGCCCTGGCCGCCGCGCACGCCGCCGGACTGATCGGCACCGAGGACGCCCAGACCCTGGACGAGGCCTGGGTGCTGGCCGCACGGGTGCGCAACGCGGTGATGCTGGTGCGGGCCCGCCCCGGGGACACCTTCCCCACGGACGGCCGGGAGCTGGCCGCGGTGGGCCGCTACCTCGGCTACGAGGAGGGCCACGTCGGCAAGATGCTCGACGACTACCGGCGGATCACCCGGCGGGCGCGTGGCGTGGTCGAGGAGCTCTTCTACAGTTCCTAGCGCAACTGGACACTCAACACCCGCCCCCACGGGCCTCAACCACCCACCCACGGGAGGGGCCGGACCGCAGGACGAAGTCCGGAGGTCCGGCACCGCACCCGACAGCCAACGCCCGCCGCAGGCGCAACGGCGAGACGGGACACGGCGGGAAAGCCGACAACGTGGGGGACTAGCCCAGCGCAGGCGCCAGCCGCGCGAGCCGATGCGGCAAAGACCCGTACCACACACACGCCAGCGCGAAGCCGAAGCCGAGGCAGAGGACGCCGCCCACCGCGTCCAGCCAGAAGTGGTTGGCGGTGGAGACGATGACCACCAGCGTCACCGTGGGGTAGAGCAGGCCCAGTGCTGTCGCCCACAGCGGTCTGGCCAGCAGGGCGATGGTGATGCCGCACCAGAGGGACCAGCCGATGTGCATCGACGGCATCGCCGCGTACTGGTTGGACATCGAGGCGAGGTTGCCGGACGCCATCGAGCCCCAGGTGCCGTGGTCGATGAGGGTGTCGATGAAGCCGCCGTCCGGCATCAGCCGGGGCGGCGCCAAGGGGTAGAAGTAGTAGCCGATCAGCGCGATGCCGGTGGTGGCGAACAGGGCCAGCCGGGCGGCGGCGTAGCGGCCCGGGTGCCAGCGGTAGAGCCAGACGAGTACGCCGATCGTGACGATGAAGTGCAGCGTCGCGTAGTAGTAGTTCATCGTGACGATCAGCCAGGTCACCGAGTTCACGGCGTGGTTGACGGTGTGCTCGACGGCGATGCCCAGCGAGTGCTCCGCCTGCCAGATCCAGTCGGCGTTCCGCAGCGCCTTCGCCTTCTGCTCCGGCACCGCGTTGCGGATCACCGAGTACGTCCAGTAGCTGACCGCGATCAGCAGGATCTCGAACCAGAGCCGGGGGGTGCGAGGGGCGCGCAGTCGGGCCAACCGGCCCTCTTCCGCGGGGCGGTCCGCACGTTCCCCCTTGGGTGGCGGGGTGGTCGGCGGGCCGTCCAGAGTCCTCGTATTCGCATCACCCATAGGCAGACAGTCTGCCAGAAAGGGGTGTGTTGCCGATCATCCTTCGGTCGGGTATTCGACCCTTTGTATCGGTCCTGAGACGGACTCCCGCCCCGTACTTCTGGGGGTGTTGCTCGCTAGGGCGCGTCCTGGCCGGCCCGCGACGGGCGGGGGATCCGGGAGGTCTTCGGGGCCGACGCGGTCGAGCCGCGGACCACCAGTTCGGGGTGGAAGACGAACTCGCTGTGCGGCGCCGGGGTGCCGCCGATCTCCTCCAGGAGTGCGCGCACCGCTGCCTGGCCCATGGCCGTGACCGGCTGCCGGATGGTGGTCAGCGGCGGGTCGGTGAAGGCGATGAGCGGGGAGTCGTCGAAGCCCACGACGGAGAGGTCGCGGGGGACGTCCAGTCCGCGCTGCCGGGCCGCGCGGATCGCACCCAGCGCCATCATGTCGCTGGCGCAGACGACGGCGGTGGCGCCCTGCTCGATCAGCGCGCCCGCCGCGGCCTGGCCGCCCTCCAGGGTGAAGAGCGAGTGCTGGATGTACGGCTCCGCCTCGGCCGGGCCGATCTGGAGCCGTTCCTGCATGGCGCGCACAAAGCCCTCGATCTTGCGCTGTACGGGCACGAACCGCTGGGGGCCCAGCGCCAGCCCGATCCGCCGGTGGCCGAGCGCGCTGAGGTGGGTGATGGCCAGGTCCACCGCGGCCCGGTCGTCGGGGGAGACGAACGGCGCCTGCACCTTGTCCGAGAAGCCGTTGATCAGCACGAAGGGCACGCCCTGGCCGCGCAGCTGCTCGTAGCGCTGCATATCGGCGGAGGTGTCGGCGTGCAGTCCGGAGACGAAGATGATGCCGGCCACTCCGCGGTCGACCAGCATCTCGGTCAGTTCGTCCTCGGTGGAGCCGCCCGGGGTCTGGGTCGCCAGGACCGGGGTGTAGCCCTGCCGGGTCAGTGCCTGCCCGATGACCTGGGCAAACGCCGGGAAGATCGGGTTCTCCAGCTCCGGGGTGATCAGCCCGACCAGGCCCGCGCTGCGCTGCCGCAGCCGCACCGGGCGTTCGTAGCCCAGCACGTCGAGGGCGGCTAGCACGGACTGGCGGGTGGTGGCGGAGACGCCGGGCTTCCCGTTGAGAACCCGGCTGACGGTGGCCTCGCTGACACCCGCCTGCGCTGCGATATCTGCCAGCCGGGCGGTCATGAAAAGGACCTTACCGTCCGGCTCTCAGATTGCCCACCAGGTGCAGCTGTCACCGGGGAGCACGGCCGTGCTGCCGTTGACCGTCACCGGGGCGGTGGACAGCAGGGGGGTGCCGGACGGCGTGAGCTCGACGTCGTGACGGAGGGTGTTGACGGTGCACAGCAGGCCGGGGCGGGTGAAGGCGAGGACGCCCTCGGGGGCCGGCTGCCAGGTCATCCGGCCGTCGCCCAGGCCCGGCAGTCCGCGCCGCAGACCGAGGGCGGTGCGGTAGAGCTCCAGGGTGGAGGCGGGGTCGCCGGTCTGCGCGGCGACGCTCAGGCCGCGCCAGTCGGCGGGCTGCGGCAGCCAGCTGCCGCCGGGCCCGAAGCCGTACGGTGGCGCCTCGCCGGACCAGGGGAGCGGCACCCGGCAGCCGTCCCGGAAGCCGTCCTGGCCGCTGGTCGCCGAGCCTCGGCTGCCGCGGAAGAACGCCGGGTCCTGGCGTGCCTCGTCGGGCAGGTCGGTGACCTCGGGCAGGCCCAGCTCCTCGCCCTGGTAGAGGTAGGCGGAGCCGGGCAGCGCCAGCATCAGCAGGGTGGCGGCGCGGGCCCGGTCCAGGCCGCCGCCGAGCCGGGTGGTGTGCCGTACGACGTCGTGGTTGGACAGCACCCAGGTGGTGGGGGCGCCGACGGAGGCGGTGGCGGCGAGGGAGGAGTCGATGACCGAGCGCAGCGCCTCGGCCTCCCAGGGGGCGTTCAGGAACTGGAAGTTGAAGGCCTGGTGGAGCTCGTCGGGGCGGACGTACAGGGCGAGCCGTTCGGCGGTGGGGGCCCAGGCCTCGGCGACGCCGATCACCTGCCTGCCGCGGGTCTCGCCGTAGCCGTCCAGCAGGCGGCGCCAGCCGCGGTGGATGGCGTGCACCCCGTCCTGGTCGAAGAACGGCAGTACCTGGTTGCCGATCAGCTTGGCCTGCTGGCCGTGGCCGATGTCGGGCAGACCGGGGGCCTTGACCATGCCGTGGGCGACATCGATCCGGAAGCCGTCCACCCCGAGGTCGAGCCAGAAGCGCATGATGGCTTCGAATTCGGCGTGTACTTCCGGATTGTCCCAGTCGAGGTCGGGCTGCTCTGGGGCGAAGAGGTGGAGGTACCAGTCGCCGCGGTCGGTACGGGTCCAGGCCGGGCCGCCGAACACCGACTCCCAGTCGTTGGGCGGGAGTTCGCCGTGCTCGCCCTTGCCGGGGCGGAAGACGTAGCGCTGCCGGGCGAGCTCGGGGTCCTGGAACCAGGGGTGCCGGTCGGAGGTGTGGTTGGGGACGATGTCGACGATCACCCGCAGGCCCAGGTCATGGGCGGTGCGGATCAGGTCGTCGGCGTCCTGGAGGCTGCCGAAGAGCGGGTCGACGGCGCGGTAGTCGGCGACGTCGTAGCCGCCGTCGGCCTGCGGTGAGGCATAGAACGGGGTGAGCCAGACCGCGTCCACGCCCAGGTCCTTGAGGTACGGCAGCCGCTCGCGGGCCCCGCGCAGATCGCCGATGCCGTCCCCGTCGCTGTCGGCGAAGGAGCGGACGTACACCTGATAGATGACGGCGTCGCGCCACCACCCAGGACCTCGGACCGGTGCGGGCGCCTGGGGGGCGGGGCTGGGGGAAGTGAGCTCCTGGGTCATCTGCCGTCCCTGTTGAGGTCAAGAGGCCTGGGTGCCTGGTGCCTTTACGGAGTCAACGCTCGGACAGGCACGGGGTGACGGTGCCGCCGGCCGCTCCAGGGTCCCGTTCCGGCTGCTTCGCTGCAATACCTTCCAGAAACCTTGCAGCAATTTGCCGCAAGGTCTTTCGGTTTCTTTGCAGCGCTGTTACGTTCCTGACCGCCATCTGAGGCATTTCCCTAAGGAGTTCACATGCGGCGTGGCATGCACGGCATAACGGCCACCGCGCTGGTAGCGGGCCTGGCGCTGACGGCAACGGCTTGCGGCGGCGGGGGTGACAGCGGAAGCAGCAACAGCGGGGGCGAACTGTCCGGAACTGTTACGTTCTGGGACACCTCCAACGATGCCGAGAAGGCCACCTATCGCAAGCTTGCCGAGGGCTTTCAGAAGGAACACCCCAAAGTCCACGTTCAGTATGTGAACGTCCCTTTTGGTGATGCCAACGCCAAGTTCAAGAACGCGGCCGGCGGCAACTCGGGCGCCCCCGACGTGATGCGCACGGAGGTCGCCTGGACCGCCGACTTCGCCAACCTCGGCTACCTCGCCCCGCTCGACGGCACCCCCGCCCTCGACAAGAGCGAGGACTACCTCCCGCAGGCCGTCGGCTCGACCAAGTTCAAGGGCAAGACCTACGCGGCACCCCAGGTCATCGACACCCTGGGCCTCTTCTACAACAAGAAGATCCTCAAGGACGCCGGCGTCGAGGTGCCCAAGACCTTCGCCGAACTGGCCACCGCCGCCAAGAAGATCAAGAGCAAGACCGGCGCCACCGCCCTCTACCTGCGCGGCGACGACCCGTACTGGTTCCTGCCGTACCTCTACGGCGAGGGCGGCGACCTGGTCAACGCCCGTGACAAGGTCGTCGAGATCGACGACGGCGCCGGGGTGAAGGCCTTCAAGACCCTCAAGAGCCTGGTCGACTCCAAGGCCGCGGTCACCGACGCCACCGACGGCCAGGAGAACCAGCTCAAGGCCCTCAAGGACGGCACCGTCGCCATGGCCGTCGACGGCCCCTGGGACATCGAGGGCGCCCGCGCCGGCAAGGCCTTCAAGGACAAGGACAACCTCGGCGTCGCCCCCGTCCCCGGCGGCAGCAGCGGCCAGGGCTCCCCGCAGGGCGGCTGGAACCTCTCCGTCTACGCCGGCAGCAAGAACTTGCAGGCCGCCTACGCCTTCGTGAAGTACATGAGCTCGGCCACCATCCAGCAGCAGACCACCGAGAAGCTCAGCCTGCTGCCCACCCGCAAGTCCGTATACGACGTACCGGCCGTCAAGAAGAACGAAATGGTCAAGTTCTTCAAGCCCGCCGTCGACGGCGCCGTCCAGCGCCCCTGGATCGCCGAGGGCAACTCCCTCTTCGAGCCCATCAAGGTCCAGATGAACAAGGTGCTCACCGGTGCGGCCACGCCCGAGCAGGCCGCCAAGGCGACCGGCGACGCCTACCGGAAGCTGCTCAAGGACTACAAGTGACCCTTGCTGTACGGGTACGCCGGGCGCTCGGCACCCACTGGTACGCATGGACGATGGTCGCCCCGGTGGTACTCGTCATCGGGGTGATCATCGGCTATCCGCTGGTGCGCGGCGTCTTCCTCTCGCTCACCGACGCCAATGAGGCCAACGTCGAGCGGAACATCGGCGTCAACCACCTCCCCGCCACCTACAAGTTCACCGGCCTGGACAACTACCAGGCCGTGCTCAGCGACAGTGTCTTCTGGGACCGCCTCGGCTGGACCGTCCTGTGGACCGTGGGCTGCGTCGGAATCACCTTCCTCCTCGGCCTGACGCTCGCCAACATGCTCAACCGGACGCTGCGCGGCCGCACCTTCTACCGCCTCGCGCTGATCCTGCCCTGGGCCGTCCCGGCCTTCATCTCCATCTTCACCTGGCGGATGCTCTACAACGAGAAGAACGGCATCCTCAACAAGCTGCTGGCCGGCGGCGGTATCGACGCCGTGCCGTGGCTCAACGACCCGACCTGGGCCAAGCTCTCGGTCATCGCCGTCAACGTCTGGCTGGGCGTGCCGTTCATGCTCGTCGCCCTGCTCGGCGGGCTCCAGTCCATACCCGGCGAGCTGTACGAGGCCGCCGAGATGGACGGGGCCGGCGCCTGGCAGCGCTTCCGCAACATCACGGTGCCGGGGCTGCGGGCCGTCAGCAGCACCGTCATCCTGCTCTCCGCCATCTGGACCTTCAACATGTTCCCGGTGATCTTTCTGCTGACCCGGGGCGGCCCCGGCGACGCCACCGAGATCCTGGTGACCTACGCCTACCGGCTCTCCTTCATCGACAGCCCCCGCAACTTCTCCGAGTCCGCGACCTGGGGCGTACTGATCCTGGTCCTGCTCTCGGTCGTCGCGGTCGTCTACCGCCGGGCGCTGCGCAAGCAGGGAGAGGTGTGGTGACCAAGTGACCACCATGACCCGCAATCGCAACCAGCGCAGCCGGCCGGCCTCCGCGGGGGCCCGGCAGCGCAATCAACGCAGCCGCCCGGCCTCCATAGGGCTGCACACGGCCCTGATCATCGCCGCGGTGGTGGCCGTCTTCCCGCCCCTCTGGCTGCTGGTGACGTCCTTCAAACCCAAGAACGACGCCTTCTCCACCAGCCTCGTCACCCACTTCACCTTCGCCAACTACACCCATGTGCTGGCCGATACGGAGTTCCTGACCTGGTTCATGAACTCCGTGGTGATCGTCGGGCTGACCACCGTCCTGGGCGTCTTCATCGCCGCCACCACCGGCTACGCCGTCAGCCGCTTCCGCTTCCCCGGTATGCGCCCGCTGATGTGGCTGCTGCTGATCACCCAGATGTTCCCGGTCGCGGTGCTGATCGTGCCGCTCTACAACCTCCTGGCGAGCCTCGGCCTGCTCAACCAGCCCGCAGGCCTGGTCATCACGTACCTGACCATCGCCGTCCCGTTCTGCGCCTGGATGATGAAGGGCTTCTTCGACACCATCCCGGTGGAGATCGACGAGTCGGGACGCGTCGACGGCCTCAACCCGTTCGGCACCTTCTGGCGGCTCGTACTGCCACTGGCCCGCCCGGGCCTCGCCGTCACCGGCTTCTACACCTTCGTCACCGCCTGGGCCGAAGTCGCCTACGCCTCCGCCTTCATGACCGGCGAGGAGAACCTGACCCTCGCCGGCGGGCTCCAGACCTTCGTCAACCAGTACACCAACGACTGGGGTTCGATGACCGCCGCCGCCGTGATCATTGCCGTGCCGGCCGCGCTCGTCTTCGCCTTCGCCCAGCGCCACCTCGTCGCCGGACTGACCGCCGGCACCACCAAGGGTTGACTTCCCCGCGCCCTAAGGGGCGCGGGTTCCTTCCCTCGCGGGTTGGGTTTTCTGCTTCGCTGACCGCTGCCTCTCAGGAGTGCTCCGTTGAGGTCTTACACCGTCTCCACAGACTGTCACCGCCAGCCCGGCGGCCAGAATGTTCTTCGCCGCGTTCACGTCCCGGTCGTGGGTCGCTCCGCAAATGCACGTCCAGGTGCGGACACTGAGCGGCAGCCTCGCCGCAACGGTGCCGCACGCGGAGCACAGTTTCGAGCTGGGGAACCATCGGTCGATGGTGACCAGCTTGCGCCCGTACCAGGCGCATTTGTACTCCAGCATGCTGCGCAGCTCGGTCCACGACGCATCGGAGACGGCGCGGGCGAGCTTGTGGTTCTTGACCATATTGCGGACGGTCAGGTCTTCGATCACGAGCGTTTGGTTTTCGCGCACGAGTCGAGTGGTCAGCTTGTGCAGGAAGTCCCGGCGCCGGTCGGCGATGCGAGCGTGAATCCTGACCACCTGGCGGCGGGCCTTGTACCGGTTTGCGCTTCCCTCGGCCTTGCGGGACAGTGCCCGCTGTGCCCTGGCCAGCCGGGCGCGGTCACTGCGTTCGTGTCGGGGGTTGGCGATCTTCTCCCCGGTGGACAGTGTGACCAGGCTCGTGATCCCGGCGTCGATGCCGACGGCAGCCGTAGCGGGGGGCATTGTGGCGGGGGCGTCGTCGCACAGTATGGACACGAACCAGCGCCCGGCCGCGTCCCGGGATACGGTCACCGTCGTCGGCTCCGCCCCTTCGGGCAAGGGGCGGGACCACACGATGTCCAGCGGGTCTGTCATCTTCGCCAGCGTCAGTTTCCCGTTCCGAAAGCGAAACGCGGACCGGGTGTACTCCGCGCTGGCACGGGACCTCTTACGCGACTTGAAGCGCGGATACCGGGCCCGCTTGCCCCAAAACGAGACGAACGCGCTCTGCAGGTGACGGAGCGACTGCTGCAACGGGACGGAAGAGACCTCGGACAGGTACGCCAGCTTCTCGGACTTCTTCCACTCCGTCAGCATCGTAGAAGTCTGCACATAGCTCACGCGCTCCTGCCGCAGCCACGCTTCCGTACGCGCGGCCAACGCCAGGTTGTAGACCTTCCGCACACACCCGAATGTGCGCGACAGCTCAGCTGCTTGCATATCACTCGGGTAGAAGCGGTACTTGAACGCCCTTTTCACAGGGGAAGCCGCCATGACTCACACGCTAGTGAGACCAACTGTGAGCGGCCAAGCTCTGGCCAGAACACGCACGCAGCCGACCCCGCCGTTACGCGGCTCCAGATCGAGGGCGGCTTTTCTCCCCGGCCTGAAGGCCAGGCTTTCCACGCAAGGAGTTTCGGATGAGCCAGCACCACACCACCAGCACCACCGACTGGTGGCGCGATGCGGTGATCTACCAGGTCTATCCGCGCAGCTTCGCCGACGGCAACGGCGACGGTATGGGAGACCTCGCGGGGATCCGCAGCCGGCTGCCGTACCTGCGTGACCTGGGCGTGGACGCCGTCTGGCTCAGCCCCTTCTACGCCTCGCCGCAGGCCGACGCCGGCTATGACGTCGCCGACTACCGCGCCATCGACCCGATGTTCGGCACCCTGCCCGACGCCGAGGCGGTCATCGCCGACGCCCACCGGCTGGGCCTGCGCATCATCGTCGATCTGGTCCCCAACCACTGCTCCGACCAGCACGAATGGTTCCGTCGCGCACTCGCCGAGGGCCCCGGCTCCACCACCCGCGAGCGGTTCCACTTCCGCAAGGGACGCGGGGAGAACGGCGAGCTGCCGCCCAACGACTGGGAATCCCTCTTCGGCGGCCCCGCCTGGACCAGGGTCGACGACGGCGAGTGGTACCTCCACCTCTTCGCCCCCGAACAGCCCGACTTCAACTGGGACCACCCCGCCGTCCAGGACGAGTTCCGCTCCATCCTGCGCTTCTGGCTGGACCTGGGCGTCGACGGCTTCCGGGTGGACGTGGCCCACGGCCTGGTCAAGGCCCCCGGCCTGCCCGACATGGGCCACGCCGACCAGCTCCAGCTGCTCGGCA
The DNA here is from genome assembly GCF_055575375.1 of Streptomyces sp. NPDC034111. NCBI lineage: Bacteria > Bacillati > Actinomycetota > Actinomycetes > Kitasatosporales > Streptomycetaceae > Streptomyces > Streptomyces sp. NPDC034111. Next base: position 493,264 of record NZ_JBVIST010000001.1, on the reverse strand, counting down.
CCCAGTCCCTGCCCTTCTTCGACCAGGACGGAGTGCACGCCATCTACCGCTCCTGGCGCACCGTCCTCGACGAGTACGCCGGTGAGCGGATAGCCGTCGCCGAGGCCTGGACCCCCACCGCCGAACGCACCGCGCTCTACCTGCGCCCCGACGAGCTCCACCAGGCCTTCAACTTCCACTACCTCAACACCGGTTGGGACGCCGAGGCGCTCCGCGAGGCGATCGACTCCTCCCTGGACGCCATGGGCCCGGTAGGCGCCCCGACGACCTGGGTGCTGTCCAACCACGACGTCGTCCGCCACCGCACCCGCCTCGGCGGCGGCCTGGACCGGGCCCGCGCCGCCACCCTGCTGATGCTGGCGCTGCCCGGCTCCGCCTACCTCTACCAGGGCGAGGAGCTGGGCCTGCCCGAGGTCACCGACCTGCCCGACGAGGTCCGCCAGGACCCCTCCTTCTTCCGCGACACCGGCCAGGACGGTCTGCGCGACGGCTGCCGGGTCCCCCTTCCCTGGTCCGGTGAGGCGCCCCCGTACGGCTTCGGTGACGGCGGCAGCTGGCTGCCCCAGCCCGCCGACTGGGCACCGCTCACCGTCGAGGCGCAGACCGGCGACCCCGCCTCCACCCTGGAGCTCTATCGCACCGCACTGGCCCTGCGGCACACCCACCCCGGCCTCGGCGCCGGTGACGCGGTCGAGTGGCTGGACGCCCCCGACGGCGTCCTGGTCTTCCGCCGCCCCGGCGGACTGGTCTGCACGGTCAACACCACCGAGGCCCCGGTGAACCTGCCCACCCCGGGCAGCCTCCTGCTGGCCTCTCGCCAACTCGACGCGACCGCAGTGGAGTTCACCCTCCCCGCCGACACCACCGCCTGGTGGGAGGAGTGACCCTGCCCGACCCCCACCCCACCCCCCGCCTCTCCGACATCGCCGCTCAGGCGCAGGTCAGCGAGGCGACGGTGAGCCGGGTCCTCAACGGCAGGGCGGGCGTGGCGGCCGGCACCCGGCAGCGGGTGCTCGCCGCGCTCGACGTCCTCGGCTACGAGCGTCCCGTACGGTTACGGCGTCGCAGCGCGGGCCTGGTCGGTCTGGTCATCCCGGAGCTGACCAACCCGATCTTCCCCGCCTTCGCCCAGATCATCGAACAGTCCCTGGCCGGCCACGGCTATACGCCCGTCCTCTGCACCCAGATGCCGGGCGGCGCCACCGAGGACGAACTCGTCGAGCAGCTGGAGGAGCGCGGCGTCACCGGCATCGTCTTCCTCTCCGGCCTGCACGCCGACACCCGCGCCGACCCGGCCCGCTACGCCCGGCTGGCCGCCCGCGGCGTCCCGTACGTCCTCATCAACGGCTACAACCCGCACATCGACGCGCCGTTCGTCTCACCCGACGACGGCGCGGCGGCCCGGATGGCGGTACGCCACCTCGCCGAGCTGGGGCACCGCCGGATCGGGCTCGCCGTCGGCCCGGCCCGCTACGTCCCCTCCCGCCGCAAGGCCGAGGGCTTCGTGGCGGCGCTGGGCGAGTCGTTCGGCCTGCCGAGGGGGCAGGCCGAACGGCACGTCCAGCACACCCTGTTCAGCGTCGAGGGCGGTGACGCGGCGGCCGCCGCCCTCCTCGACGACGGCTGCACCGGCATCGTCTGCGGCAGCGACCTGATGGCCCTCGGCGCCGTACGGGCGGCCCGCCGCCGGGGCCTGGACGTCCCCGCCCAGCTCTCCGTCGTCGGCTTCGACGACTCCCAGCTGATCGCCTTCACCGACCCGCCCCTGACCACCGTCCGCCAGCCGGTCAAGGCGATGGCGACCGCCGCGGTGGGCGCCCTGATAGAGGAGATCCACGACCGCGCCCAGGGCCGCGACACCCCGTCCCGGCGCACCGAATTCATCTTCCAGCCGGAGCTGGTCGTACGGGGATCGACGGGGCCGGTCCCGGGGTGAGAGCTAGGCAGTTTCGTTTGGATCAGTCGGTCGTTGGTCCGGGTATGCCGTTAACAGATGTGCAGTGGGCGCGAATTGAGCCGTTGCTTCCGGACCGGACGCCGAAGCGGGGTGGACGCTGGCGTGATCACCGGGAGGTGATCGACGCGATCGCCTTCAAGTTCCAGACCGGAACGCAGTGGGTCCACCTGCCGGAGAAATACGGCAACTGGCGAGGCGTCTACAACCGGCTGCGGATGTGGGCCCTGGACGGCACCTGGGAGCGCGTGTTCACCCCCTGATGGCCCAGGCCGACGCGGACGAGGACCTGACCTGGGCCGTGTCGGTGGACTCCACGATCGTGCGCGCTCACCAGCACGCGGCCGGGGCCCGCAAAAAAGGGCCCCGGCCGCAGAACCGGCCGACCATGCCATCGGCCGTCCCGCGGCGGGCTGAGCACGAAGATTCACCTGGCAGCCGACGCCCGCTGCCGGCCCCTCGCGTTCGTTCTCACCGCCGGCCAGGCTGGTGACGCACCCGCTTTCACGGACGTGATGGCCCGCCTGCGTGTTCCCCGGGTCCGCGGAAGGCCGCGGACGCGGCCGGACGTGGTCCTGGCGGACAAGGCGTACTCCTCCCGCGCCATCCGCAACCACCTGCGCAAACGTGGCATCCGAACGGTGATCCCAGTTCCGGCCGACCAGCGCGGCCACCGGCGGCGACGGGGCAGCCGGGGCGGCAGGCCGCCGGCCTTCGACCGTGAGACCTACAAGCAGCGCAACACCGTTGAGCGGTGCATCAACCGACTCAAGCAGTGGCGAGGCATCGCCACCCGCTACGAGAAGACCGCAACCATCTACCTGGCCGGACTCCACATCGCAGGCATCTTCCTCGGGTCAGCCCGGTGATCCAAACGAAACTGCCTAGCTTGTTGTTCCACCTCAGACCTCGAACTCGTCACCGGCCGGCCCTACCGGAAACCCACCCACGGCAGCCGTCGAACCCCGACGCGCGGGTTGAACCACACGATGCCGCCTTGCCATGGCAGGGCATCGAACTCGCAGTTGTTTTACGCAACGGATTCCGCGCGGGCGGACAGGACGGGGGCACGAGTGAATCGCAAACGGCGCGTGGTGGTGTCGGTGGTAGCAGCCGGGTTGGCGACGGCTGTGCTGGCAGGGTGTGGCGGCGTCGATGGAAAGATCGGAAACTACGACAAGGTCTCGGTCTGGCCGAACGCTGATCCCCGGGGCCAGAGCCCGATCGCCGAGCTGACCACGCTCACGCCGGTAACAGTCGAGTGCTACACGCCAGGCAAAGTGGGTGCGACCGGATTCGGCTACGGCGCGACGTACAAGATCTCCTATGACGGCGGATCCGGCTATATCGACGCAAGCACTTCCATCATGAGCGACGGTGGTCAGCTGTCCCCCGACCGGGTACCCAAGTGTTAACGGTGGCGGTGCTCGGCGTGGTCTTGTTCTACGTCCGGCGTCGGACACCGCCTCGTACGTGATCCCTCGCCCGGCACGAACGCTGGTTGGCCCCGCGCTCGTTCACCAACGCTGCCGCGGCCACCACAAGGCAGGCGCCAAGCCCCGACGCACGGCATGTCGCGGCCGGTCCTCATCGTCCGACGGCGGGGGGACCAAACATCTGCACGGGGCGGATCCGCGCTCCAGCCGCCATGGCCACCCCGAGGGTGTGCACCGCACACGACGACCTTTGCTGGCAAGAAGTCAGAACGACAGTTTCGCAAACGCCTCAAAGGCAGCAGCCCCCGGAACCGCGTTCCGAGGGTTGCTGTACGAGGATGATCGTTCGGGAGGAATGTGCGGCACGGGTTTGGTGGGTCAGCGGGTACGACTCACGAGAGGGTGCGGGAGTGTTCCAGGCACAGGGGAACCAGACACCGGTGTATTGCTCGATGGCATCACGCGGACCGGCTGTGACAGCACCCTCCCAAGGCGGCCGGCCTGGGCGGTGGTACTCGTTGAAGGTGCCGTACTTTGAGTTCCTGGGGGACGTGTTCTGGGCTTCATCACGGCGGTAGAAGGAGCTGCGGCCCACGAAGCCTGGGCGTACACCCTCGGGGACACTAGGGTCTGCCCTGTGGGTCTTGACCGCCCAGCGGTCACACTCCGATGAAGCTCACTGTTTCTGTCATGGGCGCCCGCCCGGTACGCAGCCGTGGCACGCCTTCCTTCTCGAATCCCACCGAGACGCCGCAGAACAGTACGAGCCCGTCATCGGCTCCGACTGTCTGACTGACGGTCTTGCGGTACATGGTCCACATCACCTGGGGACAGCTGTGCAACCCTTCCGCCCTGAGCAACAGCATGACCGTCTGCAGGTACATCCCCGCGTCACCCCACTGTCCGGGCCCCATCGTCCGGTCGAGGTAGCAGAACAGGACGACCGGCGCCCCGAACGCCTCCGAGTTCAAGGCGGCGATCTTCTTGGGCCTGTCGGGGTCGTCGCGCTCGATTCCCAGCGCTTTGTACCGTTGGGCGGCCGCGGCGGAAAAACGGTCCAGATACGGCGAGGTCAGATCGACCGGGTACATCGGATACTCCCGGTCATCACCCGGGTCTCCCGACAGTGCCCTGGCCGTCGCGCGCCTCTTCAGTTCGGCCAAGGGCTCACCGGTCACGACATATACATGCCACGGCTGGAGGTTCCCGCTCGACGGAGCCCGCGTCGCTGCCGTCAGCACTCGTTCGAGTATCTCCGTGGATACCGGCTCATCGCTGAACGCCCGCACAGCCCGGCGACTGTCCACGGCCTCATACACGTCCACGTCTTCGTGTCCTCTCGCTCGACCGGGCCCTCTACCGTATCCAGCGGTCAGTGCCGTGCATCGCCAGGCCTGGGCCGCACCCTGACGATCAGTTGAGTCGTCGTTGGTAGGGGTGTGGAGGTAGAGGTGATCTGACGGATGGCCAGTGGGAGGGGCCTCGGGGCATCCACATTGACCAGAGGTCGTCTTTTGACGATTGGTCATTCATAATGCGGCTATGCGGACGACTCAGCGAAAAGCTCAAGAAGTAGCGGAGCGTGACCAGGCGTTGGTGCGGCTGGCACTGGACATGATCAGTAAGGAAGGCTTCCACAACCTGACCCTGGGGAAGCTCGCACAGGAGGCCGGCTACTCGAAGGGCACGGTCTACAACCACTTCACCTGCCGGGAAGACCTTCTCATCGAACTCTCCGCCGAGAGCGCACGGCGCCAGTTGCGGTACTTCCAGGCCATCGCCGACCTGCCGTGGGACGGTGTGAAGGCCCTGTACGGCATGGCCTTCGCGTACATGCGACACGCGGTGGTGGCCCCCGTGCTGTTCGAGTGCAGCATCACCGCGCGCACAGATGCGGTCTGCCGCGTGGCGTCGGAGGAGCGCATGGCAAGGCGTGACCTGGTCGAAGCTCAGATGGAGCAGGTGGTTGGCCACAGCGTGCAGCGCACGATGGCCGACGGTGCGTACAACAACCCCGCCGTGCCGACCGGTGCGGCCGTCGACGCCCTACGCGCCTACATCCTCGGGTACGCGGCAATGCACCTGCTGTCCCGGCGCTTCCTGTGGGCTGAGGAGGAGGGGCTGGAGGGCTGCCTCGCCGTTATGGCCTCGATGGTGAGCGGCCTCGGCTGGACCAAGTTGCCGAAGGCGGAGCTGCTGGAGATCCACAAGGTGGTCGTCGACGTCGTCGACGCGATCGCCCGCGAGTACCAGGCAAAGAGATAACTCTGAGCAACCTCCGTGATCGACGCGGCGGTTGGGTCGGCGTACCTTCCGCCCCGCATCAACGATCTTTTGATCAACTCATGACCTGAACTGGCTGTCGAAAATCGACTGTTGGTCATAAAGTGAGTCGTGCCCGACCGGGGGGGGGGTCGGGCAGATGCGGACGGAGGGAACTATGCGCATCAATATCGCCCGCCGCGGCAGTGAGCTGTGGCAGGCATGCGTCGATCTCGCACAGGATCGCTACGCGCGTGACTACCAGGCGCACATCGAGCCGTCGCCGGACTGCTTCATCGCCCTGTGCGTCGATGCAGACAGCGGCCAGGGCCCGGTGCCATTAGCTTGTGCGGGACTGACCTACGGGGGATCCAAGGGCCTGCTCATAGAGAGCTATCTCGGCGGGGTGGCGACCGACATCCTCACCGAGCGGTTGAGGGAGAGGTGCGAACCCACCGACCTGATCGAAGTGGGGCCGCTGGCCTCGCGGGAGGCCGGAGCCGGACGTGAGCTGATCCGAATGGTGCCGGCTCTGGTTTGGTGCAACGGTGCCTCGTATCTGCTGTGCACTGTGACCACGCCACTTGCCGGGATGCTGACGCGGATCGGCATCGAGTTCACCCCTGTCGCTGAGGCCCGCGAAGACTCCCTGCCGCCGTCGCAGCGCGGCCGGTGGGGGACGTACTACGACACCGCACCCATGGCCGGCTATGTGGACCTGCGCGCCTTCGACGCCGGCCTCGGCAGGCAGGCGGGGAGCGGCTATCACCTCGCGGTCACCTGGGGACAGGAAAGCGCACTCGCCGGGCAGGGGGTTGCCCGATGAAGCGCGTACGGGACAGTCTGCTGGCCGCCGGGCATCGGGACCGCGTCCTCGTCGAGCGGCTCGCCGCCGACGGATCGACCGCCGAGACCTACACCTACGCCCAACTGGCCGCCTGGAGCACGGGAATCCGCCACGCGCTGGCCGAGCGGGGGATGCCGCAGGGCGCCCGGGTCGGCGTCGTCGCGGGGAACGGGCCCGAGTGGGTGGCCGCTGACCTGGCGCTGCTGCTGGGAGGCTTCGTGGAGGTGCCGGTGCCGCTGGCGTTCTCCGGCGAGCAGGCGGCCTCGCTGCTGTGTGAGGTCCAGATCTGCTTGGCCGACGAGGCGGGAGCGCGACGGCTCGCCGACTGGGGCCTGGCCGAGAGCATCACGGTGGTCCCTGTCGACGCCCACCGGGGCGAGGGGCGCGACCAGGCCGAGCCGGAGCAGCTGCCCGAGCCGTCGGACGACCGCATCATCAAGGTCATTCACACGTCGGGGACGACCGGCACGCCCAAGGGCGTGAAGATCCGGGCCAAGGCCCTCGGCGCCCTGCTCGACTCGCTGAAATCGGTCTCCCCGCCGGGGGTTTACCGTCGCTACCTGTCCCTCGTACCGTTCAGCCTGCTCATTGAGCAGGTCACCGCGGTGTACCTGCCGATCCTCAGTGGCGGCCGGATGATCCTGCTGCCCGACTCGACGGCGCTGCTCGGTACCGCCGGCTCGCGGGCCGACGACGTCGTGACCTGGATGCGGGCCGGGCGCCCCACCGCCGCCGTGCTGCCACCCGCCGCGGTGAGCGCGCTCGACAAGGCCGTGAGGGGGCAGGCCGCGGGTGCCGAGGCGATTCTCGGCGCGGGAGCGCGGCCCTTCCTGATGGCCGGGGGCGCACCCGTCGATGTAGAGGCCCAACTGCGGCTGGATGCAGCTGGGTTGCGGGTGCACGAGGGGTACGGCTTGTCGGAGAACAGCTCGGTGGTGTCCTGGAACACGCCCGAGCACTGGCGACCAGGCACGGTGGGCAAGCCGCTGCCGCACTGCGAGGTGAAGCTCTCGGCGGAGGGAGAGCTTCTGGTCAAGTCGACGTCGTTGTTCGCCGGGTACACGGTGGAGGACCCCAACCAGCCGTCCCCTGGACGACGAGGGCTGGCTGCACACCGGGGACCGGGCCGAGATTGACGAGGACGGCTACATTCGGATTCTGGGGCGGCTGAAGAACGTCATCATCACCAGCCACGGCCGCAACGTCTCCCCGGAGTGGGTCGAGGGCAACCTGCGCAGTTGCTCCGCTGTCGTCGACGCCGTCGTCTTCGGTGAGGGCATGGAGCACCTCGCCGCGGTCCTCGTCACGCCCGACGTCGATGCCGAGACGGCACGGGAGCAGGCCCGCGCGTATGCCGAGAGGCACCTCGCCGAGACCGACCGGCCCGAGACCTTCGTGGTCGTACCCGACAGCCGCGACTTCCGGGCCACGTACTTCACCGTCACCGGCCGTCCGCGACGGCAGCTCATCTTCGACGACTTGGTGGCCGCAGTTCCGGCCCGCCTCAACTGAACAACAGGGGGATTGATTTCGATGACGCTTACCCAGAACACCCTTCACCTGACGTCCATCGGGAACGGCGACGGCATGATGATCTCGCCGAACGGCGACACGGCCGACTTCACCGAGCTGTACCAGGCGGGCCTCGACCAGCTCCTCGCCGACGCCGGGCACCTCCTGATCCGCGGATTCGCCCCGGGTGTGGAGGGCTTCAACGAGCTTGTGCGCCGCTACAGCTCCCGTACGACCCTCGACCCAGCCCGCACCTTCCACGGCGAGGCCGCGCAGAAGGTCGACTCGGGGCACGGTCCCATCGGCCTTCACCTGGAGAACGGGGCCACGCCGTTCGCCCCCGACCTGCTGTGGTTCCACTGCGTCAAGGCGGCCAAGTCCGGCTCGGAGACGACTGTCTGCGACGGATTCCGGGTCTGGGACGCGCTCTCCGAGCGTGCGCGGAAGATCTTGGCCGCGCAGCCCGTGAAGTACTCGCGCAATGTGCCCGAGGAGATGTGGCAGCGCCTCGCCGCGCACCTGGCCGGCGGCACCCGGCACCCCAGACAGATGCAGGTCTCCGACCTGTACACGCTGGCGAACGACGGCGCAGACGCGGCCTTCACCGAGGAGCCGGACGGCAGCCTGACCTACACGTACTCCGCGTACGCCGCCCACCCCACCCGCTGGTCGAGCCGCACCGCATGGGCCAACAGCCTGCTGGGCCCCTCTTTCAACTACGAAGCCCCTGAGATCCGTTTCGCCGACGGATCCGCGATCCCCGACGACGTGATCGCCGAGTACACCGAGGTCTCCGAGTCCGTCACCGAAGAGGTGGCCTGGGAGGACGGCGACATCGTCCTCATCGACAACTCCCGTGTGATGCACGGCCGGCGTGCCATCACCGACCCTGACCGCACGATCCTCAACGCGCAGAGCTACGCCAGGAGCTGACCATGAAGTACGGCATCGTCATCCGCTACGAATTCGACACGGCGTGGCTGCGGCTGACCCGGGATGAGAGGAACGCGAAGGAAGAGGTCTTCCAGAAGGAGGTCGTCGGCCCGTTCGTCGACAAGCTGTCCGTGCGGCACTTCGACGCCGAGGCGTTCTCCACGGACTACTCGGACTTCCTGTTCGTCGAGACCGACGACCTCAAGTCCTACTACTTCTTCATCGAGAAGCTCCGCGACAGCGAGTTCATCGCTCAGGGATGGGTGCGCCTCCGCGACATCTCCATCGGTCTGCAGGACGGCTACAAGGAGTACGAGAATGACAACGCCTGACCGCGCCGCTCCCGTCCAGTTCGACGCGATCGCGCACGCCGTGCGCACCGAGCTCGCCTCGGTGACCCGGCTCGCCCACATCAACACCTTTCACCCCGGTGCCTTCGACTGGGCCGAGGCCAACACCGCCGACGAATTGGCATATGTCTCCACCGTCGCATACGGCGAGGCAGGCCACGAGCGGGAAGCCGTCGCCTACCTCACCAAGGAACTCGCCCAGCTCGCCGAGATCGAACGGCATGTGAGCACCGTCATGGCCATGGTCATGGGCGAACTCCACGACCTGCGCGACCCGATCAACGTGGGGCACGAACTGCACCACGCACTGTCCTGCTTCGCGGCCGAGGAGATCCAGCACGCCAACACCTTCTACCGGTACGTGCGTGCCCTGTCCGGCAGCGAACCGCGCGTGGACAAGGCCCTGTTCGACGAGCGCCTCGACGTGTTCCGCACTGACGACCATCCGTACGTCAAACTGGTCGCGCTGTGCTGCTCGGCGTACGTCGGCGAGTCCGTCATCACTGTGTTCGAGCACCGCACCGACGCCTTGGACCCGCAGCGTGCCCGGTTCTTCACCCGGCTGCTGCACACCCACGGCCTGGACGAGGCCCGGCACGTGAAGATCGACCACGTGGCCATGAAGCTGATCTACCCGGCGCTGACCGCCCGGCAGCAGGAGCGGGTGCGTGAACTTCTCGCGCATATCGAGGAGTTGAACCGGAAGCTCGCCGAGTCGTTCCAGTCGGCCACCGAGCAGGTCCTCGGCGTGGACTTCACCACGGGCAACCCGGCGGCTGCCATCCAGCTGGAGATGACCAAGGCGTTCGGCAGCAAGGTCTTCGCCCCCGACGGCACGCTGCACACCGTCGACGAGATCCTCGACGACGAACTCAGCGTGATGATCACTGAGTTCTCCGGTGTCGGACGTGTCCACGCGGCGGGCATCCCGCCGCTGAACTCGGCGACCCCCCAACTGGCGGGAGCGGCGCAGTGACCTCGTCGGCCGTCGGGGCGGGGACCACCCCGCAGGCGCGCCCGTCCGGGCGCGCCGCCGCCTCCACGGGGCGGATCGCGGTGGGGGCGGCCGTGCTCGCCCTGCTGCTCGCAGCCATGGACGCCACCGTGATGGGCACCGTGCTGCCCAGCGTCCTGTCGGACGTCGGCGGCGGCAGCGGCGGCGGATATGCGTGGCTGGTCTCCGGATTCATGCTGGCCCAGGTCGCGGGCACCCCGCTCGCGGGCTGGGTAGCCGACCGGCTCGACGACCGGTTGCTCGCCATCGGCGCCACGGTGGTTTTCCTCGCCGCCTCCGTGCTCGCCGGATTAGCCGGCTCCTTCGGCGTCCTGGTCGCGGCACGCGTCCTGCACGGCTTTGCCGCCGGGGCGATCGTCGTCTCCAGTTACGTCATCGTCGGCCGGGTCTTCGGGCCCGAGCGCCGCGCCAAGGCTCAGGGCATGCTGAGCATGGTCTGGGGTGTGGCCGCGGTCCTCGGGCCGGTCGTCGGCGCGGCTCTCACCGAGGCGTGGGGCTGGCGCTGGGTGTTCTTCGTCAACGTGCCGCTGTGCGCGCTCGTCGTCGTGGCGATCGCCGTCGCCCTGCCCCGCCGGGCCGCGGCCGAGGGCGACACGGGCTCGCGCCACCGCTTCCCGATGGCGGAGTACGCCCTGGTCACGGGGGGATCCGCACTGTTCCTCGTCGGCCTGCAAGGCGGCTCACTCGGCCTGGGGACCGTGGGCGGAGTCGCCGCCGCGGTCGTCGGACTGGTGGCCCTCGCCCTGCTGCGCCGCTTCGGGGGAAGCCTCGTACCGCGGCAGATGTTCGCCGGGACTCCCGTCGCGGGTGCGGCTCTTGCCACCATCGGCGCGTGCGTCGTCATGTACGCCACGGTGACGGTCCTGCCCGTCCGGCTCGCCGCACAAGGGACGTCCACCACCGGCGTCGCCGTGGTCGTCGGACTCTCCGCGCTCGGATGGGTGGCCGGAAGCGCCATGACGGGTGGGCTCGTGGCCAAGCACGGCTACCGGCCATCGATGGCCGTCGGCGCACTCGCCCTGATCGGCAGCGCCACCCTCGGCGCCACCGGTGCACTTCCCTGGCTGGCCGGCCTATTGGCCGGGATCGGCACCGGCGCGGTCACAGCGACGACGCTCACTCTGATCCAGGACCAGTCGCCGCCTGAACAACTGGGCGTGGCGACGTCGGCCGCGACCATGCTGCGCAACATCGGCTCAGCGGCCGGGGTCAACGGCATCGCCGCCCTGACCGCCACCGTGGCGTCGTCGTCACATCAGGGCAACCGAGCGTTCTGGGCACTCGCCGCCGTGGCCGCGCTCACCGTACTCATCCCAGCCCTGGCAGCACCCCGTCGGCGAACGACCACCGTCTGATTCCGAACCACCACTGATCAGGGGCGGTGGCCGTCGTCCGGCCGCCGCCCCTCAAGGGTGCCGTCGAGCGCTCCGCCGCCCACAGCCGTACGCTCCGCCGCCCACAGCCGTACAGGCCCACAGTCGTACAGAGAGACTCCGATGCCGAACACCTCCACGCGTCCGCCGACGAACTCGACCGCCGAGGCCCATCTCCCGGCGAGCCGATGGCCGCGCCGTGCTGCGCGGCTGCTGCGCGTCACCGCGGTCCTGACACTCCTCGACATCGTCCTCCAAGCCGCCCTCGCCGGCCTCTTCGTCACCGGCGACGTAACCCTCCTCGACTGGCACGCCGCCAACGCGCAGGTGCTGACCCTCCTCGTGATCGTCGAAATCGTCGCGGCGCTCCTGCTGTGGCGTACGGCCAAGGCTCCGGCCTGGCCCTTCGTCGCGGCGCTCGGCCTGCTGGTGCTCGTCGGGGTTCAGCAGGTCCTGGGCGACGCGAGGATGCTCGGCGGTCACATCCCCCTGGGGATGACGCTCTTCGGCCTCGGGATGGCCCTGGCCTGCTGGTCCTTCACCCACAAGTACGCCACGGAGGCCGGCCGGTGACCTCGCGCCGACGAATGCTGGGACTCATGGCCGCAGCCGGAGCGGGCCTTGCCGTCCCCGCCGGAGCCGTCGCCTACGCCGGATGGTCCGGCGAACGAACCGGCACCGTACTCAAGAGCCGCGCCGCCGCGCCGAAGCGCTTCTCCATACCCCTTCCCATACCTCGACATGCCTGCCCCACCCGGACCTCGGGCGGCACAGACTTCTACGACGTCACCCAGCGCGAGGCGGCCGTCGAAATCCTGCCAGGCCTGCGGACACCGGTCTGGGGCTACGACGGAACCTTCCCCGGCCCCACCTTCACCGCGCGCTCCGGCCGCAAGACGGTCGTACGGCTGCGCAACAAACTGCCCGTACCCACCTCGATGCACCTGCACGGCGGTGTGACCCCACCCGAATCCGACGGCTACCCCACCGACCTGTTGCTACCCGCACAGTGCGGTTCCCGCTACAAGTGGCAGCCCTCGACACACGGCGCGCACGGGGCGATGACGACGACCCCGAAGGCCGACTGGAACGTCGTGGAGGGCTACAAGACGTACGAATACCCGCTGGACCAGCGGGCCGCGACGCTCTGGTACCACGATCACCGCATGGACTTCAGCGCGCCGCAAGTCTGGCGCGGCCTAGCCGGGATCTTCCTCGTCCACGACGCGGAGGAGCAGAACCTGCCCCTGCCCGACGGCGACAAGGACATCCCCCTGCTGATCTGCGACCGGTCCTTCGAGGAGGACGGGGCCTTCCGCTACCCCGCCAAGTCCCCGTCCTGCATGGGCGAGCCCGGTGTCGAAGAGGCCTACATGGACGGGGTGTTGGGCGACGTACAGCTGGTCAACGGCGCCCCGTGGCCGGAGTTGGAGGTCTCGGCGACCCGCTATCGCTTCCGCCTCCTCAATGCCTCCAACGCCCGCCGCTACCGCTTCGTCCTCAAGCGTGAACACGGTGGCGGCCTGCCCTTCGTCCAGATCGGAAGTGACGGCGGACTACTGGCGGCCCCGCGGACCGTGCCGGCGCTCGTGGCCACCCCGGCCGAACGCTTCGACGTCGTCGTGGACTTCTCGGACATCCCGGTGGGCAGCCACATCACCTTGGCAAACACCTTGGCCGACGGGCGCATGAGCGACGTCATGCGCTTCCGCGTGGCTCGCAAGGAGAAGGGCGGCGCCGGCCCGGTCCCGGCCCGGCTGTCGGCATCCTTCGAAGAGCTGGCCGCCTCGGCCTCGGTCGCCACGCGACAGTTCGCCTTCCGTCGCAGCGAGGACGCCTGGACCATCAACGGACGACCGTTCAGCACCTCCGAGAACCTGGCCCGCCCGCGCCTGGGCACTGTCGAACGCTGGCAGTTCACCAGCGACTTCCACCACCCCGTACACCTGCACCTCGCCCACTTCCAGGTCCTCTCCCGCGGCGGCAGACCTCCGGAGGTGAGCGACGCGGGCTGGAAAGACACTGTCGACGTCCGCCCGTACGAGGTCGTCGAGGTCCTCGCCCGCTTCCACGGCTACCGGGGCCGCTACATGCTGCACTGCCACAACCTCGAACACGAGGACATGGCCATGATGGCCAACTTCCAGGTGGTGTGACTGTGTTGATCGGGTGAGCCGGTCGGCGGCCCCTGGCCGCAATGTGGACCTCCTGCGCTTGTTCCCTCCATAACCTCCATCTGCTACAGCACGTGATTTCAGAAGGATCTCTCTGCGGTGCAACCGTCCCGGGGGTTCGGCAGTCGTCTTCGGTGCCGTCCGCGCCGCGAGGTGGATCAAGCCGCCCTGACCCGGGTGACCTGACCTCCCCTGCGCCGGACGCGTCTTGCCAGCCTTGGCCCCGGGGCGCCCCGGGGCCACCAGAGTGCGGGGGAAACACACTTATGCGTTAGCGCACCACCGTGGCCGCCGTTGCCAGTGCCCTGGCGCTGTCCGCGTTCGCTGTTCCGGGTGCCGCCCAGGCGGACGGGGTCGTGGGCGACACCACGATGAAGGTGGTCGTCAACGGCGGGTCCGACATTGTCCTGGGCACCACGAAGCCGAAGACCTTCACCATGACGGTGACCGCCACCGACGACTCGGGCATCAAGGAGGACTACAACGTTCCCGCGCTGTGGTACCGGCCCGGCCAGAAAATGCCCGACGACCCCCACGGGCTCGTGGTCCCCGACAATGGCACCGGTCACTGCGTGGCCCACAGCGCCACGACGACCACCTGCACCTTCATCCTGACCATGAACCCGCGGAGCAACCTTCAAGACAACACCACGGCGGGAATCTGGAAGGTGACCGCCGGCGCCACCGGCAACGACTGGGACCACGCCATCAAGGACGTCGCCGCCACGGTGAAGGTCAGGCGCTAGGCAGTTTCGTTTGGATCAGTCGGTCGTTGGTCCGGGTATGCCGTTAACAGATGTGCAGTGGGCGCGAATTAGCGCGGCCACCGGCGGCGACGGGGTAGCCGGGGCGGCAGGCCGCCGGCCTTCGACCGTGAGACCTACAAGCAGCGCAACACCGTTGAGCGGTGCATCAACCGACTCAAGCAGTGGCGAGGCATCGCCACCCGCTACGAGAAGACCGCAACCATCTACCTGGCCGGACTCCACATCGCAGGCATCTTCCTCTGGTCAGCCCGGTGATCCAAACGACACGCCCTAGCCCTCCTGGGCGGCGTACGACACGAACGCCGCCCAGGCGTGCGCCGGGACGCTGAGCTGGGGGCCGCTCTTGTCCTTGGAGTCGCGGATGTGGATGGTGGTGGGGCAGGTGGCGATCTCTATGCAGTCGCCGGAGTCGCCGCTGCTGTAGGTGGACTTGCGCCAGGAGAGGGCGACTTCTACGCAGTCGTCGCCGGAGCTGCCGCTGTAGCTGCTCTTGAACCAGGCCAGTTCGGTGCCGGTCGTCATAGCGCTCCTCGCATCTTCGCCAACAGGCCCCGGGAGTCTTCGGGAGTGAGGGCCTGTGAACGCAGTTTCGCATAGCGCATATGGAGCGTACTGATCGTCTTCGGGTCGGAGATGAACTGGCTGCTTTCCTGCCCTCGCAGTAGCCGAACCACTCGTTGTCCGGGGTCTCCAGCAGCTGCATCGGCCCGTTCATCCCGGCGTGCACGCCCCGTTCCAGCGGCATCACCTGCACCTCCACGTTCCGGAGCGAGGCGTGCTCCAGTACGTGGTCGATCAGCTCCCGTGTGACGTCCCGGCCGCCGGTCCGGCGCAGGAGGACGTGCTCGTCGACGATGAAGCTGAACGCGGTGCTCTGCCGTTCCACCAGCATCCGCTGCCGGTCCAGTCGTGCGGCCACCTGTGCCTCGACCTGCTCGTCGTACAGCAGCGGAAGGCGGTGCTCGAACAGCGTCCGCGCATACGCCTCCGTCTGTAAAAGCCCAG
Organism: Streptomyces sp. NPDC034111; assembly: GCF_055575375.1. Classification (NCBI taxonomy): domain Bacteria; kingdom Bacillati; phylum Actinomycetota; class Actinomycetes; order Kitasatosporales; family Streptomycetaceae; genus Streptomyces; species Streptomyces sp. NPDC034111. The sequence goes on along the minus strand of NZ_JBVIST010000001.1, from coordinate 477,636 downwards.
GTACAAGGCGGCACTCGTACGTGTACAGACTGATCGCCTGCTTCTCCAGCTCCGCCCACTCGCGGAACCACCGGGCCAGCCCCGGCTGCTTCGACAGTCGCTTGGCGGCCTTCCTGAGCACCCCGTTCGCGTTGAGCGTCTCCTCCGAGCGGTCGATGAACTTCCTCGACGGCAGGCGTCGGCCCTGCTCGACGGAGCCGATGTAGTGCGCCGAGTACCGGATCGCGGGTGCCAGCGCCTCCTGGGTGAATCCCGCGTTCTCACGGAACCCTTGATAGACGGCGCCGAAGGTCCGCAGACTGCCGGACGGCTCGGGCCTGGCGCTGTCGTAGGTGTCGGTGCTGCTGTCTTCCGTTCCGGGTACTCCCGCTCACTGGTGCTGACCCCGCAAGTCACCCATCGTGACGACCTGTTACCTGACCCGTCCACGTACTCAACCCGTACAGTTTCCGAAGTTCGAGCGGAGTTCCTGGTGTACGAGGCTGCGGAGCAGCAACGCTGCTGCCCATGCCAGCCCGACCCACCGTCACCGTACGTATGTTCACGCAGCGCTTCAGCGCCACCCGTCGCGGGGCCCGCCTCGCCCGGTACCTCGCCGTCCAGCAGCTCGACGTCTGGGGCTTCCCCTACGGGGGCGAGGTCTCCCGCTCCGTCGCGCTGATCGTCGGGGAACTCGCCGCCAACGCCGTGACCCACGGCCGCGTATCCGGCCGGGACTTCGAACTGCGCCTTCTGAAACTGCCCGGCTCCGCCCGCCCCGGCACGCTGCGTATCGAGGTCACCGACACCCGTACGGAGAAGCGCCCGCCCGACCTCGGTGTTTTCGCGCCGCCGCCGCCCGACTCCGAGGCCGGCCGTGGGCTGGTCCTGGTGACCGCGTTCGCGAGCCGCTGGGGTGTCCTCGACCGGCATCCGGTAGGCAAGACCGTCCATGCCGAACTGGACCTCTAGGACGTGTCCGAGGGGTCGCGTGACCGGCCATCTCTGGGTTGCGGCCGCCGGCGCCGAGGTGGCGTGGGCGGCCGCCCCACAGGTTCTGCCAAGCAGGACTCGGTGAACACCCGACAAAGGCGGTGCGGAGAATGTCGGGTGAGCGGGAACGGTGTCGCCGCACGATGGGGGCATGGATGACACGACCTTGGTATCCCGCTTCCTCCACGACGGCTTCGTGAAGCTGGAGGGCGCCGTCGCACCGCGCGTGGCCGCGGACTGCGCGCGGCTGCTGTGGCGGGAGACGGGCTGCGACCCGGACGATTCGGCAACGTGGACGCAGCCCGTGCACTGGGTGGCCGGCATGGCGCAGGGGCCGTTCGCCGCCGCACCCAACTCCCCGTCCCTGCACCGCGCGTACGACCTTCTGGTCGGCGCGGGACGCTGGGAGCCGCGCTACTCGCTGGGCACGTTCCCGCTGCGCTTCCCGCACGAGGAGGAGCCGGACGACGCGGGCTGGCACATCGAGGGGAGCTATCTGCCGGAGGGCGAGAGCTGGTACTTCACGAATCTGCGCTCTCGGGGCCGGGCGCTGCTGATGCTGTTCCTGTTCAGCGAGGTCGGTGCGGAGGACGCCCCGACCCGGATCCGGGTCGGCTCACACCTCGACGTGCCGAAGGTGCTGGAGAAGTACGGGGAGGACGGGGCGAGCGGGCTGGCCCTTGCGCCCGACCTGGTGGCGGCGTCCGAACACCGGTCACTCGCCCTCGCCACCGGGTCCCCGGGCGACGTCTTCCTGTGCCATCCGTTCCTGGTGCACTCGGCGCAACCGCACCACGGGGTGCGGCCGCGTTTCATGGCCCAGCCGCCGCTGATGCCGGCTGCGCCGTACGAACTGGAGCGGGCCGACGGCGCGTACTCACCCGTAGAGATCGCGATCCGTCGGGGCCTGGGGCAAAACACCCCCGGTCCGGACGGGGACGGCACCGAGTGCAGCGCCCGGTAGACATGCTTGGGCCGTTCCGTTGGGTCGCTTATGCGCCTGCAATGACCGGTTCTCGGCTGTCAGGGGACGGCAGCTACTGCGAGGCTCATGGCTCGCAGTAGCACCCATGCCGCATAAATACCCCTTTATGGGAAGGAACCCTCATGCGTGCCAGACTCACCACGGCTGCCGTGGCGCTCGCCGTCGCCCTGGGCGGTATCACCCTCGCCGCGCCCGCCGCCCAGGCCGCGGCGCCGCACCGAGCCTCCGTGGCACCGCTTGCCGGGGCGGCGGCCGCCGACTTCAACGTGGGGGGTATCTGGACCATCTACCAGAGCAACGGGGCCAACGCGACGCTCTCCGTGGCCCAGGACGCCCAGGGGAACCTCACCGGCATAGCCAGGACGGGAAGTTCGACGACGGGCACCATCGAGCAGGGGTTCGTGGACGGCACCTCCCTCTACTTCGTCATCGCCTGGAGCGATGGCGCGAAGGGCCGCTACATCGGCTCCCGGGGCTCCGACGGCCGCCTCAGCGGAGTCACCACCGACCTGGCCCACCCCACCAGTCAGGCCACGTGGTACACCACCTGGACGTTCTGACCTCCGGCGTCGTCCCGGACGGGACGGTCCGCGGCGACTCGGCGTTCCGGACTTCCGGGCCGCCGGTCGCGCGGGCGGTCAGCCGGCCGCTCCTACGTTGGTGGCCTCCACCGCGGGGCGCAGGGCCCGCGCGAGCCTCACGCCGTCACCGATGGCCCAGAAGTGGACGAAGAACAGGCGGGGTTCATCCGTCAAGCCGTGGTTGTGCAGCTCGACGAGCTCGGCCCCGGCACGCCGCAGGGCCACCAGGACGGTTTGCACCTCCTTGGCGATCATGGCGCAGTCGCCGCTGATCGCGGCCCGGCCGCCGCCCAGCGGCTGGAAGTTGAACGCACTGGTCGATCCCAGGCCCGGGGGCAGCACCAAGTGGCCGTCGGTGATGGTCTCCCGGCGGACGAAGATGCACTTGTAGATCCCGTCGTCGGCGACCCCCTTTGCGCCCAGCGCGGCATCGATGCCGGCGGTATCGAGGTCGAGGGTCTGCTTCGGGGCGGGCGGTCGCGGGGGAGGGGTGCCGGTGCGGTCGAACGCCGCGCGCAGGCCGTGGGCGAGGGCTCCCGGATCGTGGCCGTGCCCGTGGACATGGACCCACCAGATGTCAGGGGTGTGGGAGAGCAGGTGCTTGTGGAGGGCGGTCTGCTCGATCCCGTGGGCGTGCAGGGTATCGATGAACCCCTGCAACTCGGGCTCGGTGACCACCACATCGCCCATCAGCAGCGTGCTGTCGTCGGCGTAACGGACGAAGGACACGTGCGAGCCCAGGGCGAGCGCCGGTTTGACGGTGACGTTGCGGGAGAGCACCCGGAGGTCCCGGCGTGGCAGGCCCGTGTGGTACATCACCTTCCGCTTCATGTCGCCCGTGCGGCCCAGCTTGCCGGCCACGTCCTTCCAGTCCGACAGGACGGTGGGCACCGGCTCGATCGGCCCGCTGCCTCTCGCCTGGGGCTCCCTGGCGGGCAGGGCGCGAGCGGGGGTCGGGGCCCCGGCCGTCATCGGAGCGAGGGCGGCCGCGGCAAGCACGCGCCGTCGCGGCGCACCTGCTCGACGATCGGTGTCCCGTTGTCGGTCTCCAGCCATCATGTGAGCACCTCCATGACGGGATGGAAGCACGGTGGCTCGCCGACACCGTGAGCACCGCTACGGCCTGGGGCCAGGTGGGCTAAACACTCGTCGCAACGGGTGAGGCGCAGGTGGGAGGGGCGGCCGTTCAGTGGGGGGCGTCGTCGGGCCGGGACGCCAGCGAGGCGGTCACCACCACCTGCTCCGCGCATTCGACGGCGCGCAACGCATCGCCCAGGACCTCGACCAGCCACACCGCGACCTCCGGCGACCACTCGGGCACACGGCACGCGAACCGCATCACGCCCCGCTCACGGCCCTTGTTGTAGCCGTGCTCGCCATCGACGTCCGCCATGCCGGACAGGTCGAGCTGCCCGGCGGCAACGTCGACCTCCGCGATGTCGCCCAGCCGCTCTCCGGCGGCGTCGCGCACAGCCGTCTCCTTGCCCCACATGGCGGGGCCGGTGGCGACGGTGACGCTCACCGGGACCGACGTGGACGGGTCGGCGAGGGCGAACCACTTCCGCATCGCCGCCAGGTCGTCGGAGGCGTCACCGACGAGCTCGTGCAGCGGGAGGACGGCATGCAGCCCGGTGAACCGGACGCGGCCGATCCGGTTCACCGCGTCCGACAGGATGCGCGCCACGTGAAGGACCGGGAGACGCGGCTCCCGGACATCGTCCGGGATGTCCGCCGACATCCACGCCAGCTCCCGGACCTGCCCGTCCTGCGTCCAGTCCCCGCCGGCCAGGCAGTCGGCCCAGCGTCCCGGGTCCTGGACGATGCGGGCCTCGCCCCAGCCCTCGTACTTGTACGTCCAGCCGCCGGTGGAGTACCAGCCGTAGGCCTCCGCCCTGCGCATGGCAAGGTCGTACAGTTCGCTTCCGGTGTCCTCGCAGGTGAGGTGCGAGGCCCATGGATACCGGTCGAGTACCCCGTGCAAGGCAACAAGCGTCTCGTAGTACACGCCAAGGCCCTTTCTGTACCCGACCGGTATCCCGGCGCGGCCGGCTGCTAGACGCCGCAGTACAGCGTCTGCGTCTTGGTCACCAGCTTCTCAGGCCCGTCCGGGTAGCCGACGATGTCCGCGTCCACCACCGTACGGAAGTGGTTCTTCACGATGAGGTTGGTGCACTTCCAGTTGGCGACGGCCCTCTTGTTGCTTCCGCCGCCCTGCGGAACGGTCTTGACCCCCTTGTCGAGGGTCCGCCACCCGCTGCCGACCTTGACCTGCAACCAGATGGTGATCTTGGCGTGTGTCGCCGGACCGTCGATCTTCTTCCACCAGCCGTGGGCGTTGACCGTCTTGCTCACGGTGTGTGAGAAGTGGGCGTAGTCCCCCTTGGTCAGGAAGCCGTGCGGGGCGCGGGCGGCGGTCGCCTGGTAGCTGCCTGCGGGTGTGGTGTGCTCGTCGGCATGGGCCGGCACGGTCGAACCAGCGGCCAGCAGTACGGCCAGTACGGCCGAAGCTCCGCCAATACGCATCTTCATGAAACTCCCCCTGGTTTGGTCGCGAATAGGGCGCGCGCCGCAAGAACCCAACCACAGCGGCTCGGCTTCGCACAAGCGTTTTATTTCTCAAGGGGGTTGCTGAGGTGCGGAGTTGGGCGCGGGCGGCGTAGGGGGCGCCCTCGTAGTCGCTGTTCGCACGGTCGGGCGGCATGTGGCCTTACGGGCTGGGGCCGGTCCGGACGGCCGGGCGCGTAGGGCCCGTTGGGACGGGTCTCCGGCCGACCGGACCGGCTGGTGCGGGAAAGAACGTAACACCCTTGCAATGTCTTGCGTAAGGTCTTGCAACGCCGAATCGTCGCGGCTAGAACCATGACCCATGTCCTCCACCCCACGCCGGTCCGCCCGGCGCCTGGCCGCCGCCCTCGCCCTGACCCTCGGCGCCGCGACCCTGCTCGTCTCCTCCCCGCAGCAGCCGGCCCAGGCGGCGCCGTCCGGCCAGGACCAGGCGCTGGCCCAGTGGATCGACCGCGACACCGTGGTCTGGAAGGGCGCCGAGCGCACCGCCGCCCAGCTGGAGTTCGGGCCGGACGGGCCCGGCGCGGCCGGGCGGCGCATCCGGCTCACGCCCGGCACCCTGACCCCGGCCGAACGCAACGCCTTCCCCCATCTGACGGGCTACCCGGCCTTCACCGTCGACCCCCGCGACCGCGGCCTGGCCCGTACGGCGCTGCGCGGACGGATCGTCGCCACCCAGCACGCGGCGGACGGCCGGAGCCTGACCACCGGCGTACAGATACCGGGAGTCCTGGACGACCTCTACGGCACCCGGGCCCAACACGCCCGGCTGGGACCGGTCTTCGACCACGGCCGCCCCACCCTCTCCGTTTGGGCGCCCACCGCCCGTACCGTCGCCCTGGAACTCGACGGCCGACGGGTCCCGATGCGACGCGACGACAGCAGCGGCGTCTGGCGCGTGCAGGGGCAGCGTGACTGGGCCGGCAAGCCGTACCGCTACCTCGTCACCGTCTGGGCGCCCACCGTCGGCAGGACCGTCACCAACAAGGTCACCGACCCCTACTCCACCGCGCTGACCGCCGATTCGTCCCACAGCCTCGTCGTCGATCTCGACGACCCCGCGCTCGCCCCCGAGGGCTGGACGGAGCTGGGCAAACCCGCCGCGGTGCCGCTGCGCCGGGCACGCATCCAGGAGCTGCACGTCCGCGACTTCTCCGTCGAGGACCGCACCTCCCGCCACCCGGGCCAGTACCTCGCTTTCACCGACGAACAGTCCGACGGCATGCGCCATATGAAATCCCTTGCGGCCGCTGGAACTTCTTACGTCCACTTGCTGCCGGCTTTCGACGGCGCAACCGTCCCGGAGAAGCGCGCCGACCAGGACCGCCCCGGCTGCGACCTCACCTCCTACGCGCCCGACTCCGACCGCCAGCAGGAGTGCGTGACCAGGACCGCCGCCCGCGACGCCTACAACTGGGGCTACGACCCCCTGCACTACACCGTCCCCGAGGGCTCCTACGCCTCCGACCCGGACGGCACCGCCCGTACCGTCGAATTCCGCCGGATGGTGCAGGGCCTCAACGGCGCCGGGCTGCGCACCGTCATGGACGTCGTCTACAACCACACCGCCGCGAGCGGCCAGGATCCGCACTCCGTCCTCGACCGCATCGTCCCCGGCTACTACCAGCGGCTGCTCGACGACGGCAGCGTGGCCACCTCCACCTGCTGCTCCGGCACCGCGCCCGAACACACCATGATGGGCAAGCTCGTCGTCGACTCCGTCGTCACCTGGGCCAAGGAGTACAAGGTCGACGGCTTCCGCTTCGACCTCATGGGCCACCACCCCAAGGCCAACATCCTCGCCGTCCGCAAGGCACTGGACGCCCTGACACCGAGCAAGGACGGGGTCGACGGCAAGGCAGTCATCCTCTACGGCGAGGGCTGGAACTTCGGCGAGGCCGCCGGCGACGCCCGTTTCGTCCAGGCCACCCAGCAGAACATGGCCGGCACCGGCATCGCCACCTTCAGCGACCGGGCCCGCGACGCGGTACGCGGCGGCGGCCCCTTCGACGCCGACCCCCGCGTCCAGGGCTTCGCCTCCGGCCTGTACACCGACCCCAACTCCTCCCCGGCAAACGGCGATTCAGCCGCCCAGCGCGCCCGCCTGCTGCACCAACAGGACCTCCTCAAGGTCGGCCTCACCGGCAACCTCGCCGACTACGCGTTCACCGACACCACCGGCCGCCGCGTCAAGGGGTCCCAGGTCGACTACAACGGCGCCCCGGTCGGCTACGCCGCCGCCCCGGGCGACGCCCTCGCCTACGCCGACGCCCACGACAACGAAACCCTCTACGACGCGCTGGCGTACAAACTCCCGCAAGGAACCAGCGCCGCCGACCGTGCCCGTATGCAAGTCCTTGCACTGGCCACCGCAATGCTTTCGCAAGGCCCCGCGCTCTCCCAGGCCGGCACCGACCTGCTCCGCTCCAAGTCCCTGGACCGCAACTCCTTCAACAGCGGCGACTGGTTCAACGCCCTGCACTGGAACTGCGCCGACGGCAACGGCTTCGGCCGCGGACTGCCCCCGGCCGCCGACAACAAGGACAAGTGGCCCTACGCCAAACCGCTCCTGACCGACCCCGCCCTCCGCCCCGGCTGCGCCGAGATCCGCGGCGCCTCCGCCGCCTACCGCGACCTGCTCCGCATCCACGCCACCGAACCGGCCTTCGCCCTCCCCACCACCGCCGCGGTCCAGTCGCAGCTCTCCTTCCCGCTCTCCGGAAAGGACGAGACCCCCGGCGTGCTCACCATGCGGCTCGCCGACCTGGTGATCGTCTTCAACGCCACCCCGCAGCGGCAGCACCAGACCCTCGACGCCCTCGCCGGCCGGCCGTACGCCCTGCACCCCGTCCAGGCCCACGGCGCGGACCGCACCACCGCCACCGCCTCCTACGCCCCCGCCACGGGCACCTTCACCGTCCCGGCCCGCACAGTGGCGGTCTTCCGCCAGGGCTGAGGCTCAGGGCTGAGACCCAGGGCCGAGGCCCAGGGCTGAGGCTCGGGCCCTAACGAAGCAGCCGCTTCTCAAGGAGGGTGACGGCGTACGGACTTCCGCCGTTGCCCTCCTTGCAGGGCTGCTCCCCGACGACCGTGTACCCGGCGCCCTCGTAGTACGTACGCAGCCGCGGATTGGACGCGAGGCAGTCCAGCCGCGACCAGGTGCGCCCGGCCTCGACGATCCGCCGCTCCGCATGCGCCAGCATCGCCTGCCCGGTGCCCGCCGGGGCCTGCCCCCGGTCGACCATCAGCCGGTGCACATACCCCGCCTCCGGCGGCTGCGGCCCCCACGCGGGCTCGTCCTGCCACCACAGCTCGAAGGCCCCGGCTATCCGCCCACCGGCCTCCGCGAACCAGACCTCGCCCTCCTTCATCCGCTGGTGGAAGTGCTCCTCACTCTTCCCGCCGGGCTTCCACTGCTCGATACCGGAGGCCTGCATCCACCGCGCCGCGGCGTCGTACAGCTCGACCAGAACGGCCGCATCGGCGCCGTCGTCGGCGAGCCGGAACGTCATCTCATCCATGCGCAGAATTGTGCCGTGCCGACAAATTTTGCGCTCCACCCGCTCTGAGACGCCGGCGTTACGAATAAAGGGGGTGAGACCTCGCCGAGGTTGATGCCTCTCAGAGGTGTCGCTTCGCACCTGGACGACATGCGGTCCTCCGCCACGGAGGGCCGCCGGAAAGGAACGAACGTGATCCCCACGCGTACCAGCCGCCTCGCCGCAGTCGCCGCACTGCCGGCCGCCCTGGCTCTCACGGTGGGCGCCGCGTCCCCGGCCCTCGCCGAGGGCAACGGGGCCTACCAGATCAACCTGGCGCCGCTGAACGACTCCGGTTCCAAGGGCGTCGCGATGCTCAGCCTCAAGGGCAACCAGCTGACCGTGAAGATCGAGTCCGAGGGGCTCGTACCGGGACAGCCCTCCGCCCAGCACCTCCACGGCTCCACCGACGGGCACGACTTCCACTGCCCGGACGCGAGCGACGACACCAACGGCGACGGGATTCTCAACAACACCGAAGCCACCGTCGACTACGGAGACATCAACATCTCGCTGACCACCCAGGGCTCCACCGACGCCAAGAGCGGCCTCGCCGTGGACCGGATGCCGGTGGTGAACGCCCAGGGCAAGCTCTCCTACGAGCGCACGCTCACCGTCTCCCAGGACGTGGTCGACCACATCAAGGACCTGCACATCGTGCAGCACGGCATCGACCGCAACAACAACAAGAAGTACGACTTCGAGGGCGCGGGCAAGAGCGAACTCGACCCCAAACTCCCCCAGGAGGCCACCGCCCCGACCAACTGCGGTGAGGTCCAGGGCGCCGCGGTCGGGTCCATCCCGGTCGGCGGGGTCGAGACCGGGACCGGCCCCGTGGACGCTCCCGCCACCACCACGGCAGCCCCGATCGCGATGGTCGGCGCCGGCGGGCTCGCCGCGGCGATGGTGACCGGCACGCTGGTCGTCCGGCGCCGCCGCCGGGCGCCGCTCGCCCCGGTGCGCGGCGGGAACAGCGGGGCCGCCGCATGAGCGCCCGCAGCGGGGCCACCGTGAGCACGGGACGCCGGGGCCGCCGGGCCCTCGGCGGTGTGCTCGCCGCGGCAGTGGCGGCCGTACTCGTCGCCGGGTGCGGAGGGCAGGACCAGGCGCCGCCGCAGTCGCTCCCCGCGGAGCAGCAGGGCCAGGGCGGGCACGCGTCCCACGACGGGGCGTCCGAGCCGGGCGGCGCGGGCGGCGCCTCCGCCGCGAGCATGCCGGCGTCGGCCCCGCTACGGGTCTCCATCCCCGCGCTGAAGGTGTCGTCCACGCTGGAGACGCTGGGACAGCACAAGGACGGCACGATGGAGACACCGCGCGACCCGGACAAGGCCGGCTGGTACCGGCCCGGGCCGACACCGGGGGCCCGGGGCCCGGCCGTGATCGCTGGCCATGTCAGCTGGAACGGCGCACCGTCGGTGTTCCACCGGCTGTCGTCGATGAAGCGCGGTGACACCATCGAGGTCGCCCGGAAGGACGGCACCTCGGCGAAGTTCACCGTCGACCGCATCGCCCAGTACCCGAAGAACAAGTTCCCCACCGTGGAGGTCTACAAGAACCTCGACCACGCGGGGCTCCGCCTGATCACCTGCGGCGGGGACTACGACCAGGGCCAGCACTACTACCGGGACAACGTGGTGGTGTTCGCCAGCCTCACGGGCAACGCCTAGACCGCACCGGCCTGACGGCGGCCGGCCCCCGGGCACCACGCCCGGCGGGCCGGCCGCACGACGAACGCGCCGCCGGATGCCGTCCGCACCGGCGCACAGCCCCCTAGACCGGCTGCGGCAGCTCCATCAGCCGGCCCACCAGATCCGCGAACATCCCGTCCGCCGGCTCGTCGGCGAGCATCCGCCGGACGACCTGGGCCATCCGCTCGTCGTACGCGGCGCTCACCGCCGCCAGCGCCGCGAAGTCATGAACGAGCTGACGGGCCAGCTCCGTTCGCGGAATACGGCGGCCGTCCAGCCACAGCAGTGCGGTGGTCTCGGCCAGGGAGATCCACGAGCGGACCACCAACTCCAGGCGCGGGGGCGGGTCGGGGATGCCGAGGTGGGCGAGGATCTGCTCGTATGCGGCCTGGCGTACGCCGTCGATCATTGCGCTGGTGCGGGTCGAGCCGATGGCCGGGCCGCCCCGCATCAGGGCCGAGAAGCCGGGGCCGTGCTCGTCGACGAAGTCGAAGAACCGCTCCATGACCCGCAACAGCCGGGCGCCGAGCGGGCCTTCGTGCGGTTCCACGAAGCGGGCGGTCAGCTCCTCCGCGGCCCGCCGCAGCGCGGCCTCGTACAACTGCTGTTTGCCCGGGAAGTAGTGGTAGACCAACGGCCGGGAAATACCGGCCGCCTCGGCGATCTCGTCGATCGCCACATCCTCCGGGGAGCGGTGGCTGAAGAGGTCGAGGGCGACCGCGATCAGCTGATCGCGCCGCTCCTCGACGCCCATCCTGCGGCGCGTCCCGGTCGTCATGCGGACCACCATAACGACCGGGGCCGCGCCGCGGAATCACAGATCCAGCACGAGCCCGCCGCCGCCCCGCGCCCGCGAGACGCAGATCAGCAGCGCATCCGCGCGCTCGGCATCGGTCAGCAGCGCATCGCGGTGGTCCACCTCACCGGCCAGCACCCGCTGTTGGCAGGTGCCGCAGAAGCCCTGCTCACAGGAGTACGGCAGATCCGGCAGCGCCTGTGCGCGGATCGCGCGCAGCACACTGGTGTCCGCGGCCACCGTGACCGTACGGCCGGTGCGCCGCAGCTCCACCTCGAACGGCTCGTTCTCGCCGGCCGGTGCGGGGGTGGCCGGCGCGAAGCGTTCGGTGTGCAGCGTCAGGCCCTCGGTCACGGCCGGCAGCAGCGCCTCGACCGCGTCCCTCAGCGGCTCGGGCCCGCAGCAGTAGACGGCGGCCCGCGGCGGCGCACCGGCGAGCACCGCGGCGAGGTCGGGCCGGCCGTCCTCGTCCTCGGCGACCACCGTCACCCGGTCCGTCCCTGCGCCCGCCAGCTCCTCGATCTCCGCCAGGAACGGCATCGAGGCCCGCGACCGCCCGCCGTACACCAGCCGCCACGGCACCCCGTCCCGCTCGGCCTGCCGCACCATCGGCAGGACCGGGGTGATGCCGATCCCGCCCGCGATGAAGACATACGCGGGGCTGTCCCGGAGCGGGAAGCGGTTGCGCGGTCCGCGGACCTCGACCTCGGTCCCCTCGTGCAGCTGCTCGTGCACCTCCAGCGAGCCGCCCCGGCCGTCCTCGATCAGCCGGACGGCGATCGTGTACGAGCCGCGCGTCGCCGGGTCCCCGCACAGCGAGTACTGGCGCACCGCCCCGGACGGCAGCACCAGATCGATATGGGCGCCCGGCTCCCACGCCGGCAGCTCCGGCCCTTCCAGGCGCAGCCGTACGACGCCCTCGGCCGCTTCGGTGCGCTCGGCGACCATCAACTTCCGGGCCGTTCCAGGGCTGTTGGCCGCCGTGCGGCCCCGGCCCGAGACCGGCTCGTGCAGGGCCGGCAGCGGCCACAGCGGGGAGGCGCGCACCCGCCGGCGCAGGGCCCGCCGGGCCAGCAGCGCCGCCGCGCCGGCCATGACCACGGTTCGGGTACGCGGCATCTCAGGCACCTCCGCCCGTACGGGCCTCGGCCGCCGTCGCGGCGGGGGAGCGGGCGAGATAGGCGACGGCCTGTGCGGTGCTGCCGTGCTGTGAGGGGTGGTAACTGCGGCTGAGGTACTGCGGGATGGAGCGGGCCATCGCCCCGGCGGTCGGCAGCACGCCCTGCCGTCCGGCGCGGAAGAACTCCCGGAAGCTGGCCCTGCCGTCGGTCAGCGAGGGGTCGTTCTCCATGAAGAAGCGGGTGCCGCGCTGCCACAGGAACACCAGCGCGGTGAACGCGGTGGCCCAGGTCCGCACCCGCCGCCGGTAGTCGCCGTCGAGGTGCAGGAACAGGTCGAAGGCGACCGAGCGGTGCTCGACCTCCTCGGCGCCGTGCCAGCGCAGCAGGTCGAGCATGGTCGGATCGGCGCCCCTGGCGTCCAGCGCCTCGGCGTTGAGCACCCAGTCGCCGAGGAACGCGGTGTAGTGCTCGATGGCGGCGATCATCGCGACCCGCTCCAGCAGCCACCACCGACGGGCCCGGCCCGGCGGCAGGGTGCGGTCGCCGAGCAGCTTCTCGAAGAGCCAGTCCACCTGCGCGGTGTACGGGGTCGGGTCGAGCCCCTGCGCCTTGAGGTGCGGCAGCACCGCGTCGTGCGCCTGTGAGTGCATCGCTTCCTGCCCGATGAACCCGATGACATCGGCGCGCAGCCGGGGGTCGCGGATGGCGGGCAGCGCCTGCTTGTAGACGTGCACGAACCAGCGCTCGCCGGCCGGCAGCAGCAGATGCAGCACATTGATCGTGTGGGTGCTGGCGGGGTCGCCAGGAATCCAGTGCAGCGGGGTGTCCGCCCAGTCGAAGGCGACATTGCGGGCCTTCAACGGGGTGTGCTCGGACGCGACCGGCTGGGGCCGCAGCGAGGCCGTATTAGACATGGCGTCAATGTACTGACGGGTAAGGAGTGCCGGTACCCCTCGGACGGTGAAAGTTCCCCGAGGGGTGGCGAGTTGCCCGATTACGGGGATGACGGGTGGGATTCATGAGGGATGTGGTGTTGTGTGCGGGGTGGCAAGAATGTGGCTTTCGCGCCTCGGGTTCGGCGGCAAGGATGCTGCCAGGCACCAACGCCCTACAGGGGGAAGCGCATGAACCTGACCAAGCGGGCCGCCACGCTCGTCGCGGCCGCCACACTGCTCGCCGGCTCCTCGGTCGCGGCCTCGGCCGCACCGCAGCCCGGTCTCCGCGCCCAGGCGCGCGCCACCGGACCGGCCGACACCCGGGCGACCGCCCTCCAGCACCGGGTCGACGCGGTCCTCGCCGCACTGCCCGGCGGCCACCAGGTCTCCGCCACGAAGATCGTCTACGACGGCCTCACCGTGACCGTCGCCCCGCAGCACTCCACGGCCGCCACGAACTCCGCCGCCCTGAACTGCGCCTACGGACACCTGTGCATGACCGTCCGGGGCGTCAACTTCGACTTCTACAAGTGCCAGACCTGGTACGTGCGGAACTGGTACGGCGACGGGCCGTTCATCAACAACCAGACGCCCGGCACGGTCGCCAAGTTCTTCAACAAGGACGGCAGCGTCCGCTGGACGTCGAGGGCCTACCAGCGCGGCACCGCGACCTGGGACCCGATCTACTCGCTCCGCCCGTGCTGAGCTGACCGCCCGGTGCCGGCCGCCGCTGACCCACCGCGGCGGCCGGCACACTCCTCAGCGCAGCGCCTCCAGCTTTCCGCCGTTCGCCAGCCGCCCCGTCAGCTCCGCCCGGTCGCCCGCCTTCGCCGGGAGCGAGAGCAGACGTCCGGGCGCCTGACCCTGGAGGCCGCCGGTCGCGGTGATCGACGTGACCTGTGCGCTGCCCGCCGCCAGCAGCCACCAGGTGCCCGCCGGGGACTTCCACAGCACCCCGGCCAGCGCCTTCGGAGACCGCGGGCCGCAGGCCGTACCGCCCGTGGCACTGGCCGCCACCACCCCGGTCGCATACGGCCGGCCGTGCGGCGCCGGCGCCTGGATCTGGGCCGTCGTCCGGCTGCCCGCCCCGCGCCAGGTCTCCGCACGGGTGCACAGCCAGGCCGCACTGCCCGCGCCACTGGGCAGCGGCTGCCGGGCGAACTCCCAGGAGTTCACCGCCCGCACGCCCTGCGCGCGGAACGCCGCCAGCTGGCACGCCGTACGCGCCCAGGCCGTCCTGGCCCGCGGGGCGGCCACCTCGCCCGGCTTGCGCGGGCTGCCGTACGTCAGCCGGGCCGGGGTCAGCTCACCGAGATCGGTCAGCAGATGACCGCCCATCCGCAGAGCCGGCCAGCCGGTGCACTCCTCCGCCGGCCGCGGCACGGGCACCGGCCCGGTCAGCCCGCTCGCGTCGACGGGCGCCGCCTGTCCCGCGGAACGCGGCTTCAGCAGATCGACCAGCCGCGCCGACCCCACCCAGGGCGCCGTCAGATAGCGGACATTGGCCTGGGTACGGCTCACCACCAGGGCACTCGCCGCATCCGCCACCGCGCCGTCCGTACGGGCGAAGTCCAGCGCCGCGCCCGCGCCCTCGGCCCGGCCCTCCTCGTCCGCCGTCTCGGCGTAGCGGACCACCCGCAGACCGTCGTGGAAGAGCACCACCACGGCGTGGTCCACCTCACCCGCGAAGAGCAGCTGGGCGGGCCCGGCGGGCGGACCGGCCGGTGTGCCGGGCGTCGCCGAGACCTGCACCCCGGCCCCCGGCCTGGCCCAGACGGCCAGTGCGCGGCGCAGCAGCGCCTTGTCGTGGAGCCGGTCGCCGCGGGCCGGCCAGGCGGCGAAGTCCTGCCGGGCGGCGGTCTTCCAGGCGGTCGCCGAGGTCACCATCAACCGGCCCGGATCCAGGGCCGCTTCGGCCGCCGCATTACGGGCGTACGGCGGGGCGGCGGCGCCGTCCGGGCCCCAGCCGTCGCCCGGCAGCCCCAGCAGCGCCCCGCAGACCAGCACCGCGGCACCCGCCGCCAGCACCGCCCGGCCGTGCTGCCGCCGCCGGATCAGATCCGTCGGCCGGGCCTGGAGCGCGCACGGGTCGAACTCCGGCGATTCCAGCAGCGACCGGTCCCGGCTGCCGGCCGGCATCTCGGCCCGCTCCGCCTCCTCCAGCGCCTCCCGGGGGTCCGCCACCCCGGCAGCCTCCAGCACCCGGCGGGCCTCGGGCGGGCTCAGCCGCTCCAGATCGCGCAGCACGAACGCCGCCCTGGCCGGCCCGGCCAGCGCCGACAGCGCCTGGTCCAGCGCCAGTTCATCGGCGCCGCCGGAGCGCGGGAAGAGCCGCAGACCCCAGACCTGGGGGAGCAGCGGCGGAGTGGGCAGCCGGCGCGAGCGCCCGGCGGCGAGTGCGGCGCGCAGCACCCGCAGCCGTACGAAGGCGTAGCCAGGGTCGATCGCCGCTTCCGTCCCGGCCCGCTGGGCGGGCAGACCGAGCCCGCGGGTGGAGGCGCGCTGGCGCGGCAGCGTGCGCTGCACCACGCCGTGGGCGGCGAGCACCCGGCGGCCGCGGGTCTGGCCGGGCGGCAGTACGAGGTAGGCCAGCCGGACCAGCCGGGGGTAGTGCTCGACCAGCGCCGCCTCGGCCTGTTCGACGTCGATGACATCACCGAGTTCGACGGGGCCGCCGGGGGAGGAGCGGTCCGGACGTGTGGAGATCGCCTGCTGCTGCTTCACGTTCGGTGAAACGAGTGAATCCTGTGATGGTCACCGGCGCCCGCACGGCCGCCCTGACGGGTGACGGCACGGTCTGCGCACACGACTGCGGCCACCGCGGTGCGCCGTCCACGGTGGCCGCAGGCCCAACTCGGGGGAGCCGGCTACTGCTTGAGATCGAACTCGCCGTCCCGGGCGCCCAGCACGAAGGCCCGCCACTCCGCCTCGGTGTAGCGCAGTACCACATCGGGCTCCGTGGAGTTGCGCATGGCCACCGCACCGCGCTCCAGGAAGGCGATCTCCACCGCCTCCTCGGCGTCCCCGGGGGCGCGCTGCCAGGTGGCGTCGGAGATGTCGAGGGCGTAGAGCCACTCCTTCTCAGCTGCGGCACTCATACCGTGATCCCCTCGCTCGTGGTCCGTTCCGGCCCGTGGCCGTGCCGGTCAGCGTACGCGGTGGCCAGGTCGGCTTCCAGTGAGCCGCCAGCGGCGGAACTCGGCCGTACCGCGGTCCCCCGTCCCGGAGTTGGCGGCCGACTGGTGCAGCCCGGTGTCCTGGCGGACGGCCGCTCCCGGGACGGTGACGGTGGCGATCTCCCGCCAGGTGGCACCGCCGTCCGT
Organism: Streptomyces sp. NPDC034111; assembly: GCF_055575375.1. Lineage (NCBI taxonomy): Bacteria > Bacillati > Actinomycetota > Actinomycetes > Kitasatosporales > Streptomycetaceae > Streptomyces > Streptomyces sp. NPDC034111. The sequence continues at coordinate 461,131 of NZ_JBVIST010000001.1, read as the reverse complement.
CGAACAGGATCCGGTGTACGTACCGGCGCCACGGGCCAGCCGCAGCAGCACGGGAGCGCCCACGCCGGTGATCCGCCGGTAGGTGTCCAGGGCGCCGTCGCCGTCCGCGTCGTACGACAGCACGATGCCGTGGGCGGGCGTCACGGAGAGGTTGAGGAACCCGAGCGCGTCCGGTGAGCCCGGGGCGGCGGTGAGCCGGTTACGGACGATGATCCCGGCCCGCGCCCAGGGACCGGTGGCGTCCTGCCAGGTCACCTCGACCGTCACCGATCCGCCGGCCGCCAGCGCCCCCGGCCGGTACAGCGCGCCGAACTCCGCGGTGGACCGCCACAGGTCCGCGCCCGCCCCATTGATCGCGAAACGGTCCGCCAACTGGCCGAAGACCGCCGCATTGCCGGTCACCGTCCGCAGCTCCGCATCCAGCGGCCCGGCCACGAACAGCGTGCCCGACCGCGCCGCCCGGATGCGGGGCTCACTCTTCGGGCCGTAGTCGACGGTCAGGTCGTAGGGGAGCGGGCGCAGCGGCGCATCCAGGGGGCCGGCCGGGGCGGTGACCCGCCAGCGGGCCTCGCCGGTGCCGCCGGGCAGCACGGACGGCAGCGACACCGGGCCCGAGGCGGCGGCGTCGACGCCCTTCAGAGCGAAGTCGACCCGGCCGGTCGCGCGCAGCCCGTTGACGTTGCGCAGTGCCGCGGTGACGGTGGCCCGGCCGCCCGGCGGCAGCGCGGCCGGGGCGGCGGTGACCGTGACGGTGCCCTGGTAGGGGACCCTGGCCAGGGCGTTGTGGACCCGCTGTGCGGTGCGGTACGGATCGGCGGTGGGACGCAGCGGATGGTCGTCGCGCCGGCGGGTCCAGGGCTCCTCCAGGGCGTACCAGTCGAAGGGCCGGGGCGGCCGGTCCGCCGCCAGCGCGTCCGCGAGCTCGTCCAAGTACGCCTGCCACTGCGGAAGATGGACCTCGCCGATCAGGCCGTGCCAGTCGCGGTTGGCGTAGTTGGCGAGCGCGCCGCCGTCGGCGGTGGCCCGGTCCGCCCAGGTGGTGAGCAGCGCCCGGGCGCTGTGCTCCAGCCGCGCCGCCTCCTCGGGACCGGACGCCATCGCCCTGGCGTCCGCCAGCCACGGTCCGAGCAGGAAGTGCCGGTGCGCGCCGGTGACCTCCTCGCTCAGCCGCATCAGCCGCAGCCACAGCCCCGACAGCGCACCGAACGCGGCCCGGTCCTTGCGCCGGTAGGCGTCCTGGAGCTGCCCGATCAGCTGCCAGGAGCGGTTGGCCAGGGCCTGCCGGGCGGCGTCCGTCAGATCGTGGCGGTAGGCGTCGCTGCCGCGCAGCGCCGGGCGCACCCCCAGCAGCGCGGCGAAGGCACCGTCGAACGCCGCCGGGTCGAACGCCGGACCATGGGTGGCGTAGGTGGTGCCGGAGCGGGCGGCCAGGTCCGGGCGGGCCGCGAAGACCGAGTCGTGCGGACGGCCGTCCTTGCTGGCGATCTCGTACGCGCTGGTGCGCAGCGCGGCGAACGCGGCCCGGGCCCCCTCGTCCCGGCCGCCGTACCGTAGCTCCGCATAGCCGTCGAACCACGCCGCACGGTCCACCGGGCGCTCCCGCCAGGCCAGTTCGGAGAACAGCTCGAAGGCCGCCGGGTCCCGCTCCGCGGCCTCCGGCATATACGCCGTGCCCACCAGCCGGCTGCCCGGCTTGTCACGCCAGTCCGTGAAGCGCTCGGCCCAGACATGGGTCTTGGCGCCGACGGTGGTGCGCCCCCCGAAGTTGGGGATGGACCCGAAGGCGTACGGCACCCCGCCCCAGTCCCGCTCCCGGTCGGTGACCGTCTCCAGGTCGCTGAGGCCGTCCACGATCAGCATCCGCTCGCGGTCGACGGCGTCCAGCAGATCGCGCCGCGGATTGTTCTGCCAGCCCAGGATCACCCAGGTGGCGCCGGGGCGCGCGGTGCGCAGCGCCTTCTCGACCGCGCGGGCGGCGTCCGGCACCGGCACGTCACCGGGGTCACCGCCCTCGTGCAGCAGATCCATCTTGAAGTGGTCTGCGGGGCCCAGGAGTTGTTCCTGGTGGTGGTAGAAGGCGGCAGCCACCTCGGCGAAGACCGCGGTACGCGGATCCAGCCAGTCCGGCCGCTTCAGACCCGACCAGGTGCCCTGCGGGACGGTCCTGGCACCGGGGTTACGCCCGTCGAACCCGTCCGGCACGGTGCCGAAGTAGCCCGGCAGCACGGGGCGCATCCCCAGCGCCCGCAGCCGGTCACAGATCTTCCGCCCCAACTCACCCCGCCTGCCGAGAAGCTCGGGGCTGACCGGCCCGCCGTAACCACTCATGTTCTGGAGCAGCCACCACGGCTGGTGCGAGGGGGCCGGCAGCCAGCCACGGGCCTCGGCGTCGGAGTAGCCGAACCCGGTCAGCAGCCGGTGGTAGACGACCTCGGCCCCCGGGGTGACCAGCACCTCGTTCACCCCGTGCAGCGCCAGTACGTCGATCAGCCGCTCCCAGCGGGGCCAGTCCGCGTACGGGGCGGTGTAGCCGTCATGGGTGTCGTTGAGCGCGAAGCGGTGCGGCAGCGACGTGGCGCGCTCGACGGGGGAGCGCGGTCCTGGCAGCCGCGCGGGCAGCGCCACCTGATCACCTGCCCACGAGAGATGGGCCCGACAGGTGTACTTGAGGTACCAGTTCACGCCGGTCAGCAGCACCGCGGGGGTCGTCCCGGCAACGGTGATCCGGCCCTCCCGCCCCTCGACCCGGAAGCGGTCGGTGCCGTCCTCGGCGGCGAGCGGCACCAGCTCGAACTGGTCGGCATGCCCGGGCAGCAGCCGTCCCAGCGCGGCCCGCGCCGGCGCGGTGTCCCACCCCGCCGCCCGCTGCGCAGCGGACGCGGCCCCGCCGAGCACCGCTCCCACCCCTATCGCTCCGGCAGTTCCCAGCAGCGCGCGTCTGCGCATTGCGGCCTCTCCCCACGTAGTCGGCTGTCCCGCCGTGGTGGTGTCTCGCCGTAGCTCCCCCACTGCCTGAAGGGCGTGGGAGGTACCCCCACGCGGCGGGCGTTGGTTCGTCGGGTGCGGTGACGGCCCTACGGACTTCGTCCTCTGGTCCGTCCCCTCCCGTGGGTGGGTGGGAAACCTCAGTGGGGGCGTGCGTCCAATGTTCCCTTTACGCCCGCATAGCACATTTGCCCACTTGCGTGCACCCCCACCGGCCTCCTCCCACCCCACAACGGGAGGGGACGGGCCGGAGGGGCCTTGTTGGTGGACGTAAAGCGAAGCAGTCCACCAACAAGGCGCCGGAGGACCGTCACCGCACCCAACAACCACCTGGCCCGCCGCAGGCGCAACGGCGAGACACCACCACGGCGGGAAAGCCAAAAACGTGGGGGGAACCACAGCGCACGCTGTTCCGCCGACCCTCACCCGCTCGCCCCCTGCCCGTTACGCGCTCGGCCGTCAGGCACGGGAACAGTCTGCCGCGTCGACTCGCCCAGCCTCCCCACTCCCCATGGAGAGCTCCCATGAGCATGGCTACGACCGCGTCCGCTACCGTCCCCGCCACCCACGCCCCGGAAGCGGCCCCCGCAGCCGTCACGGCACCCGCACCCGTCACGGCCTCCGCGCTGGCAGTGGCCGGCACCCCCGGCTACACCGCGCAGATCGCCGGCACCGTCGAGCAGATCCGCGCCGCCCAGCGGCTGCGCCATGACGTCTTCGCCGGTGAGCTGGGCGCGACCCTGCACACCCCGCTGGCCGGCCACGACATCGACGCCGTCGACGAGCTCGCCGACCACCTCGTCGTCACCCACACCGGCACCGGCGAGGTGGTCGGCACCTACCGGCTGCTGCCGCCCGGCCGCAGCGCCCGGCTCTACTCCGACGGCGAGTTCGACCTCGCCGCGCTGGAGGAGCTGCGCCCCTCGCTCATCGAGGCCGGCCGCTCCTGCGTCCACCCCGATCACCGCAGCGGCGCGGTGATGACCCAGATGTGGGCGGCGCTGGCCCGCTACACGCTGCTCTCCGGCCACCGCTATCTGGCAGGCTGCGCCTCGGTCCCGCTCGCCGACGGGGGCACCGCCGCCGCCCACGCCTGGGCGCTGGGCCGCACCCGTTACGCCGCCCCGCCCGAGCTCCAGGTCACCCCGCACCACCCCTGGCACGCCACCGTCCCGGCCCCCGAGCGCCCCAGCGCCGCCCAGCTGCCCCCGCTGCTCCGCGGCTACCTCCGCATCGGCGCCGTGATCTGCGGCGCACCCGCCCACGACCCCGAGTTCGATGTCGCGGACTTCTTCGTCGTCCTGGACATGGAACGGCTCGGCGACCGCTACCGGCGCTACTTCCTGGGGGAGTCGTGAACGGCCCCTGGGACGTCTGGTCCGACTGCACCCCGGCCTGCGCCGCGCACGCCCTGCCGCGGGTGCCGGCGACCGGTATCGCCCGGCGCGCCGCCGCATTCGCCCATGCGGTCCGCCGGGCGCTCACCGACGGCGAGCGGATGGCCGATCCGGCGCGGCTGCGCGCCCACGCCGGAGCGCTGCTCGACGCCCTGGACATCCGCGTCGAAGGCCCCACGGCACAGTCCGGCGCGCTCACCTCCCCGGCCGGCGGGCCCGGCACCCTCCTCGTCGTCAACCACATCTCCTGGCTCGACATCCCCGCCCTGCTCGCCGTCGAGCCGGTCACCCTGCTCGCCAAGCGCGAGGTCGGCGGCTGGCCGGTGGTCGGCGGCCTGGCACGCAGAGCCGGTACATACTTCATCGACCGTACGAGCCCACGCCAACTGCCGCACACCGTAAGGGAGTTGTCCGAGCTGCTGGGATCCGGGCACTCGGTGGCGGTCTTTCCCCAGGCCACCACCTGGTGCACCGCCGACCAGGGCACCTTCCGCCGGGCCACGTTCCAGGCCGCCCTCGACGCGGGCGCACCGGTCCGTCCGGTGACCCTCGCCTACTCCCAGCAGGGCCGGCCCAGCACGGTGGCCGCCTTCTGCGGTGAGGACACCTTTCTCGGCTCGCTGCGCCGGGTGCTCGCCGCCCGCGCGCTGACCGTACGCGTCACCGCCCATCCGGTGCTGACGACGGAGGGCGAGCCGGGTCTGGACCGGCGGGAGCTGGCGGCGCGGGCGGCCCGGGCGGCACTGGGCGGCCGGTCGGCGACGGTACCGGGAGCGGTGACGTCGGGAGCCGCGGTACCGGCCGTGCCTGTACGGGACGGGGCCGGCGTGCCCGTACACGACACCCCGGCCCATGTTTGACCCGCTGCACCAGATCGACCAGCTCACCGGGCAGTTGCAGGGCATGCTGGGCTCGCCCTGGCTGTGGCTGGTCATCCTGCTGGTGTCCGGCCTCGATGCGCTGCTGCCGTTCATGCCGAGCGAGACCACCGTGCTGCTGGTCGCCGTGCTCATCGGCCCCGACCTGCCGCTGCTCGCCCTGCTGACGGGCGTCGCGGCGGCCGGGGCGCTGGCCGGGGACTGCCTGGGCTACGCGGTGGGGCGGTACGCGGGCCCGCGCGCGACCGCCCGGCTGCTGCGCGGCGAACGCGGCCGGGCCCGGCACACCAGGGCCCGCGCCCTGGTCGAACGGCACGCCGCACTGCTCATCATCGCCGGCCGCTTCGTACCCGGTGGCCGGGTGGTCTCCGCGCTGTCCACCGGGAGCGTCCACTTCCCGCTGCGCCGCTTTGTGCTGCTGGACGCCGTGGGTGCGGGCGTCTGGGCGCTGTGCAGCGCGGCCCTCGGCGGCCTGGGCGGCGCGGCGCTCACCGACTCCCCGGCCGAGGCGGTGCTGCTGGCCTCCGCGGCCGGGCTGCTGGTGGCCGGCGGTGTGGGATTGCTGCACCGGCGGGTGCCGGGCGCCCTCCCGCTCCGGGAGGAACGGGAGGGCACCTGAGCCGGGCATCTGAGGCGGGCCGCGGCGGGCCCGGCCCGCTCTCAGGCGCTCGGCACGTACTTGTAGCCGACCCGCCGGACCGTCACGATCGACGAACGGTGCTCGGCGCCCAACTTGCGGCGCAGCCGGGCGACATGGACATCGACGGTGCGGCCGTCGCCGACGTGTCCATAGCCCCAGACCGTGGTCACCAGCTGGTCGCGGGTGTGCACCCGGTGCGGATGCGCGACCAGATGGGCCAGCAGCTCGAACTCCAGGTAGGTCAGGTCCAGCAGGCGGTCCTGGACCCGTACGGTCCGCCGCTCGGGGTCGATCCGTACGGTCGCGTCGCCGGTCGGTGCGGGCACCGTCGGCGCGGCGGCCGGTGGCGGGGCGGCGGCCTGCTCGGCCGGTACCAGGACGAGGTAGCCGACCATCGGCGGCTGGCCGGGCAGCGCCGGCACGCTGTGTTCGGGCGCCGGGAGCCAGGTCGCGCCAGAGTTCAGCAACTCGGCGATCCGGTCGGGACTCCGGCGCGAAGCGCCTCCACTCGGGGCGGGTGACGCGTGGGCCTCGTCGGGGGCCACGGCGCGCAGTCGGTGGCGGTGGGGGTGCGGGGCGAGAGGGGAAGCGGGGGCCGTCGTGGAACCGGCGGTGAGGGTACGGACGTTCGTCATGGGAGTCAGCTCTTTCGCGCAGAAGGGGCGTCGGGGACGTCATGCGCGCGGGCAGGGCTGGAGACGCCGGTCAGCGGCGTCGGTGAGGGAGGTGCGGGCCCGCGCTCAGTGCGCGCGGCAACACAGACGATCGAAGGCGTGCGCCTGCCGGGACGGCCAGAACGGCTCGAGGTCGCTGCGACCTGTCGCGGTGTCGGTGAGGCTGGCCATGCCCCTATTGAACCAGACCGCCGGGGATCTGTCCCTCATGTGGGGGGCACGGTTCCGCCCCCGACCTCTGCCCCCGCGGCACGCGCCCGGTCGCCAACCCGAGTGCGAGCGCCGTGAGATGACCGGCGTCGGTGAAGGTCCGCCCGCGGCGCAGCACCGGACGTATCCCCAGGCCCAGCAGCCCGGCGGTGACCGCGGTGCGCACACCGCGGTGCGGAATGCCCGCCGCGAGGGCGCCCGCCGTCGCATGGAAGCCGTAGCTGGCGCCGACGTCGACGGCGTGGGTGGTCTCCGCTGCGAGCGCGGGCCTCCGGGCGCGCAGGCCCGCGTAGATCAGCAGGCTGGCGCCGACGTGCCCGGCCGCGAACACCCCCGCCGCCCGCCCTGCGCCCCAGCGCGCCTCGGCCGTCCCGAGGGTGGCCAGCAGCGCGGCGCCGTACGGCACCGGCATCGGCTCCTCGACGAAGACCGCGCTGGTGGCCAGCGTCTGCCAGCGCCCGGCCCGCAGATTGGCGACGTTGGTGGAGTGCCTGCGCAGCAGCTCCGTGCGCCGCCGCCGGGGCAGCCGCGCGGTGGCGTACGCACCGAGCTGTACGGCGCCGACATACAGCGGTGCGGCCCAGGGCAGGCGGGGCGGCATCTCAGGCCCCCGCCGGCGGGTGCGGCCCGGTCCCGGTCCTGACGCTGATCGCAAGCATGTCCCCCAGCCTGCCAGCCGCCACTGACAACCGGCCCGGTCCGGCCCGCGCAGGGCAACGCGAAAGGGGCCGGCCCCCTCGGCCGGCCCCTTCACACGCGGGTGGTCCCGTCTCAGACCTGCTCGCGCCGCGCCAGCTCCGTGCAGCAGGTGTCCACGATCAGCCGGGTGACCACATACGGGTCGACGTTGGCGTTCGGCCGGCGGTCCTCGATGTAGCCCTTCTTCTCGACCTCGACCTGCCAGGGGATGCGCACCGAGGCGCCGCGGTCGGAGGCGCCGTAGCTGAACTGGTCCCAGGGCGCGGTCTCGTGCGCACCGGTCAGCCGCTCCTCGATGCCGGTGCCGTACTGGCGGACGTGCTCCAGCGGCTTGCCGTCCGCGCCCAGCGCCTCGCAGGCGGTGATGATCGCGTCGTAGCCCTCACGCATCGCGCGGGTGGAGAAGTTGGTGTGCGCGCCCGCGCCGTTCCAGTCGCCCTTGGCCGGCTTGGCGTCCAGCGACGCGGTGACGCCGAACTCCTCCGCCACCCGGTGCAGCAGCCAGCGCGCCACCCACATGTGGTCCGAGACCTCCAGCGGCGCCAGCGCGCCCACCTGGAACTCCCACTGACCGGGCATGACCTCGGCGTTGATGCCGGACAGGCCGAGGCCGGCCGCCAGGCACAGGTCGAGGTGCTTCTCGACGATCTCGCGGCCGAAGATCGCGTCGGCGCCCACACCGCAGTAGTAGTCGGCCTGCGGCGCCGGGTAGCCGCCGCCCTCGGGGAAGCCCAGCGGCCGGTCGCCCTTGAGGAAGGTGTACTCCTGCTCGATGCCGAAGATCGGCTCCTGGCCGGCGAACTTCTCCGCCACCGGGCGCAGCAGCGCACGGGTGTTGGAGGCGTGCGGGGTCAGGTCGGTGTTCAGCACCTCGCACAGCACCAGCAGGTGGTCGCCGCCGCGGATCGGGTCCGGGCAGCTGAACACCGGCTCCAGGACGAGGTCCGAGGAGTGGCCTTCGGCCTGGTTGGTGCTGGACCCGTCGAAGCCCCAGCGCGGCAGCGTGGACCCGTCGGCGAGGATCTTGGTCTTGGAGCGGAGCTTGGCGGTCGGCTGGGTGCCGTCGATCCAGATGTACTCGGCCTTGATGGTCACGGGGTCCTCTTATACGGGTAGGTGCGGGTACGCGTGCGGGGCGTACGTTCGCACTCTCGCAACAGGCGATTTCCCGTCCGTTGCCCATTTGTGAACCGCAGGTTACTCAGTCGGACATCCCGCCGTTCTGAAGGTGATCTGCCTCATGCGCCTTGGATTACAAGACGTCTTTGTCCGGAATTGTCCATAACTCTGTAGTTGAGGCCTCACCGGTTCTGCTTCAGCAGCCCCTCGAAACCCAGCCGGTGCACCCGCCGCACCAACTCCTCGTGGCTGATTCCCATCGCCTCCGCGGTACGCCCCACATGCCAGTCGTACGCGGCGAGCCGGTGCAGCACATGGCCGCGCCGGACCTGCTTGTCGGTCAGCCGGAAGGTCTTCAGGTAGGCGACCCGTCCCTTCCCGTCCGTGATCATCTCACCGATGTGCTGGGTACGGTGCAGCGCGAACGGCGGCAGGAAGCGCGACAGCCGGAACCGGCCCATCCGGTACACCTCCCGCACCTCGTAGGTCTCGTCCAGCAAATCGCCCGCCATCAGGCCGGCATGCTGCGCCTCCCACTCCTGGGCCCGCCGCTCGGCGGCCGACCGCAGCTCGGCGAGCGAGGTGATGTACTCCGCGGTGATCCGCGTCGTGAACTCCGCCACAGGACCGCCATAGAGGGCGTACTGGTACAGCAGCTCGCCGTACATGTCCTGGAGCAGCGACGGGTGCAGCGCCCGGTAGTCGTCCGGATGCGGCACCACGAAGGCGGCGGCCAGCGCATCGGCGACGTACACCAGCACCCCGCACTGCCCCGGATGGATCTCGAAGATCCGCAGGGCGTCGTCGAGTCCGGGCACCTGCTCGCCCCGGTACGCCCGCTCGGCGCGCGGCGAGAGCCCGTCGCGCACCGCCCGCCGGGTCCACTCCTCCCACACGATGGACGGGCCGCCGAAGTGCAGCGCCAGATAGCCGTCGAGCGCAAGGTGGAGCGGCAGGAACCGCAGGGCGCCCGACGACCGGCCCGAAGCCCCGCCGGACGGCCGCTCCTTGCCGCGGCGCCGCTGGGCGAGCTTCCGGGGGAGGTGCAGCGGCGCACAGGCCACCGGTCCGCGCCCGTCGCCGAGCTGCGAGCCGTACGCGGCGGCGGGCGAGCCGTCACCCGTCCAGTCCGCCACGAAACCGTGCGGGATGTACGCCGTGTAGGACACGCCCCGCTCGGCCTGCACCGCCCTCGGACCGAACGCCTCCCTCGGTCCGTCCGCGTAGAGCTCGCGGTGCAGCCGAAGATCGGTGTACGGCTCCGCGCGCACCAGTGGGACGAGCCGTACCGCGCCCCACACCTGTGCCGGCCGGGCCCGCAGCCCGCCCAGATCCAGTCTGCTCACCCCGCGTCCCCCTCCCGCAGCGGCCCGTCGCTGGCGTCGTGCGCTGCGTTCGCTTCGTTCTTCCCGTGCGCCTCGCCCAGGAACTGCCGCACCCGGTCGTCCAGATGGGCCCGCAGCTCCGCGAGCCCCGTACGCCCCTCCGCGAAGTGCGCCAGCTGCACCAGCGCCGGCAGATCCTCCGCATCGCGCACCCCGGCCGTCGGCACCGCGGGGGACAGCCGCCGCACGGCGAAGTCCTCGGCGTCGTACACCGGGTTGAGATGCACCACCGACGTCCGGCGCTCCCGGTCGAGGCGGGTGCGCCACACCCGCAGCACCTCACCGGCCAGACCGGGCGGCGCGTTGTCCCAGCCGTCCGAGACGATCACCAGCCGCTCCGGCGCGTACTCCAGCGCGTCCAGCACCCGCATCCCCAGCGGGGTCGGCCCGTACGGATGGGCGAGCAGCGCATCCGTCCGCCCGGATGTCCAGAGCGGAAGGTACGACTCCGCCAGCGCCTCCAGCAGGAAGTGGCAGGCCAGTGCGGTCGCCAGCGGACGGCGCCGCTTCTGCCGCGAACCGGTGGTGGAGAAGCTGTCGTCGAGGACGGCCGCCACCCGGCCCCAGGTCCCGGCCTGCGCCCCCGCGGTACGCCGCGCCGCCGCCCGCAGCGCACCGGTCAGCTCCGCGCGCCGCGCCACCCGGTCGTCGAGCGGGAGCCCCAGCACATACCCGGCGAGCCGGGTCAGCGGCATCCCGGCGAGATCGCGGTCCACCGCGGCGCGCTCGGCACGCGCCGACTCCTGCACCCGCAGCCGCTCCAGCCGCGTCATCCGCGGGGCGATCCGCTCCAGGAAGGCGCGACGGCCGATCCCGTGCGCCGCCGCGAACCCCTCGGCGACGGTGAACGGCAGCTCGAAGACCGCCCCCTGCTCGTAGTGCGCCCGGCGCCAGGCGTCCAGCAGCGGGGTGGTGAAGTGCTTACGGCGCCGCGGCGCGAAGAGGAAGTCGCCCAGCTCGCCGGCGCCGTGCGGCAGCCCGGCCAGCGGCAGATGGGCATGGCGCGCCGCGCACTTGAGACCCGCCCGGTACTTCACGGCGTCCAGCGCCGGGTCCGGGCGCGCCGCGAGCCAGTCGCGCATGATCGCGCGGGTGCGGCGGTTGTTGACCTTGGCGGCGCGCAGCGCACGGAACAGCCGGTACACCCGCGGTGCGGGCAGCCGGGCCAGCCGGGCCGCGATCAGCCGCCCCTCCGTACGCCGCTCCGCCGCCGTCGCCTCGTCCGCCGTCTCCAGCAGCCGCCGTACGATCAGCGCCGCGTTGTGGTCATTGATGTCCAGCGCGAGCGCGGCGGCGTACAGAGGCCGGTAGTTGACCCGTACGTAGGCGTGCAGAAAGTCCAGCGACAGCTGCTGCTCGGCCGCCCCGGAGTGGAATTCGCGCTGCCCGGTGGAGGTGATCGCGGCGTTCACGAACAGCAGCACGTCCTCGGCCGCCACCAGATCCGGGTAGCTCTCCACCCGTCCTCCCCCCCCACGTAGCGCGGATGCCGGCCGGGGAATGGGGGCACGAGCAGCGAATCGTTGCTTTGCAGAGCAGGTCCGGAAGTCGCACCGGAGTCCCGCGGCCGGCGGGGGAAACGTAACACCGCCCCGGTGGACGGGGCATATGGATTACCCGCCGGGAGCCGGGCCGGCGGCTGCTCGTCGTGCGGCGCCTCCCGCGGGACACTGGCCGCATGACCACCCTGCGCATCGGACTCCTCGGCACCGGCCCCTGGGCACGCAGCGTCCACGCCCCCGCTCTCGCCGCCCACCCCGGCGTCGAACTGACCGGCATCTGGGGGCGCAGACCGGAAGCCGCCGCCGCACTGGCCCAGGTCCACGACAGCCGCCCCTACGCCGCGCCCGACGAGCTGTTCGCCGACTGCGACGCCGTCGCGATCGCCCTGCCGCCGTCCGTGCAGGCCCCGTTGGCGGTACGGGCCGCGGAGGCCGGCTGTCACCTCCTCCTGGACAAGCCGGTCGCCACCTCGGTACCCGAGGCCCGCGCGGTCGCCGAGGCCGCCGACCGCGCCGGCCTCGCCTCGGTGGTCTTCTTCACCGCCCGCTTCGGCGCGGAGGAGGGCGAGTGGATCGCCGCCCAGGCCGCCGTCGGCGGCTGGTTCACCGCGCACGCCGACTGGCTCGCGCCGGTCTTCGCCGACGGCACCACCAGCCCGTACGCGCACTCGCCCTGGCGCCGGGAGAAGGGCGGCCTGTGGGACATCGCCCCGCATGCGCTCTCCGTCCTCCTCGCGGTCCTCGGCGACGCGGAGACGGTCACCGCCGCCCGCGGCCCGGCCGACACCGTGCTGCTGACGATGCGTCACAGCAGCGGTGCGGCCAGCTCCGTGACGGTCGGGCTGACCGCCCCGGCCGCCGCATCCGGCGTCGAGGTCACCCTCCGCGGCACCGCCGGCGTCACCAGCCTGCCCCGCCGGCAGCACGGCCCCGAGGTGGCCTACCACCGCGCCGTCGACGCCCTGCTCGCCGCCGCCGACACCGGCCTGCCCAACGCCTGTGACGTCCACTTCGGCCTGCGGGTCACCGAGATCCTGGCCGCCGCGGAGGAGACGCTGACCCCGCTCATACCTCTCGGGTCATGAGCACATGGCGGAATTGGTCGTGGAGGCTATGAGCCGGGAACCGTAGCGTCATGGTCGTACCGGGCCGTCAACGGCCCGCCACCGCACCGAGGGAGCACCGCGCCATGACGCCCGCCACCGGATTCACCAGCTACGTCGACACCGTCCTGACCGCCCTCGCCCTCGACCCGTCCCGCACCGTGGTGACCGGCCCGGAGGCACCCCCCGGCACCGACGGCCCCACAGGTACCGGCACCCGCCCCGAGATCACCGCCGGCGCCTTACACGCCACCGTCCACCGCATGGCCGCCGTACTCGCCGAGCACGGCATCGGCCGCGGCGACACCGTCTCCCTCCTCAGCGGCAACCGCCCCGAGGTGCTGGCCGCCCGCTACGCCGTCAACCTCCTCGGCGCCCGTGTGGTGCTCCTCTACGACGGGATGGCCGCCGGGACGCTGGCCAGAGTTGCCGAGAGCGCCGAGACCGTGCTGCTGCTCGTCGACCCCGAGCTGCACGCCACCGCACGGGATCTCCTGCACCACACCAAGGGCCCGCTCCCCGAGGTCATGACCTTCGGTCCGGCGCCCGCCCCCGCCCTCGGCACCGACCTGGTGGCGGCCTGCGCCGCCCTCCCCGCCACGCCCGTCGTGGCGAGCGCCGCGCGACCCGACGACGACTGGTGCATTCGGCACACCGGAGGAACGACCGGCATACCCAAGGGAGTACGGATGGCGCACGCCCCGTACGCCGGGATGCTCGCCCAGCAGCCGCCCGCCACCGGCGAACCGCCCCGCTTCCTCGCCTGCACCTCGCTCGCCCACCTGGCGGGCGTACTGGCCGACATCACGCTCGCGTCCGGCGGCAGCCTCGTCCTGCACCGCGCCTTCGACCCCACCGCCGTGCTCGCCGCGATCGCCCGCGACCGCATCAGCCACCTCTGGCTGCTGCCCCCGCTCCTCTACCGCCTCCTGGACGACCCCACCCTCCCCACCGCCGACCTCACCTCGCTCACCAGCATCGCCTACGGCGGCTGTGCGGCCTCCCCGTCCCGGCTGGAGCAGGCCGCCAAGGCCTTCGGCCCGGTGCTGTACGGGATGTACGGCATGTCGGAGGCGATGTCGATCTCCCTTGCCCTCCCGCAGGACCACACCCCGACCGGGCCCGGCGGCCGGATCACCGTCGGCCGTCCGCTGCCCGGCGTGGAGCTCGCCGTCCGGGACGCGGACGGGCGGGATCTGCCCACGGGGGAGCAGGGCGAGATCCACGTACGCTCCGCCGGAGTGATGACCGGCTACTGGAAACAGCCCGAGCTGACCGCGCAGGTGCTGACCGGGGACGGCTGGCTGCGCACCGGCGACGCCGGGTGCCTGGACGACCAGGGCCGGCTCTACCTCGTCGACCGGGTCAAGGACCTGATCATCGTGGTGGGCGGGCATGTCCACCCGGCGGAGGTCGAGGACCTGCTCCACACCCACCCGGCGGTCGCCCACTGCGCCGTCTACGGGGTGCGTACCGCCGACGAGGCCGAGGAGGTGCATGCCGCGGTCGTCCCCGCGCCGGGCCACACCGTGGACACCGAGGCGCTCCGCGCCTTCGTCACCGAGCACAAGGGCGCGCTCTATGCGCCGGCCGCCGTGCACCTCCTCGACGAGATCCCCCTCACCCCGGTCGGCAAGCCCGACAAGACCCGCCTCCGAGCCACGACGGCAGCGGCCTGAGGACGGTCCCGCCCGGGGCCGGCCGCGAGCGTGCCGCGGGGCCGGTCCCGGGGCCTGGCCAGGGGGCCCAAATCCCCCCTGGCCAGGGGCTTTTGTCAGTGGTGGCCAGTAGAATGGGAACCAGTCAGTGAGGGTTTTTCCAACGCTCCAGGAGGTCGCCGATGGCCGCTGCCACACTCATGACGAAGCCTCTCCCGGCCCACCCACTGCCCAAGAAACCGCTGCCCGCCGGATGGCCGCGCGAGCGGTATGAATCCCACAACCGCCGCCTGAAGGCCATGCGGCTCGCCATAGCCCTGCTCGACACCGGCGTCTACCGCCCCGAGCAGGCCCACAACCGCAAGATCCGCAGCACCGCCGCGGAGATCGGGGTGCACACCCCGTCCGACACGACCTGCCGCCTCGTCCGCGCCCTGATCTACGACCAGTGCTGACAGCTCCCCGACCACTGCTGACGACCTGATGGCCTGACGGCTGACGGCCTGACGCCACGCGCCGACGACCGGCGCCTCATGCCACCGCGCCGGCGGGCGGCCCGGGTCACTTCCCGGGCCGCCCGTCCGGCCCCATGTCCTCGACCTCCGCCAGCGCCTCCTCCAGCCAGGCCACCCAGAAGGTCTCCAGCCCGATCCCGGCCCGCAGCACAAGCCGCCGCAGCCGGTCCTCCGGGTCGGCCGCGGCCCCGAAGTCGCGGCTCTCGATCTCCTCGTACTCCGCCAACTGCCGCCGGTGCAGCGTCAGATGGCGCCGCAACTCCTCGTCCAGCCCCGCCCGCCCCACCACCGCCGCGGCCCGCAGCCGCAGCAGCAGCGCATCCCGGATGGGCTTGGACTCCTGCTCACCCGACGCCCACGCGGCCAGCTCCGCGCGGCCCGCGGGCAGCACCTCGAACTCCTTCTTCTGCCCGCGGGACGGCTGATCGGACGGCAGCGCCCGGATGAACCCGGCCTGCTCCAGCTTCCCCAGCTCCCGGTAGATCTGCTGATGCGTGGCCGACCAGAAGTAGCCGATCGACCGGTCGAACCTGCGGGTCAGCTCCAGCCCCGACGACGGCTTCTCGAGCAGGGCGGTGAGGATCGCGTGCGGGAGTGACATGGGGGAATCCTAGGCACGGCAGAAGAACACGGGGGCCGGAGTCCACGGGGCCGGAGAGCGCGGCAGCCGCAGATCACGCTGCCCTTGGAGCACGGGCCCGCCGGTCACAGCGCCGCCGCAAGCTCCGTGCCCTGCTTGATCGCACGCTTGGCATCCAGCTCGGCGGCGACCTCGGCCCCGCCGATCAGATGCACCGCGCGCCCCTCGGCCCGCAGCTCCTCGTACAGCTCCCGACGCGGCTCCTGCCCGGTGCACAGCACCACCGTGTCCACGGCGAGCGTGCTGCTCACACCGTCCACCGTGACATGCAGCCCGTCGTCGTCGATCCGCTCGTACGTCGCCCCGGCGATCATTGTCACGCCCCGGTGCCGGAGCTCCGTACGGTGGATCCAGCCGGTGGTCCTGCCCAGACCGGCGCCGACCTTCGAGGTCTTGCGCTGGAGCAGATGCACCTGCCGCGGCGCCTTCGGCCGCTCGGGCGCCCGCAGTCCGCCGCGCGCGCCGTACGCCGTGTCCACACCCCAGGCGCGGAAGTACGCCTCCGGATCCTGGCTGGCCCCCTCACCGGCGTCGGTCAGGAACTCCGCGACGTCGAAGCCGATACCGCCCGCCCCGATGATCGCGACCCGCTCGCCCACCGGGGCACCGTCGCGCAACACCTCCAGGTAGCTGACGACGCTCGGGTGGTCGATCCCGTCGATCTCCGGAACCCGCGGCGTCACCCCCGTAGCGACCACGACCTCGTCGAACTCGCCCAGGTCACTGGCCGATACCGGGGTGTTCAGGCGCACCTCGACACCCCGCAGCGCCAGCTGCGTACGGAAGTAGCGCAGGGTCTCGTCGAACTCCTCCTTGCCCGGCACCCGCTTGGCGATGTTCAGCTGCCCGCCGATCTCCGCCGCCGCGTCGAACAGCGTCACCTGGTGCCCCCGCTCGGCCGCCGAGACGGCGCACGCCAGCCCGGCCGGCCCGGCGCCGACCACCGCGAGCCGCTTGCGCAGCCGGGTCGGCGCGAGCACCAGCTCGGTCTCGTGGCAGGCCCGCGGATTGACCAGACAGGACGTGATCTTCCCGCTGAAGGTGTGGTCGAGGCAGGCCTGGTTGCAGCCGATGCAGGTGTTGATCTCGTCGGCCCGGCCCTCCTTCGCCTTGCCGACGAAGTCCGGGTCGGCGAGGAACGGCCGGGCCAGCGACACCATGTCCGCCCGTCCGTCGGCGAGCAACTCCTCGGCCACCTCAGGGGTGTTGATCCGGTTGCTGGTCACCAGCGGAACGGAGACCGACCCCATCAGCCGCTTGGTCACCCAGGTGTACGCCCCGCGTGGCACCGACGTGACGATGGTCGGGATACGGGCCTCGTGCCAGCCGATACCGGTGTTGATGATCGTCGCGCCCGCCGCCTCGATCTCCTTGGCGAGCGCCACCACCTCCTCCAGGGTGGAACCGCCCGGCACCAGGTCCAGCATCGACAGCCGGTAGATCAGGATGAAGTCGCTGCCGACGCGCTCGCGGGTGCGTCGGACGATCTCCAGCGGGAAGCGCACCCGGTTCTCGTACGAGCCGCCCCAGCGGTCCGTACGGTGATTGGTCGCCCCGGCGATGAACTCATTGATCAGGTACCCCTCGGAGCCCATGATCTCCACGCCGTCGTACCCGGCCGACCGGGCCAGCTCGGCCGCCCGCACATAGTCCTCGATGGTCTGCTCGACCTCGTCATCGGTGAGCGCATGCGGGGTGAAGGGGCTGATCGGCGCCTGGATCGCGCTGGGGGCGACGAGGTCGGCGTGGTAGGCGTACCGCCCGAAGTGCAGGATCTGCATCGCGATCCGCCCGCCGGCGGCATGCACCGCCTCGGTCACGGTCCGGTGCTGCGCGGCCTCCGCCTCGGTGGTGAGCTTGGCCCCGCCCTCGTACGGACGTCCCGCCTCGTTCGGCGCGATCCCACCGGTCACCATCAGGCCGACGCCGCCCCGCGCCCGGGCGGCGTAGAAGGCGGCCATCCGCGCGAAGCCGTTCTCCGCCTCCTCCAGGCCGATGTGCATGGACCCCATCAGCACCCGGTTGGGGAGCGTGGTGAACCCGAGGTCGAGCGGGCTCATCAGGTGCGGGTACGGGGTCATGGGGCCTCCTTGCGCCGGGGGACGTCACCAACGTTGTAGACCACCCCCAGGGCGTTGTGCAACAAGTTGCAAAAACTGTGAGCGAGTCGACGTGAGGTGGGGGAGGGGTGCGTCCTCGACCGGCTGCTGGTCCAAGTCGATCTCGGCCCGGCCGGGGAGGGCGACGGCAGCTGGCGCGACCGGCTCGTACGGATCCTCACCTCCTACACGGCGGTGCTCTTCGAGTACCCGGGCCTCGCCCAGGCGGCGCTGGTGGCCCGCCCGTCCGGGGAGCGCTATCTCGATCTGCTGGAGGCGCTGCTGTCCCTGCTCGGCGAGGGCGGCGTCCCGGACGCGGAGGCGGCCTGGCTGCTCGACCTGCTGCTTCAGTTCGCCACCGCCACCGCGGCCGAGCACGCCACCCGCGAAGGCGCCCTCGACGCCCAGGACGACTGGGACGCCCTCGCCACGGCTCTGCGCGGCGCGTCCGAGGAGACCCGTCCGCACCTCGCCGCCCTCGGTACCGAACTGCTCACCGGCCCCGGCGAGGCCCGTCTGACCTGGGGCTTCCACGTACTGATCAACGGAGCGCTGCACACCCCGCGACCGGACACCGGGCCCTCGCCCGAACCCCGGCGACCGTAAGAGCGAAGGGATACCGCATGCCGGCACACCACCCCCTCGCAGTGATCGGCGCCGGTCTCGGCGGACTGGTGCTCGCCCGCGTACTCCATCTGCACGGCATCGAAGCGGCCGTTCACGACCTCGACGCCTCGCCCGCCGCGCGTCACCAGGGCGGCATGCTCGATATGCACGAGGAGTCCGGCCAGGCCGCACTGCGCGCCGCAGGCCTCTTCGACGCCTTCCGCGCCCTCATCCACCCCGGCGGCGAGGCCCTGCGCATCCTCGACAAGCACGCCACGGTCCGCAGGGAGGACGACGGTGACGACGGCGACCGCCCCGAGGTCGCCCGCGGCGCCCTGCGCACCCTCCTCCTCGACTCCCTTCCCGCCGGCACGATCCGGTGGAACGCGAAGGTCACCGCCGCCCGCCCGCTCGCCGACGGCCGCCATGAAGTCACCCTCGCCGACGGGCAGACCTTCACCACCGACCTCCTCATCGGCGCCGACGGCGCCTGGTCGAAGGTGCGCCCCCTGGTCTCGGACGCCGCCCCGCGCTACTCCGGCATCTCCTTCGTCGAAGCGCGACTGCTCGACGCCGACACCCGCCACCCGCGGAGCGCCGCCGTCGTCGGCAGCGGCACCCTGTTCGCGCTCTCCGACGAGAAGGGTTTCCTCTCCCACCGGGAGAGCGACGGCAGCCTGCACGTCTGCATCGCCCTCAAAACGCCCGAGGACTGGGCGACTTCCGGCCCCCTCGCCTTCACCGCCACGGGAGCCGCCGGCGCTGCCGCGCCCGCCACCGACGCCGTGAAGGCCGCCCTGCTCGCGCACTTCCCCGACTGGGACGACCGACTGCGGTCCCTCATCGCCGAGGCCGACGGCCCGCTCGTCCCGCGCCCCATCCACGCCCTGCCGGCCGGCCACCGCTGGGCCCGCACCCCCGGCGTGACCCTGCTCGGCGACGCCGCCCATCTGATGTCCCCGTTCGCCGGCGAGGGCGCCAACCTCGCCATGCTGGACGGCGCCGAACTCGCTGCCGCCCTCGTCGCCCACCCCGGTGACACCGAGGCCGCACTGGCCGCCTACGAGGAGGCGCTCTTCCCCCGCAGTAAGGCCGCCGCCGCCGAATCCGCCGCGAACCTCACCACCTTCTTCCGCCCCGACGCCCCCCAGGGGCTGCTCGACCTGATGGACCGGTACCAGGCCGCCGGGGCCTGACCGCGGCGTGGTCCCCCACTTCGGGCCGCGGCTACACCGTGTGTCGTGTCACAGACAACACCCCAAGCGCTGTGGCAGCTTCAAGTGCTCTTCCTCCCAGGGGAGTTGAAGCAAGTGGTCACGCACGTGGAGAGGACCGAAGTGAGCACCTTAGAAGCCATGACGCTGGACCAGGTGGTCGACACCGCTCGCTACCCCCTGACGGAACCGGAGAGCGCCGGGGCGCAGACCGTGGTGGCCCGGGCCCGGCACGAGCTGGACACCCTCGGCTGTACCGTGCTGCCGGACTTCATCCACCCGGCGCAGCGCGAGGTCCTGCGGGGGGAGTGCTCCGCCCTCGCGCCCCGTGCGCACTTCGACGTCGAGACGGTCAACGTCTACAACATCGCCGTCGACCGGTCCCTGCCGGCCGGTCACCCGGGCCGCAAGGCCTTCGAGCGCGGCAATGCCTTCGTCGCCCGGGACCGCATCCCGGCAGGCTCCCTGATCAGCCGGCTGTACGCGCACACCGCCTTCCAGCGCTTCATCGCCCACTGCTTCCGGCTGCCGCAGCTGTACGAACTGGCCGACCCGCTCTCCGGGCTCGTCCTCAACGTCGTCGAGCCCGGCAAGGAACACCCCTGGCACTTCGACACCAACGAGTTCACGGTGAGCATGCTCACCCAGGAGGCGGATGCCGGCGGCGTCTTCGAGTACTGCCCGAACATCCGTACCGCGCACGACGAGCACTTCGACGACGTCCGGGACGTACTGGAGGGCCGGGGCGAGCGGCTGGTCCACCGGCTGCCGCTCCGGCCGGGCGACCTCCAGCTGTTCAAGGGCCGCTACTCGCTGCACCGGGTGAGCCCGGTACAGGGCGGGACCGCGCGCCACTCGGCGATCTTCGCCTACAGCGAGCGCCCCGGCGTCATCGGGAGCGTGGCCCGCACCCGGCAGCTCTTCGGCCGGGTACGGCCCGAACACCTGGCCGCCGAGGGCCGGGCGGTACGGGGCGACCGGCTGCTGGATTAGCGGGCCATTGCGCCCTTCGCACCCAAGAGGTGTTCAAACAGCGGCGGTTCGCCTGCTCCCGGGCGCAGGCTCTGGTAGGTCCCATAACACCCGCACCCACCGACGACCCGAATCGAGACCGGACGTGACCCACAGTCAGGGCGCAGCAGCCACCCCGACGACCCCCGCCACCACCCCGACCTTCGCTCTGGAGGACACCCTTCCGCGTGTCCCGCTGCCCTCCCTGGAGGAGAGCTGTGAGCGGTTCCTCGCCTGGTGCAGGCCGCTGCTGACCGCCGAGGAGCTGGCGGCGACCGAGGCGGAGGTGGCCGCCTTCCTCCGGCCCGGCGGCCCCGGCCGGGTGCTTCAGGCCGCCCTGGAGGAGTACGACGCCACGGAAGGCGTGCACAGCTGGCTCGACACCTTCTGGCCGTACCGCTACCTGGGCCGCCGGGACCGGATCGCGCTGAACGCCAACTTCTTCTTCCTCTTCCAGGACGCCGGCCCGGGAGCGCCGCAGTCCCAGGTGGAGCGGGCGGCCGGTCTGATCGCCGGCTCCCTCCACTACAAGCACCAGCTCGACCGGGAGGCCATCCCTCCCGTACTCCAGCGCGGCCGGCCCCAGACCATGGAGCAGAACAAGTTCCTGTTCTCCACCACCCGGATCCCCGGCGCGGAACTGGACACCGTGCGCGCCCCGTACACACCGCAGTGGCCGGGCCCGTCCGAAGCCCGGCACATCGTGGTCTTCTTCCGCGGCGGCATGTTCAAGCTGGACGTCCTGGGCGCCGACGGCGTCCCGCACAGCCTGGACGACCTGAAGGCGGGCCTGAGCGCCGTCATCAAGACCGGCACCGGCACGGAACCGGACGCCCCGGTCGGCCACCTCACCACCATGGCCCGCGCCGAGTGGGCCGCCGCCCGCGAGACCCTGCTCAGCCACCCCCGCAACGCCGACGCCCTCGACGACATCGAGACCGCCCTGTTCTGCGTCTGCCTGGAGGACTTCGCCCCCGCGGACACCCAGCAGACCTGCGACGAACTGCTCTACGGCGACCGCGGCAACCGCTGGTTCGACAAGGCCGTCTCCTTCATCGTCTTCGCCGACGGCCAGGCAGGCATCAACGTCGAACACTGCGGACTGGACGGCACCACCATCCTCAGCTTCGTCGACGCGCTGCTCGCCACCCCCGCCGAGGAACACTCCCGCCGGTCCGGCGCCCGCTCCCAGGGCCTGCCCGCCCTGGCGCCCCTCACCTTCCACCTGGACGACGCGCTGCGCGCCCAAGTGCACTCCGCCGCCGCCGCGTTCGCCCAGTACGGCGCGGACACCGCCACCCGCACCGTCGCCTTCGACGACTTCGGCGCCAACACCGCCAAATCCCTGGGCGTCTCCCCGGACGCCTTCGTCCAGCTCGCGTACCAGCTCGCCCACCAGCGCGCCAAGGGACACCTGGGTGCCACCTACGAGTCGATCGCCACCCGGCAGTGGCGGCGCGGCCGTACCGAGGCGATGCGCGTCGTCACCCCCGAGATCGTCGAGTTCGTCGCCACGATGGAGGACCCCACCACCACCCCGGACACCCGCCGCACCGCGCTCCGCACCGCCGCCGCGGCCCATGTCACCCGCGCCAAGGAGTGCCAGGCCGGCGACGCCCCCGAACAGCACCTCTGGGAACTCGAACTCATCCAGCGCCGCCGCGGCCCGGAACTCGGCGTCACCGAACAGCCCGCCCTCTACCGCACCCCCGGCTGGTGCACCATGCGCGACGACTACCTGAGCACCAGCTCCGCGCCCTCCCAGCACATCCAGTACTTCGGCTTCGGCTCCACCAGCAGCCGCTGTATCGGCGTCGCCTATGTGCTCCTCCCGGACCGTTTCAACCTCTACCTGAGCACGCCCCGCCCGGTGGCGGACCAGATGCACACCTTCGCGGACCGCCTCCGCGAGGCGGTGCACGAACTCCGCACACTGCTGACGGCATAAGCGCCCAGCCGCCCGCCGCCGGTTGCCCGCCGCCCCTCCGGGACCGCCTCAGGTATCCGCCTGCCCACCGGGATTCGCATCCGACGGCGGCCCCTGGGGCGGGGGCGTACCGGCCGGCGACCGTACGGCATTCAGATGCGCCTGCCCCTGCCGGTCCACGAATTTGGTGAACAGCTGCTGCGAATAGCCGAAGATAATGGCCCAGGCGATGATCTGGGCGGACGATTCAAGGGAACTCAGCCCGGGGACGAAACCCCCGCGC
Source organism: Streptomyces sp. NPDC034111 (assembly GCF_055575375.1). Taxonomy (NCBI): domain Bacteria; kingdom Bacillati; phylum Actinomycetota; class Actinomycetes; order Kitasatosporales; family Streptomycetaceae; genus Streptomyces; species Streptomyces sp. NPDC034111. The sequence goes on along the minus strand of NZ_JBVIST010000001.1, from coordinate 438,586 downwards.
ATCAGCAGCAGCCCGAGCACGGCGGTCAGCGCACCGGTGGGCAGTTTCAGCAAGGCCAGAACCACCGGAACGGGATAAGGAGTGGCCGTTCCATTGATCCGCCGCAACGCCGACGCCGCGGCGATCATTGCGGCCACCATCCCGACGATTTCCACCACCACGTAATCCGCGCCGGAGGAAATCCCGGCCATTTCCTGATTTCGGTCGCTGCCCGTGGGGGCCGGATCGCTGTTTGTCGGGCAGACCACGATGAAACCGGCACCGCCCGCCTTCTGGCCGGGCGGATTCTCCGGCGCGAAGCACAGCGGAACGGTATGCGGAAAGAATCCGCCGAGCACAGCGACCGCAATTGCCGCCACCGTCAGGCCACCCGCCACGAATTTGACGATCCGCACAAAACTGCCGACCCGAAGCTGCTCACGCAGAGCCTCCATACGTGCCGCGCTCACCGCGTCGATCAGCGTCTCGACAGTTCCCCGGTCCAGCGTCCCGCGGGACTTCCACATCTTCTGGACCGCTTGCCGCCGCGGATCCTTCTCCGCAAGGTGCTCCATGACCAGGGCCACCAAGCCAGGAAGCCATGGCTCCACCTCCGCGGCGGGAATCAATTTCAGATACATGGATCGCGCCGCATTGAGATGAATCTGCGCCACCGCCACATGGGAACCGACCCGGTGACCGGGATGCTCACGATGCGCAAGCTTCTCCCCGGCGGCCGCCAGCTCCCGCTGAATCGCCGCCGCCAGCTGCTCCTCCTTCTTCGACGGTGTCTCCGCGTGCAGCACCAGCGCCGTGAGCTCACTGATCCCGGAAAGAATGGCCTCCCGCAGCTCCCACGAGCCCGACTCGATCTCCTTGTCGACACACCTCCGCCGCCGGTCCCGCCACCACGCGACCGGATGCCCGAAGAGCGAAGGCCGGACATCCGTCGGCGCACCCTGCTGACCACCCGTCATAAGCGCGACCCTGGCCGACCCCCACCCCCCACGCACCCCGGATTACGCCACCCGGCCCACGCCCCCGTCCCACGTTTAGGGAACGTTGATCGCGCTGCGGAAGCATTCGAGCGCGTAGGCACGAACAGCACCACCCGACCATGGGGAAGCAGAAAAATGGCGCTACTTTACCTGAGCACGCTCACCTGCACCGTGAGCGAGGACTGGACCGGCCAGGACGAGCCCGCGATCTACGTCCACGACAAGGTCGTCTGGCGGGGGAACGTCGTCGAGGGGGGCACCTACGACGTCGACTACACCATCAGGTTCAAGGACAAAATCGGCGTCGCCCTGCTCGAAGAAGACACCGGCGGCATGGACCCGGACGACCTGCTCGGACTCCGCGTCATCACCACCGAACCCGGCAACCGCAAGCTGCACTTCAAAAGGTACGGAGCCGATTACACGCTCTCCTACGCCGTGGAATAGCCGCCCCTGCTGACCCACGCTAAAAGGCCGTCGGCCGTCTTCTTCCGTTCTCGGAAGGCACGGCCGACGGCCTGAAGGCCCCGACACAGAACCGCTGGCGGGGCGATTTCCGGCCGGATGGCCTGATATGGCATCTGTCCACCTGGTCCGACTCCGAGCCACCCTGTAAGGGGCAGCGCATTCGTCAGCCGACAGGGTGGGTGCAGCGCGCGGGGGTGGCCGATGGTCTATGTGCCGATTCTCAAGGGCAAGGCCGGTGAGTTCAAGGCCCTTGAGCATGCGACCCCCGAGGTGAGAGCGCACCTCCGGCCCGTCATGGAAGTTGTCCCCGACCCGGATGTACGAGACATCCTCGAAACCTTCTGCGATCGCGCCATGGATGCGATACCGCCGGGCGAGACGCTGACGGTCGACTGTGGCGCGCTACCGGTGAGACAGGTCCTTGACGGTGATGTCGGCGGGCCCGTTGCGCGGGTGAGTGAGTCCCTCGCCCTCAGAGACGTAGTGCTGTGCCCCGTAGTACGACTCACGGATGACGGCCAGTCGGTGGCTGAAATCCGTGACGCCATGGCTGCGCACGGGAGGGGCGCTTGCTTGCGTATCGCGGTCACACCACCCTACGCAGGGGAGCCGGTTCCCGAGCTGGAGAGCGTGCGCCGCCTGTTGAAAGCCGTGCCGGCGGAGGCAGACGAAATAGACCTGCTGTTGGACGCTGGGCCCGTCCACACAAGCGCTTACGCAGAAGCCCTCGAAGAGCGCGTTCTCACGGCATTGGATCGTCTGGCCATCTGGCCGTGGCGCCACATCTGCGTCGCGGCCGGGGCCTTTCCGGTAAACCTCAACGGCTTTCCGAGGGGGAGGCCGACCGCTGTCGCACGGCATGATGTGCGGCTGTGGCGGCAGATCGTTGAGCGCTGGCACGGCGAGTCGCCTGACTTTGGGGACTTCGGAGTCACACATCCGCGGATGCCAGTGAAATCGCGAGGGACCCCCGACCCCAACATGCGCTACACCACAGAAACCGACTGGCAGGTCTTCGTCTATCCCCGGATCCGTTCCGGCAACGACGACTTCTTCGTACTGAGCCATGACCTCGTGGCCTCACCGTACTGGCCGACGACCGGCCCACGTACGTCGTGGGGCGACGCCCGGCTGCTGGAGTGCGCCCGTCGTCAGCGGGCGAAGGCAGGAGGCGGCACGGAGTGGAGGGCCTGGGCCACGTCTCATCACCTCGCAGTGGTCACCTCCGAGTTGGCCCACGACGCGTGAGGTGCACGTTTTGGCAGCGGCAAGCTCAAAACAGATCGGGGCCCGAAAACGGCCGTCGGCCGCGCCTTCCGAGAACGGAAGAGCGCGGCCGACGGCCTGAAGCAATGCCGGGCTGTTCTTAGATGTCGTAGTAAAGCTCGAACTCGTGCGGGTGCGGCCGCAGCTGGATCGGGGCGATTTCGTTGGTGCGCTTGTAGTCGATCCAGGTCTCGATCAGGTCGGCGGTGAAGACGCCGCCCTGCTGGAGGTACTCGTTGTCCTCTTCGAGGGCGTCGAGGACGGCCGGGAGGGAGGTGGGGACCTGCGGGACGCCCGCGTGCTCCTCGGGGGCGAGCTCGTAGAGGTCCTTGTCGATCGGCTCGGCCGGCTCGATCTTGTTCTTGACGCCGTCCAGGCCCGCCAGGAGGAGGGCGGAGAACGCCAGGTAGGGGTTCGAGGACGGGTCCGGGGCGCGGAACTCGACGCGCTTGGCCTTCGGGTTCGAGCCGGTGATCGGGATGCGCATGGCCGCGGAGCGGTTGCGCTGGGAGTAGACCAGGTTGACCGGGGCCTCGAAGCCGGGGACCAGGCGGTGGTAGGAGTTCACCGTCGGGTTGGTGAAGGCCAGCAGCGACGGGGCGTGCTTGAGGATGCCGCCGATGTAGTAGCGGGCGGTGTCCGAGAGGCCGGCGTAGCCCTGCTCGTCGTAGAAGAGGGGCGCGCCCGCCTGCCACAGCGACTGGTGGACGTGCATACCGGAGCCGTTGTCGCCGAAGATCGGCTTGGGCATGAAGGTCGCGGTCTTGCCGTTGCGCCAGGCGACGTTCTTGACGATGTACTTGAACAGCATCAGGTCGTCGGCGGCGGCGAGCAGGGTGTTGAACTTGTAGTTGATCTCGGCCTGGCCGGCGGTGCCGACCTCGTGGTGCTGGCGCTCGACCTGGAGGCCGGCCTTGTCCAGCTCCAGGGAGATCTCGGCGCGCAGGTCGGCGAAGTGGTCGACCGGCGGGGCCGGGAAGTAGCCGCCCTTGTAGCGGACCTTGTAGCCGCGGTTGTTCTCTTCCGACCCGGTGTTCCAGGCGCCGGCCTCGGAGTCGATGTGGTAGAACGACTCGTTCGACTTCGTCTCGAAGCGCACATTGTCGAACACGTAGAACTCGGCCTCGGGGCCGAAGTACGCGGTGTCCGCGATGCCGGTGGAGGCGAGGTAGGCCTCAGCCTTCTTGGCGATGTTGCGCGGGTCACGGCTGTACTGCTCGCCCGTGATCGGGTCGTGGATGAAGAAGTTGACGTTGACCGTCTTGTCGCGGCGGAACGGGTCCACACGAGCGGTGGACAGGTCGGCGCGCAGAGCCATGTCGGACTCGTGAATGGCCTGGAAACCGCGGATCGAGGAGCCGTCGAACGCCAGCTCGTCGGCCGGGTCGAAGGCCGCTGCCGGGATCGTGAAGTGCTGCATCACACCGGGCAGGTCGCAGAAACGGACATCGATGAACTTGACGTCCTCGTCCGCGATGAACTTCTTGGCCTCGTCGGCGTTCTGGAACATCCAACTCCTCCTAGCCCGGTCACCGGTCGGCGGACGCGGGATTGCTACTCGGAACGCGACCATGTGCGGTGGCGCGCTCGCCCGACCATAGGCAGGCGGGATTTCCCAAGCATGACCCATTTGTTTCGCCGAGGTTAACCGCCGCGCGGTCGCTCTTACCCCCCAGTGTGCGCCCAAAAGGCGCATTACGGACCCCTCTGTGATGCCCTCGGTCCGGCGCCGCCACGGGCCCGCCCCGCCCGCGGCCGACCTCCGCGAAGCGAACGTATGCGGTCGCAGTACCGTGGTCGGGTGGACAACAGGCAAGCAATCGGATCGTGGATCTCCGGGCCCCGCGCGGCGGCGGAGGACATGGGTGTCGAGTTCGGATACCGCGGGCAGCGGCTCGGGCTGCCGGAGGAGGGGCCGGGCTCGCTGGCGCGCCCCGGGCGCCGCTTCGCCGCGCTCTTCATCGACTGGGCGCTGTGCCTGCTCATCGCCTACGGACTGCTCAGCGGCGGCAAGGCGCAGTCGGCGAGCAACTGGGCCCTGGTGATCTTCGCGGTGCTCAGCGTGCTGACGGTCGGCACGGTCGGCTTCACGCCGGGCAAGCGGCTGCTGGGTCTGCGGGTGCTCGCCGAGGGCGGCGGCCGGATCCCGCTGCCGCGGGTCGTGCTGCGTACGCTCCTGCTCGTCGTGGTCATCCCCGCCGTGGTCTGGGACCGCGACGGACGGGGACTGCACGACCGCCTGGTGCGCGCCGTCCAGGTCCGGATGTAGCGGAAGCCGCCGGTACCGGATGCGCCCGATACGGGTCCGGTACGGAAACGCCTGGATACGGGTGGGGCCCGGGACCGTCATGGTCCCGGGCCCCACCCGTATCACATGTCACAGGGATACGAGCCGATCGGCTCAGCGCATCTTGCCGCCGCCCTTGGGCATCCGCATGCCCTTCGGCATCGGACCCTTCGGCACCGGCATATTGCTCATCAGGTCGCCCAGCGCACGCAGCCGGTCGTTGACCGCGGTGACCTGGGCGCCGGGCAGTACACGCGGCAGCTTCAGCAGGGTCGTACGGAGCCGCTTCAGCGGCACCTGGCCCTCACCGTCACCCACCACGATGTCGTGCACCGGGGCGTCCGCAACCGTGCGCGCCATCCGCTTCTTCTCCGCGGCCAGCAGCCCCCGGAGACGGTTCGGGTTGCCCTCGCCGACCAGCACGATGCCGGCCTTGCCGACCGCGCGGTGCACCACGTCCTGGTTGCGGTTCATGGCCACCGCCGGGGTGACCGTCCAGCCGCGCCCGACGTTGTCCAGCACGGCCGCCGCCGCACCGGGCTGGCCCTCCATCTGCCCGAAGGCAGCGCGCTCGGCGCGCCGTCCGAAGACGATCGCCATTGCGAGGAAGGCCAGGACGAAGCCCAGGATTCCCGCGTAGATGGGGTGGCCGATCACGAAGCCGATGGCAAGGAGAACGCCGAATACGACGATGCCTACACCAGCGACGACTAGACCGACCTTGGAGTCGACCCGACGGGTCATCTTGTAGGTCAGGGCGATCTGCTTCAGTCGCCCGGGGTTCTCGGCGCCGGCAGCGCCGGCAGCGCCCTCAGCGTTTACCTTCCTCGCCATACAGCGCAGTCTACGTGGCCTGGGGACGGCGGGTCGCCGCGGCCTCCAGTACGTACTCGGCCTCGTACCGGTCCTTGGCGCGGCGGCGGTCCTCCAGGACCGACGTCCAGGCATTACGGCGGGCAGTGCGCTGCCCGCTGCGCATCAGGACGGCCTCGACGGCGCGCAGGGCACCGGTGACGGAGGGGATGGGGAGGGCGGGGGTGGCGCGGAGCGGCGCGGCCTGCATGGTGGGTGACTCCCTCGGGTCGGCGATCGATGAAGCAGGAGAGGTGCGGGAGCGGTGCGTACATCCATCGTCACGGAAAGGTGTTACCAACGGATGACCTGCCGGTCAAACACCAATGAAACGTTGACGCGGCCCGCCACGCCCCCCGTCCTGGGGGAGTGCGGGCCGCGTTTCCAGCATGTGCCACGTTTCACAAGGACGCGCGCCGGGAGCGTCAAACCGCCTGACTGGACGCCTCGACCTCGCGCCGCTCGATGGCCTGCTGGTAAAGGCGGCCGGCGCGGTAGGAGGAGCGGACCAGCGGGCCGGACATGACACCGGCGTAGCCGATCTCCTCGGCCTCTTCCTTGAGCTCGACGAACTCGGCCGGCTTGACCCACCGCTCGATGGGGTGGTGGCGGACCGACGGGCGCAGGTACTGGGTGATCGTGATCAGCTCACAGCCCGCGTCGTGGAGGTCCTGGAGCGCCTGGCTGATCTCCTCGCGCTCCTCGCCCATGCCCAGGATCAGGTTGGACTTGGTGACCAGACCGGCCTCACGGGACTTGGAGATGACCTCCAGCGAACGCTCGTAGCGGAAGCCGGGGCGGATCCGCTTGAAGATCCGCGGGACCGTCTCGACGTTGTGGGCCAGCACCTCGGGGCGGGAGGAGAAGACCTCGGCGAGCTGCTCGGGGACCGCGTTGAAGTCGGGGATCAGCAGCTCGACGCCGGTGTCGGGCATCGCGGCGTGGATCTGCCGCACGGTCTCGGCGTAGAGCCAGGCGCCGCCGTCCTCCAGGTCGTCGCGCGCGACGCCGGTGATCGTGGCGTACTTCAGGCCCATGGTCTGCACGGACTCGGCGACCCGGCGGGGCTCGTCGCGGTCCAGCTCCTGCGGCTTGCCGGTGTCGATCTGGCAGAAGTCGCAGCGGCGGGTGCACTGGTCGCCGCCGATGAGGAAGGTCGCCTCGCGGTCCTCCCAGCACTCGAAGATGTTGGGACAGCCCGCCTCCTGGCAGACCGTGTGCAGACCCTCGCTCTTGACCAGGCCCTGGAGGTGGTTGTACTCGGGACCCATTTTCGCCCGGGTCTTGATCCACTCGGGCTTGCGCTCGATCGGGGTCTGGCTGTTCCGGACCTCCAGGCGCAACATCTTGCGTCCGTCGGGTGCGACTGCGGACACGTCCGGCTCCCTACGACTTCGTTTCTACGGCGTACACCAGGGTACGCCCGATGATTCGCACGTCTTTACGCGCATGACAACGCCCGGTGGAAGGGGCGCATTCCCGCACCACGGGGCCGGTCATACGGCCCTCGGCAGCAGCTCGGCGTGCTCCAGGACGTCCCGCAGATGCTTCTCGACGACCGGCAGCACCTCGGCGATGGTGATCTCGCGGCCCAGCTCCCCGGCGAGCGAGGCGACGCCGGCGTCCCGGATGCCGCACGGGACGATCTTGTCGAACGAGGTGTTGTCCGGGTTCACGTTCAGCGCGAAGCCGTGCATCGTGACGCCCTTGGCGACCCGGATGCCGATCGCGGCGAGCTTGCGGTCCTCGCGTCGCTGGCCGGCGTTGGACGGGGCGTACTCGGGGCCGTTGAGCCGCGGGTCGAACAGCTCGTCCGCCAGCCGCGGGTCGAAGTCGAGGTTCAGCCCGCCCAGGGCCGCCCGCTCCTCGACCGGGTCGCCCAGCTTCCACACCCCGCTGCGGCCCTCGACCCGGGAGGCCTCGACACCGAAGTCGGCGCAGACGCGGATCAGCGCCTCTTCGAGACGGCGGACGTGCGCGACGACGTCGACCGGGCGCGGCAGCTTCTGGATGGGGTAGCCCACCAGCTGGCCGGGCCCGTGCCAGGTGATCTTGCCGCCGCGGTCCACGTCGATGACCGGGGTCCCGTCCAGGGGGCGCTCGTCGTCGGTCGTGCGCCGGCCCGCGGTGTACACGGCCTGGTGCTCCAGCAGCAGACAGGTGTCGGGCACCTCGTCGGCGAACCGGGCGGCGTGCACCCGGCGCTGCTCCTGCCACGCCGACTCGTAGTCCACCGCCTCGGCGCCGAAGCCCAGATGCACAAAGCGCAGCCCCTCGGGTACGGGGGTCTCCCCCCGAGAGATCGCAGTCACGGCAGCTCCTCTTCGAACCTCTGTTGCCGGGGCGGCAAGGTTGATGTCCTTCCGGTGCCCGGCGCCCCTGCAAGGGTACGGCGGCCGGTTCCGGACCCTTCAGGCGGCCGGTGGGCGCACCCCCGGAGGAGCCCCCGCCCCTGCTCACACGATCGGATGAACGCAGGCCGCAGGCGGCGAGAACGGCCCCGAAGGCCGTTACATTCACGCCGTTCCACGAGGGCGATGAGCATGCCGGACAGGGTCCGCCGAACCCGGCTGCCCGACCCGGAAGGCAGGAGACCGGTAAAGCTGATGACGGATCGACCCCCGCACCACACACCCAACCGCCAGCTGGCCGCACTCATCGCCGAGGCGGGATTTTCCAACGCCGGCCTGGCCAGACGGGTTGACCAACTCGGCCTGGAGCATGGGCTCGACCTCCGTTACGACAAGACCTCGGTGACCCGGTGGCTGCGCGGCCAGCAGCCGCGGGGCACCACCCCCGCACTGATCGCCGAGGTGTTCACCCGTCGGCTCGGCCGCCGACTGTCCGCCCAGGACCTCGGGCTGGACGCCTGTGCGCCGGTGTACGCCGGGCTGGAGTTCGCCTCGACGCCCAGCGAGGCGGTGGACATCGTCAGCGGCCTGTGGCGCAAGGACTCCGGCAGCCATGCCGAACTCCGCAAGATCGCCTTCACCCCGGCCGGGCTGGTGGTGCCCAGCCGGGACTGGCTGATCGGCCGCCCCGACGACCGGGTCGCCCGCGGCGAACCGGCCGGCGAGGCCGCGGGCCGGGTGCCGGCCCAGGGCGGCCGGGCCTCGGTGCCGCGGCAGCGCCGTACCGACCGGGTCGACCGCACCGAGGGCTCCCGGGTCACCTCCGGCGACATCGCCGCGCTGCGCTCGGTCGGCGAGCTGTTCCGGGCGCTGGACCACGCCTACGGGGGCGGCCACGCCCGGCAGGCCCTGGTGCGCTATCTGGAGCACGAGGCCGAGCCGATGCTGCGCGGCACCTACGGGGAGGCCACCGGCCGCCGGCTCTTCGCGGCCGCGGCCGATCTGACCCGGCTGGCGGGCTGGACCTCGTACGACATCGCCGCACACGGCCTGGCACAGCGGTACTTCGTCCAGGCCCTCCGGTTGGCGCAGGCCGCCGGCGACCGGGCGTACGGCTCCTACGTCCTGGTGACGATGAGCCGGCAGGCTGTCTATCTGGGGCACGGCAGAGAGGCCGTCCAGCTGGCGCGCGTCGCGCAGCAGGGCATCGGCAGCAGCGCCCCGCCGGCCGTCCAGGCGCTGCTGCACGCCGCGGAGGCGCGCGGCCATGGCGTGCTGGGCGAGGTCCGGGCCTGCACCGCGGCGCTGGCCCGGGCGGAACGCGCGCTGGAGAGCGCCAGGCCCGGCGACGACACCCCGTACTGGGCGCGCTTCTTCGACGAGGCGCAGCTCGCCGACGAGCTGGCGCACTGCCACCGCGATCTCCAGCAGTACCGCGCGGCCTCCCAGCACGCCGAACGCTCCCTCCAGCTGCGCGCCGCCGGGTTTGCCCGTAGCCGGCTGTTCTGCCGGGTGGTGCTGGCGACCGCGCGGCTGGGCCTGGGGGAGCTGGAGCAGGCCTGCACGCTGGGGGCCGAGGCGGCGCTCCAGGCCTCCGAGATGCGGTCCGTACGCGCCCATGAGTACGTCAGGGAGTTCGAGCGCCGGCTGGAGCCGTACCGCGATGCGGCGGCGGTGCGTGGCTATCGCGAGCGGGTGGCGGCGCTGGGCTGACCGGCGGCCGTACGCGGACGGGGCCCGGTCGGCAGCCGCCGGGCCCCGTCCGTCGCCGCGCCGGTCAGGCCGCCGCCCGCAGGGTGTCCGGCTCCGTGGTCAGGGCCGGCAGGCCGAAGTCCTGGAGGAGCGCACGGGCGGCCCGGCGGCCCGAGTTCAGCGCGCCCTGGAGGGTGCTGGTGTCGCGGTGGTCGCCGCACACGTAGAGACCGGCGAGCACCCGCACGGTGCGCTCCGGATCGTGCGGCGCCGGCATCGCGGGGACCGCGTACGGATCGTGATGGCCGGTCAGCAGCTCCCAGTCGTCGGCCCGTGCCCCGTAGATCCGCTCCAGCTGGGGCCGGACCGTCTTGTCGAGGACGGACAGCGGCAGCGCCGCCGCGCCGCCGAGCACGGTCGTGGTGATCAGCGACCGGCCGGGCGGCGTACGGGACGGGTCGATCGCGCCGGCGAGGTAGCTGTAGGCGACCGGGCCGTCCGTCGGCAGTACCAGGGTGGTGTCCCGGAACGCCGCGCCACGGCCGCCGGGCAGGGCTCCGGCGGTGTGGTGCAGCACCGCCACGGGGTGGAAGGCGGGCACCCGCAGCCCCGGCAGCAGTTTGGCCGCGTCGCGGGCGCCGGTGGCCACCAGGACCGCACGGCAGGGGATGGAGCCGTGTTCGGCGGTGCTGACGCCCGTGATGGAGACCGAGGTGACCCGGACCGACGTACGGACCGTGCCGGGCGGCAGCGCGGCGGCGAGCAGTTCGGGGACGGCCGAGGAGCCGCCGCCCGGCAGCCACAGCCGCCCCTCGGCGTACGCTCGGAGCGCGGCCGTCGCACCCCGGGTCGACCCGCGCAGCCGCGGATCGCAGAGCAGCGCGGCCAGCAGCGGCCGCAGAAAGGCGTCATGGGCGCGGGGCGGGAAGGCGGGGCGGCTGGCCAGGGCGTCGCGGAGGGGACGGTCGGGGGGCGGGAGGGCGGACGGGGTGGCGCGGTCGGTGCGGTGGTCCGGGTGCGGGTGGGACCAGCGGTCGGCGCGCGAGAGGGCGCGCGCTGCGGAGAGTGCGCCCCTTGTGCTCCGGGGTGCGCTGATGCGCTGCACCCGCTGGCCGTTGTGGACGCTCAGACCGGGCGCGAACGGACGCAGCGTCAGCTCTTCCAGCCCCGGTGTACGGCGCAGCTCGGCGGCGGAGACCGCCAGCGGCCGGCCGCAGCGGTCCAGCCGGAAGCCGTCGAGACGGTCGGTGGCGGACCTGCCGCCGATCCGTTCCGCGGCCTCCAGGACGGTGACCGACACTCCGGCGCCGGTCAGATGGCGGGCGGCGGCGAGACCGGCCGGGCCGGCTCCCACGATGACGACGTCCACGGTCGATGCGGTGCGCAGCACAAGCCCCTCCCGGAGATCGGTTCCAGCGGCGGCGCAACGTTGTCATGCCCGGTGCGGGTGCGCGGGATGCCGCGTGGTGTGTGGGAGGACGGTAGGGGGCGGGGGGCGCGTGCGACAGGGGGCGTCCAGGGCGCGCCGAAGCACCCTTGGCCAAGGCTTGCCGGGGGCGGGGCGTCTACGACGCCTGGACGGCCGCGCCACCCGCACCGGCCGCGGAAGACAGGCCTAGGCCGCCCGTACCGCTTCGACGATGCGCGGATGGTCGTAGGCGAACCCGGAATCCAGCAGCCGCCGCGGGATGACCCGCTGGCTGCCCAGCACATCCTCGGCGAAGTCCCCGAGGGCGATCCGCAGCACCGGCGCGGGGACGGTGAGGAGCGTGGGCCGGTTCAGCACCCGGCCCATGACGGCGGTGACCTCGCGGTTGGTCACCGGCTCCGGGGCGGTGAGGTTCACCGGACCGGTCAGCTCCTCGGTGTCGAGGAGGTGGCGCAGCGCCCTGATGTGGTCGTGCAGGGAGATGAAGCTCCAGTACTGGCTGCCGTCGCCGAGCCGCCCGCCCAGGCCGGCCCGGAAGAGCGGGAAGAGCCGGCCCCAGGCGCCGCCCGCGCGCGCCACGACGAGTCCGGTGCGGGCGAGGACGGTACGGATCCCCGCGTCCTGGGCCGGTTTCGCGGCGTTCTCCCAGGCCACACAAACCTCCGGCAGGAACCCCGAACCGGCCGGCGAGGTCTCGTCCACCCGCCGGTCACCGGTGTCGCCGTAGTAGCCGATCGCGCTGCCGCTCACGAAGACCCGCGGCGGGGTGTCCATCGAGGCGAGTGCCGAGGCGATGGCCCGGGTGCCCAGCACCCGGCTGTCGCGGATCTCCTGTTTGTACGCGGCCGTCCAGCGGTGGTCGCCGACCCCGGCACCGGCCAGGTGCACCACCGCCTCGCAGCCGGCCAGCCCGGCCGCGTCGACCCGCTGCGCCTTGGGGTCCCAGCGCACCTCGTCGGCGGCCGTGGGCGCACGCCGTACGAGCCGGACGACCTCATGACCGTCCGCGCGCAGCGAGCGTACGAGTTCCGTGCCGATGAGTCCGGTCGAGCCGGTGATCGCGATCCGCATGGGCCCATACTGCCCGCCGGGCCGCGCCGACGGCGGCATACGGCGTGTCCGGGGGCCGGGGCGCCCGGACCGGCTTCTGCTATGGCTGTCGCTACGGCTATGGCTATGGCTTGAAACGGTCCCAAAGGGTGGGGAAGCGCTCCGCCAGCGTCTCGTCGTCGTCGAAGTCGACGTAGGTGCCGAGCGGTTCGCGGGGCGGCGGGGGCAGCCCCAGATCCGGCATCACGCCGCCGGTCATCTGCTCGTACGCCTCGTCGGCCGCGTAACCGAGCTCCTCGGCGTCGCCGTCCACCGCTTCGTCGAAGTCGTCCAGCAGCTCGGCGAGGTGGTCCGGGTCGTGCAGCGCACCCTCGAAGACCTCCCGGCCCTGGCCGATCAGCCAGCAGCGGAAGTAGTCGAAGGCGTCGTCGCTGGCACCGCCCAGCATCACCGAGGCCGCGGCCCACAGGTCCCAGGTGTACGCCCGGTTGTAGCGGGCTTCGAAGTGGCGGGCGAAGTCCACGACGGCATCCGGGTCGCGGCCGAGCAGCCGTTCGACCAGTGCGTCGGCCTGCTCTTCGGGGTCGCCCTCGGCGGCCTCGCGGGAACCGTCGATCAGCTCCCAGAACTCCGTCTCGTCCATCACCGCTCCAGCATCTGCCCTGCCGCCGCGCGTCGCATGCGGAGTCCCCCGGATGCGGCCGTGTCGTTATCCGGACGGCGGTCCTCCGGGAAGGTGGCGGGGCGGCGGAGGGGTCGGTGGCGGGCCGGTGACCGGTCGGACGGAGAAGAGTGACGGCGGTGACGGGGGCTGGTGACGGGTCGTCCGGACCCGCCGGCGCGGCCCCCGTGCGTGTGACCGTCCAAAGAATCACTCGTTGGAAGGCTTGCAACGACCGAACGACGGCATAGACGACAAAGCTGACAATGCGTGGAGGGCTGTTCCAGGCCATGCCCATGGACGAACGCACCCGGGCCGATGTCGAACGGGCCGAGGCGGTCATCGTCGAGCACTATCCACGGCTCGTCCGCCTCGCCTACCTCGTCCTGCCCCCGTCGATGGGCCGCCACCGCCGGGTCCTGACCGCCCACGGCCTGGTCCAGCGGGCGCTTCCGCGGGCCCTCCGCCGCCGGCCGGCCCGGGGGCTGCCGGCCCAGCGCGGTCCGGCACCCGAGGGCGGCTACGACGCCGTACGGCTGCGGATCCTGCGGATGGCCCTGGCGTACGAGGGACGGCCGGGCCACCCGCCGCCGCCCGTCCCCGTGGTGTGGGGGCTGCGGCTCTTCCCCCGGGCCGGCGGCGCCGATGAACTCGCCCTGGACCAGGCGCTGTCCGCCGTCCCGGCGGCGGTACGGGCGGCCATCGGGCTGTGGCACCTGGAGGGCCTGGACGAGGACGCGGCACGCACCGTACTGGAGCGGGCCGGGACCGAGGACCCGGACGCCGCGCAGCGGCTGGCCGGGCAACTGGACCGGGAGACCGTGGTCGGCGCCGCGGCGCTGCTGAACTCGGGGGAGTTCGACCCGTGCACGGTGCAGACCCGGCCGACGGACCTGCTGCGCCGCCGGCAGCGGCTGCGGACCTCGGTGGCGCTGGCGGCCGTGGCGGCGATCGGCGCGGTGGCGCTGGCGGTGGTCGTGGCGGCGGTGCCGGACGACGGTGACCAGCGGGCCCGTACCAGGACCGCCGCCCAGCAGGCCCTGGACCCGGCCCGGCTGCTGCGTACGCCCAACGAGCAGTGGGCCGACACCTCGCGCGTCGACTTCACCGCCTGGCCCGCCCGCGGCCGGCAAGCCGGGGACCAGGAGCTGCTGGGGCGGGCGCTGCGGGTCTGGGCCGCGCCACCCGCCGACGCCCGGATCACCGCGACCGCGGGCACCTCCACCCGCCCGCCGGACCATCCGCCGCAGCTGCTGTACGCCGGGCTGATCGACAACGTCATGGTCGTCGTCCTCCACGACGGCGAGCGCCTGGTCCGCTACGCCGAACCCGAAGACGCCACCCCCACCCTGCACTTCGCCCGGGTCGACGACGCCGACCTGACGACCGGTGCGGGGCTGGTGATCGGCCGTGGCAACGGCTGGATGCGCTATCTGCTCGCGCCGTGGATCTCCGAGGTCACCACCCGCGATCTGCTGGCGCCGGGCGCTCCGCCGCACGGCCTGCATGTCGCGCCGGACGGCGTGACCGACCGGATCGCCACCCCGCCCCCGGCGGGCACCGGCTGCGGACGCTGGCCGGTGGCGCAATTCCGCCCCTCGACGCGGCTCGGGGCGAACGCCCCCGCCTTCCTGCTGGCCGACCTCGACGACCTCGTCCCCGTCCATCTCACCGCAACGCCCCCCGCCTCCCTGCCGGCGCAGGCCGGCGCCCCCGACCCGGACGTCGTGCCGCGCGAGGCCACCGATCCCGTGGCGTTGCAGAACTGGGCCCGTACAGCCTGCTCCTTGGGGACGCTACGGGGCGCCGGTGTGCGGTCCGTCAACAACTGGGCGTTCGCCGAACAGCCCCTCCCCGAGGGCGGCGGCAGGGCGACCTGGGTCTGCAGCCGCGCCGACACCTGGCGCGGGCCCGGCAGCGTGACCGTCCGGTTCCTGCCGCCCGCCGTACGTCCGGCCGATCCCGGACGGATCGTGGGCCGGGCCGCCGACACCGCGGCCTGTAGCCGGTTCGGTCCGGAGGTGGTCGGAGACGTCAACTGGCAGGCGGCATCCGGCAAGTGGTACCTGCTGGCGGCGGGCAGCAGCCGGATCGCCGGCCTCGACGCCACGGGCGGCGTACGGGCCACCTCCACGACCGCCACCCTCACCGCACCGGCCGGACAGCCCGCGCCTGCGGAGGTGGTCGGGCGGCTACGGGACGGCGGGAGCGTACGGGCGCTGCGGTGAGGGTGGCGGTCGTGTGGGAGCTGGGCCGTAGGACCGGCCTTACGGGCGCTGCGGCCTCAGGACCGGATGTACGGGAGCCCCGGAGTTGGAACGGTCGTACGGGGGACCGGCCGACGCGTACGGGCCGGACGGAGAACCGGACAACCGACGAGTCCGGACCGGACGGGAACTGGCGAACCGGAACCGACTCGTGCCGGAGCCGATACCGGACAGAAGGTGTCGGGATTAGCTGCGAATGTCGCCGTGTACGGATGCGAGACACCTGACACGTGACACCTGACACGTGGGTGACACCTGACACCTGACACCGAGGAGTGGCATACGTGGCGGCACAGGCAGAACCGGGCGGACAGACGGCGAGGGGCGGACGGGCCGAGCCGGACGGAGGGGCAGCTCCCGCGGGGCAGGGGGCGGAACTGGCGGGCCGGGTGGTGCTGGTCGCCGGGGCGACCCGGGGCGCGGGCCGGGCGATGGCGGTGGAGCTGGGCCGGGCCGGCGCCCTGGTGTACGTGACCGGGCGGACGACCCGGGAGCGGGTCAGCGAGGTCGGCCGGCCCACGGAGACGATCGAGCAGACCGCGGAGCTGGTCACCGCGGCGGGTGGCACCGGGATCGCCGTACCGACCGACCATCTGGAGCCGGCGCAGGTCAAGGCGCTGACCGAGCGCATCGACCGGGAGCAGGGACGACTGGATGTGCTGGTCAACAGCGTCTGGGGCGGCGACCGGCTGATCGAGTTCGACACCAAGCTCTGGGACCTCGATCTGGACAAGGGCCTGCGGATGTTCCGGCTCGGCATCGACACCCACCTCATCACCGGCCATTACGCGCTGCCGCTGCTGATCCGGCGGCCCGGCGGGCTGGTCGTCGAGGTCACCGACGGCACCGCCGCCTTCAACCGCCGCTACCGCGGCAACCTCTGCTTCGACCTCACCAAGAACGCCCCGCACCGCATCGCCTTCGGCCTCGCCGACGAGCTGGCCGGGCACGGCGGCACGGCGGTTTCGCTCACCCCCGGATTCCTGCGGTCCGAGGAGATGCTGGACCACTTCGGGGTGACCGAGGAGAACTGGCGCGATGCGGTGGCAAAGGAGCCGCACTTCGCCATCGCCGAGTCGCCGGCCCTGATCGCCCGCGCCGTACGGGCGCTCGCCGCCGACCCCGACAAGCAGCGCTGGACCGGGCAGTCCCTCTCCAGCGGCCAACTGGCGAAGGAGTACGACTTCACCGACGTGGACGGCTCCCGCCCGGACGGCTTCGGCTACTTCGAGGACGTGGTCTTCGGCGGCAAGGACGCCGACGCGGCGGACTACCGGTAGCTCCGCCTCCCCCCCGGCTACGTGTACAGGGCGGCCGTCTCACGGGCGGCCGCCGCGAACCGCTCACGCAGCTCGGGGGGTTCGAGTATCTCGCCCTCCGGGCCGAGCGCCAGCAGCTGTGCGTAGGCCACCTCGGCGGACTCCACGGGCAGTCTGACGGTCAGCCGGCCGCGCTCGTCGGGGCCGCCGGCCGTCTGCGCCTCGTCGATCGCCTCGCGGGCCGCCGCACGCTCGGTGACGTACGGCAGTTGCCGCACCCCGCGCGCCGAGAGCCGGAGCACCACCTCCTCGCGCAGGATCGAGCGCGCGAACTGTGCGGCCCGCTCCGCCCAGAAGGCGGGCAGATCGAACGAGGCGTCGCGCTCGAAACGCCCCCCGCCCTCCGGTACGGACTCCATGGCGGATCCCATGGCGTATCCCATGGCCGACTTCACGGCCGGCTCCACGGCAGTGAACCGCTCGACCCGGTACACCCGGAAGTCCCCCTGCGTACGCGCCGCCAGATACCAGACCCCCGCCTTCAGCACGAGGCCGTACGGCTCCAACTCCCGCTCCACCTCGGTGTCCTTGCGGAGGTAGCGGGCGGTGATCCGGCGGTCGTCCCAGACCGCATCGGCGATCACGGGCAACAGTGCGGGCGTCTCGGGCTCCTGGTACCAGGCGGGCGCGTCGAGATGGAAGCGCTGGGCGGCGCCCGTCGCGGCGTCCTGCAACTCGGGCAGCAGCGCGGCGGAGACCTTCAGACGGGCGGCGGACGCGGCATCCGCGAGCCCCATCTCGCGCAGTGCGGACGGCACTCCGGACAGGAAGAGCGCTTCCGCCTCGCTGCGGCCGAGGCCGGTGAGGCGGGTGCGGTAGCCGCCTATGAGGCGGTAGCCGCCGGTCCGGCCGCGGTCCGCGTAAACGGGCACCCCGGCCTCGGAGAGGGAGAGCACGTCGCGCGCGACCGTACGCTCGGACACCTCCAGCTCCCGCGCCAGCTCGGCGGCCGTCATCGAAGGCCGCGACTGGAGCAGTAACACCATCTTGATCAGCCGTGCAGCACGCATATCCCCATCATGCAGGGGACCACTGACAACGCCCGGCGGCCGGTGGCCGGCGTCCGGCCCTTGCCCACCACGGGCCGTGGGCCCGCCCGCCCCGCATGTGCGCGGCCCCCCGCACGCGGCACTTGGCCCCACTACACCCGCCCACCCCCCGAAGGGGGGGTGGGCGGCGGGGAAAAAAGAGGGGCCTCGCGGAAAACAGGAGGCCGCCCCGCGTCGCCCCCGAGAGGTCCGCCCCGCGTCGCCCCCGAGAGGTCCGCCCCGCGTCGCCCCGAAAGGTCCGCCCCGCGTCCCTCTGCAAGGGGGCCCCGCGTCGCCCCCAAAGAAGGAAAGGCCCGGCCGTAGTCAGGGCGTGGTCGGCCGGGCCGGTTTGGGTTCCCGTGCGGAGGGTCCGGGCGCGGGAAGGTGTCCTCCGCACGGGAGTTCTGCGTGGCTGTGAGGGTGGGGGCGGGCGGCGCCGGTTTCGGCCGGGCCGCCCGTTCACCCGTCACAGGCCGTAGCGCTCCTTCGCCTCCTTGACGGCCTCCGGCTTGACCTCGCCGCGGCGGGCCAGGGCGGCCAGGGACTGGACGACCACGGACTGCGGGTCGACGCCGAAGTGGCGGCGGGCCGCCTCGCGGGTGTCCGAGAGGCCGAAGCCGTCGGTGCCGATGGAGGTCCAGTCCTGCTCGACCCACGGGGCGATCTGGTCCGGGACCGCCCGCATCCAGTCGCTCACCGCGACGACCGGGCCGGGGGCGCCGGCCAGCGCGCGGGTGACGTACGGGATGCGGTCGTCGCCCTCCATACGGGCGGCGTCGCACTCCAGGGCGTCGCGGCGCAGCTCCGTCCAGGATGGTGCCGACCAGACGTCCGCGGCCACGCCCCAGTCGGCGGCCAGCAGCTGCTGCGCCTCCAGGGCCCAGTGGATGGCGGTGCCGGAGGCGAGCAGCTGCATCCGGGGGGCGTCGGAGGCCGGGGCCTCGGCCTCCTTGAAGCGGTAGAGGCCCTTGAGGATGCCCTCCTCGACGCCCTCCGGCATGGGCGGCTGGACCTTGGTCTCGTTGTAGACCGTGAGGTAGTAGAAGATGTCCTCGCCGGCGGGGTGGGCATCCGTCGCGCCGTACATGCGGCGCAGGCCCTCCTTGACGATGACCGCGACCTCGTAGGCGAAGGCCGGGTCGTAGGAGAGCGCCGCGGGGTTGGTCGACGCGATGAGGTGGGAGTGGCCGTCGGCGTGCTGGAGGCCCTCGCCGGTCATGGTCGTACGGCCGGCGGTGGCGCCGATGACGAAGCCGCGGCCCAACTGGTCGGCCAGCGCCCAGAACTGGTCGGCGGTGCGCTGCCAGCCGAACATCGAGTAGAAGATGTAGAAGGGGATCATCGGCTCGCCGTGCGTCGCGTACGAGGTCGCGGCGGCGGTGAAGTCGGCGAGTGAACCGGCCTCGGTGATGCCCTCGTTGAGGATCTGGCCGTCCTTGGCTTCCTTGTACCAGAGCAGCTGATCCCGGTCGACGGGGTCGTACGTCGCGCCCCGGGGGGAGTACAGACCAGCCGTCGGGAAGAGGGACTCCATGCCGAAGGTGCGGGCCTCGTCGGGGACGATCGGGACCCAGCGCTTGCCGGTCTCCTTGTCCCGCATCAGGTCCTTGACCAGCCGGACGAACGCCATGGTGGTGGCGATCTCCTGGCTGCCGGAGCCCTTCTTCAGGGCGTCGAAGGCCTTGTCGGCGGGGAGCGGGAGCGGCTTGGGGATGACCTTGCGGGCGGGGGCCGGGCCGCCGAGGGCGGCGCGGCGGGCGCGCAGGTAGGCCATCTCGGGGGAGTCCTCGGCCGGGCGCCAGTACGGCACCTGGTCGCCCTCCAGCGCACTGTCCGGGATGGGGAGTTCGAGCACGTCACGCATGGTGCGGAACTCCGCCATGGTGAGCTTCTTCATCTGGTGGTTGGCGTTACGGGACTCGAAGCCCGCGCCGAGGGTGTAGCCCTTGACGGTCTGCGCCAGGATGACGGTCGGCGCGCCCTTGTGATCGACGGCGGCCTTGTAGGCGGCGTAGACCTTGCGCGGCTCGTGGCCGGCCCGGGAGGTCTGGAACAGCTCCAGTAGCTTGGCGTCGGAGAGCGTACGGGCGATGGCCTGAAGCGACTCGTTCGCGCCGAAGAAGTGCTCGCGCAGGTAGGCGGCGTCGCGGGTGGCGTACGTCTGGAACTGCGCGTCGGGGGTCTCGCCGAGGCGCCGGATCAGCGCGCCGTCGGTGTCGAGCGCGAAGACCTCGTCCCAGGCCTGGCCCCACAGCGACTTGACGACGTTCCAGCCGGCCGCGCGGAACTGGGCCTCCAGCTCCTGCACGATCTTGAAGTTGGGGCGGACCGGACCGTCGAGCCGCTGGAGGTTGCAGTTGATGACGAAGGTCAGGTTGTCCAGGCCTTCGCGGCCGGCCAGCGCGAGTGCGGCGGTCGACTCGGGCTCGTCCATCTCGCCGTCGCCCAGGAACGCCCAGACGTGCGAGCCGGCGGTGTCCTTGATGCCGCGGTGCTCCAGGTAGCGGTTGAAGCGCGCCTGGTAGATCGCCGAGAGCGGGCCCAGGCCCATGGAGACGGTGGGGAACTCCCACAGCCAGGGGAGGCGCCGGGGGTGCGGGTAGGACGGCAGGCCCTCGCCGCCGGCCTCCTGGCGGAAGTGGTCGAGGTGGTCCTCGGTGAGGCGGCCTTCGAGGAAGGCGCGGGCGTAGATGCCGGGGGAGGCGTGGCCCTGGATGTAGAGCTGGTCGCCGGAGCCGTCAGAGCCTTCGGAGGTGAGTCCCTCCTTGCCGCGGAAGAAGTGCTGGAAGCCGGTCTCGTAGAGCCAGGCGGCCGACGCGAAGGTGGCGATATGACCGCCGAGGCCGAGCTTGGAGCCACGGGTGACCATGGCGGCGGCGTTCCAGCGGTTCCAGGCCGTGATCCGGGCCTCCATCGCCTCGTCGCCCGGGAACTCGGGCTCGGCGGAGGTCGGGATGGTGTTGACGTAGTCCGTCTCCAGCAGGGACGGCAGGGCGGTCCCTTCGGTGCGCGCGGTGTGCTCCAGGGCACGGCGCATCAGGTACGCGGCGCGATGCGGGCCCGCTGCCTCGGTGACGGCGTCAAGCGACTGGCGCCACTCGGCCGTCTCCTCGGGGTCGCGGTCCGGGAGCTGGTCGAGCTGGCTGTACGGCAGGCGCACGGGGTCGGGCATGGGTGGCCCCTTTCCGGACGGGAGGGAAGCTCAGGGGTGTCGCCGGGACCGGGCCGCGCCCTGGGGCGTACGGCGGGGTCCCGGCGACACCCGGAGGCGAGATCGGCAGGTTCGGCAGGCAGGGTGTCGCGCCCCGAGCGAAGACGATACGCCTCTGATCGATGATCGATCAACGCTCAGCGAAGAAGAAACCGCAGGTCGGCACGGGGTGCCGCATTTTTAGGCACCGCGTGCCAGGAGTGGGAGGCTGCTCCGGACGGCCCCGAGACCCTCGGCCGGAGGGGTCTCAGCCCCTCGGCCTGCCGCCCCTCAGACCCTTGGAGCGCAGCTCAGCACATGTGCCTTGAGCAGCGCACCGATCTTCGGGTCGCGCCGCTGGAAGGCGTCCACGATCTCCTGGTGGTCCTGGGCGTGCGAGCGCGGCTCCGGGCTGAACCAGCGGATCGACAGCGTCGTCCAGACCTCGATCCCCAGCGACTCCCAGGTGTGCAGCAGCACGGCGTTCCCGGCCGCCCGCACGATCTCCCGGTGGAAGGCCACCGTGTGCCGTACCTGCGCCTCCCCGTCGCCCGCCAGATCCGCCTCGCGCAGGGCCGCCACCTCGCGCTCCAGCGCCGCGGTGTCCTCGGCCAGCCGTCCGGCGGCCAGCTCCGCGGCCACCTGCTCCAGCCCGGCCCGCACCGGGTAGCTCTCCTTCAGGTCGTCCGCGGTCAGATTCCGTACCCGTACGCCCTTGTTCGGAGCCGACTCGATCAGCTGAAGCGACTCCAGCTCCCGCAGCGCCTCCCGTACGGGCGTCTGGCTGACCTCCAGCTCCACCGCGATCCGCCGCTCCACGATCCGCTCGCCCGGCTGCCAGCGGCCGCTGACGATCCCCTCGAGGATGTGCTCGCGGATCTGCTCGCGCAGCGAATGGACGACGGGCGGGGTCATGAGGTGCTCCTTCAGAGCGGATGGTGACGAGGAGGCCATTATCCGTGACGGACGGAAGGGCCCGGAGGGCGAACGGGGTCGGAGAGCCGCAAAGGGGCCGGCCCCGGTCCGTACGGATGCTGTACGGACCGGGGCCGGCCCCCTGCTACACGACTACCGGATGGCTGCCGGGACTCAGAGACCGATCTCGGTCTCGAACTCGGCGGCCTCCAGGATCTGCTTGACCGTGGTCAGGTAGCGGGCGGCGTCGGCGCCGTCCACCAGACGGTGGTCGTAGGAGAGCGCGAGGTAGGTCATGTCGCGCACCGCGATGGTCTCGCCGAGGTCCGGGTGGTTGATGACCACCGGGCGCTTGACGGTCGCGCCGATGCCCAGGATGCCGACCTGGTTCGGGGGCACGATGACGGTGTCGAACAGGGCGCCGCGCGAACCGGTGTTGCTGATGGTGAAGGTCGCACCGGACAGCTCGTCCGGCGTGATCTTGTTCGCGCGGACCTTGCCCGCCAGGTCCGCCGTCTTGCGGGCGATACCGGCGATGTTGAGGTCACCGGCGTCCTTGATGACCGGGGTCATCAGGCCCTTCTCCGAGTCCACCGCGATACCGACGTTCTCGGTGTCGAAGTAGGTGATGGTGCCCTCGTCCTCGTTGATCCGGGCGTTGACGACCGGGTGGGCCTTCAGCGCCTGGACGGCGGCCTTCACGAAGAACGGCATCGGGGAGAGCTTGACGCCCTCACGCTGCGCGAAGGCGTCCTTGGCCTTGTTGCGCATCCGCATGATCGCGGTGATGTCCACCTCGACCACGGAGGTCAGCTGCGCCTGGCCGTGCAGGGCCTTCATCATGTTGTCGCCGATGGCCTTGCGGATGCGCGGCATCTTGACGGTCTGACCGCGCAGCGGGGAGACCTCCAGCGCCGGAGCCTTGGCGGCGGGGGCGGCGGCGGCCGGCGCGGCCGCGGCCTTGGCGGCCTCGGCGGCGGCGATGACGTCCTGCTTGCGGATGCGGCCACCGACGCCGGTGCCCTTGACCGTGGCCAGGTTGACGCCGTTCTCCGCGGCGAGCTTGCGCACCAGCGGAGTGACGTACGCGCCCTCGCCCTCACCGGCGGCCGGAGCCGGGGTGACAGGCGCCGGAGCGGCCGGGGCCGGAGCCGGCGCGGGGGCCGGAGCCGGGGCGGCCGGAGCGGCGGGCGCCGGGGCAGCGGCGGCCGGAGCCGGAGCCGGGGCGGGCGCCGGAGCGGCGGCGGGGGCCGGGGCGGCCGGAGCCGGGGCAGCGGCCGGAGCGGCACCCGCGGCGCCGATGACGGCGAGCTTGGCGCCGACCTCGGCGGTCTCGTCCTCACCGACGACGATCTCCAGCAGCACGCCGGAGGCCGGGGCCGGGATCTCGGTGTCGACCTTGTCGGTGGAGACCTCCAGCAGCGGCTCGTCCGCCTGGACCTCCTCGCCGACCTCCTTCAGCCAACGGGTGACGGTGCCCTCGGTGACGCTCTCGCCGAGCGCGGGAAGGACGACGTCGGTGCCCTCGGCAGCGCCGGCGGGGGCGGCAGCGGGGGCGGGGGCAGCGGCCGGAGCCGGGGTGGGCTCGGGCTGCGGCTGGGCGGCCGGGGCCGGCGCGGCCGCCGGGGCGCCCGTGCCGTCGTCGATGACGGCCAGCTCGGCGCCGACCTCCACGGTCTCGTCCTCGGCCACCTTGATGGCCGTCAGGACGCCGGAGGCCGGGGCCGGGATCTCGGTGTCGACCTTGTCGGTCGACACCTCCAGCAGGGGCTCGTCGGCCTCGACGCGCTCACCCTCGGCCTTCAGCCAGCGAGTGACGGTGCCCTCGGTGACGCTCTCGCCGAGCGCCGGCAGGGTTACGGAAACCGCCATGGTTTCGGTTGCTCCTTACGAATTGCGGGATGTGGTCGCGCCCGGACTGGGGTCAGTCGTGGGAGTGGAGAGGCTTGCCGGCCAGGGCCAGGTGGGCCTCGCCGAGCGCCTCGTTCTGCGTCGGGTGCGCGTGTACGAGCTGCGCAACCTCGGCCGGCAGGGCCTCCCAGTTGTAGACCAGCTGGGCCTCACCGACCTGCTCGCCCATACGGTCACCGACCATGTGGACGCCGACCACGGCACCGTCCTTGACCTGGACGAGCTTGATCTCGCCCGTGGTCTTCAGGATCTTGCTCTTGCCGTTGCCCGCGAGGTTGTACTTCAGAGCGACGACCTTGTCGGCACCGTACAGCTCCTTGGCCTTGGCCTCGGTGATACCGACCGAGGCGACCTCGGGGTGGCAGTACGTGACGCGCGGCACGCCGTCGTAGTCGATCGGCACGACGTTCAGACCGGCCAGCCGCTCCGCCACCAGCATGCCCTCGGCGAAGCCGACGTGCGCGAGCTGGAGGGTGGGAACGAGGTCACCGACCGCCGAGATGGTCGGCACGTTGGTCTGCATGTACTCGTCGACCAGGACGTAGCCGCGGTCCATCGCGACGCCCTGCTCCTCGTAGCCCAGGCCCGCCGAGACCGGCCCACGGCCGATCGCGACCAGCAGCACCTCGGCCTCGAAGGTCTTGCCGTCGGCGAGGGTGACCTTGACGCCGTCGGCGGTGTACTCGGCCTTGTCGAAGAAGGTGCCGAGGTTGAACTTGATGCCCCGCTTGCGGAAGGCCCGCTCCAGCAGCTTGGAGCTGTTCTCGTCCTCGACCGGGACGAGGTGCTTGAGGCCCTCGACGATGGTGACGTCGGTGCCGAAGGACTTCCACGCCGAGGCGAACTCGACGCCGATCACGCCGCCGCCCAGGACGATCGCCGACTTCGGCACCCGGTCCAGCTTGAGCGCGTGGTCCGAGGAGATGATGCGGTTGCCGTCGATCTCCAGGCCCGGCAGCGACTTCGGCACGGAGCCGGTCGCCAGCAGGACGTGCCGGCCCTGGACGCGCTGGCCGTTGACGTCGACGGAGGTCGGGGAGGACAGCCGGCCCTCACCCTCGATGTACGTCACCTTGCGCGAGGCGATCAGGCCCTGGAGCCCCTTGTACAGGCCCGAGATGACCTCGTCCTTGTACTTGTGGACCGCCTCGATGTCAATGCCCTCGAAAGTGGCCTTGACACCGAACTGCTCGCTCTCGCGAGCCTGGTCGGCGATCTCACCGGCGTGCAGCAGAGCCTTCGTGGGGATGCAGCCGTTGTGCAGGCAGGTGCCGCCGACCTTGCCCTTCTCGATCAGGGCGACGTCCAGGCCCAGCTGCGCCCCGCGCAGAGCAGCGGCGTAACCGCCGCTGCCGCCACCGAGGATCACTAGGTCGAAAACGGTGCTGGCGTCGTTCGCCACGTCACGTCCTCCATGCATGGGTGCGCCGGAACCGGTCCTCGATGACCGGACCGCGGCTGTTGTTCGGCCGCTTTATGTTTCGGCCCTGGGTAAGGGGGGCCCTGTCCTGCCGGGAACCCATCTTCGCACTTGTTCAACGAAGCCGGGACGGCGGGCCGGACTCTGGACGGCTGATCGGCCGCCTCAAGGGGGTTACTGGGGCGTACACACGTACTGATTTCGTTGTGGGCGAACGGACCGCCGCGCGCCTACGGCCCCGGGCTGGTACGCGCGGGGCCGTAGGGGCAATGCGGTCAGGGGGGAGGAAATTCCCCGGGGCGGCCGTCAGCCGAGGTCGCCCGCCGCGGTCCGCTCGGCGAGGCGCACCAGGGTGCGCACCGCGGATCCCGTACCGCCCTTGGGGGTGTAGCCCCACGGCGAGCCCTCGTGGAAGGCCGGGCCCGCGATGTCCAGGTGCGCCCAGGTGATGCCCTCGCCGATGAACTCCTTCAGGAAGAGCCCGGCCACCAGGCCGCCGCCCATCCGCTCGCCCATGTTGGCGATGTCGGCGACCGGGGAGTCCATGCCCTTGCGCAGGTGGGACGGCATCGGCATGGGCCAGGACTGCTCGCCGACCTCCTCCGCGATCTCGTGGATCGAGGTGCGGAAGGCGTCGTCGTTCGCCATGATCCCGAAGTGGCGGTGGCCGAGGGCCAGCACCATCGCACCGGTCAGCGTGGCGACGTCCACGATCGCGTCCGGCGACTCCTCCGAGGCCCGGGTCAGCGCGTCGGCCAGCACGAGCCGGCCCTCGGCGTCGGTGTTGAGCACCTCGACGGTCTTGCCGCTGTACATGGTCAGCACGTCACCGGGACGGGTGGCGGAACCGGACGGCATGTTCTCGGCGAGCGCCAGCCAGCCGGTGACATTGACCTCCAGGCCGAGCCGGGCGGCGGCCACGACCGCGGCGAAGACCGCGGCGGCACCGCTCATGTCGCACTTCATGGTCTCGTTGTGGCCGGCCGGCTTGAGGGAGATACCGCCCGAGTCGTACGTGATGCCCTTGCCGACCAGTGCCAGGGTCTTGGTCGCCTTGGCGTGCGTGTGCGCGATCCGCACCAGCCGCGGCGGGGCCTCCGAGCCCTGACCGACGCCCAGCAGACCGCCGTAGCCGCCCTTCTTGAGCGCCTTCTCGTCCAGCACCTCGACCTTGAGCCCGAACTCCTTGGCCGCGGCCTGCGCCTGGGCGGCGAAGGACTTCGGGTCGAGGTCGTTGGAGGGCATGTTGATCAGATCGCGGGCGCGGTTGATCTCCGCGGCCAGCGTCAGGGAGCGCTCGGCGGCGGCCTTGAACTCCTTGTCGCGCGGCTTGCCGCCGAGGAGCGCGACCTCCGCCAGCGGCTGCGACGCGGCGTCGTTCTTCTTGCCCTTGCCCTTGCCGTTCCCGTTGCTGCGGTAAGCGGTGAAGGCGTACGCACCGAGCAGCGCGCCCTCGCTCACCGCGGCGGCCGCCTCGGCGTCCTCGACCGGCAGGGCGAAGCCGGCCTTCTTGCTGCCGGCCAGCGCACGGGCGGCGCTGCCCGCGGCGCGCCGCAGCGCCTCGTTGTCGTAGGCCTCGCCCTTGGCCGGGGCGTCGCCCAGGCCGACCGCCAGCACGACCGGCGCCTTGAGGCCGTCCGCGGCGGGCAGCTTGGTCACCTCGCCCTCGGCACCACTCGCGCCGAGGGTCTCCAGCACACCGGTGAGCTTGCCGCCGAAGGCCTTGTCCACGGCCTCCGCGCCGGGGGCGACGACGACGCCCTTGGCGCCCTTGGCCACGCCGACGACGACGGCATCCGCACGCACCGTTGCGGCGGAAGAAGTACTGAGGGTCAGTGCAGTCACGGTGATGAGAGTCCTGTTCCGTCCGGGAATCCGTCTTTGCGCCTTGGGCGCTGCTGCGCCCGAGCCTACGCGCGGCGGCGCGGCGAGGCCCGGCGTGCTGGATTACCGGTTACCCGCGGGTCCGTTGCGGGGCACCGGCACACAGCCGCAAAAGGGTCGAACTCACCATGAAAGCGGGGGAGTTGGCAGGGGGTGGGCGTTCAGCCGAGTGTCAGTGCGAGCAGTGCCACCAGCCCCGCGGCCTCGGCCAGCGCGCCGAACACATCCCCCGTCACCCCGCCGAAGCGCCGCCGGCAGTGCCCCAGCAGCAGTTCGCCGGCGCCCAGTCCGAGCAGCGCCGCGCACCCGGCGTGCAGCGCGCCGTACGCACCGAAGGCGGCGCCCGCGCCCGCGCACCCGGCCGCCACCAGCGCCCCGCACAGCAGCGCCGCCCGGACCGGGACGGTGCCCGCGACCGCCGCGCCCAGCCCCTCAGGGCGGGCCGCCGGCACCCCCGTACGGGAGGCCAGGGTCAGCGCACCGCGCGCGGTGACCGCCGCGACCACCGCCCCGAGCGCGCCGTACGCCCAGCCCCCGGCGTACAGCCCGGCCAGCGCGGCCACTTGGGCCAGCAGGGTGAACAGCAGCGTGATGACCCCGAACGGGCCGATGTCGGACTGCTTCATGATGCGCAGCGCGTCCTCGGCCGGCTTGCCGCTGCCCAGCCCGTCGGCGGTGTCGGCGAGCCCGTCGAGATGCAGCCCGCGGGTGAGCGCGGCGGGCACCGCGGCCGATGCCACGGCGGCGAGCAGCGGACCGCCGCCGAGCAGCAGCAGCGCCCCGCCGAGCGCCGCCGCGCACAGCCCCACCACCAGCCCGGCCAGCGGCGCACAGAGCATTCCGCCGCGTGCCGCGTCGCGGTCCCAGCGGGTGACCCGTACCGGCAGCACGGTCAGCGTCCCGAACGCGAAGCGCAGGGCGTCGGAGGGGGCCGGGGGAGCGGGGGTGGCGTTCACCGCGGCAGGCTATCCGGGCGTCCGCCGGGTTCGCCTGCCGCCCCGGAACGCCCGGAGAGGGCCTAATGGTGCCGGTATGTCATACGTCTCACGTGACGGGAGCGGGCGGCATGGGGCACTGGTGGTACCGCAACATCGTCGAGCCGGGGAAGCTGCCACTGCTGCTCTCCCTGGCCTCCTTCGTGCTGACCTTCCTCGTGACCCGGTCCATCACCCGGCTCATCCGCGCGGGCAAGGGCCCGTTCCGGAACGTCAGCCCGGGCGGCCTCCACATCCACCATGTCGTGCCCGGCGTGGTGCTGATGGTCGTCGGCGGCTTCATCGCGCTCGCCGGTGACCGGCGCGGCTTCGGCGCAGGGGTCGCGTCGGTGCTCTTCGGGATGGGCGTCGGGCTGGTGCTGGACGAGTTCGCGCTGATCCTGCATCTCGACGATGTCTACTGGACCGAGGAGGGGACCAAGAGCGTCGAGGCCGTCATCCTCACCGTCGCGCTGGTCGCCCTGGTCCTCGGCGGCTTTCTGCCGTTCGGCGTCAATGAACTGAGTCCGGACGAGACGGACGACCGCTTCACGGTCGTGCGGACCGTGGCCGTCAACTTCCTCTTCGCGCTCATCGCGCTGCTCAAGGGGAAGGCCCGGATGGCGGTCATCGGGGTGTTCGTGCCGTTCGTCGCGCTCTTCGGCGCGATCCGGCTGGCCCGGCCCAACTCGCCCTGGGCCAGGCGTCTCTACCGCAGACGGCCGAAGGCGCGGGCCCGTGCCCAGGTCCGCGCCTACCGTCACGACCTACGCTGGTCGGTCCTGCGCCGCAGGGTCGAGCACCTCATCGGAGGCGCCCCCAGCCGCTGAGCCGCTGCCCCGCGCGCTGCGCATCGCGCGGCTTGGCCGGCCGGAACACCTCCCACAGCCCGCACACCGTCAGCACCGCCAGTATCGCCGCTATGTGCTCCTTGCCCGCCAGGTTGTTCTTGATGAAGACCACCTCGACGACCATCGCCAGCACCACCAGCGCCCCGGTGAACCACGCCCGGTAGCGCCAGCAGACGAACACCGCCAGCCCCACCACGGCCGCCGAAGGACCGGTGTCGATGACGTACTTGTCCGAGTCGGGCAGGCCGAGGGGGCTCTGCGGGCCGATCCAGATGCCGATCCGCGCGTACATCGTCCCGGCGAGCGTGGCCAGGTAGGCGACCAGCAGCATCTGCCGCCAGCCCACGCAGATCTCGGCGATCCCGAAGACGATCAGGATCTGGGCCAGGGCGCCCCACACCGGGAGGTCCAGGGCGGGCACGAACAGCGACAGCGGGGTGCGCAGCAGCGCCAGCCACAGATGCTCCCAGGCCTGTACGGAGCCGATGTTCTGGATCGTCCGATAGCCCCAGGCCTGGTTCTGCACCAACTGGAAGACGAGGGTCAGACAGACCGCGCTGAGCGTCGCCGGAATCGCCCGGAGCTTCGCAGCGGTCAGCGCGGACCGGACCGGCCTCAGGAGCGGGCCCCACTCGGCACGCGCGGCGCGGCGCAGGGCGGGCATCGCCCCCCGTCCCGGCGCGGGTACGTTCCCGCGTCCCGGCGCGGGGACATCCCCCCGCCCCGCCCCAGCCGAGCTCATCTCACATTCTCCAGGTGCTTGCGGTTCAGCCACTTGGGCAGACCAGGTGCTTCCAGAAAGCCTTCCGCACGGGCGGCGGCGATTCCGATCCGCAGCAAATCCGTGCTCTTCTCGAAGAGCAGGTACCGGGGCTCCCAGATCGGACGGTATTTCGCATTGGCGCGATAGAGCGATTCGATCTGCCACCACCTCGAGAAGAAACTGAGCAGTGAGCGCCACAGGCGCAGCACCGGGCCCGCGCCGAGTCGCGATCCACGTTCGAAGACGGAACGGAACATCGCGAAGTTCAGTGAGAGCTGAGTGATCTCCACCTCTTTCGCGCGCTGGATCAGCTCCAGGACCATGAACTCCATCAGCCCGTTCTCGGAGTTGCGGTCGCGCCGCATCAGATCCAGCGAAAGGCCCTTCTCGCCCCACGGGACGAAACTGAGCAGCGCCCGCAGCTCGCCGGTTTCCTCCCCGTCGCCGCCGTCCCGGCACTCCAGCATCACGCAACGCCCGTCCCCGGGATCACCGAGCCGGCCCAGCGCCATCGAGAAGCCGCGCTCGGTCTCCCCGTCGCGCCAGTCGTCGGCCAGCCGCAGCAGCCGGTCCATCTCCTCCGCGGGGATGTCCTCGTGCCGCCGGATCCGGACCGTGTAGCCGGCCCGCTTGATGCGGTTGTAGGCCTGCCGCACGGTGCGCATCGCCCGGCCGTCGAGGGTGAACTCCGCGGTCTCCACGATCGCTTCGTCGCCGAGCTCCAGCGCGTCCAGACCGTGCCGGGCGTAGATCGTGCCGCCCTCCTCGCTGGCGCCCATCACGGCCGGCGCCCAGCCGTGCTCCCGGGCCTCCGCCAGCCATACCTCGATCGCCCCCGGCCAGGCCTCGGGGTCGCCCAGCGGATCGCCGGAGGCCAGTGACACCCCGCCCACCACGCGGTAGGTGACCGCCGCCTTGCCGCTGGGGGAGAACAGCACGCTCTTGTCCCGGCGCAGCGCGAAGTACCCCAGCGAATCGCGGTCGCCGTGCCGGGCGAGCAGGCCGCGCAGCCGCTCCTCGTCGTCCTCGGTGATCGCCTCGGTGCTGCGTACGGAGCGGAACGCCGCCCACAGCACGGCCACCAGCAGCAGCGCGCTCAGCACATTGATCGTGACGTTGACCCAGTTCGGGGTGTCGATCCCGGGGAAGTGCTGGTCGTCGGCGGCCAGCGACACCAGCCGCATCAGCCCGTAGCGCCAGCGCTGTACGAACGTCGAGGGGGCGTCCGCGGTGTTGGCGACGGTCACCAGCAGCGCCGCGAGCAGCGAGGTGACCAGCAGCCCGCCGGCCGCGACCGCCGCCGCCAGCTTCGGGTTCGAGCGGTCGCCCTTCGCGTAGAACTCCCGGCGCCCGACCACCAGCGCGACGGCGAACAGCGCCGTCAGCACCAGCGACACCCAGTTCTGCACATGCCCGCGGAACTCCGGTGCGGCCACCAGCGCAAACGCGAACAGCAGCGCAAGCAGCCCGGACAGCACCAGATTGAGGATCCAGGCCGCCCGCTTACGGCGGCGCAGGGTGACCGACAGGAAAAGCGAAAAGGCGGCGGAGGCGAAACCCGCCGTCAGCAAATACGGAGTGAAGTACTCCGCTATGTTGTGCCGGCGGATGTCATTGCCGAATGACACCGATACCGCGCTCAGCAGATTGATGAACGTGACCGTGCGCAAATACCAGATGCCGAACGCGGCACCACGCTGTGACCAGCGACCGCGGGGGCGGTCGTCATGACCTTCGTCCCGACTCAAGCGATGTCTCCCATAAAAAACGTGTAAAGCGCGATCTTATGGGGCGCCGCCGGTCGTCCGGTACGGGCATGAAGCAGTCGGCGCCCCGGCTCCGGAGCGCTCGTCCGCTCACTTTCTGCGGTCGCCGGCCCCGGTCGGCCGGCGACGCATCAGTCGCGTACGGGCAGTTCTGCCGCCAGGGCCGCGGCCGCCTGCACCAGTGGCAGGGCGAGCAGCGCCCCCGTCCCCTCCCCAGCAGTGACGCCGTGGTCGAGGAGAGGGTTGAGTGCGATCCGGTCCAGCGCCTTGGCCTGGGCCGGCTCACCGCTCGCCTGACCGGCCAGCCACCAGTCCGGCGCCCGGAACGCCACCCGCTGCGCCACCAGCGCACAGGCCGCCGAAACCACCCCGTCCAGGATCACCGGCGTCCTGCGCACCGCGCTCTGCAACAGAAAGCCGGTCATCGCGGTCAGATCCGCCCCGCCGACCGTCGCCAGCAGCTCCAGCTGATCGCCGAGCACCGGGCGGGCCCGGCGCAGCGCGTCCCGGATCGCCGCGCACTTGCGCATCCAGGCCAGATCGTCGATCCGGGCCCCGCCCCGGCCGGTGACCACCGAGGCGTCCGTCCCGCACAGCGCGGCGATCAGGGTGCTCGCCGCCGTCGTACCGCCGACGCTCAGATCGCCCAGCACCACCAGATCGGTGCCGGCGTCCGCCTCCTCGTCCGCGAGCGCCATCCCGGCCCGGAACGCCGCCTCGGCCTCCTCGGCCGTCAGCGCGTCCTCGATGTCGATCCGGCCGCAGCCGCGCCGCACCCGGTGGCGGGTGACCTCCTCGGGCAGCTCCTCGGGGTCGCAGTCGACCGCCATGTCCACCACGCGCAGCTGCGCCCCCGCACGGCGAGCCAGCACCGCGGCCGGGCTCGCACCGTCCAGCACGGCCCGTACGAGATCCCTGGTGCCGCCGGCCGGCCGGGCCGACACCCCCAGCTCCGCCACCCCGTGATCGCCCGCGAACAGCAGCACCCGCGGCCGCTCGACGGGCCGCACCGGCACCTGCGCCTGCGCACCGGCCAGCCACTCGCCCAGCTCGTCGAGCCGGCCGAGCGCCCCCGGCGGCACGGCCAGCCGCGCCCGCCGCTCCTCGGCGTCACGGCGCACCCCGCCATCGGGGCGTTCGATCAGGTCGGCGAAGTCATCGAGGTTCAGGGCGCTCATTGGGCGCAGATTACCGGCAATGCGTTCGGCATGCGGCGGGGTTGCCGGGCGTCCGTCCCCGGGCCCGGAACCGGACCTCCCACACCACCGGCGTCAGCGCCCGCAGCAGCGGCAGCCGGTGCCGGAGCCCGGCCGGCCTGCGGGCACGTACGGACTCGACGCCCGAAGGCGCCTTGGCGAGGAAGCCCGCCCACCATGGCGGTGCGTCAAAGACCAGCGCACCACCGGGAAACCGCTGTGCGCACACCGCCGGCAGCCCCCGCAGCCGCGCCGGCGTCAGCCGGCCGAGCGCCCCGTGCGCCAGGACGACGACCCCGCGCCGTGGGTCCGGCACCGCGTCCAGCCAGCGCTCATCGTCCACCGCACAGGCGAGCGTGTGCCGCCGGGCGTCGTCCGGCAGCAGCATCCGGCGCAGCGCGGCGGCCTCGGGCGGCTGCACCGTCAGCCAGTTGAGCCGCCCGTTGTCCAGCCGCCAGAAGCCGGTGCCCAGCCCCTCGCCGAGCGCGACCACCGTCGCCTCCGGATGCTCCGCCACGTAGGCGCGCACCGCCGCATCGAGACGCTCGGTCAGCTCGGTTCCGGTCACGGGTCAAGAGCACCCGCCGCCGCGCCCCCGGGCAAGCGGACACGGGCCGCGTCCGCCCTACGTCATCCACGCAGCGCAAGCGCCTGGCCCGCGACGACCAGCAGCAGCTGCTCGCACTCCGCGCCGAACGCCGCGTTCAGCCGCCCCAGTTCGTCGCGGAACCGGCGCCCGGCCGCGGTCGCCGGGACGACGCCCGAGCCGACCTCGTTACTGACCGCCACCACCGGCCGGTGCGTCGCCCGCACCGCCGCCACCAGCGCATCGGCCCGCTCCCGCAGCGCCCGCCGGCCACCGGCCTCCCAGGTCGCGTCGTCCCACGCCCCGACCTCGTCCATGACATGCGTCAGCCACAGCGCCAGACAGTCGATCAGCAACGGTGACTCGTCGGTGTCCGGCCCGCCCGACTCCAGAAGCGGCACCAGATTGCAGGTCTCCACGGTGCGCCAGCTGTTCGGCCGCCGCTCGCGGTGCAGCGCGATCCGCTCCGCCCACTCCTCGTCGCCGTCCCGTGTGCCGCCGGTCGCCACGTAGACCACGTCCGGGAAGGCCGCGAGCCGCCGCTCCGCCTCCGCCGACTTCCCGCTGCGCGCCCCGCCCAGCACCAGCGTGCGGCGCGGCAGATCCGGCACCGCGTGGTACTCACCGACCACCAGCGAGCTGCCGTCCGCCACCGCGCGGGCGCCCACCGCCGCCAGCCTGCGGTGCAGCTCGGGCCCCGGCGGCACCCCGTGGTCGATGTGCACCGCCACCACATCCGTCGCCGCGTCCACCGCCCCGCTCGCCCGCAGCCGCGCCAGCGCGTCCGGCCGGTCCAGTACGTCGAGCAGCACCAGGTCGTACGGGCCGTTGCCGTCAC
This sequence comes from Streptomyces sp. NPDC034111, assembly GCF_055575375.1. NCBI lineage: Bacteria > Bacillati > Actinomycetota > Actinomycetes > Kitasatosporales > Streptomycetaceae > Streptomyces > Streptomyces sp. NPDC034111. The sequence continues at coordinate 404,645 of NZ_JBVIST010000001.1, read as the reverse complement.
CCGCGCCCCCGGTGCGGGCACCGGAGCGGCCGGCGGCCGCGCTGCTCTCCCCGAGCCCGGCCGGTGCCGCGCCCGGCGGCAGATACAGCAGCCGCTCGCCCCCGGGGCCGGAGATCTCATAGCCGGTTCCGGGGATGTCCACCGCGAGGGCGCGCACCCGGTGCCCGTCGAGCAGCGCCAGCTCCCGCCCGTCGGCGACCCGCCCCGGGGTGGGCAGGCCGGCCGGCACCTCCATCGCCGGCCCGTCGTGCGGATGGGAGAGCAGCACCTGCCGTACGCCCGTCAGCGACTGCCCGGCACGGGCGGCCGCGAAGGCCGGGCCCGGCGTCAGATCGATCAGCAGCGCACCGTCGACCAGCAGCGCGGTCGCCGCCCGCGCCTCATTCCCGACGGCGGTCGCACAGGAGGCACACGGGCAGCTGGGGCGCGGCAGCCCGAGCGGGGCCCCGGTGCCGAGGAGAGTCACGTCCACACCGCCGAGTTTCCCGCGTCCCGTTCCGGTGAGCGCGGCGGGGGCACCTCTCGACACGGCCAATCCGGTACGGCATGTTCCCGTATGGCGGGGTGGACAGGGCCGGGAGCGAAACCACCAGGATCGGGACCGCAACCACCAACGGCTCCGCCCCGGCACACCACGACGCACGGCAACACGGCCGTTAGGCTGCCGATCAGCACGGAAGCACGGCACGGCGGAGTGCGTCCCGACGCGGTCCGCGGTGGCACAGACACGTACTCGGTGGGATCCAGGAGGCGCAGATGGCGTGGACGTGGCGGTTCGAGAAGGCCGACGGTACGGAGACGGCGCCGGCCGTGGAACCGGAAGAGTTCACCACGCAGGGGGATGCCGAGTCCTGGATCGGTGAGGAGTGGAAGGCCCTCCTCGAAGGAGGCGTCGACCAGGTCCGCCTCTTCGAGGACGGCAAGGAGGTCTACGCGGGGCCGATGAGCCTGCACGCGGAGACCGAGGCGGACGCGGACGCCTGAGCCGGAACGGCAGCGGGCCGGGTCCGTACGGAACGGACCCGGCCCGGCACCACAGCGGAACCTACGGCCGCTCGCCGCGCTTGACCTGGGGCTTGGGCAGCCGCAGTCGCCGCAGCTGAAGCGTCCGCATCACCGCGTACGCCTTCACGCCCTTGAGGTTCTCGTTCGGGAACTTCTCCTGGAGCCGCTTGCCCAGGCGGAACCAGATCATGATCGAGTCCAGCACGATCAGCACGATGATCACGAGCCACAGCATCAGCGCGATGTTCTGGAGCGCCGGGACCCTGATCATGGTGAGCACCAGGATCACCACGGCCATCGGCAGGAAGAACTCCGCGATGCACCAGCGCGAGTCGACGTAGTCCCGCGCGAACCGGCGCACCGGTCCCTTGTCACGCGCCGGCAGATACCGCTCGTCGCCGCTCGCCAGCGCCTCGCGCTGACGGGCCAGGTCGGCGCGGCGCGCCTCCCGCTGGGCCTTGGCGGCGTCCTTGCGGTTGGTCGGCGTATGCGCACGGGACCGGCGCTGCGACTGGGCATCGCTGCGCTTGGGCGTCGGGCGGCCCTTGGGGGCCTGCGGATCGCGGGGCTGCTGGGGCTGGTCCGCGGTCACCTTGGCGGTCGCGGCCTGCTCATCCTTCGAACGGCTTCGGAACACAACACCCAAGGGTACGTGCTCGGCGCGGATGGGACAGGGTCCGACGGGGAACGATCCGGCAACGGCGGCCGCCCGGCACCGGAGTCCGGAGGGTCCCTACTCCTTGCAGGGGAGAAGATGCGCTGCGCGATCGTCCTGGAGGAGGAGCGCATCCGGGCGCGAACAGTGCGGTAATGGAACCAGGGCCCGTACTGTGGGGTCTGTAGATGTGCTGGAGCCTAAGCCCGAGGCAACTCGGTCAGAAGGGGGCGCGCGAGGCCCATGAGCGATGGTGTCATGAAGCGGATGGGGATGATCTTCCGCGCGAAGGCCAACAAGGCCCTGGACCGGGCCGAAGACCCGCGCGAGACCCTCGACTACTCGTACCAGAAGCAGCTGGAGCTGCTTCAGAAGGTACGCCGCGGCGTCGCCGACGTGGCGACCTCCCGCAAGCGCCTGGAGTTGCAGCTCAACCAGCTCCAGGGCCAGTCCGCCAAGCTGGAGGACCAGGGCCGCAAGGCGCTGGCGCTCGGCCGCGAGGACCTGGCCCGCGAGGCGCTGACCCGGCGCAGCGCGCTGCAACAGCAGGTCACTGACCTGGAGACGCAGCACCAGACGCTCCAGGGCGAGGAGGAGAAGCTCACGCTCGCCGCGCAGCGGTTGCAGGCCAAGGTCGACGCCTTCCGTACGAAGAAGGAGACGATCAAGGCCACGTACACGGCTGCCCAGGCCCAGACCCGGATCGGCGAGGCCTTCTCCGGTATCTCCGAGGAGATGGGCGACGTCGGCCTGGCGATCCAGCGTGCGGAGGACAAGACCGCGCAGCTCCAGGCCAGGGCCGGTGCCATCGACGAGCTGATGGCGTCGGGCGCGCTGGACGACCCGTCCGGCATGGCCAAGGACGACATCACCGCCGAGCTGGACCGGCTGTCCGGCGGCAGCGATGTCGAGCTGGAGTTGCAGCGGATGAAGGCCGAGCTCGCGGGCGGCCCGTCGGCCGGCAAGCAGGCCCTGGAGAGCGGCCAGGGGGGCCAGGCTCAGCCCTCCCCGCAGCAGGACCAGCCGCGTTTCGACAAGCAGTGACGGCCGGCGGGGGTTAACCTCGCTGAGATCGTCGGCACCGGACCGAGGGAGACCGTCGTGATCGTACGGATCATGGGGGAGGGCCAGGTGAAGCTGGACGATGCCCACTTCATCGAGCTCAACAAGCTGGACGACGAGCTGCTCGCCGAGATGGAGAGCGGCGACCAGGAAGGCTTCCGGCGCACTCTCGGCGCCCTTCTGGACGCGGTGCGCCGCATGGGCACACCGCTTCCCGATGACTCCCTCGAACCGTCCGAACTGATCCTGCCGGCCCCCGACGCCACCCTCGCCGAGGTACGGGAGATGCTCAGCGACGACGGCCTCATCCCGGGCTGACCGCCTCCCTGCACCTCCACTCCAGCGCATACGGCATCCAGCGCCCCGGTCCACCATCGGACCGGGGCGCTACCGTTTGCTCTTGTGAGTCTCCTCGACCCCGGTCCGGACGCGCCGCGCGCCGCCGGCCGCTTCCAGTGGCCCCGCACGCATCCGCTCGCGTTCGACGCCGTCCTGGCGGTGGCCGTCTTCGGATGCGTCCTGTTCGGCGCGGTGGCCGACCCCCACCGCATCAACGGTCCGCGCATCGCCGCCCACCACCTCACCGTCACGACCGTGGTGCTCGCCGCCCTGGCCTGCTCCGCCCTGGTCCTGCGCCGCCGCCTGCCCCGTACGGTCCTGGCGGCCACCGGCGGTCTGACCATCGTCGAGCTGATCGCCAGCTCCAGCGATCCGCGCGCCCCGGTGGCCGCCGCCGCGGTGGTCGCGCTCTACACCCTGGCGTCGCGCACGGACCGGCCCACGACCTGGCGGATCGGCGTGCTGACCGTCATCGTGCTGACCGCCTCCGCGATGCTCTACGGTCCCCGCCCCTGGTACGCACAGGAGAACATCGGCATCTTCGCCTGGACGGGCATGGCCGCCGCCGCGGGCGACGCGGTCCGCAGCCGCCGGGCGTTCGTCGACGCCATCCGCGAGCGCGCCGAGCGGGCCGAGCGCACCCGTGAGGAGGAGGCCCGCCGCCGGGTCGCCGAGGAGCGCATGCGGATCGCCCGGGAACTGCACGATGTCGTCGCCCACCACATCGCCCTGGTCAACGTCCAGGCCGGGGTGGCCTCGCACGTCATGGACAGCCGTCCGGACCAGGCCAAGCAGGCGCTGGCGCACGTCCGGGAGGCGTCCCGTTCGGCGCTGGAGGAACTGCGCGCCACGGTCGGCCTGCTGCGGCAGTCCGACGACCCCAAGGCGCCGACCGAGCCGGCGCCCGGCCTGGGCGTCCTCGACCAGCTCGTCGAGGGCTTCGTCCGCGCCGGGATCCCGGTCGACCTGGACCTCCCGCCGGAGCCCCGCCAACTGCCCGCCTCCGTCGACCTCACCGCCTACCGCGTGGTCCAGGAGGCGCTGACCAACATTCACAAGCACGCCGGGGAGGGTGCCCGCGCCACGGTCCGGATCGTCCACTCCGAGACCGCGCTGACGGTGACGGTGCTGGACGACGGTGCGGGCCGCGCCGGGGTGCCGCGCCAGAAGGGCGGCGACCGGCCCGCCGTGGAGCAGGGCGGACCGGGCGAGCCGGAGGACAGCGGCGGCGGCCACGGCCTGATCGGGATGCGCGAGCGGGTCCACGCGCTGCGCGGCACGGTCGTCACCGGCCCCCGCGCGGCCGGCGGCTTCCAGGTGCGGGTCACCCTTCCGCTTCAGACCGTCCGTACGGGGGAGACAGCATGACGATCAAGGTACTGCTCGCCGACGACCAGGCCCTGCTGCGCAGCGCGTTCCGGGTGCTGGTGGACTCCGAGCCGGACATGCGGGTGGTGGGGGAGGCCTCCGACGGCGCCCAGGCGTACGAGCTGACGAAGGCCGAGCGCCCCGACGTCGTCCTGATGGACATCCGGATGCCCGGTGTCGACGGCCTCGCCGCGACCCGCATGATCAGCGAGGACCCGGAGCTCACCGACGTCCGGGTGGTCATCCTGACCACCTTCGAGGTCGACGACTATGTGGTGCAGTCGCTGCGCAACGGCGCCAGCGGCTTCCTGGGCAAGGGCGCCGAGCCGGACGAGATGCTGAGCGCGATCCGGATCGCGGCGGCCGGCGAGGCGCTGCTCTCCCCCGCGGCGACGAAGGGGCTGATCGCCAAGTTCCTTGCCCAGGGCAGCAGTTCGGGCGACGACGGGCCCAGCCGCCGGGGCACGGAGCGGCTGGCGACGCTGACCGGCCGGGAGCGCGAGGTGCTCACGCTGGTGGCCGGCGGGCTCTCCAACGACGAGATCGCCGAGCAACTGGCCGTCAGCCCGCTCACGGTCAAGACGCACGTCAACCGCGCGATGGCGAAACTGGGCGCCCGCGACCGCGCCCAGCTGGTCGTCATCGCCTATGAATCCGGGCTCGTACGCCCACGGGTGCAGTAAGGGTGGAGCGGCCCGTACTCCGATCGCGGTACGGGCGTCGGCCGGAAACCGACCTGCGAGCGAGGAAAACCGGGCCGGCCATGGCGGAAGGTGTAGGTGGGCCCGCAAAGGCCCCTGCCGTCGGGCCCGCGTAGGCCCGCCGACCGTTCTCGTCCTCCGAGCACGCCCGCACGCACAGATCCGCCTTCAGAACAGAAGAGAGTGACCCCACCCATGTCCTGGCTGTCCCGGCTCAGCCTCGTACAACGGGGCCTGATAGCGCTGATGTCGATCGTCGCGATCGCCTTCGGCGCCATCGCGATTCCCCAGCTCAAGCAGCAGCTCCTGCCCTCCATCGAACTTCCGATGGTCTCCGTGCTGGCCCCGTACCAGGGTGCCTCGCCCGATGTCGTCGAGAAGCAGGTGATCGAGCCGCTGGAGGACGGAGTCCAGGCGGTCGACGGCATCAAGAGCGTCACCTCGACGTCCAGCGAGGGCTCCGGCGTCATCATGGCGCAGTTCGACTACGGCAACGACTCCAAGCGTCTGGTCGCCGACGTCCAGCAGGCGGTCAACCGCGCCCGCGCCAAGCTGCCCAAGGACGTCGATCCGCAGGTGGTCGCCGGCTCGACGGACGACATGCCCACCGTCGTCCTCGCCGTCTCCTCCGGCAGCAAGGACCAGCAGAGCCTCGCCGACCAGCTGAAGCGCAGCGTCGTACCGGACCTGAAGAACATCGACGGCGTCAGCCAGGTCACCGTGGACGGCGTCAAGGACCGGATCGTCGCGGTCACCCCCGACGACAAGAAGCTTGCCGCTGCCGGGCTGACCTCCCAGGCGCTCGGGCAGGCGCTGGAGGCCAGCGGTACGTCGGTGCCCGCCGGGTCCTTCGCCGAGGACGGCAGGAACAAGACCGTCCAGGTCGGCGCCGGCCTCACCTCCGTCGCACAGATCAAGGACCTGAGCATCGCGCCGTCGCCGGGCGCGGGGGCCGGCGACGCGGGCGCGGGAGCGGACGAGGGGCGGTCGGCCGGTCCGGTCCGCCTCGGTGACGTCGCCACCGTCAAGGAGGAGCCGGCCACCCCGGTCTCCCTCACCCGCACCAACGGCAAGCCCAGCCTCGCCGTCAATGTGACGATGGATCAGGACGGCAGCGCGGTCGACATCTCCGACGCGGTCAAGGGCAAGCTCAGCAAGATCCGTGCGGACCTGGGCAAGGGCACCGACGTCACGGTCGTCTCCGATCAGGGCCCCGCGGTCTCCCAGTCGATCGACTCGCTGACCACCGAAGGAATGCTCGGGCTGCTGATGGCGGTCATCGTCATCCTGGTCTTCCTGCTCAGCCTGCGCTCGACCCTGGTCACCGCGGTCTCCATCCCGCTCTCGGTCGTCCTCACCCTGATCGTGCTGTGGACCGGTGACCTCTCCCTCAACATGCTCACCCTCGGCGCGCTGACCATCGCGATCGGTCGCGTCGTCGACGACTCCATCGTCGTCCTGGAGAACATCAAACGGCACCTGGGCTACGGCGAGGAGCGCCGCGAGGCCATCCTCTCCGCCGTCAAGGAGGTCTCCGGAGCGATCACCTCCTCCACCCTCACCACGGTCGCGGTCTTCCTCCCGATCGGTGTGGTCGGCGGCATGATCGGCGCCCTCTTCGGCTCCTTCTCCCTCACGGTGACGGTCGCCCTGCTCTCCTCCCTGATCGTCTCGCTGACGGTCGTCCCGGTCCTCTCCTACTGGTTCCTGCGCGCGCCCGAGGTCCCCGAGGGCACCACCGTGGACGCACTGCGCCGCGAGGCGGAGGAGAAGGAGGCCCGCAGCGCCCTCCAGCGCCTCTATGTGCCGGTGCTGCGCTTCGCCACCCGGCGCCGGATCACCAGCGTGGTCATCGCCGTCGTCATCCTCCTCGGTACGTTCGGCATGGGTCCCCTGCTGAAGACCAACTTCCTCGACCAGAACGGCCAGGACACCCTCACCGTCAAGCAGGAGCTCAAGCCCGGCACCAGCCTCGGCGCGGCCGACACCCAGGCCAAAAAGGTCGAGAAGCTGCTCGCGGACACCGACGGCATCGACAACTACCAGGTCACCGTCGGCTCCTCCGGCTTCATGGCGGCCTTCGGCGGCGGCACCGGCTCCAACCAGGCCACCTACCAGATCAAGCTGAGGAACTCCGAGGACTCCGAGAAGGTCACCGACGACCTGCGGGCCTCGCTCGACAAGCTCGGCAAGTCCATCGGCGACACCACCATCACCGCGGGCGGCGGCTTCGGCAACCAGGACCTGAGTGTGGTCGTCAAGGCCGGTGACGCCGACGTACTGGAGAGGGCCAGCGAGCAGGTACGCAAGACCGTCGCCGGGCTCGACCACGTCGCCGATGTCCAGAGCGACCTCTCGCAGAGCGTCCCGCGGATCTCCGTGACGCCCAACGCCAAGACGGCCGCGGCCGGTTACAACCAGACCACGCTCGGCGGTCTGGTCGCCCAGGCGGTCCGCGGCAACACCAGCGGCAAGGCGGTCCTGGACGACACCGAGCGGGACATCGTGATCAAGGCGGCCCACCCGGCCACCACCGAGGCGGAGTTGAGGAACCTGGCGGTGCCGACCCCGGCCGGCCCGGCCAAGCTCGGCAGCATCGCCACCGTCAAGACCGTGCCCGGCCCGGTCCAGATGACCCGCATCGACGGAGCCCGTTCGGCGACCATCACCGCCAAGCCGACCGGCGACAACACCGGCGCGGTCAGCACCAAGCTACAGAGCGAGATCAAGGCACTGAAGCTGCCGGACGGCGCCACCGCCACGATCGGCGGCGTCTCCCAGGACCAGTCCGAGGCCTTCTCCTCGCTCGGCATGGCGATGCTGGCGGCCGTCGCCATCGTCTTCATGCTCCTGGTAGCCACGTTCCGGTCCCTGATCCAGCCCCTCATCCTCCTCGTCTCCATCCCCTTCGCGGCCACCGGCGCGATCGGCCTGCTGGTCGCCACCGGCACCCCGCTGGGCGTCCCGGCACTGATCGGCATGCTGATGCTGATCGGCATCGTGGTCACCAACGCCATCGTGCTGATCGACCTGATCAACCAGTACCGCGCACAGGGTTACGGCGTCGTCGAGGCGGTCATCGAGGGCGGCCGCCACCGCCTCCGCCCCATCCTGATGACGGCCCTGGCCACGATCATGGCCCTGCTCCCGATGGCCCTCTCCCTCACCGGCAACAGCGGCTTCATCTCCCAGCCGCTGGCGGTGGTCGTGATCGGCGGTCTGATCACCTCCACCCTCCTCACCCTCCTCCTCGTCCCGACGCTCTACGCGATGATCGAACTCCGCAAGGAACGCCGCACGAAGAAGAAGGCCGCCAAACACGCCAAGAAGACCGGCACCCCCCTCAAGAAGACCGACCACACCCCGGAACCGGCCGGCGTGTAACCACCACCGGGTCACTCAACCGGGGAGCCCCCGCAGCCGTCACTTCGGCTGCGGGGGCTCCGCCGTACCCGGCACCAGGTCGAGGGTCACCCGGCCTTGAGCGAGGTGACGAACGCGGTCCAGGCCGCGGCCGGGATGAGCAGCGCGGGGCCGTCGGGGTGCTTGCTGTCCCGTACGGGCACTATGCCGGGGAGGTCGTCGGCGACCTCGACGCATTCGGCCCCTTCCTCATTGCTGTAACTGCTCTTGCGCCAGGTGGCCTTGCTCAGGTCGAGGCTTGTGCGCATGGCTCGTATCCCTTCATCACCCTGCGGATCCTCTCCGCGGAGTCGCGTGGAGTGAGAGCGTATGCCCGAAGCTTGTCGTAGACGGCCCAGAGGCGGTCCACATCCTCCGGGTCCTTGTAGAGGTGGCCCCGTGCACGCCCCTCTTCGTAGGCCACTGCCTGGCCGACCGAGGGCCGCACGAGGACCAGCGTGGGGGTGCCCATCAGGTAGTACTCACCGTGCTCGAACGGGACCACCTGAATCGTGGTGGCCGCGGCATCGACCTTCGGTAGCAGCGCCTCCAGTTGTGCGTGCATGACCTGGTGGCCGCCGACGGGCCGATGGAGGATCGACTCATCCAGAATCGCCCAATAGCGTGTGGATGACGCGGCCATTTGTGCCTGGCGGGCGAGCCTGGCCTGTAGGCGTTCCTCGACCAACTCCGGTGTGACGTTGGGAGACTGGCGCAGCAGGGCGCGGGCGTACTCCTCGGTCTGTAGCAGCCCAGGAATGAATCGCGTCTCGAAGGACTCGATCGCCGCTGCGTGCGCCTGCAATTCCAGGAACCGGCGGTAGTAGTGCGGGTGCGTCTCCTTCTTGGCCAGCTGATACAGCCCAAAGAAGTGCTTCTCCGTGCCGAACGCCGCGTCCAGCGCCCCCGGTAGCTCCGGTGGCGGCATCAACTCCGCCGCCTCCACCCGGGCCAGCGTGCTCTTGCTGAAGTTGACGATGTCGGACAGCTGCACCAGCGACAGCTTCGCGAGGTCGCGGTGGCGGCGTTGTTCCGAGCCGAAGTAATGGCGGGCGGACAGATACGGGTTCAGTTCCTTGGGCGTGAACTTCATGTGCAGCACCTCTTGGTCGTCCCACGCGCAACAGGTAGACGCAGCAACCCTGTTGAAGCCCCGTCTCACAGGGCAACTATTGCGATACACACGGTAATCAGCTGGCCAACTTAGCGAAAGCGGGTCATATGTTCGAGAGTTCGCCGCCGCGATTGCTGCCGTGGGCCAGGCCGGACGGCGCCCCGTGCTACCTGAGCACGGACGATCCGGAGAGCCGGCTGTCGCTCCTCGCCGACGATGTGGAGGGCGAGGTGATCGCCGCCGCCGAGGGGGCGCTGGAGGAGAGCGAGGCGTTGGCCGTCGGGGTGTCCGGGGCGGACCCCCGGGAGCTGTGCTGCGTGGTCGCCTGCCTGCGCGAGGCGTTACGGGACGTCCTGCGGATCGCGGTCAGCCGGGGCGACCGGCTCGCGGAGCGCGAGGAGTGATGCGATCGTAGCTGTGGGTGATGAGTCGACGAAAGGCAGGTAGCAACGTGTTCTCCGTGCTGGCCGCCAAGGCCGCTCTGCTGCCCGCCGCCGGGCTTGCCTGGGCAACCGTTCCGGCGACGGGCGCGGTGCCCGCGGACCCCGTCGCCGACGTCCGGGTGTCCGTCACCGGCGGCGCCTTCACCGCCACCGTCGGCACCGTCCGTACCACCGCGCACACCCTCGTCGGCGGCGTCTACTGTGCCGCCGCCGACGGGGCGCCCACCCCGCTCACCGCACTGGCCGATGCCGATGCGCAATTTCGCCTGGGCGGCGTGGAGATGCACTGGGACGTGGCCAAGCAGGACTACGTCGTCACCAGCATCCACGGCGATACCGCGGAGGGCACCAAGACCTGGAACGCGTATGTGAACGACAAGAAGATCACGACCGGGCCCTGCGGCACCGCGGTCAAGGACGACGACAAGGTCCGCTGGACCCTGGAGGCGCCGTCCTGACGGCAGGGGCTACGACAGGCCCTACGGCAGGGCCAGCATCCGCTCCAGCGCGAGCTTCGCGAACTTCTCGGTCTCCTTGTCGACCTCGATGCGGTTGACGACCTTGCCGGCCGCCAGCGACTCCAGCGCCCACACCAGGTGGGGGAGGTCGATGCGGTTCATCGTCGAGCAGAAGCAGACCGTCTTGTCGAGGAAGACGATCTCCTTGTCCTCCGCGGCGAAGCGGTTCGCCAGGCGGCGGACGAGGTTCAGCTCCGTACCGATGGCCCACTTCGAGCCGCGCGGGGCGGCCTCCAGGGCCTTGATGATGTACTCCGTCGAGCCGACGTGGTCCGCGGCCGCCACGACCTCGTGCTTGCACTCGGGGTGGACCAGGACGTTCACCTCGGGGATGCGGGCCCGGACGTCGTTGACCGAGTCGAGCGAGAAGCGGCCGTGCACGGAGCAGTGGCCGCGCCAGAGGATCATCTTGGCGTCCCGCAGCTGCTCGACGGTGAGCCCGCCGTTCGGCTTGTGCGGGTTGTAGACCACGCAGTCGTCCAGGGACATGCCCATGTCGCGGACGGCGGTGTTGCGGCCCAGGTGCTGGTCGGGCAGGAAGAGGACCTTGTCGCCCTGCTCGAAGGCCCAGTCCAGCGCGCGCTTGGCGTTGGAGGAGGTGCAGATCGTGCCGCCGTGCTTGCCGGTGAAGGCCTTGATGTCGGCGGACGAGTTCATGTATGAGACCGGCACGACCTGTTCGGCTATGCCGGCCTCGGTGAGTACGTCCCAGCACTCGGCGACCTGTTCCGAGGTCGCCATGTCGGCCATCGAACAGCCGGCGGCCAGGTCGGGGAGGATGACCTGCTGCGCGTCGCCGGTGAGGATGTCGGCCGATTCGGCCATGAAGTGCACACCGCAGAAGACGATGTACTCGGCGTCCGGCCGGGCCGCGGCGTCCCGCGCGAGCTTGAAGGAGTCGCCGGTGACATCGGCGAACTCGATGACCTCGTCACGCTGGTAGTGGTGCCCGAGGACGAAGACCTTGTCGCCGAGCTTCGCCTTGGCCGCGCGGGCGCGCTCGACGAGATCGGGGTCCGACGGGGCCGGCAGATCACCGGGGCACTCCACGCCGCGCTCGCTCTTCGGGTCGGCCTCACGGCCGAGGAGGAGCAGCGCCAGCGGGGTCGGCTGGACGTCCAGGGGCTGGGCGGTGGTCACAACACGCACCCTCTCTTCTCTGCGGACAGCTCTTGCTGGAAAGCCTTTTCGTCTATTTGACGCTATCTATCATAGCTGGTTCGTGTCAGTTTGACGATGGCCCTCGTGTCGATGTGACGCATCCGCCCCCCGCCATGTGCCGTCGGCCACCCGGTACCGGTTGCCGGTGTGCGAGCATGAGAAGAAGAAGCGCCGAGCCGGAATTAATCCGGGGCGTAGCCGGTTGCAGCTTGTTGCATCCGATGACAAGCGGTCCGTACAACCCGGGAGAGATGTAGATGAGCGTGCAGGACGAGAAGACCACCGTCAGCGACGGCATCATCCTGTCCGACGCGGCCGCGTCGAAGGTCAAGAGCCTGCTGGAGCAGGAGGGCCGGGACGACCTCGCGCTGCGGGTGGCCGTTCAGCCCGGTGGCTGCTCCGGCCTGCGCTACCAGCTCTTCTTCGACGAGCGTTCGCTCGACGGCGATGTCGTCAAGGACTTCGACGGCGTCAAGGTCGTCACCGACCGGATGAGCGCCCCGTACCTGGGCGGCGCCTCCATCGACTTCGTCGACACCATCGAGAAGCAGGGCTTCACGATCGACAACCCGAACGCCACCGGCTCCTGCGCCTGCGGTGACTCCTTCAGCTAAGGATCCCGGGCGGTAGGAACAGGTACCTACGACGAAGGCGGCACCCCGAGCGGGGGGCGGCCTTCGTCGTAGGTACGTACGGACCGGGGGAGAGGCCCGGTTACCGCTTCGGCACGGCCTCACCGGTCGACACATCGATCACCTTCCGGCCGTCCAGCGGCTTCTCCAGCGTCACGGTCTTGGTGAACTCCTTGGCGATCTTCACGCAGATCTGGCCCGGCTTCTTGTCCCGGCCGGTGACCTTGGTCTTCACCGCCGTGTCCGACTCCTCGGCGCTCACCGAGTAGACGCTGCACACCCCGCCCCAGAAGTGCACGGTCAGCTTCCGGCCACCGTCACCCACGTCGTACGACTCCAGCGCCATCGCCCCGGGCTTCCCCGACGGGTGCTGCGGGGTCTGGTCCTTGTGCGCCAGGTACTTCGGGTCCACCGCGGGGTGCGCGACGGTCGTCGTGGTGCTGTCCGGGCCGGTGCCGGCGCCCGGCTGGCGCACCGCGTACAGCCAGGACGGCACCAGCGCCTGCCCGCCGTCCACGTACTGCACCGCCAGCCCGAAGACCGCACCGGTCACCTCGGCCGGCTTCTGCGCCTTGTTCGGGGACGGCTCACAGGGCGCGATCTGGCCCTTCTTGTCGCCCTTGGCGGGCGTCGACGGGCAGTCGGCCGGCTTACGGCCCTCGCCCGCGTTCAGCCGGTCCAGCGTCTTGTCCGCGCTCAGCACCGGGTACACCGCGCCCTTGACCGGATTCGCCAACTGACCGCTGCCGCCGACCACTTGGCCGTCCGAGCCGACCTGGAGGTCGCTCTGCCAGCCGTACGTCGGCAGCCCGCCGAGCACCGGATCCGCGGTGACGATCCGCACCGCGCCCGACAGCCCGCTCGCATCCAGCTTGGCGTTCTGCTGGCCCAGCGCCTTGAGCACCGGCCGCACCGCCTGCTTGGCCTTCTCCGGCGACACCGCGCCCTTGCCGCTGCTGTCGTCCTCGGTCGTGATGTCCCCGCCGCCGCGGTACGAGGGACAGCCGGGCCGGGCCGAGGCGTCGCCGACGTCCGGCTGGTCCTGGCCGGTACCGCCCTTGGGGGAGGCGGGCAGCGCACAGTTGGTGCCACCGGGCGTGCCGTACTGCGAGTACGTCCAGGAGCCCGAACCGGTCTTGGTGACCTGGAGGACCGGGCCACGGCCGTCCCGGGTCGGCCCGCCGACCTTCCAGGTGGTGCCCTCGGAGCGGACCTTTCCCGCCACATCCAGCGCCTTCGCCAGCCGTTCCACCGCCTCCCGGCCGATCTCGCCCTTGGGCCGGTACACCGGTGCCGACGAGGGCCCGTCGGGCAGGTCCTTCACCGCCTTGTACTTGGCACCCTGCGGATTGGGCTCACCGGCCGCTATCGAGCCGCCCGTATAGCCGTCGAGGGCGAGCGGCGGCGGGTCGCTCTTGCCCGCGGATGCCGTGCCGGAGCCCTCGCTGCTGGACGCGGACGAGGCCCAGTACGCCGCGCCGCCCCCGGCCAGCAGCACCGCGGCGGCCATCGAGGCGACCAGCACCGGGCTGCGCCGCCTGCCCGTCTTGGGGTGGTCCGGGGTCTCAGGGGTGTCCTCGGTGTTCACCGCATCGCTCCTTCAGCTCCGCTGAGCATCTGACGTGCCATCCTCCGTGGAATGGACGTCGATGGGACGGAACGGGTGCGCGCGCGGTTCCCTGTGAGCCCCGTACGGGTGCCCACGGGAGTACGGGCGCCGCGGGACGGCCGTCCGCCCCGCGGCACCCGGATGGCTCAGTCGCCGTACTCGGACATTCCGTCCAGCAGCGCGGCGGAGGTGTCGGGGACCTTCACCCCGTGCAGATCGGTGGCGCGCCCCGGCGCAGGGGACGGCCGGCGGCCGGACCGCCAGCGCCCCGCCATCCGTGCGCAGTCGCCGCGCAGCTCGTCGAGCGATTCCGGTTCGGTGGCCGTGTGCGATGCCGCGGCACGCGGTGTGACGGCTTTCACAGGTTTGGTCATAGGGGCACCGTACGCAGCGGTATTCCGAGGAGAAAGCCCTACTATTTAGTAGTTTCAGTAGTTCCGGGTGTGCGGGATGACCGGGTGGCTGTGGCCCCCGCGGGGTAGCGTTGCTCTACGTCCGCCCGTCCCTCCGCCATCCGCAGGAGCAGACCCGTCGTGCGTATCGCAGTCACCGGCTCCATCGCCACCGACCACCTGATGACCTTCCCCGGCCGCTTCGCCGACCAGCTCGTGGCCGACCAGCTGCATACGGTCTCGCTCTCCTTCCTGGTCGACCAGCTCGACGTCCGCCGCGGCGGGGTCGCCCCCAACATCTGCTTCGGCATGGGCCAGCTCGGTATCCAGCCGATCCTCGTCGGTGCCGCGGGCAACGACTTCGAGGAGTACCGCGCCTGGCTCGACCGCCACGGCGTGGACACCCGCTCCGTGCGCATCTCCGAGGTGCTGCACACCGCCCGCTTCGTCTGCACCACCGACGCCGACCACAACCAGATCGGCTCCTTCTACACCGGCGCGATGAGCGAGGCCCGGCTGATCGAGCTCCAGCACGTGGCCGAGCGGGTCGGCGGCCTGGACCTGGTGCTGATCGGCGCGGACGACCCGGAGGCGATGATCCGGCACACCGAGGAGTGCCGCACCCGCGGTATCCCCTTCGCCGCCGACTTCTCCCAGCAGATCGCCCGTATGGACGGCGAGAACATCCGCACCCTCATGGAGGGCGCCACCTACCTCTTCTCCAACGAGTACGAGAAGGGCCTGATCGAGTCCAAGACCGGCTGGACCGCCGAGGAGATCCTGGCCAAGGTCGGCACCCGGGTCACCACCCTCGGATCCGACGGCGTCCGCATCGAGCGGGTCGGCGAGCCCACCATCGAGGTCGGCGTCCCGGAGGAGAAGGTCAAGGCCGACCCGACCGGCGTCGGCGACGCCTTCCGGGCCGGCTTCCTGGCCGGACTGGCCTGGGGCGTCAGCCTGGAGCGCGCCGCGCAGATCGGCTGCATGCTGGCGACGCTGGTCATCGAGACCGTCGGCACCCAGGAGTACGAGCTGCACCGCAGCCACTTCATGGACCGCTTCACCAAGGCCTACGGCCACGAGGCCGCCGCCGAGGTCCAGCAGCACCTGGCCTGAACCGGCCGCTCCACACCTCAGACGCGGCGCCGCACCACATACGCGGCGCCGCGTTCGGCCGCCCGCTCACCGACGTACTCCTGCTCGCGCATCGCGCACCAGGCGGGGATGTCCTGCCGGGCGGCCTCGTCGTCGGAGAGCACCGTCACCGTCCCGCCGACCGGCACCTCCCCGATCACCTTCGCCAGCTCGATGACCGGGATCGGGCAGCGCTTGCCGAGCGAGTCGACGACCAGGCCCTCGGGCGCCTCGGGCGCCGCCTCTTTCGGCTGCTCCTGCTCCGGCTGCTCCGGCTCCGGCGACCGGGCCCCGGCCTCCGCGTTCTCAGCAGCCTCCTCCGTCACCTCGGGCACCCCCAGCCGCTCCCGTACCGAGCGCACCACGCCCGGCAGCACCTCCAGGAACCGCTCCACCTTTGCCCCGTCCGTCCCGTACGGCAGCGAGATCCGGACGTTCCCCTCGGACAGCACGCCCATCGCGCGCAGCACATGGCTCGGCGTCAGCGTGCTGGACGTACAGGACGAGCCGGACGAGACGGAGAAACCGGCGCGGTCCAGCTCGTGCAGCAGGGCCTCCCCGTCGACATAGAGACAGGAGAAGGTGACGAGATGGGGGAGCCGGTGCACCGGATCGCCGACCACCTCCACATCCGGGACCAGCTCCGGCACCCGCGCCCTGATCCGGTCCACCAGGGCCCGCAGCCGCGCCGCCTCGGCGCCGGTCTCCGGGCCGGTCCGCAGCGCGCGCAGGGACGCCGCGGCCGCCACGATCGCCGGCAGGTTCTCGAACCCGGGGCTGCGGCCCGACTCCCGCTCGTCCTTCGGCCCCTGGACCGCGAACCGGGTCCCCTTACGGACCGCGAGCAGCCCCACGCCGGGCGGACCGCCCCACTTGTGGGCGCTGCCGGTCAGCAGTGACCAGGCACCGGACACCGGCCCCCACGGCAGCGACTGCGCGGCGTCCACCAGCAGCGGCACCCCGGCCTCCTGGCACAGCGCGGCCACCTCTTCGACCGGCTGTTCGGTACCCACCTCGTGGTTGGCGGACTGGAGCGCGACCAGCGCGGTGTCCGGGGTGAGCGCGGCGGCGACGTCCCCGGCCGCCACCCGGCCGCCGCGGTCCACGGCCAGCTCCGCCCGGGTGCCGCCGGCCGCCGCATGGACCTCGGCGGCGTGCAGCACCGAGGAGTGCTCCACCGCGGAGTACAGCAGCCGGCGGCCGGTGCGCCGGCGGGCGGCCAGCGCCCCGGCGACTCCGGTGTGCACCGCCTGCGTCCCCGATGGGGTGAAAATCAGCTCGTCCGGGCGACAGCCCACGGCCTCCGCCGCCGCCTCGCGGGCGGCGTCCAGCAGCAGCCGGGCGCGCCGCCCCTCGCGGTAGAGGCGGGCCGGATCGGCCCAGCCTTCATCGAGCGAGGCGAGCAGCGCCTCACGGGCGACCGGGTGAAGGGGGGCGGCGGACGCGGCGTCGAAGTAGGGCACGTAAGAGACGTTAGCCCCCGTGCCGGCGCGGTGTCGTTCAGGCCGTCAGATGCCTGGTGGCAGCGGGTATTCGGGCGCCGGGCGGGCGGCCCGCGGAGGGCCCGGCCACCCCTTAGGGGTGCGTCGCGGCGCGTTGGGCACCCTCCCCGCGCGACCCCAAATAGCGTCCAGTAGGGTTTGGTCCGCATAAACATCCAAACCCCTGCCCGACGCAGGGCGGCGACCGACCAGCGTGTAAGGCCGCAGCCGACCGCGCGGGCGAGACTCTCGGGAAGGCGCTACGTGAGTCCCAACGGCTCCGACCGCTCGTCGCGGCGCCCGATGCGGCGGAAGCTGCCGCAGGTGCTTGCTGCGGGCCTGGTCCTGGCGACCGCTACTGGTTGCACATATAAGGACTTCCCCCGCCTCGGCATGCCAACGCCCGTCACCGACGAGGCGCCGCGGATCCTCTCTCTTTGGCAGGGCTCCTGGGCCGCCGCCCTCGCAACGGGCGTGCTGGTGTGGGGCCTGATCATTTGGAGCGTGATCTTCCACCGCCGCAGCAGGACCAAGGTGGAGGTCCCCGCGCAGACCCGGTACAACATGCCGATCGAGGCGTTGTACACGATTGTCCCCTTCATCATCATCGCGGTGCTGTTCTACTTCACCGCGCGTGATGAGAGTGCGCTCCTGAAGACCTCCAAGAAGCCGGACCACGTGATCAACGTGGTGGGCTTCCAGTGGAGCTGGGCGTTCAACTACATGGAGAACGTCGACGGCAACAAGTCGACCACGAACATCAACTCCAGCGCGCTCTCCGCCATCCCGGACAAGTGGAAGAAGACCGCGCCGGCCGGTGCCGACGGTGTCTACGACACGGGTACCCCGGGCGAGCGGAACCCGCAGAACGGCAACCCGGGCCCGACGCTGTGGCTGCCGAAGGGCGAGACGGTCCAGTTCGTGCTGACCTCTCGCGATGTCATCCACTCCTTCTGGGTGGTGCCGTTCCTGATGAAGCAGGACGTCATCCCGGGCCACACCAACGTCTTCGAGGTGACCCCCAACAAGGAGGGCACCTTCATGGGCAAGTGCGCCGAGCTCTGCGGCGTCGACCACTCCCGGATGCTCTTCAACGTCAAGGTCGTCTCCCCTGAGCGGTACCGGGAGCACCTGAAGGACCTGGCGAAGAAGGGCCAGACCGGATACCTGCCGTCGGGCATCAAGCAGACGGATCACGCCAGGAATGCGGAGACGAAGAACACGTGAGCATCCTCAACGAACCTCAGGGTGCCGCCGCCGACACGGCTCCGGCAGCCCCGCCCGTACGCAAGAAGCAACCGGGTATCGCCGCGGTGAAGTGGCTGACCACCACCGACCACAAGACCATCGGCACGATGTACCTGGTCACGTCGTTCGCGTTCTTCTGCGTCGGCGGTGTCATGGCGCTGCTCATGCGCGCCGAGCTGGCCCGCCCCGGTACGCAGATCATGACGAACGAGCAGTTCAACCAGGCGTTCACGATGCACGGCACGATCATGCTGCTGATGTTCGCGACGCCGCTGTTCGCCGGCTTCGCGAACTGGATCATGCCGCTCCAGATCGGCGCGCCCGACGTGGCGTTCCCGCGGCTGAACATGTTCGCCTACTGGCTGTACCTCTTCGGCTCGCTGATCGCGGTCGGTGGATTCCTCACCCCGCAGGGTGCGGCGGACTTCGGCTGGTTCGCGTACTCCCCGCTGTCGGACGCGGTCCGCTCGCCGGGCGTCGGTGCCGACATGTGGATCATGGGTCTGGCCTTCTCCGGCTTCGGCACGATCCTCGGTTCGGTCAACTTCATCACGACGATCATCTGCATGCGCGCCCCTGGCATGACGATGTTCCGGATGCCGATCTTCACCTGGAACGTGCTGCTGACCGGTGTGCTGGTCCTGCTGGCCTTCCCGGTGCTGGCGGCGGCGCTGTTCGCGCTGGAGGCGGACCGGAAATTCGGTGCGCATGTCTTTGATGCCGCCAATGGCGGTGCCTTGCTCTGGCAACACCTCTTCTGGTTCTTCGGCCACCCCGAGGTGTACATCATCGCCCTGCCGTTCTTCGGCATCATTTCCGAGGTCATTCCGGTCTTCTCCCGGAAGCCGATGTTCGGTTACATCGGTCTGATCGCGGCGACGATTTCGATTGCCGGCCTTTCGGTCACGGTGTGGGCGCACCACATGTATGTGACGGGCGGCGTGCTGTTGCCGTTCTTCTCCTTCATGACGTTCCTGATCGCGGTGCCGACCGGTGTGAAGTTCTTCAACTGGATCGGCACGATGTGGAAGGGCTCGCTGTCCTTCGAGACACCGATGCTGTGGTCGATCGGCTTCCTGATCACCTTCACCTTCGGTGGTCTGACCGGTGTCATCCTGGCCTCGCCGCCGATGGACTTCCACATCTCCGACTCGTACTTCGTCGTGGCCCACTTCCACTACGTGGTCTTCGGCACGGTCGTCTTCGCGATGTTCGCCGGCTTCCACTTCTGGTGGCCGAAGTTCACCGGAAAGATGCTGGACGAGCGGCTCGGCAAGATCACCTTCTGGACGCTGTTCGTGGGCTTCCACGGCACCTTCCTCGTCCAGCACTGGCTCGGCGCCGAGGGCATGCCGCGGCGTTACGCGGACTACCTCGCCGCCGACGGCTTCACGACGCTGAACACCATCTCGACGATCAGCTCGTTCCTGCTGGGCCTGTCGATCCTGCCGTTCCTCTACAACATCTGGAAGACGGCGAAGTACGGCGAGAAGATCGAGGTCGACGACCCGTGGGGCTACGGCCGCTCGCTGGAGTGGGCGACGTCCTGCCCGCCGCCGCGGCACAACTTCCTCACGCTGCCGCGTATTCGCTCCGAATCCCCGGCGTTCGACCTGCACCACCCGGAGATCGCGGCCCTCGACGCGCTGCACAACGGTCACGGCGCGGCGGATGACAAGTCCCTCGCCGGCGGCAAGGAGGCGGGCAAGTGAGAATCCAGGGCAAGATGTTCATCTGGCTCTCCGTCTTCGTCCTCGCCATGGCGGTCGTCTATGGCGTCTGGTCGAAGGAGCCGGCGGGCACCACCGCGCTCTTCCTCGCCTTCGGCCTGTGCATCATGGTCGGCTACTACCTGGCCTTCACGGCCCGGCGGGTCGACGCGGGTGCCCAGGACAACGAGAACGCCGAGGTCTCGGACGACGCCGGTGAGCTGGGCTTCTTCAGCCCGCACAGCTGGCAGCCGCTGTCCCTGGCCGTCGGTGGCGCCCTCGCCTTCATGGGCGTCGTCTTCGGCTGGTGGCTGCTGTACTTCTCCCTGCCGGTGATCCTCGTCGGCCTCTTCGGCTGGGTCTTCGAGTACTACCACGGCGAGAACCGCACCCAGTGAGCGCGGAAATGCACGGCTGACACGCCGTACGGCGGGCCCGGACACCTCAACAGGTGTCCGGGCCCGCCCCGTTTGGAGGTACCGGGGCAGACCCGTTTGCAGTCCTCCAGCGCGCTGGGACAGGTGATGCTTCGTACTTTTGGGGCATGAGTTACAGACCTCGAACCCGGACGGTGCTGAGCTGCGGCCTCCTGCTCGTGCCCCTCGCGGTGAGCACCGCCGCGTGCGGGGGCTCGGCGTCGGAACAGCTCTCCGCCAATCCCTACGACGCAGGCGACCAGATCACCGCCAACACTCCGGACGGCAAGAAGAAAGCGGACCCCGACAAGCCGCTTGAGGTCTCCGTCGCGGAGGACGAGGCGCGGATCACGGACGTGACCGCCACCGACTCCACAGGACGCTTCGTCCGCGGCGAGCTCAGCGCCGACGGCAGGCACTGGCGGACCACGGTCCCGCTCGCCGCCGGCACCCGCTACACGGTGCGGGTCAGCACCGAGGACGGGGACGGCGCTCCCGGCCGTAAGACCCTTGTGGTCAACACCACAGAGGCCGAAGGCCAGTTGACCGCCACCTTCGGCCCGGAGAGCGGCGAGTACGGCGTCGGCCAGCCGGTCACCGCCGAGCTGAGCAAGCCCATCAAGGACCCCAAGGCGCGGGCCGTCGTCGAGAGCGCCCTGAAGGTCGACTCCATGCCGCGCGTCGAGGGCTCCTGGCACTGGGTGGACGCCAAGAAGCTGCACTTCCGCCCCAAGGAGTACTGGCCCGCCCACGCCACCATCTCGGTGCACAGCAACCTGGCCGGCCTGAAGATCGCCAAGGGGCTCTACGGCGGCCAGTCCAAGCCGGTCCGGCTCACCACCGGCGACCGGATGGAGGCCCTTACCGACGCGGCGGCGCACCAGATGACGGTGCGGCGCAACGGCGAGACGATCAACACCATCCCCGTCACCACCGGCAAGCCCGGCTTCTCCACCCGCAACGGCGTCAAGGTCGTACTCGGCAAGGAGAGCTTCGTACGGATGCGCAGCTCGACCGTCGGCATCGCCGCGGGCAGCTCCGAGTCCTACGACCTGCCGGTCTACTGGGCCACCCGGGTGACCTGGAGCGGTGAGTACGTACACGCCGCACCCTGGTCCGTCGGCTCGCAGGGCGCGGCGAACGTCAGCCACGGCTGTACGGGCATGTCCACCGGCAACGCCCAGTGGTTCTTCAACACCGTCCGGGTCGGCGACATCGTCAAGGTCGTCAACAGCGGCGGCGAGGACATGCCGCCGTTCGGCAACGGCTTCGGCGACTGGAACATGCCCTGGAAGGAGTGGCGCGCCGGCAGCGCCCTGAAGACCAAGGCCGGCAGCACCACAGGAGCGGCGGAGCGCCAGCAGGACCCCAGCAGCGACGCCCGGCTGCGCCCGAAGATCTGAGCCCGCTCAGCGGCCGCCCAGGCCCCCGCTCAGGCCTGTACGAGGGGCTTGCGGCGCAGCAGGCCGGCCAGGGCGTCGGCGAAGGCCACCGGATCGATCGGATGGGGCACCGCGGCGTCCGCCCGGCTCCAGGTGGCCAGCCAGGCGTCCTGCGGGCGGCCGATCAGCAGCAGCACCGGCGGGCACTGGAAGATCTCGTCCTTGATCTGCCGGCACACGCCCATCCCGCCCGCGGGCGCGGTCTCGCCGTCCAGCACGCAGACGTCGATGCCGCCCTGCTCCAGGGCCTCCAGCACCGCCGGCGCGGTCGCGCACTCCAGGATCTCGATCTCCGGGGCGTCGGCGGCAGGGCGCCGTCCGGCCGCCAGCCGGACCTGCTCGCGGGTGTGGGCGTTGTCGCTGTAGACCAGCACCGTGGCAGTCGCCTGCATCGTTCCTCCACGTCTTCGTAGCGGCACAGCTTCGGGTGGCACTCCTGCGCCGGATGCTACTCCCGCGGCGGGTGCCCGCAGGAGGGGTTCGACGGATCCAAGATCTGCCCGACGCCCCGTCAGGACGGGCCCCGGAGAGGCGGGCGTACGGGCCGCCGCGGGGGTACTTCCCTCCTTCGGGCGACGACGGAAATGGGCCGTACGAGCAGCGCGTACGTGCTTGACACACCGAACGGCACCCCCCGGAGTGAGGGCGGGATAAGCGACCGACATAATGTCGGTCGTGGCGACAGCAACGACAGTAGAAACCGGGCACGCGCACCCGTCGGTCAATCGGCCGAACCTCACCAGCGTCGGAACCATCATCTGGCTGAGTTCCGAGCTGATGTTCTTCGCGGCCCTCTTCGCGATGTACTTCACCCTTCGATCGGTGACCGGCGCCGAGTATTGGAAGGAATCCGCCGATGCGTTGAATCTTCCGTTCTCCGCGACCAACACCACGATCCTGGTGCTCAGCTCGCTGACCTGCCAGCTCGGCGTTTTCGCGGCCGAGCGCGGCGATGTCAAGAAGCTCCGCGCGTGGTTCGTGGTCACCTTCGTCATGGGTGCGATCTTCATCGGCGGTCAGGTCTTCGAGTACACGGAGCTGGTCAAGCACGAGGGCCTGTCGCTCTCGTCCGGCCCGTACGGCTCGGTGTTCTACCTGACCACCGGTTTCCACGGACTGCATGTGACGGGCGGTCTGATCGCCTTCCTGCTGGTCCTGGGCAGGACGTACGCGGCCAAGAGGTTCACCCACACGCAGGCCACCGCGGCCATCGTCGTGTCCTACTACTGGCACTTCGTCGATGTCGTCTGGATCGGCCTCTTCGCCACGATCTACCTGATCAAGTAGCCCTGCCGGCTCGGCATCAGACAGACATATCCACAGCATCGACGCAGAAGATCCTGACACCGGGGTAATCCGTGAAAAAGCTCTCCGCACGACGGCGCCATCCGCTGGCGGCGCTCGTCGTCCTACTCTTCGCGCTGGCGGTCACCGGGGGGCTGTACGCCGCGTTCGCGCCGGCGGACAAGGCTCAGGCCGATGACACCGCCCAGTCCCTTGCCATCAAGGAGGGCAAGAAGCTCTACGCCGTGGGCTGTGCAAGCTGCCACGGCACCGGCGGTCAGGGCACCTCCGACGGCCCGAGCCTGGTGGGCGTCGGCGCCGCAGCCGTCGACTTCCAGGTCGGCACCGGCCGTATGCCCGCCCAGCAGCCCGGCGCCCAGGTGCCGCGGAAGAAGGCCATCTACAACGACGCCCAGCGTGAGCAGCTGGCGGCCTACGTGGCCTCGTTGGGTGCCGGTCCCACCGTCCCGGAGAAGTCGCAGTACAGCTCCGACGGTGCCGACATCGGCAAGGGCGGCGAGCTGTTCCGCACCAACTGCGCGCAGTGCCACAACTTCACCGGTAAGGGCGGCGCCCTCACCAACGGGAAGTACGCACCGACGCTGGAGGGCGTGGACCCGAAGCACATCTACGAGGCCATGGAGACCGGCCCGCAGAACATGCCCTCCTTCGGGGACGGCTCGCTGAGCAAGCAGAACAAGAAGGACATCATCGCGTACCTCGGCGCCGTCAACGGCGATGAATCCGAGAGCCCCGGCGGCCTCGACCTCGGCGGTCTCGGTCCGGTCAGTGAGGGCCTCTTCGGCTACATCTTCGGCCTGGGCGCGCTGGTCGCGGTCGCCATCTGGGTCGCAGCCCGGACTACGAAGGCCAAGAAGTCATGAGCGAGACTGGACGACACGAAGACGTGCCAGAAGAAACCCTTCCCAGTGAGCGGGAGACGGCTCACGAAGGCGCGGTGACCACGGCGGACAACCCGTTCGCCGACCCGGGCCTGCCGGCGCACGAACACCGCGCGCAGGACATCGACGAGCGGGCCGCCCAGCGCTCCGAGCGCACCGTCGCCCTGCTCTTCCTGGTGTCCATGATCGCGACGGTCGCGTTCATCGCCGCCTACGTGGCGATCCCGATCGACAAGATCGTCTACATCTGGCCGATCGGCCACATCAGCGCCCTCAACTTCGCGCTCGGCCTGACGCTGGGTGCCGCACTCTTCTGCATCGGCGCCGGCGCGGTCCACTGGGCCCGCACGCTGATGTCGGACGAGGAGGTCGCCGACGAGCGCCACCCGATCGAGGCCGCCCCCGAGGTCAAGGCCAAGGTCCTGGCGGACTTCGCACAGGGTGCGAAGGAGTCGCAGTTCGGCCGCCGCAAGCTGATCCGCAACACGATGTTCGGTGCGCTGGCCCTGGTGCCTCTCTCCGGCGTCGTCCTGCTGCGTGACCTCGGGCCGCTGCCCGGGACCAAGCTGCGCACCACGAACTGGAAGAGGGGCGTCCGGCTCGTCAACCAGTCCACCAACCTTCCGCTGCGTCCCGAGGACATCGCGGTCGGCTCCCTGACCTTCGCCAAGCCCGAGGGCCTGGAGGAGGACCAGGAGGACTTCAACCAGAACATCGCCAAGGACGCCCTGATGCTCGTGCGGATTCAGCCGCAGAACATCAAGGACAAGAAGGAACTCGCCTGGTCCCACGAGGGCATCGTGGCGTACTCGAAGATCTGCACCCACGTGGGTTGCCCGATCAGCCTGTACGAGCAGCAGACGCACCACGTGCTCTGCCCCTGCCACCAGTCGACCTTCGACCTCTCCGACGGCGGTCGGGTGATCTTCGGCCCGGCCGGACACGCCCTTCCGCAGCTGCACATCACGGTGAAGGACGGCTTCCTGGAGGCCGCAAGCGGTTTCGAGGAGCCCGTCGGCCCGAGCTTCTGGGAGCGCGGATGAGTAACGAGACAAGCGCGACCACCACGCGCCGTGGCCAGGCGCCACGGGGCGAGCGGATCGCCGACTGGGCGGACGGCCGGCTGGGCATCTACAGCCTCGCCAAGTCCAACATGCGCAAGATCTTCCCGGACCACTGGTCCTTCATGCTGGGTGAGGTCGCGCTCTACAGCTTCATCATCATCATCCTGACCGGTGTCTACCTGACGCTGTTCTTCCACCCGAGCATGGCCGAGGTGACCTACCACGGTTCCTATGTGCCCATGCAGGGAATCCGGATGACCCAGGCCTTCGAGTCGACGCTGGACATCAGCTTCGACGTCCGCGGTGGTCTGCTCATCCGCCAGATCCACCACTGGGCCGCGCTGGTCTTCCTGGCCGCGATGATGGTCCACATGATGCGGGTGTTCTTCACCGGCGCCTTCCGCAAGCCGCGCGAGGTCAACTGGCTGTTCGGCTTCCTGCTGTTCGTGCTGGGCATGTTCACCGGCTTCACCGGCTACTCGCTCCCCGACGACCTGCTCTCCGGCACCGGCGTGCGGTTCATCGAGGGCGTCATCCTGGCGATGCCGCTGGTCGGTTCGTACCTGCAGATGTTCATCTTCGGCGGCGAGTTCCCCGGGCACGACATCATCCCGAGGTTCTTCACGGTCCACGTGCTGCTGCTGCCGGGCATCATGCTCGGCCTGCTGGTGGCGCACCTGATCCTGGTCTTCTACCACAAGCACACGCAGTTCCCGGGTGCCGGCAAGACCAACAACAACGTCGTCGGCATGCCGCTGCTGCCGGTCTACATGGCCAAGGCCGGAGGCTTCTTCTTCCTGGTCTTCGGTGTGATCTCGGTGATCGCCGCGGTCGCCAGCATCAACCCCGTGTGGGCCATAGGGCCGTACCGGCCGGACCAGGTCTCCACTGGTGCGCAGCCGGACTGGTACATGGGCTTCGCCGAGGGTCTGGTCCGCGTCATGCCGGGCTGGGAGTGGAACTTCTGGGGCCACACCCTCAACTTCGGTGTGCTGATCCCGATCATCATCTTCCCGCTGGTCCTGGTCGCCATCGCGGTCTACCCGTTCGTCGAGTCCTGGGTCCGCGGCGACAAGCGCGAGCACCACATCCTGGACC
The DNA here is from genome assembly GCF_055575375.1 of Streptomyces sp. NPDC034111. Lineage (NCBI taxonomy): Bacteria > Bacillati > Actinomycetota > Actinomycetes > Kitasatosporales > Streptomycetaceae > Streptomyces > Streptomyces sp. NPDC034111. The sequence goes on along the minus strand of NZ_JBVIST010000001.1, from coordinate 378,466 downwards.
GCCCGCGCAACGTCCCCACCCGCACTGCCTTCGGTGTGGCCTGGCTGGTCGCGTACTTCGTGATGCTGATCGGTGGTGGCAACGACCTCTGGGCGACCCACTTCCACCTGTCGCTCAACTCGCTGACCTGGTTCGTCCGGATCGGATTCTTCGTCCTGCCGGTGCTGGCCTTCATCGCCACCAAGCGGATCTGCCTGGGTCTCCAGCGCCGCGACAAGGACAAGGTGCTGCACGGCCGCGAGTCCGGCATCATCAAGCGCCTGCCGCACGGTGAGTTCATCGAGGTCCACGAGCCGCTCAGCCAGGAGCAGCTGCACGTCCTCACCCAGCACGAGCAGCCCAAGCCGCTCGAGCTGGGCCCGGAGGTCGACGAGAACGGCGTGGAGCGCAAGCTGAAGCGTTCGCAGAAGCTGCGCGCCAAGCTCTCGAAGTCGTACTACGGCGAGGACAGCGTCATCCCCAAGCCCACGGTCGAGGAGTACAAGGAGATCAGCAGCGGCCACGGCCACCACTGATCCCCTGCGCGCCTCGTAGCGCACCGTAGGGAGTACGCCACCCAGAGGGCCCCGTCCGGCGACCGGACGGGGCCCTCCGGCATGTCTGCCGTCTCGATAGGGTGACGGCATAAGCAGGACACACACCAGGAGCGTGGACCATGAACGTTGTGACCCCGGCAGGCGGCGGCAGCGTGGCGGCCCACACCTGGCCGGGCATCCTGAACGCCCTGCTCGACGGCCGTGACCTCACCGCCGACGACACCGCCTGGGCGATGGACAAGATCATGCGGGGCGAGGCCAGCGACGCCCAGATCGCCGGGTTCGCGGTGGCGCTGCGGGCCAAGGGCGAGACCGTCGCGGAGATCTCCGGACTCGTCCGCACCATGTACGAGCACGCCCGGCTGATCGAGGTCCCCGGGCCCAGCGTCGACATCGTCGGCACCGGCGGCGACGGCGCCAAGACCGTCAACATCTCCACGATGTCCTCGATCGTCGTCGCCGGCACCGGCGCCAAGGTCGTCAAGCACGGAAACCGCGCCGCGTCCTCCGCCAGCGGCGCCTCCGACGTCCTGGAGAAGCTCGGCGTCAACCTCGACCTCACCCCGCAGCGGGTCACCGAGGTCGCCCAGGAAGCGGGCATCACCTTCTGCTTCGCCGTGAAGTTCCACCCCGCGCTGCGGCACGTCGCCAACGCCCGCGGCCAGCTCGGCATCCGTACGACGTTCAATGTGCTGGGCCCGCTGACCAACCCCGCCAAGGTCCGTGCCCAGGCGACCGGCGTCGCGGACGCCCGGATGGCGCCGATCCTGGCCGGGGTGCTCGCCGAACGCGGCTCCTCGGCACTGGTCTTCCGCGGCGACGACGGCCTCGACGAGCTGACCACCACCGCGACCTCACGGGTGTGGATCGTGCGGGACGGCACGGTGCGCGAGGAGGCCTTCGACCCGCGCGACGTCGGCATCTCCCTCGTCCCGGTGGAGGCGCTGCGCGGCGCGGACGCCTCGTACAACGCCGATGTCGCCCGCCGTCTGCTGGAGGGCGAGACCGGCCCGGTGCGCGACGCGGTGCTGCTGAACTCCGCGGCGGCCCTGGTCGCCCTGGAGCCGTCCGACGCACCCCTGGCGGAGCAGATCCGGGCCGGTATCGACAAGGCCGCCGCCTCGCTCGACTCCGGCGCCGCCAAGCGGGCGCTGGAGCGCTGGGTGGCGGCCAGCAACGTTTGAGCGCCCGGTGACGCAGCGTGTGACGCAGGGCTCAGTCCGTCATATGGACTGAGCCCTTGCGCGTAAATGCTCTTGTGGCATGATGCTGCGCAGGTCACGAGTGACAGCGACACAGGCCCCGGCCCGCTGTCCGGCAACCCTCCTTCCGTGGCGGGGTGCCCCGGGTGATGACCAGGCCGCAGGCAGCGAGGTCTGCGGCAAGCGCGGATCCCTCGCCAGGGATCCTGGTCCCCGAGGGAGAACTTCCGTGAATCAGCGAATGCGATAGGGCCCAACGGCCCCTTTTCCGCACCCTTTTCCTTCACGCTGCGGCCCCACCGCCTCTCGGCCCCGGGCATTTCCGCGCCCCCTCATGCACCCGCGCCGCAGCGAATTCGCTTACCTCTTACGGGAGTTCGCCATGTCTGTTTCCGCCGTTGCCGCCGACCCCTCCGTCTGTGCCCCGCTGCCGGTTCTGGGCCGGGACGTCCTGGTCCCCCTGGTGACCGGCGGCGAGGTCGACTACGCCGCGCTGGACTACGCCGCCAGCGCACCGGCGCTCCAGCGGGTCTGGGACGACGTGGCCGCCTACGCCCCGTACTACGGCAGCGTGCACCGTGGCGCCGGATACCTCTCGCAGCTCTCCACCGACCTCTTCGAGAACAGCCGCCGCACGATCGCCGACTTCCTCGGCTGTCGCGCCGAGGACCAGGTCGTCTTCACCCGCTCCACGACCGACTCCCTCAACCTCCTGGCCGCCGTACTCCCGCAGAACACCCGGGTGTTCGTCTTCGAGACCGAGCACCACGCGTCCCTGCTGCCCTGGGAGCAGCGCGCCGACCTCGCGGTGACGTACCTGAACGCGCCGCGTACGCCTCAGCAGGCCGTGGACACCCTGGAGAAGGCGCTGGCCGGGCGCGAGCCTTACGGGCCGGCGCTGGTCTGTGTCACCGGTGCGTCCAATGTGACCGGTGAGCTCTGGCCCGTACAGGAGCTGGCCGCCGCGGCCCACGCCCACGGCGCCCGGATCGTCCTCGACGCCGCGCAGCTCGCCCCGCACCACCCCGTCGACCTGGCGGAACTGGACGTCGACTGGGTCGCTTTCTCCGGCCACAAGCTGTACGCACCGTTCGGCGCCGGGGTGCTGGCCGGCCGCGCGGACTGGCTGCAGAGCGCCGAGCCGTACCTGGCGGGCGGCGGCGCCAGCCGTAAGGTCTCCCGGCTCACCGACGGCGGGGTGGACGTCGAATGGCACACCACCGCCGCCCGGCACGAGGCCGGCTCGCCGAACGTCATCGGCGCCTACGCCATCGCCTCCGCCTGCCAGGCGCTCACCGAGGCCGGCTTCGACACCCTGGTCGCCCGCGAGCAGGAGCTGATCGCCCGGGTCCGCGAGGGCCTCGCCGAGGTCCCCGAGGTCCGCGTCCTCTCCCTCTTCGGCGACGAAGCGCCGCGCGTCGGCGTCCTCTCCTTCGTCGTCGAGGGCTGGAACAGTTCGCACTTCGCGGCCGCCCTCTCCGCCGAGTACGGCATCGGCGTCCGCGACGGCCTGTTCTGCGCGCACCCGCTCGTCCGCACCCTCCTGGGCAGCAACCCGCAGGACCCGGGGGAGTGCGGCGCCCCCGACGCGGCCCCCGGCGAACTCCCCCAGACTTCGTCCGGGGGGACCCCCACCCTGAACGCCATCCGGGTCTCCTTCGGCGCCGGCACCCCCGACGAGCACGTCGACCGCTTCCTCAGCGCCGTCAAGGAACTGGTCACCGACGGCGCCCGCTGGAACTACCGTACGGAGGACGGCCGTTGTGTCCCCTCCGTGTCTTCCTGACGGGAGACCCCGCTCCAGGCGTGACCCCGCACCCCCACCGGCCCTTTCCTTTCCCACAACGGGAGGGGACGGGTCGGAGGGGCCTGGTGTGTGGACGTAAAGCGAAGCAGTCCACACACCAGGCCCCGGAGGTCCGTCACCGCACCCGACAACCACCTGGCCCGCCGCAGGCGCAACGGCGAACAACCACCACGGCGGGACAGCCGAAAACGTGGGGGCTAGGCGTCCAGCCCAATGGCAAATGCCGCCTCAAGATCATGCTGCGAGTACGTCCGGAACGCGATATGCGTCTCCGTCGAGGCGACGCCGGGGATCTTGCTGATCCGGCCGGGGATGACGTCCGCGAGGTCGTCGTGCTTGGCGACCCGGACCATGGCGATCAGGTCGTGTGCGCCGGTGACCGAGTAGACCTCGCTGACGCCCTCCAGCGCGGCGATCTTCTCGGCGATCTCCGGGATCTGGTCCACGCTGGTCTTGATGAGCACGATCGACGTGATCACGGCTGGCTCTCTCCCTCGGTCGCCCGGTCGTTCGCCCTGGTGGCCCCCACACTATCCCTCCCGTACCGGAGCCACGCGTACAGGAAGCCGAGTACGAAGCCGACCACATGCGCGAGGTAGGCGACGCCAGGACCGTGCGGGTCGTCCTGTGCGGCCTGCCACTGGAGGAAGAACCAGAACAGCAGCACCATCCAGGCGGGGAAGCGCAGCGGGAGGAAGAAGAGGAAGGGGAAGACGCTGGTGACGCGGGCCCTGGGGAAGAGGTACAGGAAGGCCCCGAGGACCCCGGCGATCGAGCCGGAGGCGCCCACCAGCGTCTGGCCCGAGGAGGCGTGCGCCGCCGCGTAGCCGAGCAGCGCCAGGTAGCCGATGATGAGGTAAAAGGCGACGAACGGCAGCCGGCCCATCCGTGCCTCGGCCATGCCGCCGAAGACGTAGAGAAACAGCATGTTGCCGAGCAGGTGCAGCCAGCTGCCGTGCACGAACAGTGCGGTGAGCGGAGTGATCAGCGCCCGCAGTGAACCGCTCCACAGTTCCAGCGGGATCACGCCCCACCGCTCGAAATACGCGGTCTGGGCCTTCAGCAGCGCGTCGCCGGTGCCGTACATGCGGTTCAGGCCGGAAGCGGGGCCGATGAGGAAGACCGCACAGCACAGGCCGATCAGCACGTTCGTCAGCCGCGAGAACACCGCGGTCAGGGACCGGGTGGGGCGCGGCGGGCGGGGGAGGAGGCCGGACGGGAACAGCGAACGGGAGCGGGGGGTACGGGTGTGGGGAGTACGGGCAGAACGCGGTGAACGGGGTGGGGGAGCCGGCGCCGTCATGAAGTGATCATGGCGTAATGCGGGCAATCGGGACAGAGCGCCTCGCCGCATCCTGGCTCCCGGGCGGGGCCCGCACCGGCCCCCCGTCAGGCCGTAGGGTTGCAGGCAGTACTTTGCCTACTTCCGCAGTCCGACGGCGTACCGCGTGAACGGCGCAGCAGCACGAGAACGACGAGCACGAAAGAGGACGACACGATGGCTGTTCCCCTGCCGACGGCCGAAACCCGGTGGCGCTGCACGCTCTGCGGCAACCTCACCCGTTTCGATGTCACCCGCCGGGCCAAGGTCGTGGAGTACGTCCACCTGGACCTGGCCGGTGAGCCGAAGGTGGAGGAGCGCGAGGTCCTCAGTGAGAGCATCGAGTCCGTGCGCTGCCGCTGGTGCAACGCGGTCGACCAGATCGAACTGGTGGACCGTCCGGGCGCGAGCGCCTGAGATCGGAGCGAAGCAGCCGTGGTGGACCGTCCAGAAGGGGAGCCGGGGGCCCAGCGTGACGACGTACCCGAGGGTGCGGCGGACGAGGTGCTCGACCGACCGCTGCCCGAGGGCGTACGGCGCCGGGTCGTGGCGCTCACCGCGGAGTCGTTCGGCGCGCTGACGGTCGCCGAACTCCCCGCCCCACTGCGGCAGTACGCCCGGTTCACCCCGACTCGTCGGGCCAAGTTCGCCGGCAATGCGATGGCCGCGACGCTGGAGAGCGACGCGGTCTTCCGGCAGCGGATCGCCGGCAAGCTGCGCGAAGCGCAGCCGGAGCTGGCCGAGGCGCTGGAGCACGGCACCCCGCCGGCAGCCGCCGATCCGCTCGAAGTCGCCGCGGCCGCCTATGTGCTGCGGCCGGAGGGCTGGGTCAAGCTTGTGGCGGCGGCCGGCGAGGAGGCCCAGCGGGCGCGCGCCGAGCGGGCCGGCGAGGAGGCCGAACGGGAACTGGCCCGGCTGCGCGAGGAGCTGGCGCTGGCCCGCGGCGAGGCCCGTACGGAGGCGGAGCGGATCCGGGTGGACCTGGACGCCGTCCGCAAGGAGAACGAGTCGCTGCGGCGCAAGCTGCGCAGCGCGCAGAGCGACGTCAAGCGCGGTGAGGCGGCGGTGCGCAAGGCCGAGGCCGCGGTGGCCGAGGCGCGGGACCGGGCGGCCACGGAGAAGGCCGCCGCGGACAGCGAGGTGCGCCGGCTCAAGGCCCGGATCGCCGAGGCCGAGACGGCTCTGGAGACCAGCCGGCGGGCCGCCCGCGAGGGCCGCAGCGTCGAGGACATGCGGGTGCGGCTGCTGCTGGACACCGTCCTGGACGCCGCCCAGGGGCTGCGCCGTGAGCTGGCGCTGCCGCCGGCCAGCGTCCATCCGGCCGACACCGTCGAGGCGGTGGCGCCGGGCCGGATGACGCCGAAGGACATCGCTACGCGCGCATTGTCCGATATGGACCCCGCACTGCTGGACCAGCTACTGGCGCTGCCCCAGGCGCATTTGGTGGTGGACGGCTACAACGTCACCAAAACCGGCTATCCGACCATGCCGCTGGACAAGCAGCGGCTGCGGCTGCTGGGCGGGCTCGCGGTGCTGGCGGCGCAGACCGGTGCGGAGATGACCTGTGTCTTCGACGGGGCGGAGCTGGCCGCGCCGGTGCTGCTCGCCCCGCCGCGCGGCGTTCGGGTCCTTTTCAGCAAACCGGGCGTAACGGCCGATGAGTTGATTCGTCAGCTCGTACGGGCCGAACCGCCCGGCCGTCCGGTCGTGGTGGTCTCCACGGACCGGGAAGTGGCCGACGGGGTGGCGAAGGCCGGCGCCCGGCCGGTCTCATCGGCTTTGCTCCTCAAGCGACTTGCGCGGACGTGACGCACGGCCTGCCGATGCTTTCCGGCCAGGGAAAATCGCGCGCCATTCGTATCTGAGCGTCAATTGGCGCTTACTGCCTGTGTGATGTTGGTAAAGGATGGGGTTTGTGGAGCAGATTTTTCCCGTGAGGATTTGAAGCGATCACAGCTCCGTTACTAAGGTCAGGCGCGAACCTTCATACAGGTGATCATCCAACCGGGATGAACAGTGAAGGTACCGCCGAGTCCGCAGCGTTGACGCGGAGCCGGGGTCTCATCCCCCCACTTCCCGGTAGGCGGCTGGAGGAAGAAGGAGCTCGCCCCCGTGGCGTCCCACCGTCGACCCAAGCAGCCGAGCCGTACTCGCGTGACCGTGCTCACCGCCACCGCGGCGGCGGCCGTGGCCCTCTCGTCCCAGGCCGCACAGGCAGACCCCCACCAGTCGAAGAAGGACGTCAAGTCCGAGGTCGACAAGCTCTACGAGCAGGCCGAGGCGGCCACCGAGAAGTACAACGGGGTCAAGGAGGACCAGGACAAGCTCCAGAAAGAGGTCGACGCCCTCCAGGACAAGGTCGCCCGCGGCCAGGGTGAGCTCAACCAGCTCCGCAAGGGACTCGGCGCGGTCGCCTCGGGCCAGTACCGCAGCGGCTCCATCGACCCCTCGGTGCAGCTCTTCCTCTCCGGCGACCCGGACACCTACCTCGAAAAGGCCGCCACCCTCGACCAGTTGAGCGGCAAGCAGGCCGAACAGCTGAAGACCATCGCGGACAAGCAGCGCCGGCTCGCCCAGGAGCGCGCCGAGGCCGCGAGCAAGATCGAGGACCTCTCCGAGACCCGTAAGGCGCTCGGCGAGAAGAAGGACGAGATCAAGGGCAAGCTCGCCAAGGCGCAGCAGCTGCTCAACACCCTGACCGCCAAGGAGCGGGCGGCCATGCAGGCCGAGGAGGACCGCGCCAACCGCAGCAACGAGCGGGTCAACCTCGGCGATGACGTGCCCGCCTCGCAGCGCGGTGCGGCCGCCCTCCAGGCCGCGCAGTCCAAGATAGGTTCGCCCTACGTCTGGGGCGCCACCGGCCCGTCGTCCTTCGACTGCTCGGGTCTGACCTCCTGGGCCTACCAGCAGGCCGGCCAGTCGCTGCCGCGTACCTCGCAGGAGCAGGCCAACGCCGGTACCCGGATCGGCTCGCAGAGCGCCCTCAAGCCCGGCGACCTGGTGCTCTTCTACGACGACCTGCACCACATCGGCCTGTACGCGGGCAACGGCACGGTGCTGCACGCCCCGAAGCCGGGCGCCAATGTGCGCTACGAGTCGATCAACAACATGCCGTTCATGTTCGGCGTGCGGGTCTGAGCCAGGGGTCCGAAAGGCCTCACAACCCCCTCAACCTGCCGCCCGAACGGGCGATTTGCGGTCGGCACCGCTGACCTGCCGCCCCGCCGGTGACCTGCACAGTCACCGGCGGGGCGGCTTTTTGCGTACGAAATGGGGTCTTTGGCCGGGCTGGACCTGCGCCGTTACTGTCTGCCCTCGCAGCTTCCGGTCACCGCACGCCCTCCCGGGCGGCAGGGGCTTCCCGCAAGCTCCCGGCTGCTCCCCCACGCTTTCGGCTCCGCTCGAGCGGGGGGACCCCCATCGCAAGGAGTGTGGCTCTCGTGGCTTCCCACCGCCGTACCTCACCGCACGGCCAGGCCACCCTCGCCGGCGTCACCGTATTGTCGGCCGCTCTGGCGGGCGCGGCTGCGGCCCTGGCGGCACCGCCGGCCTCCGCACTCCCCACGGACCACCCGGCCGCCGGCCGCGACGCGGCCACCGCACGGGTCGACAAGCTCTACGAAGAGGCGGAGCGGGCCACCGAGAAGTTCAACGGCGCCGAGGCCCGGACCCAGCAGCTGCGCGGTGAGGTGGCCGCCCTCCAGGAGCGCACCGCCCGCACCCAGGAGCGGGTCAACCGGATGCGCGGCCGGCTCGGCGCACTGGCCTCCGCCCAGTACCGGGCCGGCGGGATCGACCCCACCGTCCGGCTGATGCTCACCGAACGGCCCGAGACCTATCTGGAGAAGGCGTCCGCCCTCGACCGGATCGCCACCGCCCAGGCCGCCCGGCTGCGGGTCCTGCGGGCGACGCAGCGCTCCCTGGAGCAGCAGCGCCGGGAGACCGCCGGAAAGCTCGCCGAGCTGGAGGCGAGCCGCAGGCAGGTGGCCCGCCACAAGAGGGACGTCCAGCGCAGGCTGGCCACCGCGCAGCGGCTGCTGAACGCGCTGCCCAGGGACGCCAGGAAGGCCTACGGCCAGAGCTCCAGGAGCGACGGCCGCGACGCGGTGCCGCCCGGCCTCGGCGGCGCCGTACCGGCCTCCGGACGGGCCGCCAGGGCCCTCGACGCGGTACGGGCCGCCGTCGGCCGCCCGTACGCCTGGGGAAGCAACGGGCCCCGCACCTTCGACTGCTCCGGACTCACCCAATGGGCCTACCGCCGGGCCGGCGTCTTGCTGCCCCGTACCTCGCAGGCCCAGCGCAGCGCCGGACGGCAGGTTCCGCTCAGCCAGGTGCAGCCCGGTGACCTGGTCATCTACCGCTCGGACGCCAGCCATGTCGGCATGTACGTCGGAAACGGCCAGGTCGTGCACGCGCCGTATCCCGGGGCGCGGGTGCGCTACGACCCCATCGGCATGATGCCGGTCTCGGCGGTCACCAGGCCCTGAACCGCCCGCCCAGCGTTTTTGCCCCGGCCGGGCCGGAATTACGATCGGGCGCATGCCGGACCAGCGGGCGAGACGGCCGTCGCGGACCGGGGCGGCCGGCTCTGCCGCCCTGGCCGGCCTTGTGCTGCTCGTCCCCCTGGCCGGCTGTGCGACCGAGACCTCGACGTCGGCCCGCTTCCCGGACGTCCAGCGGATGCTCGACGGCCGGGCGCAGGCCGTCCAGCGGCGGGACGAGGCCGGTTTCCTGGCCGCCGTCGACCCGCACGCCACCGCCTTCCGCGCCCGCCAGCGCGCGATGTTCGGCAACCTCTCCGGCGTGCCCGTGACCGACTGGCACTACGACCTCGACTCCACCGACGCCTTCCCGCTGCCGGACGGCGCCGGCGGCCAGCAGCTGGCCGCCAAGGTCCGGCTGCGCTACCGCCTCAAGGGCTATGACACCGCCCCGGTCAACGCCGTCCAGTACCTCACGCTCACCGAGCGCGACGGCCGCTGGCTGATCTCCTCGGACACCGACGGCGCCGTGGCCGGCCGCAGCGGCACCCGCCAGCTGTGGGACCAGGGCCCGGTACGGCTGGTCCGCGGCCGGTACAGCCTGGTCCTCGGCGGCGACGCACACCCGGCCCGGCTCCGGGACCTGGCCCGCCGCGCGGACCAGGCGGTGCCCGCGGTCTCCGCCGCCTGGAAGGGCAAATGGGCGCGGAAGGTGGTGGTGGAGGCGCCGGACTCGGTCGAGCGGATGGCGCAGCTGATGGGCAGCGACGACGCCTCCGGCTATCTGGGGATCGCGGCGGTCACCACCGGTGAGGCGGGCGTCTCCACGACCGCGCCCGCGGACCGCGTGATCATCAACCCCGATGCCTACGAAGAGCTCAACGACCTCGGACGCAAGGTGGTCCTCACCCACGAGACCACCCATGTCGCCACCCGTACGGTCACCACCACGGCCACCCCCCTCTGGCTCTCCGAGGGCTTCGCCGACTGGGTCGCCTACCGCGGCACCCACCGCAAGCCCGCCACCGCCGCCCCCGAACTGACCCGCGCCGTCCACTCCGGCAAGCTCCCCGAGCGGCTGCCCACCGATGCCGACTTCGGCTTCAAGGCGGGCGCCGACCGGCTGGCGAAGGCGTACGAGGGCAGCTGGCTGGCCTGCCGGATGATCGCCGAGAAGTGGGGCGAGGCGAAGCTGCTGGCGTTCTACCGGGCGGCGGGCCGGAGCGAGGTCCGTACCTCGGCGGCGGGCGGTGCGGGCGCCCCCATCGAGGCGGCCTCGGCCCGGCCGGCACGCCCGCGTCCGGCCCCGCCGGTCACCGGCTCCCGGCATCCCGCGCCGGCCCGCGCCGACCGTACGGACCGCGCGATGCGGTCCCAACTGGGCGTCGGTCTGGCCGAGTTCACGCGGGAGTGGCGGGCGTATGTGAAGCGTCTGCTCCTTCGTCGGTGAGCGGGCGGCGGGCGCGTACCACGCCGGCGGGCCCGGCCGGCCGGCCGCGGGTGGCGGCCCACAGCCGGCGGCAGGCGAGCAGTGACGCGGCGACCAGCAGGCCGTTGCGCACCGCCAGCGCCGCGATGCCCAGCGGGTCGCCGGCCACCACGTGGGCGAACCAGATCGGGAACTCCAGCAGGGTGACCCCGGTGGCGAGTACGACCAGCACGGCCGGCAGCCGCTGCCGGCTCGCGCGTACGGTCATGCACACCGCGGCCAGCCCCACCAGCCAGAGCATGTACTGCGGGCTGATCACCCGGCTCGTGGTCGTGAACAGCAGCGTCGCGGTGAAGGCCGCATCGCACAGCGTCGCGCGGGTGAACGCCCCGGCCCACATCCGCCACAGCACCAGCCAGCCCAGCGCCGCCCCGCTCAGCACCACCGCCAGGGTGCTGACCAACGGGACGCCCGGCCCGAGGAACTCCACCGAGCCGTAGTTGAGCAGCACCTCACCGCTCCACCCGTAGTGGCGGGCGATATGGAAGACCAGGGCGCCGAGCGATTCGATCTCCGTACCGCGGTCGCGCTGGAAGGTCAGAAACGCCAGCGCGCCCGGGGCGGCGGCCACCCCGCACACGGTCAGCCCGGCAGCGGTGCCAGCCGCACTGCCCCACAGGGCGCGCCCCCGGCGGCCGCGTAGCGCCGCCCCGGTCAGCAGCAGCGCCGGCCAGATCTTCAGCAGCGTCCCGAACGCGATCAGCGCGCCCGCCACCCGCGGCCGTCGGACGGCCGCGAAGAGCGCCGCGACGGCGACCCCGGTGACCATCAGGTCGTAGCGCGCGTACGCGGTCGGGCCCAGCAGCGCCACCCCCACGATCCACACCCAGGCCCCGGCCGGCCGGTTCCCTGGCCGCCGCCCCGCCCGGAGGAACAGCACGAGCACCGCCGCGTCCGCCAGCAGCATCAGGACGTAGAACGCCGGGGCGTAGTCCAGGAACGGCAGCAGCGCGGGTGAGAGCACGGCCAGTGCGGCGGCCGGCGGATACTGCCAGGTCACATCGTCCAGCGGGAAGGTGCCGCTCTTCAGGACCTCGAACCAGCCCTGGTAGATCACCGAGACATCGGTGGTGACATCCGGGCCGGGCAGCACCAGCACCCTCAGCACGCACAACAGCACAACGGCCCGGGTCACGGCCCAGGTCACGACCGCAGCCCACACCCCGCGCCCGCCGCCGTCGGCCCTTCGCACCTCGCCGCCGCCCTTCCGTGTACTGCCTGCATCATGCCGTTGCCGGCCGGCCACGACCGTAGTGGAGGCATGGGCGTGGCGGGGCGGGCGGGTCCCGGCAGGCCGGCGCCCGGTACTGTCGGGGGCCAGTACGCCGAGACCGACCGCTCGGACCGACCGTCGAGAGACCATCGTGCACAAGACCCTGATCGTCACGAACGACTTTCCGCCCCGGCCCGGCGGCATCCAGGCCTTCCTGCACAGCATGGCGCTGCGCCTGGACCCCACCCAGGTCGTGGTCTACGCCTCGACCTGGAAGCGCGGCGAGGAAGGGCTCGCGGCCACCGCCGACTTCGACGCCGACCAGCCGTTCCCGGTGGTCAGGGACCGTACGACGATGCTGCTGCCGACGCCGAGGGTGACCCGGCGGGCCGTCGCGCTGCTACGCGAACACGGCTGCTCCTCGGTCTGGTTCGGGGCCGCGGCCCCGCTCGGCCTGATGGCGCCCGCGCTCCGCTCGGCCGGCGCCCGCCGCATCGTGGCGACCACGCACGGCCACGAGGCGGGCTGGGCACAGCTGCCCGCCGCCCGCCAACTGCTGCGCCGGATCGGCGAGGGCACCGACACCCTCACCTACCTCGGCGAGTACACCCGCTCCCGGATCGCCGCCGCGCTCACCCCGGCCGCCGCCGCGCGAATGGTCCAACTCCCGCCCGGCGTCGACGAGAAGACCTTCCACCCGGGCTCGGGCGGCGACCTCGTACGGGCCCGGCTCGGGCTCGCCGACCGGTCGGTCGTGGTGTGCGTCTCGCGGCTCGTGCCGCGCAAGGGCCAGGACACCCTCATCGAGGCGATGCCGGCCATCGTCTCCGCGGTGCCCGATGCCGTCCTGCTGATCGTCGGCGGCGGCCCGTACGAGAAGGAACTGCACGCGCTGGCGGTGGAGAAGGGCGTCGCGGACTCCGTCCGCTTCACCGGCGCCGTGCCGTGGGAGGAACTGCCGGCCCACTACGGCGCCGGCGACGTCTTCGCGATGCCCTGCCGCACCCGTCGCGGCGGCCTCGACGTCGAGGGCCTGGGCATCGTCTACCTGGAGGCCTCCGCCACCGGACTGCCCGTCGTGGCCGGTGACTCCGGCGGCGCCCCCGACGCGGTCCTCGACGGCGAAACCGGCTGGGTCGTCCCCGGCAACGCCCCCACCCCCACCGCCGACCGCATCATCACCCTCCTGAAGGACCCCGCGCTCCGCCGCACCATGGGCGAACGCGGCCGCGCCTGGGTGGAGGAGAAGTGGCGCTGGGACCTGCTGGCGTCGCGCCTGAAGCGGTTGCTTTGACCTCCCACGTTGTCGTCTGCGGCGCCGTGCTGGTGTCTCGCCGTTGCGCCTGCGGCGGGCGGTGGTTTGTAGGGTGCGGTGACGGTCCTCCGGGGCAGGGTTTCCGGACTGCTTCGCTTTACGTCCGGAAACCCTGCCCCTCCGGCCCGTCACCGCACCCGACAACCACCTGGCCCGCCGCAGGCGCAACGGCGGCAAACCACCACGGCGGGAAAGCCGAAAACGTGGGAAGGCCTACCCGCGGTAAATCGCCTCGATGTCCTCCGCGAAGTCCTTCGCCACCACGTTCCGCTTCAGCTTCAGCGACGGGGTGACATGGCCCGACTCCTCCGTGAACTGGGTCGGCAGGACGCGGAACTTACGGACCGACTCGGCCTTGGAGACGGCCGCGTTGCCGTCGTCCACCGCGCGCTGGACGGCGGCCAGCAGCTCCGGGTCCTCGGCGAGTTCGGCCGGGGAGATGCCCGCGGGGTGGCCGTGCTCCTCGGCCCAGCGGGGCAGGAACTCCTCGTCGAGGGTGACCAGTGCGCCGATGAACGGGCGGCCGTCGCCGACGACCATGCACTCGGCGATCAGCGCGTGCGCCCGGATCCGGTCCTCGATCACGGCCGGTGCGACGTTCTTGCCGCCCGCGGTGACCAGGATCTCCTTCTTGCGGCCGGTGATGGCGAGGTAGCCGTCCTCGTCGAGGGTGCCGATGTCGCCGGTGTGGAACCAGCCGTCGGAGAGCGCCTCTTTGGTGGCGGAGGGGTTGTTCCAGTACTCCGTGAAGAGGTGTTCGCCGTGCAGCAGCACCTCGCCGTCGTCGGCGATCCGCACGACGGAGCCGGGCAGCGGCTGGCCGACGGTGCCGATCTTCTGGCGGTCCCAGGGGTTGAAGGCGGTGGCCGCACAGGACTCCGTCAGGCCGTAGCCCTCCAGGGCGGTGAAGCCGATGCCGCGGTAGAAGTGGCCGAGGCGGTCGCCGAGCGGTGCGCCGCCGGAGATGGCGTGGGTGGCCCGGCCGCCGAGGACGGCGCGCAGCCTGCCGTAGACCAGGCGGTCGAAGACCTTGTACTTGAGCTTCAGGCCCAGCGGCGGGCCGTCCGGGGTGTCGAGCGCCCGGCTGTAGGCGATCGCGGTCTCCGCCGCCTTGTCGAAGATCTTGCCCCGGCCGTCGGCCTGCGCCTTGGCCCGCGCCGAGTTGTAGACCTTCTCGAAGACCCGCGGGACGCCCAGGATCAGCGTCGGCCGGAAGGAGGCCAGGTCGTCGGTGAGGTTCTTGATGTCGGGGGCGTGGCCCAGCTTGATGGGCGCCATCACGGAGGCGACCTGCACCAGCCGGCCGAAGACATGGGCGATCGGCAGGAAGAGCAGGACCGAGGAGTGGCCCGTACGGAAGAGCGGCCGCAGACGCTCGACGACATTGCCGCACTCGGCGAAGAAGCTGCGGTGGCTGAGCACACAGCCCTTGGGGCGGCCGGTGGTGCCGGAGGTGTAGACGATGGTGGCCGGCGAGTCCGCGTCGGCGAGCGCACTGCGCGCATCCACCTCCTCGTCGGTCAGGTTCGCGCCCGCGGCCCGCAGCCGGGCGATCGCGTCCCGCTCGATCTGCCAGATGTTCGCCAGCTCGGGCAGCCCGTCGCGGACCGACTCGACGGTCGCCTCGTGGGCCGGCGTCTCCACCAGACAGGCCACCGCGCCGGAGTCGCCGAGGATCCACTGGATCTGCTCGGCGGAACTGGTCTCGTACACGGGGACGGTGATCGCGCCGGCACTCCAGATGGCGAAGTCCAGCAGCGTCCACTCATAACGGGTGCGCGACATCAGACCGACCCGGTCGCCGGGCTGTACCCCGGAGGCGATCAGGCCCTTGGCGGCGGCCCGGACCTCGGCGAGGAAGGTGGCGGCGGTGACGTCCTGCCACTCACCGTTCACCTTGCGCCCCATGACGGCAACATCCGGGTGCTGCGCGGCATTTCGGCGGATAAGATCCGTCAGATTGCCGTCCGCGGGGACCTCGTACAGGGCCGGAAGGCTGAACTCGCGCAAGACTGCTGCTCCTCGAAAGCGCCGGCGCCACGACGCTGTGTGCTGCACCGGCTGCGGTCCATGATCATGCAGGGGGATTGGACTGCCCGGACGTTACCCATGGGTATTGCTTTTGGGATAGGGGGGAACGGCCAGATGTTCGATGCGTCACATGCCGGGGGACACGCCATGGGGACTCTTCCGCGCAGACTAGACCAGCGGGTCGGTGACCCGAAAGTAACCCCGCGCCTGCTGCCTCTCCCCACGTGCCCCGCCCCGATCTAGGCTGCCGCCATGCGTGTGCACGTGGTCAGCGACATTCACGGCAACAGCCGGGACCTCATGGCGGCCGGAACCGGCGCCGATGCCCTGATCTGCCTCGGGGACCTGGTCCTCTTCCTCGATTACGCGGACCACTCGCGCGGCATCTTCCCCGACCTCTTCGGCGTCGAGAACACCGACACCCTGGTCGCCCTGCGCGCCGCCCGCCGCTACGACGAGGCCCGCGCGCTCGGCCGCCGGCTGTGGGGCGAGCTGGAGCGCACGGGCGCGGTCCGCGAGGCGGTCATCGAGGACGCGGTCCGCCGGCAGTACGCCGAACTCTTCGCGGCCTTCCCGACCCCCACGTACGCCACCTACGGCAACGTCGACATGCCGCGCCTGTGGCCCGAATACGCCGGACCCGGCACCACCGTCCTGGACGGCCAGCGGGTGGAGATCGGCGGCTGGGTCTTCGGCTTCGTCGGCGGCGGGCTGACCACGCCGATGCGGGCCCCCTACGAGATCAGCGACGAGGAGTACGCCGCCAAGATCGAGGCGGTCGGCGAGGTCGACGTGCTGTGCACCCATATCCCGCCGGACGTCCCCGAGCTGTGCTACGACACCGTCGCCCGCCGCTTCGAGCGCGGCAGCACGGCCCTGCTGCACGCCATCCGCACCACCCGGCCGCGCTACTCGCTCTTCGGGCATGTGCACCAGCCGCTCGCCCGCAGGGCCCGTATCGGCGGCACGGAATGCATCAATGTCGGCCACTTCAATGCGACCGGAACGCCCTACGTCCTGGAGTGGTGAGCCCGGCCGCGTCCACCCGCCATCCCCCGCGCGGTAGCCTTCAGCAGCAGAGACGGGAAGCGTCGGCGGACCGGCACGAATCGGCATGGAGGAGTCACGGCGATGGCCGAACACACCAGCTCTAGCATCACGATCGAGGCGGCACCCGCCGAAGTGATGGCGGTGATCGCCGACTTCGACCGCTATCCGGAGTGGACCGGAGAGGTCAAGGAGGCGGAGGTCCTCGACAAGGACGACCAGGGCCGCGCGGCGCAGGTGCGCCTGCTGCTGGACGCCGGAGCGATCAAGGACGACCACACCCTCGCGTACACCTGGACCGGCACCAACGAGGTCAGCTGGTCCCTGGTCAAGTCCCAGATGCTGCGCGCCCTCGACGGCTCCTACCACCTCGCGGCGCTCAACGACGGTGCGAGCACCAAGGTGACGTACCAGCTCACCGTCGACGTCAAGATCCCGATGCTCGGCATGATCAAGCGCAAGGCGGAGAAGGTCATCATCGACCGCGCGCTGGCCGGGCTGAAGAAGCGCGTCGAGAGCGGCCCGGACACCGGGTCCGCCGACGGGGCCGGGTCCGCCGACGAGGCCAAGAAGCTCTGAGCGTGCGCATCGTCCTCGTCACGGGCCCGGGCGGCGCCGGCCGCACCACGCTTGCCGCCGCGACCGCTCTGGCCGGTGCCCGCAAGGGCGCACGGGCCCTGCTGCTCACCACGGAGAGCAGCGCACCGGAAACGGTGCTGGGCACCGCCCTCGGCGCCGACGCCCCCACCCCGATAGCACCCGGCCTGCACGCCCGGCGCATCGACCCCGGCGACCGCTTCCGGCAGGAATTCCTCGCCTTCCAGGAGCGCGCCGGCGCCGCCCTCGACCTCCTGGGCGCCGCCCCCCTCGACGAGGACGAGCTCACCGAGCTCCCCGGCGCCGAGGACTTCGCGCTGCTCCAGGCGCTGCGCGCCGAACACGCCTCGGACGACTGGGACATGGTCGTCGTCGACATGCCCTCGGCGGCCGAAACGATCCGGTTGCTGGCGCTGCCGAACCAGGTACGCCGCTACCTGCGCCGGCTGCTGCCGCCCGAGCGCCAGGCCGCCCGCGCGCTGCGCCCCGTGCTCGCCCAGCTCGCCGGTGTCCCGATGCCGGCCCAGAAGCTGTACGACGCCGCCGAGCGCTGGGAGAGCGAACTCGCCGCCGTCCAGCGGGCGATCGACGACCCCGGTACCTCGGTCCGTCTGGTCACCGAGGCCGGCCCGGTCGCCGCCGCCAACCTGCGCAGCATCCGCGCCGGACTCGCCCTGCACGGCCGGCGCACCGACGGCGTGGTCGTCAACCGGCTGCTGCCCACCGGCTCCGCCGACCCCTTCCTCGCCGCGCTCTCCGGCAGCCAGCAGACCGCCCTCAAGGCGCTGCGCGAGGAGTTCCCCGACGTCCCCGTCCATGAGGTGCCGCACCTGGGCCGCGACCCCCAGGGCGTCGAGGAGCTGGACGAGCTGATCGACGGGCCGACCGGCGAGATCGGCGAGCTCGGTGACCCCGACGCCACGGGTGCCGTGGACGGCCGGCGTGCCGATCCGTGGACCGTCGAGGACCGGCTGGCCACCGACGGCATCCTCGTCTGGCGGGTGCCGCTGCCCGGTGCCGAGCGCCGGGGGCTGGGCCTGGTCCGCCGCGGCGACGAGATCGTGGTGACCGTCGGCCGCTTCCGCCGGATCCGTACGCTCCCCTCCGCGCTGCGCCGCTGCACCGTCTCCGGCGCCGGACTGCGCGACGGCGTCCTGGAGATCCGCTTCAGCCCCGATCCGGACCTGTGGCCCAAGAGCGACGTAAGGAACTGAACGGCATACCACCGTTCGGGTAACGTCGAGGGTGAGCCGCCGAACCGGCCCGCCCGCCCCGATGCGCCTTGTCCCGACGGGCCCGCCCCGCACCCCCTCGCGGTACCGCCTCGCCGCAGGAGTCCACGGAGTTCATCATGAGCGATGCCACCGAGCGCCCCGCCGACCGCACGGCCGAGCCCGATGCCGACGCGTGGGAGACCGCCTGCGCCGAGGACCTGGCCGCCGAGCAGGCCCGCCGCCGGGACACCTACGGTCCGCAGCCCGGCAGCGCCGCCGAGGAGCTGCGCAAGCTCGCCGACGCGGTGACCGACAAGCTCGCCGGCATCCAGCTGCCCGGCGCGCTCGGCGGGATCGCCGCGCAGAGCGCCGTCAGCCAGCTCTTCAAGCAGGCCAAGGCCGCCGTCGAGCCGGTCATCGAGCGCAACCCGGATATCTTCGACCACCTCGCCGCGGCCGGCTCCGAACTGCTCGCCGCCTACCGCTCCGCCGTCGAGGGCAGCGAGCGCCGCTGGACCCGCGACGACCGCGACGAGGGACCCGCAGGACGCCGCGACGACGATCCGCGCGACGACGACGGCCCCACCGGCACCGAGCGAATCGACCTCGACTGACCTCTCCCAGGGTCCGTAAGACAGGGGAGAGACCCCCGCCTCCGGTACGGTGGGTCCCGGCGGGGTTCGAGCGAAAAACTGAGGGACACATGGGACTCACCATCGGCGTCGACATCGGCGGCACGAAGATCGCGGCCGGTGTGGTCGACGAAGAGGGCTCGATCCTTGAGACGTGCAAGGTAGCGACCCCGCAGGCCACCGATGCGCTGACCGAAGCCATCGCGGAAGCGGTCCGTACCGTCGGTGCCGGCCATCACATCGAGGCCGTGGGCATCGGCGCGGCCGGCTATGTCGACGAGAAGCGGGCCACGGTCCTCTTCGCGCCGAACATCGACTGGCGCCACGAACCGCTCAAGGACAAGGTCGAACAGCGCGTCGGCCTCCCGGTCGTCGTCGAGAACGACGCCAACGCCGCGGCCTGGGGCGAGTACAAGTTCGGCGCCGGCCAGGGCCACAGCGACGTCATCTGCATCACCCTCGGCACGGGCCTGGGCGGCGGCATCATCATCGGCAACAAGCTGCGCCGCGGCCGCTTCGGCGTCGCCGCCGAGTTCGGCCACATCCGGGTGGTGCCCGACGGCCTGCTGTGCGGCTGCGGCAGCCAGGGCTGCTGGGAGCAGTACGCCTCAGGGCGTGCCCTGCTGCGCTACGCCCGCCAGCGCGCCTTCGCCACCCCGGAGAACGCCCAGATCCTGCTCTCCCTCGGCGACGGCACCTCCGAGGGCATCGAGGGCCGGCACGTCAGCCAGGCCGCCCGCCAGGGCGACCCGGTCGCCATCGACTCCTTCCGCGAGCTGGCCCGCTGGGCCGGCGCCGGCCTTGCCGACCTGGCCTCGCTCTTCGACCCGTCCGCCTTCATCGTCGGCGGCGGCGTCTCGGACGAGGGCGAGCTGGTGCTCGAACCGATCCGCAAGTCCTTCCGCCGCTGGCTGGTCGGCAACCAGTACCGGCCGCACGCCCAGGTGCTCGCCGCCCAGCTCGGTGGCAAGGCCGGACTGGTCGGTGCGGCCGACCTGGCGCGCCAGGGCTGAACAGGATGGTGGCTGAGCACTCCGGACTTCCGGCGTCCGGCACCGAGCAGGGCTCCGCGCTCGTCCGTGTGCTCAGCTACAACATCCGCTCGATGCGCGACGACCGGGCGGCGCTGGCCAGGGTCATCCGGGCCTGCGCCCCCGATCTCGTCCTGATCCAGGAGGCGCCGCGGTTCTTCCGGTGGCGCAAGGCCGCCGAGCGGCTGGCCCGCGCCACCGGTCTGGTCCATGTCACCGGCGGCGGCACGACCGCGGGCCCGATGATCCTCTCCACCCTCCGCGCCCATGTGGAGCGTACGGAGGACATCCTGCTGCCCCGTACCCCCGGCCTGCACCAGCGCGGCTTCGCCACCGCGGTGGTCCGCATCGGCCGGGCCCGGCTCGGCGTGCTCAGCTGCCATCTCAGCCTCGACGGGCAGGAGCGCTACGAGCAGGCCGGACTGCTGCTGGCACAGGTGGCCGCGCTGGGGGCGCCGTACGCGGTCGTCGGGGGAGATCTCAACGACCGGCCCGACGGGCGGAGCTTCCGGCGGGTGGCCGGGGCGCTGACGGACGGCTGGGCGGACAAGCCCTGGGGCGGCGAGTTCACCGCCACGCCCCACGAGCCGCGGCAGCGGATCGACGCCGTCTTCGTCACCGACGGCGTCGAGGTGCTCGGGTGCGGTGTGCCGCACGGTCTGCCGGGCGTACGCGGCCGCGATCTGCTGGCCGCCTCGGATCATCTGCCGGTGCTGGCGGCGCTGCGGGTGCCGGCCGCGGACTGACTCACACCACCGCGCCGCCGCCGGGAAGGTGGTCGTCGTCCTCGTCGTCGTTGTTCATCCGCGCCACGAGCGTGGCGAAGCCGCCGAGGAAGCCGCCGATGCCGAGGACGGTCAGCCACCAGGTCACCGGCTGCTGGAGGATCACCATGGCCACCAGGAGCAGCGGACCGCCCAGCACGGCGATCCAGGCGAACTTGGTGGTGGTGTCGGCCTTCGGGAGCGGGGGCGGTTCGGGCGGGGTGAAGTGGCCCTCGTCGGTCGCGTCGAAGTCGTCGTCGGACGCCTCCGCGGCCGACCAGTCGCGCGGGCCGACGCCCGGCGCGAAGACGACGAAGCTGCCGGGGCTCGCGGCTTCGCCCTTGCCCTCGCCCCCGCCTTCGCCCTTGCCCGTCCCCTCGTCCGCGCCGTCCGTGCCGGACCCGGCCTGCTTGGTGCTGGCGCTGGCGCTGTCGCCGGCGTCGTCCGCCGCGGGGAACGACGGCTGCTCGCCGTAGCCCGCGACGATCTCCGCCCAGGCGGCGTCCTCGTCCAGCGGGTCCCGGGGGTCGCGGGGGCTACGCTCCGCCACGGGCCGCCGTCCCCTCATGGGCCGCATCCGCCCGGTCCCCTTGCGCCTCCGGGGCGAGCCGCGAGATGAAGGCGAAGGTGTCCCGGAAGATCTGCTCCGCGTCGTGGTCCAGCGTCGCGACGTGGTAGCTGCGCTCCAGCAGCGTCTGCCGCACATCCGTCGAGGAGACCCGGGCGAGGATCCGCTCGGAGTCCGCCGCCGGGACGACGTGGTCCTGCGGGCTGGTCATCACCAGCAACGGCTGGGTGACGCCGGGGAGTTCGGAGTCGACCTGCTGGAAGAACCGGCGCAGCGAGTACGCGGCGTGCAGCGGCACCCGGTCGTAGCCGATCTCCTCGGTGTCCGGCTTGGCGATATCGCTGGCGATCCCCTTGGTGGTCAGTACGAGATGCCGCAGTACCGGCAGCAGCGGCGCCGCGGCATCATGGACCTTGTTCGCCGGGTTGACCAGTGCC
Organism: Streptomyces sp. NPDC034111; assembly: GCF_055575375.1. Classification (NCBI taxonomy): domain Bacteria; kingdom Bacillati; phylum Actinomycetota; class Actinomycetes; order Kitasatosporales; family Streptomycetaceae; genus Streptomyces; species Streptomyces sp. NPDC034111. The sequence goes on along the minus strand of NZ_JBVIST010000001.1, from coordinate 356,781 downwards.
ACGCCGCTGATCGCGGTGCCGTGCTTGGCCGCCAGGCGCAGCGCCAGCGCGCCGCCCATCGACAGCCCGCAGACGAAGACCTTGGCGCAGCGTTCGGTCAGCGCGCGCAGTTCGCGGTCGACCTCGGCGTACCAGTCCTGCCAGGTCGTCAGCTGGAGGTCCTGCCAGCGGGTGCCGTGGCCGGGCAGCAGCGGGAGGGCGACCGTGAGCCCCTGGCCGGCCAGATATTCGGCCCAGGGGCGCACGGACTGCGGGGAGCCGGTGAAGCCGTGGCACACAAGGACGCCGACCTCTCCGCCGTCACGGCGGAACGGCTCGGCTCCGGGAAGGAGCGGCACCGGGGGACTCCGATCGATGAGGGGGCCTGGCGAGTTACCTCAGGGTACGCAAAGTGACGGCGGGCGGGTAGGTCCGGCGTCACCCACAGCCGTGTACACGGGCGCGGGCCCGTCGCGGGGGCACCGTCACCGCCCGGTCGGGGCGAGCGTGTCACCGGGGCAGGTTAAGGTCTTTGCGTCACACACAGGAGGCAGTCGGTTGATCTACGGCGCAATGAAGTTTTCCATCGGCGGGTCGCTGAAGCTTGCCTTCAGGCCCTGGGTGGAAGGCATCGAGAACGTTCCCGCGGAGGGTCCGGCGATCCTCGCGAGCAACCACCTGTCCTTCTCGGACTCCTTCTTCCTGCCCGCGGTGCTCGACCGCAAGGTCACCTTCATCGCGAAGGCCGAGTACTTCACCTCGCCGGGCGTGAAGGGACGGCTGACCGCCGCGTTCTTCAAGGGCGTGGGCCAGCTCCCGGTCGACCGCTCGGGCGGCCGGGGCGCGGGCGAGGCGGCGATCAAGAGCGGCATCGAGGTGCTGGAGCGCGGTGAGCTGTTCGGCATCTACCCGGAGGGCACCCGCTCCCCGGACGGCCGGCTCTACCGCGGCAAGCCGGGCGGTCTGGCCCGGGTGGCGCTGGCCACCGGCGCCCCGGTCATCCCCGTGGCGATGATCGACACCGAGAAGGTGCAGCCCCCCGGCAAGATCGTGCCGAAGATGATCCGGCCGGGCATCCGTATCGGCAAGCCGCTGGACTTCACCCGCTATCAGGGCATGGAGGGCGACCGCTTCATCCTGCGGTCGGTCACCGACGAGGTCATGTACGAGATCATGAAGCTGTCGGGCCAGGAGTACGTGGACATCTACGCGACGGCCGCCAAGCGGCAGATCGCGGACGCGGCGAAGGCCGCGGAGGCGAAGAAGAAGGCCGAGGCGGAGCAGGCCAAGAAGGCCGCCGCCGAATAGGCCGAAGAGACGGGCAGGGCCGAGGCCGGGCGTGGGCGCGCCGGGCGAGGGGTGGGGGCCGGCAATGACGGACTGGGACATACCGACAGCGAGCGGCGCCATGGCCGCCCGACGCCATGGCAAGCGCCCCCCGAAGGTGCTGCGGATGTCCGTCGAGCTCCCGCTGTGGCGGGCGCTCACGGGCTACCGCATCCTCACCCTCGTCTACACCCTCTGCCTGGTGGCGCTCTCGTACCGCAGGTACGAGCATCCGCTCGGCGCCGCCGGCTATATGGCCGCGCTCACCCTCTGGATGGTGCTGACCTGGCGCCGTACCACCTCTCCGGAGCGCTGCACCCGTCGCTTCCTCATCGCCGACCTCAGCTTCGCGGTCGGCGGCATCCTGCTGACCCTGCTGGTCGACAGCCACGCCCGCATCATGGACGGCGCGCCGACGCTGCCCTCCATCTGGACCGCGGGCGCCGTACTGGGCTTCGCGATCAAGGGCGGCTGGCGCTGGGCGGCGGTGGCCTCCAGCGCGGTGGCGGCCGCCAATCTCTTCGAGCGCCAGGAGCTGGCCCGCGACACCATCCACAACGTGGTGCTGGTGTGGGTCGCCAGCGTCGCCATCGGCTATGTCGTCGAGGTGGCCCGGGCCAGTGAGCGCACCCTCGCCCGCGCGCTCCAGATCGAGGCCGCCACCCGCGAACGGGACCGGCTGGCCCGCGACATCCACGACAGCGTGCTCCAGGTGCTGGCGATGGTGCAGCGGCGCGGGGCCGCGATCGGCGGGGAGGCGGCCGAACTGGGCCGGATGGCGGGCGAACAGGAGGTCGCGCTGCGGACCCTGGTCGCCGGCGGCCCGGTGCGGCCGTCCGTGCTCGGAGCGGCGCCGGATGCGCCGGCCACGGTGCCGTACGACAGCGGCGCGGCGGACCGGGCGGCCGCCCCGGCGCGGAGTGCCGCGTCACCGGCCGCCCACGGGCCCTGCGATGTCCGGGCGCTGCTCGCCCCGTACGCCGGCGCCGGAGTCACCTTCTCCGAGCCGGGTGCCCCGGTCGAGCTGCCCGCCGCCGCGGCGGCGGAGCTCCAGGCCGCTGTCGGTGCCGCGTTGGACAATGTCCGGGTGCATGCGGGGGACGGTGCCCACGCATGGATCCTGGTGGAGGACGAACCGCACGCGGTGATCGTGACGGTCCGCGACGACGGCCCCGGCATCCCCGAGGGCCGGCTCGCGGACGCCGAGCGCGAGGGCCGGCTGGGCGTGGCCCTGTCGATCCGCGGCCGGCTGCGGGATCTGGGCGGCAGCGCCGAGTGGGTCTCGGTCCCGGGCCAGGGCACGGAAGTGGAATTGACGGTCCCCAAGGGCGCGAAGTCCGAGGGCGGAAGACGGGGGAAGGCACGCGCGTGAGTGAACAGACGGGCCTGAAGGTCATGGTGGTCGACGACCACCCGATGTGGCGCGACGCGGTCGCGCGGGATCTGGCGGAGGCCGGCTTCGAGGTGGTGGCGACGGCCGGCGACGGCCTCCAGGCAGTGCGCAGGGCGCAGGCCGCCTCGCCCGATGTGCTGGTCCTCGACCTCAACCTGCCGGGGCTGCCCGGCGTGCAGGTGTGCAAGGAGCTGGTCGGTGCCAATCCCGCGCTGCGGGTGCTGGTGCTGTCCGCCAGCGGAGAGCACGCCGATGTGCTGGAGGCCGTCAAGTCCGGGGCGACCGGCTATCTGCTGAAGTCGGCGAGCACCCAGGAGCTGCTGGACGCGGTGCGGCGCACGGCCGCCGGGGACGCGGTGTTCACACCCGGTCTGGCCGGTCTGGTGCTCGGTGAGTACCGCAGGCTGGCGACCGAGCCCGCCCCCGCGACGCCGGACAAACCGGGCGCCCCGCAGCTGACGGAGCGCGAGACCGAGGTGCTGCGGCTGGTCGCCAAGGGACTCTCGTACAAGCAGATCGCCGAGCGGCTGGTCATCTCGCACCGCACGGTGCAGAACCACGTCCAGAACACCCTCGGCAAGCTCCAGTTGCACAACCGTGTGGAGCTGGTGCGCTATGCGATCGAGCGCGGGCTCGACGAGGCCTGACCGGCGCACCCGCGGCCGGGCCGGCGCACCCCGCCCGTACGGGTGAACACCGTGCATCAACTCCCCGGAAATTCACCGTCATCGCGGTTTGTCCCATCCCTGAGTGACCCAGATCACCATTAGCGTGACCGGCGTCGGATCGACCACGGCCGTGCGCGGCCCTGACGGGATGTAGGTGATTGCAGTGCGGGTCGGAGTACTGACCGGCGGCGGCGACTGCCCGGGTCTGAACGCAGTGATCAGGGGCATCGTCCGCAAGGGCACCCAGGAGTACGGATACGACCTCGTCGGCTTCCGGGACGGCTGGCGCGGGCCGCTCGAGAACGACACGGTGCCGCTCGACATCTCCGCGGTGCGCGGCATCCTGCCCCGGGGCGGGACGATCCTCGGCTCCTCGCGGACCAACCCCTTCCAGCAGGACGACGGCGTCCGCCGGATCAAGGACACCCTCACCAAGCAGGAGGTCGACGCGCTGATCGCGATCGGCGGGGAGGACACCCTCGGCGTCGCGGCCCGGCTGTCCGACGACTACGGAATCCCGTGCGTGGGCGTCCCCAAGACCATCGACAACGACCTGTCGGCCACGGACTACACCTTCGGCTTCGACACCGCCGTCGGCGTCGCCACCGAGGCCATCGACCGGCTGCACACCACCGCCGAGTCCCATATGCGCGTCCTGGTCGTCGAGGTGATGGGCCGGCACGCCGGCTGGATCGCGCTGCACTCGGGCCTGGCCGGCGGGGCGAACGTCATCCTCATCCCCGAGCAGCGCTTCGACGTCGAGCAGGTCTGCCGGTGGATCGAATCCCGGTTCAAGGTGCGCTACGCCCCGATCGTGGTGGTCGCCGAGGGCGCGATGCCCAAGGACGGCCAGATGGTCCTCAAGGACGACTCCAAGGACTCCTTCGGACACGTCCGGCTGTCGGGCGTGGGGGAGTGGCTGGCCAAGGAGATCGAGTCGCGCACCGGCAAGGAGGCCCGTACGACGGTGCTCGGCCACACCCAGCGCGGCGGCACCCCCAGCGCCTTCGACCGCTGGCTGGCCACCCGTTTCGGGCTGCACGCCATCGACGCGGTGCACGACGGCGACTTCGGCAAGATGGTCGCGCTGCGCGGTACGGACATCGTCCGGGTGCCGATCGCGGAGGCGACGGCCCGGCTGAAGACCGTCGATCCGGCCCTCTACGCCGAGGCCGGGGTCTTCTTCGGCTGACCGGATCGCCCGCCCTCCGGGCGGCACCGCCGGGCGAGGGGCCGTATATTCGCCTACGCGACATATCCGGCCCATTGCTTCTACGCGAAACGTACCGGCGGGAGAGAATGTGGAGATCGTCGCCTTCGGTGTGCAGGCGGATGAGCGGCCGTTCCTGGACAGGGCCTTCGCCGGCCGGCACCAGATCCGCAGCCTGGACGTCTTCCTCAACCGCGACACCGCCCCCATCGCGCACGGCTACGAGATCGTCAGCTCCAGCGTCAACGCCGACCTCGGCGCGGACGTCCTCCAGATCCTCGCGGCCGGCGGGACGAAGATGATCGCCCAGCGCTCCACCGGCTTCAACAACATCGATCTGGAGGCCGCGGCCGACCTCGGCATGAGCATCGGCCGGGTCTCCCACTACTCGCCCTACGCGGTCGCCGAGTTCGCCTGGGGCCTCGCCCTCGCCGTCGACCGGCGGATCGTCCGCGCCACCCACCGCACCCGCAACTTCGACTTCCGGCTGGACGGCCTGATGGGCCGCGATCTGCGCGGACGTACGGCCGGGGTGCTCGGCACCGGCAAGATCGGCGAGGCGTTCACCCGGATCGCCCACGGCTTCGGGATGAACCTGCTGGGCTGGGACATCGCCGAGAATCCGCGCTGCCTCGCACTGGGCATGGAGTACGTCGACCGGCAGCGGCTGTGCGCCGAGGCCGATCTGCTCACCCTCCACCTGCCGCTGGTGCCGGACACCCGGCACCTCATCGACGCCGCCGCGCTGGCCGCGATGAAGCACGACGCCATCCTGATCAACACCAGCCGCGGCGGACTCGTCGACACCGCCGCCCTCGTCGACACCCTCAAGGCCGGCCGGCTCACCGGCGTCGGCCTGGACGTCTACGAGGAGGAGGCCGCGTTCTTCTACCGCGACAGGTCCCTGGACGTGATCGGCGACGACACCCTCGCACGGCTGATGACCTTCGCGAACGTGCTGGTCACCTCCCACCAGGCGTACTTCACCGAGGATGCGGTCGGCCAGATCACCGAGGCCACCGTGGCCAACGTCGAGGACTACCTGGCCCACCGCACCAACGAGAACATGCTGGTCACACGAGGACAGCTGCCAGCAGCTGCGCGGTGACCGCGGCCCCGTCCAGGGTCAGTACCGACTCCGGATGGAACTGCACCCCCGCAAAGCCCGGACCGCGCAGCGCATGCACCTCGCCGGTCTCCGCGTCCCGGCTCAGCTCCACGCGGTGCATGGCCAGTTCGGCCGCCGTACGGTCGTCACAGCGGGCCGTGAAGGTGTTGTAGAAGCCGACCGTCTCCGGGCGGCCGAAGAAGTCGATCCGCTCCTGCGCGCCCTGGAACGGCACCTCCTTGCGGACGATCTCCAACCCCAGCTCCGCGGCGAGGAGTTCATGGCCGAGGCAGACGCCGAGCAGGCCCGAGCGGTGCCCGCCCACCAGTTCCGCGGTGAGCGCCCGCAGGAAGCGCATCTTGGGGTCGGCGGCGTCCGAGGGATCGCCCGGCCCCGGGCCCAGCACGACCGGGCCCCGGTGCGCCAGGGCGGCCTCGCGCAGCCCCGGCTCGTCGAAGCGCCGCACGGTCACCGTCAGCCCCGAGGTGCGCAGCAGATGCGCCAGCATCGCGGTGAAGGTGTCCTCCGCGTCGATCACCAGCGCATGCCCGCTCAGCGCGGCGGTCGGCGCGGTGGTCTGCATCCGCAGCCAGAACGGCGCCAGATCCGCGCGGCGGGCGTCCAGGGCGGCCCGTACCCGCGGGTCGTCGGCCAGCCGCGGGGGCCGGCCCCCGTCCGCCGGGCCCGCGGGCGCCTCCCGTACGCCCAGCGCGGTGAGCACCCCGGCCGCCTTGGCATGGGTCTCGGCGACCTCGCCGTGCGGGTCGGAGGCGCGCACCAGCGTGGCGCCGACCGGCACCCGCAGCCTGCCGTCGGCGGCGATGTCGGCGGTACGGATCAGGATCGGCGAGTCCAGCGTCTGCGCGCCCCCGGCGTCCCGGCCGATCAGCGCCAGGGCCCCCGCGTAGTAGCCGCGGCCCCGCCCGTCCGGGCCCACCGGCTCGTGCCGCTCGATGACCCGGCAGGCGTTCTGCACCGGCGAACCGGTGACCGTCGCCGCGAACATCGTCTCCCTGAGCACCTCGCGCACATCGAGCGTGGACCGGCCGCGCAGCTCGTACTCGGTGTGCGCGAGATGCGCCATCTCCTTGAGCCGGGGCCCGATCACCACCCCGCCCTTGTCGCCGACGGTGCACATCATCTTCAGCTCCTCGTCCACCACCATCGACAGCTCCTCGACCTCCTTGCGGTCGCCGAGGAAGGCCAGCAGGCTCTCGGGGGTCGGCCCGCCGGCCGGGTAGCGGTAGGTGCCGCTGATCGGGTTCATCACGACGGTCCCGCCGCTCATCCGGACATGGACCTCGGGGCTGGCGCCGACCAGCGTGTGCACCCCGGGGCGGTGCACCACATACGTCCAGTACGCACCCCGCTCACCGGCCAGCAGCCGCCGGAACAGCGCCAGCGCATCGGCCGCCGAGAAGTCCGCGATCGTGCCCTCGAACGTCCGGCGGATGACGAAGTTCGCCCCTTCGCCGGTGCCGATCTCGTCCCGCACCACCCGGCCGACGATCTCCGCGTACGCCGCGTCGTCCACATCGAACGCCCCGTCCGCCACGGCGACGTCATGCCCAGGCAGCGCCGCCAGTACGTCGTCCAGCCGCAGCTCACAGCTCTCCCGGGGCCGCAGCACGGCCAGCGGGGTGCCGTCGTCGTGCGCCCGGAACCCGCGCTCGCGGATCTGCCGGAACGGGATCAGCGCCAGCGCATCGGTCACCGGCGTTCCGGGCGCCGTCTCACCCAGTGGGATGTCGGCCAGTCGCTCGACCTCCGTCACCTCGCCGATCAGCACCTCTACGGTGTCCGCCGCCTCCCGGCCGGGGGAGCGGCGGCGCAGCAGGGCGAACGGCGGGCAGGCGGGGTCGAGCAGCCGCTGGACGAGCGCGGCGGCGTCGGGGTGCGGGACGTGGGACGCGCGGTGCATGGCGGTTTCCTTCCAGGTGGGCCGGGAAAGAGGGCACGGCCGCCTGGAAAGGCTGAAGGCCGCCCCTCGGGCGGCCTTCGCGGAGTTCTGGGATGTGCGCGCGAAATCAGTGGGCCGCCGGATGAGCGGTCCACCACCAGTTCATGTTCATGGCCGGTCGCGTGCACATGGGGCGCACCCTACCCGACCGCCCGAGTGCCGTGCGTCTCAAAGTCCGGATGCCGGGGCGGACGGGACCTCCGGACCCCGTAATGTTGGCTTTGTGACCGTGAACGCTGAAACCCACGCCGGTGGCAACACCTGGCGAGACCTGCCCGCGGCGCAGCAGCCTGACTGGCCGGACCAAGAGGCTCTGCGCGATGTGATCGCGGAGCTCGAGTCCTATCCGCCGCTCGTCTTCGCGGGCGAGTGCGACCAGCTGCGCGAGCGCCTGGGAGCGGTCGCCCGTGGTGAGGCGTTCCTGCTTCAGGGCGGCGACTGTGCGGAGGCCTTCGACGCCGTATCCGCCGAGCACATCCGCAACAAGCTCAAGACGCTTCTCCAGATGGGCGCCGTACTGACCTACGCCGGGTCCGTCCCGGTGGTCAAGGTCGGCCGGATCGCCGGCCAGTACAGCAAGCCGCGCTCCAAGCCGACCGAGACCCGTGACGGGGTGACCCTGCCGACCTACCGCGGCGACTCCGTCAACGGCTTCGAGTTCACCGAGGCGGCCCGGATCCCGGACCCCCAGCGGCTCAAGCGGATGTACCACGCCTCCGCGGCGACCCTGAACCTCGTGCGCGCCTTCACCACCGGCGGCTACGCCGATCTGCGTCAGGTGCACGCCTGGAACCAGGACTTCGTGAAGTCCTCGCCCTCCGGGCAGCGCTACGAGGCGCTGGCCCGCGAGATCGACCGTGCGCTGAACTTCATGAACGCCTGCGGGGTGGACCCGGAGGAGTTCAAGACCGTCGAGTTCTTCTCCTCGCACGAGGCGCTGATCCTGGACTACGAGTCGGCGCTGACCCGCACCGACTCGCGCACCGGCAACCTCTACGACGTCTCCGGCCACATGGTCTGGATCGGCGAGCGCACCCGTCAGCTGGACGGTGCGCACATCGAGTTCGCCGCGCGCATCCGCAACCCGATCGGTGTCAAGCTCGGCCCGACGACCACGCCCGAGGACGCGCTCACGCTCATCGAGCGGCTCGACCCGGAGCGCGAGCCGGGCCGGCTGACCTTCATCACCCGCATGGGAGCGGACAAGGTCCGCGACAAGCTCCCCGAGCTGGTCGAGAAGGTCACCGCCTCCGGCGCGCAGGTCGCCTGGATCTGCGACCCGATGCACGGCAACACCTTCGAGGCCGCCTCCGGTCACAAGACCCGGCGCTTCGACGATGTGCTGGACGAGGTCAAGGGCTTCTTCGAGGTCCACAAGAGCCTCGGCACCCACCCTGGCGGCATCCACGTCGAGCTGACCGGCGACGATGTCACCGAGTGCGTGGGCGGCGGCGACGAGATCTTCGTCGATGATCTGCACCAGCGCTACGAGACCGCCTGCGACCCGCGGCTCAACCGCAGCCAGTCGCTGGACCTGGCCTTCCTGGTGGCGGAGATGTACCGCGATCAGTGAGCGGGACCGAACGCAGTGGGGCGCGGATCGTGTGATCCGCGCCCCACTGCGCTGTCCGGGGCCGTTCGGGCGTTGTGGGGGCCCGCCGGGCCAGGTAAGGTAAGGGTAACCTCACTCAAGATCAGCTGGTCTGGTCGACGAGTCCTCTCCGAGCCGCCCCAAGAGGTGAAACCGCGTGTACGTCTGCTCTTGCTTCGGGATCACCGAGCAGCAGGTCCGCGAGCACGCGGGCACCGGCGCCTGCACGCCGCGCCAGATCGCCTCCGCCTGCAAGGCCGGCACCGACTGCGGCAACTGCGTACGCCGCATCCAGGCGCTGCTCGGCCGCGGCTCGTGCCCCCGCCGGGACCTCGTCGACAACGGCGCGTCCGACCCGCTGGCGACGGACGAGCAGACGCCGGGGCCACAGCCGGTCGCGGGGGTGGGCGCACCGGCGCCCGCGGTGCTCTCGGAGGCCGCGTAGTCCCCAGGGCGGTACGCCGGGCTCCCGCCATGGCGCCGTCCGCTCAGCTCGGCTGCTCGACCACCTGGGCCAGATAGAGCGCCTCCCCGAGCTTCTGGACCAGCTCCAGCTGGGTGTCGAGATAGTCGATGTGGTGCTCCTCGTCCGCGAGAATGGCCTCGAAAATGTTCGCCGAGGTGATGTCGCCCTTGTTGCGCATCAGCTCGATACCGCGCTTGAGCCGGTCGATCGCCTCCACCTCGATCTGCCGGTCCGCCTCGAACATCTCGGTGACGGACTGGCCGACCCGTACGTGGAACAGCCGCTGGTAATTCGGCAGGCCTTCGAGGAAGAGAATCCGGTCCGTCAGGACCTCCGCATGCTTCATCTCGTCGAAGGACTCGGCACGGGTGTACTTCGCGAGCTTCGTCCAGCCGAAGTTCTCCTGCATCTTGGCGTGCAGGAAGTACTGGTTGATCGCGGTCAGCTCGGCGGTCAGCTGCTCGTTGAGGAATTCGATGACCTCGGGGTCACCCTGCATGGCTGCGGGCTCCTTCCACGCGAGAACTGGGCAGGTGCCGCGCATCCTCGCACCGCCCGGAAGCACCGTCCAGTAAGTGCACGCTTAGTAGGAGTTGCCCGATTCCCTCCCTCCCTGGTCATCGGCACCCCTTCCGGTCTGACAACATGGAGGGCATGGGTCAGCCGGAAAGCCACGGAGCGGAGCAGCCACAGCTGCCTCCCGGGCAGCGGCTCCAGCGGGGCTGGCCGGTGACGCATTACGGGCCGGTCCCCAAGTTCCGCGCCGAACGCTGGGAGTTCCGGGCCTTCGGCGCCACCGCGGACGGTGCGAAGCACTGCTGGTCGCACGACGAATTCACGGCACTTCCGTACACCACGGTCGTCTCCGATATGCACTGCGTGACGAAATTCAGCATGCTCGGAGCCGAATGGGGCGGGGTGCTCTCCAAGACCATTCTGGATCTTGCGCCGCCCGCGCCCGACGTCACCCATGTGATGGTGTGGGCCGAGTACGGCTTCAGCTCGAATCTCCGGCTGGCGGATTTCGCCGCGGAGAACTGCATTTTCGCCACCCACCGCGACGGTGAACTGCTCACCGCCGAGCACGGCTTCCCGGTCCGCCTGATCGTGCCCCATCTGTACGCCTGGAAAGGCCCCAAGTGGGTCCGCGGCATCGAATACATGCGGGCTGACCGCCGCGGCTTCTGGGAGGAGCGCGGCTACCACAACCTGGGCGACCCCTGGCGCGAACAGCGCTACTCCTACCAGGAAGAGCCCGGGGACGGCCCCGAGCTGTGACGGGAATACCCCCCGCACCCACCCCGTTGAGGCCCCGTAGGGGGCCCTCGCACCCCCTACGGGATCTGTTCGCCCCTCCCCCTAAGGCGCCCGCAGCCCCTTGAGGCGGGCCACGTCCGCCGCATGGCCTTCCTTGCCGCCCGGTGTCTCCACGACCAGCGGCACCCCGGCGGTCGACGGATGGCTGAACAGCTCGGCGAACGGCTCCGTACCGATATGCCCCGCGCCGATGTTCGCGTGCCGGTCCTTGTGCGCGCCGGCCACGTCCTTGGAGTCATTGGCGTGGATCAGCTTCAGCCGTCCCTCGCCGGTGACCTCCACCAGCTCGTCCAGCAGCGCCTTCGTCCCGCCCGGCGCCGCCATGTCGTGCCCGGCCGCGAACGCATGGCAGGTGTCCAGGCAGACCCCCAGCTTCGGGTGCCGGTCCAGCGCATCGAAGTACGGCCCCAGATCCTCCGCCCGGGCACACAGCGACGCGCCCTGTCCGGCCGTCGGCTCCAGCAGCAGCCAGGGGTCCTCGGGGTGCGTCAGCTCGTCCAGCAACGGCCGCAGCCGCTCCCTGACCTGCGCCATCGCCACCGTACGCGGGCGCCCGCCGGTCGCCGACCCGGTGTGCACCACCACCCCGAGCGCACCGATCTCCCGGCCCCGGCGCAGCGAATGCCGCAGCGAGGCCACGGACCGCTCGACGGTCGCCTCGGTGTGCGAGCCGAAGTTGATCAGATACGGCGCATGCACATACGCCGGCATCCCCTGGAGCGCACAGGCCGCGCGGAACGCCTCGTCCTGCTCGGGGTTGCCGGGCAGCGTCGCCCAGCCGCGCGGATTGGCCACGAAGACCTGGACGACTTCATCGCCCATCTCACGGGCGTACGGAATGCCGGTCTTCGCCAGCCCGCCGGCCACCGGCACATGGCCACCGACCGGATTACGGGCCCGGGCGCGCTGCTCGGCGCCCTGGGGGGAGGGGGATCTGCTCACCCTCCCAGGGTGCCAGGTGCCGCACGACGGCCGTACGGCACCCGGCACCGGCTGCCTACAGGGCTCCCTTGAGCTTGATGGTGATCGTGCCGCCCTTGGGCGCCTTCTGGCCGCCCTCGACGGACTGCGAGTCGACCTCGTCCTGCGGGAAGAGCCACGGCTTCTTCACCTCGACCCGGAAGCCGAGCGCGGTGAGCTCCTTCTTGGCGTCCTCGGCCTTCTTGCCGGTGACATCCGGGACGGTGATCATCTCCGGGCCCTTGGAGAGCGTCAGGGTGACCGTGTCACCCTTGCCGAGCTTGCCGCCCTCACCCGGCGACTGACGGGCGACGGTGCCCTTGTCCTCCGGCGAGAACACCGGCTGCTCGGCGAACCGCGCCTTGAAGCCCGCCTCGCGCAGCGTGTCCGCGGCGTCCGCGCGCTCGCTGCCGATGACCCCGGGCACCTCGACCTCAGGGCCCCGGCTGATGGTCAGCGCCACCGCCGTATCGGGCCGCCGCTTGCTGCCCGCCACCGGGTCCGTACGGATCACCGAACCCTTGGCGACCTCATCGCTGAACGCCCGGGTCTCGGTGCCCGGGATCAGACCGCGGTCGCGCAGCTTGCGCTTGGCGTCCGCGACCGGGGTGCCCGAGAGATCCGGGACGGCGACGATGTCCGGGCCACGCGAGACGGTGAGCGTGACCGTCCACGTCCCGCGGATCCGCTTGCCGGTCGCGGGGTCCGTCTTCATGACGTGCCCGCGCTCCACGTTGGGACTGAAACCGCGTACGACCTTGACCCCCAGACCCGCGTCCCGCAGGGTCTTCTCGGCCTTGGCCTGCGGCATGTCCAGCACCGCCGGGACGGTGGTGAACTGGCCGGAGTTGATGTACCAGACGCCCGTACCGACGCCGAGGACCAACAGCACCGCCGCGATGATCGTGGCCAGCCTGCGCCGCTGGAGCAGCCCGCCAGGGGGCGCCACGGGCGCAGCCACCGGCCGCAGCCGGGTCGTCTGCTCCGGCGGCGGCACCTCCAGCCGGCTGGTCCGGTTCAGCTCCGCCTCGTCCGCCCCCGGCAACGGCAGCTGCACGGCGGCGGCCCGGGGTATCACGTCCGTGGGCTCCGAGTCGCTGCCGGCACCGCCCGCCGGCACCTCCTTGGCCTGCGGCGGTACGACGTCCAGCTGCTCGTCGGTCAGCCCCGCCCGCGTCTCCCGGGCACGGGACAGCAGCACCACCGCGTCCTGCGCACGCTGCTGCGGTTCGCGGGCGGTCGCCTGCGCGACCAGCGCGTCCAGCCCCGGCGCGAGCCCCGGCACCAGCGCGGACGGCGGCTGTACGTCCTCGTGCAGATGCTGATAGATGACCTGCGCCACCGAGCCGCCCGTATGGGGCTTGCTGCCGGTCAGCATCTCGTAGAGCACCACACCGCACGCATAGACATCGACCCGGGCGTCGGCGGTGCCGTGCTCCAGCTGCTCGGGCGCCAGATACGACACGGTCCCCAGGACCGAGCCCGTCGAAGAGGTGGTGTTGGTGTCCACCGCGCGCACCAGACCGAAGTCGGCGACCTTGACCCGGCCGTCGTCCCCGATCAGCACGTTCTCCGGCTTCATGTCGCGGTGCACCAGACCGGCGCGGTGCGCGGCCCCCAGGGCGGCCAGGATCGGCTCCAGGATGTCCAGCGCGGCCCGCGGCTGGAGCGCACCCCGCTCGCGCAGCACATCGCGCAGCGTGCAGCCGGCGACGTACTCCATCGCCAGATAGACGTACGTCCCGTCCGTGCCCTGGTCGAAGACGCCCACCACATTCGGATGCGACAGCCGGGCGACCGACTTCGCCTCACGGATGAAACGGTCCACGAACGCCCCGTCCGTGGCCAGGCTCGGATGCATCACCTTCAGCGCGAGCACACGGTCGAGCCGGGTGTCCACGGCCCGGTAGACCGTGGCCATACCGCCGGCCGCGATGCGCGCCTGGATGCGGTATCGGCCGTCGAGCAGCTGGCCTACGAGGGGGTCTTCGAGCGTCGTATCCACGGAAGGGGAGTCTATTCGTACGTTGTCGGGTGCGGCGCCGTGTCCCGTCTCGCCGTTGCGCCTGCGGCGGGCGTGGGCTGTCGGGTGCGGTGCCGCTCCTCCGGACTTCGTCCTGCGGCGCGGCCCCTCCCGTGAGTGGGTGGTAGAGGCCGGTGGGGGTGCACGTGATCTCTTACGTGCACCCCCACCGGCCTTTTCCCTTCCCCACAACGGGAGGGGACGGGCCGGAGGGGCCTTGTTTGTGGACGTAAAGCGAAGCAGTCCACAAACAAGGCCCCGGAGGTCCGTCACCGCACCCGACCACCACCTGGCCCGCCGCAGGCGCCACGGCGAGAAACCACCAAGGCGGGAAAGCCAAAAACGTGGGCTAGAACGCAGGCCGCTCAGGGTCCAGCGCAGGCACACCCTCCGTAGGTGAGGACGCAAGGGCGAAGTGCCGGCGCGGAATCCTGCCCGCCCGGCGGGCATAGCGACCCGCTTCGACCGCGTGGCGCATCGCGTGGGCCATCAGCTCGGGCTCCTGTGCGCGGGTCACGGCGGATGCCAGCATCACCGCGGCGCAGCCCAGCTCCATGGCGAGTGCGGCGTCCGAGGCGGTGCCGGCGCCCGCGTCCAGGATGACCGGTACGCCGGCCCGCTCGGTGATCAGCTGGAAGTTGTGCGGGTTGCGGATGCCCAGGCCGGAGCCGATCGGCGAGCCCAGCGGCATGATCGCGGCGCAGCCGACATCCTCCAGTTTGCGGGCCAGCACCGGGTCGTCGTTGGTGTAGGGCAGCACGGTGAAGCCGTCGTCGACCAGGGTCTCGGCGGCCTCCAGCAGCTCGACCGGGTCGGGCAGCAGGGTGCGCTCGTCGGCGACGACCTCCAGCTTGACCCAGTCCGTGCCCAGCGCCTCCCGGGCGAGCCGGGCGGTGAGCACCGCCTCGCCCGCGGTGAAGCAGCCCGCCGTATTGGGCAGCACCCGGATGTGGTGTCGGGTGAGGAGGGACAGCACCGAGCCCTGCACGGTGGGGTCCAGCCGCCGCATGGCGACCGTCGTCAGCTCCGTACCGGAGGCGAGCAGCGCACGCTCCAGGACGTCGAGGCTGGGCGCGCCGCCGGTGCCCATGATCAGGCGGGAGGCGAAGGTGGTGCCGGCGAGGGTGAGCTGGTCATCGGCCATGATCAGCCTCCCTGGACGGCGGTGAGCACCTCGACGCGGTCGCCCTCGCCGAGCGGGGTGGCGGCCCACCGGGTGCGGGGGACGACGACCTCGTTGAGCGCGGCGGCCACCCCTGAGGGCGCCGTGGTCAGGGTGGCGACGAGCCGGTCGAGGGTGAGGCCGCCGGGGATCTCCCGGGTCTCGCCGTTGAGGGACACGGACACGGTGGTGGTGTCGGGGGCGCTCATACGGGCTGCTCCTCCAGGAGGCGGGTGCGCTCGGTGGCGGGGGCGAAGCGTGCGGGGGTGAAGGGTCGGGCCTCTTCGGGGAGGCTTCCGGTGGCCAGGGCCTCGGCCATCGCGTCACCGGTGACCGGCGTCAGCAGCACGCCGTTGCGGTAGTGGCCGGTGGCCAGGTGGAGGCCGGGCAGCGCGGTCGGGCCCAGGAGCGGCGCGTTGTCGGGGGAGGTGGGGCGCAGCCCTGCGCAGCTCTCCACGAGTGGCAGCTCGGTGATGCCCGGGACCAGCTCGTGCGCGTCCCGCAGCAGCTCGTAGACGCCGCCGGCGGTCACGGTGGTGTCCCAGCCCAGCTCCTCGCTGGTGGCGCCGATGACCAGCTCACCGTTCTCCCGCGGCACCAGGTAGAGCGGGTTGCCGCGGACCACGGCCCGTACGGTGCGCGAGAGGAAGGCGGGGGAACCGGCGGGCACCCGGGGGAGGCGCAGACGCAGTACCTGGCCCTTGACCGGGCGTACCGGCGGCCGCACCTCGTCGGGCACCCCGGCCAGCCGGCCGCTCTCACTGCCCGCGGCCAGTACGGTCTGCCCGGCCGACACCCTTGTGCCGTCGGCGAGTTCGGCGCCGGTGGCACGCTCCCGCCCGACCGTCAGCCGCTCGGCCCGGCTCCGGTGGAAGACCACCCCGGCCCGTTCGCAGGCCACCAGCAGGGCGCTCGCCAGCTGCCGCGGATCGACCTGATGGTCGCCGTCGACCCGGAGCCCGCCGCGTACGCCGGGGGCCAGCAACGGCTCCAGACGGCGGCACTCCCGGCCGGTGAGCCACTGTGAGTCCAGGCCCGACCGGAGCTGGAGGGCGTGCAGCTCGCGCAGGTGGGCGCGGTCGTCGGCGTCCAGCGCGACGGCCAGGGTGCCGCACCGCCGGTAGCCGATCCGCTGCCCGCCGGCCTCCTCCAGCTCCTCGGCGAAGCGCGGATAGCGGCGTGCCGAGGCGAGGTTGAGGCCCAGCAGGGTCTGCTCGCCGTAGTGGAGCTCGGTGACCGCGGCCAGCATCCCGGCCGCGACGTAGGCCGCGCCGCCACCGGGCGCCGGGTCGGCCACCGCGACGGTCATCCCGCGGCCGGCCGCCCGCCAGGCGGTGACCAGGCCGATGATGCCGCCCCCGATGACGAGCACGTCGGGGTTCCCGGTAGCTGGTGTGGACGGTGTGGCAGATGGATGCATGGGCGTCCAGCTCCTCCCTTCGCCGGCATGACCCGGATCAGGTTCGTACGGTCGGAGGCCGGCCAGCCTCCCTCTCAGCCCGGTGCGTCCGGGCTCCCGCGAGTGCGTGTAGCCGTCACCCTAATACGGGGGCGCGAGGCGCCGTAAGGCAGCGCCTCGGCGCCTGCACGGGCTCCCAGGGGCTCGCGGCGCATCCCCGTGCACCGGCGCGACCGGCTGTGACGGTGTGTCAGAGATCTCCTTGCGCGCTGCTGCGAGCCCCGTCGCGGCCCGTCCTAAAGTGAGTGGGTGAGCGAGCAGAGCAAGTCCTCCCAGGCCCCTGACCGCACGCCCCGCGTCGTGATCGTCGGCGCCGGAATCGCGGGTGTGCAGACCGCCGTCGCCCTGCGCGAACAGGGCTGGCCCGGCACGATCACCCTGATCGGCGACGAGCCCCACCCGCCCTACGACCGCCCCCCGCTGTCCAAGGCGGTACTGCTGGGCAAGGCCGACGGCTCGGCCTTCGACGTGGACTTCGCCGGGCTCGGCATCGACCTCCACCTGGGCCGCCGGGTCACCGCCCTGGCCCCGCAGGACCGGCTGGTCCATACGGCCGAGGGCCCGGTCGGCTACGACTACGCGGTGATCGCGACCGGCGCCGATCCGATCACCCTGCCCGGCAGCGAGGGGCTGCCCGGCGTCCATCTGCTGCGCACCCTCGACGACGCCGAACGGCTGCGCCCGGTGCTCGCCGCCCAGCACGAGATCGTGGTCGTCGGGGCCGGCTGGATCGGCGCCGAGTTCGCCACCGCCGCACGCGAGGCGGGCTGCGCGGTCACCGTCGTCGAGGCCGCCGACCGCCCGCTGGCCGGTGCGCTGCCCGCCGAGGTCGCCGCCCATATGACCGGCTGGTACGCGGACGCCGGCGCCGAGCTGCGCACCGGCGCCCGGGTCGAGTCCGTCACCCCCGGGCAGGTCACCCTCGCGGACGGCACCCGGCTGCCCGCCGACGCGGTGGTTGTCGGGATCGGCGCCCGGCCCGCCACCGCCTGGCTGGCCGGCTCGGGCGTCGAGCTCTCGCCCGAGGACGGCTCGGTGCTCGCCGACGAGCAGCTGCGCACCTCGGTGCCCGATGTGTACGCGGTCGGCGACTGCGCCTCCTTCCCGTCGGCCCGTTACGGCAGCCGGCTGCTGATCCACCACTGGGACAACGCCCTCCAGGGCCCCCGTACGGTCGCCGAGAACATCGCCCTCGGCGGGGCGGAGGAGCTGGTCTACGACCCCGTGCCGTACTTCTGGTCCGAGCAGTTCGGCCGGTTCGTCCAGTACGCGGGCCACCACGTGGAGGGCGACGAGCTGGTCTGGCGCGGCGACCCGGCAGGCGCCGCCTGGTCGGTGCTCTGGCTGCGCCGTGAGCCGGGCGCGGCCGGTGCCGGGGAAGGCGCAGGACGGCTCGTCGCGCTGCTGGCCGTGGGGCGCCCGCGCGACCTCGCCCAGGGCCGCAAGCTCATCGAGCGGGGTGTGTCCCTGGACCGGGAGCGGGCCGCGAACGCGGCCGTACCGCTGAAGGCGGCGGCGCGGTAGGGCGGGCAGCCGGCCGGGTGTGCGGCTGGGTGTGCGGCGGGGTGTGCCGTCACCCTCCGGTGTGCCGCGGGCCCCTGATGGCGATGCCCGGCTACCGGCTGTCAGTGCGAGGTGGCACGCTTGTCCTGTGACCGAGATTGACGCAAACATCGATGGACTCGTCCCCGCCTGGCTCACCCTCCCCGACGTCGCCGAACGGCTCGGCGTCGAGGTGACACGTGTCCGGCAGCTGGTCAAGGAGGGCCAGCTGATCGCGGTGCGCCGTGGGGAGAACAGGGTGCTCCAGGTACCCGCCGATTTCATCAAGGACGACAAGGTGGTCAAGGGCCTCGTCGGCACGCTCACGCTCCTGAAGGACGACGGCTTCACCGACGAGGAGATGCTGGAGTGGCTGTTCACCGCGGATGAGAGCCTGCCCGGGACCCCGGCGCAGGCGCTGCGTGAGAACCGCGGTACGGAGGTGAAGCGCCGGGCGCAGGCGCTCGCCGTCTGATCCGCCCGGTGCGGCGCGCTCCGCTCAGCACCCTGCACCAGCATCCGTAACCACATCCCAGGGGCGTACGGGCCGGACGGCCGTCCCGTACGCCCCCGACCCGGGGGGAAGCCGCCCGATGACCACCGCACGACAAGCCCTGGCCGACGCCCGGCTCTACCTCTGCACGGGCGCCCGCACGGCCCAGGGCGACCTTCCGCAGTTCCTGGACGCCGTGCTCACCTCGGGCGTGGACATCGTCCAGCTGCGCGACAAGGGCATGGAGGCCGGCGAGGAGCTCCGGCACCTGGAGGTCTTCGCGGACGCCTGCCGACGGCACGGCAAGCTGCTCGCGGTCAACGACCGTGCGGACGTCGCCCACGCCATCGGCAGCGATGTGCTGCACCTCGGCCAGGGCGATCTGCCGGTCCCGGCCGCCCGCGCCGTCCTCGGACCGGACGTCCTGATCGGCCGCTCCACGCATGCCGAGGCCGAGGTGGACGCCGCGCTCGCCGAGCCGGGCGTCGACTACTTCTGTACGGGCCCGTGCTGGCCCACACCCACCAAGCCCGGCCGCCACGCCCCCGGCCTCGACCTGGTCCGCTACACCGCGGCCCGGGCACCGGAGCGCCCCTGGTTCGCGATCGGCGGGATCGACGAGGGCAATCTCGACGAGGTGCTCGCGGCGGGTGCCCGCAGGGTCGTGGTGGTCCGGGCGATCACCGAGGCCGACGACCCGGGCGCGGCGGCCGCGGCCCTGGCCAAGCGCGTCCGGGGCTGGGAGGGCCGGCCCGTAGTGACCTAGGTCGCTTTGTGGTGGGTGTCGGGCCGTTTCCTTACGGCCGTGCGGCCGGAAAATGTCCAACCAGTGGACATGAAGCCGACCAACCAGGCATAACGCCGATGACGGTTGGTGTGTGACCGGCCGGTGGTTAACCTGCCGGTATGGCCCTAGGTACAGCTTCCACCAGGACTGATCGCGCACGCACGGTGCGCGAACTGCTTGCGTCCGGCAAGCAGTCCTACTCGTTCGAGTTCGCCGCCCCGAAAACCGAGAAGGGTGAGCGGACCCTGTGGAACGCCATTCGTCGGATCGAGGCCGTCTCCCCGACCTTTGTCTCCGTGACGTACGGCGCCGGCGGCACCTCCCGTGACGGCACGGTGCGCGCCACCGAGCGCATCGCCACCGACACCACCCTGACCCCGGTCGCGCATCTGACCGCGGTCAACCACTCCACCGCGGACCTGCGCAACATCATCGGCCAGTACGCCGACGCCGGGATCCGCAACATGCTCGCACTGCGCGGCGACCCGCCGGGCGACCCGATGGGCGAGTGGGTCAAGCACCCTGAGGGCGTCGCCTACGCCGCCGACCTGGTCCGGCTGATCAAGGAGTCCGGCGACTTCTGCGTCGGCGTCGCCGCCTTCCCCGAGATGCACCCGCGCTCGACGGACTGGGACACCGATGTGGCCCACTTCGTGGCCAAGTGCCGGGCCGGTGCGGACTTCGCGATCACCCAGATGTTCTTCTACCCCGAGGACTACCTCAGGCTGCGGGACCGGGTCGCGGCCGCGGGTTGCCCGACGCCGATCATTCCGGAGATCATGCCGGTCACGAACGTCCGTCAGATCGAGCGGTTCGCGCAGCTCAGCAATGCGGCCTTCCCGCCCGATCTGGCCGAGCGCATCCTGGCCGTCAAGGACGACCCGGCGGCGGTACGCTCCATTGGCATCGAGTACGCGACGGAATTGTGTGCGCGCTTGATGGCCGAGGGCGTTCCCGGGTTGCACTTCATTACCCTGAACCACTCCACGGCGACGCTGGAAATCTACGAGAATCTGGGGCTGCATCAGCAGTCCTGATCACGGCTGCGGGCGAGCGGCGGAAGAGGGGCGTATATGGGCTGGACGATCCTCTACATCGCGTTCGGTCTGGTCGCCCTGTGGCTGCTCGGTGAGGTACTGCTCCAGTACAAGGCCCGGCTGCGCTGGCGGCTGCTCGCCTTCGCCGGCTTCCTCGGCGTGGTCGTCGGCGTCATCATCCCCTCGGTGATCGTGATCGGGGTGGGCCTGATCGCCTTTGCCATCGGCCAGACCCAAGTGACGCTCTCCTTCCGGCGCGGCTTCACCACCGGCTGGGCGCTCGGCGCCAAGCCCGGCAGGCCCGGCGGGGTCGGCGAGGGCACGGGCCGCCGGGGCCGCCGCTCCGGCCCGCCCGCGGCCGAACCGACGCTCCAGGTCTCGGACTTGGAGGCGGTACCGGCCGGCGAACCGCCCGTCGACGGCCCCGGCCGGGGCGGCACCGACGGGGGCCCGGACACCTTCGAGAGCACCGGCGGCTTCCAGAGCCCCGGCTTCCCGAACCAGGAGACCTACGCGGGCCAGGGCACCTACGGCGGCCAGGGCTCCTACGGCTACCAGGCCGACGGGTACGGCGCGGACGGGTACGGCGCGGACGGCGGCTACCGGAACCAGGACCCGTACGAGGACCCGCAGGACCAGAGCGTCTTCGCCACCCAGTCCTTCGACGCACCGCCCCCGGCCGCCTTCGACGACTACACCACGGCCGGCGCCGCCCCCGTCTACGCCCCGCAGCCGATGCCCGACGAGACCGGCCAGTACGGCGTCTACAGCCCCGACGCCCGTGCCACACAGAGCGGCTACGGGGACTACGGCGCCTACGGCGGCACCCCGGACAACGGCAGCAGCGACGGCAACGGCTACCCCTACGACGGCAGTTACGGCCAGCCCGCGGCCGCCCAGGACGTCTACGGCGACCCCTACGCCGCGTACGGCGACGGCCTCGGCCAGGGCGGGCAGGCGCCCTACGCCGACCCGTACGCCGGCGCCCAGCAGTACTCCGCGCCCTACGACCCCTACGCCCAGCCCGACCCGTACGCCCAGCCGCCCTACGGCGCCCAGCAGTACGACGCACAGGGGCAGCCGCTCGGCCAGAACCCGGGCCAGGGCTACGGCGAGACACCGCCCGACGGGGTCTGGGTCCCCCAGCAGCGCGACGGCGAACTCCCGCCCGAGCAGCCCTACCCGCCGTACCAGCAGCAAGGCTACGACGGGCAGCCCTACCGCTACTGAACCACCGGCCCGCGGCGGACCGCGGCGCCCAGGCCGCCTACGTGGAGCCGTGCCAGTCGTCGCCGTTCACGATCAGGCCCGCCACCAGCGCGCCGGACATCCCGGCATGCGCCGGCCCGCCGCCCGGGTGCGACCAGCCGCCGACCGCGTAGAGCCCCGGTATCCGGGTGCGGTTGCCGGGCCGCAGAAAACGGCCCTCGCGGCCCGCCAGCGCCGGCCCCGGCACCCGTTCGCCGTCCGCGGGCGGCAGCACCTCACGCCACAGCACCCGCTCCCGAAGCCCCGGAACGGCCGCCTCGGCGACCTCCACCAGCCGGTCGGCAGCCGCCTCGGCCGCCGCGCCGTCCCACCGGACCGCCGGGCCGTGCGGCGCCACCGTCGCGGTCAGCACCACGGCCTCATGACCGTCGTCGGGCCGGGTGGTGGGATCGTCCGGGCGCAGCACCGTCACCGTCGGCCGCGCGCACGGCGTCCGCAGACCGGCGCCGTCCCCGAACACCCCGGCCAGCTCCGCCGCGCGGTCCGCGGCATGGACGACGGTCCGGTGCACCGCGCCCGGCTCCCGCGCGCCGCGTAGCGCCAGACAGACCGTGAGCCGCCCCGTCGCCCCTTCGCCGGCGCCGTCCGCCGGCCGCACCTCGTCCTCCCCGTACGGCTGTCGCCCCCCGAGGAGCGCCGGCAGCCGGGCCGGATCGAGGCCCGCGACCACGAACTCCGCCTCGACGACCCGCCCGTCGGCCAGCCCGACCCCCGCCGCCCGGCCGTCCTTCTCGACGATCGCGGTCACCTCCGCACCGAAGGTGAACTCCACCTTGCGCGCCAGGCACCGCTCGTACAGCGCATCGGCCAGCGCCCGCATGCCGCCGCGCGGATACCAGCTCCCGAAGGTCTGCTCCATGTACGGCAGGACCGTGGCGCTCGCCGGGGCGCTGCGCGGATCGAAGCCGTACGCCAGGGCATGGCTCTCCAGCAGCGCCACCAGCCGGGGGTCGGACAGCTCGCGGCGGGCGACCTCGGCGAGGGTGGCGGTCGTGGGGCCCTTGCCGCGGCCGAACAGCCCGCGCCGCCGCACCGCCGGATACGGATCGCGCCCCAGCACCCGCCAGTCCTGCCACAACGGCTCCTCCAGCAGCGGCCGGCGGGTGGCGTCCCAGGCATCGCGGGCCCGGCCCACCAGGGCGCTCCAGCGCTCACCCGCGCCCGCCCCCAGCGCCTCGTCCAGGGCCGTAAGGACGCCGGCCCGCGAGGCGTTCGGCAGCGAGACGGCCGTACCGTCGGCGAAGACATGGCGGCTCGCGGGGTCGACCTGGGTCAGCTCGACGCAGCTCTCCAGCGGCTCACGCCCGGTCTTGAGGAACAGATCGCGGTAGACCGCCGGCAGATGCAGCAGGCCCGGACCCGTGTCGAACGCGAAGCCGTCCCGCGCCAGCCGGCGCACCGCGCCGCCGTGCGTCGCGCCACGCTCGAACACCGCCACCCGGTGGCCCGCGACGGCCAGCCGGGCAGCGGCCGCCATCGCGCCCATCCCGGCGCCGATCACTGCAATCCGTGCCATGCCTGCGACTTTATCCGGACCCACTGACAACGCCCGCACGGCCGCCGCCGGCCCCGGCCGCAGTGCGCGCTCAGCCCGCCGGCGGCACCGTACTGCCCGCCGCCGGCATCGCGCCGCCCGCCGCGGCCAGCCGCTTCTCCTCGCGCCGCTGGCGCCGGCGCCGCAGGAACCGGCGGATCCGCGACCAGAGCACGATCACCAGCGTGATCCCCGCGGCCAGCAGCGTGCCCGCGATGACCGCGGCGGCCACCGGATGGAACACGGCGAAAGCGATGATCCCGGCGACGCCCAGATCCTCGACGATGCTCAGCACGATGTTGCTGGCCGGCTCCGGCGAGGTGTTGACCGCGATCCGCGTACCCGCCTTGACCAGATGGCTCAGCAGCGCCGTGGAGCCTCCTACGGCGCCCGCGGCCAGCTCGGGCAGCGAACCGTTGTGCCCGGCCAGCAGCGCCGCCACCACGCCGCCGGCGACCGGCCGGATCACCGTGTGCACGGCGTCCCAGACCGAGTCCACGTACGGGATCTTGTCGGCGACCGCCTCGCACAGGAAGAGCACCCCGGCCACGATCAGCACATCGGGGCGCTGGAGCGCCGCGGGCACTTCGTCGGAGACGCCGGTCGCGCCGAGCAGGCCGAAGAGCAGGACGACGGCGTAGGCGTTGATCCCGCTCGCCCAGCCACTGGTGAAAACCAAGGGAAGTACGGACACGACGGAGATCGTAGGCCGCCGGTGGGGGCCGGTGCTCAGCTTTGAGTATCCGTACTCAGACGCCCAGATGAGTAGGTACGCGGATGGGCCTGAACCGGCCGGAACGGAAGAGTAGGCGTCGCGGAAGGGAAGCGGCGCCGCACCGCCGACACGGGGCGGCGGAACGGCGCGGCTCCCGGCCGTGACGGGGGAACACGGGGGAGCACGGGGGCTCCACGGGGGAGCACGGGGGAAGCGCTGTCCTGGTCGGATCGACGGGGGAACGATCCGCGCCAGGGCAGCGCACTTTTTCGTGCGGGCCCACGGGGGTGCGCGCCGCACCTGACCATGCGGCGCGCACTCAACTCCCCACAGACAGGCCCTAGGCGGGACGGCCGCTGACCCGCCCCTGGAGCAGCCGCGACAGCGCCGCGTGCACCTCGTCGATCGACCGGTCCGGCTGGTAGGACTGCCAGTCCAGGGCGGCCACCAGGACCATCCCGAACAGCGCCGAGGCGGTCAGCGGGATATCGATCTCCTCGCTCAGCTCCTCGTTGGCCACCGCCTCCCGCAGCACGTCCTCCACCACCGTGATGGCCCGCTCACGCACCACCATCAGCGTCGACTGCCACGCCCGGTTGGTGCGCCACAGCTCGGCGACGTAGAGCTGGGTGAGCGCCGGGTAACGGGAGATGAAGTCCAGACCGGCGCGGATCATCGCGTCCAGCGCGTCGATCCGGCTGCCGCCCCGGTCCGCGACCTCCTCGGCGGCCGCCTGCAAGGAGGTCGCCAGCAGCTCGATGCCGTGCCGCAGCAGCTCCTCGAAGAGAACGTTCTTGCTCGCGAAGTTGTAGTAGACCGTGCCCTTCGCGACGCCCGCCCGCTCGGCGATCTCGTCCACCGTGGTGGAGGAGAAGCCCTGTTCGGCGATGAGCGTGACCGCGGCCTCGAAGAGCTTCCGCCGGGTGGCGTCGCGGCGTGTATTGGAGCTGTCCATGGGGGCGATTGTGCCGGTACTGGCGAATCGATGCGCGGCGCGTAGCGCCTCCGGCAGGGCGGTGGCGGGCTGGGGGCACCTCCCAGCGGTAGCTGGGGGAGGGTGGGCGCTCATAGGCTCAGCTCCGGATGCAGGTCCTTCATGCGTACCACCTGGCGGCCGCGTGCCGTCAGGGACGTCAGTGCGAGCGCCCCGGCGGTGAACGCCAGCAGCACCGCACTGCCCTGCCATACGGGAGCGAGCCCACCGCCCGTGATGAGCCGGCGCAGCCCCTCCACGATGTAACTCATCGGCAGATAGGGGTGGATGGCGCCGAAGAATCCGGGGCTGGTCTGCACCGGGTACGTACCGCCCGCCGAGGTCAGCTGGAGCATCAGCAGCGCCAGTACCAGGATCCGGCCGGCCGGTCCGAACTGTGCGTTCAGCCACTGCACGATCGCCGAGAAACAGGCCGTGACCAGCACCAGGAAGCCGATCGTGCCGGCCGCCCGCGCCATCTGGAGCCCGAGCCCGAAGTGCAGCACGGACATCAGCGCCGCGGTCTGGAGGACGCCCACCCCGACCACCGGCAGCCAGCCGGAGACCGCCACCCGCCAGGAGGACGCCCCCATCGCCAGCGCCCGCCTGTTGAGCGGCTGGATCAGCATGTACGCCACCATGGCGCCGACCCACAAGGACAGCGGGATGAAGTACGGGGCGAACCCGGTGCCGTAGTTGGGCGCCTTGTGGGCGGAGCCGGAGGCGAGCTGCACCGGGTCGGACATCACCAGGGTGCGCGCGTCGCGGTCCTTCTTGCCGTAGTCGGGGATCTGCTTCGCCCCGTCGTGCAGCCCGCCGGCCAGCTTCTGCGAGCCGTCGGAGAGCTTGAACAGGCCGCCGTCCAGGGTGTGCGCGCCGTCCTTCAGCCTGCCCACACCGGAGTCGAGATCGTCCATACCGGACGCGGCCCGGCCGGTGCCGTGGTGCAGTGTGTGCGTCCCGTCGTCGAGCTTGTCCGCGCCGGCGGCCAGCCGGGCGTTGCCCGCGGCCAGTTTGCGGGCGCCCGCGGACACCTTGTGCGCCCCGGTGTTGAGGTCGTTGATCTTCTTGACCGCGGCGTCGATGTCGGCGCCCAGCGTCGGCCCGTGCTCGGCCAGTTCGCTCGCCAGGTAGTGCAGGGTGTCCAGGTCCCGGCCCAGTTGGTCGAGGTTCTTCTGGTCGTGGACGTACCCGCTGACCTCCTCGGCCTTGTCCGCCGCCGTGGCCGCCTGGTCCCTGAGCTGCTTCAGCTCGGTGCAGGAGGTGTCGAGGCTGAGGCCGCTCTCGCAGTGCAGCCGGTAGTACGTGGCCAGGTGGTCGGATATCCCCCGGGAGAGCTTCGCCCCGGTGGCCGCCGCCGCGGGCAGCTTGCCCAAGTGGTCGCGGATCGCCTGCGAGCCGTCCGCGACCAGTCGCGCCGCCTCGCCGATCTCCTTGCCGTGCGCCCGGACGAAGGGCCCCACCTTGCCGGCGAAGCCGTTGACGGTGTCGGCCAGCTCCTGTGTCCCGTCGGCCACCTGCCGGGAGCCGTCGGCCAGTTGGCGGGAGCCGTTGGCGGCCGTACCGGCTCCCCGCGCGAGGTCGGAGCTGCCCTGGGAGAGCCGCCCGGCGCCCGCGTCGAGGTCGCCCAGGCCGGTGACCAGTCGGCCGCTGCCGTCCTTCGCGGTGCCCAGGCCGTCGGCCAGTTTGCCCGAGCCTTCCTTGGCCCGCCCGATGCCGTCCTTGAGTCGGTCGGCGCCGTCGGCGGCCTGCTCGGTCTTGCCGTGCAGGGTCGAGAAGGAGACGAAGATCTTGTCGAGGAAGGTGCGCGACGCCTTCTTAGAGGCCGCCGCGCGCACCTCGGAGAACACCGTCCGGGAGATCTGCCCGACGATGTAGTTGTTCGCGTCGTTCGTCCGCACCTTGAGGGCGCCGGTCTCCGGGTGGTCACCCGAACTGGAGGCGATCCGCCGGCTGAAGTCCTTCGGGACGGTCAGCGACAGGTAGTACGTACCGTCTTCGACGCCCCTGGCGGCCTCCTCGGCGTCCACCGGGCGCCAGTCGAAGGTGTGGCTGTCGGCCAGCCCCTCGACGATGCCCTCGCCCGCCGAGATCCGCTTCCCGCCGGCCTCGGCGCCCTGATCCTCGTTGACCAGCGCGACCGGGACCTTGTCCAGCCGCCCGTAGGGGTCCCAGAAGGACCACAGGTACAGCGCGCCGTACAGGAGCGGCAGCAGCAGAAGGGCGGCCAGCGCCGCGCGCGGCAGCTTCCCCCTCCCGAACCGCTTCAGCTCAAGCGCGGCCAGTTTCGGCGAGCGCATCGGCCGCCCCCTCCTCGTCGTCGTGCTCCTGGTGCCCGTCGCGTGCGTCCGGCTCGTGGGGGCCGTCGGGGGAGTCCTGCTGGTGGGGGTCCTCAGGGGGGTCCTGCTCGTGGGCGCCGGGCGCGCCGGGTACGTCCTGCTCGCCGGGTACGTCCCGCTCGCCGTGCGCGCCAGCCTGCGGCGCGTCGGCGGTGGCGGCCTCCGGGAGGGCCTGCTCCGGGAGGGTCTGCTCCTGGCGGTCTCCCGTATGCACCAGCACCAGCCCCTCCTCGCTCTCGGGCGGCTCACTGCACACCGCGAGGACCGTCGTGCCGGCCGCCGTCAGGCCGCGCAGCATCGCCCAGGCCGCCGCGCGTTCCCCGTCGGACAGCTTCAGATCCGTGTCGTCGACGGCCAGCAGCCGCGGCCCGCCGATCAGTGCCAGCGCCACGGACAGCCGCAGCGCCTCCAGCCGCTCCAGATCGCGCACGGACGTCCGGATCCCCTTGGGCAGTGCATCGAGGTCCAGCCCGGCCGCCTCCAGGGCGCCGTCCACCAGGGCGCGGGCCTCCGCCCTGCGCTCCCGGCGCGGCCGCAACAGGGCGCGCAGCGAGCCGCCGAACCGGCCCTGCAACAAGGCCTGTTCGCGCAGGTGCTCGCCCACGGTCAGTGCGGGATCGAGCTCGGCGACCCCCGGCACATGGGCGAGCGCGGTGACGGCCCGGACCGCGGCCATCTTCTTCGGCAGCGGCAGCCCACCGATCTCGGCGGTGCCGGCGGCGGGCTTCATCCGGCCGGTGAGCGCGAGCAGCAGACACGTACGGCCCGAGCCCGAAGGGCCCTGCACGGCGATCAGCGAGCCGGGTCCGGCGGTGATGTCGATGTTCCGGAACGCCCATCCGCGGGGGCCCTCGAGTCCGAATCCCGTCGCGGTGACCGCCGCCCCGTGCGGGGTGCTGTCCACGATCCCTCCTTGAACTGACTGGTCAGTTTAAAAAGTATGCAGCATCCAACCCCACGTTCCGCAAGGGGGTGTGGGGAATCAGCCCCGAGTCCCGCCTCCCCGTTGGCCCCGTCTGCCCCCGCCGTGCCCCGCCATGCCCCCCTCCCGGCCCCGCCCCTGTCCCCCCATTTCCGGCGGAAGCGCAGGTCAGGGCCGATTGTCAGTGGTGTACCTCACGATGGGGTCATACGGTCCGAATCGGCATTCGGTCCCGAACCGGCATGCGACGACAGGAGGTTCGTCATGGCAGCTCGTCCCAACGGGGGCAGCTCCGCTGCGTACGGTCCCCCGAGCGATGTCCACCCCGTCCTGCGACGGGCGGCCGCACCACCCGCCGCCCTCGACCTGCTCGCACAGGCCCAGCACGGCCTCGACGAAGCACAGACCCTGGAAACCCCCAACGAGCGGTTCGCCACCGCCCATCTGGCCGCGCTGCGCACCGCCGCCGCCGTCCTCGCCGTCCGCGGCCGGCCGGAGACCACGGTGCGCCGCAGGCAGCGTATTCGCAGCGCCTGGGAGGTGCTGCCCGAGGTCGCCCCCGAACTCGCCGAGTGGAGCGCCCTGTTCGCCGCCGGCGCCGCCCGCCGGGCCAAGGCGGAGGCGGGCATAGCCGGCGCGGCCAGCCGCCGTGACGCGGACGATCTCCTGCGGGACGTCGCGATGTTCCTGCGCCTGGTGGAGCGCATGCTCCTCCTCCAGCCGTCACTGCCGCCCCAGCGAGCGGGGTGACGCGGGGCCGGCAATGGCAGGTCCGGCCCGGTTGAGGGGCCCCGGCTTGAGGGGCTCCAGCCCGTAGGAGGCCCGGAGGCCCGGAGGCCCGGAGGCCTGGAGGCCCGGCGTGAGGGATGTCCGGCCTGGGGGCGCGTGTGGACCGGCGAGATGCAGCCCGGGGACGGGGCCGAGGTTGCGGTGAGCTCCCGGTCCGGCCGGCCAGGCGCCGGCGTGGCCGGTCCCGGTCCGACCGGGCCCGGTCGGCGCCTGGTCCTTGTCCGGCCGGGGAGTGGTGGAGGAGTGGGGCGGGTGGGTTGGGGCGGGGCCCCGGGGGGAGGGGAAAGGAGAGAAGCGTCCGCGACAAGGAGCGCCCGTTAAAAGGAGTGCGCGCAACAAGGAGCGCCCGCGACAAGGAATGCCCGCAACAAGGTATGCCCGATATCTCCCCTCCCTACTGCTCCGCGATCGGCGGATGGCGTGGGACGCAATAGGGTGGTGGACGACTGGATGTTCATGCCCCCGCCGAGGAGCCACCCGCCGTGTCTGACCCGCTGCGCCCGCGCGCTTCCCTTCGTACCGCCGTGGTCTGGGAGGTCCTCAAGGACGCCCTGGAGCGCCGGGTCAAGTCTGCCGGGCGTGACGCCCTGGATGTCCTGGACACCGGCGGCGGCACCGGCAACTTTGCCGTGCCGGTCGCTCGCCTCGGCCACCGTGTCACCGTCGTCGACCCCAGCCCCAACGCGCTCTTCGCCCTGGAGCGCCGCGCCGCCGAGGCAGGCGTAGCCGACCGGGTACGCGCCGTCCAGGGCGACGCCCACGGCCTGTTCGATGTCGTCGAGCGCAGCGGCTACGACACCGTGCTGTGCCACGGCGTGCTGGAGTACGTCGACGACCCGGCCGAGGGCGTCCGCAACGCCGTCGACGCGCTGCGTCCGGCCGGCACCCTCAGCCTGCTCGCGGCCGGCCTCGGCGGCGCCGTGCTGGCCCGTGCCCTCGCGGGCCACTTCACCGAGGCCCACCAGGCCCTCACCGACCCCGCCGGGCGCTGGGGCGAGGGCGACCCGATGCCCCGTCGGTTCACTGCCGACCAGCTCACCGAGCTGGTGGCCGCCACGGGCCTGGAAGTCAGCGCGGTCCACGGTGTGCGGGTCTTCGCCGACCTGGTCCCCGGTGTGCTGGTCGACACCGAACCGGGCGCCATGGACGCCCTGCTGAAGCTGGAGGCGGCCGCCGCCGAGCAGCCCGCCTTCCACGCCGTGGCCACTCAGCTGCACGTCCTCGCCGAGCGCGACTGACCCACCGGAGCACCCGGCCACCGCGTGCGGTCGGCCACAGACCACCCGATCAGCCCCTTCGCCCCGTATGATCGGGGTACGACGTTCCGGCATGACGGACAGGCGGGTGGGGAATGCAGGCAGCATCACCACCGGTCGCCACGGCGGCCCGGACAGTGAACTGGCGTCGAGGGGCGGGTTTCACGGGGGCGATTCCCTGCCTATCCTGAAAGGGTCGCACCCGGTCGCCCCCCGCGACCGACGAGTAGGAGGACTCCGTGCCGCTCTCGGAGCACGAGCAGCGCATGCTCGAGCAAATGGAGCGAGCGCTGTACGCCGAAGATCCCAAGTTCGCGACAGCGCTTGAGGGAAGCGGGCTGCGTACGTACACCCGGCGACGGGTCTACCAAGCGGTCGCGGGCTTCCTGGTGGGTATCGCCCTGCTCATGGCCGGCATGGTCGCGCAGCAGATCTGGATCAGTGTGGTGGGCTTCCTCGTCATGCTCGGCTGCGCCGTGCTGGCGGTCACGGGATGGCGCAAGGCTCCCAAGCCGGGTGACGGGCAGAGCGCAGGCGGCCCAGGCGCCCCGGCGCGCCGTCAGCCCAGGCAGCGCCGCTCGATGATGAACCGCATCGAGGACCGCTGGCAGCGACGCAGGGACGAGCAACAGGGCCACTGAGCCGACGGGCCGGGCAGGCCCTCCGGCTCTCTTCTCGCCCCGTCGCTGCACGTTTTCGCACTCTTCAAGCTCCGTGCTGTGGCCGCCCGAACAGGATCGGGCGGCCACAGCACGTTTTTGTGCGGGCGGCAACGGGGGCCGCGCGGCTGCCGTGAGGCGCACCGCCCCCCTGCCGCCCGCGCTGCGTGCGCTTACGCCCCCTGCCGCCCGGGCCGGAGGGCGGCCATCGCGCGCCGTACGGACGTCACAGGGCGGCTGGTGCGCAGCCGGTGGACCAGGGACGTCCAGCGGGCGGTGCAGGCCCAGCGGAGCCGGGCCGCGGAGCGCGGGGCCAGCCGGGCCCGGAGGCGTATGCCACGGGTCGCGCCGTCCCGCAACCCGGCCCGTACCCGCTGGACGTCCAGGGGCAGACCGCTCGCGGCCTGTGGCTGCGGGGCGTAGAGCACCTGCTCCACCGCCGCGGCCACCCGCTGCGCGGCCGCTGCGGGCTCCGGCTGGAGTTCTCCGATGCGGATGATGCGCGCGGCCGCCTTGCGCGGGGTGAGCGCATCGTCCGGCAGGATCCCGAAGTCCCAGGCGGTGTCGAGCAGCTCCTGCCAGGCGGCGAGGGTGGCCGCCGCGACGTCGCCGTCCGGACCGGCGAGCGCCAGTCGCCGGGCGCGTCTGCGCAGCCGCCACAGCAGCGGGAGCGCGGGCAGCAGCAGGATCAGCAGCGCGGCGAGCGCGATGCCGGTCACCAGCCAGGGGGAGGGGCCGCCGTCCGGTGGGCGAGGGCCGGCCTGCGCGGGCGGCGTCACACACCCCGTACCGGAGTCCGCCCGCTGCTCACCAGGGCCGCAGGAAGGCGCCGTCGACGGACCGTCCGAGGGGGTCCCGGCCCGGGACGGTTCGGGCGCCGGACTCGCGGGATCGGCCGGGCCCGAGGTGTCCGTGGAGGCATAGTCCGGGATACTGCCCCGGCTCGGCGTGGGCTCGAACCGGGTCCAGCCGATGCCCTGGAAGTACAGCTCGGGCCAGGCGTGTGCGTCCCTGAGGCTGACCGAGGTCGTGCCGTCGGGCTGTTTGGTGCCGGGGGTGAAGCCGACCGCGACCCGGGCGGGGATGCCCAGCGTGCGGGCCATGGCGGCCATCGAGAACGAGAAGTGGACGCAGAAGCCCTGCTTCTCCTGGAGGAACCGCGCGATGGCCTGGGCACCGCTGCCCGCCCGGACGTCCGTGTTGTACGTGAAGCCGCCGTAGAGCGCGAACCAGTCCTGGAGCTTGACGGCCTTGGCGTAGGCGGTCGTTGCGCCACGGGTGATCTGACGGGCGGTGGAGCGTACGGCCGCAGGGAGCGAGTCCGGGACCTTGGTGTACTCGCGCAGCAGGTCCGCGGGGGGTGCCGGGGCGCCGGCCAGCTGCCGGGAGGTGGGCCGGATCTGGAGGCTCTCGACCTGGTACTGCATGCCGCGGGTGTTCTGCCCGCGGTCGCCGACGAGCGTGCGGCCCTGGGGCTCGAAACGCCACCGGCCGGAGAGGTCCACCCTGGACGCCGGGTAGGGGAGCGGCAGCCAGTTCTGGGCGTACCACTCGGCGGTGGAGATGGAGGTGTTGATTCGGTTGAGGTCGACCGTGGGGCTGAGGCCGGCCGGCGCCGGAAGACGGTCGGGGACGTCGGTGACCGTGCGCTCGGACGGCTTCCAGGTCGCACCGTCGAACTGGTCGAGGGCGACGATCCGCAGATACAGATCGCGGGTATCGGACGCGGTGGTGCGGTAGTTGAGGACTTCCTTGTCCTCGGGCTGGTTGAGGCTGTCCTGTAGTGACACCAGGGGGTTCACCGCGGAGATGGTCCCCCCACCGCCGCCGGGCCCGGGGCCGTTGCCGGTACGGGCGAGCAGGCCGCCGCCGAGGGAGGGCAGCACGGCGGGCACCACCAGCGCGATCCCCAGCGCCAGCGCGCCGATCCGGCGGCCGGTACGGACCGGGGCCGTTGCCGGTGCGCCCTCCTCGGAGGCGAAGCCCCCGCCTGGTCCGCCCGCTCCGCCGAACACCCGGCCCCACTGGGAGAGCCGGTCGCGGCCCTCGGCCAGCAGGAGCAGCAGATAGCCGGCCCCCGCGATCAGGAACCACAGCCAGCTCGCGCCGCCCTGGGACAGCCCGGCCGCCACCGAGTAGAGCGCGAGCAGCGGCAGCCCGGCGGGGGCGGCGCTGCGGTACGTGACCGCCAGCGCGTCCACGATCAGCCCGATCACCAGCACCCCGGCGACCAGCAGCAGCCGGATACCGGGGGTGAGCGGGGCCGGGATGGCGTACCGGCCGACGTCCTGGACGCCGCCCTGCACCAGCCGGCCGAACTCCGCGACCGCGTCCGGCCCCGGCACCAGCCCGAGGATCGCCTCGCCAGGGGTACAGAGCAGGGTCAGCAGCATGACGGTGACCAGCACCTGGGCGCCGATGGTCAGCGGTCGGGCGAGCGGCACCCGGCGGGCCAGCGCGCCCACGCCGGTCATGACCGCCAGCAGCGCCGCCGCCTGGAACACCCAGCTGACCGGGTCCACCAGCGGCAGCAGTGCGCAGGCGGCACACAGGGTGGCCACCACCGCACACAGCGCCAGCCGCGCCCGGCCGCTCATGGCCGCGCTCCGCTTCGCCCGGGCCCGCCCCCGCACGCCCCGCTGTGGCCCACCACCACCGAGCTCTCCTTCATGGCCGTTCCCCTGTCACCGTCTGTGCACCACCGTCGCCCGCGCCCCCGCTCACTCCGGCCGTCCGGTCGGCCTCCGCCCCCGCACGGTCCGCCGCCCTGCGCCACAGGTCGGCGAGGACCGCTCCGGGGGTGACCGGCAGGGCCGTCCAGCCCGCTCTCCGCAGCAGCCGCAGCCGCTCGGCCACCGGGGCCTGGCCGGTGGAGAACCTGATGCCGCCGGGGCCGCGGTGCCAGGCATCGCCGTCCAGGACGAAGGCGACCGCCGCGCCGCTGCGCCGGCGCATCTGCCCCGCGATCGCGGCCTGTTCCTCGTCCAGATCGCCGAGGAAGGCGACCAGCAGCCCTTCGCTGCCGCCGCGCAGTACGTCGTACGCCGCCGACAGGCCCGGCTCGTCGGAGTGCTCCACGACGGCGAGGGTGTCCAGCAGCAGACCGGCGGCGTCGGCGGGCGCCGTGCCGCCCGCGAAGCTGCCGGCGCCGTCGGGTCCCGGCACGGACGTGCCGGTGTCGGTCAGCAGCCGGACCGAGAAGCCGCGCTCCAGCAGATGCACCGCGGTCGAGGCGGCCGCGGACACCGCCCACTCGAAGGGCGAGTCGGGGCCGCTTCCCGGGTGGGCGTCGGCCCGGGTGTCGAGCAGGACCGTGCAGCGCGCCTTCTGGGGCTGCTCCTCCCGGCGGACCATCAGCTCGCCGTGGCGCGCGGTGGACCGCCAGTGGATCCGGCGCAGATCGTCGCCGTGCCGGTAGCCGCGGGGGATGATGTCGTCGTCGCCGGCCAGCGCCAGGGAACGCTGCCGCCCGTCGCCGTACCCTGCCGCCTCGCCCGCGATCTCGACGGCCGGCAGCGGCTCGACCCGGGGCACCACCGTCAGGGTGTCGAAGGAGCTGAACGAGCGGGTCAGCTCGCACATGCCGAACGGGTCGGACAGCCGCAGCTGGAGCGGCCCCAGCGGATAGCGGCCCCGCAGGTCGGAGCGGACCCGGTAGGAGACCTCGCGGCGGCCGCCGGCCTCGACCCGGTCCAGGATGAAGCGCGGCCGGGGCCCGAGGACGTACGGCACCCGGTCCTGGAGCATCAGCACGCCCGTGGGCAGCCGGGAGATGTTCTCCATCCGCAGCCGGACCCGGGACTCGGCGGCCGCGGGTACCCGGGCGGGGGAGAGCGTACGGCCGGCGGCCACGCGGTAGTGGGTGCGGTGCAGGACCAGGACGCAGGCCGGCGGCAGGGCCGCGAGCAGCAGACCGACCCGCAGCAGGTCCGGCTGTCCGAGGACGTACGAGCACACCGCGGCGGCCACCCCGGCGGCCAGGAACGACCGGCCGCGCGTCGTGAGCCCCCTGAGGGCCGCCCGCAGCCCGCCCCGCTCCGGCGTTCCCTCGCTCCCCCCTCCGGTCATCACAGCCCCCGTAGCCCCGGCGGCTGCCGGCCGTGGGTCCGCCACGGGTGGCCGGACGGATCGGGGACCGGTACGCGCTGAAGGATCTCCCCTACGAGCTGTTCGGCCGTGCGGCGGTTCAACTGGGCCTGGGCGGTGGGCAGGAGACGGTGCGCGAGCACCGCCACGGCCAGCGACTGGACGTCGTCCGGCAGGGCGTACTCCCGTCCCAGGAGCGCTGCGGAGGCCTTGGCGGCGCGCAGCAGATGCAGGGTCGCCCGCGGGGAGGCGCCGAGTCGCAGCTCGGGGTGGCTGCGGGTGGCCGCCACCAGGTCGACGGCGTATCTGCGCACCGCTTCGGCGACATGGACCTCGCGCACCGCGTCGGTCATCTTGATGATGTCGTGGGCGTGCGCCACCGGCTGGAGGTCGTCGAGCGGGGAGGCGCCGCCGTGCACGTCCAGCATCTGCAACTCGGCCGCCGGGCTCGGGTAGCCGATCGACACCCGCGCCATGAAGCGGTCCCGCTGTGCCTCGGGGAGCGGGTAGGTGCCCTCCATCTCCACCGGATTCTGGGTGGCGATGACCATGAACGGGCTGGGCAGCTCGTACGTCTGCCCGTCCATGGTGACCTGACGCTCCTCCATGGACTCCAGGAGGGCCGACTGGGTCTTGGGCGAGGCGCGGTTGATCTCGTCGCCGATGACGATCTGGGAGAAGATCGCGCCGGGCTTGAACTCGAAGTCCCGCTGCTGCTGGTCGAAGATGCTGACGCCGGTGATGTCGGAGGGCAGCAGGTCGGGCGTGAACTGGATGCGCCGCACCGAGCAGTCGATGGAGCGGGCCAGCGCCTTGGCGAGCATGGTCTTGCCGACGCCGGGCACGTCCTCGATCAGCAGATGCCCCTCGGCCAGCAGGACGGTCAGCGCGAGGCGTACGACCTCCGGCTTGCCCTCGATCACGCTCTCCACCGACCGGTGGATCCGCTCCGCGGTGGCGGTCAGATCGCCCCGCGCGCTCGGCTCTTCCCCCACGCTCGGCTTTGCTCGTGCGGGGGGACCCCCATGGGCGGGGGGACCCCCAAGGCTCGCTCGTTCGTCATACGTCGTCACTCGGCCCTCCTCGGCCCTGTACTACGGGCCGATGCCCCCCTGTGGACCCGGCCCTCCCCGAAAGCGCCGTGCCCGGCCACGGCCGGGACGACGTTCACCCACGCATTCTTGCCGCCCGCGCGGCTCTGCGTCATGGCCTGTGGATAACTCACAAGGTTGTGGCCGGGCCTTCCCGGCGAACCCGGCCTTTTCGGGCCGGCCGCGCACGTCAGCGGGGCCGGACCGGCCCGTCGGACGGGCCGGTCCGGTGCGTCAGGCCCGCGGGTCGATCTCGCGCAGCAGACCCGTCTTCACGTCGAAGACGAAGCCGCGGACGTCGTCGGTGTGCGGCAGGAAGGGCGAGGTGCGCACCCGCTGCATGGACTGCCGGACGTCCTCGTCGAGGTCCTTGAAGGCCTCCACCGCCCAGGTCGGACGCTGGCCGACCTCGGCCGCCAGCTCGTGGCGGAAGTCCTCGGTCAGGTTGAGCAGACCGCAGCCGGTGTGGTGGATCAGCACGACCGAGCGGGTGCCGAGCGCGCGCTGGCTGATCGTCAGGGAGCGGATGATGTCGTCGGTGACCACACCGCCGGCGTTGCGGATGGTGTGGCAGTCGCCGAGTTCGAGGCCGAGGGCGGCGTGCAGGTCGAGGCGGGCGTCCATACAGGCCACGACCGCGACCTTGAGAACGGGCCGTGCGTCCATGCCGGGGTCGGTGAACGCGGCGGCGTAACGCTGGTTCGCCTCCACGAGACGGTCGGTTACCGTGCCGCCGGTACGGGTGGCGGCGCGGTCGGTGGACTGGGGCAGCGGCTGCGACGCAGGTATGGGCATGGATTCACGGTAATCGTCATCTGCACTTTCGGCCGCATGAGAGGACGGGCATAGGGGGCAAGGTCACTCTTTGTGAGGTAGTGCACAGTCCGGTGCGCGCCCCTGCCGTCCGGGTGAGAAGCCGGCCGGAACGACCGCGGGAAGCCGTCGCGGGACGCGCGCGACCAGTTGATTGACCGGGACAGCCGGTGGACTAAAGTGGCGCGAAGTGGGAGGCGTGACGCTCTCCTTGGATACCGAATTCCTCGCGTGCGCGAATCGTACGTACGGCTCGGCCTCCTCCCGCTCCCATGGTCTTCCGACGTCACTTCCCCGTCGCCGGAGGGCCACTTCCCCTTCAGAGCGGGCGGGGACCAAGCGGTACGTGCGGCACCCCCAGCCAGCGGCCGGGGACCCACCTGCCGCCAGGCCATCGGAAGGCATATGAGCGAGCACAGCGAGCGAAGCAGAAAGAGGTGCGCGCTCTGCGAATGCAGGCCCGCCGAGCGCAGCGAGGCCGGCGCATGAGCAGCAATACCCGCCACGTACCCGTCATGCTCCAGCGTTGTCTGGACATGCTCGCCCCCGCGCTCACCGAGCCCGGTGCCGTCGTCGTCGACTGCACCCTCGGCCTCGGCGGCCACAGCGAGGCGCTGCTCTCCGCCTTCCCGGAGGCCCGGCTGATCGCCCTCGACCGCGACCCGGCCGCCCTGCGGCTCGCCGGGGAGCGGCTGGCCCCGTACGGCGACCGCGCCACCCTGGTGCACGCCGTCTACGACGAGCTCCCCGAGGTCCTCGACCGGCTCGGGACGCCGCGCGTCCAGGGTGTGCTCTTCGACCTCGGCGTCTCCTCGATGCAGCTCGACGAGGCCGACCGCGGCTTCGCGTACGCCCAGGACGCCCCGCTGGACATGCGGATGGACCAGACGACCGGCATCAGCGCCGCCGATGTCCTCAACACCTACCCGCCCGGTGAACTGGTCCGGATCCTGCGCTCCTACGGAGAGGAGAAGCAGGCCAAGCGGATCGTCTCGGCCATCGTCCGCGAGCGCGCCA
The DNA here is from genome assembly GCF_055575375.1 of Streptomyces sp. NPDC034111. Classification (NCBI taxonomy): domain Bacteria; kingdom Bacillati; phylum Actinomycetota; class Actinomycetes; order Kitasatosporales; family Streptomycetaceae; genus Streptomyces; species Streptomyces sp. NPDC034111. The sequence continues at coordinate 318,837 of NZ_JBVIST010000001.1, read as the reverse complement.
AGGAGCCGTTCACCAACAGCGCACGGCTGGTCGAGCTGATCCGCGACGCGTTGCCGCAGGCCGCCAAGCGCACCGGCGGCAACCCCGCCAAGCGCACGTTCCAGGCGCTGCGCATCGAGGTCAACGGCGAGCTGGCCAGCGTCGAGCGGGCCGTCCCGGCCGCCGTCAAGGCGCTCGCGGTCGGCGGCCGGATCGCCGTGCTCTCGTACCACTCCCTGGAGGACCGCCTGGTCAAGCAGGTCTTCGCGGCCGGTGCGAGCACCACAGCGCCGCCCGGCCTGCCCGTCGTCCCCGAGCGCTACCAGCCCCGCCTGAAGCTGCTGACCCGCGGCGCCGAACTTCCCACGGAGGAGGAGATCGCCGAGAACCGCCGCGCCGCCCCCGCCCGGCTGCGCGGCGCGGAGCGCATCCGCGAGAACGTCGAGAACGCTGTGGACAGCCCATGAGAGGCCAGGGGCGGCCGCGCGGCAGGCAGAAGCGGCTCTCCGCGCTGTTTCCTTCCGCCACCGCCCCGGGCACGGCGGCCCGCACCCCGTTCGTGCTGCTGATCGTCGTCCTGCTCGGCTCCGGGCTGATCAGCCTGCTGCTGCTCAACTCGGCGCTCAACCAAGGGTCGTTCGAGCTCAGCAAGCTGGAGAAGAAGACCGACGAGCTGACCGACGAGCAGCAGGCGCTCCAGCAGGAGGTGGACGCGTACTCCGCGCCGGGTGCGCTGGAGCGGCGCGCCCGCCGGCTGGGGATGGTGCCCGGCGGCAGCCCGGCGTTCCTGCTCCCCGACGGACGGGTGCTCGGCAAGCCGGGCGTGGCCACGTCCGACGGGGCGCCGCTGAGCACCTCCGCCGAACCGTCGGCGGCCGCGGTCCTGGGTGTGGCCGCGCCGAGAGTGCCGTCCGCCCCGGCGGCGCCGGTCGCGCCGCCGTCAGTCCAGCCGCCGGTGCCCGCCTCGGCCGCCACACTGGGCCCGCAGAGCGCACCGGGCGCGGACGCCCGTCCCGCCCCGCGCGCCGGGTCCGGAACCGGCGGCCCCACCGCGCCCGCCCCCACCCCGACGACCTCCGGCAGGTGAACGCGGCATGACCGAGCCCAGGGACCCCCGCCGGGTGCCTCGCCCCACCCAGCGCGGCGGTCGGCCCGGAAACCGCGGCGGCCGCCCGCCCGCCAAACGCCCGGTACCCAGGCCCGCCGCCCGCCGCCCCGGCTCCCGCCCCGCGCCCCAGGTGCTCCGCCTGGGCAGCCCGCGCCCCCGGCTGCGGCTGGTCGCCCTCGGGCTGACGGTGGTCATGCTGGTCTTCGTCGTACGGCTCTTCCAGGTGCAGGCCGTGGACGCCGGGGCGTTCGCGGCCAAGGCCAACGAGAACCGCTACGTCCCGGTCAAGCTGGCCGCCGAGCGCGGTGCGATCACCGACCGCAACGGGGTGGACCTGGCCACCACCGTGGACGCGTACGACATCACCGCCGACCCGAGCCTCCTGGCGCCCGCGAAGACCAGGACCGACGACGCCCCGCAGCGGGCCGCCGCGCTCCTCGCGCCGATCCTCCACCAGGACAAGGCCACCCTGGCCAAGAAGCTCGACCAGCCGAAGGCGCGCTACGTCCTGCTCGCCCGGCAGCAGACCCCGCAGGTCTGGAAGAAGATCAAGGACCTCCGCAAGACCCTCGACGCCAAGGCGGCCGCCGCCCCCAAGAGCGCGCCCCGCCCCGACGTCCTGGTCGGGATCTTCGCCGACAAGCACAGCAAGCGCCTCTACCCCAACAAGGACCTCGCCTCCGGGGTCCTCGGCTTCGTCAACAGCGCGGGCAAGGGCGGCGGCGGCCTGGAGGCGCTGCTGAACAAGCAGCTGGCCGGCAAGGACGGCAAGCTCGTCTACGCCCAGTCCGGGGGCCGCCGGGTGCCCACCGCCGACACCCAGGAGCACCCCGCCGTCCCCGGCTCCGAGGTGGAGCTGACCCTCGACCGTGACATCCAGTGGGCCGCCCAGCGGGCCATCGCCGAACAGGTCACCAAGTCCGGGGCCGACCGTGGCTACGTCGTCGTCCAGGACACCCGCACCGGTGAGGTCCTGGCGCTGGCCAACGCGCCCGCCTTCGACCCCAACGACCTCTCCGCCTCCGACCCGGAGGCGCTGGGCAACGCGGCCCTCTCCGACGCCTTCGAGCCGGGCTCCACCAGCAAGCTGATGTCGATGGCCGCCGTACTGGAGGAGGGCGTCGCCACCCCGTCCACCCGGGTGACCGTGCCCAACCGGCTGCACCGCGGCGACCGGCTCTTCGCGGACGACGTCGACCACGAGACCTGGCATCTGACGCTCAACGGCGTGCTCGCCAAGTCCAGCAACATCGGCACGATCCTCGCGGCCGGCCAGCTCGGCAGGTCCCAGCCCGAGGCCAACCGGGTCCTCTACTCCTACCTGCGCAAATTCGGCATCGGCAAGCCGACAGGACTGGGCTTCCCGGGAGAGACCGCCGGCATCCTGGCCAAGCCGCAGGACTGGAACACCTCGCAGCAGTACACGATCCCCTTCGGCCAGGGGCTGTCCCTCAACGCCGTACAGGCCGCCTCCGTCTACTCCACGATCGCCAACGGCGGCGAGCGCATCGCCCCCACGCTGGTCCGCGGCAGCACCGGGCCCGACGGCCACTACGCACCGGCGCCCAGGCCCCCGAAGACCCGCGTGGTCAGCCAGAAGACCGCGCGGACCCTCGCCAGCATGCTGGAGTCCGTCGTCGACGACGAGGAAGGCACCGGGGCCAAGGCGAAGATCGACGGCTACCGGGTCGGCGGCAAGACCGGCACCTCCAACCGGGTGGACCCCAAAACCGGCCGCTACCACGGCTACACCGCCTCCTTCGCCGGCTTCGCGCCCGCCGACAAGCCCCGGATCACGGTCTACTGCGCGGTACAGAACCCCACCAGGGGCAGCTACTTCGGCGGCCAGGTCTGCGGTCCGATCTACCAGCAGGTCATGGCGTTCGCGCTGAAAACCCTCCAGGTCCCGCCGACCGGTGCCAAGCCCCCGCGGCTGCCGGTCACCTTCACGCCAGGCCAATGAAATCGAGGCAAATCCGCCGTGACGACGATCACCCCCGACGGCACCCCAGAGCCGTGCCGGCGCACCTCCCCCCGGGCCTCACTTCGCCCCGGGCCCGACCGGCCCGGTACGCTCACCGCCGTGTCACACGCTGATCAGTCCCCGAAAGCCCAGCACGCCGGCAAGGGCGGCCCCGCTACCTATCCGGGAGCTCCCCGCCCTGCCCAGGTCCGCCCCACCCCCCTGGCCGACCTCGCCGAGCAGCTGGGCACCCCGGCCCCGGCGGCAGCCCATGCCGAGGTCGTCGTCACCGGCATCACCCACGACTCCCGGGCCGTGCGTCCCGGCGATGTCTACGCCGCGCTGCCCGGCGCCCGTCTGCACGGCGCCGACTTCGTCGCCCAGGCCGCCGACCTCGGCGCCGCCGCGATCCTGACCGACCCGGCGGGCGCCGAGCGCGCCGCCGCGACCGGTCTGCCGGTCCTCGCCGTCGAGAACCCGCGCGCCCGGATGGGTGCGCTGGCCGTCTCGATCTACGGGGCGCCGGGCGAGGACCTGCTCCAGATCGGCATCACCGGCACGTCCGGCAAGACCACCACCGCCTACCTCATCGAGGGCGGACTGCGGGCCGCGGCCGCCGAGCGGGGCGATGGCAGCCTGACCGGCCTGATCGGCACGGTCGAGACCCGTATCGGCGGGGAGCGCATCAAGTCCGAGCGCACCACCCCCGAGGCCACCGACCTCCAGGCGCTGTTCGCGGTGATGCGCGAGCGCGGGGTCCGCGCGGTCGCCATGGAGGTCTCCAGCCACGCCCTGGTCCTCGGCCGGGTCGACGGCTGCGTCTTCGACGTCGCGATCTTCAACAACCTCAGCCCGGAGCACATGGAGTTCCACTCCGGGATGGAGGACTACTTCCAGGCCAAGGCCCAGCTGTTCACCAAGGCCCGCAGCCGGGCCGGTGTCGTCAACCTCGACGACGAGTACGGCAAGCGGCTCGCCCAGGGCGAGTCCGAGGTCCCGGTCACCACCTTCTCCGCCGAGGGCCACCCGGACGCGGACTGGCGCGCCTCGGACGTCGAGGTCGGCGCGCTCGGCTCGACCTTCACCGTGCACGGTCCCGACGGCGTCACCCTGCGTGCCGCGTCCCCGATCGCCGGCCCGTTCAACGTCGCCAATGCGCTCGCCGCGATCGTCTCGCTGGTCGTCGCCGGTATCGACCCGCAGACCGCGGCCGACGGCGTCGCCGCGGTCCCCGGGGTCCCCGGCCGGCTGGAGCGGATCGACGCCGGCCAGCCGTACCTGGCGGTGGTCGACTACGCGCACAAGACCGACGCCGTCGAATCGGTGCTGCGGGCGCTGCGCAAGGTCACCGACGGCAAGCTGCACGCCGTGCTCGGCTGCGGCGGCGACCGCGACCCGCACAAGCGCGCCCCCATGGGCGCCGCGGTGGCCCGGCTCGCCGACACGGCCATCCTGACCTCCGACAACCCGCGCAACGAGGACCCGCTCGCGATCCTCGCCACCATGCTGGCGGGCGCCGCCGAGGTGCCGGTCCACGAACGCGGCACGGTGCTGGTCGAGGAAGAGCGGGCCGCCGCCATCGCCGCCGCCGTCGCCCGCGCCGAGCCCGGCGACACCGTGATCGTCGCCGGCAAGGGCCATGAGCAGGGCCAGGACATCGCCGGAGTGGTCCGGCCCTTCGACGACCGCCAGGTGCTGCGCGATGCCATCGAGGGTTCGCTGAAGTCACAGCAGTCGCAGCAGTCACCGCAGCCGAAACACCAGGGATGACACACCGCCATGCGCGCACAATCCTTTCGCCGTCACCGCCCGCCGCTCGCCGGGGGTGACCTGTGATCTCCCTGTCCCTCGCCGAGATCGCGAGTATCGTCCGCGGCCAGCAGTACGACATACCGGACGCCGGCCGACAGGTGACCGGGCCGGTCGTCACCGACTCCCGTGCGGTACGCCCCGGCGGCCTGTTCGTGGCCTTCGCCGGGGAACGCGTCGACGGCCATGACTTCGCCCGGGGCGCCGTCGAGGCCGGCGCGGTGGCCGTCCTGGCCGCCCGCCCCCTCGGCGTCCCCGCGATCGTCGTCGACGACGTCACCGCCGCCCTTGGCGCGCTCGCCCGCGCCGTCGTCGAGCGGCTGGGCACCACCGTCGTCGGGCTGACCGGCTCGGCCGGCAAGACCAGCACCAAGGACCTGATCGCCCAGCTGCTCCAGCGGCACGGCCCGACCGTCTGGCCGGAGGGCAACCTCAACAACGAGATCGGGCTGCCGCTGACCGCGCTGCGCGCCGATGAGACGACCCGTCACCTCGTCCTGGAGATGGGCGCCCGCGGCGTCGGCCACATCCGCTACCTCGCCGCGCTGACCCCGCCGCGGATCGGTGTGGTGCTCAACGTCGGCAGCGCGCACCTCGGCGAGTTCGGCGGCCGCGCGCAGATCGCCGAGGCGAAGGGCGAACTCGTCGAGGCGCTGCCGTCCGCCGAGGAGGGCGGGATCGCGGTGCTCAACGCCGACGATCCGTACGTCCGCGCCATGGCACCGCGTACGAGGGCCCGTACCGTCCTGTTCGGTGAGGCCGAGGACGCCGCCGTACGTGCCGAGAATGTCCGGCTCACGGCGCTCGGACAGCCTGCCTTCACGCTTCACACACCCTCCGGGTGCAGTGATGTGACCATGCGGCTGTACGGTGAGCACCACGTGTCGAACGCGCTCGCCGCGGCCGCCGTAGCCCATGAGTTGGGCATGCCCGTAGACGAGATCGCCACCGCGCTCTCCGAAGCCGGCACGCTCTCCCGCTGGCGTATGGAGGTCACCGAGCGCGTGGACGGCGTGACGGTCGTCAACGACGCCTACAACGCGAACCCCGAGTCCATGCGAGCGGCGCTGCGAGCGCTGGTCGCGATGGGCGCGGCCGGCAAGGCCAAGGGGGGTCGTACGTGGGCGGTGCTCGGTGAGATGGCCGAGCTCGGCGAGGAGTCACTCGCCGAACACGACGCGGTCGGGCGGCTGGTCGTCCGGCTCAACGTCAGCAAGCTCGTGGCAGTCGGCGGCAGGGAAGCGGCCTGGCTCGACATGGGCGCCAAGAACGAGGGTTCGTGGGGTGAGGAGTCGGTGCACGTGTCCGACGCGCGGGCGGCGGTCGACCTGTTGCGCAGCGAGCTGCGACCGGGAGACGTCGTGCTGGTGAAGGCGTCCAGGTCGGTGGGGCTGGAGCGGGTCGCCGCAGCTCTGCTGGACGACGAGGGCATTGCGGGCGCAGCGGGCGCTGAGGGTGGAGTCGCGTCCCGATGAACTCGATGAAGCAGATCCTCTTCTCCGGAATGATCGGGCTCTTCCTGACCCTGATCGGCACCCCGCTGCTGATCAAGCTGCTGGCCAAGAAGGGGTACGGGCAGTTCATCCGCGATGACGGCCCGCGGACCCACGGCAGCAAGAAGGGCACGCCCACCATGGGCGGTATCTCCTTCATCCTGGCCACGATCATCGCCTATGTCGTGACCAAGGTGATCACCTCCAGCGATCCGACCTTCTCCGGTGTGCTGGTGCTGTTCCTCTTCGCGGGCATGGGCCTGGTCGGCTTCCTCGACGACTACATCAAGATCGTCAAGCAGCGTTCGCTGGGTCTGCGGGCCAAGGCGAAGATGGCAGGACAGCTGATCGTCGGTATCGCCTTCGCGGTGCTCTCGCTGCAATTCGCCGACCTGCGCGGACAGACCCCGGCCTCGGACCGGCTGTCCTTCACCCAGGACTTCGGCTGGCAGATCGGCCCGGTCATCTTCGTGATCTGGGCGCTGTTCATGATCCTGGCGATGTCCAACGGCGTGAACCTCACCGACGGCCTCGACGGCCTGGCCACCGGCGCCTCGGTGATGGTCTTCGGCGCGTACACGTTCATCGGCATCTGGCAGCACCAGGAGTCCTGCGCCAACCAGATCACCGCCGGACCGGGCTGTTACGAGGTACGCGACCCGCTCGACCTCGCGGTGGTCGCCTCCGCCCTGATGGGTGCCTGCTTCGGCTTCCTGTGGTGGAACACCTCACCGGCCAAGATCTTCATGGGTGACACCGGCTCGCTGGCCCTGGGCGGCGCGCTCGCCGGTCTGGCGATCTGCTCCCGTACGGAGCTGCTGCTCGCCCTCCTCGGCGGCCTCTTCGTCCTGATCACGATGTCCGTGGTCATTCAGGTCGGCTCCTTCAAGCTGACCGGCAAGCGGGTCTTCCGGATGGCGCCGCTCCAGCACCACTTCGAGCTCAAGGGGTGGTCCGAAGTCCTTGTGGTGGTCAGGTTCTGGATCATCCAGGGCATGTGCGTCATCGTGGGACTCGGCGTCTTCTACGGTGGTTGGCAGGCAGCGAAGTGACCACGCACGACTCGGCCCGGAACCCCGCGGAGTTCGCGGGTCTGGACATCACCGTCGCCGGCCTCGGTGTGAGCGGCAGCAGCGCCGCCCGCGCCCTGGCCGGCCTCGGCGCCCGCGTCACGGTTGTGGACGGCGGCGCGGGCGAGCAGCAGCAGGCCGCGGCCCGTGAGCTGGAGGCACAGGGGATCACGGTCCGCCTCGGCGACGGGGCGACCCTCCCCGAGGGCACCGATCTCGTGGTCACCTCGCCCGGCTGGAAGCCGGACAGCCCGCTGTTCACGGCGGCCGCCGCGGCCGGGGTGGACGTGGTCGGCGACGTCGAGATCGCCTGGCGGCTGCGCGAGACCGTGCCGGGACAGCCGGCGGCGGCCTGGCTCGCGGTCACCGGCACCAACGGCAAGACCACCACCGTCCGGATGCTGGCCTCGATCCTGGCCGCCGAGGGCCTGCACACCATGGCCGTCGGCAACATCGGCACCCCGATCATCGATGTCGTCCTCGGGCAGGGCAAGGACGGTGCGCGCCCCTACGACGTGCTCGCCGTCGAGCTCTCCAGCTACCAGCTGCACTGGGCGCCCTCGCTGCGGGCGCACTCCGCCGCGGTCCTCAACATCGCCCCCGACCACCTCGACTGGCACGGCTCCCTCCAGGCCTACGCCGCCGACAAGGGCCGGATCTACGAGGGCAACACCGTCGCCTGCGTCTACAACGTGGCCGACAAGGCGACCGAGGACCTGGTGCGCGAGGCCGATGTCGAGGAGGGCTGCCGCGCCATCGGCTTCACCCTCGGCACCCCGGGCCCCTCCCAACTCGGCGTCGTCGACGGCATCCTCGTCGACCGCGCCTTCGTGGAGAACCGGCAGAAGCAGGCCCAGGAGCTGGCCGAGGTCTCCGACATCGCGCCCGGCTCCGGCACCCCCGCCCCGCACAACATCGCCAACGCCCTCGCGGCGGCGGCGCTGGCCCGTGCCTTCGGCGTACGGCCCGCGGCGGTACGCGACGGACTGCGCGCCTTCCACCCCGAGCCCCACCGCATCCAGCACATCGCGGACATCGACGGCGTCACCTACATCGACGACTCCAAGGCCACCAACACCCACGCCGCCGAGGCGTCCTTGGCGGCGTACGATCACATCGTGTGGATCGCCGGCGGGCTCGCCAAGGGCGCGACCTTCGACGAACTGGTGCAGAAGTCCGCGGCCCGGCTGCGCGGGGTGGTGCTGATCGGCGCCGATCGGGCGCTGATTCGCGAAGCCCTGGCGCGACACGCCCCCGATGTCCCGGTGGTCGACCTCGACCGGACCGACACTGGGGCGATGCCTGAGGCGGTCCGGGAAGCGTCCCGTCTGGCGGAGCCCGGCGACACCGTCCTGCTGGCTCCGGCCTGTGCCTCGATGGACATGTTCGTCAATTACAACAAGCGGGGCGACGCCTTCGCCGAAGCGGTCCGTGAGCTGACCGCACGGGATCAGTAGACCGTTTCTCCCCGCCGCCGCCGATGACCGGCGCCGAGCGTACCTGTGGAGGGGACGAGGATGACGGCCCGACCGGCGAACACAGGGCGGGAGGGCGGGGGCCGGTCCGCGCGGGCGGGCGGGAGCGGTTCCGCGCGGGCGGGCGGGGGCCGGTCCGCCCCGCTGCGTCCGTCCCGCCGTACTTCCGTGGTGCGCCCGTCGCGCGGGGGTCGCTCACCGGGCGGCCCCCGGGGCCTGCACACCCGGCTCAGACGAGCCTGGGACCGTCCGCTGACCGCGTACTACCTGATCCTCGGCGGCAGTCTGCTGATCACGGTCCTGGGCCTGGTGATGGTCTACTCGGCGTCCCAGATCAAGGCGCTCCAGTCCGGACTCGCCCCGTCGTATTTCTTCCGCAAACAGTTGCTCGCGGCCGTTCTCGGGGGTGGGCTGCTGCTGTTCGCCGCGCGGATGTCCGTACGGGTGCACCGTACGCTGGCGTATCCGCTGCTCGCGGTCTCGGTGTTCCTGATGTGCCTGGTGCAGATTCCGGGCATAGGGGTCGCGGTCAACGGCAATCAGAACTGGATCAGTCTCGGCGGCCCTTTCCAGATGCAACCGAGCGAGTTCGCCAAGCTCGCGCTGGTCCTGTGGGGCGCCGATCTGCTGGCCCGCAAGCAGGACAAGCGGCTGCTGGTGCAGTGGAAGCATCTGTTGGTGCCGCTGGTCCCGGTGGCTTTTCTGCTGCTCGCGCTGATCATGCTCGGCGGCGATATGGGCACCGCGATCATCCTCACCGCGATCGCCTTCGGGCTGCTGTGGCTGGCCGGAGCGCCGACCAGGCTGTTCGCCGGGGTGCTGGGTGCCGCCGCGGTGATCGGCGCGCTGCTGATCAAGACCAGCGCCAACCGGATGTCCCGGCTGGCCTGCATCGGCGCGACCGATCCGGGCCCCGGTGATCAGTGCTGGCAGGCCGTGCACGGGATCTACGCCCTCGCATCCGGCGGATTCTTCGGTTCCGGACTGGGTGCGAGTATGGAAAAATGGGGTGAACTCCCTGAACCGCACACCGACTTCATCTTCGCCATCACCGGGGAGGAACTGGGTCTGGCGGGGACGCTGTCGGTGCTCGCCCTCTTCGCGGCTCTAGGCTATGCGGGTATCCGCGTGGCCGGGCGCACGGAGGACCCCTTCGTACGGTACGCCGCGGGAGGCGTGACCACCTGGATCACGGCCCAGGCCGTGATCAACATCGGTGCGGTGCTCGGCCTGTTGCCGATCGCCGGTGTCCCGCTCCCGCTGTTCTCCTACGGAGGCTCCGCCCTGCTGCCGACGATGTTCGCCATCGGGCTGCTGATCGCCTTCGCGCGTGACGAGCCCGCTGCACGGGCGGCGTTGACGGCCCGGTCGGCGCGGAAGCCGGGCTCCGGCAGGAGACCGGCTGGGGTGAGATGGAAGACGATGAGACGGCGCGTCAAGAAGCGGCCGTCCGGAGAGCGGTGAATTTCGGTGCATGTCGTACTCGCCGGTGGGGGGACCGCCGGCCACATCGAGCCCGCGCTCGCCCTCGCGGACGCACTGCGGAGGCAGGACCCCACCGTGGGGATCACGGCACTCGGTACGGAGAAGGGGCTGGAGACCCGGCTCGTCCCGGAGCGCGGCTATGAGCTGGGCCTGATCCCGGCCGTACCGCTGCCGCGCAAGCCCACCCCCGAACTGATCACCGTCCCCGGGCGGCTGCGCGGCACGATCAAGGCCGCCGAGCAGATCCTGGAGCGCACGAAGGCGGACTGTGTGGTCGGCTTCGGCGGCTATGTGGCGCTGCCCGGCTATCTGGCCGCCAAGCGGCTCGGAGTGCCGATCATCGTGCACGAGGCGAACGCGCGCCCCGGTCTGGCCAACAAGATCGGCTCGCGGTACGCCAAGTTCGTCGCCGTCAGCACCCCCGACAGCAAGCTGCGCGGCGCCCGCTACGTCGGCATTCCGCTGCGCCGCACCATCGCCACCCTCGACCGCGCCGCGGTCCGCCCGGAGGCGCGGGCCGCCTTCGGTCTCGACCCCAACCTGCCGACCCTGCTGGTGTCCGGCGGTTCCCAGGGCGCCCGCCGGCTCAACGAGGTCATCCAGGCGGCCGTCCCGGTCCTCCAGCGGGCCGGCATCCAGGTGCTGCACGCGGTCGGTCCGAAGAACGAATTGCCGCATGTGGACAACATGCCCGGGATGCCGCCCTATGTCCCGGTACCGTACGTGGACCGGATGGATCTCGCGTACGCCGCGGCTGACATGATGCTCTGCCGCGCGGGCGCGATGACCGTCGCCGAGTTGTCCGCCGTCGGGCTCCCGGCCGCGTTCGTCCCGCTGCCCATCGGCAACGGCGAACAGCGGCTCAACGCCCAGCCGCTGGTCAACGCCGGCGGGGGGCTGCTGGTCGACGACGCCCAGCTGACCTCGGACTGGGTGCAGAGCAATGTGCTCCCGGTCCTGGCCGATCCGCACCGGCTGTACGAGATGTCCCGCGCGGCCTCCGAGTTCGGCCGCAGGGACGCCGACGAGCTGCTGGTCGGCATGGTGTACGAGGCGATCGCGCAGCACAACAAGTAGCGCACGAGAGAAGGCAGGGAGCGTGGCCGGACCGACGACCGCCCGGCGCGGCGAGAAGAAGTCACCGTCCGGCCCGCCCTCCGCCGCGGAGGTGCGACGGCGAAGATTCCGCTGGGTGCGCACCTCCCTGCGGGCGCCGGGCCGCCGCGGTCTGATCATCATCACGGTTGTTGCCGTGGTGCTCGGCGGGTTCGGCGCCTGGGTGCTCTACGCCTCGGACTGGCTGCGGGTGGAGCGCGTCAGGGCCACCGGCACCGATGTGCTGACCTCGCGTGAGGTGGTGGCCGCGGCCGCCGCTCCGATGAACGCACCGCTGGTCTCGGTGGATACCGACGCGCTGGCCCGCCGGCTGAGCGCCCGGCTGCCGCGCATCAAGAGCGTTGACGTCGAGCGGTCATGGCCGCACACCATCGGTCTGAAAGTGACCGAAAGGCAGCCGGAACTCCTGATGCGAGCGGGCGGAAAGTTTGTCGAAGTGGACGCCGAGGGTGTCCGGTTCGCGACCGTCACGGCCGCCCCCAAGGGCGTTCCGCTTCTGGAAATGGCCGTTTCGCACTCCCCGAGTCTGCACCGTTTCGGAATCGACCGTTTGCGTCGCGCCGCGGTCGAAGTCGCCCAGGATGTGCCCGCGGCGGTACGCAAGGACGTCCGCACGGTCCGGGTCCGGTCATACGATTCCGTCACCCTCGAACTGACCCGCGGACGCACCGTCGCCTGGGGTAGTCGCGAACAGGGCGCCGAAAAGGCGAAGGCGCTGACCGCACTGCTGAAAGCCGCACGTGACGCGCGCCACTTCGACATCTCCGTCCCCACCGCCCCTGCGGTGTCCGGGAGTTGACGTCCGTAGCCGCAGGCCAGCACCCTGGATGGCTACGACTATGGGTGATCACATAGGGTGAAAAGAAAAACGGGAGGTTCGGCGTGTTCGTTGAACACGCGCGTCTTGTCGACTTAGTGTCTCGTTCCAAAGGGACTATGGAACCAAGGAACACAGGCACAGGTAACCCTAAACTTCAACGTTAGGGTTCGGGTCGGCACTACGGACCGTCCCATCGGCATCAGTCGGCGTCCACTCGCAAGTGCGGCGACGACACGTAACTCGAGGCGAGAGGCCTTCGACGTGGCAGCACCGCAGAACTACCTCGCAGTCATCAAGGTCGTCGGCATCGGCGGCGGTGGCGTGAACGCCATCAACCGGATGATCGAGGTCGGGCTCAAGGGCGTCGAGTTCATCGCGATCAACACCGATGCGCAGGCGCTGCTGATGAGCGACGCCGACGTCAAGCTCGACGTCGGCCGCGAAATGACCCGCGGCCTCGGCGCCGGCGCCAACCCGGATGTGGGTCGCAAGGCGGCCGAGGACCACCGCGAGGAGATCGAGGAGGTCCTCAAGGGGGCCGACATGGTCTTCGTGACCGCGGGTGAGGGCGGCGGCACCGGCACCGGTGGCGCACCCGTCGTCGCCAACATCGCGCGCTCGCTGGGCGCCCTGACGATCGGTGTGGTCACCCGGCCGTTCACCTTCGAGGGCCGCCGTCGTGCCAACCAGGCCGAGGACGGCATCGCCCAGCTGCGCGAAGAGGTCGACACCCTCATCGTGATCCCCAACGACCGACTGCTGTCCATCTCGGACCGCCAGGTGAGCGTGCTCGACGCGTTCAAGTCCGCGGACCAGGTACTGCTGTCGGGTGTCCAGGGCATCACCGACCTGATCACCACCCCGGGTCTGATCAACCTCGACTTCGCCGACGTCAAGTCCGTGATGTCGGAGGCCGGCTCGGCCCTCATGGGCATCGGCTCGGCGCGCGGCGACGACCGCGCGGTGGCCGCCGCGGAGATGGCGATCTCCTCGCCGCTCCTGGAGGCGTCCATCGACGGCGCCCGCGGCGTCCTGCTCTCCATCTCCGGCGGCTCGGACCTCGGTCTCTTCGAGATCAACGAGGCCGCGCAGCTGGTCAGCGAGGCGGCACACCCGGAAGCCAACATCATCTTCGGCGCGGTCATCGACGACGCGCTGGGCGACGAGGTGCGGGTGACGGTCATCGCCGCGGGCTTCGACGGCGGTCAGCCGCCGGCCCGCCGCGATGCGCAGTCCGCACTGTCGGCCCCGAAGCGCGAGGAGCCGGCGCCGGCCCCGAGCCGTCCGGCCGCTCCGCCGGAGCCGCGGACGTCCTCGTCGTTCGGCGGTCTGGGTTCGGTGCCCGCACGGGACGAGGAGCCGGCGCCCGCCGAGTCCTCCTCCTCGCTGGGCGAGGCCACTTCGTCCCCGTCGAGCACTCCGCAGGTTCCCCCGGCCCGTCCGTCGTACTCCGACTCCGCGGCCGAGGAACTGGACGTTCCCGACTTCCTGAAGTGACCGAAGCACCGAAGTGATAGGGCAACAGCACCACGAGAGCGGCGCGCACTTCGCCTTCACCGACAGGTGGGGCGGGGTGAGCGCCGCTCCGTATGAGCAGCTCAACCTGGGCGGCGCGGTCGGCGACGACCCGGAGGCGGTACGGACCAACCGTGCGCTCGCGGCAGCGGAACTCGGGCTCGACCCGGCCGCGGTGGTCTGGATGAACCAGGTCCACGGCCGGGACGTCGCGGTGGTCGACGGACCCTGGCGCAATGCGGACATCCCGTGTGTGGACGCGGTGGTGACGGCACGCCGGGGCCTTGCGCTCGCCGTACTGACCGCGGACTGCACCCCGGTCCTGCTGGCCGACCCGGTCGCCGGGATCGCGGGGGCCGCGCACGCCGGGCGGCCGGGTCTGGTCGCCGGAGTGGTGCCGGCGGTCGTCGAGGCGATGGCGAAGCTGGGGGCGGAGCCGTCCCGGATCCTCGCCCGCACAGGGCCCGCGATCTGCGGACGGTGTTACGAGGTGCCCGAGGCCATGCGCTCCGAGGTCGCCGCGGTGGTGCCCGAGGCGCATGCGACGACGAGCTGGGGCACGCCGGCGGTGGATGTCACCGCGGGGGTACGGGCCCAACTCGCCGCGGCGGGCGTGCCGTTGCGTGAGGATTCCCACATCTGCACCCGGGAGTCCGCGGACCACTTCTCTTATCGGCGCGACCGCACGACCGGGCGGCTCGCGAGCTACGTATGGCTCGGGGACGACCCCGGCCGGGGGCCGGGGGAGGCCGAGCGGTGATGGACGACCGGAGAACTCAGCTGGCCGAGAACCTGGAGCGGGTGGAAAATCGTATCTCCGCTGCCTGCGTCAAGGCCGGCCGACCGCGCGAAGAAGTGACCCTGATCGTGGTCACCAAGACCTACCCCGCGAGCGATGTCCGTCTGCTCGCGGAGCTGGGGGTGCGCCAGGTCGCGGAGAACCGCGATCAGGAGGCGGCACCCAAGGCCGCGGAATGCGCTGATTTGCCCCTTACTTGGCACTTCGTTGGGCAACTACAGACCAACAAGGTGCGCTCTGTGGCCGGTTATGCCGGGATTGTTCAGTCGATCGACCGGTCCAGGCTCGTCACCGCACTCTCCAAGGAGGCGGTGCGCGCCGAGCGCGAGCTGGGTTGCCTGATCCAGGTGGCACTTGACGCCGAGGCTGCCCAGCGCGGGGAGCGCGGTGGGGTGGCGCCGGACGGCGTGCCGGCCCTCGCGGAGGCGATCGCCGGGGCACAAGGGCTGCGGCTGGACGGTGTGATGATGGTCGCGCCGCTGGCCGGGCCGTACGCCGGTCGCCAACTGGCCGCATTCGAGCGGCTCATGGAAATCTCAACCGACCTGCGCGCCACCCATCCTGCTGCCAACATGGTGTCAGCAGGCATGAGTGCGGACCTTGAGGACGCCGTGGCGGCCGGAGCGACACATGTGCGCGTCGGCACTGCGGTACTCGGAGTCCGACCACGGCTCGGGTAACGTCGCCAAGCAAGTCGGACCACAGCACAAAATATGGTCATTCCCGCAGAAAGCGGGAGGCCCGCGTGGATCCAAGGCCCCTGGTGACGGAGCCGATCCACCACAGAGCGGAGGACGCAGAGAATGGCCGGCGCGATGCGCAAGATGGCGGTCTACCTCGGCCTCGTGGAGGACGATGGGTACGACGGCCGGGGGTTCGACCCCGACGACGAGTTCGAGCCCGAGCTTGACCCGGAGCCTGATCGGGGACGGCGGCAACAGCACCAAGTGCAGCCCGAAACACGGCCAGAACGGGACGAACCTGTCCGTGCCGTGACACCCCCTGCGCAACGTGAACCGGCCCCGCTCACCGCGGAAAGCGGACGACCCGCCCGAATCGCCCCCGTGGCATCCATCACACCCGAACGCCCAAATCTGGAGAAGAACGCACCGGTGATCATGCCCAAGGTTGTGTCCGAGCGGGAGCCCTACCGCATCACCACGCTGCACCCCCGGACCTACAACGAAGCCCGTACCATCGGGGAACACTTCCGTGAGGGCACTCCGGTGATCATGAATCTCACGGAGATGGATGACACAGATGCGAAGCGACTTGTCGACTTTGCGGCCGGTTTGGTGTTTGGTCTTCACGGGAGCATCGAGCGGGTGACGCAGAAGGTGTTCCTGTTGTCGCCTGCTAACGTCGATGTCACGGCGGAGGACAAGGCCCGAATCGCAGAGGGCGGGTTCTTCAACCAGAGCTGAGACGCAACACCGGGCACACCAGGGCCGTAAGGCCGACACAGGAGCAAGGGGAGAGGGACGCGCGAGATGAGTGTCGCTGGTCAGGTGATCTATATCGCGCTGTACTGCTTCCTGATCGTGTTGATCTTCCGGCTGGTGATGGACTATGTGTTCCAATTCGCCCGTTCATGGCAACCCGGCAAGGCGATGGTGGTCGTTCTTGAGGCCGCCTACACTGTCACTGATCCGCCACTCAAGCTTCTGCGGCGGGTCATTCCGCCGCTGCGTCTCGGGGGCGTGGCGCTCGATCTGTCCTTCTTCGTATTGATGATCATCGTCTACATCCTGATCACCGTCGTGAGGTCGGTGTTGTTGGTGTGAACGATACGGTCTTGCCGATTGCCGACGACTACGTTGAGGTGAAGTAGAGATGCCGTTGACCCCCGAGGACGTGCGGAACAAGCAGTTCACGACCGTCCGCCTCCGAGAAGGCTATGACGAGGACGAGGTCGATGCCTTCCTCGATGAGGTCGAAGCCGAACTGACCCGGCTTCTGCGGGAGAACGAGGACCTGCGCGCCAAGCTGGCCGCTGCCACCCGCGCCGCGGCGCAGAATCAGCAGCAGCAGGGTCTGCGCAAGGGACCGGACCAGCAGCAGGAGCAGCAGCAGAGGCCCGGGGCTCCCGTGCCCGCCGCCATATCCGGTCCGCAGCCGGTCCCGCCGCAGCAGCAGGGGATGGGTGGCCCGCCCCAACTGCCCGGTGGTGCACCGCAGCTGCCTCCTGGTCCCGGTGGCCACGGCCCGCAGGGCCCGCACGGCCCCGGTCCGATGGGTCCCGGCGGTCCCATGGGTGGCCCGATGGGCGGCCCCGGTGGACCCCAGCTGCCCGGCCCCGGCGGCCAGCAGGGCGGCCCGGGCGGTGACAGCGCGGCCCGCGTGCTGTCGCTGGCACAGCAGACCGCCGACCAGGCGATCGCGGAGGCCCGTTCCGAGGCCAACAAGATCGTCGGCGAGGCGCGCAGCCGTGCAGAGGGCCTGGAGCGGGACGCCCGCGCCAAGGCCGACGCTCTGGAGCGGGATGCGCAGGAGAAGCACCGCGTGGCGATGGGCTCGCTGGAGTCGGCCCGCGCGACGCTGGAGCGCAAGGTCGAGGACCTGCGCGGCTTCGAGCGCGAGTACCGCACGCGACTGAAGTCCTACCTGGAGAGCCAGCTGCGTCAGCTGGAGAACCAGGCGGACGACTCGCTGGCCCCGCCGCGGACCCCGGCGACCGCTTCGCTGCCGCCGTCCCCGTCGATGGCGTCGGCCGGTGCCGGAACCATGGGCGGCAACCACACCATGGGTGGCGGCCAGTCGATGAACGGCAACCACTCCATGGCCGGTCAGTCCAGCGGTCCGTCCTACGGTGGTCAGCAGCAGATGTCGCCGGCGATGACCCAGCCGATGGCTCCGGTGCGGCCGCAGGGGCCGTCGCCGATGCAGCAGACCCCGTCGCCGATGAGGGGCTTCCTCATCGACGAGGACGACAACTGAGGTCCGCCTAGCGCGTACCGTCGGCAATCAGGGCCGGGCCCCGAGGGATTCCCTCGGGGCCCGGCCCTTTGTGTGGGTGCGCCCGGGCCTCATGCAGATAATGCGAAATGCCCCGGCGCGGGTGACGCCGGGGCATTTGTGCGGGCTGGGGGATTACGCCTTACGGAGGCGGAACGTCAGTGCCAGTGCCTCGTCCGCGAAGGCCGGACCGAAGGTGTCGTCCGCCTCGCCGGGGGCGAAGTCCGTGGCGAGCACCTCGTCGGAGATCAGTCCGGCGTGGTCGGTCAGCGCGGTGCGGACCTCGTCGTCCGTGGACTGCCAGCGCAGGGCGATCCGGTCCGCCACATCCAGGCCGCTGTTCTTACGGGCCTCCTGGATCAGCCGGATCGCATCGCGGGCCAGGCCCGCCCGGCGCAGCTCCGGGGTGATCTCCAGGTCGAGGGCGACCGTGGCGCCCGCGTCGGAGGCCACCGACCAGCCCTCGCGCGGGGTCTCGGTGATGATCACCTCGTCGGGGGCGAGCGAGACGGTCTCGCCGTCGACCTCGACGCTCGCCGTGCCCTCGCGCAGTGCGAGCGAGAGGGCCGCGGCGTCCGCGGCGGCGACGGCCTTGGCGACCGCCTGGACGCCCTTGCCGAACCGCTTGCCGAGAGCCCGGAAGTTGGCCTTCGCCGTCGTGTCGACGAGCGAGCCGCCCACCTCCGAGAGGGAGGCCAGCGAGCTGACGTTCAGCTCCTCGGTGATCTGGGCGCGCAGGTCCTCGGGCAGGCCGGCGAAGCCATGGGCCGCGACCAGTGCACGGGACAGCGGCTGGCGGGTCTTGACGCCGGATTCGGCGCGGGTGGCCCGGCCCAGCTCGACCAGGCGGCGGACCAGCAGCATCTGGGCGGAGAGGGCCGGGTCGATGGCCGCCTTGTCGGCCACCGGCCAGCTGGAGAGGTGGACGGAGTCCGGGGCGTCCGGGGTGACCGGGACGACCAGGTCCTGCCAGACCCGCTCGGTGATGAAGGGGGTCAGCGGCGCCATCAGGCGGGTGACCGTCTCGATGACCTCGTGGAGGGTGCGCAGCGCGGCCGCGTCGCCCTGCCAGAAGCGGCGGCGGGAGCGGCGGACGTACCAGTTGGAGAGGTCGTCGACGAAGGCCGACAGCAGCTTGCCGGCGCGCTGGGTGTCGAAGGCCTCCAGGGCGTCGGTGACCTGCTCGACCAGGCTGTTCAGCTCGCCGAGCAGCCAGCGGTCCAGCAGCGGACGGTCGGCCGGGGCCGGGTCGGCCGCGGACGGCGCCCAGTTGGACGTACGGGCGTACAGCGCCTGGAAGGCGACGGTGTTCCAGTACGTCAGCAGCGTCTTGCGGACGACTTCCTGGATGGTGTTGTGCCCCACCCGGCGGGCGGACCACGGGGAGCCGCCGGCGGCCATGAACCAGCGGACCGCGTCGGCGCCGTGCTGGTCCATGAGCGGGATCGGCTGGAGGATGTTGCCCAGGTGCTTGGACATCTTCCGGCCGTCCTCGGCGAGGATGTGGCCCAGGCAGACCACGTTCTCGTACGACGACTTGTCGAAGACCAGGGTGCCGACGGCCATCAGCGTGTAGAACCAGCCGCGGGTCTGGTCGATGGCCTCGGAGATGAACTGCGCCGGGTAGCGCTTCTCGAACAGCTCCTTGTTGCGGTACGGGTAGCCCCACTGCGCGAACGGCATCGAGCCCGAGTCGTACCAGGCGTCGATGACCTCGGGGACCCGGACGGCCGTGAGCGAGCAGCCCTCGTGGGTGCAGCCGAAGGTGATCTCGTCGATGAACGGCCGGTGCGGGTCCAGGCCCGACTGGTCGGTGCCGGTCAGCTCGGTGAGCTCGGTGAGCGAGCCGACGCAGGTCAGGTGGTTCTCCTCGCAGCGCCAGATGGGCAGCGGGGTGCCCCAGTAGCGGTTGCGGGAGAGCGCCCAGTCGATGTTGTTGCTCAGCCAGTCGCCGAAGCGGCCGTGCTTGACCGACTCCGGGAACCAGTTGGTGTTCTCGTTCTCCCGGAGGAGGGCGTCCTTGATCGCGGTCGTGCGGATGTACCAGGACGGCTGGGCGTAGTAGAGCAGCGCGGTGTGGCAGCGCCAGCAGTGCGGGTAGCTGTGCTCGTAGGCGATGTGCTTGAACAGCAGGCCGCGGGCGTCGAGGTCGGTGACCAGGGCCTCGTCGGCCTTCTTGAAGAACTGGCCGCCGACGAGGGCGAGTCCCTCGTCGAACGTGCCGTCGGGGCGGACCGGGTTGACGACCGGGAGGCCGTACGCCTTGCAGGTCTTGAGGTCGTCCTCACCGAAGGCGGGCGCCTGGTGGACCAGGCCCGTACCGTCGTCGGTCGTCACATACTCGGCGTTGACGACGAAGTTGGCGCCGTCCAGCTCGACCAGGGAGAACGGGCGCTCGTAGGCCCAGCGCTCCATCTCACGGCCGGTGAAGGACTGACCGGTGGCCTCCCAGCCCTCGCCGAGCGCCTTCTCCAGCAGCGGCTCGGCGACGACCAGCTTGTCCGTGCCGTCGGTGGCGACGACGTAGGTCACGTCGGGGTGCGCGGCGGCGGCCGTGTTGGAGACCAGGGTCCAGGGGGTCGTCGTCCAGATGAGGAGGGACGCCTCGCCGGCGAGCGGGCCGGAGGTGAGCGGGAGGCGGACATAGACCGAGGGGTCGACGACGGTCTCGTAGCCCTGCGCCAGCTCGTGGTCCGACAGGCCGGTGCCGCAGCGCGGGCACCAGGGGGCGACGCGGTGGTCCTGGACCAGCAGGCCCTTGGTGAAGATCTCCTTCAGCGACCACCACACCGACTCGATGTAGTCGGGGTCCATCGTGCGGTACGGGGCATCCAGGTCGGTCCAGTAGCCCATGCGCGTGGTGAGCGCGGCGAAGGCGTCGGTGTGGCGGGTGACCGACTCGCGGCACTTGGCGTTGAACTCGGCGATGCCGTACGCCTCGATGTCCTTCTTGCCGTTGAAGCCCAGCTCCTTCTCCACGGCCAGCTCGACCGGGAGGCCGTGGCAGTCCCAGCCGGCCTTGCGGTCGACGTGGTAGCCCTGCATCGTCCGGAACCGGGGGAAGACGTCCTTGAAGACGCGCGCCTCGATGTGGTGGGCACCGGGCATGCCGTTGGCGGTCGGGGGGCCCTCGTAGAAGACCCACTCGGGCCGGCCCTCGGAGTGCTGGAGGGTTCGGGCGAAGACCTTCTGTTCCTGCCAGAACTCGAGCACCGCGTGCTCAAGGGCGGGAAGGTCTACCTGGGCGGGTACCTGGCGGTACTGGGGCTGCTCACTCATCGGGGGCTTCCTCCGGCGGACACCTGCTGCGTTCTCCGTCCGGAGGGACGAGAGCCTGCGCTCCCGCGGTACCACCCTCCTTGGCGGTGCCTCTGCACCGCCCCCTCATTGGGGTCGCGCTGCCGGTTCTACTCGCCCTGGGTGGCCCGCGGCCCGTGGGCGGAGCCCACTGTCCAAAGCTTTCTTCCGGCGACTCCGGGGTGATCTTCACGTCGTGCACGCCCCCGGGCTCCCACCGTCCCCGGGTCGCTGCCGGCTGCGTACGACGCTACTCGTCCCATCAATGCCTGTCGCTGGGCCCAGTGTACGGGGCCGCGCCGACAGTGGCCGACCGAATATCGGAGGCAGGGGGCGCCGCCGGCGCCGTACGGGGTGCGGGCGCCGTCGGCCGGTCCGCGCCGCGTGACCCGAATGGCCAGAAGCCGGGTCCCCGGCCACCGGGCGGATTACCGGGCGGACAGCGGGGCACAACCGAGGCAGACCGGACTTCCGGGCCGGGTGGCAGGACCCGACGGGGCGGTGCGTCCCGTTGCCGCGTGCCGTGCGGCGATTTATCGTTCCCGTCACGATTCGCGAACAATGTCACATATGTGAAGGGGTCGCGGCCATGGTGGCGAAAAAGACCGCCGCGGAGAAGAGCACGACGCCTGCCGACGAGGCCGTCGCGAAGCAGCCTGCACCGAAGAACAACACTCCGAAGAAGGCCGCTCCGAAGAAGGCCGCCGCCAGGAAGACGGCAGTCGGCACGACCACGTCCAGGAAGACCACGGCCGCGAAGCCCACGGCCAGGAAAACAGCGGCGAAGACCGCGAAAAAGGCTCCGGCCAAGAAGGCCGCGGTGCCCGCTAAGAAGACGGGAGCCAAGACGGTGGTGGCGAAGAAGACGGTGGCCGCGACGGCCGATGCGCACGGCGATGACGCGGTGCCGGTGGCCCGGACGGCCGCGGCACCGGACGAGCTTGCCGTACGGCCCGGGGAGGATCCCTGGACGACCGCGGAGGTCGCCGAGGCGCGCACCGAGCTGATGGACGAGGCGGCGCGGCTGCGGCTGGAGATCACCTCGGCGGAGGACGCGATCGCCGGGCTGATGCGCGACTCCGGGGACGGTGCCGGTGACGACGAGGCCGACACCGGCAGCAAGAACATCACCCGTGAACACGAACTCGCGCTCGCCTCCAACGCCCGCGAGATGCTCCTCCAGACCGAGCGGGCCCTGGGCCGGCTGGACGCGGGCACTTACGGGCTGTGCGAGACCTGCGGCAACCCCATCGGCAAGGCGCGGATGCAGGCCTTCCCACGGGCCACGCTGTGTGTGGAGTGCAAACAGAAGCAGGAGCGCCGCTGAGAGTGGGCCGAGGGGCGGGTCGTCGCGGGCGGCACCCGTACCGCCCGCCCCCGTCCGTGTGTGCCGTACTCTCGTGGTTCAGCCAGGCACGGCCTGGCCGTGGACACAACGGGCTGAGGGACTCACACGTGGCAGAGGCGGAGCGCATCACCGGTACGCCGGAACCCGAGCCGGGCTCCGGGACGGATCCCACCCCGGGGTCCGAAGGGGGAGGGCCGGACCAGCCGGAGCAGGGTGCCGGCCGCGGCAAGCGGCGGATCCGCGCCCTGCTGCTGGTGGCGTTCCTGGTCTACCTGCTCGACCTGGGCAGCAAGCTCCTCGTCGTGGAGAAGCTGGAACACCATGAGCCCATCCAGGTCATCGGGACGCTGCTCCAGTTCAGCGTGATCCGCAACCGAGGCGCCGCCTTCAGCATCGGCGAGGCGCTGACGATCTTCCTCACGATCATCGCCGCGGTGGTGATCGTGGTCATCGCCCGGATCGCCCGCAAGCTCTACAGCCTGCCCTGGGCCCTTGCGCTCGGGCTGCTGCTCGGCGGTGCCTTCGGCAACCTCACCGACCGGATCTTCCGCTCGCCGGGCATCTTCGAGGGCGCTGTGGTCGACTTCATCGCCCCCGCGCACTTCGCGGTCTTCAACCTCGCCGACTCCGCGATCGTCTGCGGCGGCATCCTGATCGTGATCCTCTCCTTCCGGGGGCTCGACCCCGACGGGACGATCCACAAGGACTGACCGGTCCGGTGGGACTGACCGGCCCGGCGGCGACTGACGGACCGTCGGGTCCAGGGGCCGGGCCACGGCTCCGGCCGCCGGACAGGACACCATGGCGCAACTGCCATACTCGTGGGGTGAGCACCATTCCCGAGATCCGCACCCTGCCCGTACCGGACGGCCTCGAAGGCGAGCGCGTGGACGCCGCGCTGGCCCGCATTTTCGGCTTTTCCCGGACGAAGGCGGCCGAACTCGCCGCTGCCGGAAAGGTCCGGGTCGACGGATCCGAGGTGATGAAGTCCGAGCGGGTGCGCGGCGGCGCCTGGCTGGAAGTCGAGATGCCGCAGGCCGCGCCGCCCGTGGAGATCGTCGCCGAGCCCGTCGAGGGCATGGAGATCGTGCATGACGACGACGACATCGTCGTGATCGTCAAGCCGGTCGGGGTGGCCGCGCACCCGAGCCCCGGCTGGACCGGTACCACCGTCATCGGCGGGCTGGCCGCGGCCGGCTACCGCATCTCCACCTCGGGCGCCGCCGAGCGCCAGGGCATCGTGCACCGCCTCGACGTCGGCACCTCGGGCCTGATGGTGGTCGCCAAGTCCGAGCGCGCCTACACCCTGCTCAAGCAGCAGTTCCGCGAGCGGACGGTCGACAAGCGCTACCACGCCCTGGTCCAGGGCCACCCGGACCCGATGAGTGGCACCATCGACGCCCCCATCGGGCGGCACCCGCAGCACGACTACAAGTGGGCGGTCACCGCCGAAGGCAAGCCGTCGGTCACGCACTACGACCTCATAGAGGCGTTCCGCGCGGCCAGCCTGCTCGACATCAAGCTGGAGACCGGGCGCACCCACCAGATCCGGGTCCACATGGCCGCACACCGCCACCCCTGCGTCGGCGATCTGACGTACGGCGCGGACCCCACGCTCGCCAAGCGGCTGGGCGTCGGCCGGCAGTGGCTGCACGCGGTCCGGCTGGGCTTCGAGCACCCCTCCGACGGCCAGTGGGCCGAGTTCGAGAGCCCCTACCCCGACGACCTCCAGCACGCCCTCGACACCGTGCGGGACGAGAGCAGCTGACGCCGGGGCAGCTCGGCCCCGACGTGTGACGCCGGGGGAGCTCGGCCCCGATGCGGCGTTCCGTGGCCCGTACGGCGGGCAACCACAAGCGTCATGGCACGCTTGGGGCGGAAGTGAGCCAAGCCGACCACCCCGGAGCGTCGCCACGTGGACCAGCTTGCTCTGCTGTTCGTCCTGCTGCTCGGGGCCGTGGTCATGGTGCCGGTCGGTGACCGGCTGGGGCTGCCGTCGCCGGTGCTGATGACGCTCGCCGGCGCCGTCCTGGCGCTGCTGCCGTTCGTCCCCAACGTCGAGGTGCCGCCCGAACTCATCCTGCCGGTGGTGCTGCCGCCACTGCTCTACGCGGCCGTGCAGCGCACCTCCTGGCGGCAGTTCACCGCCAACCTCCGGCCGATCTTCCTGCTCGCGGTGGCGCTGGTCTTCGCCACCACGGCCGCGGTCGCCGCGGTCGCCCAGGCGGTGGTGCCCGGGATGCCGGCGGCCGCCGCGGTGGTGCTCGGGGCACTGGTCGCCCCGCCCGACCCGGTCGCCGCGACCGCCGTGGCCGGCAAGCTGGGGCTGCCCCGGAGGATGGTCTCGATCCTGGAGGGCGAAGGGCTCTTCAACGACGTCACCGCGATCGTGCTCTACCACGTGGCGCTCGCCGCGGCGGTCAGCGGCACCTTCTCGGTGCCCGGCGCGCTCGGCTCGCTGGTGCTGTCCGCGGTGGTCGCCATAGCGGTCGGCCTCCTCCTCGGCTGGGTCGCCAACAAGCTGATGGGGCTGCTCGACGACCCGACGCTCCAGATCGGGCTGACGCTGCTGGTGCCGTTCGTCGCCTACGTCCTGGCCGAGGAGTTCCGGGGCTCCGGGGTGCTGGCCGTGCTGACCTGCGCGCTCTTCCTGGCCGAGTACGCGGTCGACCCGGACGATGTGATGGGCAGGCTCGCCGGGTACACCTTCTGGGAGGTCGTCGACACCCTCGTCACCGGTGTCGCCTTCGGACTGATCGGCCTGGAGCTGCACACCATCCTGGGGGCCGCCGCGCACCATTGGGGCGGGCTGCTCGGCGCCGGCGCCGCGGTCGTCGGGGTGGTCGTCGCCGTCCGGCTGCTGTGGCTGCTGCCCGCCGCCTGGCTGGCCAAGCGGATGCACAAGCGCCGCGACTACGACGAGGACATCCCGATGAGCTGGCGCGAGACCCTGATCATGTGGTGGTCAGGGATGCGCGGGGTGGCCTCGGTGGCGCTGGCGCTGGCCATTCCGTACGGCGTGGACGGCGGCGGGGCGTTCCCGGCCCGTGACGAGATCCTCTTCATCGCCTTCGCGGTGGTGCTCTCCACCCTGCTGGTCCAGGGCCTCACCCTGCCCTGGCTGGTGCGCACGCTGCGGGTGCGGGCCGACGCCGACGCCGTGGACGCGCTGGAGCGGCAGCTGGCGATCCGGGTGATCAAGGCGGCCAAGCGGCGGCTGAAGGAGATCCTGGAAGTCGAGGAGCTGCCCGAGGAGGTCAGCGAGCAGCTGGCCCGCCGGGCGTACGACATCGGGGCCCGGATCGCGCCGGAGATCGTCGACGACGAGCGGCGCGAGCTGTTCGAGAAGCGCATCGGCCGGATGAAGAAGGTGCAGCGGATCCAGGGCGAGATGCTGTCGGCCGCCCGGCACGAGGTGCTGGCGGCCCGCAGTGAGCCCGGCGCCGACCCCGAGGTCGTGGACCGGGTGCTGCGCCACCTGGACATGCGCAGCTTGCGGGGCGCGCCCTGAGCCGGCGCCCCCGACAGTGGCTCAGGGCTCCTGGCCCTCCGCCTCGTGCACCGACGGCGCGGGCCCGGTGCTGATCCGCGGCAGCGCGTAGGCGTGCTCGGTCCGCAGCCACTCGACCATCCGCTCGCGGACCTCGCAGCGCACCGTCCATATGGTGTCCGCGTCCCGGGCGGTCACCAGCGCCCGCACCACGATCGTGGACGGGGTGGTGTCGGTGACCACCAGGCTCCAGGCCCGGCCGTCCCAGTCCTCGGACTCCTGAAGGATCTCGTGCAGCCGCTGGCGCATCTTCTCCACCGGTGCGCTGTGGTCGAGGTGGAAGAGGACGGTGCCGGTCATCTGGGCGCCGCCGCGCGACCAGTTCTCGAACGGTTTGCCGGTGAAGTACGACACCGGCATGGTGATCCGCCGCTCGTCCCAGGTCCGTACGGTCAGGAACGTCAGGGTGATCTCCTCGACGGTGCCCCACTCACCGTCCACGACGACGGTGTCCCCGATCCGCACCATGTCTCCGAAGGCGATCTGCAGCCCGGCGAAGAGGTTGCCGAGGGTGGACTGGGCGGCGATACCGGCGACGATGCCCAGCAGCCCGGCCGACGCCAGCATGGACGTGCCGACCGCCCGCATCTCCGGGAACGTCAGCAGCATCGAGGCGGCCGCGACGACGATCACCACCGCCGTGACCACCCGCTGGATCAGCGTGACCTGGGTCCGCACCCGCCGCACCCGCGCGGCGTCCCGGGCGCTCGCCGCATAGCGGGAGTACGACGACTCCACGATCGCTGCCGCGGCCCGGACCACCAGCCAGGCGGTGGCGGCTATCAGCACCAGGGACAGCGCTCGGCCGATCCCCGCCCCGTGCTCCTCGGCGAATTTCAGCCCGCTCTCGTCGTACGAGCCGCGCAGCAGGGCCGCGCACAGCGTCGCCCACAGGGGTATGCGGCAGCGGCGCAGCAGACCCCAGAGCGGGGTTTCGGGGTGGGCGGCATCGATGCGCCGCAGCGCCCGGTCGGCGAGCCAGACCAGGACCTGTGTGACCAGGACCGAGCCGCCGATGACGGCGACCGGCCGCAGCACGTCCTCCAGGGACACGGGACCTCCTCGGGTGAGATGCGCTGTGGTGTGCTGGTACCCGGTCCCTGCGACCGTAACTGGCACGATGGGGTCACAACCAGCCGAGCCAGGGAAGTGATGCAGTGCCGCCCTCCAGCGAGTCCCCGACCAGCGGACCTTCGACGATTGTGCTGTTCCATTCAGTGTGCGGGCTGCGCCCCGCGGTGCACGCCGCCGCGGACCGGCTGCGTACCGCGGGACACGAGGTGATCGTCCCGGATCTGTTCGACGGCCGGACCGCCGACTCGGTGCCGGACGGCATTCTGATCAAGGACGAGATCGGCAGGGAGGAGTTGCTCAAGCGCGCCATCACGGCCGTCGCGCCGTACTCCGACCGCGGTCTGGTCTACGCCGGTTTCTCCTTCGGCGGCTCGGTCGCCCAGACCCTCGCGCTGGGCGACGAGAAGGCCCGGGGGCTGCTTCTGCTGCACGGTACCTCGGACATCGCCGAGGGCGCGGCCGTCGACGAGCTGCCGGTGCAGCTGCACGTCGCCGACCCGGACCCGTACGAGCCGCATGACTGGCTGAACGCCTGGTACCTCCAGATGCGCCGGGCCGGCGCGGACGTAGAGGTCTTCCGCTACGCCGGCGCCGGCCACCTCTTCACCGACCCGGATCTGCCGGACCACGACGCCGAGGCGGCGGAGCGCACCTGGAAGGTGGCGCTGGGCTTCCTGGCCGGCCTGTGAACGCCGGTACCGGAGCCGTCCGGTAGCCCGCGGGGGCGGGCGGGGGTTTGACGACAGGCCCTAGGCCACCGGCCCGTCTGCTCGCTCGACCTGCCGGCTGCCGGTCCGGGTCCGGTACGAGCGCAGATGCTCGCTGGTCGCGTTCGGGTCGGTCTTGTCGGAGATGGCGAAGTAGTCCATCTGCGTGCGCTCGGCGGTGATGTCCAGGACGCCGTAGCCGTGCGAGTCCATGTCCAGCCACTTCACATGGCGGTTGGCGGCCCGGATGGCGGCGACGCCGGCCAGCGAGAGGGTGTGCGGGGCGATGTGCAGGAAGTCGTCCACGTTGTCGGAGGTGACGGAGGTGACCACGAACTCCGTCGCCACCGACCGGGTGGCGGGGTAGCTCGCCGCCTCCAGCGGCACATCGTTGGCCCAGGCCATGTGGATGTCGCCGGTCAGGAAGACGGTGTTGTCGATGCCGCGGTCGCTGAGGTGGCTCAGCAGCTCGTGCCGGTCGTCGGTGTAGCCGTCCCACTGGTCGGTGTTGATCGCCAGGCCCTCCTTGGGTATCCCGAGGATCTCCGCGAGCGGGCCGAGCAGCTTCGCCGGTATGGCGCCGAAGGCCACCGGCGAGATCATCACCGAGGTGCCCACCAGCCGCCAGGCGGCGTCCGAGCGTTCCAGTCCGGCCTTGAGCCAGTCCAGTTGGGCCCGCCCGGTGAGCGTCCGGCCGGGGTCGTCGACCGCGCCGCTGCCCGGCTTGGCCTGCTCGTCGCGGAACGAGCGCAGGTCCAGCAGGTGCAGATCGGCGAGGCTGCCGAAGCGCAGCCGGCGGTAGGTGGTGCCGGCGATGGAGGGGCGTACCGGCATCCACTCGAAGTACGCCTGCTTCGCGGCGGCCATCCGCGCCGACCAGGAGCCCTCGGCGCCCGGTGTGTGGTTGTTCGCGCCGCCCTTCCAGGCGTTGTCGGCGAACTCGTGGTCGTCCCAGATGGCGATGACCGGGTGGGTGGCGTGCATGGCCAGGGCGTCCGGGTCGGTCTTGTGGACGCCGTGCCGGATGCGGTAGTCGGCGAGCGTGAGCAGCTCGTGGGCGGGGGAGTGCGGGCGGACGACGTACTTGAAGTCGGGGAACTCGCCGGACTTGTACTCGTAGAGGTAGTCGCCGAGGTGCAGTACCGCGTCCAGCTCGGTACGGGCGGCCAGATGCCGGTACGGCGAGAAGTAGCCGGCCTCCCAGTTGGAGCAGGAGACCACGCCGAAGCGGACGTTGCCGGCCGCCGCGTCGTGCGCGGGGGCGGTGCGGGTGCGGCCGACGGGGGAGTGCTCGCCGTCGACGGTGAAGCGGTAGTAGTAGTGGGTGGCCGGGCGTAGGCCGCGGACATCCGCCTTGACGGTGTGGTCGCTTGCCGCCGAGGTGGTCACGCTGCCCCGGGCGACGACGGTGGCGAACTCCTTGTCGCTCGCCACCTCCCAACCGGCCTTGGTGGCAGGTCCGCGGCCGGAGCCGGGGGTGGCGGACGGGGTCGGGGTGATCCGGGTCCACAGCAGGACGCCGTCCGGGAGGGGGTCACCCGAGGCGACGCCGTGCTGGAAGAACCGGCTTGGGCCCGCGGCCTGTTGGGCGTGGGCGGAGGCGGCGCCGGCGAACGGCAGCAGTGCGGCGGTGGCGGCTACGGCCGTGACGGCTGTGCGGCGAGAGATCTGGTCATGATCGGTCACGGCCGCACACCCTACTGGCCGGTAGGGGGCCAACGGGAGGGCGAGGACCGGGAATTCCCAGAATTCGCCCGCCCGTGACCGAACTGCCGCTCAGTGTGCGCCCGAGGGGTCCTTTTCGCCCTCGCGAATTCCCTTTCCGCCGTCCTTGCCGGTTTCCGTACCCTTCGCCGGACCGAATTCCTTGTCGATCATTTTCCTGAAGTTGGCCAGGGCGAGCTGGTTGTACTGCTCCTGCGTCATCTGGCGCTGCGGGATCTGGTCCATCACCAGCTTCTTGTCGCCGTGCAGGAACGTCGGGGTGCCCTTGACGTCCTTGCGGCCGAAGAGCGCGGTCATGTCCATCGTCCAGCGGTCGTAGGTGCCCTTCTTGACCGCCGTCTCGAACGCCTTGTTGTTCTTCAGCTCCGGCACGTCCGCGGCGACCTTGAGCAGTTCGGCGTCCTTGGCGTACAGGTCTTCGCGCTCGTCGGGGTGGTACTTGGTGGAGTACAGCGCCGCCTTGTACTTCAGGAACGCCTCCGGGCTGACGTTCAGCGCCGCGCCGAGCGCGCTCAGCGCGTTCTTCGAGCCCTCGCCGCCCGCGTTGTCGTCGATGAAGGTGTACATGGTGAAGCGCACGTTGTAGCGGCCGTCCTCGATGTCCTTGAGCAGCGCGGTGCCGCTGCTCTGCTCGAACGCGGCACACGCCGGGCAGCGGACGTCCTCGAAGACCTCCAGGGTCTCCTTGGCCTTCGGGTCGCCTATCAGGATCTCGGTGTGGTCCTTGCCCTGGGTGTGCGCCGGTGCGACCTGCTTGGCCTCCTTGGCGGCTTCCCAGCCGGTCGGCTCGTTGGCCTTCAGTACGGCGAAGCCGATGCCGCCGGCCAGGGCGAGGACGCCGACGACCGCGCCCGCCACGATGAGTTGGCGGCGCAGCCGCTCCTGCTTCTTCTGGCGCTCGCGCTCGGCGCGGATGCGCTCGCGGGCTGCCTGCTTGTTGGCCTGGCTGTTGCGGTTGCTC
Organism: Streptomyces sp. NPDC034111; assembly: GCF_055575375.1. NCBI lineage: Bacteria > Bacillati > Actinomycetota > Actinomycetes > Kitasatosporales > Streptomycetaceae > Streptomyces > Streptomyces sp. NPDC034111. The sequence goes on along the minus strand of NZ_JBVIST010000001.1, from coordinate 288,588 downwards.
ATGGGGGGTCCCCTCACGGGTCTGGTTGCTCGTACGAACGGGTCAGAGAGCGGCGGTACGAGGAGGGCCGCGGTGCCGTACGCAGTGCACGAGGAGGGGGAGCGGGCGGGCCGCAGGGCGCGGGGGGAGCGGGCGGATCCGCCGGCGGGGCGGGGTGAGGGCGGCGCCGGCCACCGCGGCCGCGGTGCGCAGCGGGCGGACGGTGGCGGCCGCGGCCGCGCGCAGCACGGCGTCCAGGGCGGCGTCGCCGCGGTGCAGCCAGCCGGCGGCGCACAGGCCGACCGCGAGATGGGCGGCGAGCAGCAGCCAGGGCGCGGCGGCCGGCACGGCCGGCGGCAGCGGGGTGTCCAGGTGGGCGGCGGCCCGTGCCAGCGGGGTGCCCAACTCGCCGCCCCGGCACAGCAGATGGACGCCGAGCGAGCGCAGCGGCCCGGCGACCGGCCCGCCGGCCTGGCCGTAACAGGTGTGCTGCCCTGAGGTGAAGACGGTGTCGGCGGCCAGCTCCAGCGGCACCAGCAGCGTGGCGAAGGACCGGTAGCCGCGCTTCCGGCCGGTCAGTGCGTAGGCCGCGGTGAACACCCCGGCGCAGACCGCCAGCACGGTCGCGGGCGGCAGCGGGGCGCGTGAGAGCAGGACATGGGAGGCAGCGGACAGGGTGGTGCACAGCGCGGTGAACAACAGCGCCCGCACCGCCCTGAGTTCCGCTGCCGGCGCGCCGGCCGGACGGGCCCCCGGGCGCGCTCCCCTCGCCTGCATGGCGGGAGTCTGCCATGTGCACGGCACGCGGCCGGGTCAAGATTTGGCATCGGCCGGCGTGCATACCGCACGCCGGCCGGGGGGCAGCGCCTGGACCGGGTCACTTCTTCAGCTGCGGCCCGACCAGGGAGTTGAAGCTCTCCAGGCTCGACGGCGCCACCTTGCCCTGGGGGGTGTCGGTGCCGATCACGGTGTCGTTGACCTTCAGGGTCGGGGTGCTGGTGACTTCCTTGTGCGAGTTGAACTCGGTCGACATCTCCAGCGCCCACCGGTCGAAGGTGCCGGTCTTGACGGCCTTCTGGAAGGCGGCGTTGCCCTTGAGCGCCGGGACGGTGTCGGCGACCTTGATCAGGTAGCTGTCGTCGGCGAACTTGTCCGGACCGGTCTCCTCCGGGTGGTACTCCTTCGAGTACAGCGCGTACTTGTACTTCAGGAAGGCGTCCGGGCTGACGTTGAGCGCGGCGCCCAGCGCGGACAGCGCGTTCTTCGAGCCGGTGCCCTTGAGGTTGGTGTCGAGGAACGTGCCCAGGTGGTAGGCGGCCTTGTACTTGCCGTCCTTGATGTCCTTCTCGACGGTCGCGCCGACCTTCTGCTCGAAAGAGGCGCAGCCGGGGCAGCGCGGGTCCTCGAAGAGGCTGAGGGTGTTCTTGGCGTCCGGCTTGCCGATGACGACGGTGGTGCCCTTGGCGCCCGAGGCGTTGGCGGGCTTGACCAGCTTGGCCTTCGCCGCCTTCTCCCACACCTGGTCGCCGCCCGCGCTGTCGGCTGCGCTGCCGCCGCCGGAGTCGCCGCCCGCGGTGGCGACCGCCACCCCGATACCGCCGGCTATCGCCAGGACACCGACGATCGCCCCGCCGACGGTCAGCTGCCGGCGCAGCTGCTCCTTCTTCTTCTGGCGCTCGCGCTCGGCGCGCAGCCGCTCGCGGGCTGCCTGCTTGTTGGCCTGGCTGTTGCGGTTGCTCATGACTGATCCTGCTCCGTGGAATCCGTGGTACGTGATGTGCCGGGTGCGTGCTGTCGTCAGGCGTACGCGCGCGGGGCGCGAGCGTACGCGGGCTGCGTGGGCCCCCCGGTGGGAGGGCGGCTACGCAGCGAGCGCGCAGGGCGGCCCGCGGCGCACGACACAGTGCACGAGCAGAGGGGCCGGGCGGGCCGGGCGGCCGGTCCGTACGGGGGCCGGGGCCGGGCGGCGCGGCGCGGCGCCGGCGGCGATGACCGCGACCGCGATCAGCAGCGGGCGGAAGGCGAAGCCGGCCACCGCGCCCAGCACCTGGGCCAGCGCGGCCTCGCCGCGCCGCAGCCAGCCGGCCGCCAGCAGCCCGACGGCCAGATGCGTGGCGAGCAGCAGCAGCCAGGTCACGGCGGGCGCGGCGGGATCCTCGGGCAGCCGCGTCAACGGGCCGCCGACCGGGCTTCCGCCGCAGAGCAGATCCACCCCGAGGGAGCGCAGCGGTCCGGCGACCGGGCCGCCCGCGCCGCCGTAACAGGTGTGCTGCCCGATGCTGAAGACCAGGTCGGCGGCGAGCTCCAGGGGGACCAGCAGCGCCGCGATCCGCCAGAAGCCGCGCTCCCGGCCGGCCAGCGCATAGGCGACGGTGAAGACGGCGGCCGAGAGCCCGGCGACGGTGGCCGGCGGCAACGGCATACGGGACAGCAGCACATGGGAGGCCGCGGACAGCGTCACGCACAGCGCCGTGAAGAGCGCTGCGCGCAGTGCCCGCAGATGTGCCGCCGAGATGTCCATTGCTGCCGAGTGTGCCATGGGCCGGGATAAGAGGCGCCTAAGGGGGCCCGGACTCGTACATACCGGGAAAACCGGTACATACGGGCCACGGTGCGGCCCCCTTACAGGCCCGGGATCCGGCCGTTGCGGAACAGATCCACGAAGATCTGGTGGTCGGCCCGCGCCCGGGCGCCGTAGGAGTGCGCGAAGTCCACCAGCAGCGGGGCGAACCCGTCCTCATCGGCCGCGAGGGCCGCGTCGATGGCCCGCTCGGTCGAGAACGGCACCAGGGAGTGGCCGCTCTCGTCGTCCGCGGCCGCGTGCATCGTGGCCGTCGCCCGCCCCAGGTCGGCGACCACCGCGGAGATCTCCTCCGGGTCGTCGATGTCCGACCAGTCCAGGTCGACCGCGTACGGCGAGATCTCGGCGACCAGCTGGCCCTTGCGGCTTCCGCCCTCCTCGATCTCCGTCCAGCCCAGCCACGGGTCGGCGTGGTCCTGGAGGGCGCGCTGGGAGATCACCGTGCGGTGGCCCTCGTGCTCGAAGTAGCCGCGCACCGCGGGGTCGGTGAGGTGCCGGGAGACCGCCGGGGTCTGCGCCTGCTTCATGTAGATCACCACATCGTTCTCCAGGGCGTCGCTGTTGCCCTCGAGGAGGATGTTGTACGACGGCAGACCGGCCGAGCCGATGCCGATACCGCGCCGGCCGACCACGTCCTTGACCCGGTAGGAGTCCGGACGGTTCAGGCTCGACTCCGGCAGCGTCTCCAGATAGCCGTCGAAGGCGGCGAGCACCTTGTAGCGGGTCGCGGCGTCCAGTTCGACGCTGCCGCCGCCGGCGGCGAAGCGGCGCTCGAAATCGCGGATCTCGGTCATGGAGTCCAGCAGCCCGAACCGGGTCAGCGAGCGGGCGTCGCGCAGCGCGCCCAGCAGCGGGCCCTCGGCGGTGTCCAGGGTGAAGGGCGGCACCTCGTCATCCTTCGCCCCGGAGGCCAGCGCATGGATCCGCTCGCGGTAGGCGGCGGCGTAGATCCGCACCAGGTCCGTGATCTGCTCGTCGCTGAGCGCCTTGGCGTAGCCGATCAGTGCGACCGAGGCGGCGAACCGCTTGAGGTCCCAGGTGAACGGGCCGACATAGGCCTCGTCGAAGTCGTTGACGTTGAAGATCAGCCGGCCCGTGGCGTCCATGTAGGTGCCGAAGTTCTCGGCGTGCAGATCGCCGTGGATCCACACCCGCCCGGTCCGCTCGTCCAGGTACGGGCCGGCGTCCTTGTCCCTGGCCGCCTCCAGATCGCGGTAGAACAGGCAGGCCGTGCCCCGGTAGAAGGCGAAGGCGGAGGCGGCCATCTTCCGGAATTTCACGCGGAAGGCCGCGGGGTCGGCGGCGAGCAGCTCTCCGAAAGCGGTGTCGAAGACGGCAAGGATCTCCTCGCCGCGCTGTGCGGCGTCCTGTGCCGGGGCGTGCTGGGACGGCATCGCTATGCCTCCTGAGGTGCGGAAAAGGGTACGGAGAGCCATGACGGACCCGCATCGCGGGCCTGCCAGTGACAACGGGCGAGGCTACTCGTGAGTGCCCCGCCGTGGGCACCCGAGTCACCGCGATTGTCGGTGGCGAGTCGTAGACTTCTAGACCGTTCCACCCCCTTGTCGTCGCCTGTTTCCCGGAGGTCTTCCGCCGTGGCAAAACCGCCGTTCACGCACCTGCATGTCCACACCCAGTACTCGCTGCTGGACGGTGCGGCGCGGCTGTCGGACATGTTCAAGGCGGCCAACGAGATGGGCATGACCCATATCGCCATGTCCGACCACGGCAACCTCCACGGCGCGTACGACTTCTTCCACTCCGCGCAGAAGGCCGGCGTCACCCCGATCATCGGGATCGAGGCGTATGTGGCGCCGGAGTCGCGGCGCAACAAGCGCAAGATCCAGTGGGGTCAGCCGCATCAGAAGCGCGATGACGTGTCCGGTTCGGGTGGTTACACCCACAAGACGATCTGGGCGGCGAACAAGACCGGTCTGCACAACCTCTTCCGGCTGTCCTCGGACGCGTACGCGGAGGGCTGGCTCCAGAAGTGGCCGCGGATGGACAAGGAGACCATCTCGCAGTGGTCGGAGGGGCTGATCGCCTCCACCGGCTGCCCCTCCGGTGAGCTCCAGACCCGGCTGCGGCTGGGCCAGTACGAGGAGGCCCGCAAGGCCGCCGGGGAGTACCAGGACATCTTCGGCAAGGACCGGTACTTCCTCGAGCTGATGGACCACGGCATCGAGATCGAGCGCCGGGTCCGCGACGACCTGCTGAAGATCGGCAAGGAGCTCGGCATCCCGCCGCTGGTCACCAACGACTCGCACTACACCTACGCGCACGAGTCGACGGCCCACGACGCCCTGCTGTGCATCCAGACCGGCAAGAACCTCTCCGACCCGGACCGTTTCCGCTTCGACGGCACCGGCTACTACCTCAAGTCCACCGACGAGATGTACGCCATCGACTCCTCGGACGCCTGGCAGGAGGGGTGCGACAACACCCGCCTGGTCGCGGACCAGATCGACCCCACGGGGATGTTCGAGAAGCGCGACCTGATGCCCAAGTTCGAGATCCCCGAGGGCTACACCGAGGTCACCTGGTTCCAGGAGGAGGTCCGGGTCGGCATGAAGCGCCGCTTCCCGGGCGGCGTTCCCGAGGACCGTCAGAAGCAGGCCGAGTACGAGATGGACGTCATCATCCAGATGGGGTTCCCCGGCTACTTCCTCGTCGTCGCCGACTTCATCATGTGGGCCAAGAACAACGGCATCGCGGTCGGCCCCGGCCGTGGCTCCGCGGCCGGTTCGATCGTGGCGTACGCGATGGGCATCACCGACCTCGACCCGATCGAGCACGGGCTGATCTTCGAGCGGTTCCTCAACCCCGAGCGCGTCTCGATGCCCGATGTCGACATCGACTTCGACGAGCGCAGGCGCGTCGAAGTGATCCGCTACGTCACGGAGAAGTACGGCGCGGACAAGGTCGCCATGATCGGCACCTACGGCAAGATCAAGGCGAAGAACGCGATCAAGGACTCGGCCCGTGTGCTGGGTTACCCGTACGCGATGGGCGACCGCCTCACCAAGGCGATGCCCGCCGACGTCCTCGGCAAGGGCATCGACCTCGACGGCATCACCAACCCGAGCCACCCGCGCTACAGCGAGGCGGGCGAGATCCGGGGGATGTACGAGAACGAGCCGGACGTGAAGAAGGTCATCGACACCGCCAAGGGCGTCGAGGGCCTGGTCCGGCAGATGGGTGTGCACGCGGCCGGCGTGATCATGTCCAGCGAGCCGATCGTCGACCACGCCCCGCTGTGGACGCGGCACACCGACGGCGTGACCATCACGCAGTGGGACTACCCCCAGTGCGAGTCGCTGGGCCTGCTGAAGATGGACTTCCTGGGCCTGCGCAACCTCACCATCATGGACGACGCCGTCAAGATGGTGAAGCAGAACAAGGGCATCGAGCTGGAGCTGCTCTCCGTCCCGCTGGACGACCCCAAGACCTACGAAATGCTCTGCCGCGGTGACACGCTCGGCGTCTTCCAGTTCGACGGCGGCCCGATGCGTTCGCTGCTGCGGCTGATGAAGCCCGACAACTTCGAGGACATTTCCGCCGTCTCGGCCCTGTACCGCCCGGGCCCGATGGGCATGGACTCGCACACCAACTACGCGCTGCGCAAGAACGGCCTCCAGGAGATCACCCCGATCCACCCGGAGCTGGAGGAGCCGCTCAAGGAGGTCCTGGGCCTCACCTACGGCCTGATCGTCTATCAGGAGCAGGTGCAGAAGGCCGCCCAGATCATCGCCGGGTACTCCCTCGGCGAGGCCGACATCCTCCGTCGCGTCATGGGCAAGAAGAAGCCCGAGGAGCTGGCGAAGAACTTCGTTCTCTTCCAGGAGGGCGCGCGGAAGAACGGCTTCTCCGACCAGGCCATCCAGGCGCTGTGGGACGTCCTGGTCCCGTTCGCCGGCTACGCCTTCAACAAGGCGCACTCCTCCGCGTACGGCCTGGTCACGTACTGGACCGCCTACCTCAAGGCGAACTACCCGGCCGAGTACATGTCCGCGCTGCTGACCTCCGTGCGCGACGACAAGGACAAGTCGGCGGTCTATCTGAACGAGTGCCGGCGCATGGGCATCAAGGTGCTCCCGCCGAACGTCAACGAGTCCGAGGCGAACTTCGCCGCCCAGGGCGACGATGTGATCCTCTTCGGCCTCACCGCGGTCCGTAACGTCGGCCAGAACGTCGTCGACTCGATCATCCGCTGCCGCAAGGCGAAGGGGAAGTACGCCTCGTTCCCCGACTACCTCGACAAGGTCGACGCGGTCGTCTGCAACAAGCGCACCACCGAATCCCTGATCAAGGCCGGCGCCTTCGACGAGATGGGCCACACCCGCAAGGGGCTGATGGCGCACTACGAACCGATGATCGACAACGTCGTCCAGGTCAAGCGCAAGGAGGCCGAGGGGCAGTTCGACCTCTTCGGCGGTCTGGGCGACTCCGGCGACGGCGCTTCCGAGGGCCCCGGCTTCGGGCTGGACGTGGAGTTCTCCGACGTCGAGTGGGACAAGACCTATCTGCTCGCCCAGGAGCGCGAGATGCTCGGTCTCTACGTCTCCGACCACCCGCTCTTCGGGCTGGAACACGTCCTGTCCGACAAGGCCGACGCCGCCATCGCCCAGCTCACCGGCGGCGACTACTCCGACGGTTCGATCGTCACCATCGGCGGCATCATCTCCGGCCTGCAGCGCAAGATGACCAAACAGGGCAATGCCTGGGCCATCGCCACCGTCGAGGACCTGGCGGGCTCCATCGACTGCATGTTCTTCCCGGCGACCTACCAGCTGGTGTCCACCCAACTCGTCGAGGACACCGTGGTGTTCGTCAAGGGCCGGCTCGACAAGCGCGAGGACATCCCGCGTCTGGTCGCGATGGAGATGATGGTCCCCGACCTCTCCGAGGCGGGCACCAACGCCCCCGTGACGATCACGATTCCGACGGTGAAGGTCACCCCGCCGATGGTCGAGAAGCTCGGCGAGGTGCTGAGCAGCCACCGAGGCTCCACGGAGGTGCGGATCAAGCTGCTGGGGGCGCGTAAGACCACCGTGCTGCGGCTGGACCGGCATCGGGTCACTCCCGACCCGTCGCTGTTCGGCGACCTCAAGGTGCTGCTCGGCCCGTCCTGCCTGGCGGGCTGATCCGCGGCGGACCGCCGAGCGCCGCATCCGAGCCGGCCCGAGGGGCGCGCCCAAGACGGGCGCGCCCCTCGGTTCATGTGCAGCAAATCATCTGCACCGTAGGTCAGTTGTGTCCGAAGCGCCGCTCGCGGTTCTTGCGGGCAAGGTCCCCGGGGGTGGCGGTGGCACTGGACTTGGCCTGCGCCTCCATGGCCGTCTGCTGGGCTTGCTGCTGGCCGCGCTCCGCCTGGCTCGCGGCCTTCTGACTGCGGTCCTGCTTCTTGTTCTTGGCCATGACCGTTGCCTCCTGAGGGGGAATCTGGGATCGGGGCCGCGACCAGACTGACACGCCGGACAGAAGCCTGCATTTCGGGCAATTACCCTCTGTGAAACGGCTGATCACGCGCTGTACTCAAGATCCCCGCCGAATCCGCCACGCCGATGATCGAGTTCGGGCAGATAACGCCCGTACGGTCGGGCAGACTCCAAGGAAAGCCGAAGAGAACTCGTGCCACGGGCCGAGCCGGGGGGCGACCGGACTTCAGCACCTCAGGGAAGAGGGTGGAACGTGGATCGCTGCGTCGTCCTGGTGGACGCCGGGTATTTGCTCGGCGCCGCTGCGAGTCTGCTCGCCGGAGAGCCCGCCCGGTCCCGGATCACCGTCGACCACGCCGCCCTCATCCAGGGCCTGCGCCAGCGCGCCGAAGCCGACACCGAACGCCCGCTGCTGCGCATCTACTGGTTCGACGGCGCCCCCGACCGGGTCCCGCAGCCCGAGCACCGCCGGCTGCGTGTGATGCCCCGGGTCACCGTCCGGCTGGGTGCCCTGACCCGCAGTGACGGCCGCTGGGCGCAGAAGGGGGTGGACGCCGCGATGCACGCCGAGCTGACCGAGCTCGCCCGTAACCGCGCCTGCTCCGACATCGTCCTGGTCACCGGCGACGGCGATCTGCTGCCCGGCCTGATGTCGGCGAAGGAACACGGCGTCGCGGTCCATCTGTGGGCCGTCCAGGCCGCCGACGGCGACTACAACCAGTCCGAGGACCTGGTCGCCGAGGCCGATGAGCGCCGGGTGCTGGACCGCAGCTGGATCACCCGGGCGGTGCGCGCCAAGGAACTCGGCGGCCCCTGCGCCTCGCCGCCCGCCCCCCGCCCCGAGATCGCCGCGATCCTCTCCGCGCCACTGCCCGAGTCCGCGGCCGCTGCCGCCGCTGCCGCCGGCTCACCCTCCGGCGCGGAAACCGGTGACCGTACGCATGAGCGCAACGGCTCCGCCAATGGGGTGACCCGGCCCGCGGCCGGCAGCGACGGCCGGACCGCCGGCGGCGAGGCCGCGGGCGCGCGGGGTGTGCCCACGCCCAAGGACCTCGCCGGACTCGGCCGGGACCGCGCGGCCGGCCAGACCGCGGCCGGCAACGGCGACCGGTCAGCCGCCGGCGCCACCCTGCGCTGGTCCTCCGACAAGGGCTGGGTCGAGCGCGGCGGACCGGCCGGCGAACCCGACGGGACCGCCGCCCTGCCCACCCTCGCCCAGCTCACCAGCGCCGAGCAGCGCTGGGCCGACCGCGAGGAGGACATCACCGCCGTCAGCGGCGACCCCTTCGAGGTCGGCCAGGTCTTCGCCCGCCGCTGGACCGACCGGCTCTCCGATCCGGCGCACCTGGCGCAGCTCTCGACGGAGTACCCGCGCATCCCGCACCGCATCGACGGTGAACTGCTGCGCTACGCCGCCCGCTTCGGGCTGCTCGCCCACAAGGACGACCAGATCGACGAGCACGACCGCTATGCGATCCGGGCCGGCTTCTGGCGCGAGGTCGATCTGCGGACGGCCGCCGAGCACGCCCCGGCCGGGGACTGACGCCCGCCGCCCCGCCCCCGTTCCGGCTCGCCCAGGAGCCCCGCGGGCCGGAGCCGGGCCGAGGACGCGTACCCTCGTAGCTCGTGAGGACGGGCGCAACACAGGCAGAGCGCGGCGGGCCGGTGTGCGCCGTGCGGGACCTGGTCAAGACGTACCCCGCGATGCGCGGGCGCCGCGGTGCGGCACAGGCGCCCGCCGTACGGGCCAACGACGGCATCACCCTGGACGTCCACCGCGGCGAGATCTTCGGGCTGCTCGGCCCCAACGGCGCCGGCAAGTCCACCCTGGTGCGCCAGCTGACCGGACTGCTGCGCCCGGACTCCGGCAGCATCGCCGTCCTCGGCCACGACCTGGTGCGCCACCCGGAACGGGCCGCCCGGCTGCTGGGCTACCTGGGGCAGGAGTCCACCGCCCTGGACGAGATGACCGTCGCCCTCGCCGTGGAGACCACCGGCCGGCTGCGCGGACTCGGCGCCCGCGAGGCCCGCACCGAGCGGGACGCGGTGGTCGAGGAGCTGGGCCTGGGGGACATCGCGGGCCGGGCGCTCCAGAAGCTCTCCGGCGGACAGCGGCGGCTGGCCTGCTTCGCCACCGCGCTGATCGGCGCGCGGCCGCTGCTGGTGCTGGACGAGCCCACCACCGGCATGGACCCGGTCGCGCGGCGCGCCGTATGGGCCGCGGTGGACCGGCGCCGGGCCGAGCGCGGCGCCACGGTGGTGCTGGTGACCCACAACGTGCTGGAGGCCGAGAGCGTGCTCGACCGGGTCGCGGTGATCGACCGGGGCCGGGTCATCGCCTGCGACACGCCCGGCGGGCTGAAGGACATGGTGAGCAACGAGGTCCGGCTGGAGCTGGTCTGGCGCGACCGCCCGCCGCTGGACGTCCCCGAGGTCGCCGCCCTCGAAGCCGACGCCCGCGCCTCCGGCCGCCGCTGGACCCTGCGCCTCCCCGCCGACCGGGCCCGCTCCGCCGTCGCCGCGGTCACCGGAGGCCCAGCCTTCGCCGCCCTCGACGACTTCACGCTGGCGACACCGAGCCTGGAGGACGTGTATCTCGCGCTCGGCGGCCGGGGCGAGGGACTGGTGAAGGCGTGAGCGGGGGCAGGTATCGCGGACGTATGGAGTGCTGCGGGCGTATGGAATGCTGCGGACGTGGCGAGGAAGGCCTGGTGACAGCGTGAGTGTGGTTCCCGCGCAGGCGGTGGCCGGGGCGGCCCCGGCCACCGGAGCGTGGTCCGAGGACGGGGCCGCCCCGCTGGCGCCGCGCGCCCGCTTCGTGCCCGCGCTCGGCGCCGTCTACCGCGCCCAGCTCTCCCGGGCCCGGGTCGCCCGGATCCCGCTGCTGTTCGTCGCCACCTTCCAGTCCATCGGGATCATGGTCCTGCTGCGCGGGGTGGTCGACGGCGGCGACCCCGCGCGGTCCGTGGTCTCCGGCTCCAGCGTGCTGGTGGTCGCCTTCGTGGCGCTCAACCTGCTCGCCCAGTACTTCGGCCAGCTACGGGCCGGCGGCGGACTCGACCACTACGCGACGCTGCCGGTCCCGCCGGCCGCCGTGGTGCTCGGTGCGGCCGCCGCCTACGCCTCCTTCACCGTGCCGGGGACGATCGTCACCGCCGTCACCGGCTGTGTGCTCTTCCAGCTGCCGATGGCCAACCTCTGGGTGCTGGCCGCCGTGCTCCCGCTCGCCGGTGCCGCGCTGTCCGGTCTCGGCGCGGCCCTGGGGCTGCTCGCACCGCGCCCCGAACTCGCCACGCTCTGCGGCCAGTTGGGCATGTCGGCGGCCCTGCTGCTGGGCGTACTGCCGGCCGGGCGGATGCCCGAGATGATCGGCTGGGCCCGCGATCTGCTGCCCTCGACCTACGGCGTGGAGGCGCTGGCGCGCAGCTTCGACCCGCACCCCGACTGGGTCGCGGTCGGTGCCGACCTGGGGGTCTGCGCGGCCGTCGGAGTGCTCTCGCTGGCCGTCGCGACCTGGGCCTACCGCAGGGCGGCCACCCGATGAGCGGCGCCCCCACCCCGAACGGGCGTCCTGCTGCCGGTCCCACCAGCCCCACCTGGCACGATGGCGGGGTGACCGCACCGCTGACGCCCCACGAGAACCAACCGCCCGAAGAGCCGCAGCACCCCCAGGCCGCGCCCGCGGACCACGGAGCCGCCGAGCACGGCGGTTCGTTCGGCCCCGAGCTGGGCCGTGAGCTGCGCGAGGGCGCGCTGATCGCGCTCGCGGTCGGGGTGAGCGGCGTACTGCTGGGCGTGCTGTGGAACTGGCTCGCACCGCACATCCCGCTGATCTCGGACACCCGCAACGTCTACCTCAAGAACACCGAGGGCGAAGAGGCGATCGGCGCGGACGGCACCTTCGTCCTGCTGTCCCTCGCCTTCGGCGTGCTCAGCGCGGCCGTGGTCTTCGTCCTACGCCGTCGCGGCGGGATCCCGCTGGTCGTGGCGCTGGTCCTGGGCGGGCTGCTGGGCGCGGGGCTGGGCTGGCTGACCGGTATGTGGCTGGGCCCGACCCCGGACGTGGCCGCGCACGCCAAGCAGGTCGGCCCCGGCGTGACCTTCGAGGGCCCGCTGCGGCTCCAGGCCAAGGGCGCGCTGCTGGCCTGGCCGATCGCCTCGATGCTGACGCAGCTGGCGCTGACCGGCCTCTTCGGCCCGCGCGACCCGGAGCCGGAAGGCCTGGACTGGTCCGGCGGTCATGGCTACGACCACCCGCACGGCAGCGACCACGACGGTCAGGAACACCACGACGGCCACGGCCCGCACGGTGACGCCCGCGACGACCACCGGCCGGAACCGCCCGTCACGGGCTGAGCCCGGACGCCCCCAGGGACGGCCGGCCGACCGGCCGTCCCACCGGGATCGCTCAGCTCCGTGCGATCGGTGCCACCCGCGCCCCGGTCAGCGCCACCAGATCCGCCGGCGACAGCTCGACCTCCAGACCGCGCCGCCCCGCCGAGACACACACCGTCGGCCTGCCCTCGGCCGAGGCGTCCACGACCGTGGGCAGCCGCTTGCGCTGCCCGAGCGGCGAGATCCCGCCGAGGACATACCCCGTACTGCGCTCGGCCGCCGCCGGATCCGCCATCGTCGCCCGCTTGCCGCCCACCGCGGACGCCAGCGCCTTGAGGTCCAGCGACCCGGACACCGGCACCACGGCGACCGTCAGCGCCCCGTCGACCTCCGCCAGCAGGGTCTTGAAGACCTGGTCCGGCGGGACACCGAGGGCGTCGGCGGCCTCCTCGCCGTACGAGGCGCTGGCCGGATCGTGCGCGTACGAGTGCGTCGTGAAGGGAACGCCCGCCTTGGTGAGGGCGACCGTCGCGGGGGTGCCGACGGACTTCTTCGACTTCTTCGCCACCGTCTTCGTGCCTCGCGTCAGTTGGGGCTGGTCGGCTGCCTGGTCAGATCCACGGCCGGCAGCGACGGGAGCTTACCGAGCAGCGCCGACTCATGGCGAAGGAGTTTCAGCTCCTGCCCCAGACGGGCCGCGGTGTCCGGCGCCTCCAGCAGCCGCTGCTTGGCGGGCACGTCCAGGACGGCCGCCGCGGCGACCAGGTACGACAGCACCGACGGGTCGGCCGGCAGGTCCTGCCCGCTCGACAGCGTCCGCTCGTTCGCCCAGGCCAGCCGCTTCTGATAGGTACGGAAGGCGCGCACCACACCCGACGCGAGCGCGCCCGCGCCCTCGCCCTCTTCCTCCTCCAGCTCCTCCAGCTCGGCCGTCAGATACGGCCCGGAGGTATCCACCGACAGCAGCCGGAAGCGGGTGGTGCCGGTGGCCAGAACCTCATAGCCGGTGTCCTCGGCGGAGGACTTCTCCCGGATGGTGGCCGCGTCCGCGACACAGCCCACGGAGTGGAACGCCTGGAGCGGATCGTCGCCGAAGCCCGCCGCCGGACCGCCCTCGGACGGCAGCGTGGCGTCCGGCAGGCCCTGCGCGGTGGGCGCGACCTCCCGCCCGTCCCGGATCGCGATCACCGCGAAGCGGCGGTCATCGTCGGGCATCGCGCTCAGATCGCGCATCATCGCCCGGTACCGCGCCTCGAAAACGTTCAGCGGGAGCACGAGTCCCGGGAACAGCACCGAGTTCAGCGGGAAGAGGGGGAGGCGCACGGAGGTCACAGCCGATAAGACTAGACGCTGCGCTTGGCTTGGTTCCCACGTGGTTGGCTTTCCCGCCGTGGTGGTTGTTCGCCGTTGCGCCCCTCCGCTGCGCTGTGCCTCGGCCCACGTTGTCGTCTGCGGCGCCGTGCGTCGTCTCGCCGTTGCGCCTGCGGCGGGCTGGTGCCGCTGCGCGGGGCTGTTCGGCTGCGGGACCGGCCCTCCGGACTTCGTCCTGCGGTCCGGCCCCTTCCGTTGGGGGTGGGAGGAAGACCGTAGGGGTGCACGTAATCGGTCCGGTGCACGCTTGTGGATCCAGTCACAGCAACGGGACATGCAACACCCGCCCCCACTCACGTTTTCCCACCCACCCACGGGAGGGGCCGCGCCGCAGGACGAAGTCCGGAGGAGCGGCACCGCACCCGACAACACCACGCCCGCCGCCAGGCGCAACGGCGAGAACACGCACGGCGCCGCAGACAAAAACGTGGGAGTTACTGCCTGCGCAGCAGCCGCGACGCACCCGCCGCCACCGTCGTCGCGAGTACCCAGCCCGCCAGGATCAGCACTGCCGCCGCCCACTGTGCGCACCCGCCCGGCTTCCAGGCGGGGCCCTGATAGAGGTCGATGACCGGCAGGAGCAGGTCGAGGGAGTAGAGGTAGGGGTTCCATGGCGGGGCTTCGCCCGGTTTGAGGGGTGGGGGCGGGTCGGACGAGAAGTAGAGGGTGCCGATCGCCCACAGGATGGCCATCCATACCGCGGCCCGTCCGGGGCGGTAGCCGTAGGCGACGGTCCAGTCCTGGAGGAAGCCCCAGGCCTTCGCGGCCAGCGGCAGGGTCTCCCGGCGCCGCCGCTGCTTGGCGAGCAGCACCTCGCGGGCGTCGGCGTCCTCCCCGCTGGCGCGCAGGGAGGTAGCGAGCATCTCGTACGGCTCGGGTGCGTACTCGGGTGTCGCGGCGGCCACCCATTGCAGCCGCTGGGAGAGCGGGAAGGGGCCGCGCGGGATCAGCGTTTCGTAGGCGAAGCCGGCCATCCACAGTCCGCCGAGCCCGGGCCAGCTTGCCGACTTGTCGACGAGGTTGGCGACCCGGGCGCCGGAGAGGATCACCCGGCCACGCTGCGGCCGCTCCCCGAGGAACCGCAGCTCGGGCGTCTGTATCCGGCGCAGCGACAGTTCCTGGTCGGACTCCATGACGAAGCGGGCGTGTTCAAAGTCGAGCGCGTCGCCGAACCGGCCGTCGTCCAGCCGCATCCCGCCCTCGCACTCGAAGCGCTGCATGCGGGTGCCGCGCGAGGGGGTGTTGCCGATGCCGTACGGGGGAGTGGCGGTGCTGGAGAACGGGGAGTTCGCCAGGCCCGCGGCGGTCAGATACAGGGTGCGTTCGACGGTGAGCTGCGGGGCGTTCAGCGCCCGGCGGCCGAAGGGGTTGCTCAGCCGGCTGCCGCGCAGGCTCAGCGACACCCCTATGGTGGCGCCGCGCAGCGACAGCTCACCGTAGGACTCCAGCATCTCGGCCTGGAGGTCCTGGGCGACGGTCATCCCGTCCGCCATGATCGACCGGCCCTGCCGGTCCTTGTGCACCACGGTCTGGTTGAGCATCAGGTCCGTGCCGATGTGGGCGTCGGTGAGGCGGATGCCGGACTGGACGACGCAGCGGGGCAGATGGAGGTCGCCCTCGGTGTGCAGCCGGGCCGCCTCCAGCCTCGGTATCGCGCAGTTCACCATCCGCAGGGTGGTGAACCGGCTCTCGGGCAGCACCACCTCCGCCTCGAAGCGGCAGTCCCGGAGTTCCACGAATGGCTTGATCGCGCCGCCCGCGACGTCGAGGGTGTCCGTGATGTACGCGCCGGTGAGCTTGAGCGCGGAGACCCGGCCGGGCTGCGCCGGCGGCCCGTCGAGCAGCAGCAGCGCCACCACCCGCGCCCGCACCCGGCGCTCGGGCCCCCACAGATGCTGTCCGTGCGGATCGTCGCGGGCCGGGTCGCCGATGTGCAGATCGCAGGTGCTGCCGTTGCGGAAGGCCTGCCACATGCTCCATTCCGCCGACGTCAGTCGCAGGTCGGCGGGCGCGTCGCCGTCGCCGGGGTCGGTCACTGTTTCCCCCTTGCTGTCCCATTGGAGTGCCGCGGCCGCATGCCGCAACCTGTTCGGACGCACTTCGCGCGTGGTCTGCGCACGAGGACGCATACGTCCCGCAGGTTTCCCCCGTATGCCGCTATGTGGCCCTTGCCCGCCCCGTGACTGCTTGAACACGTGTGGTCAGGGCCAACTCCGGTCAACTTCGCGGGCCGGATCACGGTGCGTCCGTACCGTGCGTCGCGGTGTATCACTGAGTGATACGGCCGGTCGGCGCCGGGATCGGGTCTGAGACACTGGGGGCGTGATCTCCCGAATCGACCTGCGCGGTGACGCCCTCCCCGAGGGCGGCGCCCTGCGCGACCTGCTGCCCCGTGCCGAGTTCGACGTGGAAGCCGCCCTGGAGAAGGTGCGGCCGATCTGCGAGGACGTACGCCATCGCGGCACCGCGGCGCTGATCGAGTACGCGCGGCGGTTCGACGGTGTGGAGATCGAGCGGGTACGGGTTCCCGCCGAGGCGCTGCAACGCGCCCTTGACGGACTGGACCCGGCCGTGCGTGCCGCCCTGGAGGAGTCCATCCGGCGCGCCCGGATCGTCCACCGCGAGCAGCGCCGCACCGACGTCACCACCAAGGTCGTCCCCGGCGGCACGGTCACCGAACGCTGGGTCCCCGTCGAGCGGGTGGGGCTGTACGTACCGGGCGGCCGCTCGGTCTACCCCTCGTCCGTCGTCATGAACGTCGTCCCCGCGCAGGAGGCCGGCGTCGCCTCCCTGGCCGTGACCTCCCCGCCGCAGGTGGACTTCGACGGTCTGCCGCACCCGACGATCCTCGCCACCTGTGCGCTGCTCGGCGTCGACGAGGTCTATGCGGCCGGCGGCGCCCAGGCCATCGCGATGTTTGCGTACGGCACCGACGAGTGCCTGCCCGCCAACCTCGTCACCGGCCCCGGCAACATCTATGTCGCCGCCGCCAAGCGCCTGCTCAAGGGCCGGATCGGCATCGACTCCGAAGCCGGCCCCACCGAGATCGCGATCCTCGCCGACGACACGGCCGACCCCGTGCACCTCGCCGCCGACCTGATCAGCCAGGCGGAGCACGACCCGATGGCCGCCGCCGTCCTGGTCACCGACTCCGTAGAACTGGCCGAGAAGACCGAGAAGGAGCTGGCCCCGCAGGTCGCCGCCAGCAAGCACGTCGAGGACCGGATCGTCCCGGCGCTCTCCGGCCGGCAGTCGGCCATCGTCCTGGTCGACGGCCTCGACGAGGGGCTGCGCGTGGTGGACGCCTACGGTGCCGAGCACCTGGAGATCCAGACCGCCGACGCCTCGGCCGTCGCCGCCCGGGTCCGCAACGCCGGCGCGGTCTTCGTCGGCCCGTACGCGCCGGTCTCGCTCGGCGACTACTGCGCCGGCTCCAACCACGTGCTGCCCACCGGCGGCTGCGCCTGTCACTCCTCCGGCCTGTCCGTGCAGTCCTTCCTGCGCGGCATCCATGTCGTGGACTACACCCGCGACGCGCTGGCCGAGGTCGCCCACCACGTGGTGACCCTCGCCGAGGCCGAGGACCTCCCGGCGCACGGCGCGGCGATCAAGGCCAGGTTCGACTGGAAGGTCCCGCAGAGCAAGTGAGCAGGCACGTGACCCGTATCGACGATCTCCCCATCCGGGACGAGCTGCGCGGCAAGTCCCCGTACGGCGCCCCTCAGCTGGACGTGCCGGTACGCCTGAACACCAACGAGAACCCCTACCCGCTGCCCGAGCCGCTGGTCCGGCGGATCGCCGAGCGGGTGACCGAGGCCGCCCGGGAGCTCAACCGCTACCCGGACCGGGACGCCGTCGAGCTGCGCACCGAGCTGGCCCGCTACCTCACCCGCACCGGCGGCCACCAGGTCACCAAGGAGCAGGTCTGGGCGGCCAACGGCTCCAACGAGGTCATCCAGCAGCTGTTGCAGACCTTCGGCGGCCCGGGGCGCACGGCCATCGGCTTCGAGCCCTCGTACTCGATGCACGGTCTGATCTCGCGCGGTACCGGCACCGGCTGGATCTCCGGCCCGCGCAACGACGACTTCACCATCGACCTGACCGCGGCGAAGGCGGCCATCGCCGGGCAGCGGCCCGACGTGGTCTTCATCTGCTCGCCCAACAACCCCACGGGCACGGCCGTCGAGGCCGAGACCGTGCTGGCGCTGTACGACGCCGCGCAGGCCGCCAGGGCCGACGGCAACGGGGCGCTGGTGGTGGTCGACGAGGCCTACGGCGAGTTCAGCCACCGCCCCTCGCTGCTGCCGCTGATCGAGGGCCGGCCGAACCTGGTGGTCTCGCGGACGATGTCCAAGGCGTTCGGCGCCGCCGGGCTGCGGCTGGGCTATCTGGCCGCCGACCCCGCGGTGGTCGACGCCGTCCAGCTCGTCCGGCTGCCGTACCACCTCTCGTCCGTCACGCAGGCCACCGCGCTCGCCGCGCTGGAGCACACCGATACGCTCCTGAAGTACGTCGAGCAGCTGAAGGCCGAACGGGACCGGCTGGTCAGCGAGCTGCGGACGATCGGCTGCGAGGTCACCGCCTCCGACGCCAACTTCGTGCAGTTCGGCCGGTTCACCGGCGAGGGGGGCGCCCATGCCGCCTGGCAGGCGCTCCTCGACCAGGGGGTCCTGGTCCGTGACAACGGCGTACCCGGATGGCTGCGGGTCACCGCCGGCACCCCGGCCGAGAACGATGCGTTCCTCGATGCGGTGCGCACGCTGTTCAAAGAACGCAGTTTGAAGGAGAACGAGCAATGACCCGCGTAGGACGCGTGGAGCGCACCACGAAGGAAACGTCCGTGCTCGTCGAGATCGACCTCGACGGCCGGGGCGAGGTCGATGTGTCGACCGGTGTCGGCTTCTACGACCACATGCTCGACCAGCTCGGCCGGCACGGGCTGTTCGACCTCAAGGTCAAGACCGATGGCGATCTGCACATCGACACCCACCACACCATCGAGGACACCGCCCTCGCGCTGGGCGCCGCCTTCAAGCAGGCCCTCGGCGACAAGTCCGGCATCTACCGCTTCGGCAACTGCACCGTCCCGCTGGACGAGTCGCTGGCCCAGGTGACCGTCGACCTCTCCGGCCGCCCCTATCTGGTGCACACCGAGCCGGAGAACATGGCGCCGATGATCGGCAGCTACGACACCACGATGACCCGGCACATCTTCGAGTCCTTCGTCGCGCAGGCCCAGATAGCGCTGCACATCCACGTCCCGTACGGGCGCAACGCCCACCACATCGTGGAGTGCCAGTTCAAGGCGCTGGCCCGGGCCCTGCGCTACGCCAGCGAACGCGACCCGCGCGCGGCCGGCATCATCCCCTCCACGAAGGGTGCGCTGTAGTCCCCATGAACGGCCTGTCGACCGTCTTCATCCTGATCGGGCTCTTCCTCCTCGGCGGCGTCTACTCCTTCTGGAAGCAGCAGCTGCCCAAGAGCCTGATCGTGCTGCTCTCCATCGGCTCGGCGCTCTGTCTCGCCGCCGGCGTGCTGCGGCTGGAGGTATGGAATTGACCACCTCGGCATCGCGTAAGAAGGTCGTCGTCTTCGACTACGGCTTCGGTAACGTCCGCTCCGCCGAGCGTGCCCTGGCGCATGTCGGCGCCGACGTGGAGATCACCCGGGACTACGACCGGGCGATGAACGCCGAGGGGCTGCTGGTCCCCGGCGTCGGCGCCTTCGCCGCCTGTATGCGCGGTCTGAAGGAGGCCCGCGGCGACTGGCTCGTCGGTCGCCGGCTGGCCGGCGGCCGCCCGGTGATGGGCATCTGCGTGGGCATGCAGATCCTCTTCGGCCGCGGTATCGAGCACGGTGTGGAGACCGAAGGCCTGGAGGAGTGGCCGGGCACCGTCGGCCCGCTCAAGGCCCCCATCGTGCCGCACATGGGCTGGAACACCGTCGACGCCCCCGAGGGCTCGCGGCTCTTCGCCGGACTGCCCGCCGACGCCCGCTACTACTTCGTGCACTCCTACGCGGTGCACGACTGGGAGCTGGAGACCGGCAACCCGCACATGGCCGCGCCGAAGGTCACCTGGGCCACGCACGGCGAGCCCTTCGTGGCCGCCGTCGAGAACGGCCCGCTGTGGGCCACCCAGTTCCACCCCGAGAAGTCCGGCGACGCCGGCGCCCAGCTCCTGACCAACTGGATCAACACCCTGTGAGCCCCCTGATGCCGAAGCTCGAACTCCTCCCCGCCGTCGACGTCCGCGACGGCCAGGCCGTCCGCCTCGTCCACGGCGAGTCCGGCTCCGAGACCTCCTACGGCGACCCGCTCCAGGCGGCCCTCGCCTGGCAGCGGTCCGGGGCCGAATGGCTGCATCTCGTCGACCTCGACGCCGCCTTCGGTACCGGCGACAACCGTGCGCAGATCGCCGAGGTCGCCCGCTCCATGGACATCAAGGTGGAGCTGTCCGGCGGCATCCGCGACGACGACTCGCTGGCCGCCGCCCTGGCCACCGGCTGCACCCGGGTCAACATCGGCACCGCCGCCCTGGAGAACCCCGAGTGGGTCGCCAAGATCATCGCCGAGTACGGCGACCGGATCGCGGTCGGCCTGGACGTGCGCGGGACGACGCTGCGCGGCCGCGGCTGGACCCGCGACGGCGGCGACCTCTACGAGACACTGGCCCGTCTGGACTCCGAGGGCTGCGCCCGCTACGTCGTCACCGACATCAACAAGGACGGCACCCTCCAGGGCCCCAACCTGGAGCTGCTGCGCAATGTCTGCGCCGCCACCGACCGCCCGGTCGTCGCCTCCGGCGGCGTCTCCTCCCTCGACGACCTGCGGGCGATCTCCTCCCTGGTCCCGCAGGGCGTGGAGGGCGCGATCGTCGGCAAGGCGCTCTACGCCAAGGCGTTCACGCTCGAAGAGGCGCTGGAGGCCGTCTCGTCATGAGTGGAGTACGGCGCGTCACGGCCGGCGAACCCTGGGGCAAGGACCCCTGGGCGGAGACCTTCGGGCGCTCCCGCGCGGTGGCGCTCCCCAACGGTCTGGTGCTGGTCTCCGGCTGCACCTCCGTCACCGACGGACAGGTCGCCGCCGGCGCCCCGTACGAGCAGGCGCTGACCTCCTTCCGCACCGCCCTGTCGGCGCTGGAGGAGGTGGGCCTCGGCCGTGACGACGTCGTACGCACCCGTATGTACCTCACCCATGCCCGGGACGTGGACGAGGTCGGACGCGCTCACAAGGAGCTGTTCGGCGCCGTCCGCCCCGCCGCATCCATGATCATCGTCTCCGGCTTCGTGGACCCGCGCCTGGTCGTCGAGGTAGAGGTCGAGGCGTACAGAGAGGCCCCCCAACCATGACACTGGCCGTACGAGTCATCCCCTGCCTGGACGTCGACAACGGGCGGGTCGTCAAGGGCGTCAACTTCCAGAACCTGCGGGACGCGGGCGACCCCGTCGAGATGGCGAAGATCTACGGGGAGGAAGGCGCCGACGAGCTGACCTTCCTCGACATCACCGCCTCCTCCGGCAACCGCGAGACCACCTACGACGTGGTCCGCCGCACCGCCGAACAGGTCTTCATCCCGCTCACCGTCGGCGGCGGCGTCCGCACCCCCGAGGACGTCGACAAGCTGCTGCGGGCCGGGGCCGACAAGGTCGGCGTCAACACCGCCGCGATCGCCCGCCCCGACGTGATCCGCGAGATCGCCGAACGCTTCGGCAGCCAGGTCCTGGTCCTGTCCGTCGACGCCCGCCGCACCGACGCCGGCACCCCGTCCGGCTTCGAGGTCACCACCCACGGCGGACGCCGCGGCACCGGTATCGACGCCGTCGAATGGGCGCACCGCGCCGCCGAGTTGGGCGCCGGCGAGATCCTGCTGAACTCCATGGACGCCGACGGCACCAAGGACGGCTACGACGTCGAGATGATCGAGGCGGTGCGCAAGCACGTCACCATCCCGGTGATCGCCTCCGGCGGCGCCGGCAAGCTCTCCGACTTCCCCCCGGCGGTCGCCGCCGGCGCCGACGCGGTCCTGGCCGCCTCCGTCTTCCACTTCGGCGACCTGCGCATCTCCCAGGTCAAGGACGCCCTGCGGGAGGCCGGGCACCCGGTCCGCTGACCGCGGCGCCGCGCCCCGTTCCCCCCGCGGGCCGGGGGTGCCGCGTCGAACCGCGGGCCGTTTCGCCGTAGGCTCCGCCCATGAGTCGTGTCAACGATGTGGGCGGGCAGACCGGATTCGGGGCGCTGCGCATCGAGGCGGACGAGCCTCCGTTCCACGCCGACTGGGAGGCGCGGGTCTTCGCGCTGAACTCCGTGCTGGTGCGCAACGGGGTCTACCGGCTCGATGAGTTCCGGGACGCCGTGGAGCGGATGGACCCGCAGCGCTACCTGGCGACGTCGTACTACGAGCGCTGGCTCCTCGCGATCGAGACCCTGCTCGCCGAGCGGAAGGTGCTGCCGGATGGCTGACTTCCGCGCGGGGCAGTGGGTCCGGGTGCGCCCCGGCGACCCGGCCGGGCACACCCGTGTGCCGCGCTATGTGCGCGGACACCTGGGGCGGATCGTCGAGTCGCAGGGCCGGTGGGCGCTGGCCGACGAGATCGCGGCGGGCATCGCCGCGCCGCGTGTCGAGCCGGTCTACACCGTGGCCTTCGCCGCGCGCGACCTGTGGGGCGAAGGGGATCACGAGGTCACGGTGGACCTCTGGGAGTCATACATCGAGCCGGTGCGGAGGGACGGGCATGAGCGGTGAGCACACCAGTGCGCCGGTGGGGGCGCGGGTGCGGCGCCTGGAGGAGCGGCTGATCGCGGCCGGCGTGGTCGAGGAGGCGCAGCTGGACGCCGCGCTGGCCACGATGCTGAAGGGGGCCTCGCCGGTCAACGGCGCGCGCATCGTGGCCCGGGCGTGGGTGGACGAGGGCTTCCGGTCCCGGCTGCTGGCCGATGCGAATGCCGCACTGCCCGAGCTCGGGCTCTCGATGGCGGGCGGCATCCAGGAGCAGCGGCTGAAGGTCGTCGAGAACACCGCGGCCGCCCACCACGTCATCGTCTGCACGCTGTGCTCCTGCTACCCGGTCGGACTGCTGGGGCCCTCGCCGTCCTGGTACAAGAGCGAGGCCTACCGCGCGCGGGTGGTGCGCGAACCGCGCGCCGTGCTGGCCGAGTTCGGGCTGGAGCTGCCCGAGGACACCACGATCACGGTGTGGGATTCGAGCGCGGAGAGCCGCTACATGGTCCTGCCGCGGCGGCCCGACGGCACCGCGGGCAGGAGCGAGCCGGAGCTGGCCGCGCTGGTCACCCGGGAAGGGCTCATCGGGACCGCCGCGGTGTGAGCGGCGCCGCCTCAGCGGCCCTTGCGCGCCGCCCGGACGAACTCGCGGTTCATCTTGGTGATGCTGAACAGCGGGATGCCCTTGGGACAGGCGGTGGCGCACTCCCCGGTGAGGGTGCAGCCGCCGAAGCCCTCCTCGTCCATCCGGGCCACCATGTCCAGCACCCGGCTCTCCCGCTCGGGCGCGCCCTGCGGCAGCACATTGAGGTGGTTGACCTTGGCCGAGGTGAACAGCATGGCGGCGCCGTTCGGGCAGGCCGCCACACAGGCGCCGCAGCCGATGCACTCCGCGTGCTCGAAGGCGGCATCGGCGTCCGGCTTCGGCACGGGCGTGGCATGGGCCTCCGGCGCGGCGCCGGTCGGGGCGGTGATGTAGCCGCCGGCCTGGATGATCCGGTCGAAGGCGGAGCGGTCGACGACCAGGTCCCTGACGACCGGGAAGGCCGCGGCGCGCCAGGGCTCGATGTCGATGGTGTCGCCGTCGGAGAACGACCGCATATGGAGCTGGCAGGTGGTGGTCCGCTCCGGGCCGTGCGCCTCGCCGTTGATGACCAGGCTGCACGCACCGCAGATGCCCTCGCGGCAGTCGTGGTCGAAGGCGACCGGATCGTCACCGCCGAGGATCAGCTCCTCGTTGAGGGTGTCGAGCATCTCCAGGAACGACATGTCCGGGGAGATGCCGTCGACCTCGTAGGTGGACATGGCGCCGGGGGCGTCGGCGTTCTGCTGGCGCCAGACGCGCAGGGTGAGCCTCATGCGTAGCTCCGCTGGGTGGGGTGGACGTACTCGAAGACCAGGTCTTCCTTGTGCAGGACGGGGGCGTCGCCGGTGGCCGTGAACTCCCAGGCGGCGGCGTAGGAGAACTCCTCGTCCCGGCGCTCGGCCTCACCGTCCGGGGTCTGGGACTCCTCGCGGAAGTGGCCGCCGCAGGACTCCGCGCGGTGCAGCGCGTCGAGGCACATCAGCTCGGCGAGCTCCAGGTAGTCGACGATCCGGTTGGCCTTCTCCAGGGACTGGTTGAACTCTTCGCCGGTGCCGGGCACCTTGATGCGGCGCCAGAACTCCTCGCGGATCTGCGGGATCCGGTCCAGCGCCTTGCGCAACCCCTCGTCGGTGCGGGCCATGCCGCAGTACTCCCACATGAGTTCACCGAGCTCGCGGTGGAAGGAATCGGGGGTGCGGTCGCCGTCGACGGCCAGCAGCAGATTGAGCCGGTCCTCCGTCTCGGCCAGCACCTCCTGGACGGCGGGGTGTCCGTCGGTGACCTCGTCGTTGTGCGGGTTGCGGGCCAGGTAGTCGTTGATCGTCGACGGGAGGACGAAGTAGCCGTCGGCGAGGCCCTGCATCAGCGCGCTCGCGCCGAGCCGGTTGGCGCCGTGGTCGGAGAAGTTGGCCTCCCCGATCGCGAACAGGCCGGGCACGGTGGTCTGGAGGTCGTAGTCGACCCACAGTCCGCCCATCGTGTAGTGCACCGCCGGGTAGATCCGCATCGGCACCCGGTAGGGGTCCTCGTCGGTGATCCGGGCGTACATGTCGAAGAGGTTGCCGTACTTCGCCTCGACGGCCTTGCGGCCCATCCGCGCGAGGGCGTCCGCGAAGTCCAGATACACGCCCTGCCCGCCGGGGCCGACGCCCCGGCCCTCGTCACAGACGTTCTTCGCGGCGCGCGAGGCGATGTCACGGGGCACCAGATTGCCGAAGGAGGGGTAGATCCGCTCCAGGTAGTAGTCCCGCTCGTCCTCGGGGATCTCGGTGGGCGGGCGGGTGTCGCCCTTGGCCCTGGGGACCCAGATCCGGCCGTCGTTGCGCAGCGACTCGCTCATCAGCGTCAGCTTGGACTGGTGGTCGCCGGTGCGCGGGATGCAGGTGGGGTGGATCTGGGTGAAGCAGGGGTTGGCGAAGTACGCGCCACGGCGGTGCGCCCGCCACACGGCGGTGGCGTTGGAGTTCATGGCGTTCGTCGACAGGTAGAAGACGTTGCCGTAGCCGCCGGAGGCCAGGACGACGGCGTCCGCGAAGTACGTGTCGATGCGGCCGGTGAGGAGATCGCGCGCCACGATGCCGCGCGCCTTCCCGTCGATGACGATCAGGTCGAGCATCTCGGTACGGGGGTGCATCTCGATGTTCCCCGCGGCTATCTGCCGCGACAGCGCCTGGTAGGCGCCGAGCAGCAGCTGCTGGCCCGTCTGGCCGCGGGCGTAGAACGTACGGGAGACCTGGACGCCGCCGAAGGAGCGGGTGTCGAGCAGCCCGCCGTACTCGCGGGCGAACGGCACGCCCTGGGCCACGCACTGGTCGATGATCTCGACGGAGATCTGCGCGAGCCGGTGGACGTTGGACTCGCGGGCGCGGAAGTCGCCGCCCTTGACGGTGTCGTAGAAGAGCCGGTGGACGGAGTCGCCGTCGTTGCGGTAGTTCTTCGCGGCGTTGATCCCGCCCTGGGCGGCGATCGAGTGGGCCCGGCGCGGGGAGTCCTGGTAGCAGAACTGCTCGACGTGGTAGCCCTGTTCGGCGAGCGTGGCACCGGCAGCGCCGCCCGCGAGGCCGGTGCCGACGACGATGACGGTGTGCTTACGGCGGTTGGCCGGGTTGACCAGCTTCGCCTCGAAGCGGCGCCGGTCCCAGCGCTCGGCGACCGGCCCGGCAGGAGCCTTGGTGTCGGCGACCGGGTCCCCGGTGACGTAGTCGGCGTAGGCGGGGTACGGGTTCATGTCAGCTCACCACTCCGGTCATGACGGCGACGGGTACGGAGACGAAGCCCAGCGTCAGCACCAGCGCGAGGGCGTTGGCGAGGGTCTTGAGCAGGCGGTCGCGGGCGTGGCTGCCCACGCCGAGGGTCTGGGCGGCGCTCCAGAAGCCGTGCCGGATGTGCAGGCCGAGCGCCAGCATCGCGATGAGGTAGACGGCGTTGCCGTACCAGGTGGAGAAGGTGTCCACCACGTTCCCGTAGGGGTGGCCGGACCGGAAGCCGCCGGAGTGCACGGTGCCGGTGGTCAGGTCCAGGACGTGCCAGACGATGAACAGGCCGAGGATGATCCCGCCCCAGCGCATGGTGCGGGTGGCGTAGCTCGCCCGCGGCTTCTTGTGCACGTACTTGTTCGGCCGCGCTTTGATGTCCCGGCGGCTGAGCTGGTACGCGGAGGTGGCGTGCGCGACGACGGCGGCGACCAGGACCACCCGGACCAGCCACAGCGTCCACTCGCGGTGCATGAAGGGCTCGCCGACCACCCGCAGCCAGTGCGCGTAGTGGTCGAACTCGTCCGGACCGAAGAAGATCTTCAGGTTGCCGATCATGTGGACGACCAGGTAGAGCAGCATGATCAGACCGCTCACGGCCATCACCGTCTTCTTGCCGACGGACGAGTCCCAGAGCCTGTGGGTCATGGACGGCCGTCGATCCGTCCGTGTGTCCAGTGCCATGGGTCCCGACGGTAAGGAGCGGGCGGCCCATCAGTCCAAGACATGGTGCGGCTCATCTCCATAGCCTGAGCCTATCGATGCCCTACATTCCCCTTATGCAGTTGCAGCAGCTCCGCTACTTCACCGCCGTGGCCGACACCCGCCACTTCACCCGCGCCGCCGCACGCGAACATGTCGCCCAGCCCTCGCTCTCTCAGCAGATCCGGTCCCTGGAGCGGGAGTTGGGCGCCGAGCTGTTCCACCGGGCGCGCGGCCACATCACCCTCACCGACGCCGGCGAGACCCTGCTGCCGCTCGCCCGGCGGATCCTCGCCGACGCCGAGACCGCCCGCCGCGAGGTCCAGGAGGTCGCCCAGCTGTGCCGCGGCCGGCTACGGCTCGGGGCCCCGCCCAGCCTCTGCGCCAGCCTCGTCCCCGACGTCCTGAGCGCCTTCCACGCCACCTACCCGGGCGTCGACCTGATCGTCACCGAGGACGGCTCCCAGGACCTGGTCCGCGCCCTGGCCGACGGCGAACTCGACCTCGCCCTGATCATCACCCCGCTCCCGGTCCAGGCCCCGGCGCTGGCCACCGCCGACCTGCTGCGCGAGGAGCTGGTCGTGGTCTCCGCCCCCGGCCGGCCCGCCCCGGTCGTCGGCCGCCGCACCCGCATCCGGGTCGAGGACCTGCGCGACCGCCCGCTCGCCATGTTCCGCCGCGGCTACGACCTGCGGGAATTCACCACCGCGGCATGCCGCGCGGCCGGCTTCGAGCCCACCTTCACCGTCGAGGGCGGCGAGATGGACGCGGTCCTCGGCTTCGTACGGGCCGGGCTGGGCATCGCCGTCGTCCCCAGCATGGTCGCCGAACGCTCCGGCCTGCGCATCACCCGCTTCGCCACCCCCGGAATGCACCGCACCATCTCCGTCGCCCACCGCGGCGATGTCTCCCCGCCGCGCGCCGCCCGCGAACTGGAACGCATCCTCACCGAGCACCTCGATCAGGGGACGCCCTGACCGCCGCGCCGCGCGGTGCCGTGGCGGCGGCCCGGCCCCGGCCGTAGGCTGGCCGCATGTCGACCCATGCGCAGCGCGAACGGCTCCTGCTCGCCGACCTGTTGGAGAGCGCCGGACCCGACGCGCCGACCCTGTGTGAGAACTGGACCGCGCGGGACCTGGCCGCGCATGTGGTGGTGCGCGAACGGCGCGCCGACGCGGCCGGCGGGATCCTCTTCAGGCCGCTGGCGGCCCGGCTGGACCGGGTGCAGGCGGAGTTCGCGGCCAAGCCGTACGAGGAACTGATCCAGCTGATCAGGACCGGCCCGCCGCGGATGTCGCCGTTCGCGCTGAAGCAGATCGACGAGGCGTCCAACACGGTCGAGTTCTACGTCCACGGCGAGGACGTCCGGCGGGCGCAGCCGGACTGGGCCCCGCGCGAGCTCGACCCCGTCTTCGCGGACGGCCTGTGGGCGAGGATCGAGCGGATGGCCCGGATGCTCGGCCGTAGGTCGCCGGTGGGTCTCGTCCTGCGCCGGCCGGACGGGCGGACCGCGGTCGCGCGCCGCGGCACCCCGGTGGTCACGGTCGTCGGGGAGCCCGGCGAGCTGACCCTGTTCGCCTTCGGGCGGCAGGAGGCGGCCGAGGTCGAGCTGGACGGGGACAAGGAGGCCATCGGGCAGCTGATGGCGGCGAAGCTGGGGGTATGAGCCCGGCGGCGCGGCTACTTCCGCACCACCACCACGGCGACCACCACACCGACCACCACCGCCGCCGCGAACACCGCGCCCAGCACCCGCGCCGCCACCCGCGCGGCATGGTCCGGGTCCGGCGGCTCTGGCGGCACGGGCGGCTGCTGAGGATGCATGCCTGAAGGATGCCGCACGGCACAATGGACCCATGACCAGCAGCCGCACCACCGCCACCGACACCCAACTGGATCCCGCCATCGCCGCCCGCCTCAAGCGCGGCGCCGACGGCCTGGTCCCCGCCATCGCCCAGCAGTACGACACCGGCGAGGTGCTGATGATGGGGTGGATGGACGACGAGGCGCTGCACCGCACCCTGACCACCGGCCGCTGCACGTACTGGAGCCGCAGCCGCCAGGAGTACTGGGTCAAGGGCGACACCTCAGGCCACTTCCAGTACGTCAAGTCGGTCGCGCTGGACTGCGACGCCGACACCGTCCTGGTCAAGGTCGACCAGGTCGGCGCCGCCTGCCACACCGGCGCCCGCACCTGCTTCGACGCGGACGTACTGCCCACCGAGGAAGGCCAGGGCCAGTAGGCTCCGCTGCCATGACCACGGGAACCACCGGCACCGCCACTCCGGACCTCGACACCTTCCGCACCCTCGCCAAGGACCGACGGGTCATCCCCGTCACCCGGCGGCTGCTCGCGGACGGCGACACCCCGGTCGGGCTCTACCGCAAACTCGCCGCCGAACGCCCCGGCACCTTCCTGCTGGAGTCCGCCGAGAACGGCCGTACGTGGTCGCGCTACTCCTTCATCGGCGTCCGCAGCGCCGCCACCCTCACCACCCGCGACGGCCGGGCCCACTGGCTGGGCACCCCGCCGGTCGGCGTGCCCACCGAGGGCGACCCGCTCGCCGTACTGCGCGCCACCGTCGAGACCCTGCACACCCCCCGCGACCTGATCGAGGGCGCGGGCCTGCCGCCCTTCACCGGCGGCATGGTCGGCTACCTCGGCTACGACATCGTGCGCCGCCTGGAGAAGATCGGCGAGCAGACCACCGACGACCTCCGGCTGCCCGAGCTGACCATGCTGCTCACCTCCGACCTCGCGGTCCTCGACCACTGGAACGGCACGGTCCTGCTGATCGCCAACGCGATCAACCACAACGACCTCGACACCGGCATCGACGAGGCGTACGCGGACGCCGTGGCCCGGCTGGACACCATGGCCGACGACCTCGCCCGGCCCGCGCCCGCCAGCGCCGCCGCGCTGCCGCCGTCCGAGGTCCCCCCGTACACCGCCGAGTGGGGCGGACCGGCCTACCAGGAGGCCGTCGAGGACATCAAGGAGCGCATCCGGGCCGGCGAGGCCTTCCAGGTCGTGCCCTCCCAGCGCTTCGAAACCCCCTGCACGGCCAGCGCGTTGGACGTCTACCGGGTGCTGCGCGCCACCAACCCCAGCCCGTACATGTACCTCTTCCGCTTCGAGGGCGACGACGGCGACGGGACTGCCGGCGGGGCGGCCTTCGACGTGGTCGGCTCCAGTCCCGAGGCGCTGGTCAAGGTCGAGGACGGCCGGGCCATGGTGCACCCGATCGCCGGCACCCGCCCGCGCGGCGCATCCGTCCAGGAGGACCAGGCCCTGGCGGACGAGCTGATGGCCGACCCCAAGGAGCGCGCCGAGCATCTGATGCTGGTCGACCTGGGGCGCAACGACCTCGGCCGGGTCTGCGAACCCGGCAGCGTCGAGGTCGTCGACTTCATGTCCGTCGAGCGCTACAGCCATGTGATGCACATCGTCTCCACGGTGACCGGCACGGTGGCCGAGGGCCGCACCGCCTTCGACGTGCTCACCGCCTGCTTCCCCGCCGGCACCCTCTCCGGCGCGCCCAAGCCGCGCGCCATGCAGATCATCGAGGAGCTGGAGCCGACCCGGCGCGGGCTGTACGGCGGCTGTGTGGGCTACCTGGACTTCGCCGGCGACTCCGACACCGCGATCGCGATCCGCACGGCCCTGCTGCGGGACGGCACCGCCTACGTCCAGGCGGGCGCCGGAGTGGTCGCCGACTCCGACCCGGTGGCCGAGGACACCGAGTGCCGCAACAAGGCGGCGGCCGTCCTGCGCGCCGTACACACCGCCAACCACCTGGGCAGGTAGCCGGCCGCGGGGCCGTCCGTCGGGCGGGACCACCAACGGCTCCTGCCCGGTCCACCCCGCCGCGGGGTTCCCCGGCCGGTACGCGATAGTGGTACGCGTGAGTGCCGCACCCCAGACCCGTACCGACACCGAGCCCTCGGATGACGCCGTGCCCGCGGCCGGGTCCGCGTCGGCCGGTGCCGCGCGCAGAAGCCTCGCCCTGGCACTGCTGACCGGCGCGGCCGGCGCCGGCCTGACGCTGCTGGCCTCCGGCCGCATCTGGGCCCAGGGCTCCGCCCGGCTCGCCCAGGGCGAGCTGCCGCGCACCGTGACCGGCGCCGATGTGACCGGAGTGCCCGGCGCGCTGGCCGTGGTCGGCCTGGCCGCCCTGGTCGCCGTCTTCGCGGTGCGCCGGGCCGGCCGGACCGCTGTCGCCACCCTCCTCACGCTCAGTGGCGCCGGCATCGTCGTCGCCGCCGTGCTGGGCAACGCCGACACCTCCGCACTGCGCGAGAAGGCGGCCACCGCGGTCGGTCTGACCGGCGCCGGTGTGCATCACGTCACCCACACCGGCTGGCCGTGGGTGGCCGCGGCCGGCGGCGGGCTGCTGCTGATCGCCGGGCTGCTGGCGCTGGTGTACGGGCGCCACTGGCCTGCGATGTCGGGCCGATACGAGCGCGCCCCGCGCGGTGCCCGCGGCCCGCGGCGCGCCCCGGCGGCCCCGGATCTGGACCGCCCGGAGGAGATCTGGAAGTCCCTGGACCGCGGCGAGGACCCCACCCGGTAAAAGAGCCCCGCCCGGCATCGGTGACAATGGGCGCTGAGGATCACCGCGCCCCCGACCCCGGCGCGCGAGAGCAACGAGGAGCACACATGTCGAGCAGTGGCCACGGACACACCCCCGCCGCCTGGACCGGCGTCATCATCTCGTTCATCGGCTTCTGCGTCGCCGGAGCCTTCATCGTGCTGGGGAACGTGCCCGGCTTCTGGGGCGGCATGGTGCTGATCGGCCTCGGGGCCGTGGTCGGTGGTCTGATGCGCGCGGCGGGCCTGGGCCAGGAGCCCAAGCGCGCGGCGAAGCCGGCCGCCGCCGCCCAGGCGCAGCCGCAGGAGGGCTGAGCCCGCTCCCCGTGGTGCCGGGCCCCGGCACCGCCCGCAGACCCCGAAGGCGCCGCTTCCCGCCCGTACGGCGGCCGGGAAGCGGCGCCTTCGTGCATCCGGCGGCACAATCGCCACGTGAGCGATCCCGTGGTGCGGGCCCGGCCGGAAGCCCGGCCGAGAGGCGGCCCGGCGCGCCGTCTCCTCCCGCCGCTGGGCGCCCTCGCAGCCGTCACCAGCGCCTTCGGCTACGTCGGCGCCGTCGACCCGAACGAGCCCGGCCACTACCCCGTCTGCCCGCTGCTGCACCTCACCGGCCTGTACTGCCCTGCCTGCGGCGGACTGCGCAGCGCCCACGCCGTCGCACACGGTGACCTCGCCGCCGCCCTCGGCGCCAATGCGCTCGCGGTGGCCGGCTACGCCCTCTGCGCCGTCCTCTGGGCACTCTGGCTGGCCCGCGCGGCACGAGGACGCCGTACGCCGGGCCCCCGGCCCCGCCCCGTCCACTGGTGGGCGCTGACCGGACTCCTGCTCGCCTTCACGGTCGTCCGCAACCTGCCCTTCGGCAGCGCCCTGGCACCCTGACCACCCGGGTGGGCCGCCCGCCCGGCCGGTAAATGTCCAGGTGGTGGGACCGCGGTCAACCGGATGCGCGTCCTCCCTCCCATGGCGGATACCATCGGAGAGCCGGATGGGGACAGCTCGTCCCCCGGGGCACTGTCCCCCTCGACCGCCCAAGCAAGGAGGCCGCTCGCGTGAGTGTGCTCGACGAGATCATCGACGGGGTCCGCGCCGACCTCGCGGAGCGGCAGGCGCGGGTATCCCTCGACGAGCTCAAGGAGCGGGCCCAGAAGGCGCGCCCCGCGATGGACGGTGTCGCGGCACTCAAGGGCGAGAGCGTCACGGTGATCTGCGAGGTGAAGCGCTCCAGCCCCTCCAAGGGCGCGCTCGCCGCGATCGCCGACCCGGCCGGCCTGGCCGCCGACTACGAAGCGGGCGGCGCCGCGGTCATCTCCGTCCTCACCGAGGAGCGCAAGTTCGGCGGCTCGCTGGCCGACCTGGAGGCCGTCCGCGCCCGGGTCGACATCCCGCTGCTGCGCAAGGACTTCATCGTCACCGCCTACCAGCTGTGGGAGGCCCGCGCCTACGGTGCCGATCTCGCGCTGCTGATCGTCTCCGCGCTGGAGCAGGAGGCCCTGGTCTCGCTGATCGAGCGGGCCGAGTCGATCGGGCTGACGCCGCTGGTCGAGGTGCACGACGAGGAAGAGGTCGCCCGCGCGGTGGACGCCGGCGCCCGGATCATCGGCGTCAACGCCCGCAACCTCAAGACCCTGGAGGTCGACCGCGGCAACTTCGCCCGGGTCGCCCCCGAGATCCCCGACCACATCGTCAAGATCGCCGAGTCCGGCGTGCGCGGGCCGCACGACCTGATCGCATACGCCAATGACGGCGCGGACGCGGTGCTGGTCGGCGAGTCGCTGGTCACCGGCAAGGACCCCAGGACCGCGGTCGCCGATCTGGTCGCCGCGGGCTCCCACCCGGCGATCCGCCACGGGCGGGCCTGACCGCCCCGATCGCCGACATGACCACCAGCGCCTCCCGCATCCACCGCCCCGGGCCGGGCCACCGCCCCGGGCCGGCCGCCGTGCTCGCCGCGGCCGCCGGCGACGGCCGGCATGCGGCGCTGGGCCGGGGCTGCCGGCCGCGCGGCTGCCGAGCACCGGCACGGCGGGTCCACGGGCGACGGGTCCGCTATCACATCGGTTCGGAGCCGGGGCAGATCAACGGGCGCCGATGGCGCGGGGCTGCCGCACGCTGACCGGGGACGGGCGTCCTCGGTGCCGGCGTGCGCAGCAGTCATCCCCCTAGCGTGATGTCCGGAATCCGATCCGAGCGGGGCGAGTGCCCCGATCCAGGAGCGCGTCAGATGTCCTCCGATTTCTTCCTTCCCGACCCCGAGGGGCGGGTGCCCAGCCCCGAGGGCTATTTCGGTGCCTTCGGCGGCAAGTTCATCCCCGAGGCGCTGGTCGCCGCGGTCGACGAGGTCGCCGCGGAGTACGAGAAGGCCAAGGCGGACCCCGCCTTCGCGGCCGAGCTCAACGACCTGATGGTCAACTACACCGGGCGCCCCAGCGCGCTCACCGAGGTGCCGCGGTTCGCCGAACAGGCCGGCGGGGCCCGGGTCTTCCTCAAGCGGGAAGACCTCAACCACACCGGCTCGCACAAGATCAACAACGTGCTGGGCCAGGCGCTGCTCACCAAGCGGATGGGCAAGACCCGGGTCATCGCCGAGACCGGCGCCGGCCAGCACGGCGTCGCCACCGCCACCGCCTGCGCCCTCTTCGGCCTCGACTGCACCATCTACATGGGCGAGATCGACACCCAGCGGCAGGCCCTCAACGTCGCCCGGATGCGGATGCTCGGCGCCGAGGTCATCGCCGTGAAGTCCGGCAGCCGCACCCTCAAGGACGCCATCAACGAGGCGTTCCGGGACTGGGTCGCCAACGTCGACCGCACCCACTACCTCTTCGGTACGGTCGCCGGACCGCACCCCTTCCCGGCGCTGGTCCGCGACTTCCACCGGGTCATCGGCGTCGAGGCCCGCCGCCAGATCCTGGAGCGCGCCGGCCGGCTGCCGGACGCCGCCCTCGCCTGCGTCGGCGGCGGCTCCAACGCCATCGGGCTCTTCCACGCCTTCCTCCCCGACGAAGGCGTCCGCCTGATCGGCTGCGAGCCCGGCGGCCACGGCGTCGAGACCGGCGAGCACGCCGCCACCCTCACCGAGGGCACCCCCGGCATCCTGCACGGCTCGCGCAGCTACGTCCTCCAGGACGAGGACGGCCAGATCACCGAGCCGTACTCCATCTCGGCCGGTCTGGACTACCCCGGCATCGGCCCCGAGCACGCCTACCTCAAGGACGTCGGCCGGGCCGAGTACCGCGCGGTCACCGACGACGCGGCGATGCAGGCCCTGCGCCTGCTCTCGCGGACCGAGGGCATCATCCCGGCGATCGAGAGCGCCCATGCGCTGGCCGGCGCCCTGGAGGTCGGCCGCGAGCTGGGCCCCGACGGCCTGCTGCTGATCAACCTCTCCGGGCGCGGTGACAAGGACATGGACACCGCCGCCCGTTACTTCGGGCTCTATGACGAGAAGGACGGCGCCGATGTGAACGGCGCGGTCCAGCCCACGGGCGAGGGGGAGAAGTGATGGCCGGCAACATCGAACTGCTCAACTCCGTACTGGCGCAGGCGCGTTCGGAGAACCGTGCCGCGCTCGTCGGCTACCTCCCGGCCGGGTTCCCGACCGTGGACGGCGGCGTGCGGGCGATGACCGAGATGCTGGACGGCGGCTGCGACATCGTCGAGGTCGGGCTGCCGCACAGCGACCCGGTCCTGGACGGCCCGGTCATCCAGACCGCCGACGACATCGCGCTGCGCGGCGGCGTGAAGACCGTCGATGTGATCCGCACGGTCCGCGAGGTGCACGCCGCCACCGGTGCGCCGGTGCTGTGCATGACGTACTGGAACCCCGTCGACGCTTACGGCGTCGAGCGGTTCGCCGCCGACCTGGCCGAGGCGGGCGGCGCCGGCTGCATCCTGCCGGACCTCCCGGTCGAGGAGTCCGAGGTGTGGCGCAAGGCCGCCGAGCAGCACGGGCTGGCCACCGTCTTCGTGGTCGCGCCCAGCAGCCGGGACGAGCGGCTGGCCAAGATCACCGCGGCCGGCAGCGGCTTCGTCTACGCCGCGTCCCTGATGGGCGTCACAGGCACCCGCGAGTCGGTCGGCCGCGAGGCCCAGGAGCTGGTGGCCAGGACCCGCGCCACCGCTGGTGCCCGCCACGGGCTCCCCGTCTGCGTCGGCCTCGGCGTCTCCAACCCCGAACAGGCCGCCGAGGTGGCCCGGTTCGCGGACGGGGTGATCGTCGGCTCGGCGTTCGTCAAGCGGCTGCTGACGGCGGGCGACGACCTGGAGGCGGGCCTCGCCGGACTGCGCACCCTGGCGGGCGAGCTGGCCGAGGGCGTACGCAACCGCTCCTAGCGAGCGGGGCGCGGCGGGCCGGGCGCACGGCGGGCAGCCGTCCACGGCGGCCGGGCGCTGTCCCTCGATAGGGCGAACATCGGTGCGGAGGGGTGCAGCGGCACCCCTCCGCTTCGTTGTCCAGGGGCGTGAGCCAGAAGAATCATGAGGGTAAGAGAAGCGCCCGCGAGCGGCTTCAGGAACAACGGGAGAAGGAGAAGGCGCGCTCCCGGCGCCGCCGCCAGGCGATCGTCGCCGGTTCGGTGGTGGCGGTGCTGGCCATCGCCGGCGGCATCGGTGTCTGGGTGTCCTCGTCCGACGGCGGCCAGAGCAGCTCCGACAACGAAACCGCCCGCCCGAAGCAGGCCAGTGGCGGTGACCGGCCGGCCGTCCCGGTGGGAGCGCCCGGCGCCCCGTCCACCCTCGCGGTGTGGGAGGACTTCCGCTGCCCCGCCTGCCGGCAGTTCGAGACCGGCTTCCGTCCGGTGATCCACGAGCTGGAGGACTCCGGCCGGCTCAAGGCCGAGTACCACCTCGTGACGATCATCGACGGCAACGCCGGAGGCAAGGGATCGCTCAACGCCGCCAACGCCGCGCTGTGCGCCCAGGACGCAGGACGGTTCCGCGACTACCACGACGTCCTCTACGCGAACCAGCCGCCCGAGCCGCAGGACAAGTTCGCCGACACCCAGTACCTCCTCCAGCTGGCCGGCAAGGTCAAGGGGCTGGTGACCCCCGCCTTCACCCAGTGCGTCAAGGACGGCAAGTACAACGGCTTCGTCCGCAAGTCCAGCGAGGCCTTCGCCAACTCCGGATACCGCGGCACGCCGACCGTGCTGCTCAACGGCCAGGACCTCGCCAAGCTGAAGGGCGGCCGCTTCACGCCCGCGGACCTGAAGAAGATGGTCCTGGACGCCGGCAAGGGCACCCAGCCGGGCAAGAGCGCTTCGCCGGGCGGCGGCACCGGCACCGCGCCGAGCGCGTCGCCGAAGTCCGGCGCCGAACCGAGGTCCGGTGCCGAACCGAGGTCCGGTACGGCGCCAAAGGCCGGTACGGCGCCGAAGGCCGGTACGGCGCCGAAGGCCGGTGCGTCCTCGAAGACCGGCGTCTCGCCGGAGTCCGGGACGGCGGCCCACCGGCCCGGCGCCCCGAGGACCGGCACCGGCACCGGGCCGCGCGCCGCGCCGAAGATCAGCAACTCGCCCTCGTCCTAGACCCCGCCCTCGCCACGCAGCGTCATCGGGCGAGGACGGCGTCGTTACGCAGCCGTTGCCGGGCGGGTTGTCGCCGACCCCGCCCGGCGCGGTAGCGTCGTCCCTGCCATGGACCTCGCATTCATTCCCAGCCCGTCGGTCGGCGTCGTACATCTCGGCCCGATCCCGCTGCGCGGCTACGCGTTCTGCATCATCATCGGCGTCTTCGTCGGCGTCTGGCTCGGCAACAGGCGCTGGATCCAGCGCGGTGGCCGTTCCGGCACCGTCGCGGACATCGCCGTGTGGGCCGTGCCCTTCGGGCTGGTCGGCGGCCGCCTCTACCACGTCATCACGACGTACGAGCCGTACTTCGGCAAGAACGGCCATCCGCTCGACGCCTTCAAGGTGTGGGAGGGCGGCCTCGGCATCTGGGGCGCGGTCGCACTCGGTGCGGTGGGCGCCTGGATCGGCTGCCGCCGCCGCGGCATCCCGATGCCGGCCTACGCCGATGCGCTGGCGCCCGGTCTGGCCCTCGGCCAGGCGATCGGCCGCTGGGGCAACTGGTTCAACCAGGAGCTGTACGGCAAGCCGACCGATGTCCCCTGGGCGCTGAAGATCAGCTCCGACCCGGCCATCGGACGCGTCGGCGGCACCTACCACCCGACGTTCCTCTACGAGTGCCTGTGGTGCATCGGCGTCGCGGCGCTGGTGATCTGGGCGGACAAGCGCTTCCGGCTCGGCCATGGACGCGCCTTCGCGCTGTACGTCGCCGCCTACTGCGCGGGCCGCGCCTGGATCGAGTACATGCGGGTCGACGAGGCGCACCACATCCTGGGCCTGCGGCTCAACGTATGGACCTCGCTGATCATCTTC
This sequence comes from Streptomyces sp. NPDC034111, assembly GCF_055575375.1. NCBI lineage: Bacteria > Bacillati > Actinomycetota > Actinomycetes > Kitasatosporales > Streptomycetaceae > Streptomyces > Streptomyces sp. NPDC034111. Next base: position 251,155 of record NZ_JBVIST010000001.1, on the reverse strand, counting down.
GTCCTGGCCGTCGTCTACTTCGTGGTCTCCGCCAAGAAGGCACCGGGCCGGGAGGAGGTCGTCGAGCCGGGCGCGCTGGAGGAGCGTGCGGCAGCCGAGGCGGCCGCCGCCGAGGCCGCGGAGAGCGGCGAGGACGCGAAGAGCACCAAGCATGCCGAGAGCGCCGAGAGCGCCGAGAGTGCCAAGGACGCCGAGAACGCCAAGGACGCCGGGACCAGCGGCGACGACAGCGGCGAGGCCTCGGCCGAAGCACCCGCCGACGAGTCTGCCGACAAGCCCGCCGGCAGCGGCAGCACCAAGAAGTCCTGAGGCGGCCGACGGCTGCCCTGAGCGCCGGGCGGACTCGACATACCGAGTCCGCCCGGCGCTCCGTCGTAGGGGCTCACCGCCTGCGCTCGGCCAGCGACAGCACCCGCCGGGCCCCCGCGACCACGGCCGCGTCCACGAACCGCCCGTCCGGCAGCGCCTGCGCCCCGCCCTCCGCGCCGGCCGCCCGGACGATCTCCGCCGCGGCCTCGATCTCCTCCGGCGAGGGCAGATGGGCCGCTTCGATCACCGGGAGCTGCCGGGGGTGGATCGCCACCCGGCCCAGGAAGCCCAGCGCCCGGCCCCGGGCGCAGGACCGGGCCAGCCCGTCCAGGTCGTGGACGTCCGGATAGACCGACTGTGGCGGCGGGGCCAGCCCGGCCGCGCGGGCCGCGACCACGGTCCGGCTGCGCGGCCAGGCCAGTCCCGCCTCGTCCCGTAGCCCCAGCTCGGTGGAGAGGTCGGTCTCGCCGAGCGCGAGCCCTTGCAGCGCCGGGTGCGCGGTGGCGATCGCGAAGGCGTGCTCGATGCCCAGCGCGGATTCGAGCAGGGCGTAGAGCGCAGGGGTGGCCGGGAGGGCGGCCGGGGCGGGGGCGGCCGCGGGGGCGAGGGTGGCGGTGGCGCCGCCGGGAGCCGTACGGGCCGCGCCGCCGGTGGGCCCGATACGGGTGCTCCGGGCGGTGCGGGTCACCCGGCCCGTGGTGAGCCGCCGTGCCAGGGCGGGCTCGGCGGCCGGCGGCGAGGTCGTCGCCCAGCCCGCCACCCGGTGCACGTCGGCCGGTCCCTGCACCTTGGGGAGCCGCAGCCCGGCCAGGCCCGGCAGGGCGGCCAGCGTGCGGATCTCGGTCTCGGCGAGCGGGCCGTCCAGCGCATTGACCCGGACATGGACGGGCGCGGGGCCCGGCGCCGGGTCGCTCAGCAGCTCGGCGGTGGCGCGCAGGGCATGCTCCTTGCGGTCCGGGGCGACCGCGTCCTCCAGGTCGACCACCACCACATCGGCCCCGCAGCCGAGCGCCTTGGCGACCACCTCGGGGCGGTCGCCGGGCACATAGAGCCAGGTCAGCGGCGTACTGACGGGGCTCTCGCGCGGCGTTGCCGGTGCGGCGGGCCTCATAGCGCGCCCGCCCCGCGCAGCGCGGCGATCTCGGCCTCGTCCATCCCGAGCCCGGCCAGGACCTCGTCGGTGTCCGCGCCGTGCGGGCGGCCGGCCCACCGGATGGCGCCCGGCGTCTCGGAGAGCCGGAAGAGGACGTTCTGCATCCGCAGGGTGCCCAGTTCGTCGTCGGGGATCTCGATGACCGACTCCAGCGCCTGGTACTGCGGATCCGCCAGCACATCGCGGATGTCGTAGACGGGCGCGACGGCCGCCTCGGCCTCCTCGAAGGCGGCCAGCACCTCGGCCCGGTCGTGCCGGGCGATCCACCCGGCGACCGCCGCGTCCAGCTCGTCGGCGTGCCGGGCCCGCCCCGCACCGGTCCCGAACCATGGCTCGTCGATCACCTCCGGCCGTCCGACCAGCCGCATCACCCGCTCCGCCACGGACTCGGCGGAGGTGGAGACCGCCACCCACGACCCGTCGGCGGTCCGGTAGGTGTTGCGCGGCGCGACATTGGCGGAGCGGTTGCCGGTCCGCGGCTGGACGTGGCCGAGCTGGTCGTACCAGAGCGGATGCGGGCCGAGCACGGTCAGCATCGGTTCGATCAGCGCCAGGTCGACGACCTGCCCGCGGCCGGTGGTCTCCCGTGCGCGCAGTGCGGCCATCACGGCGTACGACGTGCTGAGCGCGGTGATCCCGTCGGCGAGGCCGAACGGCGGCAGGGTCGGGGGCCCGTCCGGTTCACCGGTGATCGCGGCGAAGCCGCTCATCGCCTCGGCGAGGGTGCCGAATCCGGGGCGCCGGGCGTACGGGCCGAACTGGCCGAAGCCGGTGACCCGGGCCAGCACCAGCCGCGGGTTGACGGTGGCCAGCTCGTCCCAGCCCAGGCCCCACTTCTCCAGCGTCCCTGGCCGGAAGTTCTCGACGATGACGTCCGCGCCGGCGGCGAGCCGCAGCAGCACCTCGCGGCCGCCCGGGTGGGACAGGTCGAGCGTCAGGGTCTTCTTGTTGCGGCCCAGCAGTTTCCACCACAGCCCGATGCCGTCCTTGGCCGGCCCGTGCCCGCGTGCGGGGTCGGGCCGCCGCGGATGCTCCACCTTGATCACCTCGGCGCCGAAGTCGCCGAGCAGGGTGGCGGCGAGCGGCCCGGCGAAGAGGGTGGCGAGATCGAGCACCCGGAGTCCGGCGAGCGGGCCGGGGGAGTGGGCGGCCTCCGGGGCGGCCGGGCCATCGGCGGCGGGCCGGGACGTCCCGGACAGCGAGGGGTCGGTCATGGTGCGCAGGCCTCCGGTCGGTGGGGGGTGGGGACGACGGGTGCCGCGGTGCGTTCCGCGAGGGCGGTCAGGGCCGGTGCGGCGGGGCCGTGGTCGTCACCGTCCGCCCGCCTCCGTCATCGCGGGGATGGCCGAGATCGCGGTGAAGGCCTGCTCGTGGGTGCGGGCGCGGGCCCGGTCGCGGGTGAAGATCTCGCGGGCGACGGTGGCCAGCGCGGCGCCCGGGGCCTGGAGATCGAGGCGGCTGGCGCGGGCGACCTCGCCGCTCCACTCGGCCGGTACCGCCGAGGCCCCGCGCAGCGCACCGGCCAGTGCGCCGCTCATCGTGGCGATCGAATCGCAGTCCCGGCCGTAGTTGACCGAGCCGAGGACGGTGTCCCGGTAGTCGCCGCCGGCGACCAGCAACATGCCCAGCGCGACGGGCAGTTCCTCGATGGAGTGCAGCCGGGAGGGGCGGCGGGCGCCCAGCGAGGGGTTGCGGTAGTCCGGGCCGACGGTGTCGAAGGGCGCGACGGCCGCGCGCAGCGCCCCGACGGCCGCCTCGGGGTCGGTCAGCGAGGACGCCGCCTCGCAGACCGCCTCGATCGCGGCACGGGTCCCGTCCTTCGCCAGCCGCAGCGCCTGGACGATGACCGAGGACGGGGTGGCCTCGGGCACGAAGGCGGCGGCCACCGCCGCGGCGAAGACACCGGCCGCCTCCCGCCCGTACGAGGACTGATGGGCCCCGGCGATGTCCAGCGCCTCGGCGTAGGCCCGGTCCGGATTGCCGGCGTTGACCACCCCGACCGGGGTCATGTACATCGCCGCACCGCAGTTGACGATGTTTCCCACGCCGGCCTCGCGCGGATCGGCGTGCCCGTAGTGCAGCCGCGCCACGATCCACTTCTCGGCCAGGAAGATCCGCTGCAACGGCAGCGCCTCGGCCTCCAGTTCCGGGATCCAGCGCGGGGTGCCGATCAGGTCCGGTACGAGGTGGTCGGCGACGTCGTAGGCGTCGAGGTGGTCGCGCACCGACTCGTAGACCCGGACCAGCGCATGGGTCATCAGGGTGTCGTCGGTGACATGGCCGTTGCCCTTGTGGTATGGCGTGAGCGGGCGGGCGGTGCGCCAGTCGTCGTGGAACGGTCCGACGATGCCGGTGACCCGGCCCCCGTGCCGCTTGACGATCTCCTCCGGCGTCCGGCCCTCGACCGCGCCGCCGAGCGCATCGCCGACCGCGGCGCCGACCAGCGCGCCGATCGCCCGGTCCTCCAGGGACGGTGGGGAGGGGGAGGGGGCGGGGGCGGGGGCGGCCGGCGCGCCGGGCATGACCGGCAGGACCTGGGTGACCTGGGGGTCGGGGACGCCCGGCGCGCCCGGCGTCCGCTCGCTGGTGTACGTCATGTGCGGATGAGTCCTTCCACGGTGGGGGAGTGGGGCGGGACCGGGGCGGCCGGGGCGCCGGGGGCGGCCGGTTCCGGGGGCGGGGGGTGCGCTGCGCTCATGGTGGTATCCGTGCCACGCGGCGGCCCGGCTCTCCTCTCCCGGGCGGCCAGGTCACCCGGTCGACTCCCCCCGGGCGGCGCCGCGGTGGGGAACCGGCACCCGCTGTGATCGGGATCTCAGCACCGGTCTCGCGGAAAAACCGCAGGTCAGCGGGGTAAGTTCGGCCTTCCTTGCTAGCGGCGGAGGGCAATACGCGCATAGCTTCGAGGGGTTGGAGGGGGAAGTGCCGCTATCGGCCCACACCTCGCTGAAGGGAGTAGGTCCCGATATGTCCGTCATGGAGATCATGGATGCCGCGGCACCGACGCATGTGGCCCACCGCGACAACCACACTCACCGCGATGTGAACGGCGGCTGGCTGCGCCCCGCCGTCTTCGGCGCGATGGACGGGCTGGTCTCGAACCTCGCCCTGATGACCGGTGTCGCCGGCGGTGCGGTCCCGCAGCAGACGATCATCCTCACCGGCCTCGCGGGCCTGGCCGCCGGTGCCTTCTCGATGGCCGCGGGCGAGTACACCTCGGTCGCCTCGCAGCGCGAGCTGGTGCAGGCCGAGCTGAACATCGAGCGGGCCGAGCTGCGCAAGCACCCCAAGGACGAGCAGGAGGAGCTGGCCGCCCTCTATGTGTCGCGCGGTGTCGAGCCGGGGCTCGCCCGGCAGGTCGCGGAGCAGCTGTCCAAGGACCCCGAGCAGGCGCTGGAGATCCATGCCCGGGAGGAACTGGGCATCGACCCTTCCGACCTTCCTTCTCCCGCCGTTGCCGCGATTTCCTCCTTTGGATCGTTTGCGCTGGGCGCGCTTCTGCCTGTCCTTCCTTACCTGTTGGGCGCTTCCGCCATCTGGCCCGCGGTGCTGCTCGCCCTGGTCGGACTCTTCGCCTGTGGTGCTGTTGTGGCACGTGTGACGGCGCGTTCGTGGTGGTTCAGCGGGCTGCGGCAACTTGCCCTCGGCGGCGCGGCCGCCGGTGTGACGTACGTCCTGGGAGCGTTGTTCGGAACCGTCGTAGGGTGAGGGTGTCAGTGGCGTGTCATACGGGTGACTGCATAATTACTGCGTTACCCAGCGGTTTCGATTTGTTGACGACCGGGCATAAGGCCCTGGCGTCGCGGGCAATGTCGCTCGCCGAACGCCGCCTTGTGGGACGGCCCTGATTCCGTCCGCGTCCTTGATCGCCGCGTCTGCGGTGTCCGCATGTTGGAAGCCCCTTTTCGCTTTTTGGGAAGGGCGCCATCCTGTAACCTGCACGAAATTTCGCGGAGGGCCAACGTCGTCCCTCGGCAATGCCTATGCCACGACGACGTTGGGAGAGCTTGATGCGCTTCGCGTCCACGCACTCCGCGACCACCAGCAGCGCCAGCGCCGCCGCATGGTCGCCCATGGACGGGCGCCCCGCCCAGCAGGGGATGTACGACCCGCGCAACGAGCACGACGCCTGCGGCGTCGGCTTTGTGGCCACCCTCACCGGCGAGGCCAGCCACGCACTGGTCGAGCAGGCGCTCACCGTCCTGACGAATCTGGAGCACCGCGGTGCCACCGGCTCGGAGCCCGACTCGGGCGACGGCGCCGGCATCCTGCTCCAGGTGCCGGACGCGTTCCTGCGCGAGAACGTCACCTTCGAGCTCCCCGAGGCCGGCGGCTACGCCGTCGGTATCGCCTTCCTGCCGTCCGATGCCCAGGAAGCGGCCGACGCCGTCTCGCGCATCGAGACGATCGCCGGTGAAGAGGGCCTGAACGTCATCGGCTGGCGCGTGGTCCCGGTCGCGCCGCAGCTGCTCGGCAACGGCGCCCGCGCCACCATGCCGGCCTTCTCCCAGCTCTTCGTCAGCGACGGCGAGAACACCGGCCTGGCGCTCGACCGCAAGGCCTTCGCGCTGCGCAAGCGCGCCGAGCGCGAGGCGGGCGTCTACTTCCCCTCGCTGTCCGCCCGCACGATCGTGTACAAGGGCATGCTGACCACCGGCCAGCTGGAGCCCTTCTTCCCGGACCTGTCCGACCGCCGCTTCGCCACCGCCATCGCGCTGGTCCACTCGCGGTTCTCCACCAACACCTTCCCGAGCTGGCCGCTGGCCCACCCGTACCGCTTCGTCGCGCACAACGGCGAGATCAACACGGTCAAGGGCAACCGCAACTGGATGCGCGCCCGTGAGTCCCAGCTGGCGTCGAAGCTCTTCGGCGACGGGGACCCCGAGAAGCTCGAGCGGATCTTCCCGGTCTGCACCCCGGACGCCTCCGACTCCGCCTCCTTCGACGAGGTCCTGGAGCTGCTGCACCTCGGCGGCCGCTCGCTGCCGCACTCGGTGCTGATGATGGTCCCGGAGGCCTGGGAGAACTCCACCTCCATGGACCCGGCCCGGCGCGCCTTCTACCAGTACCACTCCACGATGATGGAGCCCTGGGACGGCCCGGCCTGCGTCACCTTCACCGACGGCACCCAGGTCGGCGCGGTCCTCGACCGCAACGGTCTGCGCCCGGGCCGCTACTGGGTCACCGACGACGGCCTGGTCGTGCTCTCCTCCGAGGTCGGCGTCCTGGACATCGACCCCGCCAAGGTCGTCCGCAAGGGCCGCCTCCAGCCCGGCAAGATGTTCCTCGTCGACACCGCCGAGCACCGCATCATCGAGGACGACGAGATCAAGGCGCAGCTCGCCGCCGAGCAGCCCTACCAGGAGTGGCTGGACTCCGGTCTGATCGAGCTGGCCGACCTGCCCGAGCGTGAGCACATCGTGCACACCCACGCCTCGGTCACCCGCCGCCAGCAGACCTTCGGCTACACCGAGGAAGAGCTCCGCGTCATCCTCGCCCCGATGGCCAAGGCCGGCGCCGAGCCGATCGGCTCGATGGGCACCGACTCGCCGATCGCCGCGCTCTCCGAGCGCCCCCGGCTGCTCTTCGACTACTTCACCCAGCTCTTCGCGCAGGTCACCAACCCGCCGCTGGACGCCATCCGCGAGGAACTGGTCACCTCGCTGATCTCCTCGCTCGGCCCCCAGGGCAACCTCCTGGAGCCCACCGCGGCCTCCTGCCGCAGTGTGACCCTGCCGTTCCCGGTGATCGACAACGACGAGCTGGCCAAGCTCATCCACATCAACGCCGACGGCGACATGCCCGGCATGAAGGCCGTGACCCTCTCCGGCCTCTACCGGGTCTCCGGCGGCGGCGAGTCGCTGGCCGCCCGGCTCGAGCAGATCTGCGCCGAGGCCGACGCCGCCATCGCCGACGGCGCCCGGCTGATCGTGCTCTCCGACCGCCACTCCGACGCCGAGCACGCGCCGATCCCGTCGCTGCTGCTGACCTCCGCGGTCCACCACCACCTCATCGCCACCAAGACCCGCACCCAGGTCGGTCTGCTCGTCGAGGCCGGCGATGTCCGCGAGGTGCACCACGTCGCGCTGCTGATCGGCTACGGTGCCGCGGCGGTCAACCCGTACCTGGCGATGGAGTCCGTCGAGGACCTGGTCCGCGCCGGCACCTTCCTGCCCGGCGTCGACCCCGAGGCGGCCATCAAGAACCTGATCAAGGCGCTCGGCAAGGGCGTCCTGAAGGTCATGTCCAAGATGGGCATCTCCACCGTCGCCTCCTACCGGGGCGCGCAGGTCTTCGAGGCCGTCGGCCTGGACGAGGACTTCGTCGCCACGTACTTCCACGGCACCGCCACCAAGATCGGCGGCGCCGGCCTGGACGTCATCGCCAAGGAGGTCGCGGCCCGCCACGCCAAGGCCTACCCGGCCACCGGCATCGCCGCCACGCACCGTGCGCTGGAGATCGGCGGCGAGTACCAGTGGCGCCGCGAGGGCGAGCCGCACCTCTTCGACCCGGACACCGTCTTCCGGCTCCAGCACTCCACCCGCACGCGCCGTTACGACATCTTCAAGAAGTACACCGAGCGGGTGAACGAGCAGTCCGAGCGGCTGATGACGCTGCGCGGCCTGTTCGCCCTCAAGAACGACCGGCAGCCGATCCCGCTCGACGAGGTCGAGCCGGCGTCGGAGATCGTCAAGCGCTTTTCCACCGGCGCCATGTCGTACGGCTCCATCTCCCAGGAGGCGCACGAGACCCTCGCCATCGCCATGAACCGGCTGGGCGGCAAGTCCAACACCGGTGAGGGCGGCGAGGACCCCGAGCGCCTCTACGACCCGGAGCGCCGCTCGTCCATCAAGCAGGTCGCCTCCGGCCGCTTCGGTGTGACGTCCGAGTACCTGGTCAACTCCGACGACATCCAGATCAAGATGGCGCAGGGCGCCAAGCCCGGCGAGGGCGGCCAGCTGCCCGGCCACAAGGTCTACCCCTGGGTCGCCAAGACCCGGCACTCGACCCCGGGCGTCGGTCTGATCTCCCCGCCGCCGCACCACGACATCTACTCCATCGAGGACCTGGCTCAGCTGATCCACGACCTCAAGAACGCCAACCCGGCCGCCCGCATCCACGTGAAGCTGGTCTCCGAGGTCGGCGTCGGCACCGTCGCCGCGGGTGTCTCCAAGGCGCACGCCGACGTGGTGCTGATCTCCGGTCACGACGGCGGTACCGGTGCCTCCCCGCTCACCTCGCTCAAGCACGCGGGCGGCCCCTGGGAGCTGGGCCTGGCCGAGACCCAGCAGACGCTGCTGCTCAACGGCCTGCGTGACCGCATCGTGGTGCAGACCGACGGTCAGCTCAAGACCGGCCGGGACGTCATCATCGCCGCCCTGCTGGGCGCCGAGGAGTTCGGCTTCGCGACCGCCCCGCTGGTGGTCTCCGGCTGCGTCATGATGCGCGTCTGCCACCTGGACACCTGCCCGGTCGGCATCGCCACCCAGAACCCGACGCTGCGCGAGCGGTTCAGCGGCAAGGCCGACTACGTCGTCAACTTCTTCGAGTTCATCGCCGAGGAGGTCCGCGAGCTCCTGGCCGAGCTGGGCTTCCGCACCCTCGAAGAGGCCGTCGGCCACGCCGAGCTGCTGGACACCACCAAGGCCGTGGACCACTGGAAGGCACAGGGCCTGGACCTGGCCCCGCTGCTGCACGTCCCCGAGCTGCCCGAGGGCGCCGTCCGCCACCAGATCACCGTCCAGGACCACGGTCTGGAGAAGGCGCTCGACAACGAGCTGATCAAGCTCGCCGCCGACGCCCTGGCGGCCGACACCGCCGAGGCCGCCCAGCCGGTCCGCGCCCAGGTCGCCGTACGGAACATCAACCGCACGGTCGGCACCATGCTCGGCCACGAGGTGACCAAGAAGTTCGGCGGTGCCGGCCTGCCCGACGACACCATCGACATCACCTTCACCGGCTCGGCCGGCCAGTCCTTCGGCGCGTTCCTGCCGCGCGGCGTCACGCTGCGCCTGGAGGGCGACGCCAACGACTACGTCGGCAAGGGCCTGTCCGGCGGCCGGGTCATCGTCCGCCCGGACCGCGGCGCCGACCACCTCGCCGAGTTCTCCACCATCGCGGGCAACACCCTCGCCTACGGCGCCACCGGCGGCGAACTGTTCCTGCGCGGCCGGGTCGGCGAGCGGTTCTGCGTCCGCAACTCCGGTGCCACGGTGGTCTCCGAGGGCGTCGGCGACCACGGCTGCGAGTACATGACCGGCGGCAACGCCGTCGTCCTGGGCGAGACGGGCCGCAACTTCGCGGCCGGTATGTCCGGTGGCTTCGCCTACGTCATCGACCTGGACAAGGCCAACGTCAACAAGGAACTGGCCGACGCGGTGAGCCCGCTGGACGAGGCCGACAAGCAGTGGCTGCACGACGTGGTGCGCCGCCACCAGGAGGAGACCGGCTCCACCGTCGCCGCCAAGCTCCTCGCCGACTGGGATGCCGCCGCAGCACGCTTCAGCAAGGTCATCCCGCCCACGTACCAGGCAGTGCTCGCCGCCAAGGAAGCCGCCGAGCAGGCCGGACTCTCCGAGTCCGAGACCCACGAGAAGATGATGGAGGCGGCGACCAATGGCTGACCCCAAGGGCTTCCTGAACCACGAGCGCGAGATCGCCAAGACCCGCCCCGTCGAGGAGCGCGTCAAGGACTGGAACGAGGTCTACCAGCCCGGCTCCCTGCTGCCGATCATCAGCAAGCAGGCGTCGCGCTGCATGGACTGCGGCATCCCGTTCTGCCACAACGGCTGCCCGCTCGGAAACCTCATCCCCGAGTGGAACGACTACGCCTACCGCGAGGACTGGACCGAGGCCAGCGAGCGGCTGCACGCGACCAACAACTTCCCGGAGTTCACCGGTCGTCTGTGCCCCGCGCCCTGTGAGGCCGCCTGTGTGCTGGGCATCAACCAGCCGCCGGTGACCATCAAGAACGTCGAGGTCTCCATCATCGACAAGGCGTGGGACAACGGCGATGTCACCCCGCAGCCGCCCGAGCGCCTCTCCGGCAAGACCGTCGCCGTCATCGGCTCAGGACCGGCCGGTCTGGCCGCCGCCCAGCAGCTGACCCGGGCCGGCCACACCGTCGCCGTCTACGAGCGCGCGGACCGGATCGGTGGTCTCCTCCGTTACGGCATCCCCGAGTTCAAGATGGAGAAGCGCCACATCAACCGCCGCATCGAGCAGATGCGCGCGGAGGGCACCAAGTTCCGTACGGAGGTGGAGATCGGCCGCGACATCGACGCCAAGAAGCTGCGCAAGCGCTACGACGCCGTCGTCATCGCCGCCGGTGCCACCACCTCCCGCGATCTGCCGGTGCCCGGCCGTGAGCTGAACGGCATCCACTTCGCGATGGACTACCTGCCGCTGGCCAACAAGGTGCAGGAGGGCGACCTCACCACCGCCCCGATCACCGCCGAGGGCAAGCATGTCGTCGTCATCGGCGGCGGCGACACCGGCGCGGACTGCGTCGGCACCGCCCACCGCCAGGGCGCGGCCTCCGTCACCCAGCTGGAGATCATGCCCAAGCCGGGCGAGGAGCGGAACGCGGGCCAGCCCTGGCCGACCTTCCCGATGCTTTACAAGGTCACCTCCGCGCACGAGGAGGGCGGCGAGCGCGTCTACTCGGTGTCGACCACCCACTTCGAGGGCGACGAGGACGGCAACGTCCAGTGGCTGCACCTGATCGAGGTGGAGTTCAAGGACGGCAAGCTGGAGCAGAAGCCGGGGACGGAGCGCCGTATCCCCGCCCAGCTGGTCACCCTCGCCATGGGCTTCACCGGCACCGACCGCGAGAACGGCCTGGTCGAGCAGTTCGGCCTGGAGCTCGACGAGCGCGGCAACGTCGCCCGCGACGCCGACTTCGCCACCAATGTCCCCGGCGTGTTCGTCGCCGGTGACGCCGGCCGCGGCCAGTCGTTGATCGTGTGGGCCATCGCCGAGGGCCGCTCCGCCGCCCGCGGTGTGGACCGCTTCCTGACCGGAGTCAGCGCCCTGCCGGCTCCCATCAAGCCGACGGACCGCGCACTGACCGTCTGACCGGCCGGTGCGCGACCGTCCCTGAATGTCCCGTACAACGTCGTACGGAGGCACGGGGACCGGGGATTGACCCCCGGCCCCCGTCCGCGGCGCCTGTCCCCTCCCCCCGACCGGAGGGCAGGCGCCGCGGGTCTTTTTGAGGGGGCCTTCGTGTCCCCTACGGGATCTGTTCGCCCGCCCCCTACGAGCCGCTGCGCTCCGGGAAGCGGCGCCCCAACTGCCGCGCCAACTCCCGTGCGGGCGCCGGGACGGCCTGGTCCGGGGGAGCGGCCGACGGCCGGAAGTCGTGCACCGGCGGATGCCACGCGGCCAGGTCGATCCGGCGGTCGCTCAGCGGCAGCACCCACCGCGGGTCGGCGTGCACCCGTAACACCTGTGCCTCGATCTGCGTCCAGGCCCCGTCGGTCACCGTCCGCTCACCGACCCGGCGCGCCTCCAACTGCACCGGACAGTGCACCAGTCGGGGCGGCCGTACCAGTTCGGACGGCTCCGTCCAGGGTGCTTCTGCCGAGGGCGCCATGGCGCCCGTGCCTTCCTCGGTCCCCGTCGCGTCCGGCGGCAGATTGAACACCACGTCCGGGCGTACCGCGAGGTTCTTGGCGGTGCGCCCGCGGGTCGGCAGCCAGAGGCTCACGACCGGGCCGAGCTCCCACCGGATCCGCAGCTCGACCAGTACGAATGTTCCGTCGTCGTTCTCCGTGGACAGCAGCGCCGGGGTGACCGAACTGCTCTTCTCCAGCGCGCCTTTCATGCCGTTGAGGATAGAAGCCGGATGATTCGGTGCTCACCGAAATGTTATCAGAGGTTACTCTGTGTACATGAACCGATGGGACGCCGATCAGGAAAGCCTCACGGAGACGCCCGATCTCGCCGCGCTCGCGGCGCTGCTCGCGGACCGCACCCGTGCCGCCATCTGTATGGCCCTGCTCGACGGCGGCACCTGGACCGCGGGTGAACTCGCCGAATACGCCTCCGTGGCGCCCTCCACGACCACCGAACACCTCAACCTGCTGGTCGCCGGCGGCCTGCTCGCCGAGGAACGCCAGGGCCGGCGGCGCTATGTGCGGCTGGCCGGCCCGGACACCGCCGAGACGCTGGAGAACCTGGCCGGACTGGCGCCCTACCGCCCGGTCCCGATCCGCTCGCTGGCCGAGGCCAACCAGCGCAGGGCGCTGCACCACGCCCGTACGTGCTACGACCACATCGCCGGTGCACTCGGCGTCGCCCTCGCCGAGACGATGACCGAACGCGGCCTGCTGGCACGGGACCACGGCCTGGTGCTGACCGCCGCCGGCGCCCAGTGGCTGACCGCCCTCGGTATCCCCGACACCGGCCCCCCGTCCGCCCACCGGGCCCATGTGCGTACCTGCTTCGACTGGACGGTGCGCCGCCAGCACCTCTCCGGCGCGGTCGGCGCAGCCCTCTACCGCCATGCCGTGGACCGCGCATGGATCGTCAAGTCGCCCACCACCCGCATCCTCAGCCTCACCGAAGCCGGCCGGGTGGCCTTCCGTGACCGCCTCGGTCTCCCCGACGAGGCGCTCTTTCCGTCCCTGACGCTCGCCACGCCCCGTATGTGACCGTGGTGCGGGAGGGCGGCGGCAGCCCTGCGCCCTGCCGCCGCCCTCCACCAGGCGGGCCGGTAATCCACCCGTCGCTGCCGGGTCCCGGCGCGGCGGGGTCACCCGGATCGGTGAAGTGCCGTGCTCGCGCAGGGGACATGCGGCCGGGCGTCTTGCCTGGAGGGCGCTCGAAGGCGGCCTCCGGGGAGGGGCGCCCGGCCGCGTCGCGTCCGGCGGTCAGCCCTTGAGGAGTTGCTTGCCGGTCGCGGCGTCCACGACCTTGCGGTTGCCCAGTGCGCCCTTGAGCTTGACCTTCACCTTGTCGGTGGCCAGCAGCTCCGTGCACATCCCCTTGGAGCTCTTCCGCTTGCCCCAGCCGCCCACCACCACCAGGCCCTTGGTCTCTTGGACGCGGGCGCCGAAGCGGACATCGCAGGCGCTGTGCCCGACGGTCACGGTGATCTCCCGTACGCCGGTGTCCTTGGGGCGCTCCGCGCCGGCCAGCGGCAGCAGCGCCTGCTTCCGCCCGGAGACCGGTGAGACCTTGGGCCAGTCCCGCGCTATCTGGTCCGCCCGCTGCGCGAAGGCGTCCGGCTTCTTCGGCGGCGGGGCGCTGCCCACGGTCTGCTGCTTCTGCCCGCAGCCGGACAGGGCGAGCGTGCCGGACACCGCCAGGGTGAGGACGGCGGCGAGCGTACGGGTGCGGGAGAGGTGGGATCCTCGCATGACATTGCCTCCTTGTTCGGCGGTATGACGTGTCCGGGGCAAGACAGGTTCCGGCCTGATCCCTGCCGCTTCGCCGTCCGCTCAATCCGCCCTGGGCGCAAACCGGATGACCGCGGGCCGGCGCCCGCTAGCGTCCCCGGTATGGACTCACTGACCCGCCTCACCCTCACCGTCTGGCAACTGGCCTTCCCCGTCGGGCACGTCTACGTCGTCGCGCTGCCCGATGACGGATATGCGCTGGTCGACACCGGCATACCCGGCTCGGCCCCCGCCATCCTCGACGCACTGGCCCGGCTCGGCGGCCGGCCGGAGCAGCTGCGGCAGATCGTGCTCACCCACAGCCATGTGGACCACATGGGCTCCGCGGCCGACCTGGTGGCCGCCACCGGCGCCCGGGTACTGGCCGGCGCACTGGACGCCCCCTACATCCGCGGCACCCTCCCCGAACCACAGGCGGTGCTCACCGCCGCCGAACGGTCCCTGCACGAGGGGACCATGGCGGACTTCGCGGCCTCCGGGGTCCCGCCCCTGCGCCCGGCCGAGGTCGATGTCGAACTGCACGACGGAGACACCCTCGACGGCTGGCCGGAACCGGTGCGGGTGCTGCACGTCCCCGGCCACACCCCGGGCGGGATCGCACTCCACCTCCCCGGGAGCCGACTGCTCTTCCCCGGCGACATCATCGGTACGAGCCCCGACGGCGACCGCGCGGTCCTCGGCCCCATCAACGTCGAACGCGAGCGGGCCATCGCCTCCTTCCGGCGGCTGGCGGCCCTCGACGACGTCGACACGGTGTGCGTACCGCACGGCAGGCCGCTCCTCGGCAACGCCCGGGACGTCCTGGCCGCGGCGACCCCGGAGCAGGACTGGCTGTGACCCGGCGCGGCCCGGGCGGAGTCGCGCGCGAAGGGGTGGAAGCTGTGCACCAGGTCAACCAGCGTATGTATAGGGCGAGTTGGGGTGGTGCGCGGCCGGCTGGGGCGGTGATCCTGCGGGGTGTCCTCGCACCGGGGGAATTGCCCGGGGGCCGGGGCGCGGCGCCCTCTCCGCCTTTCGTTACCCATGTAACCTCGCCGGGTGCGGCCGGCCCGGGGGCACCGGAGCCGGCGAGCGACGACACGGGAGAGGGCACGGGCATGCAGCTGCACACCCATGAGTGGGGCGTCGGCGAACGGGTCGCGGTGCTGGTGCACGGCATGATGTCCGACCACCGCACCTGGCACCGGGTCGGCCCGGCGCTCGCCGGGCGGGGCTACCGTGTCATCGCCGTCGACCTGCGCGGCCACGGCCTCAGCCCGCGCGGCGCATACGCCGCCGAGCTGTACGCCGAGGACCTGGTGGAGACCCTGCCCGCCCGGCCCGAGGTCGTCATCGGGCACTCGCTGGGCGGTCTGGCGCTCTCCCTGGCCGTGGAGCAACTCCAGCCGCGGCGCGCGGTCTACAGCGATCCCGCCTGGTCGCTCGGGCGGGTCGGCCAGCCCGTCGACCCGGCCCTGTTCGTCACCTTCAAGACCGCCGACCGGTCGATGGTGCAGACCTTCAACCCGCGCTGGGACGACGTGGACGTCGGCATCGAGCTGGCCACCCTCGCGCTCTGGGACACCGGTACCGCGCTGGCGCTGTCCGCCGAGCATCTACAGGACCGCACGCCCCAGAAGCCGGTCGTCCCCTCGCTGGTGCAGATCGCGGGCCGGGGCTTCCTCTTCTCCGACGAGGCGGCCGCCGAACTGACCGCCCGCGGCTTCGAGGTCCGTACGGTGCCCGGCTCGGGACACACCATCCACCGGGACGACTTCGACGGGTTCATGGCCGGGCTGGAGGGGTGGGTCTAGCGTCGGCCGGTCCGGCCCCGGTGTCCGCCCCGCTGTGCCGCTGGACCAGCAGGCTCCCCAGCGCGGTGCGCCGGTGCAGCACCGCCCGGCCGGCGCGGACCGTGGTGAGCAGGCCCGCGCCGCGCAGCGCGGCGGTGTGGGCGGAGGCGGTGGCGTTGCTGACGCCGAGCCGGCGGGCCAGGCCGCTGGTGGTGTGCTCCTCGGTGAGCAGCAGCAGGATCTCGTGGCGGGTCCGCCCGAGCACCCCGGCCAGTGCGTCGTCCGCGCCGTCCGCCCCGTCGGGTACGAGGGGCAGGCCCGGCCCGGCCGGGTAGGTGAGGAACAGCGGGTGGCCGGGCAGGTCGGCGAGGAGCGGAGGGCCGGTCCGGTGGAAGGTGGGCTGGAGCACCAGCCCGCGGCCGCCCAGCCGGATGTCGCTCTGCCCGGGCGCCTCGAACTCCCAGACGTCCTGGTGCAGTCGGCTGCCGGGGACGAGGGCGGTGAGCGCGGCGCCGGTGCCGTGCTCGGCCACGGTCAGCGCATGGCGGGTGAACTCCGCCCGGTGCAGGTCCTGCACCAGCGGCCACACGGGCCGCAGCGCGGTGTCGAACGCGGCGCGCTGTGCGCGGGTCACGAGCTGCCAGGCGTCGGCATCACCCTGGTGCAGACCGCGGATCCACGGCGGTACCGGGCCCGGATGCCCGGCGTACGCGCGCTCGAGCTCGGCGCGGACCAGGGCCGGGCGGGCGGCCCGTACGGTCTCCAGTGCCTCCGGCAGGCTGTCGCTGAACACATCGAGGAACGCGGGGGCGTGCGCGCCGGGAACCAGAGCGGCCAGCGGTACGGCGGTGGCCGGCAGGGACCGCAGCAGCCGCTGCCGCCAGCGGCCGAAGAGCAGGGCGTCGTCGGGGCGGCACATCCTCATCAGGGCCGCGTTCAGCTCCTGCAACGGGGCCGGGCGGGGCGCGAGGCGGACCAGGGCGAAGTCGGCGGCCGTGAAGTGGATCCGGGTCACTACTCTCCTCCGTGGCGCCGCACCAGCCTTTCGGGCCGGCTCGAAAACCTCGCCCGCGCCCGCCGCAGGACGCCAGCATGCGGGTATGTCCTCCTCATTCACTCATGGCGCATCCACTCGTGGTGCCGGGCACCTGGACCGGCGGACCGTCACCAAGTCGGCGGTACTGGCCGCCGGGTTGCTGCTCACCGGCGGCATCACCCCGGCGCAGGCCCAGTCACCGCCCCGGCCGCAGGCGCCCGCACCGGCACGGCCCGCGGGCGGGGTCACCCTGCGGCTGCCGGCGCCGGCCGGCCCGCACCGCATCGGCGTCACCACGCTCTACCTGGTCGACCGCTCGCGGTGCGACCCGTGGGATGCCGCCCTCCCCGTAAGGGAGGTGATGGCCACGGTGTACTACCCGGCCCGCACCGTCCGCGGCACCCCGGTCGCACCCCAGATGACCGAGGCCGCCGCGGCGGTCTTCGCCGGCCTCGACGCCCGGGTGCATCACCTCCCGGAGGCCGGGGTGAACTGGGCAGCCACCAGGACGCATGCGCACACGGGCGCGCCCGCGCAGACCGTACGGCGACCGGTGCTGCTGTACAGCCCGGGAGGCGGCGACCCGCGCACCCTGGGCACCGGGCTCGCCGAGGACCTGGCGAGCCACGGCTATGTGGTGGTGACCCTCGACCACCCCGGCGACACCAGTGAGGTCGAGTTCCCGGTCACCACGGCATACCGGCCCGATGCCGTGCGCACCACCGTCTTCCGGGACGATCCCCGCAAGGATCCCGGGCAGTTCCGTACCGCGATCGCCACCCGGATCGCCGACCTCCGTTTCGTCCTCGGGCAGTTGGCGGTCCTGGCCACCGGAGGCAACCCCGATGCGGCGGGCCGCGCCCTGCCACCGCACCTCGGCCGGGCGCTGGATCTGCGGCGGGTGGGCCTCTACGGCCACTCGGCCGGTGGCACCGCTGTCGCCGAGGCGCTGTACGAGGACCGCCGGATCGCCGCCGCGGTCAACATGGAGGGCTACCTGGACCACCCGCCGGCCAGGCCCGGCCCCGGCCGCTACGGGGAGCTGTATCCGGTCGCCCGCCACGGGGTGGACCGGCCGCTGCTCCTGCTGGGTTCCGAGGAGTTCACCGGCGGGAAGAAGAACAAGGCGGAGCTGGCGCGCTCCTGGCAGGCGATGCTCTCCCACCCGCGGGGCTGCACCCGCCGGCAGGAGATCGCCCGCACCGCACACTGGGTGTTCACCGACTACGCCGCGATGGCGCCCCCGTTGCACGCCGCCGGACTGATGACCGCCGCCGCCCGGGGCGAGCTGGTCGGCGCGCTCGACCCGGCCGTCTCGGTGCCCACGGTGCGCCACCGCGTCCGGGCCTTCTTCGACCGCCATCTGTCCCGCCGCCCCGGGTAGCCGACGCGGCGTCAGGTGTCACAGTCCAGCAGCGTCTTGCACAGCCCGCAGCGCGCCTGGAGCCGCCCGCGGACCGGGACGCGGATCCGCTGATGGCAGGCGGGACACGGGAACGACACCCGCAGCGGCGCAGGGCCCTCGAAGGCGTAGCCGTCGTCCGGTCCGGCCGGGCGGACGGTGCGCCGTGGATCCTGCGCCGCCCGGCGGTCCTTGGCGTAGCGGAGCCGGGCGGCCCAGCCGGCGCCGGCCAGCGGCGGCCGGCGCGCGTCCCGGCGGGCCCGCGCCGCGCCCGCCGTATACGCGTCGTACGCCTGCGGGCTGGTGAACCACGGCGCCGGGTCCTCGCCGAAGAACGCGGCCCGCTTGGCCAGCACATAACCGAACTCCTCCGGCGTCAGATAGCCGAGCTTCTGCGAGAACGGCCCGTGCTCGCGGTAGGCGTCCAGCAGCAGCCAGCCCGCGCCGAGGTAGCTGGTGGCGGTGTCGGTGAGGATCTCGTTGTCGCGGGTGCCGGGGAACGACAGGTCCAGGCGGTGCAGGTAGACATGCATCACCTCATGGGCCAGCGCGGCACCGATGTCCTTGCGGTGCTTCCTGAAGCGGTCGTTGAGTTCGATGAAGTACTCGGGGCCCGCGGCGAGTTCGACGTTCGCCGCGTGCTCCATCTCGCGGAAGCTGACCACCATCCGGGCGTCCGGCAGATGCAGCTGCCGGACCAGCGCGCGGGCGACCCGCTGCGCGCCCAGATGCAGGTCCTCGGTGTCGTCGAAGGCCACCTCGGCCGGCGGCACGCTCGTGGCAAAGGTGCTCACCGTGTCGTACGACAGGCGTTTGAACAGTGCGTGGACGGCCGCGCGCACCGTGTCGAGGTGGGGGAATCCGTGCTCGATATTGCTGCCGCCCGTGGTCACCCGGCTCACTGTACGGGTGTCCGGGATCATCCGGTATGAGCCGTACCGGCGTGGGTGGTAAGGGAGTTGGCCGGATGCGCACCCTTGTCACCCTGATCGCCCACTCCACATAATCCAAGGGCGCTCCACGGACTCATCCCCCACTGGGTCCGGACGCCTTACGGCGTGCTGCCCTCCTCCACGCAGATTCTGCGGCGGCCACGTCCGGCTCCGGTGTTGGCATGGGCTCGTCAGCGACGTGCAACCCCCCACGAAAGGAAGCCCGTTGCGCAGCTACCGGAAGCTCCTCACGAGAAGCACTGCCGTCGGCGCGGTCGCCCTGGCCGCCTTCAGTCTCCAGCCCGCCTCCGCCTCCGCCGCCCCCGCCCCGGACCCGTCCGGCGGCGGCCACACCAAGGTCGTCGGCGGCACCAAGGCCGACCAGGGTGAATTCCCCTTCATGGTCCGGCTGTCGATGGGCTGCGGCGGCGCCCTCTACGCCAAGGACATCGTGCTCACCGCGGCGCACTGCGTCGAGGGCAGCGGCGACAACACCTCCATCACCGCCACCGCGGGCGTGGTCGACCTGGAGGACTCCGCCGCCGTCAAGGTCAACTCCACCAAGGTCCTCCAGGCCCCCGGCTACAACGGCAAGGGCAAGGACTGGGCGCTGATCAAGCTCGCCAAGCCCATAGACCAGCCCACGCTGAAGATCGCCGAGGACGACAAGCTCAACAACGGCGACTTCACCATCGCCGGCTGGGGCGCCGACAAGGAAGGCGGCGACCAGCAGCGCTACCTCCTCAAGGCGACCGTGCCGTTCGTGGACGACGCCGCCTGCCAGAAGGCCTACGGCGACCAGCTGACGCCCGGCGACGAGATCTGCGCCGGCAAGCTGGACACCGGCGGCATCGACACCTGCCAGGGCGACTCCGGCGGCCCGATGTTCCGCAAGGACGACGCGGGCGAATGGCTCCAGGTCGGCATCGTCTCCTGGGGTGAGGGCTGCGCCCGTCCCGGCAAGCCCGGTGTCTACAGCGAGGTGAGCACCTTCGCCGCGGACATCAAGAAGGCCGCGGGCGAACTCGGCTGACCGACCGCACCACCCACGCAGGCGCAGGGCCCGGGGCACGCTCCCCGGGCCCTGCACCACGTCCACGCCCCTGCCGGAGGACTTTGGTCCCGGCCCTTGGTCCCCCCGCCACCCGGACGTTGGTCCGTCCGCGCCCGGGACCAAACGCACCCTTCCGGCCGGGTCTTGTGCCGTCAGCGACGGTCGTAGGACCTCTGGGCGCGCCCCTGACCGCTGCCTAGCGTGAACGGCATGTCCACCGAGCCCCGCCGCCGGCCCCCGGCCCGCGACCGCCACCACCGCACGACGGTCGTCGCCGCCCTGCTCCTCGCCGCCTCCGCCGCGGCCCTCGCCTACGTCCTGCTCGGCGGTCACCGCGACCCCCTCGAGCCGGCCCCCGAGTCCCTTGCCTCGCAGGTCGCGGCCTAGTCAGTCCTGAAATGGGCGGGCCCGGCACACCGAGGACGCAGGAGAGGAGAACGGGGATGCCGATCAGTGTGGTCATCGCGGACGACCAGGAGATGGTCCGGACGGGGTTCCGGATGATCCTGGAGAGCCAGGCCGACATCGAGGTCCTGGACGACGTCGTCGACGGCGAGGCCGCCCTCGAAGCCGTCGAACGGCTGCGCCCCGATGTGCTGTTGCTGGATATCCGGATGCCCAAGGCCGACGGCCTGGAGGTCACCCGCCGGCTCTCCGCGCGCGCCGCCGCCCACCCCGAGTACGGGCAACGGCCCCGCATCGTCATCGTCACCACCTTCGACCTCGACGCGTACGTACACGCCGCGCTGCACGGCGGCGCCTCCGGCTTCCTCCTGAAGGACGCAGGCCCCGGCCTGCTCGTGGAGGCCGTACGGGCCGCCGCCGTCGGCGACGCCCTGGTCTCACCCGCGATCACCGTCCGGCTGCTGCGCGAAATGGCCCCCACCGCCCGCCGTGGCGCGGTCGCCCGGGCCCCCTCCGCACCGCTCACCGAGCGCGAACGGGACGTCGTACGGGAGCTGGCGCACGGCAGGACCAACTCCGAGATCGCCGGTGAGCTGTATGTCTCGCTGTCCACGGTCAAGTCCCATCTGGCGCATGTGCAGAGCAAGCTGGCCGCCCGCAACCGCGTCGAGATCGCCGCCTGGGCCTGGGAGAGCGGCCTGGTCGGCGGGCGTACATGAGCGAGCGGAGCGAGCCGTACGCATGACCGCTGTGCCGGGGTGCGCCCGGAGCCACCCGCGGGGAGCCGTCGCCGCCAGGGCCGTCCTGGCGGTGGTGCTGCTGTTGCTGGTCGTGGTGGAGACCGTGGCACTATTCCGCCGGCCCAGCGGCCCGCATGCGGTGATGGCCGTCACCGGCGCGCTCGTCTGCCTGTGCGCGGCGCCCGCCCCGCGCATCCCGCTGACGCTACGGGCCCGGGCCGCCGCCGCGGTCTCCCTCACCGCCTCGGCGGTGCTGATCGCCGGGCCGCACGCGCCGGCCGTGTGGGGACTGGGGGAGGGCGTCGCGCTGCTGGTCCTGCTCGGCGCCGTCGTCCACCGCGCGGCCGGCCGCACCGCCGCCGTCCTCGGCCCGCTGCTCGCCCTGGCCTGCCTCCTCGCCCCTCTGCGGGACGTCCGGCTGGGCCTCTTCGCCGTCGTCTACGGGGTGGTCACCGTGGTCGTCGCCGTCTATTCGGTGATCCTGCGCCGGCAGGACGCCCAGCGGCTGCGCGATCTCGCCGCCGTACGGGCCGCCGAGCGGCTGGAACTGGCGCGGGAGCTGCACGACCTGGTCGCCCACCACGTCACCGGCATCGTCGTCCAGGCCCGCGCCGCCCGCTTCACCGCCCTGGACGGGCCGCGGGCCGGCGCCACCTTCGAGCGGATCGAGACCTCCGGCGGTGAGGCGCTGGGCGCGATGCGCCGGCTGGTGCGGGTGCTGCGCGAGAACGGCGCCCACACCCAGCCGGTCGCCGGGCTCGCCGAGGTCCGCGCGCTGACCGACGCCTTCGCCCGCACCGGCCCGCCGGTCGTGCTCTCCCTCGACCGGGGCGTGGCCGACGCACTGCCGGCCGAGGTGGCCGCGGCGGTCCACCGCATCGTGCGCGAGGCACTGACCAACGTCCGCAAGCATGCGGCGGACGCCACGGCGGTACGGATCGGCCTGCGGGCGGTGGACGACGGCGCGGAGCTGCGGATCGCCAACGACGGCGGCAGACCGGCACGGCTGTCCGAGCAGGCCCGCGACGGAGGCTTCGGCCTGGCCGGACTCACCGAACGGGCCGAGGCGCTGGGCGGCCGGCTCACCGCGGGCCCGGCCCCCGAGGGCGGCTGGCAGCTGACCGCCGTGCTCCCGCTGGACGGCGGCCCCGCGCTGGCCTGAGCACGGCGACGACCCGGTGCGTACGGCGACGGACCGGGCCCGCGTACGGCGACCACGAACCGGCGCGACCAACCGCGACCACACCCACGCCGCACCCGCGCCCCGCCCCACATCTGTCCAACACCTCCACCCCCTTTGTCCATAGGCGCGCGCCCCGACCCCGCAGCACGCTGTCCGCCGACAGCCAGTGCAGGCCCCGAAGGGGAGGACAGCGCGCGTGAACGAACAGACAGATGCCCCGCGCGGGCCCAGCCGCAGAAAGGTCGTCGCCGCCACCGCGCTCGCCTCGGTCGCCGGAGCCCTCCCGCTCGGCGCGCGCCCCGCCACGGCCGCACCGCGCGCCACCGAAGCGGTGCTGCGCTCCACCGCGCTGGAGGTCCGCGTCGACACCGCCTTCCCGCGCATCGTCTCCTACACCGACCGCGGCACCGGCGCCGTACTGCACGGCCAGGAAACCCCCGTCACCCAGGTCCTCATCGACGGCACCGCCCGCACCCCCCACGTCACCCACCACACCCGCGCCGACCGGGCCACCTACACCCTCCGCTTCGACGGCGGCACCACGGTCACCGTGCAGATCGCCGTCGAGGGATGGCGGACCACCTGGCGCGTCACCGGCATCACCGACACCCCCGCGCTGCGCATCGGCACCCTGGAGATCCCCGGCCTCGCACTGCTCAGCGTCCGCAGCGACCAGCCCGGCGCCGCCCTGCTCGCCGCCCGTATCGAGCTCGACAAGGCCAAGAGCGGCGACACCCTGGTACGGCCTACCGACGCCACGCCCGCCGAGGCCGCGCCCACCGGCTGCGCCTACGCCGTCGTCGCCACCGGCGAACTGGCCGCCGGCATCGAGACCAACACCGCCCACGACAAGCCGACCGGCGCCACCACCTGGGAGAACGGCCGACTGTGGCGGCAGACCGTCCGCGCCGACGGCTTCGTCACGACGCAGCTGGGCCCCGGCCAGTGGACGCACCGCGCCGCCGGGCAGCCAGTGGACGCCACCGACCCCCTGCCGTACGCCACCGTCCTTGTCACCCGCGACCGCAACGGCGACGGCAGCGCCGACTGGCAGGACGGCGCCATCGCCCTGCGCGACATCATGGTGATGCCGCTGGGCGCCGAGGAACAGCATCTGCGGGTCGTCCCGCACATCCCGTTCAACTTCGCCAGCCAGGCCACCAACCCGTTCCTCGCCACCCTCGACCACATCAAACGGATCGCGCTGGCCACCGACGGGCTGCGGCAGTTCACCCTCCTCAAGGGCTACCAGTCCGAAGGCCATGACTCCGCCCACCCCGACTACGGCGGCAACTACAACCAGCGGGCCGGCGGCCTCGCCGACCTCAACACCCTGCTGCGCGCCGGCAAGAAGTGGAACAGCGACTTCGCGGTGCACGTCAACGCCACCGAGTCCTACCCGGTCGCGCACGCCTTCTCCGAAACGCTCGTCGACAAGGACGACAAGCAGTGGGACTGGCTCGACCAGTCCTACCGCATCGACGCCCGCCGCGATCTGGTCTCCGGCGACATCGCCCGCCGCTTCGCCCGGCTGCGCAAGGAGACCGACCCGGCCCTGAACACCCTCTACATCGACGTCTTCCGCGAGTCCGGCTGGAACTCCGACCGCCTCCAGCGCCATCTGCGCGCCCAGGGCTGGCAGATCACCACCGAATGGGGCCACGGCCTGGAGCGCTCCTCACTGTGGTCGCACTGGGCGAACGAGACCGACTACGGCCCCGACACCTCCCGCGGGATCAACTCCCAGCTGATCCGCTTCCTGCGCAACCACCACAAGGACGTCTTCGCCGACAAGTGGCCCACGCTGCTCGGCAGCGGCCGGATGGGCAACTTCGAGGGCTGGGTCGGCAAGACCGACTGGCACGCGTTCCACACCCTCATCTGGACCCACGCGCTGCCCGCCAAGTACCTCCAGGCCTACCCGATCAGGACCTGGGGCGCCCACGAGATCACCTTCGAGGGCCCCACAAAGACGTCGGTGAGCGACGCCGAGGGCACCCGCAAGATCACCACCGATGGCCGCGTCGTCTACGACGACGGCACCTACCTGCTCCCCTGGGAACCCCGCCGCGCCACCGACCCCGACAAGCTCTACCACTACAACCCCCGTGGCGGCACGACCCGTTGGACCCTGCCCCGCGGCTGGTCGTCCCTCAGCGCCGTCCACGCCTACCGGCTCACCGACCAGGGCCGCACCCAGGAGACCCGCATCCCGGTCAGCGGCGGACGGATCACCCTCACCGCCGAAGCGGGCATCGCCTACGTCATCCACCGCCGCAAGGCACCCGCCCAGCCCGACCCGCGCTGGGGAGAGGGCACCCCGCTGACCGACCCCGGCTTCCACTCCGGCACCCTGCACGGCTGGCACACCACCGGCCCGGCCACCGTCGAACTCAGCAAGCTAGGCGACTACGAGCTGGTCATCGGCGCGGGTGGCGCCGCCACCGTCGCCCAGAAACTCACCCGGCTCGCCCCCGGCCGCTACGCCGCCTCCGTCCAGATCGAGGTCGGCGCCACGGCGGGGGAGCGGCGGCGGTCCGGCCTGGAGATCCGCACCGCTGACGGCGTCACCGCCGCCAACTGGACCGACACCTCCACCGTCGGCAACTACGTGGCCGCCGACCGCAAATCAGGCACCCGCTTCCAGCGCCTGTTCACCCGCTTCACCGTCCCCGAAGGCGGCGGCCCCGTCACCCTCACCTTGACGGCGGCCGCCGGAGCGGCCCGGGTCCGGTTCGACAACGTCCGCGTCGTGCCCGCCGAACCCACCGCCAAGAAGGGCACCGTCGCCTACGAGGACTTCGAGCACGTCCCCCAGGGCTGGGGCGTCTTCGTCAAGGGCGACGCCGGCGGCAGCACCGACCCGCGCACCCACATCGCCCAGCGGCACGCCCCGTTCACCCAGCGCGGCTGGAACGGCAAGGCCATCGACGACGTCATCGACGGCGGCCAGTCGCTCAAGTCACGCGGCGAGAACACCGGACTGGTCTACCGGACCGTTCCGCACACCGTCCGCTTCACCCCCGGCCGCCGCTACCGGGTCACCTTCCGCTACGAGAACGAGACGGCCGGCCAGTACGCCTGGATCACCGCCGTCGACGAGCCCGCACCCCGCGAACTGCGCCGCACCCCGCTCCCGGTCGCCACCCGGCCCACCACCCACACCTATGAGTTCACCGCGCCCGACAACGGCGAGGCCTGGGTGGGACTCCGCAAGACCGGCGAGGACGGGACGGCGGAGTTCGTCCTCGACGCCTTCGAGGTGCGCGAGGTGTGAACCGGCCGTGGGGGCGGGGTCGGTGGCCCCCACGGCTCCCCCTCAGCTCCCTGCCGCGCAGGGATACAGACCGGGCGCCCCCGCCTCTTCCCCCACAGGGGCCGGGGCGCCCTCCCACTCCCACACCAGCAGCTCGTTGCCGCCCGCACGCAGCACCGGGCCCGGCACGTACAAGGCGCGCTGCGGACCGGCCGCCCGGTAACGGCCCAGACAGAAACCGTTGATCCACGCGAAGCCGTGCTGCCAGCCCGGCAGCACCAGATCTGCGTCCCCCGGCCGCCCGGACACCGTCAGCGTCCCCCGGTACAGCCCCGCACCCCCGCCGGCGCCCTCCGCCGGCCGGAACGGCACCTTCGCCAGCGCCCCCGCCTCCTCCAGCGCCGCCAGCCGCAGCCCCCGCGACCGTACGCCGTGCAGATACTGCCGCTCGTGCAGCAGACCGCCCACGATCCCCTTGGACTCCGCCAGCCGCGGCCCGTAGTTGACCCGCCCCAGCGACCCCACCCACAGCTCCACCGACGCCGGCCCCGCCACCTCCCCGAGCACCGCGTCCTCGCCCTCCACCACGCCCCGGTACTCCCCGTCGACGAACACCACCGCCCGGTCCCGCAGCCCGCGCACCCGCAGCGGATACCGGCCCCGCGGCCCCGGCACCGCCACCCGGTAGCGCACCACCCCCCGGTCCACCCCCAGCTCCTCGAACGTCGCCGGACCACCGCCCTCGGCCTCCACGCCGCCCAGGGCCTCCATCACGTCCCCGGCCGGCGCCCACTCCCCGACCACCGCACGCACCGGCGCCGCAAGCCCCGGCGGCGGCTGCGGCACCTCGGGCAGCGGCCCGTCCGCCCACCCGGCCAGCACCTCACGGAACCGCCAGAACTTCTCCGTCGGCCGCCCCCGTTCATCGACCGGCGCCCCGTAGTCGTACGAGGTAACCGTTGCCCGCAGCGCCCCGTCGTGCAGCTCACCCACCCGGTTGGCGCCCGCCCAGCCGCCGAAACTCGTACCGCCGTGCGCCATATAGATATTGACCGAGGCACCGCACTCCAGGATCTCCCGCAGCGCCGCCGCCGCGTCCTTCGCCGACCGCGGCGCCTCGGCCTGCCCCCAGTGCGCGAACCACCCGCACCAGAACTCCATACACATGAGCGGCCCGTCCGGCCGGTGCCGGCGCAGCGCCGCGAACGCCTCCCCGGCCCCCGACCCGAAATTGGCGGTGGCCAGCACCCCCGGAACCGAACCCCCGCTCAGCATGTGGTCCTCGGGCCCGTCCGACGTGCACAGCGGCACCCGCACCCCCAGCGCCCGCAGCCGCTCCACGATCCACGCCAGATACGCGGCATCGCTGCCGTACGAGCCGTACTCGTTCTCCGCCTGCACCATGACCACCGGCCCGCCGCCCGGGCCGCCGGAGTCCGAGGCAGCGGTGCACTGCCGCGCCACCACCTGCGGCAGCAGCCGCCCGAACCAGGTGTCCACGGCCCGCAGATACACCGCGTCCAAGGTCCGCACCCGCCGCCCCAGCGGCCCGGTCAGCCACGCCGGCAGCCCGCCGTTCTCCCACTCCGCGCAGATGTACGGCCCCGGCCGCACGATCGCCCACAGCCCCGCCGCCCCGGCCGCGTCCAGGAACCGCCCCAGCGCCTCCGGATCCTCGAACTGCCCGGGCCGCGGCTCGTGCAGATTCCACGGAACATACGTCTCCACACAGTTCAGCCCCATCGCCCTCAGCATCGCCAGCCGGTGGCCCCACTGCGCCTCGTGCACCCGGAAGTAGTGCAACGCCCCCGACAGCAGCCGCACCGGCCGCCCGTCCAGCAGGAACTCCCGCTCACCCACCGCGAATTGCGCCACGCAACCCCCCTGTGTCGTCCCCCGAGGACATCTCGATCAGCTCACCGGTCACCCTCGCCCTCTGGCGGTGTGACGGTCCATGGACAAAGATCGGCTGTGTTTGGACGGTTGGACGGTTGAACGCCTGGACGGAACGGCACACACGAGGCACGGAGCGACGGGAGGCCGGCCGTGTACCACACCTGGATGCGCTACTTCACCCCAAGCCCGGTCCACCACCGGCTCGGCCTGGTGTGCCTGGGGGTCGGCCTCCAGCACGGCACCCTGCCCACGGTCGGCCCACGCACCCTCGACCACCATGTCGCGCTCGTCATCAGCGCCGGCCGCGGCTGGTTCACCACCCCCGACGGCCGGCGCCGCACCGTCACCGCCCCCGCCCTGCTGTGGATCCTCCCCGGCGTGCAGCACCACTACGGGGCCGACCCGGAGACCGGCTGGGACGAGAGCTTCGTCGACTTCACCGGCCCGGCCGCCGCCACCTACACCGAACTCGGCTACATCGAACCCGACCGGCCCGTCGTACCGCTCGCCGACACCGGCCCCGCCCGGGCCGCGGTGGGACGCATCGCCCGCGCGGCCCGGCGCGGCAACCCCCTCCTGGAGGTGGAGACCTCCGCCGCGGTCCACGAACTCCTCGTCGCCCTGCGCCGCGCCCGCGCCGACACCGACGCCGACGGCGACCCCGTCCTGACGGCCCTCGCCCGCGACGCCTTCCTCCCCCTCTCGGTCGCCGAACACGCCGCCCGGCACGGCATGACCCCCGCCGAACTGCGCGCCGCCGTACGCCGCGGCGCCGGATGCAGCCCCAAGGACTACCTGCTCGGCATCCGCCTGGGCCGCGCCAAGGAGCTGCTGGCCGGCACCGAGCTGCCGGTCGCCGCGGTCGCCCGGCGCGTCGGCTACGACGACCCCGCCTACTTCAGCCGCCTGTTCACCCGGCGCGTGGGCACCGCCCCGGTCCGCTTCCGCGACCGCCAGGGCCGCAACGTTCCCGGCGGCTGGTCCACCCAGATCCCCGACCCCGACGATCCACCGCTGGTCAGCGGGCACAGCGGCTGACCGCGCGCCGGGGCCCGCAACCGCACCACCGCACCCGGACAAACCCCCGTGCACCGGCCACCGGCCGTACGGCAGCATGGCCCCATGCCGCAACTCCAGCGCGACGAGGCGCAGACCCGAGCCCGACTCATCGACGTCCACCACTACACCGTCGAACTCGACCTCACCCAAGGCGCCGAGACCTTCGGCTCCCGCACGGTCATCCACTTCACCGCCCGGGCCGGCGGCGACACCTTCGTCGAACTGAAACCCGCCGAGCTGCACTCCGCCACCCTCGACGGCCACCGCCTCGACCCCACCGCCCTCGACGACAACCGCCTCCCGCTCACCGGCCTGACCCCCGGCGACCACGAGCTGCGCATCGACGCCACCATGCGCTACTCCCGCACCGGCGAGGGCATGCACCGCTTCACCGACCCCGCCGACGGCGAGAACTACGTCTACACCCAGCTGTTCCTCGACGACATCCAGCGCGTCTTCGCCGCCTTCGACCAGCCCGACCTCAAGGCCGTCTTCGCCCTGACCGTCACCGCCCCCACCGGCTGGACCGTCCTCGCCAACGGCCGCACCGAGCACCTGGGCAACGGCCACTGGAAGGCCGCCCCCACCCCCCTCATCTCCACCTACCTCGTCGCCGTCGCCGCCGGCCCCTGGCACTCCGTACGCACCGAACACGCCGGACTGCCCTTCGGCATCCACTGCCGCCGCTCCCTCGCCCCCCACCTCGACGCCGACGCCGAAGAAATCCTCGACCTCACCCGCCGCTGCTTCGACCGCTACCACGAACTCTTCGAGGAGCCCTACCCCTTCGACTCCTACGACCAGGCCTTCGTCCCCGAATTCAACGCCGGCGCCATGGAGAACCCCGGCCTGGTCACCTTCCGCGACGAATTCGTCTACCGCTCCGCCGTCACCGACACCGAACGCCAGACCCGCGGCATGGTCATCGCCCACGAAATGGCCCACATGTGGTTCGGCGACCTCGTCACCCTCCAGTGGTGGGACGACATCTGGCTCAACGAATCCTTCGCCGAATACATGGGCTACCAGGTCCTGGCCGAAGCCACCCGCTTCACCGACACCTGGACCGACTTCGCCGTCGCCCGCAAGGGCTGGGGCTACGACGCCGACCAGCGCCCCTCCACCCACCCGGTCGCCCCCGCCCCCGAGGACGTCCCCGACACCGCCTCCGCCCTCCTCAACTTCGACGGCATCTCCTACGCCAAGGGCGCCTCCGCCCTGCGCCAGCTCGTCGCCTGGATGGGCAACAAGGACTTCCTCACCGGCATCAACGACCACTTCGCCCGGCACCGCTTCGGCAACGCCACCCTCGCCGATTTCATCGACTCCCTCGCCCGCGCCACCGACCGCGACGTCCACGGCTGGGCCGACCGCTGGCTGCGCACCACCGGAGTCGACACCCTCACCCCCGTCGTACGCGACACCACCGAAGGACACTGGAGCCTCACCGTCCAGCAGACCGCAGGCCAGGACGGCACCCGCCCCCACCGCCTCACCGTCGGCCTCTACGACCACGACCCGCACACCCCCGGACGCCTCGTCCCCCGCACCCCGCTCACCCTCGACGTGCCCGACGACAGCAGCCACACCGGGACCGGCTCCCGCCCCGCCCTGCTCCTCCTCAACGACCAGGACCTCACCTACGCCAAGGTCCGCCTCGACCCGGACTCCTGGGACACCGCCCTCGGCGCCCTGGCCGGCCTCCCCGACCCGCTGACCCGCGCCGTCGTATGGAACGCCGCCCGCGACATGGTCCGCGACGGCGAACTGCCGCCCACCGCCTACCTCGACGCCGCCCGCGCCCACCTCCCGCACGAAACCGACCTCGCCCTCGTCCAGGGCGTCCTCGCCTTCGCCCGCACCCAGATCGCCGACCGCTACCTGCCGGCACGCAGCCGCCACTCCGCCCTCGCCGGCCTCACCGCGCTCAGCCGCGAGATACTCCGCCGCACCGAAGGCCCCGAGAACGGCAGCCACGCCGGACTGCGGCTCACCGCCGTACGCGCCTTCATCGACAGCGCCACCACCCCCGAAGGCCTCCAGGACTGGCTCGACGACGGCAGCGTCCCCGGCGGCCCGCACCTCGACCCCGAACTGCGCTGGCGCATCCTCGGCCGGCTCGCCGTCCTCGGCGCCGCCCCGCTCGACGAACTCCGCGCCACCATCGACGCCGAACTCGCCCGCGACCCCAGCGCCACCGGCCGCGAAGGCGCCGCCCGCTGCCACGCCGCACTACCCGACCCGGACGCCAAACAGGCCGCCTGGGACGCCCTGTTCCGCACCGACGAACCCACCGCCCTGTCCAACTACCTCTTCACCGCCACCGCCACCGGCTTCTGGGCCCCCGAACACCTCGACCTGCTCCGCCCCTACGTCGCCCGCTACTTCCGCGACGTCCCCGCCCTCGCCGCCGCCCGCGGCCCCGCCCTCGCCGAGGCCGCGGGACGCTCCGCCTTCCCCGTCCCCTTCGTCGACGAGGACACCCTCCGCCTCGGTGAGAACTGCCTCACCGACGGCGACCCGACCCCCGCCCTGCGCCGTAAGCTCATCGACCAACTCGACGACCTGCGAAGGGCCTTGAAGGTCCGCACCGCGGCCGCCGTGGATCAGGGCTGAACGGACGGTGCCGCCGGACCGGCAGCCGGCGGCACCCGAACACCTGCGGTACACCCGTACCACTTACGGGTGGTATGACCACAACCGGTGGATACGCGGCGTACAGGGAAAGTAACTTAGGGCCGCTTCACGCCCCCGTCCGCAGTGTGACCGCCCCCGTGGCGCAGCCCGAACCCCCTGACAGAAGAGCACAACGATGTCTGTGCCCCCTGCCGGCACCGCCCTCGCAGGCGGCACCAACGGCCCCCGCGCACTCCGCCCCCTCCTCGACACCGTCCTCGACGCCCTCACCACCGGCGCCCAGGACCGCGCCGGCCCCCTCCCGCCCGGCGGGCCCGACGCCGTCACCCGCGCCGTGCACGACGCCTGCCACCCCCTCCTCCCCGAACACGGCACCGGCCCGCACCCCGCCCTGCGCACCCTCGTCCACACCCTCGCCGCCGGCGCCGCCGACCCCGCCGACCCGCACTGCGCCGCCCATCTGCACTGCCCGCCGCTGGCCCTGGCCACCGCCGCCGACCTCGCCGCCGGCGCCCTCAACCCCTCGATGGACTCCTGGGACCAGGCCCCCGCCGCCTCCGCACTCGAAACACTCACCGGCCGCGCCCTCGCCGCGCTCGTCTACCCCGACGCCACCGACCCCGACGCGCTGATCACCACCGGCGGCACCGAATCCAACCTGCTCGCCATCCTCCTCGCCCGCGAAGCCGCCACCGCGACCGGCCCCCTCCAGGTCGTCTGCGGCGCCAACGCCCACCACTCCCTCCACCGCGCCGCCTGGCTCCTCGGCCTCCCCGAACCCCTCACCCTCCCCACCCCCGACGGCACCCTCACCCCCCACACCGTCCACACCTGCCTCGCCAACCTCGCCGGACACACCGGCCCCGTCCTCCTCGCGGCCACCGCAGGCACTACCGACTCCGGCGCCATCGACCCTCTCCCCGCACTCGCCGACCTCGCCCACCACCACGGCGCCCGACTCCACATCGACGCCGCCTACGGCGGCCCCCTCCTCTTCAGCGACACCCACCACACCGCCCTCACCGGCCTCGACCGCGCCCACACCGTCGCCCTCGACCTGCACAAACTCGGCTGGCAACCGGTCGCAGCCGGCCTCCTGGCCGTCCCCGACCCCACCACCCTCGCCCCCCTCGCCCACCAGGCCGACTACCTCAACGCCGACGACGACACCGAAGCCGGCCTCCCCGACCTCCTCAGCCGCTCACTGCGCACCACCCGCCGCCCCGACATCCTCAAAATCGCCGTCACCCTCAAAGCCCTCGGCCGCCACGGCCTCGGCGACCTCGTCGACCGCACCCTCGCCGCCGCCCAGACCCTCGCCGACCTCATCGACGCCCACCCCCGCTACGAACTCCACTCCCGCCCCACCCTCACCACCGTCCTCTTCCGCCCCACCGGCGCCGACGACACCACCCTCGCCGCCATCCGCCGCACCCTCCTCACCGACGGCCAGGCCGTCCTCGGCCGCGCCACCACCCCCACCGGCCTCTGGCTCAAAGCCACCCTCCTCAACCCCCACACCCAACCCGGAGACCTCACCACCCTCCTCAAACTCGTGGAAGGCCACATCCCCCGATGACCAGCACCCCCGAAACCCCCAACACCCCCGACACCACCGGCGCCGCCACCCCCGACGCCCCCCTCGACCTCGCCGGCATCGGCATCGGCCCCTTCAACCTCTCCCTCGCCGCCCTCGCCCAGCCCCTCACCGAGCTGCGCTGCGCCTTCTACGACCAGCGCCCCGCCTTCCACTGGCACCCGGGCCTCCTCATCGACGGCACCACCCTCCAAGTCCCCTTCCTCGCCGACCTCGTCACCCTCGCCGACCCCACCAGCCCCTGGACCTTCCTCAACTACCTCAAAGCCCGCGAACGCCTCTACCCCTTCTACTTCGCCGAACGCCTCCACACCCACCGCGCCGAATACGACGCCTACTGCCGCTGGGTCAGCGAAAACCTCCCCAGCCTCCACTTCGGCCACCAGATCGACGCCGTCCGCTGGAACCCCGAACACGAAGCCTTCGAAATCGACTTCACCCAGCTCGGCACCGACGGCGAAGCCGAAGCCCTCGGCCGCACCTACGCCCGCAACCTCGTCCTCGGCATCGGCACCACCCCCCACATCCCCGTACCGCTCCGCCCCCTCGCCGACGCCCCCGCCGTCCCCGTCATCCACTCCGCCGACTACCTCGACCACCGCGAAACCCTGCTCGCCGCCGACCACCTCACCGTCATCGGCGCCGGCCAGTCGGGCGCCGAAATCTTCCTCGACCAGCTCCGCGCCCGCCCCGCCGGCCGCGAAGGCCTCCACTGGCTCGCCCGCACCCCCGCCTTCGCCCCCATGGAATACAGCAAACTCGGCCTCGAACACTTCACCCCCGACTACACCCGCTACTTCCACGACCTCCCCGAACGCGTCCGCGACGCCCTCGTCCCCGCCCAGTGGCAACTCCACAAAGGCATCGACCACACCACCCTCGCCGCCATCCACGACGAGCTCTACCACCGCACCCTCCACGGCGGCTGGCCCGACGCCACCCTCACCCCCGGCGTCTCCGTACGCACCGCCGGCCGCGTCGGCACCACCAAGGTCGAACTCCACCTCGACCACGCCCAGCAAGGCACCCGCTCCCGCCTCACCACCGACGCCGTCATCCTCGCCACCGGCTACCGCGAACGCCGCATGGACACCCTCCTCGCCGCCCTCGACCCCTACGTACGCCGCGACGCGAGCGAACGCCCCCGCATCGACGCACACCACCGCGTCCTCCTCGACCCCCTCGTCACCGGCTCCCTCTACGTCCAGAACGCCGAAACCCACACCCACGGCGTCGGCACCCCCGACCTCGGCCTCGCCGCCTGGCGCAGCGCCACCATCCTCAACTCCCTCACCGACACCACCCCCTACCCCCTCCCCAGCCGCACCGCCTTCACCACCTTCGGCCTCCCGCAACCCATCACCCCGGCCCGCACCGGCACCGTCCCCCGCCAGGGCTCAAAGCTCGTCCCGCGCCACTGACCCACACCGGCCCCGCCCCAGGCGCCGGACGGAAGGCTTCCGGCGCCGCCGCGCCGCGAACACCCACCCCCCCCACCGGCCGGATATGCCACCCTCGCCCCATGACCGACCCCAACGGACCGACCACCCCCCACGGCACCCCCGCCCTCCCCTACGGCACCCCCGACCACCCCCGCCTCGCCGTACGCGGCGAGGCCCGCCTCGAAGTCGACCCCGAAATCGCCCGTATCACCGTCACCCTCAGCGCCCGCGGCACCGACCGCACCGCCGCCCTGACCGACCTCACCCGCCGCAACGACCAAGCCCTCACCCTCATCAAGAGCTACCCCGACGCCCTCGAAAAACTGGAGACCGGCGCCTTCAGCCTCACCCCCCAACTCGCCGAGAAAGGCCGCCGCGAACGCATCCACGCCTACACCGGACGCGTCACCCACACCGCCACCCTCAACGACTTCACCACCCTCGGCGAACTCACCACCCGCCTCGCCGACCTCGAACTCACCCGCGTCGACGGCCCCTGGTGGGAGCTGCGCCCCGACTCACCCGCCCACCGCGCCGCCCGCACCCAGGCCGTCCACGAAGCCGTCCAGCGCGCCCGCGAATACGCCGAAGCGCTCGGCGCCCGCCTCGACGCCGTCGTCGAGATCGCCGACCTCGGCGCCGAGAACAACGCGCCCGCCGCCGCCCCCGCCATGCGCTCCTTCGCCGGCTACGGAGGCGGCGCCCCCGTCCAGGAAAGCGCCCCGGCCCTCGACCTCGAACCCCAGCGCCAAACCGTCTACGCCAATGTCAACGCACGCTTTACGATGACCCGTCCCGCACTGTGAGACCGCGCCGCGCGAGGGCGAAATTCCGCTCATAGGAGCGCCTTCGCGCGCATTCCATTACTTGTCAACAGCCTTTCACCAAGCGCTCGTTGAGCAGTCACTTCCTTACAGTTCCCTACCGCCCGGTAAGTCATAGAGTCGAAGACATGCGCCGAGCAAAGATCGTCTGCACTCTGGGACCCGCCACCGACTCGTACGAGCAGATCAAAGCCCTCGTCGACGCCGGAATGGACATCGCCCGCTTCAACCTCAGCCACGGCACCTACGCCGAACACGAGGCGCGCTTCGACCGGGTCCGCAAGGCATCCGAAGAAGCCCACCGCAGCGTCGGCATCCTCGCCGATCTTCAAGGCCCGAAGATCCGCCTCGGCCGATTCCGCGAAGGCCCTGTACTTCTCGAACGCGGCGACGACTTCACCATCACCGTCGAACCGTCCGCCGAAGGCGACCGCCACCTCTGCGGCACCACCTACCACGGCCTCGCCGCCGACGTCACCACCGGCGAACGCATCCTCGTCGACGACGGCAAGGTCACCCTCGAAGTCACCGGCGTCGACGGACCCCGCGTCCACACCAAGGTCATCGAAGGCGGCATGGTCTCCGACCACAAAGGCCTCAACCTCCCCGGCGTCGCCGTCTCCGTCCCCGCCCTCTCCGAAAAGGACCAGGACGACCTCCGCTGGGCCCTGCGCTACGGCGCCGACATCATCGCCCTCTCCTTCGTCCGCAGCGGCCGCGACATCGAAGACGTCCACCGCATCATGTGCGAGGAGAACCGCTTCCTCCCCGTCATCGCCAAGGTCGAAAAGCCCCAGGCCGTCGACAACATCGACGACATCGTCGCCGCCTTCGACGGCATCATGGTCGCCCGCGGCGACCTCGGCGTCGAAATGCCCCTGGAAACCGTCCCGATCGTCCAGAAGCGCGCCATCAAGCTCGCCAAGCGCAACGCCAAACCGGTCATCGTCGCCACCCAGATGCTCGACTCGATGATCGACAACTCCCGCCCCACCCGCGCCGAGGCCTCCGACGTCGCCAACGCCATCATCGACGGCACCGACGCCGTCATGCTCTCCGGCGAAACCAGCGTCGGGAAGCACCCCACCGAGACCGTCAAAACCATGAGCCGCATCGTCGAAGCGGCAGAAGAAGACATCCTCGCCAAGGGCCTCCCGCCGCTCACCCGGACCAGCAAGCCCCGCACCCAGGGCGGCGCCGTGGCCCGCGCCGCCGCCGAAATGGGCGACTTCCTCGGCGCCAAGTTCCTCGTCGCCTTCACCCAGTCCGGCGACACCGTCCGCCGCCTCTCCCGCTACCGCTCACCCATCCCCCTCCTCGCCTTCACCCCCGACACCGCCACCCGCTCCCAGCTCAACCTCACCTGGGGCGTGGAGACCTTCCTCGGCCCCACCGTCGACTCCACCGACGAGATGGTCGCCCAGGTCGACGAGCACCTCCTCAAGATCGGCCGCTGCCAGAAGGGCGACGTCGTCATCATCACCGCCGGCTCCCCGCCCGGCGTCCCCGGCTCCACCAACCTCGTCCGCGTCCACCACATCGGCGAGGACGACTGCCCCGAGTAGCACCCCGCACCGCGCTCCCGCTGGGCCGAGGAACTGACTGCCTTCCTGTCAGTACTTCGGCCCGATGTGTTGGTCCATGAGGGCCACCGAAGCTTTGCGGGCGACGGAGATGTTCTCCGCCTTGCGGGACTGCCGCGCCGGTTTCCACTCGACGCCGACCGCGTCGAGCGCGTCCGTGTAGAGCCGCAGGATGTCGGCGGACATGTTCGTGAAGAAGTACCGCGGATATTCGTAGCGTTTGCGCTCGCCGCCGACCGTGCGCGTCGTCCAGTTCGTGATCCGGCAGCCGTCGGAGTGGAAGAGTCCGCGGATGAATTCCCAGGGGTGTGCGTCCACGATCTCCCGCTGCCAGGCTTCGAGGACGATGGGCCGCTCATGCTTCTTGCCGGGGCCGTGCTGCGGGAAGAGGCAGGGCCAGTGGTGGCTGTAGCTCGTCACCATCACACAGCCCTGGCGCTGGATGATGCACACACTGTTCATAGGGCGGACCGCCTTCACCGCCTCGCGGCACGCCACGATCAGCCCCGGCCAGGCGTCCGCGCACGCGATGCGCAGCGCATACCCGCGCCGCCGTGGCTGTCTGCTGAGGCAGCCGTCGCCGAGGTAGAGGCCGAGCAGGTACGCATACGGCCCGGCCGCCTCAGGTGGACGCGGCACTCTCTCGCATCGCGGGCATGCGGCCCGGCGGGAGACCGGTTCGATCCGGGTCTGCCAGGAGCGGAGCGCGTAACGGGAAATGCCGGTCTGCTTGCTCACCGAGTTGAGACTGCGGCCTTGGGAGACGAGGGAGAGGGCGTGCTCACGGGTTTCACGGTCGTACATGAATGCGAGCTTGGCCGGAAATGGATTCCCGCATGGCCGAACGGGTGTGCCCTCGCTCCTTCGAGCGAATTTTCCCGAACCTTACGCGACCTTGGAATCGGAGGAAAAGTGCCCCGGGTCGGACTCGAACCGACACTGTATGGGTTTTGAATCCATTGCCTGCTGCCAATTGGGCTACCGGGGCCAGCGGAATCCAAGGCTAACGCCCACCTGCTGTGGGACCACCTTACAGGAGCTAGGTAGGCTCTTGGGGCACCACCTGACCGGAACGAGGAGTCCCGTGAGCGCCGCCGAGCCCGAGCAGCCCGTCGCCGATGACGATCAGTCGCACGTCCCGCCGCTGACCACGCGCGTCGTGATCGCCGAGGACGAGGCCCTCATCCGTCTCGATCTCAAAGAGATGCTGGAGGAGGAGGGCTACACCGTCGTCGGCGAGGCCGGGGACGGGCAGACCGCCGTGGAGCTGGCCCGGGAGCACCGTCCCGATCTGGTGATCCTGGACGTGAAGATGCCGGTGCTGGACGGTATCTCGGCGGCCGAGAAGATCGCCGAGGAGAGCATTGCGCCGGTGCTGATGCTGACCGCGTTCTCACAGCGTGAGCTGGTGGAACGGGCGCGGGACGCGGGCGCGATGGCGTATCTGGTGAAGCCGTTCTCCAAGAGCGATGTGGTGCCGGCGATCGAGATGGCGGTGAGCCGGTTCACCGAGCTGAGGACGCTGGAGAAGGAGGTCGCGGACCTCACCCAGCGGCTGGAGACGCGGAAGCTGGTGGACCGGGCGAAGAGCATTCTGCAGACGCAGTACGGGCTGACCGAGCCGGCCGCGTTCCGGTGGATCCAGAAGACGTCGATGGACCGTCGGCTGTCGATGCAGCAGGTGGCCGAGGCGGTCATCGAGGACGCCGAGGAGAAGAAGCAGAAGGACCAGTAGCCGCGCCTTGTGTGCGTGAGCGGCCCCGTACCGATGGTTGTCGGTGCGGGGCCGCTCGTGTGTGGTGGGCGGTGCGGGTGGTTCAGTCCTCGCCGAGGTAGGCCTTGCGGACGGATTCGTCGTGGAGGAGGGAGTGGCCGCTGCCGGAGAGGGAGATGCGGCCGATCTCCATGACGTGGGCCTGGTCGGCGAGGGAGAGGGCTGCCTGGGCGTTCTGTTCCACGAGGAGGATGGTGGTGCCCTGGGAGCGGAGTTCGCGGATGGTCGCCATGATTTTCTGCATCATGATCGGCGAGAGGCCCATGGAGGGTTCGTCGAGCATGAGGAGCTTCGGGCGGGACATCAGGGCCCGGCCCATGGCGAGCATTTGCTGTTCGCCGCCGGAGAGGGTGCCGGAGGCTTGTTTGCGGCGTTCGCCGAGGATGGGGAAGAGGTCGTAGACGTGGCGGATGTCGGCCTCGATGCCGGCGGTGTCCTTGCGGAGGAAGGCTCCGAGCTGGAGGTTCTCGGCGATGGTGAGGCGGGGGAAGATGTGCCGGCCCTCGGGGGAGTGGGCCAGCCCGAGAGAGACGATCTTGTGGGCGGCGACGCCGGTGAGCGGCTTGCCGTCGAAGATGATCTTTCCCGAGGTGGGCTTCAGCAGGCCCGAGAGGGTGCGGAGGGTGGTCGTCTTGCCGGCGCCGTTGGTGCCGATGAGGGTGACGGCCTGGCCCGCTTCGACGGAGAACGAGATGCCCTTGACGGCCTCGATCTTGCCGTAGGCGACCCGGAGGTCCTCGACCTCGAGCAGTGCGGTCACTGGGGTCCTCCCTCGGTGCTGGTGGTGTCCTCCGCGTCGGCGGCGGCTTCCGCGGCGTGCGCCTCCGCGGCCTCGACTTCGGAGACCTCGGCTTCCCCGGGGTCGCCTTCGAAGGGTTCGCCGAGGTAGGCGGCGATGACCCGCTCGTCGGCCTGGACGACTTCGGAGGTGCCTTCGACGAGCTTTTCGCCCTGGACGAGGACGGCCACGCGGTCGCACAGGTTGAACACGAAGCGCATGTCGTGCTCGATGAGGAGGACGGCGATGCCCTGGTCCCGGACGGCGAAGACCAACTCCTCGGTGGCCCGGGTCTCCTGGGGGTTCATACCGGCCGTCGGTTCGTCGAGCAGCAGCAGGCCCGGTTCGGAGGCGAGCGCCCGCGCGATCTCCAGCTTGCGCTGCTCGCCGTAGGGCAGGTTGCGTGCCAGATGGTCGCGCTTGTGGGCCAGGCCGGTGAACTCCAGGAGTTCCATGGCCCGTTCCTCGCTCGTGGTCTCGGCCTTCTTGAAGCCGGGGCTGCGCAGCAGCGCGGACCACAGGCCTTCCTTGGTCCGTGTGTGCCGTCCGACGAGGACGTTCTCGAGGACGGTCATGTTGGCGAAGAGGCGGATGTTCTGGAAGGTGCGGGCGATGCCGGCCTGGGTGACGAGGTGGGGTTTGCGCGAGAGGCGGGTACCCCGGTAGCTGACGCTGCCTTCGGTGGGGGTGTAGAGGCCGGTGAGGCAGTTGAAGAAGGTGGTTTTGCCGGCGCCGTTGGGGCCGATGAGGCCGACGATCTCGCCGGCGTTGACGGTGAGATCGACGCCCCGTACGGCGGTGAGTCCGCCGAAGCGCATGGTCACGCCGTCGGCGCGGAGCACGGTGCCGGTGTCGGTGGCGGGTGCGAGAGTGGATGGTGTCGTCATGGTCGTCACGCCTTTGCCTTGGTGGCGCCCAGGGTGGCGTCGGAGTCCGGTAGGCGCTGGTCGGGCACGTCGAGCTGGCCGGTTTCGTGGAATTCGAGTTGCTTGCGGCGGTCGGGGATGAGGCCTTCGGGCCGGAAGCGCATGAGCAGGACGAGTGCGATGCCGAACAGGAGGAGCTGGTAGTCCTGGATGAAGTCGAGCTTGGCGGGGATGAGGAAGAGCAGCGCGGCGCCGACGAGGGGGCCGCTGAGGGTGCCCATGCCGCCGAGGATGACCGCGGCGAGGAGGAAGGCGGAGTTGGGCGGCTGGGGCCCGGCGAACTGGAACTGTTCGGGGGTGGCGGTGGTCACGACGTGGGCGTGGACGGTGCCGGCGAGTCCGGCGAGGGCCGCGCCGAGGGCGAAGGCGAGCAGCCGCAGCCGGAAGCTGTTGATGCCCATGGCGATGGCGGCGGTTTCGTCCTCGCGGATGGCGATCCAGGCGCGGCCGATGCGGGAGGAGGCGGCGCGTCGGAAGACCAGGACGACGAAGGCGGTCACGAGGATCATCAGCAGGTAGTAGTTGCCGTAGGTGGCGACGGGGATGCCGAGGATGTCGTGGGGTTCGCCGAAGTTGAAGCCGAAGATTTCGAGGTTGGGGATGTTGGGGATGCCCATGGCGCCGTTGGTGACGTCGGGGCCGGTGGTGCCGTTGAGGTTGAGCATGGCGATGCGGAAGATCTCACCGAAGCCGAGGGTGACGATCGCGAGGTAGTCGCCGCGTAGCCGGAGGGTGGGTGCGCCGATCAGGACGCCGAAGACCAGGGACGCCGCGGCGCCGGTCAGCAGGGCCGCCCAGAAGGGGAAGTGGAGCCCGAGGGCGGATTCGGGGGAGCCGGAGACCAGGGCGGCGGCGTAGGCGCCGACGCCGAGGAAGGCGACGTATCCCAGGTCGAGGAGGCCGGCGAGGCCGACGACGACGTTGAGGCCCAGGGCGACCGTGGCGAAGATCAGGATGTTGGCGCCGATGATCGTGTACTGGTCGGTGTCCTGGGTGAAGGGGAAGCAGGCGGCGGCGGCGAAGGCCGCGCCGAGGGCGACGCCGCGGTGCTTGTGGGTGAGCTGGGTGAGCCGGTTGATGAGTCCGGCCCGGTTGAGGGCGGGGATGGCCAGGAGGATGAAGATCAGGTAGCCGACGAACGGGGCGCCGTCATCGGTGTCGATGCCGTAGGTGAAGGCGAAGAGCCCGGCGGCGAAGGCACCGGCGATGATCAGGATCTCGGCCCAGGAGGGGAGTTCGAGGGTGCGGCGCCGTACGGGGGTGGCGGCGAGCACCGCGGTGAAGCGCTGCCAGGGGCCTGCGGGCGGGTCGCCGTCGGGCTGGTCGGGCGGCAGCGCGAGGGCGCCGAGGAGGGTGACCAGTGAGGTGACGGCGGCGACGACACCGCCGGGTTCGAGGTTGACCAGGCCGCCGAGCTGCATGGCGATGGCGCCGAGGGTGAACCAGGTGGCGGCGAAGGTGCCGAGCGCGGCCAGCAGGGTGGGGGCGTTGCGCCCCGCGGGGGTGAGCCACTGCAGTCCGCGCAGCCCGAGGGCGGCGGTGACGAGCAGCAGGGTGAGGATGCCGCCGGCGAGGGTGACGATCTGGAGGCCGGCGGGGGAGAAGTAGTAGGTGAGGTCGCCGGGGAAGTCGCTGCTCCAGGTCCAGGCGAGGCCGGTGGAGACGGCGGTGGTGAGGGCGCCGGCGGCGGTGATGAGGCGCGCGGCGCGTTCGGGCAGCGGGATCAGGCCGCGGGCCGTGGTTGTGGTGGTGTTCGTGGTCATCGCTATCACGCCCGATCCGCGACGCGTTCGCCCAGCAGGCCTTGTGGCCGCAGGAGGAGTACGAGGATGAGGAGCACGAAGGCCCAGACGTCCTTCCAGGCTCCGCCGCCGAATTGCTGCATGCCGGGGATCTCTTCGATGTAGGCGGTGGCGAGGGCTTCGGCGATGCCGAGGACGACGCCGCCGAGCATGGCGCCGTAGATGTTGCCGATGCCGCCGAGCACGGCTGCGGTGAAGGCCTTGAGGCCCATGATGAAGCCCATGCGGAACTGGACCTCGCCGGTGCGCAGGCCGTAGGCGACGGCGGCGACGCCGGCGAACGCGGCGCCGATGGCGAAGGCGAGGACGATGATCCGGTCGGTGTTGATGCCCATGAGCTTGGCGGTGTCGGGATCCTGGGCGGTGGCCTGCATGGCCCGTCCGCTGCGGGTCTTGGCGACGAAGAAGCCGAGGGCGATCATGCAGGCGGGGGCGGCGATCAGCACGAAGATGTCGCCGCGCTGGACGGTGGCGCCGAAGATCTCGAAGGCGCTGCCCTTGAACTGGGGGAAGACCCGGGCCTGTTTCCCGTCGGGGTACCACTTCCAGACGGCCTGCTGGAGGGCGATGGACAGTCCGATGGCGGTGATGAGGGGGGCGAGGCGGGGTGCGCCGCGCAGCGGACGGTAGGCGAAACGTTCCGCTGCGATGCCGACGAGGACGGATACCGCGATTCCGCCGAGGAGCATGACCGGCAGGGCGAGGGCGAGTGAGGTTCCGGCGGGCAGTGCGAGGTAGACGCTGAGCGCTCCGAAGCCGCCTACCATGAAGATCTCGCCGTGGGCGAAGTTGATGAGCTGGACGATTCCGTAGACCATCGTGTAGCCGATCGCGATGAGTCCGTACATCGCGCCGAGGATGAGTCCGTTGGCCAGCTGTTGCGGCAGTTCGCTCACCGCAGGCCTCCGTTGTGTGGGAGTTACGAGATTCCGGGGGGTCCCGGTGTGCCACGGGCCGCGCCAGGGGCGTTCATGGCGTCCTGGCGCGGCCCGGGGCGTCGGTGCTGTGGTGCTTCGGTGCGATCAGCTCTTGTCGAACTTCTTGAATTCGGCGCTGAATCGGGAGGCCCAGGCACCCTTGTCGACCTGATATGCGGTGATCATGGTGTTGGTGGTGTCGCCGTATTTGTCGAAGGCGACCTTTCCGGTGACGCCGTCGAAGGTGACCTTGTTCATGGCCTCGACGACCTTCTTGCGGGCGTCTTCGGGGAGCTTTCCGCCGTTGTCGTCGACGACGCTCTTGACGGCCTGGATGAGGGCCCAGGTGGCGTCATAGGTGGAGCCGCCGTAGGCCTCGTAGGCCTCCTTGAAGCCGGCCGCCTTGTAATCGGCGATGAACTTCTTGGCGGACGGGAGTTCTTCGACGGGCTTTCCGACGGAGGAGGCGTAGTCGCCCTGCGCCTTCTTGTTGAGCTTGATGTAGTCGCCGCTGTACATGCCGTCGCCGCCCATCAGGGGCACGGTGACGCCGCCGTCCTTGAGCTGCTGGCTGAGCGGACCGGACGCGGGGTATTCACCGCCGTAGAAGACCACGTCGGGCTTGGCGGACTTGACCTTGGAGACGACGGCCTTGAAGTCGCGGTCGTCGGGGCTGACGTGTTCGGTGCCGACGATCTTTCCGCCGAGCTTGGTGAACTGGTCCTTGAAGGACGAGGCGAGACCGACGCCGTAGGTCTTCTGGTCGTCGATGACATAGGCCTTCTTGACCTTCATCTTCTCCCAGGCGTACTGGCCGTCGAAGGCGCCCTGCACCTCGTCGGTGGTGGCGGTGCGGAAGTAGGTCGGGAATTGCCGTACCCGCTTGTTCTTCCGCCAGTCCGGGCCCTGTGTGAGGTCCGGGGTGGTGTTCGCCGGGGATATCAGGGTGAGGTTGTTCTGCTTGGAGACCTGCTGCATGGACTGGGCGACGCCGGAATTGAGCGGGCCGACGATGCCGAGGACGTCCTTGTCGCCGGCGAGCTTGGTGGTGTTCTGCTGGCCGACATTGGGCAGCGCTTTGTCGTCGAGGGCTTCGAGCTTGAACGTGACGCCCTTGACCTCGCCGGTTTTGTTCGCGTTGTTGATGGCGAGCTGGGCGGAATTGCGTATGCCCAGGCCCAGCGCGGAGAGCTCTCCGGTGGTCGGGGCGTCGAGGCCGATGACGACGGTTGTCTTGGAGCCGTCGCCGCTCTTGGTGTCGCCGCGGGAGCCGCACGCGGAGAGCGTGAGGGCACCGGTGGCGACTGCGGTGGTGAGGAGAAGCAAGGAACGGTGACGCACGGATCAGTCCTTTCCCTGGCGCGGCCACAGCTGTCGCATGGCCGATTCGCGCGCCGGGCTGTACGGGATGTACGCGATGTGGTACAGGGGTCCGTTCTCACAGCGCGCCCGGCGGCGCGGTGACTGGCGGTGACTCTAGAGCGGTGTTCGCAACGTCGGCAGAGGCGCTGACCAGGATGTGACGCTCTTGTTATGACCGGCGATGAGCGTTTTGGCCTTACGCTCCTTACACCTGAGAGCGAACGCGGTGCGGAGGGCGAACTCGCACTTCCACGGGCAGATGGGCCGCGAGGC
The DNA here is from genome assembly GCF_055575375.1 of Streptomyces sp. NPDC034111. Classification (NCBI taxonomy): domain Bacteria; kingdom Bacillati; phylum Actinomycetota; class Actinomycetes; order Kitasatosporales; family Streptomycetaceae; genus Streptomyces; species Streptomyces sp. NPDC034111. The sequence goes on along the minus strand of NZ_JBVIST010000001.1, from coordinate 206,639 downwards.
GCCGGGAGGGCGTCCGCTTATCGGATGCGCCGGGCGTGGGGGTCGCGTGCCCGGGGCGGGATCGGGGCACGGGAAAGGGGCGCAACGGCACGCTTGTTACGCAGCGTTACGGGCATATGAACGGCCCCGCACCCGGATACCGGGGCGGGGCCGTAGCGCGCGCGGCTCGGGCCGCTGGGTTTCGGTCAGCTGCGGTAGGCGTCGGCGTCCACGTCACGCAGCATGCACGTCAGGCGGGCGGTGCAGACCCGCTTGTCGTGCTCATCGGTGATCACGATCTCGTAGGTCGCGGTGGAACGGCCGCGGTGCACGGGAGTGGCGACACCGGTGACCAGACCGGAGCGGACCCCCCGGTGGTGGGTGCAGTTGAGGTCGACGCCGACGGCCAGCTTGGTGGGACCGCCGTGCAGCATCGAGCCCACCGAACCGAGGGTTTCGGCCAGGACGGCCGAGGCGCCGCCGTGCAGCAGTCCGTAGGGCTGGGTGTTGCCCTCCACGGGCATGGTGCCGACCACCCGCTCGGGCGCGGCCTCGGTGACCTGCACACTCATCCGCTCACCGAGGTGCCCGGCGGAGAAGAGGGCGGGCAGGTCCAGGCCGAGCCCGGCCCACTGGTCGAGGATCTGCTGCGGAAACTTCGTGGTGCTGTGCTCACCCATGCCTACGGCTCCGTTCGCTCGCGCGTACTCGTCACGCCCGTGATCGTCGTCGATCCGTGCCCGTTCCTATCAGGCCCCTGAGCAAGCGCTCAGTGCGGGGTGGCGCATTCCCGCCCGCCGGCCCGCCGGCGCTTCACTGCCGGTGCGCGCCCTCCAGGCGGATCACCACGGACTTCGACGCCGGGGTGTTGCTGGTGTCGGCGGTGTGATCGAGCGGGATGAGGACATTGGTCTCGGGGTAGTAGGCGGCCGCGCAGCCGCGGGCCGTCGGGTAGTGCACCACGCGGAAACCGGGCGCGCGCCGCTCGCTGCCGTCGGTCCACTCACTGACCAGATCCGCGTACGCCCCGTCGGCCAGGCCCCGTTCACGGGCGTCCTCCGGGTGGACGAGGACGACCCGGCGGCCGTTCTTGATGCCGCGGTAGCGGTCGTCGAGGCCGTAGACCGTGGTGTTGTACTGGTCGTGGGAGCGCAGCGTCTGGAGCAGCAGCCGCCCCTCGGGGACGGTGGGGTACTCGACGGGCGCGGCCGTGAAGTTGGCCTTCCCGGTGGCGGTGGGGAAGCTGCGGCTGTCCCTGGGGGCGTGCGGAAGGGCAAAGCCTCCCGGGCGGGCCACCTTGGCGTTGAAGTCCTCGAAGCCCGGGATGACATGCGCGATCCGGTCCCGGATCGTCGCGTAGTCCCGCGCGAACTCCTCCCAGGGAGTGCGGCTTTTCGCACCGAGGACCCGGCGGGCCAGCCGGGCGACGATCGCCGTCTCGGACAACAGGTGGTCGCTCGCCGGCGCCAGCCGCCCGCGGGAGGCGTGCACCATGCCCATGGAGTCCTCCACGGTCACGAACTGCTCGCCACCGGCCTGCACATCGCGCTCCGTACGGCCCAGCGTCGGCAGGATCAGCGCCCGGGCACCGGTGATCACATGCGAACGGTTGAGCTTGGTGGAGACATGCACGGTCAGCCGGGCACGGCGCATCGCGGCCTCGGTCACGTCCGTATCGGGCGTCGCCGCGACGAAGTTGCCGCCCATCGCGAAGAACACCTTGGCCTGCCCGTCGCGCAGCGCGCGGATCGCGCGGACCACATCGAGACCGTGCTCCCGCGGCGGGGCGAACCCGAACTCCTTCTCCAGGGCGTCGAGGAACGCCGGCGCGGGCCGCTCGAAAATGCCCATGGTGCGGTCACCCTGGACATTGCTGTGCCCGCGCACCGGGCAGACACCGGCACCCGGACGGCCGATGTTGCCGCGCAGCAGCAGGAAGTTGACGACCTCCTGAATGGTGGGCACGGAGTGCTTGTGCTGGGTCAGACCCATCGCCCAGCACACGATCGTGCGCCGCGAGGCGAGCACCATCTCCAGCGCCCGGTCGATCTCCTGGCGGGTCAGGCCGGTCGCGGCAAGGGTCTCCTCCCAGTCCTCACCGGCCCGCGCCATCTGCGCGAACTCCTCGAAACCATGGGTGTGTTCGCGGATGAACTCCTCGTCCACGGCGCCGTCGGTCGCCAGGATGAGACGGTTGAGGGCACGGAAGAGCGCCTGGTCACCGCCGAGCCGCACCTGGAGGAAGAGATCGGCCAGCGCGGTGCCGCCGCCGGCCAGACCACGCGGGGTCTGCGGATTCTTGAAGCGCTCCAGACCGGCCTCGGGCAGCGGATTGATCGAGATGATCTTCGCGCCGCCGGCCTTCGCCCGCTCCAGAGCGGTGAGCATCCGGGGGTGGTTGGTCCCCGGATTCTGCCCCGCGACGATGATCAAATCGGCCTTGTACAGGTCCTCCAGCAGGACGCTTCCCTTGCCGATACCGATCGTCTGCGTCAGGGCCGAGCCGGACGACTCATGGCACATGTTGGAGCAGTCCGGCAGGTTGTTGGTGCCGAACTCGCGGGCGAAGAGCTGATAGAGGAAGGCGGCCTCGTTGCTGGTGCGCCCGGAGGTGTAGAAGACGGCCTCGTCCGGGGAGTCCAGTGCGGCCAGCTCCTCACCGACGATGTCGAAGGCCCGCTCCCACGGGACCGGCACATAATGATCAGCACCCTCGGCCAGATACATGGGGTGGGTCAGCCGGCCCTGCTGACCGAGCCAGTAGCCACTGCGGGTCGCGAGGTCCGCGACCGGGTGGGCGGCGAAGAAATCCGGCGTCACCCGGCGCAGGGTGGCCTCTTCGGCCACGGCCTTGGCGCCGTTCTCACAGAACTCCGCGGTATGCGGCTTGTCCGGCTCCGGCCACGCACAGCCGGGACAGTCGAAACCGTCTGGCTGATTGACGCGCAGCAAGGTCAGCGCGGTACGGCGCACACCCATCTGCTTCTGGGAGACCCGCAGCGCATGGGTGATCGCCGGCAGCCCGACCGCGGAGTGCTGGGGTGCGCCGACCTCCGGCGCGTCCTGGATGGGGTCCGACGCGGGCGGCTTGCCTGCCATGGCGCTCTCCCTCGAGCCGTGAGCTGGTGCTCGCTCCGCCGGAAGCGGCGGATCGTTGCCGTACACATCCGATCCTGTCACGGACCGGGCACGGCGGTGTAGGGGAGACCGCCGGGCACGGGACCGGACAGCGGGAGCCGCGGGGAGGGCGCTGGGCCCGGCGGCGGAGGCCCGCCGCCAGCGGGGGCCGGGACCGTCGGGGCGGGGATTGTCAGTGGGCCGTGGCAGGATCGGGGGCGTGGCAGCAAAGGCAGCGAAGAAGAGCGAAGCGACCGGCACCGAGGCGGCGACGGGCGGTCGTCCCCGCCTGCTCCTGATGGACGGGCATTCCATGGCATACCGGGCGTTCTTCGCCCTGCCCGTGGAGAACTTCACCACCGTCACCGGACAACCGACCAATGCGATCTACGGCTTCGCGTCGATGCTCGCGAACACCCTGCGCGACGAAGCGCCCACCCACTTCGCGGTGGCCTTCGACGTCTCCCGCAAGACCTGGCGGTCCGAGGAGTTCGCCGACTACAAGGCCAACCGCTCCAAGGCCCCCGACGAATTCAAGGGCCAGGTCGAGCTGATCGGCGAGCTGCTGGACACCATGCGGGTCAAGCGCTTCGCCGTCGAAGGGTACGAAGCCGACGACGTCATCGCCACGCTCACCGAGCAGGCCACCGCCCAGGGCTTCCAGGTCTCCATCGTCACCGGCGACCGCGACTCCTTCCAGCTGGTCTCCGACGACGTCACCGTCCTCTACCCCACCAAGGGCGTCTCCGAGCTGACCCGCTTCACCCCCGAGAAAGTCTTCGAGAAGTACGGCCTCACCCCCGCCCAGTACCCGGACTTCGCCGCCCTGCGCGGCGACCCGTCCGACAACCTCCCCGGCATCCCCGGCGTCGGCGAGAAGACCGCCACCAAGTGGATCAACCAGTTCGGCTCCTTCGCCGAACTGGTCGAGCGCGTCGACGAGGTCAAGGGCAAGGCAGGCGCCAACCTCCGCGAGCACCTCGAAGCGGTCAAGCTCAACCGCCGGCTCACCGAGATGGTGCGCGACGTCGCACTGCCCTGCGGCCCCGAACAGCTCACCCGCGAGGCATACGACCGCGAAGCCCTCAAGGTCTTCCTCAACGCCCTCGAGATCCGCAATCCCGGCCTGCGCGACCGGCTGCTCGCCGTCGACCCGGGCTCCGCCGACACCACCGAGGAGCCCACCCCCGCCGCCGGCATCGAGGTGGACGGCACCGTCCTCGGCACCGGCGAACTCGCTCCGTGGCTGGCCGAACACGCCACCGGCCCCCTCGGCGTGGCCACCGTCGACGTCTGGAGCCTCGGCAGCGGCAGCGTCGCCGAAGTCGCCCTGGCCACCCTCCACGGCCCGGCCGCCTGGTTCGACCCCGCCCAGCTCGACGAGGCCGACGAGCAGGCCTTCGCCGCCTGGAGCGCCGACCCGGCCAGCCACAAGATCATGCACAACGTCAAGGGCCTGATGCGGGTCTTCGGCGAACACGGCTGGCGCATCGACGGCGTCACCATGGACACCGCCCTCGCCGCCTACCTCGTCAAGCCCGGCCGCCGCTCCTTCGCCCTGGACGCCCTCTCCATCGAATACCTCGGCCGCGACCTCGCCCCCGCAGCGGCCGGCGACGGACAGCTGGCGTTCGGCGCCGACGAGCAGGCCGAGGCAGACGCCCTCATGGGACAGGCCCGCACCGTCCTCGACCTGGGCGCGGCGCTCGAAACGAAGCTGGCCGAGGTCGGCGCGGCCGAGCTGCTGCGCGACGTGGAACTGCCCACCAGCGAACTGCTCGCCCGGATGGAGCGGGCCGGCATCGCCGCCGACCGCGGCTGGCTGGAACGCATCGAGGCACAGTTCGCCGGCGCGGTACAGCAGGCCGTGAAGGAAGCGCACGCCGCCGCCGGCCACGAATTCAACCTCGGCTCGCCCAAGCAGCTCCAGGAAGTCCTCTTCGGCGAACTCGGCCTGCCCAAGACCAAGAAGACCAAGACCGGCTACACCACCGACGCCGACGCCCTCGCCTGGCTCGCCGCACAGACCGACAACGAACTGCCCGTGATCATGCTCCGGCACCGCGAGCAGGCCAAGCTGCGCACCACCGTCGAAGGCCTGATCAAGACCATCGGCGCGGACGGCCGGATCCACACCACCTTCAACCAGACCGTCGCCGCCACCGGCCGGCTGTCGTCCACCGACCCTAACCTCCAGAACATCCCGGTCCGCACGGACGAGGGCCGGGCCATCCGCCGCGGCTTCATCGTCGGCGAGGGCTTCGAATCGCTGCTGACGGCCGACTACAGCCAGATCGAACTGCGCGTGATGGCCCACCTCTCCGAGGACGAAGGCCTCATCGAGGCATTCACCTCCGGCGAGGACCTGCACACCACCGTCGCCTCCCAGGTCTTCTCGGTCGCCAAGAACCAGGTCGACGCCGAGATGCGCCGCAAGATCAAGGCAATGTCCTACGGCCTGGCCTACGGCCTGTCCGCCTTCGGCCTCTCCCAGCAACTGGGCATCCAGCCCGACGAGGCCCGCAAGCTGATGGACAACTACTTCGAGCGGTTCGGCGGGGTCCGCGACTACCTCCGGCGCGTCGTCGAAGAGGCCCGCGCCACCGGCTACACCGAGACGATGCTCGGCCGCCGCCGCTATCTGCCCGACCTCAACAGCGACAACCGCCAGCGCCGCGAAACCGCCGAGCGGATGGCACTGAACGCCCCCATCCAGGGCACCGCTGCCGACATCGTCAAGATCGCCATGCTGCGGGTCGACGCGGCGATGCGGGCCGCAAAGCTGGAGTCCCGGCTGCTGCTCCAGGTCCACGACGAAATCGTCGTCGAGGTCGCCCACGGCGAACGCAAGAAGATCGAGGAACTGCTGCGCAAGGAAATGGCCGCAGCGGCCGAACTGCGCGCCCCGTTGGACGTCTCCGTCGGCTCGGGCAAGGACTGGGAGTCGGCAGCGCACTGACGGGACGCGGGGGCGCGCGACCGTACGCGGTGGCGCGCCGACCGGCCGGTGGTGGTGTATCTGCCGAGGGCGGCCTACCTGCCGGCCGTGGGGTGTGCCGACCGGCCGCGGGGTGTGGCGACCGGGTGCGGGGTGTGCTGACTGGACGGCGGGCTGACCGTACGCGGGGCGGGCTCAGTCGGCGGTGCGGGACGCCGTCGGCGGGCCCGCCGACGCACCGGCGGCTTCCGCACCGGCGGCTTCCGCATCGGCAGCCGCCGCGTCTGCCGCCCCCGCACCGGCTGATTCCGCACCGGGCACCTGCGCACCGGGCGCTTCCGCGCCGGCCGACCCGGCACAGCCTGCCCCCGTACCGCCTACCCCTGTACCGCCCGCCCCCGCACCGGCCGCCGCCGTGGCCGCAGCCTTCGCCGGCGGCCGCACCCGGCCCGCCCGCCGGATCAGCAGACGTACGGCCGCCGCATACAGCAGCAGCCCCAGTGTGAGCCCCGCCCCCGCCCCGAACAGCAGGTCCGGAACGTAGTCGAACCAGCCCGCCGCGTCGCCGTACACCGCATACGCCCGCCGGATCCGGTGCACCGCGCCGACCAGCACACACCACGCCACCGGAAGCATCAGCAACAGCCGGACCCGCACACTCAGCGAAGGCAACGCCAGGGGCGCGGGCGCGGTCACTTCACCGGATGCGTCCACCTCACCAGGCACGGGTGCGACCACCTTGCCGGGCAAGGGCACCTCACCAGGTGCGGGCGCGGCCGCTTCGCCACGCGCTGCCGAAACGCCCGACGAGCCCACCCCCACCCCCGCCCCGCTCCCGCGCCGTAGCGCCGCCAGCGCCGACCACACGAACCACGCCATCGCGGCCAGCGCCACCGCCGAGGTGCCGTACTGCAGATACGCCGCCACCGGCAGCCCGCCCACCACCCCGTCCAGCCCCGGGACCAGCCGGGTACCCCACCGGCCCGCGTGGGTGAAGGCGTCCCAGACGACATGGGTCGCCGCCCCGAGCACCGCCGACAGCACGAACCGGCCGATCAGCCAAGCCAGTTCACCCGGCCCACGCGGCTGCCAGGGACGGCCCCGCACGAATACATACACCCGCCCCCGCCACGCCCCCCGCGGCAACAGCGCCAGCACAGGCTCGCGCACCAGCAGCCAGCCACCGACCAGCACCGCGGTGACCAGCACATCCACCGTCAGCACACCCGGCAGCGAGTGCGTTACCGCACCGAACGCCATCGCACCCGGAACCACGGTGTCCGCGTAGTACGTCATGTCCGGTGCGAACGACCCCGCGACGAGCGCCGACGCGACCAGCGGACCACGTGCCGCCCCGGTCCGCCGGAGGGCCGGAAGCACAGCAGCGGCATGGCTGAGCGTGAACGGCATGGTGCCTCTCCTCGATCGATTCGGATCATTATGTGTCCGATGAGGGTGGTAGATGCCGGGCCCGAGTTGTCGTAGTGTCGCCTGAGTTGGCGCGCCGGGGAGCGCGATACCGCGTCAGAACGCGGTGGCTGAACGCGGAGGGGACCACATATGGCAGTCACAATCCGACGGCGGCTCCGAAGGGGAGCGGCCTCGACGGCCGTGGCAGCCCTGGTACTCGCCGCCCTGACCGCCTCTCAGTCACCGGACGCCACCAAGAGCACAGCCGCCAAGGGGCAGGAGACCCCGCCCCCCACCGACACCCCCATCGACGGCGGTTCGACGTACTACACCGACCTGCCGCCCCTCAACAGCCCCGTACCACCCGGCGGTTCCAACCACCCCCGGCCCGACGGCGGCAGCACCCTCGCCGGCCCGGCTCAGGCCGGTCTGCCCGCCACCGTCCTGGCCGCGTACAAAAAGGCCGCGTCCGAGATCGGCGCCTCCGAACCGGACTGCCGGCTGCCCTGGCAACTGCTCGCCGGCATCGGCAAGGTCGAATCCGGCCAGGCACGCGGCGGAGCGGTCGACGCCGAGGGCACCACCCTCCAGCCGATCCTCGGCCCGCAGCTCAACGGCCACGGCTTCGCCCGGATCACCGACACCGACGGCGGCCGCTTCGACGGCGACCGCACCCACGACCGTGCCGTCGGCCCGATGCAGTTCATCCCCTCGACCTGGTCCCAAGGCAGCCCCGACGGCACCGGCTGGGGCGCCGACGGCAACGGCGACGGCAAGAAGGACCCCAACAACGTCTTCGACGCCTCGCTCGCCGCCGGCCGCTACCTCTGCGCCGGCGGCCGCGACCTGACGGCCCAGCAGGACCTGGACCGGGCCATCCTCGGCTACAACCACTCCGAGGAGTATCTGCGGACGGTGCTGTCCTGGTACGCGTTCTACCGCCACGGCACCTACGAGGTCCCCGACGGCAAGGGCGTCCTCCCCGTCCAACGGGGCAACACCCCCGGCACCGGCGGCCACACCGACGGCCGGTCCGAAGGACGTACCCGCCAAGGACGTACCGGCCACGGCAAGAGCCCCCACCCCGGCAAGACCAAGCCCAACCGCCCCACAAAGCCAGGCGGTTCGCACGGCACCGGCCACACCCCCGGCGGCACGGGGCCCACCCCGGGCCACACCGGCACCCCGAACCGCCCGGGCACCCCCACCCCCAAGCCCCACCCCACGACGCCCGCCCCCCTCACCACCCTCCAGCGCGTCGGCGACCAAGACCTGAGCACCACCACGGACACCGACTTCACCGCGAAGCCGCAGGTACGCGCCGAGGGCGCGGCGGGCCGACCGGTCGCCGGCGCCCGCATCCGCTTCACCCTCCCCGCCACCACCGACGCCCGCTTCCCCGGCGGTGCCACCACCGTCACCGTCACCACCGGCAAGAACGGCCTGGCCACCGCACCAACGCTGCACGCAGGCGACAAGACCGGCACCTTCACCCTCCGCGCGACGGCCCTCGGCCGCACCCTGCCCGCCGTCGCCTTCCACGCCACCGTCCAGGCCCCGCCGTCGCCGAAGGCCGACCGCCTCACCCGCACCTCGGACAAGGACCTGACGGCAACCGCCGGCCACCCCTTCGCGGAGGACGCGGTCGAGATCAAGGCGACCTGCCAGGGCAAGGCCGCCGCCGGAGTGCCGCTCACCGCGACGATGATCACCGACGACCCCGCCCACCCCGTGGAGAACGACCAGGGCCCCTACTTCAAGGACCCCAAGGCCACCGGCGACGACAAGGACAAGCCGGTCCGCACCCTCACCGGCCTCACCACCGACGCCAACGGCCTCCTCAAGCTCCCCAAGATCTACACCGACACCCACAGCGGAACCTTCCTGCTGCGCCTGACCACCCCCGACGGCACCACCCTCACCCTCAACCTCAAGGTCGCCGCCCCACCAGCCACTCACTAACCCCCCACCCGCCCACCAGCCCCTCCCACACCCCACACCCCACACCCCACACCCCAAAAACACACCACCCACCCCCACCCCGCCGTCCCGCCCCACCCAGGGCAGGACGGCGGCGCTCGCGCGTACCCACATCCGCCCGCCGACGCCTGCCGAGGCAACAAGCACACGAGCAAACAGGCAACAGGCAACAAGCAACAGTTAGTTGTGGGCCGCGCGCAGCAACGGCCCACAAACACGTACGCCTCTACAGCAACGGCCCACAGGCGCCCCGGCCCTACGTGTTCTCATCTCAACCGCCCGTTGCTACGGTGCCCCCGCCCTGACGCCGTATCAGTTCACCGGAGGCGACCATGCGCGCCCTGAAAGCAGCCGCGCTCGGACTGGCCGCGGCGCTCGCCCTCGTCTTCACGATCACGGCGATCGGCGCGCCCAGCGGCACGACTTCGCCCAAGCCGCTGCTGACCACCGTCCCCAAGCACCCCTGACCGTCCCCAAGCACCCCTGAGGGGCGGACGTCACCGAGGGAGGGACGTCACCGCCATGCGCCGGACCGCCAGCCTCGTACTGCTCGCCTTCGCCGTCTTCTTCACCGCACTCTCCCCGCTGCTGCGGTGGTACGCCTTCCCCCGGCTCGCCAAGATCCCGCCCAGCCAGTACCAGGACATGGTCCTCGAGGCCAGTCCCGCCACCCTCCTCAACTACAGCACCATGAAGGCCAGGCAGGTCCCCAAGATCACCATCGTCCAGACCCTCAAGGGCAACGTCGCCGCATCCGACCGCATCGAGCAGACAGCGGGCCGCGACGTCGTCGTCTGGGACACCCTGTCCTACGTCGCGGGCCCCGACGGCAAGATGGTCTCCGAGATCCCCGAGCGCTACATCTTCGACGCGCACTCCCAGGAACCCGTGCACGCCACCGGCGAGATGGTCGACGGCGACCCGGTGCGCCGCGACGGCATCGAGTACAAGTGGCCCTTCCTCACCGAGAAGCGTGACTACACCTACTTCGACGCCCAGACCCGCACCTCGACCCCCATTCACTACAAGGGCACCCGCAACTTCCGGGGCCTGGAGGTCTACTACTTCGAGCAGACCATCCCCTGGACCAAGGTCCCGCTCCCCAAGAAGATGCCGGTCAAGGGCATCACGCCACAGTCCGTCGCGAAGATGGGCACCACCCGCTGGTACACCACCAAGCGCATGTTCTGGGTGGAGCCGGTCACCGGCGCACCGGTCAACGGCCAGGAGATCCACAAGGAAGAGCTGCGCGGTGGCGACCTGCTGCCCGGCGGCGGCAAGGTCACCGCCTTCGCCGGCCATGTGAAGATGCGTGCCGACTACGTCGACTCCACCGTCGTCCTGGTGAAATCCCAGCGCACCCTCGTCCTCCTGCTCACCAGCTACCTCCCCTGGGGATTCCTGACTCTCGGCGCCGCGCTGCTCGCCCTGAGCCTGCACCTCGAAGCCCGCAACCGCCGCCCCGGTCCCCGTCCCGGTCCCGGTCGCGGTCCCGGTCGCGGTCCCGGTCGCGGTCCCGGACCTGGCTCCGTCGACGTTGGCCCGCCGGGCCCGGAACCGGAGCCACGACCGAGGCCCTCCGCGTGAGACCTCCCTCGTCTCCCTGACCTCCGTGCAGAGCACCGTGAAGCCCCCGGCTGAACGCCGTGAGGGCTCCTGCCGAACACCGTGAGGCCTCCACGTACCTCCGCCACGTCCTCCACGTACCTCCGCCACGTAGAGCACAACAAGGCCTGCCTTCTTTCCCGCTTCCCGACGCCCCCGCTGTGCCGCGCCTCCTTACATCCAGCAACGATTGCACAGAGTTACTTTGTCCCCGGGTTGGTGACGTTCTGTGATTCTGCTCGGTCATGTCGTCCTGTGGCTCACCGGGAACGCCGAAGCGCCGATGGAGGCGGGGGCGCGGGGGAGTGGGAAGGGGGAAGGGCGGGGCGGATGGGCGCGCAGTGGGCGACCCCACGACCGAATGCGGTGTCGAACGGGGCCTGGCCGCCACGCTCAGCTCCGTTTGAGGCGCGCGGACGTGTGGCGGGTCGGTTCGGCGGTCGAAGGGTCTTCGGGCCATGGGTGTTTGGGGTACCGGCCGCGCAACTCCGCGCGTACGGACCGGTATCCGTCCCGCCAGAAGGACGCGAGGTCGGCCGTGACCGCGGCCGGGCGTCCGGCGGGGGAGAGTAGATGCACAAGGACGGAAACCCGTCCGCCGGCCACCCGCGGCGACTCCTGCCAGCCGAACAACTCCTGTAGTTTCACGGCCAGTACGGGCTGCTCACCGCCGTAGTCCACCCGTATCCGCGAACCGCTCGGCACTTCGATGCGCTCGGGCGCCAGCTCGTCGAAGCGGACCGCGTCACCGGTCGCCCACGGCAGCAGCCGGGCCAGCGCCTGCCCCGCGTCGATCCGTTCCAGGTCGGCCCGCCGGCGCGCCCGGCCGAGCTCGGCCCCCAGCCACTCCTCGGCCCGCTCCAGCAGCGCCGCGTCCGACACATCGGGCCAGGGCGCGCCCAGCTCCCGGTGCACAAACGCCATCCGCTGCCGCAACGCCGTCGCGGCCGGCGACCACCGGAGCAGCCCGAGGCCCTCCCGCCGCAGGCCCGACAGCACCGCCTCGTGCAGCAGCGCCGGGTTCGGCTCGGTCAGCGGCCGGGACGCAAGTTCGATCGCCCCCAGCCGGGTCACCCTCCGGGCCACCACATCCCCGTCCGACCAGTGCACCTCCTCCCCCGAGGAGTGCAGCGCCCGCGCCGCGGCACACGCCGTCTCCTCATCGATCACCGCGGCCAGCCGCACCCGTGCCGACACCGCCGCCACCGGCCGGTCCGCCACCGCCACCGCCAGCCACGCGGCATCCCGCAGCCGCGACCCGTCCCCGGCCCGCGCCCCCGGCCCGGCCCCCGCCAGCTCGGCACCGGTCCCGGACGCCATCAGATAACTCCCGGCGCCGCGGGCCCGGGCCACCCGCTCCGGGAACGCCAGCGCGGCGAGAAGACCGGCGACGGCATCGTCGGACGTACCGGCCCCCGAGCCGCTGGGAGAGCCGTTGCCGCTGCCCGCCCCCTGCTCCCCGGCTCCGCCCTGCTCCCCGGCCGCCGACGTCAGCCGGCGCACCTCCTGGCGCCACCGGGCGGCGTACGCATCGCCGCCCCGCCGCGCGGTGCGCCACGCCGCCGCCAGGTCGTCCCCGTACGCCCGAGGCGGCTCCTCGCTCAGCAGGGCGACCACCTCCGCGGCCCGCCGTACGCCGACCTCGGGTGCGCCGTCCAGCAGGGCACGCGCCAGCCGTGGGTGCAGCCCCACCCGCGCCATACGGTTGCCCCGCGGCGTGGCCCGGCCGTCTTCGTCCACCGCGCCGATCGCCGTCAGCACCTCCCGGGCCGCGGCCAGCGCACCGGCCGGCGGCGCGTCGAGCAGTGCGAGGCCACGCGCGTCCGGATCGCCCCAGCAGGCCGTCTGCAGGGCGAACGCGGTCAGATCGGCGACCTTGATCTCCGGCTCGGGGAACGCCGGCAGCCGCCCGTCCTCACCCTCCGACCAGCAGCGGTAGACCACACCGGGCGCCTCACGCCCCGCCCGCCCGGCGCGCTGCCGGGCCGCCGCCCGGGAGGCCTGTACGGTCGCCAGCGCGCTGAGCCCGCGCGCATGATCCCGCCGCGGCACCCGCGCCAGCCCGCTGTCCACCACCACCCGGACGCCCGGCACGGTCAGACTGGACTCCGCCACCGAGGTCGCCAGCACCACCCTGCGAACGCCGTCCCCGCCCGCCAGTACGGCGTCCTGCACCTCGGCAGGCGCCCGCCCGTGTACCTGCAACACCTCGGCGTCCACCCCGGCCAGCTCCCCGGCGACCCGCCCGATCTCCCCGACACCGGGCAGAAAGCACAGCACGTCGCCCGTCTGCTCGCGCAGCGCCCGCCGCACCACCCCCGCCATATGCGTCAGCAGCGCCGGATCCACCCGCATCCCATGGGCCGGCCGCACCGGCCGCTCCGGTGGCGCCCACACCACCTCCACCGGGTGCGACACGCCCGCCGCCTCGACCACCGGTGCTTTTTCCCGGGAGCCACCCAGCAGACGGGCCCACCCCTGGGCATCCGTCGTTGCCGACGCGGCCACCAGTTGCAGCTCGGGCCGCAGCGTCTCCCGTACGTCCAGCAGGAAGGCGGCACACGTATCGGCGTCCAGATGCCGCTCATGGCACTCGTCGAGCACCACGAGATCGACCCCGGCCAGCTCCGGATCCCGTTGCAGCCGTTGCAACAGCACTCCGGTGGTCACCACCTCCACGGCGGTACGGGGCCCGGCCCGCCGCTCCCCGCGCACAGTGAAACCGACCTGCTCACCGGGCTTCTGGCCCAGCAGCCAGGCCATCCGCCGGGCCGCGGCGCGGGCCGCGATCCGCCGCGGCTCGGCGACCAGTACCCGCCGCAGCGGCCCCGCGCCGGTCAGACCCGCGAGCTCCAGCGGTACCAAGGTCGTCTTGCCGGTGCCCGGCGGGGCGCACAGCACCGTCGTACCGGCCCCGTCGAGGGCTTCGCGGAGCGCGGGCAGCGCGGTACGTACGGGCAGCTGGGCGAGGGCGTCACGGGCGATCACGTCCCCCAGTGTGCCGCCCGCCACTGACACCGGGCCCCGGCCCCGAGAACTCGCCGGGCCTTCGCCCCGCGACCGCCCGGCGCAGTCGCCGGACGTCCCCTCGCCGCTGCTCCGCGCCGCCCGATTGGACCATGAGCCACCGGACTGGCCCTAAGGGGTCCTGACGGTCCAGACAGCCCTGCCGAGCCTGACACGCCGATGACACGCCGACAGGCCGACAGGTCCGACAGGCGAACAAGCCCCCAGCAGCGCAGCCGCCCCTGACAGGGCCATGAACCGCTCGCTGCTAGACGTGCGCCTCGCACACGAAGATCGCCGTCCCCGGGATCAGGCGCCCGCGCAGAGGGGACCAGCCGCCCCACTCCTGGGCGTTCCATTCCGGCCATTCCGGCTCGACGAGATCCACCAGCCGGAATCCCGCCGTCACCACGTCCCGCACCCGGTCTCCCAGCGTCCGGTGATGCTCGACGTACACCGCCCGGCCGGTCTCGTCCTGCTCCACGTACGGCGTGCGGTCGAAGTAGGAGGCCGCCACGGACAGCCCCTCGGGGCCGGGCTCATCGGGGAAGGCCCAGCGGATCGGGTGGGTCACGGAGAAGACGAACCGGCCGCCCGGCCGCAGCACCCTGCGCACCTCCCGCAGGACCCGCACCGGGTCGGCGACGAACGGCAGCGCCCCGTACGCGGAACAGGCGAGGTCGAAGCTGCCGTCGCGGAACGGCAGGGCCGTGGCGTCCGCCTCCACCAGCTCGGTGACCTCGTCGTCCGTGCCGTCGGCGATGCGCAGGGCGTGCTGTAGTTGCCGGTGGGAGAGGTCCAGCGCCACCGGGAGGGCGCCCTGGGCCGCCAGCCAGCGGGAGCACTGCGCCGCGCCGGCCCCGATCTCCAGGATCCGCCGGCCCTTCAGCTCGGCGGCCGGTCCGAGCAGTGCGGCCTCCGCCTCGTCGAGCCCTTCAGGGCCCCAGATGAACCGGTCGTCCCCGAGGAAGGCGCCGTGCTCGCTCTGGTACTCGTCCGCGTTGCGGTCCCACCAGCCCCGATTGGCCTGACTGCTCTCGGTGTCCGAGGCGTCACGGCGGGTCGCCTCCGGCTCGTGCTCTTGGTTCATCGCGCCCGTCGTCGTAGTCTTCGCTCTGCTTGTTGCTGCAGGGACTGTGAGGCCGTTCGACCTCGCGGAACACCGCGTGTGCCGGTTATGGGGCGTTCTGTCCCGGGTGTGCGCGTTCGCGCATTGACCGTGTCCGGCTGCCCCCGTATGCTACAAGTTGCGCTGCGGGCTTGCGCGCCTCAGACGGAGCAGGCCGCGCTCGCATCTGTATGTACCCCTCGGTTTTGAGGCGTTTCGGATAGCTCCAAGTGCTCCGGCATTTACGGGCTTCCAATAGCAAACGCTTCTGACACTGTCCGGCTTATGCAGAGGCGATACGGGCTCTCGGCGTAGCAGTACCTACGACTTCAATGTCCGTACCGGAGCCCTTTCCCACATGACGAGCAGCACCGAGACCACCGCCACCACCCCGCAGGTTGCGGTCAACGACATCGGTAACGAGGAAGCCTTCCTCGCCGCGATCGACGAGACGATCAAGTACTTCAACGACGGCGACATCGTCGACGGCGTCATCGTGAAGGTCGACCGGGACGAGGTCCTGCTCGACATCGGTTACAAGACCGAAGGCGTCATCCCGAGCCGCGAGCTCTCGATCAAGCACGACGTCGACCCCAATGAGGTCGTCGCCGTCGGTGACGAGATCGAGGCCCTTGTTCTCCAGAAGGAGGACAAGGAAGGCCGCCTGATCCTCTCGAAGAAGCGCGCCCAGTACGAGCGTGCCTGGGGCACCATCGAGAAGATCAAGGAAGAGGACGGCATCGTCACCGGTACCGTCATCGAGGTCGTCAAGGGTGGTCTCATCCTCGACATCGGCCTCCGTGGCTTCCTCCCGGCCTCCCTGGTCGAGATGCGCCGCGTCCGCGACCTTCAGCCCTACGTGGGCAAGGAGCTCGAGGCCAAGATCATCGAGCTGGACAAGAACCGCAACAACGTGGTCCTGTCCCGCCGCGCCTGGCTGGAGCAGACCCAGAGCGAGGTCCGCCAGACCTTCCTCACCACCCTCCAGAAGGGTCAGGTGCGCTCCGGCGTCGTCTCCTCCATCGTCAACTTCGGTGCCTTCGTGGACCTGGGCGGCGTCGACGGTCTCGTCCACGTCTCCGAGCTGTCCTGGAAGCACATCGACCACCCGTCCGAGGTCGTGGAGGTCGGCCAGGAGGTCACGGTCGAGGTCCTGGACGTCGACATGGACCGCGAGCGCGTCTCCCTGTCGCTCAAGGCGACCCAGGAAGACCCGTGGCAGCAGTTCGCCCGGACCCACCAGATCGGTCAGGTCGTCCCGGGTAAGGTCACCAAGCTCGTTCCCTTCGGTGCGTTCGTGCGCGTCGACGAGGGCATCGAGGGCCTGGTCCACATCTCCGAGCTGGCCGAGCGCCACGTGGAGATCCCGGAGCAGGTCGTCCAGGTCAACGACGAGATCTTCGTCAAGGTCATCGACATCGACCTCGAGCGCCGTCGCATCAGCCTCTCGCTGAAGCAGGCCAACGAGTCCTTCGGTGCCGACCCGTCGGCGGTCGAGTTCGACCCGACCCTGTACGGCATGGCCGCGTCCTACGACGACCAGGGCAACTACATCTACCCCGAGGGCTTCGACCCGGAGACCAACGACTGGCTGGAGGGCTACGAGGCCCAGCGCGAGGCGTGGGAGCAGCAGTACGCCGAGGCGCAGCAGCGCTTCGAGCAGCACCAGGCCCAGGTCATCAAGTCCCGCGAGGCCGACGAGCAGGCTGCGGCCGAGGGCGCTGCGGCGCCGGCGGCGCAGGGTGGCGGCAACGCCGGCGGCGGCAACGCCGGTGGCGGCTCGTACTCCTCGGAGTCGGCGGACAACTCCGGCGCCCTGGCGTCGGACGAGGCGCTCGCCGCGCTCCGCGAGAAGCTGGCCGGCGGCCAGAGCTGAGCTCGCTCCGGTAGGCAGTAGCTGAACGGCGAAGGCCCGCTCCCCTTAGGGGGAGCGGGCCTTCGCCGTTGTCCGGGGCGGCGCGTCGGAGGGCGTGGGGGAGGGCGCGCCGGGGGCGATGGGGCGTGATGGGGCGTGAGGGAGTGGCCGGGGTGGCTGGGGTGGGCCGGAGTGTCAGTCCACCGGGGCGCCTGGATTGGTGACGCCATGGCCGCCGGTGACGGTGTTGTCACCCGTGATGGTGACCCGGGTAATCGGACGCGTCGTAATGAGTGATTCGGACGCGTCGTAACGGGTGATGTTGAAGCCATGGCGACCGGATCCGGCTGCGGCGCGCAGATCGGGTGTGTTGCCGCGGACGACCACCGTGCCGCAGGCTCAGCCGGACCGCTGGGGGTGGGCCTCATAGCCGTTGTTGGGGTGAGCGTGATCCGGGACGACGGGGTGCCGGCGGCCGGCGTCGCGAGGTTTCCCTTGTACGTGGAGTGGTGCGGCGGCGCCCAGCAGGGCGGCACCGGGGCCGGTCAGAAGCGGGCGGGTTGGCGCGGAACGGAGACGGGTGCAGGGCGGATACGGGTATGGGTACGGGTATGGACAATGCGGGCGCGGATCTTCAGCCAACTCTCTTCCTGTATGTGAACGTTGGGTGTCAGTGTGAATGTGCGCTGTCGGGGCGAAGGTAGAGCTGGGGCTGATAAGCGGCAAGGCTTCCGGTGGTGAGGAGTGGGGATGAACCAGCCTGCCCCGTAAGGGAGTTGCGTTGATCTACTTGGGAGAGGTGGGGGAGGGGTCGGCCTTCGAGAGTCGCACGGGGCCAGGGGGGTGGGACGGAGGCGCCGGCGGGGTGGGGAAGCGAACCGGTGGCCTTTACCGCGGTCACCGGCGTACCAGGTCGGGCGGGCGGAACATGTCCGGAAACGGGCGGGGCATATCCGGGCCGGGAATGACTGTGGCCGACCATACGTTGGCGCTCATGAGAACGAGGAGGAGCGGTCACTGTGTTGGATCCCCAGAGTTTGTACACATGGGAGCCGGGCGGGCTCGCGGAGGTCGAGGCGCTGGCCTCCAGGGACTCCGCCGGGCTCGTGCTGCTGTACCACTTCGACGGGTACATCGACGCCGGCGAGACGGGCGACCAGATCGTGCGACGGCTGCTCGACGGCCTGCCGAACCAAGTCGTCGCCCGCTTCGACCACGACCGCCTCGTCGACTACCGCGCCCGCCGCCCGCTGCTCACCTTCGAGCGCAGCCGCTGGACCGCGTATGAAACCCCGAGCATCGAGCTGCGGCTGATGCGCGACACCACTGACGCGCCGTTCCTGCTGCTGTCCGGACCCGAGCCGGATGTCGAGTGGGAACGCTTCGCGGCCGCCGTCAAGGCGATCGTGGAGCGGCTGGGCGTACGGCTGTCGGTGAACTTCCACGGCATTCCCATGGGCGTCCCGCACACCCGCCCCGTAGGAATCACCCCCCACGGCAACCGCACCGACCTGATGCCGGGCCACGCCAGCTTCTTCGACGAGGCCCAGGTGCCCGGCAGCGCCGAGTCGCTGATCGAGTTCCGGCTGGCCGAGGCCGGGCACGACGTGTTGGGCGTGGCCGCGCATGTACCGCACTACATCGCCCGCTCCGCCTATCCGGACGCCGCGCTGACGACTCTGGAAGCGGTGACGGCCGCCACCGGCCTCGTACTGCCGGGCGCGGCGCATGCGTTGCGTACGGAGGCGCTGCGGACGCAGGAGGAGATCGAGCGGCAGATCTCGGAGGGTGACGAGGAGCTGGTCGCCCTGGTCAGCGGCCTTGAGCATCAGTACGACGCGGTGGCCGGTGCGGAGAGCCGGGGAAATCTCGTGGCCGAGGCGGTGGAGCTGCCGTCGGCCGACGAGATCGGCCGGGAATTCGAACGGTTCCTGGCGGAGCGGGAGGGCGAGGGCGGCGGCATCTGAGCCCGGTGGCATCGGACCCGGGTTTTCGGGCCGGGGGTTTCTGTGCCCGGTGGCATTTGACCGGGCGGTATCTGAGCCCGGCCGCCCGCTTGTCTTCCGGGCAGCCGGGCGTCCCGGAGCACCCGCGCACCGTATAGCGTGTGTCCATGGTGAAGGTGGGGCTGACCGGCGGAATCGGCGCGGGCAAGAGTGAGGTTTCGCGTTTGCTGGCGTCGTACGGCGCGGTGATCGTGGACGCGGACAAGATCGCACGCGAGGTCGTCGAGCCCGGTACACCCGGACTGGCGGCCGTGGTCGAGGAGTTCGGGGAGGATGTACTCACCCCGGACGGCACGCTCGACCGGCCGAAGCTGGGCGGGATCGTCTTCGCCGATCCCGAGAAGCTGAGGGCGCTGAACGCGATCGTGCACCCGCTGGTGGGTGCGCGCTCCGCCGAACTCGAGGCGTCGGCCGGCCCGGACACCGTAGTGGTCCACGATGTGCCGCTGCTGACGGAGAACGGCCTCGCGCCGCTCTACGACACGGTGGTCGTGGTCGACGCCGCCCCGCAGACCCAGCTCGACCGGCTGGTACGGCTGCGGGGCATGGCGGAGGGCGAGGCGAAGTCCCGGATGGCCGCCCAGGCGACCCGCGAACAGCGGCTGGCGATCGCGGATTTCGTCATCGACAACGACGGACCGCTGGAGGCACTGGAGCCGCAGGTCCGGGCGGTATGGGAGCGCCTGCGGGCCGCCTAGCGCCGGACGATAACCTCGCCGCCATGACTGCCGCATCCAACGCCACTTCCGCGTCCGCTGCCGCGAGCACGGCCGCGACCCCCAGCCCGGCCGTGGCCCCTGCCTCCGCTTCCCCCTCCACCTCTCTGCCGGTTTCTGCCACGGAGTCGGCCCCCGCGTCGTTCGTCGTGAACATCCCCGGTATCGCGGATGCTGACCTGGAGCCTGACCCCCTCGACCCCTCGCAGATCGTCTCCGGGGACCCGGTGGTGACGGGCAAGGTGCTCTGGGAGTCGTCGGACGGCAGGCAGCTCCGCGGAATCTGGCAGATCACGCCGGGCGTGGTTACTGACACCGAGGCCAATGAGCTGTTCGTGGTCGTCAGCGGACGCGCCACCATCGAGGTCGAGGGCGGTTCCGTACTCGAAGTGGGACCGGGTGACGCCTGCATCCTGCGCGAAGGCGACCGCACCCGGTGGACGGTGCACGAGACGCTGCGCAAGGCGTACCACATCAGCTTGTAGCGGGCGGGTTGCGGCGGGACATCGGAGGGGAGCGACGCATCGGGGGTGGGCGGGGCCCAGCACGATCCCTCCCCGGGGGCCCCGCCCCCCGCCCCCGCCCACCCCACCCCTCCCCTCCCGCCCCTCCAAGGTCACGGCCCCGATCCTGGGCAGGCCTCGGTCTGGCAGACCGTGCCTCGGACGCGCCCCGACCTTGCTCTGACCACGGACGTCATGCCCCAACATCTGGGGGCAGGCCGAGCGTCAGCTGGGTGCCTTGCCCTGGTCAGCCGATGCGGACCGGGGAATGCCGCGACCGATGGGATTGTTGTGGCCCCAGGTAACGCCGTACGGTCCGTCGCTGACGCATGCTCGATGGCAGCGGCACTTGTCATCGGCGACGGAAACCGAGAGGAGCAGGCCGTGCCCGAGAGCAGCCCCGAGACGCATGTCATCGACTTCCGAGCCGCGGAGCACCTGTTGGCGGCCCGTGACCCGCGCGGCGCGATTCAGCTGCTGGACTCGGTCATCACGGCCCACCCCGAGAACACCGCGGCCCGGCTGCTCCGTGCCCGTGCCTTCTTCCTCGCTGCCCAACTACGCCCGGCGGAGCTCGAATTCCAGATCGTGCTGGACCGCGAGCCGGACAACGCCTTTGCCCACTTCGCGCTGGGCCGCACCCTGGAGCGCGCCGACCGACCGGAGGAGGCACTGCGCCACTTCCGACTGGCGGCGGCCCTCGAACCGCGCCCGGAATTCATCCAGGCCGCCCGCTTCGAGCGTGACGACACGGGCAAGGGGGAGGACACCCCCTAAGCGCCCCCTGGGGCGCGCCCCTCACAGACTCCAGTCGCTTCGACCATGTGGGGGCATCAACTAACCCCCTCTTCCTGGACATTGCCCCTCCCGAAATGGTCTCCGAAGTGGTCTGATCCGGGAGCCTGTTGCTCCGGCCCTACGGTCTCGTGCCGCGTCGGCGGCCGGGGTCGTTGCGTATGCCGTATGTGTCGTTCCGGCCTCGATCGGGCTCGTAGGGCGGTATCTCCCTGCCGGGCTGGTAGTGCGGTCCCTGGTGAATATGGCGGATCACCAGGAGCAGGTCTGTGGCCGCCACCATGGCCAGCGCGGCACACGCGGCGGCCCACTCGGGGCGGCCGGCGCTGACGAAGGCCACGGTTCCGGCGATGGTCCACAACAGGCCCCACAGCGCCAGCCCACAGCGAATTCTCAGCGGGCTGCGTGCGTGAAGGGGCTCATTTCCGGTACGCATCAGTACCCATCTCCTACCTTCAGGATCCCCCCGATCGGCTGGTCAGTCACGTGTCGCTTTTGCCTTTCAACAGTTTGTTTCTGGGCAACCCGGCGGCCCGGTGCCGGTCTGGTCGCGGATGGTGTCCTGTGCTCGGGCTCCGGGCTGTCCCTGGCTCCCGTGGCTGCGGTTCCTTTCCTCGGGCTGCTTCCGGTCTGTGCTTGCTTCTGCGCTGGGGGTGCTGCTGGTGGCTGGGGTTTGTTGTGGTGGTCGGGGCTGGTGGGTGCGGCAGAAGCCTTGTCGGTGGGGTGGGGGTCGCCGGCGGGGTGGCTGTTGATCCAGGACAGGCCGCCGATGTCGAGCTGGGAGCGGGCGCGGGTCACGGCGACGTATGCCAGGCGTGCCTCGTCGAGATCGATGGGCCCGGGAACCGGTGCCCCGTCCTCATCGCGCTCGTCGAGGTCGTCGGGGGCGGTGAAGTCGTCCGCGATGCGTACGCTCGACCACTCCCGTCCCTTGGCCCGGTGTGCGGTGGAGACCGTCACCTCGGCGGACTCCTCGGGGGAGAGCCGGTCCAGGGCCTGGAGCAGGGCTTCCGTGCCGTGTTCGTCGACGATTTCCACCAGCGGCAGCAGATCGCGGCCGGCCGGGTCGAACTCCGCGTACTCGCGCAGCTCCGCCCAGGTCTCGAAGAGCATCAGCTCGGGATGGGTGGTGCGGCGCCCGGCTTCCAGATTGTGCGCGGCGCGGGCGAGGGCGCTCAGGGACTCTCCGCCGCCCGCGAGTGCGACCCGGCGGCCCGTCTCCAGCTGCCGTATCACCTCCACCATCGCCCCCACGTTTGTGCGGGACAGGATTGCCTCCGGTGAGTGGACCCTGTGTAACTCCGTGTTCAGGTGGGGCGAGCCGGTGAGTGTGAGGGGTGCGTCGACGATCCTCAGCCAGCGGTTGGCCTCGGCCGCCAGTGCCGGGCCGAAGCGGAAGGAGCGGGAGAGGCTGAGCTGTCGGCCGTCGAATCCGGTCATGATGTCGCGCGCGCCGCGCCAGCCGTAGATGGCTTGGGCGGAATCCCCGACCAGGACCAGCTGGGCGTGGTCACGCTGTGCCGTGAAGACCTCCTCGACCACGGGGTTGGTGTCCTGTGCCTCGTCGAGGAGCAGAAAGTCTGCCCGGATGACCGGTTCGCTCAGCGCCCACATCTTCAGGTAGTGGTCGTGCTCGAAGCGGACGACGCCGTGGTCCGGATGCTGTAGGTCGGCCCAGGCCTTGCGGGCGTAGGGCAGGACGAGGTCGGCGAGGTGTGCGTGCAGGGGTTCGGATTCGGCTCCGCGCAGGGGCGGGACGTGGTGGCGGGCGATCTCTTTGTCGGCCGACTGGCAGAAGCGGGTGACGGTGCGCAGGGCCGTGTAGGAGAGGGCCTTGTTGTTGACCTTGCGTGGCCCGATGCGAACGACCAGGTTGTCGTTGATGCCCAGGGCGGCTCCCGTGCGCCATCCGGCTCGCCGTGGGGCGTTCATCCGCGCCTGGTACCTCTTGCCCACGGCGGTGTAGGCGAGGGCGTGGGCCGTCCCGCAGGCCACTTCGGCGGGGAATTGCCGGCCGGCGTGGCGTGCGACGGCTCTGTTGAAGGCGATATATCGACTGAGCCGGCCCTGTCGTCGTGCGGAGTGCGCGAGCATCGCGAGGGTCGTCGTCTTGCCGGTGCCGGCGCCGGCCTGGATCACGAGTGGGGCGCCGGTGGCGAAGGCCTCCGCTGCGGCGTGCTGCTCGGGGGTGGGGGTGGGCGTGTAGATGCGCATGGGTCGCTCCTTGCTGGCGTTGGGTGATTACTGAGAGTGCTTGTGTCACTGACTGTAATCGACTGTGGGCTGTGAGCGAGAGAATTTTTGTGGCCTGTGGATAACTCGGCTTCGTGCGCGGAAAGCGCGGGCGGGACGCGTTGTCAGTGGCGTCTGCTTCCATCGACATGGCGCAGGCTGCCGCGGCGGCGGAGGAGAAGGCGCAGGAGAAGCAGGAGAAGCCGGGAGGTGCAGTGGGGGCGACCGTAGACTCGCAGGTCGGGCGTGGTGGCGGGGCCGGCCACGGACGGCAGGTCCGGCGGGCGCCTTGGCCGGCGGTGAAGGAGCAGAGAGCAGAGGACGGCGGAATGGTGGGGCATGGGCAGGGCGGTGTGACCGCAGGCGCCGTGGCTCGCTGTGCCGTGGCCTTCCTGCCCGCTCAGCCCCCGCGCGCCGGGAAGATCGCTCTCTGGCGGCCCGATGGCGGGCCGCTCCCTGCCGCCGGAGCCGGGGGAAGCGGAGCGGGCGGGCGGGCGGCGGACGGCCCGGTGGAGACGGTTCAGCTGACCGTCGCGCGCCGGCACGGCAACGGTGCCCGGAGCCGTACGGTCCCGGCGCTGCTGCTCCCGCTGGCCGAGGCCGTACCGCTGCTGGTACAAGCCCGGCACGACCCCACCGCCGATCCGGCCGCCGCCTGCTGGGGCGCGGCGACGCTGCATGCGCTGCACCTCGCCGCGCGCGGCAGACTGCTGCCGGGGCTGACCCTCGACGACACCGATGCCTGGCGCGCCGGCCCGCTCGACCCCGAGGACATCGCGCACCTTCGCGCCATCGCCGCAGCCATGCCCGCCGAGGCGTACCCCGTGCCCCTCGCCGGCAGTCGTCCGCTCCAACTGCACGACCCCGCGGCCCTGGTGCGGCTCTACGTGGACGCGGTCGCCGACGCGCTGCCGCGCACCCCCGCTGCCGGGCTCGTGGCCGGCGCACCCTTCGCGGCGAGCGCCCCGCAGCACCTGCCGGGCGCGCGGGAGTGGGCCGCCGAGGTCGCGGCCGGTGTCGACGCCGGCGTACGGCTCTCCTTGCGACTCGACCTGGCCCCGCACCAGCTCTTCGACACAAGGGGGGAGAGCGGAGGGCCGGATGAGGCCGAAGAGCGCAGTGCGGCAGCGGCCGTCCTCCAGGTGCACAGCCTCACCGACCCGACGCTGGTCGCCGACGCCCGTGACCTGTGGGAGGGCGAAGGCCCCGACCACTTCGGGCCGCGTTCCCGTGTCGACACCCTCCTGGCGCTGCGGCGCGCCGCCCGCATCTGGGCACCGCTCACCCGCCTCCTGGAGCGGCTGGTCCCCGACGTACTGCCGCTCAGCGAGGACGAGTTGTACGAGCTGCTGGGGGAGGCCGCACCCCGTCTGGGCGCCGCGGGGGTGGCCGTGCACTGGCCCAGGGAGCTGGCCCGGGGACTGACGGCGACGGCCGTGCTGCATCCGGCGCCGGGTTCCGCCGCGGACGGATTCGGGTTCTTCGACACACGTGAACTGGCGCAGTTCCGCTGGCAGGTGGCGATGGACGGGGTGCCGCTGACGCAGGCGGAAATGGACGCCCTCGCCGAGGCGCACCGGCCCGTCGTCCGGCTGCGCGACCGGTGGGTCCTGGTCGACCCCGGCCTCGTACGCAAGGCCCGTAAGCGCGAACTGGGGTACCTGGACCCCGTCGATGCCCTGGCGGTGACGCTGAGCGGCACCACGGAGGTGGACGGCGAGCAGGTCGAGGTGGTCCCTCTGGGGGCGCTCGCCGCGCTGCGCGGCCGCCTCACCACACAGGCGCGTCCACTGCCCCAGCCGCCCGGTTTGCAGGCGACCCTGCGTGACTACCAACTACGGGGCATGGCCTGGCTCGACACCATGACCTCCCTCGGCCTCGGCGGCTGCCTCGCCGACGACATGGGCCTGGGCAAGACCGTCACCGTCATCGCGCTCCACCTCCACCGGCGCCCCACCGAACCGGTCCTCGTGGTCTGCCCCGCCTCCCTCCTCGGCAACTGGCAGCGCGAGATCGAGCGCTTCGCCCCCGGCACGCCCGTACGGCGCTTCCACGGCGCCGGCCGAAGCCTCGACGACCTGGACGGTGGCTTCGTGCTGACGACGTACGGGACGATGCGCAGCAGCGCCGCCCAACTGGCCGCCAGGCCCTGGGCATGGGTGGTCGCCGACGAGGCCCAGCATGTGAAGAACCCGCGCTCCTCGACGGCCAGGGCGCTGCGCAGCATCAAGGCCCCGGCCCGGATCGCCCTCACCGGCACACCGGTGGAGAACAACCTCTCCGAGCTGTGGGCGCTGCTGGACTGGACGACCCCCGGACTCCTCGGCCCTCTCAAGACGTTCCGGGCGCTGCACGCCCGTGAGGTCGAGGGCGGTGAGGACCCGGAGGCGGCCGAGCGGCTGGCCAGGCTGGTGCGGCCGTTCATCCTGCGCCGTAAGAAGTCCGACCCCGGGATCGTGCCCGAGCTCCCGCCCAAGACCGAGACCGACCACCCGGTGGCGCTGGGCCGCGAACAGGCCGCGCTTTATCAGGCCGTCGTCCGCGAGACCCTTGCCCGGATCGAGACCGCCGAAGGCATCGCGCGCCGTGGCCTGGTCATGAAGCTGCTCACCGCCCTCAAACAGATCTGCAACCACCCCGCGCAGTACCTCAAGGAGGCCGCTCCGGGCCTGGCCGCCCGCTCCGGGAAGCTCGAACTCCTCGACGAGCTCCTGGACACCATCCTCGCCGAGGGCGGCGCCACACTGATCTTCACCCAGTACGTGGGGATGGCGCGGCTGCTGGAGCAGCACCTCGCCACCCGCGGCATCCCCGCCCAGCTGCTGCACGGCGGCACCCCGGTCGCCGAACGGGAGAAGATGGTCGAGCGCTTCCAGTCAGGGCAGACCCCGGTCTTTCTGCTGTCCCTCAAGGCGGCGGGCACCGGCCTGAACCTCACCCGCGCCGGACATGTGATCCACTACGACCGCTGGTGGAATCCGGCGGTGGAGGAGCAGGCCACCGACCGCGCGTACCGCATCGGCCAGACCCAGCCCGTCCAGGTCCACCGGCTGATCGCCGAAGGCACCGTCGAGGACAACATCGCCCAACTTCTCAGCGCCAAACGGGCGCTCGCCGACGCGGTGCTCTCCGGAGGGGAGACCGCGCTCACCGAACTGTCCGACGCCGAGCTGGCCGATCTCGTCTCCCTCAGGAGGCCCGGATGACACCGCTCCCCACCCCCGGCCGCCGCCTGTCCGGGCGCGCCGCCGCGGCCGACCGGCTGGCCCGCGCGGACCGTTCGCGTACCTTCCCGCCCCTGCCGGACCGGCCGGGCGCCCGGGGGCTGTTCGCCGAATCCTGGTGGGGAAGCGCCTGGCTGGACGCGCTGGAGAGCGCCGCCCTCGACGGCGCACGGCTCGCCCGCGGCCGCACCTACGCCCGCGACGGCCACGTCGACACCATCAACGTCACCCCGGGCCGTATCCGCGCCACCGTACGGGGCAGCAAGCCCCGCCCCTACAGCGCCGAGATCCGCCTCAGGACCCTCACCGACCAGGAGTGGGACGCCCTCCTCGACGCGGTCGCCGCGGAGCCCGGACAGCTCACCGCCCTGCTGGCCAAGAGGCTGCCCAGCACGCTGGCCGAGGGCGAGGTGCGCCTCCTCCCGGGGCCGGGCGACCTCGTCCCCCGCTGCACGTGCCCCGACCACGGCAGCCCCTGTAAACACGCCGCCGCGCTCTGCTTCCAGGTGGCCCGCCTGCTGGACGCCGATCCGTTCGTGCTGCTGCTGATGCGCGGCCGGGGGGAACGCGAACTCCTCGACGAACTCTCCCGCCGCAACGCCGCGCTGACGGCCCGTGAGGCCCGCGAGGCCGGTGCGCCTCCCCTGGGCGCCGCGCCTCCGGCCGCCGTCAGCCCGGAGACCCACCGGCCCGCGCACGCCGCCGCCATGGAACGCACTTCGGAGAGGGACTTCGGGGGTGCGCCTCAGGAGGCCCTGGCACACGGGACGCCGGCACCGCCCGGTGTGCTCGCCCGCGCCGCCCTCGCCGACCGGCCCCGCCCGCCGCTCCCGCCGCCCCTGCCGGTGCCCGCGCAGCCCGGTCACCCGCCTGCCCTGCCCGACGGCGAGGGGCTGCCCTTCGCCCCCGCCACCCTGGAATTCCTGGCCGCCGACGCCGCCGCCCGCGCCCACGCCTGCGTGACCGCCGCGGGATCCCCGGGCACCGGCAGCGACCGGCCGGCCCACCCCGGCCCGTTCCCGGACCTGCCCCCGTGGGAGGACGCCGTCCGCCTGGCCGCCACCGCCCACCCCACCGCCGGGCTGACCGCCACCACCCGTGCCCTCTACCGCGACCTCGCCGCGGCGACCGGCCGTACGCCCACGGACGTCGCCCGCTCCGTGGCCGCCTGGCGGCAGGGCGGACCCGAAGGCCTCGCCCTCCTCGACACCACCTGGAACCCACCGGCCGGCGACTTCGACCGGGCCCGCAGCGCCCTCCTGGCCGCCGACCTCCCCGCCCTGCGGCCGCGCCACAACCACCTCACCGACCCCGACCGCGGCATTCAGCTCCGCTTCGGCCGCGACAACCGCTGGTACCCCTACGAATCCGAGCCCGGCACCGACGACTGGTGGCCCACCGGCCCCGCCGACCCCGACCCCGTAGGTGCCCTCACCACGCTCCTCGCGCGATGACTAACCTCAAGGCCGTGGAAGGTCTCGACACGCTCACCCGGTCCCTCGCCCGGCGCACCCCCGAACAGCTCGCCGCACTCCTCACCCGCCATGCCGAGCCGCTCGCCCGACGGCCCGCACCCACCGAACTCCGCGGCCTGGCGGGCGCATTGTGGTCCTACGAAACCCTCCACCACCTGGTGCTGCACCTCGACCACCCCCGGCTCCAGGTGCTCGCCACCACCGCCCGCCTCAGCCAGGAGCGCGCCGCCCAGGACGCCCCCGGCCCCGCCGCCCCCACGCCGGGCGCCGACTACCAGTCCCTGATGGCGCACCGGCTGTCCTTCGCGCAACTGGCCACCGCCCCCGTCCCGCCCCAGGACGTCTTCACCGCCCTCGGGGCCACCGGGTCCGCACGCACCGCCGCCGATGCCGCCCTGCGCGCCCTCTACGACGACGGACTCGCTGCCCCCACCGAGGACGGCGCCGTCGTCGTTCCGCCGCGCGCACCCCAACTCCTCGCCGCGCACGACCTCGGACCTTTCCTCGCCGAGGCACCCCGTCCCGTCCCGGACGACACCGCCGATCCCGGCATGCCCACCGCGGCGGTCCCCGTGACGTCGCTGCACGACGAGTCCCGGGCCGCCGCGGCGACCCTCGCCGCCACCGTGGACCGCCTGTTGTCCTCGCTGGCGACCCGGCCCGCCGCGCTGCGCAAGTCGGGCGGACTGGCCGTACGGGAGATCAAACGGCTGGCCAAAGCGGCCGGCGCCACCGAACCGCACACCCGCCTCCTCCTCGACCTCACCCTCGCCGCCGACCTGATCGCGCTGACCCGCACCCCGGCCGGCATCACCGCCCTGCCCACCGTCGCCTACGACGACTGGCTGGCCCGCCCGCCCGGCGCGCGCCTCGGCCCCCTCCTGGCGGCCTGGTCCGGCCTGTGGGCCATCCCCACCCACACCCCCTTCGGCGAGACGCCCACCGCACTGGTGCGCGGCCACGACCGGCATGCGCCCGCCCTCCGGCATGCCCTCCTCGCCGCGCTGGCCACCGTCCCCCTCGGTGCCGGCGGGCCGCTTCCGTCCCTGCCGGGCACGGATGCGGCTCAGCCGGAGGCGGGCACCCCCGGTGCGCTGCGAGGCCTCCTGACGGCAGCGGACTGGTACCGTCCGCTCGCCGTCACCCGGCAGCCGATGGCCGAGGACCGCGCCGCCCACACCCTCCACGAAGCCGCCTACCTGGGCCTGGTCGCCCACGGCACCCTCACCCCGCTCGGCCGGGCGCTGCTCGCCGACCCGCACTCCCTCGACGAACCGCTCGGCGACCTGCTGCCGCCACTGCTCGAACAGGCCCACTTCCAGGCCGATCTGACCGCCGTCGTGCCCGGCCGCCCTGGTGCCGCGCTCGCCGCGCTGCTCGCCTCCGCCGCCGACCGGGAGTCCGAAGGGCACGCCGTGACCTGGCGGTTCACCCCGGCCTCCGTACGCCGCGCCCTGGACGCCGGCCACGGTGCCGACACCCTCCTGGACGACCTCACCCGCGCCTCGGCGAACGGCGCCCTGCCGCAGCCGCTGCGCTATCTGATCCAGGACGCCGCCCGCGCGCACGGCCGGATGCGGGTCCTGCCCGCCGCCTGCTGCATCCGCTCCGACGACGAAATCCTCATCAAGGAGCTGGCCGCGCACCGCGCCCTGAGCGATCTCACCCTGCGGGCCATCGCCCCGACCGTCCTGGTCAGCGGACGCCCGCCGGCCGCCACCCTGGACGCGCTGCGCGCCGCGGGCTACGCCCCCGCCCTGGAGTCCGACACCGGCACCACCACCGTCGAACGGCTCCCCGCACACCGCGCCAAGGCCCCCGCCCCGACCCGCGACCCGCACGCACCGCTCGCCCTCGCCCAACGCCTCCTGGGCCTGCCACCGCAACCTCAGGAGGCCGGCCCGGCCGGCAGCGCCTGAGCCGTCGGCCGGCCCCGCGGCCCGTGGCGCGGCGGCTGCTCGTCCTCCGTGCCGCCCTGGCGTGTCAGATACCCCCTGTTGACCACCTTGGCGATGGCCCCACAGCCGTATCGCCTTGACGCGGTTGCCAGCGACGGCGATCGAATTTCGTCCCTGCGCTGAGCGCATCCGATCGAATGTGGACCGGATGTGATCCAGTGGCGGAGCGGGGCACCGGCCCCGGCCGTCACCGCCGCTGCGTTGTCAGTGCCGTCAAGTAGCGTTCTGGCGTACGGAGTCGATCCGGCGGATCGGGCGGACCGACGGCCGTAACGGAAGGGCGAGGTCGACGTGGGGGAGCACGGGGTGGCCGACGACGGGGTACGGAACGAGTTGGGCGGCACCGCACACGGGCCGGTGGTGCAGGCCGGGGCCATCCACGGCGATGTGCGCTTCGAGGTGAAGCGTCCGGAGGTCCCGGTGCCCCGGCAGGTGCCTGCCGGGGTGGCCCGGTTCGTCGACCGTGCGCCGGTGATCGAGGCACTGAACGGTTCGGTGGGCGAGGCCGGCGGGGTCGCCGTGCTCAGCGGGCTGCCGGGGGTGGGCAAGAGTGCGACGGTGCGCAGATGGGCGCAAGGGGAGCGCGGCCGGTTTCCCGGTGGGGAGTTCTATGTCGACTTCGCCGAGCTGCGGGCCCAGGTGGGCGGCGATGTCTCGGCCGGAGTGAGCCGCTGTCTGCGCGCGCTGGGCGTGGAGGACCGGTATCTGCCTTCGACACTGGGCGAGTTGACCGGCATGTTCCGCAGCTGGACGGCCGACGAGCGGGTGCTGATGGTCCTCGATGACGTCACCGAGCCGGCGCAGGTACGGGCGCTGATCCCGGGTGCACCCGGCAGCGTCGTGCTCGCCACGAGCCAGGGCACGCTCGGTGAACTGCTGGGCGACGGAGCGCGTCTGCTGCCGCTGGAACCCCTCACCGACGCGCACGGGCTACAGCTGCTCACGCGGCTGTGCGGGGAAGAGCGCCTCATGGCGGACGGGCCGGCCGCCGCCGAACGGATCGTGGCGCACTGCGGCGGGCTCCCGGTGGCGCTGCATGTGGCCGCCGCGCGGCTGGTGATGCACCCAGGGTTGTCGGTCGAGGCATTCGGCGATGAACTGGCCGATGACCGAAGCCGGTTGAGCGCGTTGCGCAGGGGAGGCGAGCGGGTGGTGGCGACCGTTTTCTCGGTGGCGTATGCGGGGTTGCCGGAGCGGGCTGCACGGCTGTACCGGGCGCTGGGGCAGTATCCCGGGCGTCGCTGGGACGCCGGTGCGGCGGCTGCCGCTGCCGGGACGACGGTCCCGCAGGCGGCCGAGCAACTCGAAGTGCTGGAGGCGGCGAGCCTGGTCACGGTGGCGGCGGACGGCCGGTACGACTTCCACGACCTGGTGCGGCTGCACGCCAGGGAGCAGGCCGCCGCGGAAGGGACGGAGGCCGAGCGCACGGCCGTCGTGCGCAGGGTGGTGGACCATCTGCTCACCCGGGCCGCACACGCCGATCTGGCCGTCATGGGGCGCCGGATGCGTATCGGCCGGTACGTCGAGCGCCTGGGCGAGACCGACCGGTGGGCCGCCTTCCGGGACCGCTCGGAGGCGCTGGAGTGGCTGGACGTCTGGCGTGCCGAGCTGCTGTCCGCCCAGCGGGCCGCCGCGGACCACGGATGGCACCGCCCCGCCTACGAGCTGGCCGAGGCGCTGACCGCCCTCTACCTCAACCGCCGGTACCTCAACGACTGGGTGGTGTCCGGAGAGCTGGGCGCCGGACAGGCTGCGGCGGACGGCAATGCAGCCGCCGAGTCCCGGCTGCGTGCCCTGCTCTCCCGCCCCCTGATGGACCGCGACGAACTGCCGCGGTCCCGCAGGGAACTCGAGACGGCCGTCGCCCGGGCCGACGAGGCCGGCGATGTGCTGCTGCGCGCCTCCGCCCGCGAGTTCTACGGCCGCTACTGGGACCGCTGCGACCCCGACCGCGCCGTCCGCACCTACGAGGAGGCGATGACGCTCTACCGCGCCGCGGGCGACGCGCGCGGTATCGCCATCGGCCGCTACTTCATGGGGTGCGCACAGCACGCTGTCGGCCGCACCGACGACGCGTTCACCACGCTCCAGGACGCCTACGACGGGTTCATGGCGCTCGACGACCGGCGGATGGGAGCGCGCGCCCTGGCCGCCCTCGGGGGCGTGCAGCGCACGCGGGGCCGCACCGACGAGGCGGTCGCGGCCCTGGAGGAGGCCGCCCGGATGCTGCGCGAGCGTGGCGCCGTCCATTACGAGGCCCAGGTGTGCGAGGAACTGGCCGAGTTGGCCGAGGAACGCGGCGACCGCGAGCAGTGGCGGCAGCATCTCACCCGGGCGCTGGAGATATACGAGACCGGCGGTGGACCGCGCGCCGTGGAACTGCGCCGCCGACTCACGGAGAACGAGGGGATACCTGAGTAGAGGGCGCGGGGGGGGGGTCCGGGGCGGTGAGTCCGCTCAGTGTGGTCGCCGGGCGGGCCGGGCGAGGCTCAGCTCGGCGTCCTCGGTGCGGCTGCCGAGCGTGAGGGTGATGAAGCCGTCCAACGGGCGCCGGGTACGCAGCAGGGCGTAGACGGCGGCGGCGAGCACGGCGGGATCGGTCAGAAGACCGGTCGCGGACACCTCGACCGTCCGGCCGTCGCGGAGCCCGACGCGGCAGCCGCGCCCGCCGAGGCCCACGGCGGCGAGCAGGCAGCCGGGGTAGCGGGCCAGGGTGCCCTGGATCCACCGGTCGGCAGCGACGACGGTGGCGGCCGGATCGCGGCGGACCAGGACCGATGCGCTCTCCGCCGACCGCCGGTCCCGTTCGTCGTCGGCGCAGGAGAGATACCGGAACGGGCCCTCGGGAACGTCGGTCCGTTCAACAGGGGAGAAGGAGTCGACGACGGCGGGGCTGCGCTCGACCGACACCCGCGGGCCCTCGGGCCCCTCGGCGATGGTGACGGTCACATACGTCGCGGTGACCTGTTCCGGGTGCGCCAGCGGTACGGGCGGTTCCGGGGCCCGGCGTGGCGGCGGCGGGCCGGGCGGCTCGGGCAGGTCCAGGAGGTCGTAGACGGCGGTACGGATCAGGTCCAGGGCACGGCCGGGGGCGGCGAAGGCGCTCTCGCCGAGCTTGTACAGCCGGCCGAGGGTGTCGTCGTCCGCCGGCTGTGGGGCGTGGAGGACGCGTTCGATCTGCGGTCGCAGCGGTGCCCCGGGCACGAGCCGCGGCGCGAGACGGCCCAGCTCCGCCATGGGCGTGCCGGGCACGGCCTCGTCCTCGCCGAACGCGCCGAGCAGCAGGGGCGTTCCGAGCGCGGCACCGTAGAAGGTGACCGAACCGTGGTCACCGATCAGGAGGTCGGCGGCGAGCAGGGTGGCCTGCCAGCCCGCCGTCGGCGGGATGCTCAACAGCCCGGCGTCATGGGCGGAATCGAGGAGGGAGTGCAGGGCGTGGCGGCCATGGGCGGAGGTGATGTTGGGGTGGGTGACCAGCGCGACGGCGTAGTCGTCCAGGGGCAGTTCGGCGAGCAGCCGGGCCGGGAGCGCGGGATCCCGGCCCAGGAGCGAACGGCCGCGCCAGGTCGAACTCAGCATGATCAGCCGCCGGCCGTCCGGCACACCGAGGGCCCGGCGGTATCCGTCGCGCAGATCCCGCCCGTCGCACAGGGCGTCATAGCAGGGATCGCCGACGAGGAGGGTGCGGCCGGCGGCCGCGGGGTGCGCGGCGGCCAGCTGGGCGGCCTGGTCCGGGTGCGAAATTGCGAGCCGGGCGCGGCCACTGCGCAGCAGGGCGTCCGGGACGACCCCGGCCAGCCGGTCCTGGTTGCTGCGGGAGTCCGGGACGAGCTTGTGGAAGCCGACGCCGTGCGGAAGGACCAGGACGGGGGCGGTGTGGTGTGACGCGGTGAGGTCGGCGTTCTCGGACGCCGTGATGATCAGGTCGGGGGTGATGCAGGGGAATTGGTGCCAGGGGAGGATGCGGGCGCCGGCCGCGCGCAGCAGTTCATGGACGCCGTCGTTGAAGGCGGAGGTGGGGTCGTAGGCGAAGACCAGAGAGATGCGCGGGTCGTCGCGCAGCACCGGACGGAGGACATCGAGCACCCGGACTGTCGAGGTGACGGTGCGCGCCACGGCCACGACGGTGCGCTCGCCCGCGAACGTCCGCCAGCGCTCGGAGTCCTCGCCCACGGGCACCCGCAGTGGCGGTATGAGGCCCCCGTGCCCATGCCCGTGGCCGTCGCGATGCCCGTCGCCGTTGCCGTCACGGTCACCGGCACACGGGCACCCGCACCCGCCCCCACCCGCACAGGCGCTCGCGGCTCGCGGCTCGCGGCTCGCGGCTCGCGGCTCGCGGCTCGCGGCTCGCGGCTCGCGGCTCGCGGCTCGCGGCTCGCGGCTCGCGGCCATCCTGCTGCTAGCGCGCACCACCGTTGTCCGCAACCCCCTGACGGTGATCTGAACTGTCTCTGGCGCCCCTACGGTAAAGCAGCGGCGGTACGCCCGGACGGTCAGGTGTGCGGGGTGCGGACCGCTCCACGGCCGGCCTCAGTCGTCGGCCGGTTTCCGCCGGCTCGCCCCGCTGATGCGCCGTAAGGCCGACGGCCCGAAGCCGAGTGGCCGGGGGAGGCGTCTGGCGGCCGCAGGGGGTGCCGAGAGGGCGGGCGTGGCAGTGGCCGCCGCAGGAGGCCGGGGTGCGGTGGCCGAGGAGGGACCGGCCGCGGCCGGCGGGAGCGGTGGCACCGGCACCGGTGCCGCGGGCCGGTCCGGCGAACCGTCGGCCGCCGGACGCGTCCGGGCGGTACGGCCCCGGAGCAGGCCGAGCGCGGCCGACGGGTGCAGGAACGGGGCCGTACGGGCGGAGGCGGTGACGACATCCGCGTACGCGCGGCAGACGGCCGGGCGGCCCGCCGCGGGGGAGCCGAAGGCCTCGCCGGTGGCCAGGGACCACGGCTCCTGGACGATACCGCCGATGGCCCGCTGGACCTTACGGGCGAGGGCCGGATCGTCCATCCCGTGCCGTCGCAGCGCCTCGCGGAGTGCCGCGGCGCTGTGCGCGGCGATGGACAGGCCCTGGCCGAAGTCGGGGCTGAGCGAGACCACGGCCCCGCCGAGCGCGATGAACCCCGTCGGCCAGCACGGCAGTTGGGCGAAGCGCCGCCGCCGGTTGGTCGTGTCGCGGGACAGCCGTACCTCGCTCAGCGGTTCGGCGTCGGCGATCAGGTCGCCGATGGCGGAGTCACCGGTGCGGCGGGCGAACGGCACAAAGCGGCCGGCGTGTTCGGTCGGCCGGTCGTCCCCGCTGCCGGTGAGCGTGACCAGCCAGCGGCCGCCCTCGATCGGGACCAGCGTCGCCGTCCTGCCGGGCAACGCGCGCGCGGGCCCGGCAGGGCCGGAAGGCGCGGTGGCGAACACCGAACGGGAGGTGAGCACCGGGTGGTTCGCGGTGCCTTCGGGGGCACGGAAGATCCGGGTCGCAGAGACGATGCCGGAGTCTGCGAGGTCTTCGCACGCGGTGGGCAGCCCCAGCGCCCGCAGCCGGTCCTGGGTGGTGGAGTGCCGGCCGGTGGCGTCGACGATGAGGTCGGCATCCAGGCGGTACGTCTCGCCGGTCGTGGTGTCCCGGACCCGCACCCCGGTGATGTGTTCCGCGGTGCCGGTCAGCTCCTCCGCCTCGGTTCCGTCGAGGACGCTCACCCCGGGGAGGTCCGGTACCAGCCGGCGGACGCCCCGGTCGAGCAGATCGCGGGAGCAGGCGATCAGATACGGCGCGCGGCGCCTGCCTAACCAGCTCTGCGGTGCGCGGACGGCGAGCTCCGCCGGCACCGGAACCCGCCGGGCGCCCTCGGCCAGCCAGCCCTCGACACAGCCGGGCAGCAGGGCATCGACCATCCGGGCGCCGTCGGCGGCCAGCAGATGGGCGTGCCGGGCCTGCGGAAGATCCGTGGGCAGGGCGGGCGTCCTCGGCAGCCGGTCCCGCTCGACGACGATGACATCGGCATGCCCGGACAGCGCGGCGGCGGCGAGCATGCCGGTGAAGCCGCCACCGAGCACCACCGCGAGGTACGGGTGGGTGAAGTGCAGCCCGCTGCTGCTCGGGTCGCTCGGTGCGTTCATGGGCAGTCCCTTTCTCGGCGGCGGAGCACGGTCCCCCGGCGGGAGCGGGACACGTCCAGAAAGGGCGGTGCCGCATACGGTCGGGAATGTCGGCGCGCGGCGGCGATGACGGCGTCGGTGGCGGCCGTGAACGAGGCCGTCAGCGCGGACGGCAGGGACGCGGAAGCGGTCCGCAGGATGCGCAGAGGTGCTGGTGGAAGCGGTAGTGCTCGTTGTGGGTCCCGGCAGGCCGGCGCATATGCCGGCCTGCCGCCCCCCGATCTCCCCATCATGATTCCCCCTCAGGCCGTGCCCGCGTCGCCCCGCGCACGGCCACGTCCTCCGCCACCCGCCCGTATCACCGGGTGCGGTGGGTGAGCGGCACTGCCTCGCTGAGCGCGCTCTGCCCCTGGGGACGCAGCCGTCACATCTGGTCAACGGCGGACACTTTTCCGGATCGTAGGCGGCGGCGATCACATCCGGTAGCCAGGTTTGAGCGAGGGATGTGTGAAAGCCACCCCGGGCATACCGAGGGGTAGATCCGAAGCAAAACGCTGCAATGGGTGGAAATCGCTGGGCTCGTTTCTCGCGTCGCGAGAAAGCGGGCGGAAAATTCTCGTGAGGTGAGGGGCGGGAGCACCCGAATCGCCGCATGGTTGGCGCGAAATGATCGGGTAACGGCGGTCCGGGCGGCGCCGTGCCTACCCTGTGCGGGCACCGCACTGGAGAACCTGAGGGAGAGTCGTGCGCGCGATTGTGATGCGAGAATTCGGCGGCCCGGACGTGCTGCGGCTCGAGGACGTGCCCGAGCCCGGCCCCCGCGGCGGCCACTCGCTGGTCGACGTGGTGCTGGCCGGCATCAATTACGCGGATGTGCACGTACGCGGAGACTCCTACCTGGCGCCCGTCGAGCTGCCGTACACACCCGGCAACGAGGTCGTGGGGACCCTGGACGGCCGGCGCGTCGTCGGGCTGTGCCGCGGCGGCGGATACGCCGAGCGGGCGCTGCTGCACCGCCGCGTCACCTGGGACGTGCCCGACGAGGTCAGCGACGAACAGGCCGTCGCGCTGGCGTTGCAGGGCAACAGCGCCTGGCATCTGCTCTTCACCTCGCTGCGGATCACCAAGGGCGAGACGGTCGTCGTACCGGCCGCCGCGGGCGGGGTCGGCTCGCTGGCCGTCCAGCTCGCCGCGCGCGCCGGCGCCCGGGTCATCGGCCTCGCCGGCTCTGCCGAAAAGCGCAAGCTGGCACAGGAGTTGGGGGCCCACGCGGTCGTCGACTCGACCGCCGAGGATCTGACGGAGCGCATCCTGGACGCGGCGGGCGGCCCGGTCGAGGCGGCGCTGGAGATGACCGGTGGCCGCACCTTCGAGCGGACCCTCGCGGCGGTCGCCCCCCGCGGCCGGCTCGCCGTCTACGGATTCGCCGGCGGCGAGCTGGCGAGTGTGCCGACCCGGCAGCTGATGGAGCGGTCCCTCACCGTCTCGGGCTTCTGGCTGCCGCAGCTCTACGCGGACCGTACGGCGCTGCCGACGTCCATGAAGGCGCTGTTCGACGCCGTCGTCGACGGCTCCCTCAAGCCGCTGACCGGCGCCGCCTTCCCGCTCGGTGAGGCGGCGCGGGCGCACCACGAGCTGGCCGCCCGCACCCGGGCCGGGAAACTGGCCCTCGACGTCGCCCGATAATTCCGGTAGCCCGGGCCGCCGGACGGGCACAACGGTCCGTACGCACAACGCCGTGCGCCTGCGGGCGCGGAACACCGCCACGGGAGAGAGCACACGATGGGCAACAGCACCACAGCGTCGGGATCGTCGGCCTCGGCCGCCGCGCCCGCCTCCGCTTCGGGCACCACCGCCACGGCGCCGGGCACCCCGGGCCGCCCCAAGGGCACGCGCCAGACGGCCAAGACGGCCAAGACGGCCGCGTCCGCGGGCCCCCGGGCGTCGGGATCCGGCCATGCCGAGCGGGTCTTCCTCGTCCAGACCGCCTTCGCCGAGCTCGGCGGGTCCGCCCATGGCCCCGGTGAGATCGCCGAATTCACCGGCCTGGACGACTCCGTCGTCTACCGCATCCTGCAATCCGGTATCTACCAGCGGATCTTCGAGCGGGTCGACCGCGGCCTCTACCGGCTGCGGACCTCGGCCGCCCAGCTCGCCTTCACCGCGCTCGACCACCGCCTCGACGGCGCGCAGACCGTGCTGCGTGAACTGCGGACGGCCACCGACGGCGGGCTGGCGTTCCTCTACATGGTGGCGCCGTTCTCCGGCGCACAACGGCAGTGCGTCGACATGGCCGTCGGCGACTCCGACCTCGCGGAGCTGGGCATGACACCGCGCGATGTGCTGTCCGTGACGCGCTCCCTGCGCACCGGCGCCTCCGGCCGGACCATCCTCGCCTACCTGCCGGAGGTGCTCCAGCAGCGGGTGCTGGCCGAGCCCGTACCGGACCAGGCCGGACCGGGTGTCTACCGGGACAACGACGCGCTGGCCGAGTCCCTCGCCGAGGTACGCGACCTCGGCTACGCGCTCGGGTACGAGGAGTGCATGGCCGGCTGGAACTCCTGTGCCGCGCCGATCATGTGGGACGGCTCCATCATGGGCGCGGTCCTGCTGCTCAAGCAGAAGTCCGTGATGCCGGTGGCCCCCGCCGGCGTCATCGAGGCGACGAAGGAGGCGGCGGCCGTGCTCAGCCGCTACGGAGCCGCCCGTCCGGACGCCGGCCAGGCTTGAACCGCGGTAACAGCGGGCACAATGAGGCACCGACCACGCACAAGGGGGTCCGATGGAAGCGGAGTTGGCCGCGCTCGCCGCGGCGGGCGCGACGACGCTGGTGCAGCAGATGGCGACGGACGGCTGGGCGACGGTCCGCAGCCGGATGGCGGCCTTCCTCGCCCGGCGCCGGGGCACCGGGGACGAGGAGGCGGCCGAGGGCGAACTGGACCTCTCGTACGCCGACCTGATGGCCGCCCAGGGCGACCAGGACGCGGCGGCAGGGGTGACCTCGGCCTGGCGGTTCCGGTTGCAGCGGCTGCTGCGCGAGGACCCGGCCGCGGCGGCCGAACTGCGCGCCCTGCTCGATGAGGTGGCGCCCAGGGCAGACCCGGCAACGGTGCGGGAGGTAAACAACACCGTCAGCGGCACTGTCCGGAACGGCCCCGTGATCCAGGCCGGCGTCATCTCCGGCGGCTTCATCTCTCCCACCTACTCACAGCCGCCGCCCTCCGACTAGGCACTGCGCCACCCGCCGCACCGCCGGGCACAATGGCGGGGTGCGGCTCGAAGCGATCACCTGGGAACGGCTCACCGACGCGCTCGCCGAGCGCATCGACACGTCGACGGCGAAGGACGGGGGCCCCTGGCTGAGGGTGGGCCTTGACGGGGCCCCCGCTGCCGCGCCCGGCGAGCTGGCCGACCGGCTCGCCGAGGCGCTGCGGGTCCGGGGGCGGGCGGTGCACCAGGCAGGCACCGCGGGCTTTCTGCGCCCCGCCTCCCTGCGGCTCGAATACGGCCGCGAGGACCCTGACGCCTACCATGACGAGTGGTTCGACCGGCAGGCGTTGTGGCGTGAGGTGTTCCAGCCGCTGGAGCCGGGCGGCACCGGGCGGGTGCTTCCGGACCTGTGGGATCCGGTGGCGGACCGGGCGACGCGCAGCGCATACGTGACGCTGCCGCCCGGCGGCGTTCTGCTGCTGCACGGCCCGCTGTTGCTCGGCCACTGGTTCCCCTTCGATCTCTCCGTCCATCTGAAGCTGTCGGCGGCCGCGCTCGCCCGCCGTACCCCGGAGGCCGAGCGCTGGACGCTGCCCGCATTCGCGCGCTACGAGGCCGAGACCCGGCCCGAGGAGGCGGCGGATGTCGTGGTGCGGGCCGACGATCCCCGCCGGCCGGCCTGGAGCGGGCCCGCCTGAGCGGCGGCCGGGCCTCAGACGAGCTGCCGGATCTCGCCCCGTACGCGGTAGAACCCGCCCGAGGCCGCCGACAGGTCGTCGACGACATACCGCGCACCGGCCCGGCGTATATGGCGTGGGAACTGGACGTTCCAGGACGGCTCATAGCCGTCGGAGACCACATGGACCCGCAGCCGGCCGCCCTCCTGCACACACTCGACCACGATCCCCGAGGCGGCCGCGGACGCCACCGTCTGCACCGTGGCGGACGGGGCGTAGGTGGGCAGCGCCGCGGCCGACTTCACCTCCCGGGCCACCGGCACCGTGCCCTGCCGGGCGGCGTCGACGGCCGCATCGCTCGCATCGACGCAGACCAGGGACCCGTCGGTGGTGACCATGTACAGCTTCTCGTCCAGATACTGCATCGACAGCGCCGATCCGCCGCCGGTGCCCAGCTTCCACAGGCGGGTGCCGTCGGCGGCGAAGCAGTACACCGAGGACGCCGAGTCACCGGCGAAGACATAGCGGCCGCCGGGGGCCGTGGCGCAGGAGTAGACGACCGTGTCGCACTGGTACGTCGCCTCCAGCGCCCCGTCGGCCTTCGCCAGCCGCTGGACGACCCGCCGGTCGGTGCCGGCGTACACCGCGTCGTCCTCCTGCCAGCCGAAGAGCACCGCACCCTTGGTCGGGGCGTGCCACAACTCGCCGCTTCCGTCGGCGGAGTAGGCGGTCACGCCGCGGCGGTGGCCGTGGTAGACGGCGTGTTCGTCCCGTCGCACCATCCAGGCGTGCTCGCCCGGACTGCGCCGCGACCACTGGTACTCGTCCTCGTGGTCGATGACCGTCAGCCCGCCGCTGCGGTCGGCGACGTTGAGGATGCCCTCGTGGATGTCCAGCCAGAAGATGTCGACGTCGGGCGCGATGCCGTAGGCGGCGAAGGGGAGCTTGGAGGAGAGGTCGTAGACCGTGCCGTCGTCGCAGCCCGCGTAGATCCAGAAGTCGTCCGCCACCAGGCACTTGACGCCGTCGGGGAGCTGATAGCGGGCCAGCACCTCGCCGTCGTGGCCCAGCGTGTAGACATCGCCGTTCTGATTGCCGACCCAGCAGCGGTCCTCGGCAATGTGGATACCGAACGCCGCGGCGCCCGTACGGAACCGCCACAGCACCGGCGCCACCGCGCGGGCCGTCGACGGCGCGGAGGAGACCTGACGTCGCGTCACCGGGCGGGCGGCGCGCTGCCCCTGGACGGCCGGGGCGTAGCCCTTGCGGACCTTCTCGCCGATCTTCTTGGCGGCCGCGGCCTGCGCCTTCTCCCGGGTCGGGAACGACGAGGTCTGCTGCTGGCCGGCCGCGCCGATGCGTCCGTAGCGCACCGAGACGACCGTGCCCTGCACCGTCACCTCGTAGAACTTGTGGGCGCCGCCGCCCTCTTGCGACAGCTCCAGATACGTCGTGTTCCCGGACATGGTTCTCCCTCCCCCGGGCGGCCCCGACGGCCGACCCCCGTTGCTGAAAACCGTACGGCCGACCACTGACAACGGCCGTCGGAGGCCGACCGCGGACCGCTGACCGCGGTGCCGGAGGCGGCGGTTAGCGTGGGGGCGTGACGAGTTCATTTCATGCAGATGCCCCCTCCGAGGCCGCGCTGCCCGGCAGCCAGGGGCCCAGCGCGACCGTCGAGGCCCACCCGCGCTCCGTGGGCAGCGTAAAGATGTCCTATGCGCCCGATCCGGACGGCGACCCTGACCCCGGCGAGATCGTCTGGACCTGGGTGCCCTACGAGGAGAACGACGGCCGGGGCAAGGACCGGCCGGTGCTGGTCGTCGCCCGGGAGACGGGCGGGACGCTGCTGGCCGTACAGCTGTCCAGCAAGCGGCACAACAACGACCGGGAGTGGGTCCCCATAGGGGCCGGCCCGTGGGACCGCGCCGGACGCGACTCCTGGGTCGCCGTGGACCGCGTGCTGCGGGTGCACCCGGCCGGGAT
Organism: Streptomyces sp. NPDC034111; assembly: GCF_055575375.1. Classification (NCBI taxonomy): domain Bacteria; kingdom Bacillati; phylum Actinomycetota; class Actinomycetes; order Kitasatosporales; family Streptomycetaceae; genus Streptomyces; species Streptomyces sp. NPDC034111. Next base: position 164,781 of record NZ_JBVIST010000001.1, on the reverse strand, counting down.
GCGGCGCGAGGCCTGCGCACTGGACCGGGGCCGCTTCAACCTGGTCGTCAACCGGCTGCGTGAGCGCTACGGCTGGCGCTGATGGCGGCGACGGGAGGGCTCAGGCGTCCGCCAGGGCCAGGAGCTTGGTGACGGTGTTCCAGTTACGGGCGGTGGCCGTCACCCCGAGCGGGGCGCGGCTCACCTTCTCGGCGAGCTTGGAGCGGCCGATGCCGGCCGGGCACCACAGATACAGTTCGCGCCCGATCAGCCGGAACTGATCGGGCGCGAACGCGGCCGCATCGAGCGCGTCCAGCCGCGAGGTGTCGGCCGGCGCCGCCGACAGAAACGTGACATGCAGGCTCTTGGGCTCCGCCACGGCCTCCGGGAACGGGTTCGCCGCGACCGCCGCGGCCAGCTCGTCGCGGGTCCGCACGACGACCGGCACGCTCAGGCCCAGGTCGGCGCCGATCCGGTCGTGGAGCACCCGGGCCGTCTCCTCCGGGGGCGTGCCGGGGTCGGCGAAGACGAGATTGCCGGTCTGCAGCAGGACGGAGACGTCCTCGAAGCCCAGGGACTCGGCCAGCTCCAGCTGTCTGGCCTTGGGGAAGGAGTTGTGGCCTCCGACGTTGATACCGCGGAGCAGGGCGATCTGACGGGACATGGCGCTGCCATTCGTAGGAGCGGACTCGGCGAGGGCGGACGACGGTCGGAATCAGAAGAGCGGAGCGGGCAGCACACCTTCGAGGGCCAGCAGCAGGCGCTTGGTCTCCAGACCGCCGCCGAAGCCGCCGAGCCCGCCGTCGCTGGCCACGACACGGTGGCAGGGGACGACGACCGGCAGCGGATTGGAGCCCATCGCCGCGCCCACCGCGCGGGCCGCGCCGGGCTCACCGACCCGGTCGGCGAGGTACTGATAGCCGACGACGCTGCCGTAGGGGACGTCCTCGGCCAGGGCGTGCAGGACGCGGGCGTTGAAGCCGGAGGACAGCGACCAGTCCAGGGGGACGGTGAAGGACCGCAGCTCCCCGGAGAAGTACGCGGTGAGCTCGGTGGCGGCCGTCCGCAGAGGCGGTATCTCCGGGAGCGGCGGTCCGCCGAAGAACTGCTCCAGACGGGTCAGCGCGCGCCGGGTCGTCCGGGCGTCGGCGTGGAAGGCGACCTGGGCCAGGCCCTCCCGGGTCGCGGCGAGCAGCAGCGGACCGATCGGGGTCTCCAGACGCGTCCAGGCCCAGTCGCGCCGGCCCGCGGTCCCGGTTGCCGGCCCGGCGCCCCGCTCGGCGGCCTGCTCGGAATTCATCACCTGATCAGGGTAGGACGCCCCACTGACAACGCGGCGGGGAACGGACCGGCGGCCGGCGCCGGACCCGCTCCCCGCCGGGGCGCCGGACGCTCAGTCGTCACCGTCCTCCTGGTCCTCCAGCGCGTCCCGCACCACATCGGGCTTGTTGGTGATGATGCCGTCGACGCCCAGACCGGCGACCTTCAGCGCGGTGGCCGGGTCGTCGACGGTCCAGGTGTAGAGGTCCAGCGGCCGGCGGTGCGGGCCCCTCAGTCTGTGCACGGCGGCGACATACTCCGGGGTGACCGCCGTGTGGACGGGATTGATCTGGTCGCAGTACTTCGCGAACTTCGGGAGGTCGGCGACGGACGGATTGCCGAGGAAGCCCGTCTTGATGTCCGGCCGGAGCGTGTGCACGGTCTTGATGGTGTCGGCGTTGAAGCTCTGGATGATCAGGCGGTGCCTGACGTGGTGCCCGTCCAGCCAGCCCGCGCGGCGCAGCTCCCTGAGGGTCTGGCGCTCGATGCCCGGATAGAGCTCCGGGGACTTCAGCTCCATCAGGAGGCTCTGGTCGTTGTCCTCGACCTCGTCCATGTAGTCCTCGAGGGTCGGCACCCGCTCCCCTTCGAACTTCGGTCCGAACCAGCTGCCCGCGTCGAGCTTCTCGATCTCCTTGAGGGTGAAGTCCGAGACGTTCCAGGGCGAGCGGTTGGGGAAGACCTTCTTGACGTTGGTGGTCCGGGCGAGCGAGTTGTCATGGAGGATGACCAGCTCGCCGTCCTTGGTGCGCTGGACGTCGTTCTCGACCCATTCGATGCCGAGCCGGGCGGCGGCGTCGATGGCGGCGAGGGTGTTCTCGGGCGCGTACGCCGAGGCCCCGCGGTGGGCGACCGTCTCCGGAGTGTGTCCGTGCGGTACGGCCAGGGCGGAGGTCGTGGAGAGGACGAGCGCGGACAGACCCATGAGCACACCGGCGGCAGCGGTGGCAACGGGGCGGATACGCATACGGACTCCTCGTGACGTCGTGGGCGTGGAGCGGACGGGAGTGACGTGGAACGGGGCGGACGGGCAGAGGTTCGCAGCCGGGCCGTAGCAGGAGGCGGTCGTGCGGTGGCCGGGTGCTGAACGAGAAATGGCCGGTCTTCCGTGCGGAGCGTCGCGCAATTGCAGGATGCCCGGAAAAGCCGTGCAACAGACGTACGCCCCGACGCCGTCCAACTTGCCGGAGCCGCGGCATCCGCGCATCTTGGCCGATGATGCGTCACCCGTCGTGATTCTGAACGGTTTTGATGACAGGTAGGGGAAGGCAGGCCGCCACGGCCGCGCCGCCTACCGCGTGCGCAGCCCTCACGGGCCGGCTCCGAGCCGCTGCCGAGCCGGTGCCGGGGACTCTCCGGAGGTGTGGCCGCCCCGCCCGCGCCACGCCGATGCCGCCGCCCCGTCGCCCGCACTCGCCCAGCGGCCCGGCCCGCCCGCCGGTGCTGCGGTGAATGCGCAGGTCGGAGCAGTGGCCACACCGATTGTCAGTGGTGAGTCGTACGGTGGATCCCATGCGGCCCGTATCAAAGATCGAACGCACGGTGGCGCCTTTCGAGGTCGTCAGCCCCTACCAGCCCAGTGGTGACCAGCCGGCGGCCATCGCCGAGCTGGAACGGCGCATCCGCGGGGGTGAGAAGGACGTCGTCCTGCTGGGTGCGACCGGCACCGGCAAGTCGGCGACCACCGCGTGGATGATCGAGAAGCTGCAACGCCCGACGCTCGTCATGGCGCCCAACAAGACCCTCGCGGCCCAGCTCGCCAACGAGTTCCGCGAGCTGCTGCCGAACAACGCCGTCGAATACTTCGTCTCCTACTACGACTACTACCAGCCCGAGGCGTACGTCCCGCAGTCCGATACGTACATCGAGAAGGACTCCTCCATCAACGAGGAGGTCGAAAGGCTGCGGCACTCCGCGACGAATTCGCTGCTCACCCGGCGTGACGTCGTCGTGGTCGCCTCGGTGTCCTGCATCTACGGCCTGGGCACGCCGCAGGAGTACGTCGACCGGATGGTCCCCCTGAAGGTCGGCGACGAATTCGACCGCGACCAGCTGCTGCGCCGCTTCGTCGACATCCAGTACACCCGCAACGACGTGGCCTTCACCCGGGGCACCTTCCGGGTCCGCGGCGACACCATCGAGATCTTCCCGGTCTACGAGGAGCTGGCCGTGCGGATCGAGATGTTCGGCGACGAGATCGAGGCGCTGTCCACGCTCCACCCGCTCACCGGCGAGGTCATCAGCGAGGACCAGGAGCTGTACATCTTCCCGGCCAGTCACTACATCGCCGGCCCGGAGCGGATGGAGCGCGCCATCGCCGGCATCGAGGCCGAGCTGGTGGAGCGGCTCGCGGTGCTGGAGAAGCAGGGCAAGCTGCTGGAGGCCCAGCGGCTGCGGATGCGCACGACGTACGACATCGAGATGATGCGGCAGATCGGCTCCTGCTCGGGCATCGAGAACTACTCGATGCACATGGACGGCCGCGAGCCCGGCTCCGCGCCCCACACCCTCATCGACTACTTCCCGGAGGACTTCCTCCTGGTCATCGACGAGTCGCATGTCACCGTCCCGCAGATCGGCGCCATGTACGAGGGCGACGCCTCCCGTAAGCGCACCCTTGTCGAGCACGGCTTCCGGCTGCCGTCGGCCATGGACAACCGGCCGCTGAAGTGGGAAGAGTTCCTGGAGCGCATCGGCCAGACCGTCTATCTGTCGGCGACCCCCGGCCCGTACGAGCTCGCCCGGGGCGACGGCTTCGTGGAGCAGATCATCCGGCCCACCGGCCTGGTCGACCCGGAGGTGGTGGTCAAGCCCACCGACGGGCAGATCGACGATCTGGTGCACGAGATCCGCACCCGCACCGAGAAGGACGAGCGCGTCCTGGTCACCACCCTCACCAAGAAGATGGCCGAGGACCTGACGGACTACTTCCTCGAGCTCGGCATCCAGGTCCGCTATCTGCACAGCGACGTCGACACCCTGCGGCGCGTGGAGCTGCTGCGCGAGCTGCGATCGGGTGAGTACGACGTCCTGGTGGGCATCAATCTGCTGCGGGAGGGCCTCGACCTTCCGGAGGTCTCCCTGGTGGCCATTCTGGACGCCGACAAGGAGGGCTTCCTGCGGTCCGGTTCGGCGCTCATCCAGACGATCGGCCGCGCGGCGCGCAATGTCTCCGGACAGGTGCACATGTACGCCGACAAGATCACCCCGGCGATGGAGAAGGCCATCGGGGAGACCAACCGCCGCCGGGAGAAGCAGCTGGCGTACAACAAGGAGAAGGGCATCGACCCGCAGCCGCTCCGCAAGAAGATCGGCGACATCGTCGCCACGATCGTCCGGGAGGAGATCGACACCAAGGAGCTGCTGGAGACGGGCTACCGCAAGGCGGGCGAGGCCAAGGAGGCCAAGGGCAGGACGCCGGTCCCGTCGTTCGGCGCGACGGCGGGGAAGCCAGGGAAGGCAGCGAAGGCCAAGGGCGGCAAGGCGGCCGAGGTGCTGACGGACCGTCCCGCCGCCGAACTGGCCGAACTCATCGAGGAGATGACGGAGCGGATGCGGGCCGCCGCGGCCGAGTTGCAGTTCGAGGTCGCCGCGCGGCTGCGCGACGAGGTGAGCGAACTGAAGAAGGAGCTGCGGCAAATGAAGGAGGCGGGGGTGAAGTAGGGGGACCGGTGGGCCGCGGGCCGGGCCCGCCCCGGTGTTGCAGAAGCGCCACAAAACGCGGGCCGTGTGCGCTCCCGGCCCGCGGTCGTGCGTAGGGTCGAGGAGGCCGCCGGAAAGCTGGGCGGGGACAGTACAGAGAGGGGACGGCGCGTGTCGGTCAATTTGTCCAAGGGGCAGGGCATCAGCCTGCAGAAGTCGGACGGCGGGACGCTGACCGCGGTGCGGATGGGACTGGGGTGGCGCTCGGCGCCGCGCCGTGGCCTGTTCGGGAGGCGGACCAATGAGATCGACCTCGACGCCTCGGCGGTGCTCTTCGCCGACAAGAAGCCGATAGACGTCGTCTTCTTCCAGCATCTGGTCAGCGATGACGGCTCCGTCCGGCACACCGGTGACAATCTGGTCGGCGGCGCGGGCCAGGGCGGGGACGACGAGGCGATCCTGGTCGACCTGGCGCGGGTGCCGGTGCACATCGACCAGATCGTGTTCACCGTCAACTCCTTCACCGGCCAGACCTTCGCCGAGGTGCAGGACGCCTTCTGCCGGCTGGTCGACGAGACCACCGGCCAGGAGCTGGCCCGCTACACCCTCACGGGCGGCGGCAACTACACCGCGCAGGTCATGTCCAAGGTGCACCGGGTGGGCAACGGCTGGCAGATGACCGCCATCGGTGAGCCCTCTGTCGGCCGTACCTTCCAGGACCTGGTGCCGGCGATCCTGCCGCACCTGTAACCACCACCGCCGCGGCAGCGCGCACCCGGGCCGCGCCGCCGCGCCCCGGGCCTGCGCCCGGCCCGGCCCGGGACGTACCACAACCAGGGGGAACGACGATGACGGCCGAGCTGGTCCGGGGCCAGAACCATCCATTGGACCGGACGCGGGTGGAGATCCGGATCGCCGCGGGCGGGCCCGTGGTGGCCGGAGTGACGCTCGGCGACGAACAGGGCAGGCTCCCGGGCGTCGAGGCGGTGGTCCATCCGGGTGCGCCCAGGCGCCCCGGCATCGAGGTCCCCCGCCAGGCGGCCGCCGAACACCGCATCGCGGTGGACCTGGACGCGCTGCCCGCCGCCGTCCACCGGGTGAGCGTGCTGCTGGCCCTGCCCACCGGCATCGGCACGCTGACCAGCTTCGGCGCGGCCGCCGCGCCGTCCGTCACGGTGACCGGCCTCGACGGCACCGGCCTGGCCCGCTACCTCCTCACCGGCCTGGGCGCCGAGTCCGCCGTGGTCGCGGTCGAGCTGTACCGCAGGCAGGGCGGCTGGAAGGTGCGCGCCGTGGGCCAGGGGTATGCCGATGGGCTCACCGCGATGCTGCGCGACCAGGGGCTGGTGCAGGCGGCGGAGCTGGCCGCGGAGATCGAGGAGGCGGTCGGCCTGGGGCAGGTCCGTGCCGTCCAGGCGCCGCCCGCGCCGGTAGCGGCGAACCGGCCCGAGGGGCACGCCCGTCCCGGGCATCCGGGGACGGGCCCCGCCGCCGCGCCCCAAGCGGCTGCCGCGGGAACCGGATCCGCCGCGGAACCCGCGACCGGGGCCGGACCCGCGACCGGGCCCATGGCCAAGGGGGCCACCCCGCCCGCGCCTTCCACCGGAGGGCCCATCGACTACCGGCACCCCAAGCGCCGCAGCGCCCCCGCACCCTCCGGTCCCGCAGCGGCCGCCGCGGCCGGCGGTCCCGACACCCCGCCGCCCCCGGTGGCCGGTGACGCCGCCGGATGGAGCATGGAGGAGCGGCTCTACAACCAGGTCTGGGGCATGTTCGAGGATCTGGCCCGTTCGGTCGCGGCGTACCGCAGCGCCTCCGACTTCGCCGAGTCCCGTCTGGAGCAGGAGCTCGACAAGGCCCTCGCCGACCCGCGCAACCGCCTCGGCACGGCCGCCGATGTGGCCCGCGCCACCGCCCGCGACAAGCACGCCGCCCTCGTCGCCCAGGCCCGCGCCGCCCTCGACCGGGACCTCGCGCAGCTCGCGGCCGAGTCGGCGGTCGTCGAACCCGCGCTGCCGCCCGCCCTCGCCCGCTGGGACAACCCCGTATGGCAGGGCTACCACGTCCCGCAGGAGCGCCCGATGGCGCTGCGTCTGGGCGATCTGCACCTCCCGGAGGTGCTGGACCTGCGCATTCCCATGCTGGTACGCCTCCCCCTGGAGCGCGGACTGTGGATCGACAACGGGCCCGACTCCTACGCCTGGGCCGGCCCGGACCCCGACCGTGCGTACGGCCGGCGGGAACTGGCCGGGGCGCTGACGGACGGTCCGCCGGACGAGGCCGAGCTGCGCCGGCTCGCCCTGGAGGCCGCCGTGGCGATCGCCGCCAGACTGCTCGCCGTCCACCCCGCCGGTGACTTCGCGGTCCAGGTCATCGATCCCGGCGGTACGGCCGGGCCCGCGCTGGCGCCGCTCCTGGACACCGGCGCACTGCCCGCCGCTCCGGTGCCCGGCGCCAAGGGGGTGGCCACGGTCCTGGAGGCGCTGACCCGGCGGGTGGACCTCGTCCAGATGGCCGTCCGCAGCCGTGCCGCGGACTGCCTGCCGCCGGATCTGGACACCGCCGACCAGCTGCTGATCGTCCATGACTTCCCGCACGGCTTCGACGACCGCGCCGTGACCCAGCTGCGCTATCTGGCCGATGAGGGCCCCGCGGTCGGGGTGCATCTGATGATGGTCGCCGACCGTGCCCAGACCCGGGAGTACGGCCCGGTGCTGGACCCGCTGTGGCGGTCCCTGCTGCGGATCACTCCGGTGCCCGACGCGCATCTGGCCGACCCCTGGGTCGGCCACGCCTGGACGTATGAGCCGCCGCTCGCCCCCAAGGGGAGCCAGGTGGTCCGCCAGGTGCTGAGCCGTCTCGCGGACGCCCGCCGTGCGCAGCGTCGCTGAGCCGCCCGAACCCGCCCCCACGAGGCAGAGGTTCTGACCATCAGGCCCTGACCAGGGCCTTTGCCCCTTTCTTTACTAACCCTTGGTCTTCCTTTACTCTTCTTGGTGCGGAGGGGAGTATTCCCACTACGACGTACCCGTCATCACGGATAGCGAGTGTGACGAGATCCCGGGGCGTCGGCCCCGTACCCCACCGGGGAACGGGGCGGAAGAGACCTCCGGCAGCGACGACGCTGTAAGTGCCGTACGACTCTGCCGGAGGAGCAGTGGACGTTTCCCTGACCCTGTGGGTGCTGACCATTCTCGGTCTGTGTGCCCTGATAGCCGCCGACTTCTTCATCGGTGGCCGCAAACCGCATGAGGTCTCCGTCAAGGAGGCCGGAATCTGGACCGCCGTCTGGATCGCGCTCGCCGCGCTCTTCGGCCTCGGGCTGCTGCTGTTCGGCGGTGCCGCGCCGGCCGGTGAGTTCTTCGCGGGCTTCATCACCGAGAAGTCCCTGAGCGTCGACAACCTCTTCGTCTTCGTACTCATCATGGCGAAGTTCGCGGTCCCGGCCATCTACCAGCAGCGGGTGCTGATGGTCGGTGTGCTGATCGCGCTGGTGCTGCGGGCCGGATTCATCGGCGCGGGCGCCGCGATCATCGCCAACTTCTCCTGGGTGTTCTACCTCTTCGGCGCGTTCCTCATCTGGACCGCGTGGAAGCTCATCAAGGAGGCGCGCGCCGAGGAGGAGGACGAGGAGTTCGAGGAGAACCGCTTCCTCAAGACGGTCGAGAAGCGCTTCCCGTCGACGGACACCTACCACGGCACCAAGCTGTTCATCGTCGAGAACGGCCGGCGCCTGATGACGCCGATGCTGATCGTCATGCTGGCGATCGGCACCACCGATGTGCTCTTCGCGCTGGACTCCATCCCGGCGATCTTCGGGCTCACCCAGGACCCGTACATCGTCTTCACCGCCAACGCCTTTGCCCTGATGGGTCTGCGGCAGCTGTACTTCCTGATCGGCGGGCTGCTCAAGAAGCTGGTCCACCTCTCGTACGGCCTGTCGATCATCCTGGGCTTCATCGGGGTGAAGCTGGTGCTGCACGCCCTGCACGAGTCCGGGGTGGCCGTTCCGGAGATCAGTATTCCGGTCTCGCTGGGTGTCATCTGTGCCGTGCTCGTCGTCACGACCCTCACCAGCCTGCGCGCCGCGAAGAAGCAGACGGCGGCCGAGCCGGAGGCGAATACCGAGGAGCGCATCGACGCCTGAGGCCCGGGGCCTCCTGCGCACCGCCGACCGCGCCCGGCTCCCGCTCCGCAACGGAGTGGGAGCCGGGCGCCGTTGCCCGCCTCAGTACGTGACGGTGACCCGTCGCGCCACCCTGTCGACCCGCACCGTCCCGCCGTACGGAATCACCAGCTGCGGATCGGTGTGCCCGAGGTCGACATCGAACACCGCGACGGTCTCCGGGGCGTACGCGGCCAGCGCTCGCAGTACCGCCGCGCAGCGACTCCGCGGTGAGCGGGTGCATCGCCCCCGGCCGGCCCAGTTCGCACATCACCGAGGCGCCGTGGAAGCCGATGATGCCGGTGTTCCAGTGCTCGCGGTCCAGATGGGGCAGCACGGTGAGCTGATCGTCGCCGCCGATGCTCGCGATCACCGCGGTGATGTCCGGGTCCGCGAACGTCGTATGCAGATCGGCGGCCCGCTCCCGCGGGGTGGCGCCCCTCTTCCGCGTGGTGGAGTACTCGACCGGCACCAGCCCGAAGTCCTTCTCCAGCCGGGCCAGGCCGAGTTCGTACGGGACCGGGAAGAGCTCCGGAAGCCCCGAGGAGGGCGAGAGCACGGCGATACGGTCGCCGGGCCGCGGGGCGGGCGGACGGTGGAGTACGGGGGGAGGCATGGGCATAGGCTGGAGCGCCGGCCCGCGGGCCGGCAGCTCCTTTTCCCTCGCCGGTCCCCCTACCAGCCGCGCTTGCGCCACTCCGCGAGGTGCGGTCGTTCCGCGCCGAGCGTGGTGTCGTTGCCATGGCCCGGGTAGACCCAGGTCTCGTCGGGGAGTTCGCCGAAGAGCTTGCGCTCCACGTCGTCGATCAGGCGGCTGAAGTTCTCGGCGCTGCCGAAGGTGTTGCCGACACCGCCGGGGAACAGACAGTCCCCGGTGAACAGATGCGGGGCGCCGTGCGGGTCGTCGTAGACCAGCGCGATGCTGCCCGGGGTGTGGCCGACCAGATGACGGGCCGTCAGCGTGACCCGGCCGACGGTGAGGGTGTCGCCGTCGTCGAGCAGGACGTCCGTGGGGACGGGGATGCCCTCGGCGTCGTACCGCCCCGCGTAGGTGCGCGCGCCCGTCGCCTCGACCACCTCGCGCAGCGCGCCCCAGTGGTCGCCGTGCCGGTGCGTGGTGACGACGGACTTGATGCCGCTGTCGCCGATCAGCGCGAGGAGCGTGTGCGGCTCGGCGGCCGCGTCGATCAGCAGCTGCTCATCGGTCGCCCGGCACCGCAGCACATAGGCGTTGTTGTCCATCCGGCCGACCGCGACCTTCGAGATCATCACGCCGGTCAGCTCGTGCACGTCGGCCGGTCCGCCGACCTTGACTGCTCCGCTGTAGCCCATGAACCCACTCTAAAGCGGGGGTACGACAGGCAGCGCGGTGCCGTGGCTGTCGAGTTCCGCGCTGTCGCCGCGGCCGGTGAGCCAGCCCACCAGGGCCGTTGCGGAGCCGCTCACCACCACGGGTGCGGCCTCGGCGCCCGCCCCGGGCTCCGTCCGCCCGGTGCGCCAGCGTCGGCCGTCGTCGGCGCGGAGCTCCAGGGCGGGCAGCTCGGGGTGGCCGGCGAACTTGACCGTGGCCAGGAACGTCAGCTCGCTGGTGACGAAGCCGGGCGAGAGCTGGTCGAGGGTGTGGCCGATGCCCAGGTCCACATGGTGCAGCTCCACCTCGGCGAGCCGGCGCAGCGGCAGCCGGTCGGCGCGTTCGACCACGCCGTTGCGCATCTCGACCTCGAACGCCCGGCGCTCCCGCGGCAGTGCGTCCGCCGCCGCGTCGAACCGCGCCGCGCTCTCCCGCAGATCCTCCAGATGGGCGGCCAGGGGCCGGCCGGCGTCCTGTTCGATGGCGGCGTCGCGGGCCCGGGCGCTCGGGTACATCGGCGTACGGACGTCCGTACGCGCCCAGGTGAGGAGGTTGACCAGCGCATCCGCGTTGCGCGCCAGGTGGGCGAGGACATGCCCGCGGGTCCATCCGGGGAGCAGGGATGGTTCCCCGACCGCCGCGTCGTCGAGCTTGCTCACCGAGACCAGCAGCCGTTCGGTGGCCTCGCGGACGGCCGCCACATCGTGCGGAAAGTCAGGCGTGGTGAGGGTCATGGTCCGACGCTAGCGCCACCAGGGCGAGTTCGGGAGGCGGCGGGGGCCGATCGGGGGCGTACGCGGGCGGGGCAGGCGGCGCACACCGAGGGCGGCACGTACGGGTGCGGCACATACGGAGGGGCGCCTGCGGGGAGGACGCGTACGCAGGGCGGCGCACACGGCGGCCGGGTGGCCGGCGCGGCGCCGCCCGCAAAGCTCGCCGCAGGTCAGACCGCCGCGCCGACGGGCGCGCCGAACCACTGGCGGAGCGCGGCGTCCAGTTCGTCCAGGGCGCCCGGAGCGGCGGGGGAGTCCGCGGCCCACGCCGTGCAGCCGTCCGGCCGTACCAGCAGGCCCGCCAGGCCCGGCCGCTCCGGGCAGCCGGCGGTCACCACCCGCAGCCGGCCCTCGTACCCGGCGGCGCGCCGGACCGGGCCTTCGCCGCCGGAGAGATCGAGCAACAGCCCCTGTCCGCCGCGCAGATGGTCCGCGAGCCGGCTGCCGTCGGAGAGCTCCAGATCGGGCGCGCTGCGGCCGGTCAGCGGATGGTCGCCCGGCAGGTCGTAGCGCTGCCACACACCGGAGATCTTCTTGGCGAAGAAGGTGGTGGCCGCGACCGTTCCGGTCAGCTCGGCGATCACCCCGCGCAGCGCCTGGGCGTGCGACTCCGGCCGCATCAGCGCCACTTGGGCCCGGGTCCACTCCAGGACCCAGGCGCCGACCGGGTGCCGCTCGGCGGTGTAGGTGTCGAGCAGCCCCTCGGGCGCCCAGCCGTGCACCGTCGCGGCCAGCTTCCAGCCCAGGTTCATCGCATCGCCGATGCCGAGGTTCAGCCCCTGGCCGCCGAACGGCGAGTGGACATGCGCCGCGTCACCGGCCAGCAGCACCCGTCCCGCCCGGTAGTCGGGTACCTGACGGGCGTTGTCCGTGAAGCGGGTCGCCGAGAGCACCTTGTGGATCCTGATGTCCTCCACGCCGGAGACCTTCCGCAGGGACTCCTCCAACTCCTGGGCGGTGACCGGTGCTTCGCGGTCCGCGGGCGGCCCGTCGAACTCCACGGTGAGGATCCGGCCGGGCATCGGGCCGTGGGCGTAGGTCCCGTTACCGGTCCAGTTCCAGCCCGCCCCCAGCTTCTCGGCGCCGGTCATCTCCACGAGGGCCTGATGGCCGGTGATCCCGGGATCCGTACCGGGGAACGCGAACCCAGCGAGTCGGCGGACCGTGCTGCGGCCGCCGTCGCACCCCACGAGCCAGCCGGTGCGCAGCGAGCCGGCGGAGGTGTGCACGACGACGCCGTCCTGGCCGGCGTCGAAACCGGTCAGCTCCACCCCGCGGCGCAGGTCGACGCCCAGCTCGGCGGCGCGCGCGGCGAGCAGCCGTTCCAGGACCTCCTGCGGCACCAGGCCGACCTCGGCGGCGGGGCCGGGGCCGTCGAAGTCCGGATCGGACTCGTCCAGCAGATCGCCGCGCAGCATGATGCCGGCGAAGTGACCGGCGAACCGCGGCGGACGCTGCACCCCGGGGGCGCCCGCGGCCTGCCGCTGCCGCAGGAACGAGCTGAACTTCTCCATGGCGCTGCGCTGCGCCGCTGCCAGTTCCGGGAGCAGCCCGCGCCGGTAGAAGGCCTCCGCGCTGGGGGAGTTGATCGCCCCCGCCTTGATCGTCGTATCGACCTCGGTCAGCCGCTCCAGGACGACGACCGGGACCTTGGCCAGTGCCAGTTCGCAGGCGAGCATCAGCCCCACCGGGCCGCCCCCTGCCACTACTACGTCCGCCTCATGCTTCATGGGCCCGAGTGTAGTCACTAAAAGTTTGTTGTGAATAAAAAATGGCGGGGAGTGCGGCCTAAGATGCGGGCATGGTGGATGAACGGCGGCGCGGCGGCGCGAGGACGGCCGGTGAGGGGCGGATCTCGGGCCAGGCGGAGGAGACCGGGTTCGGTGCGGAGGACGGACGGCTGACGCTGCGCGAGCGCAAGAAGCTGCGCACCCGGCAACGGATCTCCGGCGAGGCCACGCTGCTCTTCATCGAGCGCGGCTTCGACAACGTCACCGTCGCCGAGGTGGCCCGCGCCGCCGAGGTCTCCACGATGACCGTCTTCAATTACTTCCCGCGCAAGGAAGACCTCTTCCTGGACCGGATCCCCGAGGGACGGGAGCTGCTCACCCGCGCCGTCCGGGAGCGCGGTGCCGACCGGACGCCGTTGGCCGCGCTGCGCCGGCTCACCCTCGACCTGCTGGCGCAGCGGCATCCGCTGGCCGGTGTGGGGGAGGGGTTCGAGCACTTCTGGCGTACGGTGCTGGACTCGCCGGCGCTGCGGGCGCGGGGCCGCGAGGCGGTCGAGGAGATGGAGGACACCCTCGCCGGGCTGCTGGCCGAGGCCGCGGGGGGTGACGTCCGGCGGCCGGATCACGGGGCGCGGCTGGCCGCGGCGCTGATCATCGCGGGGATCCGGACCGCGTACGCCGAGGCCGCGGGCCGACAGCTGGCGGGCGACCCCGCGGAGGAGGTGGCCGCGGGGCAGACCGAGGTGCTGCGGCGGACGTTCGACGCGCTGGAGCGGGCGCTCTCGGCTTGACGGCGGGGGCGGGCTGTGCGGTCGGCGTTTGCGCAGCGTACGGGCGTGTGGCGGGGTGGGGAAGGTTGTGGCGCCGCCACACGTTTGGGTGAAGAGGGCTTGCGGGCCCCGTAAATCGAATGCGCGTGCTATAGGCTCGTGTGTGGCATCCCAAAGACAGTGCCGCGGCGGGCCCCTACCCTGGGGCGGGGCTCCGCTCCGCTTCGCCGCCTCTGCTCACACCGAGCGGCGGACGCAGAGCCGCGGCTCCCGCCCCCCTTCAAGAAAGGTGCCGACCGGCGTGGCCGACCGTCTCATCGTCCGTGGCGCTCGCGAGCACAACCTCAAGAACGTCTCGCTCGACCTCCCCCGCGACTCCCTCATCGTCTTCACGGGGCTCTCCGGGTCGGGCAAGTCCTCGCTCGCTTTCGACACGATCTTCGCCGAGGGGCAGCGGCGCTATGTCGAATCGCTCTCCTCCTACGCCCGCCAGTTCCTCGGGCAGATGGACAAGCCCGATGTGGACTTCATCGAGGGCCTGTCGCCCGCGGTGTCGATCGACCAGAAGTCGACCTCCCGCAACCCGCGCTCGACGGTCGGCACGATCACCGAGGTCTACGACTACCTCCGCCTGCTCTTCGCCCGTATCGGCAAGCCCCACTGTCCCGAGTGCGGACGGCCGATCGCCCGGCAGTCGCCGCAGGCGATCGTCGACAAGGTGCTGGAGCTCCCCGAGGGCAGCCGCTTCCAGGTGCTCTCCCCTCTGGTGCGCGAGCGCAAGGGCGAGTTCGTCGACCTCTTCTCCGACCTCCAGACCAAGGGCTACAGCCGGGCGCGGGTCGACGGGGAGACCATCCACCTCGCCGAGCCGCCCAAGCTCAAGAAGCAGGAGAAGCACACCATCGAGGTGGTCGTCGACCGCCTCACCGTCAAGGAGAGCGCCAAGCGCCGGCTGACCGACTCCGTCGAGACCGCCCTCGGGCTCTCCGGAGGCATGGTCATCCTCGACTTCGTCGACCTGGAGCCGGACGACCCGCAGCGCGAGCGGATGTACTCGGAGCATCTGTACTGCGCCTATGACGATCTGTCCTTCGAGGAGCTGGAGCCCCGCTCCTTCTCCTTCAACTCGCCCTTCGGCGCCTGCCCGGACTGCACCGGTATCGGGACCCGCATGGAGGTCGACCCCGAGCTGATCGTCCCCGACGAGGACCGCTCCCTCGACGAAGGCGCCATCCACCCCTGGTCCGGCGGCCACACCAAGGAGTACTTCGGCCGCCTGGTCGGCGCACTGGCCGACGCCCTCGGATTCCGTACGGACATCCCCTGGGCCGGGCTGCCGGCCCGCGCCAAGAAGGCCCTGCTGCACGGCCACAAGACCCAGATCGAGGTGCGCTACCGCAACCGGTACGGCCGCCAGCGGGCCTACACCACCCCGTTCGAGGGCGCCGTGCCGTTCGTCAAGCGGCGGCACTCCGAAGCGGAGAGCGACAGCAGCCGCGAGCGCTTCGAGGGCTATATGCGCGAGGTGCCCTGCCCGACCTGTGAGGGCACGCGGCTGAAGCCGATCGTGCTCGCGGTCACGGTCCAGGAGAGGTCGATCGCCGAGGTCGCGGCCATGTCGATCAGCGACTGTGCCGACTTCCTGCGGGACATGAAGCTCAACGCCCGTGAGAAGAAGATCGCCGAGCGGGTACTCAAGGAGGTCAACGAGCGGCTGAAGTTCCTGGTCGACGTCGGCCTGGACTACCTCTCGCTGAACCGCGCGGCCGGCACCCTCTCCGGTGGCGAGGCCCAGCGGATCCGCCTCGCCACCCAGATCGGCTCGGGTCTGGTGGGCGTGCTCTATGTCCTGGACGAGCCGTCGATCGGTCTGCACCAGCGCGACAACCACCGGCTGATCGAAACCCTGGTCCGGCTGCGCGACATGGGCAACACCCTGATCGTCGTGGAGCACGACGAGGACACCATCAAGACGGCGGACTGGGTCGTGGACATCGGCCCGGGCGCCGGCGAGCACGGCGGCAAGGTCGTGCACAGCGGCCCGATGAAGCAGCTGCTGGCCAACAAGGAGTCGATCACCGGCCAGTATCTGTCCGGCAAGAAGGCCATCGCGACGCCGGACATCCGGCGGCCCGCCGAGCCGTCGCGGCAGCTGACGGTCCATGGAGCGAAGGAGAACAACCTCCGCGACATCGACGTCTCCTTCCCGCTCGGGGTCTTCACCGCGGTCACCGGAGTCTCCGGCTCCGGCAAGTCGACGCTGGTCAACGACATCCTCTACACCCATCTCGCGCGCGAGCTGAACGGCGCCAAGTCGGTGCCGGGCCGGCACACCCGGGTCGCCGGTGACGATCTGGTGGACAAGGTCGTGCATGTCGACCAGTCGCCGATCGGCCGCACCCCGCGCTCCAACCCGGCGACCTACACGGGTGTCTTCGACCATGTCCGCAAGCTCTTCGCGGAGACGATGGAGGCCAAGGTCCGCGGCTATCTGCCGGGACGCTTCTCCTTCAATGTCAAGGGCGGCCGCTGCGAGAACTGCTCCGGCGACGGCACGATCAAGATCGAGATGAACTTCCTGCCGGATGTGTATGTGCCGTGCGAGGTCTGCCACGGTGCCCGCTACAACCGGGAGACGCTGGAGGTCCACTACAAGGGCAAGTCCATCGCCGAGGTACTGGACATGCCCATCGAGGAGGCACTGAGCTTCTTCGAGGCGGTGCCGACCATCGCCCGGCACCTCAGGACGCTCAACGAGGTCGGCCTCGGCTATGTCCGCCTCGGGCAGTCCGCGCCGACGCTCTCCGGCGGTGAGGCGCAGCGCGTCAAGCTCGCCAGTGAGCTCCAGAAGCGTTCGACGGGCAGCACGGTCTATGTCCTCGACGAGCCGACCACCGGTCTGCACTTCGACGACATCAGCAAGCTGATCAATGTGCTGTCCGGGCTGGTCGACAAGGGCAACACGGTGATCGTCATCGAGCACAACCTCGATGTGATCAAGACCGCGGACTGGGTCATCGACATGGGCCCCGAGGGCGGCAACGGCGGCGGACTGGTCGTCGCCGAAGGCACCCCGGAGGGGATCGCGTCGATCCCGGGCAGCCACACCGGCAAGTTCCTGCGGGAGATCCTGGGCGACCGCGTCAGCGACGCCGCGACGACGGTGGCCACGTCGGCGCAGAACCCGGGACCGGACGGCAACCCCGGACCGGCGAAGAAGCCGGCTGCCAAGAAGACCGCGGCGAAGAAGGCGGTGGCCAAGAAGACCGTGGCCGCGAAGAAGACGACGACGGCGAAGACGACGGCGCGGGCCCGTCGCGCCACGTCCTGAGGCGCCGGGCGCCCCGGCCGGGCTGTCACCCCTCCCCATAACGAGGGCGGTGGCGGCCCGCCGTCGGGTCACCGGGCCGCTTCCCCGCCCGCGGAGCCGACGGGCCGCACTGTCGCGAGGGCCGGGCCGACGACGGCCGGGCCTGACGGCCCGGGCCGGTCAGGCCGCCAGCTCCGCGGCGAACGGCGGCTCCGCGCCCGCGCGGGAACAGGTGATGGCCGCCGCACGGGCGGCGAAGCGGAGGATGTCGCGCCAGTCGTCCGGGCCGAGGGCGGCGACCGCGGCGGACGAGAGGGCGCCATGGGTGTCCAGGCGGTGCAGCAGCGCCGCATTGACCGTATCGCCGGCGCCGATGGTGTCGACGACGGTGACCCGCTCGCCGGGCACGGTCAGCTCCCGGCCGCCGCGCGTCAGCACGGCCAGCCCGTCGCCGCCCCGGGTGATCACGATCGCCGCCGGTCCCGCACCCAGCCACTCCCGGGCCGCCGCGGCCACCGCGTCCCAGCCTCCGGCCGGGGCCGCGCCGGAAGCAGGCACCGGCCCGTTGCCGGCCCCCGCCAGCCACAGTGCGTCCTCCTCCGACAGCTTCAGCAGTGCGAGATCCGGAAGCCAGGAGCGGAAGCGGGCCCGGTAGGCGTCCGGATCGGGGATCAGACCGGGCCGGATGTTGGGATCGAGCGCGGTGAAGACCCCGCGCCGGGCCTCCCGGCGCAGCAGTGACTCATAGGCGCTCGCGCCCGGTTCCAGCACGAGTGAACAGGTGCCGAGCGAGAGCGCGCGCACCCCGTCCGGCAGCGCCGGCGGCAGGCTGAAGAGCCGGTCGGCGGTGCCCTCGGCGTAGAAGCCGTAGCCCGCGGAGCCGTCCGGGCTGATGTCCGCCACCGCGAGGGTGGTCGGCTCACCGCCGCGCTGCACCAGCGAGGTGTCCACCCCGCCGCCGCGCAGCCCGTTCAGCAGCGCCTCGCCGAAGCTGTCGGTCGAGATCCGTGAGCAGAACGCGGTGGGCGAACCCAGCCGCCCCAGTGCGACCGCGGTGTTGTACGGGCCGCCGCCGCGCCGTGGCAGCAGCGCGGGCAACTGGCCGTCCAGGGAGGGCTCTTGCGGGCTGGGAACGAGGTCGATCAATGCCTCGCCGGCGACGACGATCACGGGGTGCGGTTCCTTTCCTGGGCGGCCGGGGGAGCGGCCGGGGCAGTGGCCGGGGCGGTTTCGGGGCAGCCGCACGACGTGCGGTGCACAAAGGCGCACGGGAGGCGGACCGTGCGCGGGGGCCGGTCCGGCTCCTCCAGGCGCGCCAGCAGCAGCCGCACCGCCTCCGCCCCGATGTCCTTGCTGGGCTGGGCGATCGCGGTCAGCCGGGGGCTGAAGAGATCGGCCCAGGAGAAATCGTCGAAGCAGGCCAGCGCGAGGTCCCTGGGCACTTCCAGCCCCAGGTCGCGCAGCGCCCGGAGCGTGCCGATGGTCATCGCGTTGTTGGCGGTGATGAGTGCGGTGGGCGGCTCCGGCGCGGAGAGCAGCCGGCGGGTGGCGTCCTGAGCGCCCGCCGCCTCGGAGTGGCCGCCGGCGAGGAGTTCCGGCGCGAACGGCAGACCGCGGGCGTGCAGGCCCTCGCGGTAGCCCTGGATCCGCTCGGCCGTCGTGCTCAGCCCGGGCAGCCCGGCCACCAGGCCGATCCGGGTGTGCCCCAAGCCGGCCAGATGCTCGACCAGTTGACGTACGGGGCCGGTGCTCTCGGCGCACACCTGGTCGTACGCGTCACCGACCAGCCGGTCCAGGAAGACGGTGGGCACCTTGCGCCGGGCCAGATACCCGGCCATCTCGGCGGGCTCCGCGGACGGCGCGACGATCATGCCGTCCACCCGCCGCTCGTGCAGCAGTTGGACGACCATGCGCTCATGGTGCGGATCGTCGTGCGGATCGGCGATCAGCAGGCTGTAGCCGGCCGCCAGGGCACCGGCCTCGACGCCCTGGAGGATCTCGGTGAAGTACGGGTTGCTGATCGCGGAGACCGCCAGGCCGATGGAGCGGGTGCGCGAGGTGACCAGGGAGCGGGCCAGGGTGTTGTGGGTGTAGCCGAGCTCGTCGATGGCGCCGAGCACCGCGGCCCGGGTGTCCGGGCGCACCGGCCGGGTCTCGTTCAGCACATGCGAGACCGTGGCGACGGAGACACCCGCCCGCCGTGCCACATCCATCATGGTCGTCATCCGGCTCTTCCTCCCCGCGTACGGGGCGCCCCGGCGGCGCCCACGGCCGCCGCTCCTGGCGCGGCCCTCGTCCCGCGAGTGCACCACAGTACGGGTATCCAACGGGAAACGTAAACGCTTACGCAAGCGTTTACGCACAGGCCCTCCCCGGATCACCCGCCGGCGCCCGACCCACCCGCCCGCCTCCGCTGCCGTCCGTCACCACACCTCGGCCCGGCCGGAAGCGGCACGGTCTGCACCGGTATCGTCAGGGCCGGAATCGTCCGTCCTGTCACCTCTGGAGCAGCAATGAGCCAGTCCCCTGCCCGCCGTACCGTGCTGCGGGGAGCTGCGCTCGCCGGTGCCGCCGGGTTCGGGCTCGCGGCCTGCTCGCCGGACTCGGGCGCGAACGCCTCGGCGGTGCCCGACGAGCCGGTCGAGCTGGGGGCCGCCGCCGAGGTGCCGGTCGGCGGCGCCAAGCTCTACCGCGAGGACCGGCTGGTCGTCTCGCAGCCCGCCACGGGCGAGTACAAGTGCTTCAGCGCCAAGTGCACCCACGCCGGCTGCATCCTGTCCGACGTCGAGAAGGAGGAGGGCAGCTGCCCCTGCCACGGCAGCCGCTTCGACGTCACGACCGGCAAGGTCATCCAGGGGCCGGCGTCCGAGCCGCTGCCCGAGGTCCCCGTCAAGGCGAAGAACGGCAAACTGATCGCCGGCTGAGCCTGCTGACCGGCGCCTGAGCACTGGCCCCGCCGCTCGGCCCCGTCCGCTCGGACGGCGTGCCGGACCGGCGGCAGGTCAGCGGTCACCCCAGTCCCAGGCGATCCCCAGGATCCCGGGGCGTACGCCCTGCTCGACGAGGTGCACCCCGTGGTGCCGGCCGCCGAGTGTGAGCTCCTGCTGGGCGGTGCGCGGGGCGCCCGCCGAGGCCTGGGCGAAGCGGCGGCAGCGCACCGGCAGCGCGGCCTCGTCGAAGCGCACCTGGAGGACGTACTGGCCGCCGGCGAAGCTGAAGCCGCGCAGATACTCGGTGCTGGGGCCGCCGCTGCCGTCCTCGAAGGCATAGCCGAAGACATGGGTGTCACCGGCCCGCAGCCGGGTGTCGAAGAGCAGCTCGGCGACCACCACCCCGGCCTCGGCGTGGCCGCGGACCCGGCCCAGCCGGCAGTCCTCCCCGGCCACCACCCGCACCCGGGACGGATCGCAGCCCGCATCGCCCCGGTGGATGGCGATATAACGGTCCACGCCGTCCCGGTGCGCGCGCACCACCTGGAGCGATTCCCGCTTGACGAGCCGGCGCCCGGGCCCGATGTGCACCCGCTCGTGATGGCCCACGGTGTGCAGCCCGCCGTCCGCGGGGGTCTCCAGCTCGGCGAACAGCTGCTGAAGCGCGCCGGCGGGCGCCACCAGCGAGCGGTACGAGCGGGCGGGCGGGCGCTCGGCCTCAGGGCGGACGCCGCCTTCCGGGACCAGCAGCCGGTGCAGCGAGCGTGCGGGCAGGTCGAGAACCTCCTCCAGGGCCCGTACCGCCCGCAGCGACTCCGGGCGCTGTGGGCGCCGGGCGCCCTGCTGCCAGTAGCTCAGGCTGGTCACCCCGATGGTGATGCCGCGCTGTGCGAGCTTGTGCTGGACGCGGGTGAGGGCGAGGCCCCGGGTGGCCAGGGCGGAGCGCAGCGCGAGGTGGAACGGGCCGGTCCGCAGCAACTGGGCCAGCTCGGCCGCCTGGGCGGCGTCCTGCGCAGGCCCGCCCGGCTGAGGAGTCTTCGGTGCCGGCCCGGCCGACGGGGAAGCGTTCTGTGCCATTGCCTTACTCCTCCGGCGCGCGGGTGAACGTTCACAACCGGATCGTGCGCCGCGTGCTCTGCGTGCCTGTTCACTGCAGTACGCCGGGCCCCGGCCGTTCACATCCGGACCCGTCCGTACACACCCCCATGTCATTCCGCATTCAAGCGTGTTGACCTGCCTGCGACAACACTTGATGCTCCTCGAAAGCATCCGGATGCGCTCCTCTCTACCCCTCACCCCCCAGTCGGGAGGAACGCCATGCTCCGTGCACCCCACGCACGCCGTTCACGCCGCAGACTGCTCGCGGCCGTGGCACTTACCGTCGGCACACTGATCACACTCCCCGGCGCGTCCGCCAGCGCGGCCACGCCCACCGCGCCCCGGGCGCACGCCGCCCACACGGCACAAGCCGCTCCCGCCATGTGGAGCGCCAACCGCCTCAACATCTCCATGCAGGCCCAGGAGCAGACCAATTGGTGCTGGGCCGCCTCCGGCAACACCATCGCGACCTGGTACGGCAAGAACTACAGCCAGAACCAGTTCTGCAACGCCGCGTTCAACCGCCAGCAGGACTCCTCCTGCCCCAACAACCAGGCCACCCTCGGGAATGTGCAGACCGCCCTGAACTGGATGGGCATCAACTCCGGCTCCTATGTGGACGGATGGCTCGGCCTCGGCACCGTCCAGACCGAGATCGACGCCAACCGCCCCATCGAATCCCGCATCCAGTGGTCCTCCGGCGGCGGCCATATGCACGTCATCTACGGCTACGACACCGACCGCAACTGGGTCTACTGGGGCGACCCCTGGGGCTCCAACAACCGCTACAACTGGGGCGACTTCAACAACTACGTGAACGGCGACTCCTTCTCCTGGACGCACTCCCTCTACCGGATAGGGGCCTGAAGCCATGACGAAGCGCACCGCAGCCCGCGCCGTCGCCACCGGCGCACTGGCCGTCACCCTCGTCGGCCTCGCCCCGCAGGCCGCACTCGCCGCACCCGTCCCCGTGCCGCAGGCCCCGGCCCGGGCGAGCGTCGCCGAGGCCCGCGAGGCGGCCACCGATCCCGCGACCCTGAACACCGTCGCCCGCTTCTTCGCCGCCGAGGCGAAGCGTGGCGGCGCCAAGGCGGCCGCCCCCGGCGCCGCACAGGGGGCACCGCACATCGAAGGCGGCACCGTCCCCGTCTACGGGCTCTCGCCGGACTTCGTCCGGGGCAAGGCCAAGGCTCCCGTGGCCCGCCTGGAGTTCCTCGCCAGCAAGGCGGTCGCCGCGGACGGCCGCACCGCCTCCGTATGGACCGCGCGGCAGGCCGGCTCCTGGAAGGTCGTCAACATCGCCAGCGGTGACGACGAGACCCGTTACACCGCGGCCGGAGCGGCCCGTGGCACGGGCGGCACGGTCTTCCACGAGCCTCAGATCGACGCCTGGTACGTGCAGCGCGGGGACCGGATCGAGCCGCTGGACGCGGACGCCCGCAAGGCCGTAGGGGCACACGGCACCACCGTCGCCGCCTACCAGAAGCGGGTGGCGAAGGCGTACGGGGACAAGCTTCCGGGCTCCGCGTACGACAAGCGCGGCGCAGCCGGCGGTTACGGGCCGGAGGCCGCCCCCGAGGCCGGGAAGCCCGCCGCAGGGAAGCCGGCCGAGGCGACCGTGCTCGCGGGCGAGGGTCTGCCGGTGACCACCGCCACGACGGTGGCCGCGGCGGCCGCGGTGCTCGCCCTGGGGCTGTCCGGCACGGCAGCTGTGCGCAGGCGCCGCAGCCGCTGACGCTGCCCCCCGCCCCCTCCCCCTCCTCCCCCTTCGGGGGAGGGGGCGGGGGTGGGTTCGGGGGTGGGGGGAGGCGGCCATGATCGTGGCCGCACCAGACAGCCGCACCCCCCGCCGGACAGCCGCACCCCCCCGCCGGACCGGCCACCTCCCGCCCCGCCCCCACCACCCCGCGAGCCTCCCCCGCCCCGCACCGCCCCTCCCGGCCGCCGAAGCGTTCCGGAAACCATGATTGTCAGTGGCGGTCAGTAGGGTGGTGTTCATGGCAGACCCCAGCAGCTACCGACCCAAGCCGGGACAGATCCCCGACTCGCCGGGGGTCTATAAGTTCCGCGACGAGTACGGCCGGGTCATCTACGTAGGCAAGGCCAAGAGCCTGCGCCAGCGCCTGGCCAACTACTTCCAGGACCTGGCCGGCCTCCATCCGCGTACGCGCACGATGGTGACCACCGCCGCCTCCGTGGAGTGGACCGTCGTCTCCACCGAGGTCGAGGCGCTCCAGCTGGAGTACAGCTGGATCAAGGAGTTCGACCCCCGCTTCAACGTCAAGTACCGCGACGACAAGAGCTATCCGTATCTGGCGGTGACCCTCAACGAGGATTTCCCGCGCGTCCAGGTCATGCGCGGCGCCAAGAAGAAGGGCGTGCGCTACTTCGGTCCGTACGCCCACGCCTGGGCCATCCGCGAGACCGTCGACCTGATGCTCCGTGTCTTCCCCGTGCGGACGTGCTCCGCGGGCGTCTTCAAGCGCTCCGCCCAGATCGGCCGCCCCTGTCTGCTGGGCTACATCGGCAAGTGCTCGGCCCCCTGCGTCGGCCGGATCTCCGCCGAGGAACACCGCGAACTGGCCGAGGAATTCTGCGACTTCATGGCCGGCCGCACCGGCGCCTACCTCCGCCGCCTGGAGCGCCGCATGCAGGAGGCGGCCGAGGAGATGGAGTACGAGCGCGCCGCCCGGCTGCGCGACGACATAGGCGCGCTCAGGCGGGCCATGGAGAAGAGCGCCGTGGTCCTCGCGGACGCCACCGACGCCGATCTGATCGCGGTCGCCGAGGACGAGCTGGAGGCCGCCGTCCAGATCTTCCACGTCCGCGGCGGCCGGGTGCGCGGCCAGCGCGGCTGGGTGACCGACAAGGTCGAGGCCGTCACCACCGGCGATCTGGTCGAACACGCCCTCCAGCAGCTCTACGGCGACGAACAGGGCGACGCCGTCCCCAAGGAGGTCCTGGTCCCGGCGCTCCCCGAGCCCGTCGAACCGGTCGCGCAGTGGCTCTCCGGGCGCCGCGGCTCCCAGGTCTCGCTGCGCATCCCGCAGCGCGGCGACAAGAAGGACCTGATGGCCACGGTCGGCCGCAACGCCCAGCAGGCGCTG
Organism: Streptomyces sp. NPDC034111; assembly: GCF_055575375.1. Taxonomy (NCBI): domain Bacteria; kingdom Bacillati; phylum Actinomycetota; class Actinomycetes; order Kitasatosporales; family Streptomycetaceae; genus Streptomyces; species Streptomyces sp. NPDC034111. The sequence goes on along the minus strand of NZ_JBVIST010000001.1, from coordinate 140,606 downwards.
GCGCTGCACAAGACCAAGCGCGCCTCCGACCTGACCACCCGCTCCCGCGCCCTGGAGGAGATCGCCGGGGCGCTCGGGCTGGATTCGGTGCCGCTGCGCATCGAGTGCTTCGACATCTCCCACCTCCAGGGCGACGACGTGGTCGCCTCGATGGTCGTGTTCGAGGACGGTCTCGCCCGGAAGAGCGAATACCGGCGCTTCCAGATCAAGAGCTTCGCGGGGCAGGACGATGTCCGGTCCATGCACGAGGTCATCGGCCGCCGCTTCAAGCGCTATCTCCAGGAGAAGCAGAAGTCGGGGGAGTGGACGCAGGAGCCGGACGGTGACACCGCCGTGGAGGACAACGGCACCCCGGACGCCCTCGCCGGCGGCCCCGTCGACGACACCGCGCCGGATGCCACCGCAGGCCGCCCCGTGGACGACGACGGCCGCCCCAAGCGGTTCGCCTACCCTCCGCAGCTCGTGGTCGTCGACGGCGGCGCCCCGCAGGTCGCGGCCGCCCGCCGGGCGCTGGACGAGCTCGGCATCGACGATGTCGCCGTCTGCGGCCTGGCCAAGCGCCTCGAAGAGGTCTGGCTCCCCGAGGACGACGACCCGGTCGTCCTGCCGCGCAGCAGCGAAGGCCTCTACCTCCTCCAGCGCGTTCGCGACGAGGCGCACCGCTTCGCCATCGGCTACCAGCGCAGCAAGCGCACCAAGCGGCTGAAGTCCTCGCCGCTCGACGCCGTGGCGGGCCTGGGCGACACCCGCCGGCAGGCACTCCTCAAGCACTTCGGCTCGTTGAAACGGCTGCGGGCCGCGACGGTCGCCGAGATCTGCGAGGTCCCGGGCGTCGGCCGCAAGACCGCCGAGACGGTGGTCGCGGCGCTGGCCGGGGCGGCGCCGTCCGCTCCTGCGGTGAACACCGCCACAGGAGAGATCATGGAGGATGACGGGGCCCGACCGGCCGCGTTGTCGGCAGAACGGGGGCAGGAACGATGAACACAGAGCACGAACCGCAGGAAACCGAGAGAAACGGTGCACAAGTGAGTACGGGCACGATGCGCGAGTCCGAACCGGGGGAGAGCACCGCGATCCCCGAGCTGGTGATCATCTCCGGGATGTCCGGCGCCGGCCGCAGCACGGCGGCGAAGTGCCTGGAGGACCTGGGCTGGTTCGTCGTCGACAACATCCCGCCCGAGCTGATCCCGCCGATGGTCGAGCTGGGCGCCCGCTCCCAGGGCAACGTCGCCCGGATCGCGGTCGTCGTCGACGTCCGCGGCCGCCGCTTCTTCGCCAACCTCAAGGAGTCGCTGGCGACCCTCGACGCGCAGAACGTCAAGCGCCGCATCGTCTTCCTGGAGTCCTCCGACGAGGCCCTGGTGCGCCGCTTCGAGTCGGTCCGCCGTCCGCACCCGCTCCAGGGCGACGGCCGGATCGTCGACGGCATCGCCGCCGAGCGCGATCTGCTGCGCGAGCTGCGCGGCGACGCCGACCTGGTCATCGACACCTCCAGCCTCAACGTCCATGAGCTGCGGGCCAAGATGGACGCCCAGTTCGCCGGCGAAGAGGTCCCCGAGCTGCGCGCCACGGTCATGTCCTTCGGCTTCAAGTACGGCCTGCCGGTCGACGCCGACATGGTCATCGACTGCCGCTTCATCCCCAATCCGCACTGGGTCCCCGAGCTGCGCCCCTTCACCGGCCTGAACGACGAAGTCTCCAACTACGTCTTCAGCCAGCCCGGCTCCAAGGAGTTCCTGGACGGCTACGCCGAGCTGCTGCGGCTGGTCGCCGAGGGCTACCGCCGCGAGGGCAAGCGCTATGTGACCATCGCCGTGGGCTGCACGGGCGGTAAGCACCGCAGCGTGGCGATGTCCGAGAAGCTGGCGCGCCGCCTGGTCTCCGAAGGGGTGGAAACCGTCGTCGTCCACCGGGACATGGGGCGCGAGTGAGCGGCCGTACGCCACGGCTCCGCCGGGTCCGCAGATTCGTCCCCAGCGTCCGTACGACGAAGGGCGCAACGCCCAAGGTGGTGGCGCTCGGCGGCGGGATGGGCCTGTCCGCGTCCCTGGCCGCGCTGCGCCGTATCACGGGTGATCTCACCGCGGTCGTCACGGTCGCCGACGACGGCGGCTCCAGCGGCCGGCTCCGTGACGAGCTGGGCGTGCTGCCGCCGGGCGATCTGCGCAAGGCGCTGGCCGCGCTGTGCGGCGACGACGACTGGGGCCAGACCTGGTCCCGGGTGATCCAGCACCGCTTCCAGAGCGAGGGCGAGCTGCACGACCACGCGGTCGGCAATCTGCTGATCGTCGCCCTGTGGGAGCAGCTCGGCGACCATGTCCAGGCGCTCGACCTGGTCGGCAAGCTGCTCGGGGCCCATGGCCGGGTGCTGCCCATGTCGGCGGTGCCGCTGGAGCTCCAGGCACAGGTCAGGGGCCATCACCCGGACCGCCCGGACGAGGTGTCCACGGTCCGCGGCCAGGCCACCGTCGCGCTCACCCGCGGCGAGGTGCAGGCCGTCCATGTCGTCCCCGAGGAACCGCCGGCCGTCCCCGAGGCGGTCGCCGCGGTGCGTGACGCCGACTGGGTGGTGCTCGGCCCCGGCTCCTGGTTCTCCTCCGTGATCCCGCATCTGCTGGTGCCGGAGCTGCGTGAGGCGCTGGAGGAGACCAAGGCCCGAAAGGTGCTCTCGCTGAACCTCGCGCCGCAACCGGGCGAAACCGATGGCTTCTCCCCGCAGCGTCATTTGGAGGTTTTGGCCCGACACGCCCCTAAACTCGCCTTCGACGTGGTGCTGGCCGATCGGGCCGCCGTGCCCGACATCGAAGGTCTGACGGTTGCCGCCAAGCAGCTCGTCGGCAGCGAGGTCGAGCTGGCGGCGGTCGCGGCACAAGGAGACGACACCCGGTCGAGTGCCGGGGGAGCCCCCGACCGGCACGACCCGGAGCTGCTGGCAGCCGCGTACGACCGTATTTTTCGGATGCATGGAAGGATCGGCCCATGGCGATGACGGCTGCGGTGAAGGATGAGATCTCCCGGCTCCCCGTCACCCGGACCTGCTGCCGGAAGTCGGAGGTCTCGTCGATCCTGCGGTTCGCGGGAGGTCTGCACCTGGTCAGCGGACGCATTGTGATCGAGGCGGAGCTGGACACGGGCATCGCCGCCCGCCGGCTGCGCAAGGACATCCTGGAGATCTTCGGGCACAGCTCCGACCTGGTGGTGATGGCCCCCGGCGGCCTGCGGCGCGGCAGCCGCTATGTCGTACGGGTGGTGGCCGGCGGTGATCAGCTGGCCCGCCAGACCGGTCTGGTCGACGGCCGCGGCCGCCCCATCCGAGGCCTGCCCCCGCAGGTGGTCTCCGGCGCGACCTGCGACGCCGAGGCGGCCTGGCGCGGCGCGTTCCTGGCCCATGGCTCGCTCACCGAGCCCGGCCGCTCCTCGTCCCTGGAGGTCACCTGCCCCGGCCCCGAGGCGGCGCTCGCGCTGGTCGGTGCCGCCCGCCGGCTCGGCATCGGAGCCAAGGCCCGCGAGGTGCGCGGTGTGGACCGGGTCGTCGTCCGGGACGGTGACGCGATCGGCGCGCTGCTGACGCGGCTCGGCGCCCATGAGTCGGTGCTCGCCTGGGAGGAGCGGCGGATGCGGCGTGAGGTCCGCGCCACCGCCAACCGCCTGGCGAACTTCGACGACGCCAACCTCCGCCGCTCGGCGCGCGCCGCGGTCGCCGCGGGCGCCCGGGTCCAGCGGGCGCTGGAGATCCTCGGCGAGGAGGTCCCCGAGCACCTGGCCGCCGCAGGCCGGCTGCGTATGGAGCACAAGCAGGCCTCCCTGGAGGAGCTGGGCGCGCTCGCCGACCCGCCGCTGACCAAGGACGCGGTCGCCGGCCGGATCCGCCGCCTGCTGGCGATGGCCGACAAGCGCGCCCAGGACCTCGGCATCCCGGGCACGGAGTCGAACCTCACCGAGGAGCTTGCCGAGGGCATGGTCGGCTGACGACCGCCGCAGGGCCCCGCACACCTGCGGGGCCCCACCGGCCCACACCCTCCGCCGCAGCGCCGCCGGCACCCCTCCGGACCGTCCTGTCCCGTCCCGTGCCGGGCCGTCCTGCCCCGTGCCGGACCGTCCCGTCCCGGGCCGTCCTTTCCTGCCCCGTGCCGGACCGTCCCGTCCCGGGCCGTCCTGTCCTGCCATGGCCGCGTCCGCACCACCGGCCTCCGTGGCCCGCCTGCCGCGGCCTCGGCCGCAACTCCTCGCCGTACGCGCACATGCCTGGCACACCGCCGCAGCTCCTCGTCGTACGTGCCCACGCTCGGCGGACCTCCGCAGCACTAGCCGTACGCGCCCACGCTCGGCGGACCGCCGCAGCCCTTAGCCGTACGCGCACACCCCCGGCGCACCGCTGATGCTCGCGCGCCCTGCTGTTCCCCCCACCCCCGAACCCACCCCCCGCCCCCTCCCCCGAAGGGGGAGAGGGGGAGGGGGCGGGGGAGGCGCCGACGAGCCTGCGAGGGGCCTGGCTGGTCGAAGGGGCGTACGCCTATGGGTTGCTGAGGGCCCCGCGCCGCAGAGCCCGCCGAAGGGCTGCCCGGGCGCTCGGATCTCCGCAGAGCTCGCCGAAGGACTGCCCGGGCCCTCGGGCCTCCGTAGAGCCCCCGGAAGATTGCCCGAGGGCCCTCGGAAAGGCCTCCGCAAGGCTGCGCAAGAGCCGGCGAGGGACCTGCGCAGAGCCAGCCGCAGACCCGTCGAAGGACCTCCGTAGAGCCCGCCGAAGGGCATGGCTGCCCGAGACCCCTCAGAAAGGCCCTCCGCGGAGCCAGGCACAAGACCTGCCGAAGGGCCTCCACAGAGCCAGCCGCAGGCCCCGTCGAAGGATCTCTGAAGAGCCGCCGCAAGACCTGCCGAAGGACCTCCACAGAGCCCGCCGCAAGACCCGTCGAAGGCCCTCCGCGGTGCCCACCGCAAGACCTGCCGAAGGCCCTCCGGAGAGCCCCTCGCAAGACCCGTCGAAGGGATTCCCGAAAAGCCCGCCGAAAGGCCCGCCAAAGGGATGCTCCGAAGAGCTCTCCGGCGCTCTGAAGAGCCCGCCGAAAGGATGGCCGAAAGGTCTCGGAAAAGCTCTCCGTGGAGTTCACCGAAAGGCTCGCGGAAAAGGTGCTCCGAAGAGCTGTCCGATGCTCTGAAGAGCCCTCTGGAGGGCCGATTGAGGGGGTTGGCCGGGGGTGCTCGGTAAGCGCGGGAAGGTGCCCCCTGTCAATGTCACGTGCGTCTCGCATTGGGGGTAGGGTCGGAGGCGGTCGGGGAAATCCCATACAGCTCGCCGGTGTCTGTGCCGGCGTACCAACGAGGAGATCGGTTCGTGACGATCCGCGTAGGCATCAACGGATTCGGCCGCATTGGTCGCAACTACTTCCGCGCGCTCCTGGAGCAGGGTGCGGACATCGAGATCGTCGGTGTCAACGACCTGACCGACAACGCCACCCTGGTCCACCTGCTGAAGTACGACACCATTCTGGGTCGCCTCAAGCAGGACGTCAGCCACACCGACGACACCATCACGGTCGGCAACCAGACCTTCAAGACGATGGCCGAGCGCGACCCGGCCAACCTCCCCTGGGCGGAGCTGGGCGCCGACATCGTCGTCGAGTCGACCGGCATCTTCACCAAGAAGGCCGACGCCGAGAAGCACATCCAGGCCGGCGCCAAGAAGGTCCTGATCTCCGCGCCCGCCAAGGACGAGGACATCACGATCGTGATGGGCGTCAACAACGACAAGTACGACGCGGCCAAGCACCACGTCATCTCCAACGCCTCCTGCACCACCAACTGTGTGGCGCCGATGGCGAAGGTGCTCGACGAGAACTTCGGCATCGTCAAGGGCCTGATGACGACGGTCCACGCGTACACCAACGACCAGCGCATCCTGGACTTCCCGCACAAGGACCTGCGCCGCGCCCGTGCCGCCGCGGAGAACATCATCCCGACCTCGACCGGTGCCGCCAAGGCCACCGCTCTGGTCCTCCCGCAGCTCAAGGGCAAGCTGGACGGCATTGCCATGCGCGTGCCCGTGCCCACCGGTTCGGTCACCGACCTGGTTCTGGAGCTGGACCGCGAGGTCAGCAAGGACGAGATCAACTCCGCCTTCCAGAAGGCCGCCGAGGGCCAGCTCAAGGGCATCCTGGAGTACACCGAGGACCCGATCGTCTCCTCGGACATCGTGAACTTCCCGGCCTCCTGCACCTTCGACTCCTCGCTGACCATGGCGCAGGGCAAGCAGGTCAAGGTCGTCGGCTGGTACGACAACGAGTGGGGCTACTCCAACCGCCTGGTGGACCTGACCACCTTCGTCGGCGGTCAGCTCTGATCGCCGGCTGACCACCCGAGGCACCGAGATGTGAGGACGGGGCTCGTACGGCGCGAGGAAGCGTCGTACGGGCCCCGTTCCGTGACCGAACGACCCATGTGATGGAGTCACTCCTCATGAAGACGATCGAAGACCTCCAGGTAGCCGGCAAGCGGGTCTTTGTCCGCGCCGACCTGAACGTGCCGCTGGACGGCACCACCATCACCGACGACGGCCGGATCCGCGCCGTCGCCCCGACGATCGCCAAGCTCGTCGAGCGCGGCGCCAAGGTGATCGTCGCCTCCCACCTGGGCCGGCCCAAGGGCGCGCCGGACCCGGCCTTCTCGCTGGCCCCCGCGGCCCGTCGGCTGGGCGAAATCCTCGGTCAGGACGTGGCGTTCGCGACCGACACGGTCGGCGACTCCGCCGCGTCCGTGGCCGCGGGCCTGGCCGACGGCCAGGTCGCCGTGCTGGAGAACCTCCGCTTCAACGCGGGCGAGACCAGCAAGGACGACGCCGAGCGCGGTGCGTTCGCCGACCGGCTCGCCGCTCTCGCGGACCTGTACGTGGGCGACGGCTTCGGCGCCGTGCACCGTAAGCACGCGTCCGTCTTCGACCTGCCCCAGCGCCTTCCGCACGCCGCCGGCGACCTGATCGCCACCGAGGTCGGCGTGCTGAAGAAGCTCACCGAGGACGTCAAGCGCCCGTACGTGGTCGCGCTCGGCGGCGCCAAGGTCTCCGACAAGCTCGCCGTGATCGACCAGCTGATCGAGAAGGCCGACCGCATCCTGGTCGGCGGCGGTATGGCGTACACCTTCCTCAAGGCCAAGGGCCACGAGGTGGGCATCTCGCTGCTACAGGAGGACCAGGTCCCGGCGTGCCTGGAGTACCTGGCACGGGCGGAGAAGCGCGGCGTGGAGTTCGTCCTCCCCGTCGACGTACTGGTCTCGGGCGAATTCCCGGACCTGAAGACCAAGGCCCCGGCCCACCCCGACATCGTCGCCGCGGACGCCATCCCGGCCGACAAGGAGGGCCTGGACATCGGCCCGAAGACCCGCGAGCTCTACGCCGCGAAGCTCGCCGACGCGGCCACCGTCTTCTGGAACGGCCCGATGGGCGTCTTCGAGCACCCCGACTACGCCGACGGCACCAAGGCTGTCGCGCAGGGGCTGCTGGACTCCGACGCCTTCACCGTCGTCGGCGGCGGTGACAGTGCCGCCGCGGTCCGGCTGCTGGGCTTCGACGAGAATGCATTCGGCCATATCTCGACCGGTGGCGGCGCCAGCCTCGAATACCTCGAAGGCAAGACGCTCCCCGGCCTCGCCGCTCTGGAGGACTGAAACACCGTGACCGCTCTCAACAACGGCCGCACCCCGCTGATGGCGGGCAACTGGAAGATGAACCTCAACCACCTCGAGGCCATCGCCCACGTCCAGAAGCTCGCCTTCGCCCTCACCGACAAGGACTTCGACGCCGTCGAGGTCGCGGTGCTCCCGCCCTTCACCGATCTGCGCTCGGTGCAGACGCTGGTCGACGGCGACAAGCTCAAGATCAAGTACGGCGCCCAGGACCTCTCGGCGCACGACTCCGGTGCCTACACCGGTGAGATCTCCGGTGCGATGCTCGCCAAGCTCAAGTGCGCGTACGTGGCCGTCGGCCACAGTGAGCGCCGCCAGTACCACGGCGAGAACGAAGAGATCTGCAACGCCAAGGTCAAGGCCGCGTTCAAGCACGGCATCACCCCGATCCTGTGCGTCGGTGAGGGCCTGGACGTCCGCAAGGCGGGCAACCAGGTCGCGCACACCCTCGCCCAGGTCGACGGCGGTCTGAAGGACGTCCCGGCCGAGCAGGCCGAGACCATCGTGATCGCCTACGAGCCGGTGTGGGCCATCGGCACCGGCGAGGTCGCCACCCCCGAGGACGCGCAGGAGGTCTGCGGGGCGATCCGCGGCCGCCTCGCCGAGCTCTACAGCCAGGAGCTGGCCGACAAGGTCCGTATCCAGTACGGCGGCTCGGTCAAGTCCGGCAATGTCGCCGCGATCATGGCGCAGCCCGACGTCGACGGTGCGCTGATCGGCGGTGCGGCGCTGGACGCGGACGAGTTTGTGAAGATCGTCCGTTTCCGCGACCAGTAGCAGCTATGACGAGGGCGAGCCCTCGTCGTACCCTGTCGGGGCCGGGACCGGTGCAGCAGCGCCGTCCCCGGCCCCGCACCATTAGCTCAGATGTCTTGATCCTTACGTCCGTCCGTCAGTCCTAGAGAGTTGGTCCAGCCGTGGTCATCGGGTTCTCGATCGCCCTCATCGTCTTCAGCCTGCTGCTGATGATGCTGGTGCTCATGCACAAGGGGAAGGGCGGCGGCCTCTCCGACATGTTCGGCGGCGGTATGCAGTCCTCGGTCGGTGGCTCCTCGGTCGCCGAGCGCAACCTGGACCGCATCACCATCGTGATCGGTCTGTTGTGGTTCGCGTGCATTGTCGTCCTCGGCATCCTGATGAAGCTCGGCAGCTGACATACCGTCGGAGGCGCGGCCTATCATGAGGGCGGTGTCCTTGGACGGGTAACTCCGCTCACTGGACGCGCGTTGGGCCTTACGTACACTGTGGCGTTCCGCAGCGCAGTTGCTGTGAAGGCTTTGCAGCACCATTACGCAGGGAGTTACGACCGTGGCAAGTGGCAACGCGATCCGAGGAAGTCGGGTCGGGGCGGGGCCGATGGGGGAGGCCGAGCGCGGCGAGTCCGCGCCGCGCATCCGCATCTCCTTCTGGTGCTCCAACGGGCACGAGACGCAGCCCAGCTTCGCCGGCGATGCGCAGGTTCCGGACACCTGGGACTGCCCGCGCTGTGGTTTCCCGGCCGGCAAGGACCGGGACAGCCCGCCGGACCCGCCGCGCACCGAGCCCTACAAGACGCACCTCGCCTACGTCCGGGAGCGCCGTAGCGACGCCGACGGTGAGGCGATCCTCGCGGAGGCGCTTGCCAAGCTCCGCGGTGAGATCTGACGGACCCTTGACACACCGGCCGGCCCGGCCGGAGGCGCTGCCCTCCGGCCGGGCCGGCGTGTTTCCGCGGAGCGGCCCTGGCCGCCCGGGCGTTGACGGGAGGCCGGCATGCCGGCCCGGCGCCGTCGCGCTGATACCTGTTCTTCAGGCCCCCGACAGCGCCCCGTCCGCCGGTGGACAGATACCTCCTACCGGGCCCTGATCAATTAGGTTGTGAGTTGGCGGGGCCGGTACGAGATGAAGAAGGCTGATGTCCGAGATGAACGCAGAAGGCCGCAGCAGGCTCGACCAGATGCCTGAGTGGACCGCGCTGAGCAAGCACCGGGAGCAACTGGGGGAGGTGCAGCTGCGCGAGCTGTTCGAGCGGGACCCGGCGCGCGCCGAGCGCTACACCCTCCAGGTCGGTGATCTGCACCTGGACTACTCCAAGCACCTGGTCACCGACGAGACGCTGCGGCTGCTGGGCGAGCTGGCCTCGGCGACCGGCGTGGCCGCGCTGCGGGACGCGATGTTCCGCGGTGAGAAGATCAATGTCACCGAGCGGCGCTCGGTGCTGCACACCGCGCTGCGCGCGCCCGGCTCGGCGGTGATCAAGAGCGACGGCGAGAACGTCGTCCCCGCGGTGCAGGCCGTTCTGACGAAGATGGGGACCTTCTCCGACCGGGTCCGCTCCGGCGACTGGAAGGGCCACACCGGCAAGCGCATCAAGACCGTCGTCAACATCGGCATCGGCGGCTCGGACCTGGGCCCGGCGATGGCGTACGAGGCGCTGCGTGCCTACACCCACCGGGACATGCAGTTCCGCTTCGTCTCCAACGTGGACGGCGCCGATCTGCACGAGGCGGTGCGCGATCTGGACCCGGCCGAGACGCTGTTCATCGTCGCCTCGAAGACCTTCACCACCATCGAGACGATCACCAACGCCGTTTCGGCGCGCGACTGGCTGCTGACCGGTCTGCGGGCCGGCAGCGAAGCTGTCGCCCAGCACTTCGTGGCGCTGTCGACGAACGCCGAGAAGGTGGCGGAGTTCGGCATCAACACGGACAACATGTTCGAGTTCTGGGACTGGGTCGGCGGCCGCTATTCGTACGACTCCGCCATCGGGCTGTCGCTGATGATCGCGATCGGCAAGGAACGGTTCCGCGAGATGCTGGCCGGCTTCCACCTCGTCGATGAGCACTTCTGCTCCGCCCCGCCGGAGGAGAACGCCCCGCTGCTGCTGGGCCTGCTCGGCATCTGGTACGGCAACTTCTTCGGCGCCCAGTCGCATGCGGTGCTGCCCTACAGCCACTACCTCGCCAAGTTCACCGCCTACCTCCAGCAGCTGGACATGGAGTCCAACGGCAAGTCCGTGGACCGCGAGGGCAAGCGGATCGGCTGGCAGACCGGTCCCGTTGTGTGGGGCACGCCCGGCACGAACGGCCAGCACGCCTACTACCAGCTGCTGCACCAGGGCACCAAGCTGATCCCGGCCGACCTCCTCGGTTTCGCCGAGCCGGTCGCCGATCTTCAGCCGGGTCTGGTGGCCCAGCACGACCTGCTGATGGCCAATCTCTTCGCCCAGGGTCAGGCGCTGGCCTTCGGCAAGACGCCGGACGAGGTGCGTGCCGAGGGCGTGCCCGAGGAGTTGGTCCCGCACAAGACCTTCGAGGGCAACCGCCCCACCACCACGATCCTGGCGAAGGAGCTCAGCCCGTCCGTGCTGGGCCAGTTGATCGCGCTCTACGAGCACAAGGTGTTCGTCCAGGGCGCGGTGTGGAACATCGACTCCTTCGACCAGTGGGGCGTGGAGCTGGGCAAGGTCCTGGCGAAGCGGGTCGAGCCGGCCCTGACGGAAGGCGCCGACGTACCGGGGCTGGACGCCTCGACGGCCGGACTGGTCGCCAAGTACCGCGAGCTGCGCGGGCGTTGAGCCGGAAAAGCGCGCGGTCCCGTTCCCCGTGGGGGAGCGGGACCGCGCGCGTTGTGGGTCCGGTGCCGGCCGGTCTCAGGGCGAGGCGGGCGGGTAGAGCCCGCGCGGCAGCTGGGCCGCCGCGGCCTGGTCCAGCAGCCACAGGGTCCGGCTGCGGCCCCGGGCGCCGGCAGCCGGCGCCTGGACCTCGCCGGCGCCGGAGAGCCCGATGGCCGCGGCGTTGGCCTTGTCCGCCCCCGCCGCCAGCAGCCAGACCTCCCGTGCCGCGCGGATCGCGGGCAGGGTGAGCGAGATCCGGGTGGGCGGCGGCTTCGGCGCGCCGTGCACCCCGACCACCATCCGCTCCTGCTCGTAGACGGCGGGCAGTTCGGGGAAGAGCGAGGCGACATGGGTGTCCGGGCCGACGCCCAGCAGCAGGACGTCGAAGGACGGCACCGCCGCATGGTCCTCGGGCCCGGCCGCGGCGGCGAGTTCGAGGGCGTACGCCTCGGCCGCCGCGTCCGCGTCATGGCCGAAGCGGCCGCCGGCCGGCTCCATCGGGTGCACCCGCGCCGGGTTCAGCGGCACGCTGTCCAGCAGCGCCTCGCGCGCCTGGGTGTCGTTGCGCTCCGGGTCCCCCTCCGGCAGGAACCGCTCGTCCCCCCACCACAGGTCCAGCCGGGTCCAGTCCACCGCGTCCCGGGCGGGCGCCTCGGCGAGGGCCGCGAGCAGCCCGTTGCCGTTGCGCCCGCCGGTCAGGACCACGGAGGCGGAGCCGCGGGTGGCCTGGGCGTCCACGATCTTGGTGATCAGCCGCGCCGCCGCGGCCTTGGCCATCAGCTCCTTGTCGCGATGGACGACGACCTGCGGAGCACTCACTTGGCGGCCGCCTTCTTGGCGGCCTTGGCGGGCGCCTTCTTCGCCGCGGAGGTGTTCCGGCCGGACTCGGGGTCCGCCGCGGGCTCCTCGGAAGACTGCTCCGCCGACTGCCCTTCGCCCTCACCGAGCCGGTCCACGCCGTACTTCAGCGCCTCGGCGTAGATGTCGTCGGGGTCGAGCCGGCGCAGCTCCTCGGCCAGGAGCTCCGCGGTGTCCCGCCGCTTGAGGGCCACCGCACGGTCCGGCTGGTTGCGCATGGAGAGCGTGGCCAGCGAGCCGTCCGGGCGGTCCAGCACGATCGAGCCGGCGCTGGACTCCATCCGTACGGCGGTCAGACCCGGACCGGCCGACACCTTGCGGGTGACCGGCACCTGGAGCCTGCTGGCCAGCCACATGGCGAGCAGTTCGCAGCTGGGGTTGAACTCCTCGCCCTCGACCTCGGCCGAGAGGACCGTGCACGGGGACTGGTCGAGCGCGGCCGCCAGCATCGAACGCCAGGGGGTGATACGGGTCCAGGACAGGTCCGTATCGCCCGGAGTGTACGTTTCTGCGCGCGCCGACAGCTCCTGGACGGGCTGCTCGGAGGCGTAGGCGTCGGTGACCCGGCGCTGGGCCAGCGCACCGAGCGGGTCCTTGGCGGGGTTCAGCGGGGCGTTGACCGCCCACCAGACCACGACCGGGGCGTCCGGCAGCAGCAGCGGCAGGACCACGGACTGGGCGTGGTCGATCGCCTCGCCGTAGAGCCGCAGGACGACCGTCTCGCCGGTGCCGGCCTCCGTGCCGACCCGCACCTCGGCGTCCAGCCGGGCCTTGGCGCGGTCGCGCGGCGACCGGCTGACCCGCTTGATGACGACGAGGGTGCGCGAGGGGTGCTCACGGGACGCCTCGTTGGCCGCCTTCAGGGCGTCATAGGCGTTCTCCTCGTCGGTGACGATGACGAGGGTGAGCACCATGCCGATGGCCGGCGTGCCGACGGCGCGACGGCCCTCCACCAGCGCCTTGTTGATCTTGCTGGCCGTGGTTTCCGTCAGATCGATCTTCATGGCCGACGCCAGCTCCGTCCGTCTCGTGCGAGCATTTGGTCCGCCTCGGCCGGGCCCCAGGTGCCCGCCGGGTACTGCGCGGGCTTGCCGTGCTTGTCCCAGTACTCCTCGATCGGGTCGAGGATCCGCCAGGACTGCTCGACCTCCTCCAGCCGCGGGAAGAGGTTGGCGTCACCCAGCAGGACGTCCAGGATCAGGCGCTCGTACGCCTCGGGGCTGGACTCCGTGAAGGACTCGCCGTACGCGAAGTCCATCGAGACGTCCCGTACCTCCATGGAGGTACCGGGCACCTTCGAACCGAACCGCACGGTCACGCCCTCGTCCGGCTGCACCCGGATGACCAGGGCGTTCTGCCCCAGCTCCTCGGTGGCGGTGTGGTCGAAGGGGGAGTGCGGGGCGCGCTGGAAGACCACCGCGATCTCGGTGACCCGGCGGCCCAGCCGCTTGCCGGTGCGCAGGTAGAAGGGGACGCCCGCCCAGCGGCGGTTGTCGATCGACAGCTTGATCGCGGCGTAGGTGTCGGTCTTCGACGAGGGGTCGATGCCCTCTTCCTGGAGGTAGCCGACGGCCTTCTCGCCGCCCTGCCAGCCCGCCGCGTACTGCCCGCGCACGGTCTCCTTGCCGAGGTCCCTGGGCAGCCGGACGGCGCCCAGCACCTTGGTCTTCTCCGCCACCAGCGCATCGGCGTCGAAGGAGGCGGGCTCCTCCATCGCGGTCAGCGCGAGCAGTTGGAGGAGGTGGTTCTGGATGACGTCGCGGGCCGCGCCGATGCCGTCGTAGTAGCCGGCCCGGCCGCCGATGCCGATGTCCTCGGCCATCGTGATCTGTACGTGGTCGACGTAGGACCGGTTCCAGATCGGCTCGAACATCGTGTTGGCGAAGCGCAGCGCCAGGATGTTCTGGACCGTCTCCTTGCCCAGGTAGTGGTCGATCCGGAAGACCTCGTTGGGCGGGAAGACCTCGTGGACGATCCGGTTGAGCTCCTGGGCGCTCTCCAGGTTGTGCCCGAAGGGCTTCTCGATGACCGCGCGGCGCCAGGAGTCCTCCTTCTGGTCGGCCAGCCCGTGCTTCTTGAGCTGCTGGACGACCTTGGGGAAGAACTTCGGCGGCACGGACAGGTAGAAGGCGAAGTTGCCGCCGGTGCCCTGTGCCTTGTCGAGCTCGTTGATGGTGTCCTTGAGCGTCTCGAAGGCCTGGTCGTCGTCGAAGTTGCCCTGGACGAAGCGGCAGCCCTGGACCAGCTGCTGCCAGACCTCCTCGCGGAACGGCGTACGGGCGTGCTGCTTGACCGCCTCGTACACCTCCTGCGCGAAGTCCTCGTGCTCCCATTCGCGGCGGGCGAAACCGATGAGCGAGAAACCCGGCGGGAGCAGTCCGCGGTTGGCCAGGTCATAGACGGCAGGCATCAACTTTTTACGGGACAAATCGCCCGTGACGCCGAAAATGACCAGGCCCGACGGCCCCGCGATACGCGGGAGCCGTCGGTCCGCGGCGTCACGAAGCGGGTTCGCTCCATGAACAGGGGTCAAGGGTTCAGCCCTCCGAAGGAGCGAGGCGCTTGAGCTCCGCCTCAGTGGACTTGAGCAGGTCGTTCCAGGACGCCTCGAACTTCTCCACGCCCTCGTCCTCCAGGAGCTGCACGACCTCGTCGTACGAGATCCCCAGCCGTGCGAGCGCGTCGAGGTCGGCCTTGGCCGCCTCGTACGTGCCGCGCACCGTGTCGCCGGTGATCTCACCACGCGCGGCGGTGGCCTCCAGGGTGGCCTCCGGCATGGTGTTGACCGTGCCGGGCGCGACCAGCTCGTCCACGTACAGGGTGTCCTTGTAGTCCGGGTCCTTGACGCCGGTCGAGGCCCACAGCGGACGCTGCCGGTTGGCACCGGCCTTGTCCAGCGCGGCCCAGCGCTCCGAGGAGAAGACCTCCTCGTACGCCTGGTACGCCAGACGGGCGTTGGCCAGCGCGGCCTTGCCCTTGAGGGCCTTGGCCTCCTGCGAGCCCTGCTTGTCCAGGCGCTTGTCGATCTCGCTGTCCACACGGGACACGAAGAACGACGCCACCGAACGGATCAGGGACAGGTCCAGGCCGGCGGCCTTGGCCTTCTCCAGGCCCGCGAGGTAGGCGTCCATGACCTCGCGGTAGCGCTCCAGCGAGAAGATCAGCGTGACGTTGACGCTGATGCCCAGGCCGATGACCTCGGTGATGGCCGGCAGACCCGCCTTGGTGGCCGGGATCTTGATCAGCGTGTTCGGGCGGTCCACCAGCCACGCCAGCTGCTTGGCCTCGGCGATGGTCGCCGTGGTGTGGTGCGCCAGGCGCGGGTCGACCTCGATGGAGACCCGGCCGTCCTGGCCGCCGGTGGCGTCGAAGACCGGCCGCAGCACATCGGCGGCGTCCCGGACGTCCGCCGTCGTGATCATGCGGATGGCCTCGTCGACGGTGACCTTACGGGCGGCGAGGTCGGCGACCTGCTGCTGGTAGCCGTCGCCCGAGGAGATCGCCTTCTGGAAGATCGACGGGTTCGTCGTGACGCCGACGACGTGCTGCTGGTCGATCAGCTCGGCGAGGTTGCCGGACGTGATGCGCTTGCGCGACAGGTCGTCCAGCCAGATCGCGACGCCTTCGTCGGAGAGGCGCTTGAGTGCGTCTGTCATGGGTTCTGCATCTCCTACTGGTTGTGTACGTGCGTCAGCGCGCGGCGGCTGCCAGCTCCGAGGCGGATTCGAGCGAGGCGCGGGCGGCGGCGGCGACCGCGTCGGCGGTGAAGCCGAACTCGCGGAAGAGGACCTTGCCGTCGGCCGAGGCGCCGAAGTGCTCCAGCGACACGATGCGTCCGGCGTCACCGGTGAAGCGGTGCCAGGTCAGGCCGATACCGGCTTCGACGGCGACCCGCGCCCTGACGGACGGCGGCAGCACGCTGTCGCGGTAGGCCTGGTCCTGCTGGTCGAACCACTCCACCGACGGCATCGACACCACACGGGTCGCGATGCCCTCGGCCTGGAGCTGCTCGCGCGCCGCGACGGCGAGCTGCACCTCGGAGCCGGTGCCGATCAGCACGACCTGCGGCGTGGTGTCCTGCCCGTCGGCCTCGGCCTCGAAGAGGACGTAACCACCCTTGGCGGCATCCTCGTTGGCCGGGTACGTCGGCACGCCCTGACGGGTCAGCGCCAGGCCGTGCGGGGCCCCCACGCCGTACTCCTTGGTCCAGCGCCGGAGGATCTCGCGCCAGGCGATGGCGGTCTCGTTGGCGTCGGCCGGGCGGACGATGTTCAGGCCCGGAATGGCGCGCAGCGAGGCCAGGTGCTCGACCGGCTGGTGGGTCGGGCCGTCCTCGCCCAGACCGATGGAGTCGTGCGTCCACACGTACGTCACCGGCAGGTGCATCAGCGCGGACAGCCGGACGGCGTTGCGCATGTAGTCGGAGAACACCAGGAAGGTGCCGCCGTAGATGCGGGTGTTGCCGTGCAGCGCGATGCCGTTCATCTCCGCGGCCATGGAGTGCTCACGGATGCCGAAGTGGATCGTGCGGCCGTACGGGTCGGCCTCCGGCAGCGGGTTGTCCGCCGGGAGGAACGACGAGGTCTTGTCGATCGTGGTGTTGTTCGAGCCGGCCAGGTCGGCCGAGCCGCCCCACAGCTCCGGGATCACCGCGCCGAGGGCGTGCAGCACCTTGCCGGACGCGGCACGGGTGGCCACGGCCTTGCCGGTCTCGAACACCGGCAGGTGCTCCTCCCAGCCCTCGGGCAGCTCGCCCGCCGCGATGCGGTCGAACTCCGCGGCGCGCTGCGGGTTGGCGGTGCGCCAGGCGGCGAAGGACTTCTCCCACTCCTTCTTGGCGTCCCGGCCGCGGTCGAGGGCGGCGCGGGTGTGCGCCAGGACCTCGTCGGTGACCTCGAAGGACTTCTCGGGGTCGAAGCCCAGCACGCGCTTGGTGGCCGCGACCTCCTCGTCACCCAGCGCCGAGCCGTGCGCGGCCTCGGTGTTCTGCGCGTTGGGGGCAGGCCAGGCGATGATCGAGCGGGCCGCGATGAAGGACGGGCGCCCGGTCTCGGCCTTGGCGGCCTCCAGAGCCCTGGCCAGACCGGCCGGGTCCAGGTCGCCGTTGGGCAGCTGCTCGACGCGCTGGACGTGCCAGCCGTAGGCCTCGTAGCGCTTGAGGGTGTCCTCGGAGACCGCGGTCTCGGTGTCGCCCTCGATGGAGATGTGGTTGTCGTCCCACAGCAGGACGAGGTTGCCGAGCTTCTGGTGGCCCGCAAGGGACGAGGCCTCGGCGGAGATGCCCTCCTGGAGGCAGCCGTCACCGGCGATCACGTAGATGGTGTGGTCGAAGGGCGAGGTGCCCGGCGCCGCGTCGGGGTCGAACAGACCGCGCTCGTAGCGCGCCGCCATCGCCATGCCGACGGCGTTGGCGACACCCTGGCCCAGCGGTCCTGTGGTGGTCTCCACACCGGTGGTGTGGCCGTACTCCGGGTGGCCCGGGGTCTTGGAGCCCCACGTACGGAAGGCCTTCAGGTCGTCCAGCTCCAGGCCGTAGCCGGCCAGGTAGAGCTGGATGTAGAGGGTCAGGCTGGAGTGGCCCGCGGAGAGGACGAACCGGTCACGGCCGGTCCAGTCCGCGTCCGCAGGGTCATGCCGCATGAGCTTCTGGAACAGCACGTACGCGGCGGGAGCCAGGCTCATGGCCGTACCAGGATGGCCGTTTCCGACCTTCTGCACGGAATCCATGGCCAGGACGCGGACGGTGTCCACCGCCCGCTGGTCCAGTTCGGTCCACTCGAAATCTGTGGTGGTCGGCTTGGTGCTCACCCTGAGTCAGGGCTCCTCTCCACATGTCGAATGCCACGGACCGTATGTCCGCCAGGCGGTGTCGAGCCTACCCCCGCAAGTCCGTGCGCCTTTTCGACGCTCAGTCGGTGTTTTCGGCGCTCAATCGGTGGGTGGTGGCACGGGGCCCGTCGCTTTGCGCAACCAAACCGGGACTTCTCGTATTCCGGGCCGGACGCGACGGCCTTACGACCAGACTGCCGGGCGGTGGTGGCCTTCGCCTCCCGAACGGCGGGCGAACGCCCGGGGAAAGATCCCGGCGCCCTCGCGCGCTCCGGCTCCCAACACGACCCGACCCCCGCGAATGCCGCCGTATGGCCAACGTCTAAAGTGGCGTGGTACGCGCAAGCAGTTACCGGATCTTCACGGCCGGAAGAGCTTGCAGGCCTTATCTCTTCCGCGGCGGGAGCCGCTGATGTTACTTCCAGGGGTGTGCGTGACGGCCGTCGATTCCCGTCCTGCGGATGGGGGCACCTCCCACGCCGTTCAGGCTGTGGGGGAGCTCTCCCAGAGCCCCGAGGGTCCAGGTCACCGCCCGCTCGGGGCCCGTGTGGGCGCGTTCGTGGCGCTCACCAAGCCGCGCGTCATCGAGCTGCTGCTGATGACGACGGTGCCGGTGATGTTCCTGGCGGCCGGTGGGGTCCCCGATCTGTGGCTCGTGCTGGCGACCTGTGTCGGCGGCTATCTCTCCGCCGGCGGCGCGGCCGCCTACAACATGTACGTCGACCGTGACATCGACGCCCTGATGGACCGCACCTCGCAGCGTCCCCTGGTGACCGGCATGGTCTCGCCCCGCGAGTGCCTGGTCTTCGCCACCGCGCTCACGGTCGGCTCCACCGCCTGGTTCTGGTTCCTCGTCAACCCGCTGTCGGCGATGCTGTCGCTCGGTGCGCTGCTCTTCTACGTCGTGGTTTACACGATGATCCTCAAGCGCCGCACCGCGCAGAACATCGTCTGGGGCGGCATCGCGGGCTGTATGCCGGTCTTCATCGGCTGGTCCGCGGTGACGAACTCGGTCTCCTGGGCGGCGTTCGTCCTCTTCCTCGTCATCTTCTTCTGGACGCCGCCGCACTACTGGCCGCTGTCGATGAAGGCCAAGGACGACTACGAGCGGGTCGGCGTGCCGATGCTGCCGGTCATCGCCGGCAACAAGGCCGTGGCCCGCCAGATCGTCGCCTACAGCTGGGTGATGGTCGGCGTCTCGCTGCTGCTCCAGCCGCTGGGCTACACCGGCTGGTTCTACACCGCGGTCGCGCTCGCCTGCGGCGCCTTCTGGCTCAAGGAGGCGCACGCCCTCCAGTCCCGGGCCAAGGCCGGGATCACCGGGCCCAAGCTCAAGGAGATGCGGCTGTTCCACTGGTCCATCACCTATGTCTCCCTGCTCTTCGTCGCGGTCGCCGTGGATCCCTTCCTGCGCTGAGGAGGTGTGGGGGATCACCTCCGCAAAGCGCCGTACTCGCGGGTAGCATGGGGTCATGGCAGACACCCAGCAGGCGGAGACGACGGCCGGTGCGACGGCGGGCACCACGGCCGACAAGCGGGCCGCCAAGCACGCGGCCCGGCTCGCCAAGCAGATCCGCGCCTTCGCCGACTCCCACGGCGGCAGCGCCGAGGGCCAGCTCGCGCACATCGGCCGCGGCCGCACCCGGATCGCCCTCGTCGGTGCCAACGGCGAGTGGGGCAACCTCGTCGCGGACAGCTTCGACACCGCCAAGGACGCCGCGGCCAGGGCGGGCCTGACCCTCCAGGACGACTTCGACGGCGACCTCGCCGCCAAGGTCCGCACCGGCCGCTACGAATGGTCGCGGATGGCCGGGATCCAGGTCGGCGGCCCGGCCAACGGCTGACACCGCAGGGAGCCGCCGGGGCGCACACCACGCGCGGAGCCCGCTACCTCACCACCCCCTCGTCCGTTAAGCCCACCAGGCGCGGCGCTTGGGCCTCGCCCGGCGGGCTTACGGCGAGGAGGGGCGGATGGACGGACTTCCCCCGCTCATCGATCAGTACAGCCACGGCGCGGTCCACGGCGAGCTGGGCCTCGGCTCCTTCGAGACCCATCTGGCCGCCGCGGTCGGCGCCCACGGCCCGGCCCCCGCCGGCACCAGCTACTTCGACAGCCTCACCGGCCTGGCGATACGCCGCTGGTGCCCTCCGCTGCTCGGCCTGGAGCCGCACTGTCCGCCGGCCCGCTATCTGGCCCGCAGACGTGAGATGGGCGCCTACCAGGCCGGCCGGCTGCTGCTGCGCGGCTCGGGCATCGGCACGTTCCTGCTGGAGGCCGGTACCCCCAGCGAGCTGACGTCCGCCACCGAGATCGCCACCGCCGCCGAGGCCCGCGCCCACGAGGTCGTACGGGTCGAAGCGCTCGCCGAGCAGATCGCCGACACCTCCGGCAGCGTCGACTCCTTCATCGGCTACACCGCCGAGGCCCTCTACGCCGCGGCCCAGCACGCCACCGCCTTCGCTTCCGGCGCCACCTACTGCGACGGCCACGCCCCGGAGGCCGGTGAGGTCCGCCGGGCCGCCGACCGCTGGCTGTGCGCCCGTCGCCCCGGCGGCAGGCTGGCCGACCCCGCCCTCGTACGCCATCTGCTGTGGAGCGCGGTGGCCACCGGCCTGCCCGTACAGCTGCACTGCCCCGACCCCCGGCCGCTGGCGGCCTTCCTGCACGCCACCACGGGTATCGGCGCGGACCTCGTACTGCTCCCCGCGGCCCCGCACCACCGCCGCGCGGCCCAGCTCGCCGCCGCCCACGCCCATGTCTACGCCGACGCCGGGCCCTGTCCCGAGGAGACCCTGCCGTATGCGCCGTTCGGCAAGCTGCTGTTCTCCTCGGGCGCCCGCGGGCTGCCCGAGCTCTATGTGACCGGCGCCCGCTCGTTCGTACGCGCCATGGAGCGCCTGGTGCGGGAGTGGACCGACGAGGGGCTGTGCGGGCCGGAGGACGGGCGGCGGATCACGGAGATGATCGCTTCCGGGACCGCGCGCCGGGTCTACCGGCTGGGGGCCGGGACCGGCTGAGTGGCCGGCGCCTCGTCGTGCTCACCGGAGGCCGCGGTCGCGGCGGGGCCGTCCTCCGGGAGCGGACCGCGGTCGCGCAGCGACAGGGCGACCCGCAGCACACAGATCCACACCAGGGCCGAGCCCATCATGTGGAGCCCGATGACGAGTTCGGGCAGGCCCATGAAGTACTGGACATAGCCGATGACGCCCTGAAGGGCGATACAGACGGCCAGCTCCAGGAGGGTCCGGCGCGGGGCGGCCGGTGCCTTGACGGCGCGCAGCGTGAACCACAGGGCGACGGTCAGGCCGACGACGATGTAGACGAAGTCGACATGCAGCTGGGTGATCTCCTGCCAGTCCAGCGGGATGCGGTGGACCTTGCGGGCGTCGCCCGCGTGCGGGCCGGTGCCGGTGACGACGGTGCCGATGACGGTGAGCGCGCCGGCCGCCCCCACCAGCAGCCAGGCCAGCTGCCGCACCGGGCGGGCGACCAGGTCACGCGGCTCCTCGTCGCCCTCGCTCGCCCGCTTCCAGCTCAGCACGGCGACCGTGAGCAGGGCCGTGGACAGCAGGAAGTGCGCGGCGACGAGGTACGGGTTCAGGCCGGTCAGTACGACGATGCCGCCCCAGACCGCATTGCCCATCACGATCCAGAACTGCGCCCAGCCGAGGCGGGTGAGCGAGCGGCGCCGGGGGGCCCGGGCACGGGCGGCGATGATGAACAGCCCGACGAACGCGCAGAGCACGTACGTCAGCAAGCGGTTGCCGAACTCGATGAGGCCGTTGATGCCCATCGCGGCGGTCGGCGTCAGGCTCCCCGGCGTGCAGTTGGGCCAGGTCGAGCAGCCGAGCCCGGACTGGGTGAGCCGGACGGCGCCGCCTGTGACGACGATGATCACGGCCATCACGACGGTGGCGAGCGCGGCGCGTCGCACAAAGGCCGCGGACGGCTGCCAGCGGTCGGCGATCAGCGCAAGGGGATTCAGCGAATTCGGCACGGGAGCCATCGTAGGCGGCGGCTTGTGCAAACTTTCACGAGGGGTGCCCCCGGTGTCCCGCGGCTACTCCCAGCGGAAGAACTTCGCCGCCGCGCCCAGCCCCAGCACCGCCCATCCGGCCAGGATCCCCAGGTCGGCCCAGGGCGTTCCGGCGCCGTGCTGGAGGACGTCCCGCAGGCCGTCCGAGAGCGCGGAGACCGGCAGCAGGTGCAGGACGGACTGCGCCGCCCCCGGGAACCTGTCGAGCGGGACGATCACGCCGCCGCCGACGAGCAGCAGCAGGAAGACCAGGTTGGCGGCGGCCAGCGTCGCCTCGGCCTTCAGCGTCCCCGCCATCAGCAGGCCCAGGCCCGAGAACGCGGCCGTGCCCAGGAGGAGCAGCAGCACGACCGCGAGCGGGTTGCCGTGCGGGGACCACCCCAGCGCAAAGGCGATCACCGTCAGCAGCGTGATCTGAAGGACCTCGGTGACCAGCACCGAGCAGGTCTTGGCGGTCATCAGCGCCCAGCGGGGGAGCGGCGAGGCGCCCAGCCGCTTGAGGACGCCGTAGCGCCGCTCGAAGCCGGTGGCGATGGCCTGGCCGGTGAACGCCGTGGAGAGCACGGCCAGCGCCAGGACGCCCGGCGCGAGGAAGTCCACCGCCTTGCCGGGCCCCGTCTCGACGATGTCGACGGTGGAGAACAGCACCAGCAGCAGTGTCGGGATGACCACGGTCAGCAGCAGCTGCTCGCCGTTGCGCAGCAGCATCTTCGTCTCCAGCGCCGCCTGCGCGCGGATCATCCGGGGCAGCGGTGCGGCCCCCGGCCGCGGGGCGAAGGTGCCGGTGGTGGTACCGGCGGCGGTACCGGCCTCGGTGGCGGTCATACGCGCAGCTCCTTGCCGGTCAGCTCCAGAAATACGTCCTCCAGGGTGTGCCGCTCGACGGCTATCGCGTCCGGCATCACCCCGTTCTGCGCACACCACGAGGCGACCGTGGCCAGCAGCTGCGGGTTGATCTTGCCGTGCACGCGGTAGGTACCGGCGGCGAGCTCGGTGGCGGCGCTGTCCGCGGGCAGCGCCTTGAGCAGCGAGGCGAGGTCGAGACCGGGGCGCCCGGTGAAGCGCAGGCTGTTCTCCGCGCCGCCGCGGCACAGCTCGTCCGGGCTGCCCTGGGCGATCACCCGCCCGCCGTCGACGATCGCGACGTCGTCGGCCAGCTGCTCGGCCTCGTCCATGAAGTGCGTGGTCAGCACGGTGCTGACGCCGTCGGCGCGCAGCTCCCGTACGAGGTCCCAGGTGGCGCGGCGGGCCTGCGGGTCGAGGCCGGCCGTCGGCTCGTCGAGGAAGACCAGCTCGGGACGGCCGACCACGGCCATCGCCAGCGCGAGGCGCTGCTGCTGGCCGCCGGAGAGCCGCCGGTAGGGCGTCCGGCCGCAGCTGCCCAGGCCGAGGCGGTCGATCAGGCCGCCGACGTCGAGGGGGTGGGCGTGCAGGGTGGCGGTGTGCCGCAGCATCTCCTCGGCGCGGGCGCCCGCGTAGACGCCGCCGGACTGGAGCATCACACCGATCCGCGGGCGCAGCTCGGCGGCGTCGGCGACCGGGTCCAGGCCCAGGACGCGGACCGTGCCGGCGTCCGGGCGGCGGTAGCCCTCGCAGATCTCGACGGTGGTGGTCTTGCCGGCGCCGTTGGGGCCGAGTACGGCGGTGACCGAGCCCCGGGCGACGGTCAGATCGAGCCCGTCCACCGCGGTCTTGGTCCCGTACCGCTTGACCAGGCCGACGACCTCGACGGCGGGGGTCCGGGGGGTGCCCCCCGGGGAGCTGCTGCGCATGGCGGGCAGTCTACGAAGAGAGCGGCGACAGTCCCCCACGGGGGCGTGGGTGCCGGCGGGCGCCCAGGGGTCATCAGTCTGGCGGTGTGCGGGACCGCGCTCTTTCCGGGCTCGTTCCGGCCGGACGGGCCATGATCGGCCCGCCGCCCGCCGGAGGCGCACAACCGCAGGTCGGCCGTGCTTTCGGAGCATCCGGAAGGGGCTTGAAATTAGGTATGCCTAAGTGATAGAGGCCACCAGCCCACCCCTTGGACGAGGCTTGAATCGCTTTGACGAATTACGCAACAATGGCGTTGTGAAATACGCGAGCGAGGATCAGCGGGAGCCCGCGGTCGATCAGACCGCCGGGCCGGCCGCCTCCGCGCCCGGGCGGACCGAGCAGCCGAAGCAGGCCGCCGCGGCCCCGCACGACGAGCAGCAGGGCACCCGCAACAAGGTCGCCCGCTCCATCCTCGACCACGGCCCGTCCACCGCGGCCGAGATCGCCGTCCGCCTGGACCTGACCCAGGCCGCCGTCCGCCGTCATCTGGACGCGCTGGCCGCGGAGGGAGTCGTCGAGCCCCGCGAGAAGCGGGTCTACGGCACGCGCGGCCGCGGCCGTCCGGCCAGGGCCTTCGCCCTCACCGACTGCGGCCGGGACGCCTTCGACCAGGCCTACGACCAGCTCGCCACGGACGCGCTGCGCTGGATCGCGCAAAGCGCGGGCGGCGGCGAGCGGGGCGAGGCGGCCGTCGCCGCATTCGCCCGCGCACGGTTCGCCGCACAGGCCGAGGGCTACCGCGAGGCGGTCGAGAACGCCGATCCGGAGGCCCGTACCCAGGCCCTTGCGGAGGCGTTGACCGCGGACGGGTACGCTGCTACGGCGCGCAGCGCGCCCAATTCCCAGCTCGGTGAACAGCTCTGCCAGCACCACTGCCCGGTCGCCCATGTCGCCGAGCAGTACCCGCAGCTGTGCGAGGCGGAGACCGAGGTCTTCTCCCGTTTGCTCGGGACCCATGTACAGCGCCTTGCCACCATCGCCCACGGCGACGGGGTGTGCACCACCTTCGTCCCGAAGGGCGGGGCCGGCAAGGCCGCTCACCGCACCGGTGGGCACCCCCAAAAGACCACCACAGCATCTGCAAGCACGGCCGGGAGGAACCCCGCATGACGCTCCCCACGGAGACTGCTCACCCTGAGCTCGAGGGCCTGGGCAAGTACGAATACGGCTGGGCCGACTCCGACGCGGCCGGCGCTTCGGCGAAGCGCGGCCTTTCCGAGGACGTCGTCCGCGACATCTCGGCGAAGAAGAACGAGCCGGAGTGGATGCTCAAGCTCCGCCTCAAGGGCCTGCGCCTGTTCGACAAGAAGCCCATGCCGAACTGGGGCTCGGACCTGTCGGGCATCGACTTCGACAACATCAAGTACTTCGTCCGCTCCACCGAGCAGCAGGCCGCCTCCTGGGAGGACCTGCCCGAGGACATCAAGAACACCTACGACAAGCTGGGCATCCCCGAGGCGGAGAAGCAGCGCCTGGTCGCCGGTGTCGCCGCGCAGTACGAGTCCGAGGTCGTCTACCACCAGATCCGTGAGGACCTGGAGGCGCAGGGCGTCATCTTCCTGGACACCGACACCGCGCTGAAGGAGCACCCGGAGCTCTTCCAGGAGTACTTCGGCACGGTCATCCCGGTCGGCGACAACAAGTTCGCGTCGCTGAACACCGCCGTGTGGTCCGGCGGCTCGTTCATCTACGTGCCCAAGGGTGTCCACGTCGACATCCCGCTCCAGGCCTACTTCCGGATCAACACCGAGAACATGGGCCAGTTCGAGCGGACGCTGATCATCGTCGACGAGGACGCCTACGTCCACTACGTCGAGGGCTGCACGGCGCCGATCTACAAGTCGGACTCGCTGCACTCCGCGGTGGTCGAGATCATCGTCAAGAAGGGCGGCCGCTGCCGCTACACGACCATCCAGAACTGGTCGAACAACGTCTACAACCTGGTCACCAAGCGCGCCGTCGCCTACGAGGGCGCGACCATGGAGTGGGTCGACGGCAACCTCGGCTCCAAGGTGACGATGAAGTACCCGGCGGTCTACCTGATGGGCGAGCACGCCAAGGGCGAGACCCTGTCCATCGCCTTCGCGGGCGAGGGCCAGCACCAGGACGCCGGCTCCAAGATGGTCCACATGGCGCCGAACACCTCCTCCAACATCGTCTCCAAGTCGGTGGCGCGGGGCGGCGGCCGGACCTCCTACCGCGGTCTGGTCGAGATCGGCGAGGGCGCCGCGGGCTCCAAGTCCAACGTGCTGTGTGACGCCCTGCTGGTGGACACCATCTCCCGCTCGGACACCTACCCCTACGTCGACGTCCGCGAGGACGACGTCTCCATGGGCCACGAGGCGACCGTCTCCAAGGTCAGCGAGGACCAGCTCTTCTACCTGATGGCCCGCGGCCTGTCGGAGGACGAGGCCATGGCGATGATCGTGCGCGGCTTCGTCGAGCCGATCGCCCGTGAGCTGCCGATGGAGTACGCGCTGGAGCTGAACCGGCTGATCGAGCTGCAGATGGAAGGCGCGGTCGGCTGACGCCCCGCCCCCAGCAGCGACCGACTCCCTGATTGCAGAAAGCGAGCACGACGACAGCCATGGCTGAGGCTCAGAACATCCCGGCGGGTTCCACGACCACCGGCTCCATCGCGGTGGCCGCGGAGTCCACCGTCGCCACGAGGATGAGCGCCCCGCCGTCCTACGACGTGGCGGACTTCCCGGTGCCGCACGGCCGCGAGGAGGAGTGGCGCTTCACGCCCCTCGCGCGCCTGAAGGGCCTGCACGACGGCTCCGCCGAGGCCGGCGGTCCCGACCTGAAGATCGACATCACCGCGCCCGAGGGCGTCACCCACGAGCTGGTCGACCGCACCGACCCGCGGGTCGGCAAGGCCGGCAAGCCCGTGGACCGGGTCGCCGCCCAGGCGTACAGCTCCTTCGAGAAGGCGTCGGTGGTCTCGGTCCCCAAGGAGACCGTGCTGACCGAGCCGATCCGGATTGCTGTGCACGGGGACGGCGGCACCGCCTTCGGCCACCAGGTCATCGAGCTCGGTGCGTTCGCCGAGGCCGTCGTCGTCATCGACCACACCGGTGACGCGGTGCTCGCCGCCAACATCGACTACCTCCTCGGCGACGGCGCCAAGCTGACCGTCGTCTCCGTCCAGGACTGGGACGACCACGCCGTCCACACCGGGCAGCACAACGCCCTGGTCGGCCGGGACGCCTCCTTCAAGTCCGTGGTCGTCACCTTCGGCGGCGACCTCGTCCGTCTGCACCCGCGCATCAGCTACGCGGGCCCCGGCGGCGAGGCCGAGCTCTACGGCCTGTACTTCACCGAGCAGGGCCAGCACCACGAGCACCGCCTGTTCGTCGACCACGAGGCGTCCAACTGCCGCTCCCACGTGACCTACAAGGGCGCGCTCCAGGGCGACGACGCGCACGCCGTCTGGATCGGCGACGTCCTGATCAGGGCCTCGGCGACCGGCACGGACACCTACGAGCTCAACCGCAACCTCGTCCTCACCGACGGCGCGCGGGTCGACTCGGTGCCCAACCTGGAGATCGAGACCGGCGAGATCGTCGGCGCCGGCCACGCCTCGGCGACCGGCCGCTTCGACGATGAGCAGCTGTTCTACCTGATGGCCCGTGGCATCCCGGCCGACGAGGCCCGACGGCTGGTCGTGCGCGGCTTCTTCGCCGAGCTGGTCCAGCAGATCGGCCTCCCGGACGTCGAAGAGCGCCTGATGAGCAAGATCGAGTCCGAGCTGGAAGCGTCCGCGGTATGAGCTACGTACGCGCAGCGGCGCTGAGCGAGCTGGAGGAGGACACTCCCAAGCGGGTGGAGATCGACGGCACCCCCGTGTCTCTCGTCCGCACCGAGGGCGAGGTGTTCGCCATCAACGACATCTGCTCGCACGCGAACGTCTCCCTCTCGGAGGGCGAGGTCGAGGACTGCTCGATCGAGTGCTGGCTGCACGGTTCGAGTTTCGACCTGCGCACCGGCAAGCCCAACGGCCTTCCCGCGACGCGCCCCGTCCCCGTATACCCCGTAAAGATCGAAGGGGACGACGTGCTCGTCTCCGTCACCCAGGAGTCCTGAGTCACCCATGGCAACGCTTGAGATCCACGACCTGCACGTCTCCGTCGAGGCCGAGAACGGCCCGCGCGAGATCCTGAAGGGCGTCGACCTGACCGTGAAGCAGGGCGAGACGCACGCCATCATGGGCCCCAACGGCTCCGGCAAGTCGACCCTCGCCTACTCCCTCGCAGGTCACCCCAAGTACACGATCACCGGCGGCACCGTCACCCTCGACGGCGAGGACGTCCTGGAGATGTCCGTCGACGAGCGCGCCCGGGCCGGCGTCTTCCTCGCCATGCAGTACCCGGTCGAGGTGCCCGGCGTCTCGGTCTCCAACTTCCTGCGCACCTCCGCCACCGCGATCCGCGGTGAGGCCCCCAAGCTGCGGCTGTGGGTCAAGGAGGTCAAGGAGGCCATGGAGCGTCTGAACATGGACCCGGCTTTCGCCGAGCGCAACGTCAACGAGGGCTTCTCCGGCGGTGAGAAGAAGCGCCACGAGATCCTTCAGCTGGAGCTGCTGAAGCCGGCCATCGCGATCCTCGACGAGACCGACTCCGGCCTCGACGTCGACGCGCTGCGGATCGTCTCCGAGGGCGTCAACCGCGTCCGCGAGACGGGCCAGGTGGGCACCCTGCTCATCACCCACTACACGCGGATTCTCCGTTACATCAAGCCCGACCACGTCCACGTCTTCGCCGACGGCCGCATCGCGGAGTCCGGCGGCGCGGAGCTCGCCGACAAGCTGGAGGCGGAGGGCTACGAGGCTTACACGAAGGGTGGCGCAACCGCGTGACACAGCTGCCGGGCCTCCTCGACACAGAGGCGATCCGTAAGGACTTCCCCCTTCTGGACCGCCAGGTCCACGACGGGCGGAAGATCGTGTACCTGGACAACGCGGCGACGTCGCAGAAGCCGCGCCAGGTCCTCGACGCCCTGAACGCCTACTACGAACGCCACAACGCCAACGTCCACCGGGGCGTGCATGTGCTCGCCGAGGAGGCCACGGCGCTGTACGAAGGCGCCCGCGACAAGGTGGCGGCCTTCATCAACGCGCCCAGCCGCGACGAGGTGATCTTCACCAAGAACGCCTCGGAGTCGCTGAACCTCGTGGCCAACATGCTCGGCTGGGCCGATGAGCCCTACCGGGTGGACCGCGAGACCGAGATCGTCATCACGGAGATGGAACACCACTCCAACATCGTTCCGTGGCAGCTGCTCGCGCAGCGCACCGGCGCGAAGCTGAAGTGGTTCGGCATCACCGACGACGGCCGCCTCGACCTGTCCAACATCGAGGAGATCATCACGGAGCAGACGAAGATCGTCTCCTTCACGCTGGTCTCCAACATCATGGGCACCGTGAACCCGGTCGAGACGATCATCCGCCGGGCCCAGGAGGTCGGCGCGCTGGTCTGCATCGACGCCTCGCAGGCCGCCCCGCACATGGTGCTGGACGTGCAGGCGCTCCAGGCCGACTTCGTGGCCTTCACCGGCCACAAGATGTGCGGCCCGACCGGCATCGGTGTCCTGTGGGGCCGCCAGGAGCTGCTGGAGGACCTGCCGCCCTTCCTCGGCGGCGGCGAGATGATCGAGACCGTCTCGATGCACTCCTCGACGTACGCCCCGGCGCCGCACAAGTTCGAGGCCGGTACGCCGCCGATCGCCCAGGCCGTCGGCCTCGGCGCGGCCGTGGACTACCTCACCTCGATCGGCATGGACAAGATTGCCGCGCATGAGCACGCGATCACCGAGTACGCCGTCAAGCGGCTGCTGGAGGTCCCCGACCTGCGCATCATCGGCCCGAGCACGGCCGAGGAGCGCGGTGCGACGATCTCCTTCACGCTCGGCGACATCCACCCGCACGACGTCGGCCAGGTCCTGGACGAGCAGGGCATAGCGGTCCGGGTGGGGCACCACTGCGCGCGTCCGGTCTGCCTGCGCTACGGAATTCCTGCGACCACGCGAGCGTCGTTCTATCTGTACTCCACCCCGGCCGAGGTCGACGCCCTGGTCGAGGGGCTGGAGCACGTCCGCAACTTCTTCGGATGAGGACGAGGACTGACTGAGCCGTGAAGCTGGATTCCATGTACCAGGACGTCATCCTGGACCACTACAAGCACCCCCATGGGCGCGGTCTTCGGGACGGCGACGCCGAGGTGCACCACACCAACCCGACGTGCGGCGACGAGATCACGCTGCGCGTGCGGCTCGACGGCACGACGATTGAGGATGTGTCCTACGAGGGGCAGGGCTGCTCGATCAGCCAGGCCAGTGCGTCGGTGCTCAACGACCTCCTGGTCGGCAAGGAGCTCGGTGAGGCGCAGAAGATCCAGGAGACCTTCCTGGAGCTGATGCAGTCCAAGGGCCAGATCGAGCCGGACGACGCCATGGAGGAGGTGCTGGAGGACGCGGTGGCGTTCGCCGGCGTCTCCAAGTACCCGGCGCGTGTGAAGTGCGCCCTGCTCAGCTGGATGGCCTGGAAGGACGCCACGGCCAAGGCCCTCTCCGAGGAGGCGAAGACCGCATGACCGACACCCCGACCACCACCAAGCCGGCTTCCGAGGAGGAGGTCCGCGAGGCGCTGTACGACGTCGTCGACCCCGAGCTGGGCATCGACGTCGTCAACCTGGGGCTGATCTACGGCATCCACATCGACGACGCCAACATCGCCACCATCGACATGACGCTGACCTCCGCGGCCTGCCCGCTGACCGACGTCATCGAGGACCAGGCGAAGTCCGCCACGGACGGCATCGTCAACGAACTGAAGATCAACTGGGTCTGGATGCCCCCGTGGGGCCCGGACAAGATCACCGACGACGGCCGCGAACAGCTCCGCGCGCTGGGCTTCAACGTCTGAGACTTCCCCGCAGCAGGACCGCGCTTCGGCCGTGCCCGCCAGTCACCACTGGCGGGCACGGCCGTTTCGCGTATCCGGGCGCCGCGCCGTCAGCTTCCCTTTCCCTGGGGCAGCCCCTTGGTCTCTGCCGTGGCGTCGCGCAGGGCCGGTGCCGCGGCGCTGAAGTAGCGGAAGAGGACCCGTAGTTCGTCCTCGCTGAAGGTGTGGAAGACCTCGGCCATCCGGCGGCGTGCGGGGCCGAAGGCCGCCTCGTCCTCCTCGGGCGGCAGTGGCAGCGGTTCGACCAGTACGCGCCGCCGGTCCTCGGGGTCGGCGGCCCGGCGGGCCCGGCCGGCCCGTACCAGGCGGTCGACGAGGCGGGTGGTGGCGCTCTGGGAGAGCCCGATCCGTTCGGCCAGGGCGCCGGTGGTGAGCGGTCCGGCGAGGTCGAGGGTGTGCAGGGCGTACAGATCGGTGGGGTGCTGGCCCAGCACCTCGGCGGCGGCCTGGCCGTGCAGCACGGTGGCCGTGACATAGGCGCGGTAGCTGTCGGCGTGCTGGGCCGGCAGGGCGTCGCGCTGCGGGTCGGACATCTCGCTCACCTTCCGGGGCGGACCGTGGACGTTTTTTGGGGGAAGCCCCGAACCCCTTGTCTCATACTTGCACACCTGCATATATTGCATGTGTGCATGCAAATGATTCAGTGCATCGATTCACAGGGGGAGCCATGGATTCCAGCGGCGCGGCAGCAACGGAGCGCGAGGCGGCGGCCGTCCGGGGGCGCTTCGAGGCGCACCGGCTGGCCTGGGGCGACGCCGAGGCCTATGGGCGCTCGTTCACCGAGGACGCCGACTACCTCACCTTCTACGGCGGCCGGCTGACCGGCCGCGCCGGGGTGGTCGAGGGTCACCGGGGGCTCTTCGAAGGGGTTCTGAAGGGGTCCCGGCTCTGGGCGGAGATCACGGACCTGGTGTTCCTCACGCCGGACGTCGCCCTTCTGCACGCCCGGGGCGCCGTACTGAAGGGGAAGCGGAACCGGCCCGGCCGCCGTGCGCGGTCCGTCCAGACCTATGTCCTGACCCGGGAGCCCGACGGTGACGGCTGGCTGATCAGGGCGTTCCAGAACACCCGGCACCGGCCCCGTACCGAGGCGCTGAGCGCGGCCCTGGCACGGCTGGCGCCCCGGTCCGGCTGAACCCGAGGCGCTGTGTACGACCGTACGCAACGCTCGGTACCGTCGTCCGCATGGGCTATCTGACGCTCTGGGCGATCCTCTGCGAGATCCTCGCCACCACCGCGATGAAGTACAGCGACGGCTTCAGCAGACTGTGGCCGTCGCTGGGCACCGCGGCCGGATATCTGCTCGCCTTCGCGCTGCTGGCCAGGACGCTGCGGTCGATGAGCGTCGGGACCGCGTACGCCATCTGGGCCGGTGCCGGGACGGCCCTGATCGCGGCGATCGGGATCGTGTTCCTCGGGGAGAGCGCCGGCGCGCTGAAGGTCCTCGGGGTGCTGCTGGTGATCGCCGGGGTCGTGGTGCTCAATCTGGACGGGGCGCACTGATGGCCCGGCGCTACGACCCCGGCCGGCGGCAGCGGCTCATCGACGCCGCGATCGCGGTGGTCGGCGAACGCGGGATCGCCGGACTCAGCCACCGTGCGGTGGCCGCCGCCGCACAGGTGCCGCTGGGCTCGACGACGTACCACTTCGCGAACCTCGACGAGCTGCTGGTCGCCGCGCTGCGGCAGGTCAACGGGGAGTGGCTGGCCGGCTTCCGGCGCTGGGCGGACGGGCTCGACCCGGCCGTGCCGCTCGCCGACGCGGTGGCCGCGCTGGTCGAGGAGACCCTGGCCGGGGACCGCGCGCGGGTGACGCTGGAGTACGAGCTGTATCTGGCGGCGCTGCGGCGTCCCGCGGTGCGGCCGATCGCGGCCGAGTGCCTGGAGGCGATGGTGCGACTGCTCGCACGGCGGACCGGCGACGAGCCGACCGCGCGGGCGGTGGTGGCGGTCACCGACGGGCTGCTGCTCCAGCATCTGCTGACCGGGCAGCCCTTCGACCCCGCGTCGGTGCGGGCCGGGCTCGCCGGGGTACTGGCCTGACCCCGGTCACCGGCGGACGGCGGGCGGGTTCGTGCGGTCGCACCAACCCGGTGGTGCGACCGTACGGACCGGGCCCGATCGCTGAGACCGGTTCGCCTCGGCGGGCGCCCTCCGGTTAGGTTTCGAACATGACCGATGCAGCTGCTTCCGCTTCCCTCACCACCGGCGCCGTCGCCGCCGGGCTCGCCACCGTCACCTCCGACGGCACCGTTCTCGACACCTGGTTCCCGGCCCCCGAGCTCGTCAGCTCGCCCGGCCCCGCCGGCACCGAGCGCCTGGAGGACGACCGCGCCGCCGAACTGCTGGGCGCCGCCGTGCTCAAGGCGATCGGTCCCGACCCGGTCCGCGAGGTCGAGGTCATCGCCGTCCGTACGGTCATCGCCTCGCTCGAAGACAAGCCGCTGGACGCGCACGACGGCTATCTGCGCCTCCACCTGCTCAGCCACCGGCTGGTCAAGCCGCACGGGCAGAACCTGGAGGGCATCTTCGGTCTGCTGTCCAACGTCGCCTGGACCTCGCTGGGCCCGGTGGCCGTCGACCGGCTGGAGACGGTGCGGCTGAACGCCCGCGCCGAGGGGCTGCATCTCCAGGTCACCAGCGTCGACAAGTTCCCGCGGATGACCGACTACGTCGCGCCCGCCGGCGTACGGATCGCGGACGCCGACCGGGTCCGCCTGGGCGCCCACCTCGCGGCCGGCACCACCGTCATGCACGAGGGCTTCGTCAACTTCAACGCCGGAACGCTGGGCACCTCCATGATCGAGGGCCGGATCAGCGCGGGTGTGGTCGTCGGCGACGGCAGCGACATCGGCGGCGGCGCCTCCACCATGGGCACCCTCTCCGGCGGCGGCAAGCAGATCATCTCGATCGGTGAGCGCTGCCTGCTCGGCGCCGAGTCCGGCATCGGTATCGCGCTGGGCGACGAGTGCGTCGTCGAGGCCGGTCTGTACGTGACCGCCGGCACCCGCGTCACCATGCCCGACGGCCAGATCGTCAAGGCGCTGGAGCTCTCCGGCGGCGACAACATCCTCTTCCGCCGCAACTCCACCACCGGCGCGGTCGAGGCCCGGCCGAACAAGGCGGTCTGGGGCGGCCTCAACGAGATCCTGCACAGCCACAACTGAGCAGCGGCACACGGTACCGGCCCGGCGGAGGACATCCGCCGGGCCGTTGCCTTGTGCTGCCGGTGTCCCGGCGTCCGCCGGGCGCCGATAGGCTTGCGCCATGCGTGATCTTGTAGCGGGGATGCGGTATCTGGGCAAGGGCCAGCGCTGGGTGGCCCGGCACGGCCGTTGGTGGGGATTCGGACTGATTCCGGCGCTGATCGCGCTGGTGCTGTACGCCGCGGTGCTCACCGTGCTCGCCCTCTGGTCCGGCGACATCGCGGCCTGGGCGACACCGTTCGCCGACGGCTGGGGCTCGCCCTGGCAGGGGCTGCTGCGCGGAGTGTTCGTGGCCCTGCTGGTCGCCGGCGGGCTGATGCTGTCCGTGCTGACCTTCACCGCCGTCACCCTGCTGATCGGCGACCCCTTCTACGAGTCGCTGTCACAGAAGGTCGAGGAGAGCGAGGGGCACTGCCCGCCGGGCCCGGACCGGCCGCTGTGGCAGGAGATCTGGATCGCCCTGCGCGACAGCGTCCATGTGCTGCTGCGGGCCGCCGGTTTCGGGATCCTGCTGTTCGTCCTCGGCTTCGTTCCGTTCCTCGGCCAGACCGTGATCCCGGCCGTCGGCTTCTGCGTCTCCGGCTTCTTCCTCGCCGTCGAGCTGACCTCGGTGGCGATGCAGCGCCGTGAGGTCCCGGTACGTGAGCGGCTGCGGCTGCTGCGCGGCCGCAAGGCGCTCGCGGTCGGCTTCGGCACCCCGCTGGTGCTGCTGTTCCTGATCCCGTTCGTCGCGGTGGTGCTGATGCCGGGCGCGGTGGCCGGCGCGACGCTCCTCGTCCGGGATCTGATGCCGGAGGAGGAGCCGCCGCCGGGACCGGAGGGCGGCGAGGCCGCGGGCGCGGGCGGGCCGGCGCAGGCCGCGGCGCCGTACGGGCAGCCGGGGGCGCAGGGGGGTTTCGGCCCCGCGCCCGGGCAGTTCCCGGCTAGCCAGGGACAGCCGCCCCGGCCGCCGCGGACACCGTCGTACCCGCAGCCGCATCCGCCGTCCGGTCCAGGGCCGTCCGCAGCGCGTCCGCCAGCCGGCTGGTGAGCCGGTCGTCGGCGTCCAGCAGCGGGCCGCGCACCGGACCGGCGGGCAGGCCGAGGTGGCGCAGCAGCGCCTTCACGGCGACCGTTCCGGGGTGTTCGG
This sequence comes from Streptomyces sp. NPDC034111, assembly GCF_055575375.1. Taxonomy (NCBI): domain Bacteria; kingdom Bacillati; phylum Actinomycetota; class Actinomycetes; order Kitasatosporales; family Streptomycetaceae; genus Streptomyces; species Streptomyces sp. NPDC034111. The sequence goes on along the minus strand of NZ_JBVIST010000001.1, from coordinate 105,506 downwards.
AGCCGGTGACCGCCTCGATCAGGGGGATCAGGGCGAGCTGGCGGCGGGCGGCCGCGGCGGTGTCCCCGGCGTCGTAGGCGTCCATGACGGCGCGGACGGCCCGCGGGGTGACGTTGGCGGCGGTGCTGACGCAGCCGGTCCCGCCCAGCGCCCGCAGCGGCAGGATCTGTTCGTCGCAGCCCGCGTAGTAGGCCAGGTCCGTCGCGGCCAGCACCTTCGCCGACTTCAGCGGGTCGTAGCCGCAGTCCTTGACCCCCGCGATCCGCGGATGGGCGGCCAGCCGCAGCAGGGTGCCGGCGCTCAGCGCGGTGCCGGTGCGGCCGGGGATGTCGTAGAGCAGCACCGGCAGTGAGGTGGCGTCCGCGACGGTGCACAGATGGTGGGCGACGGCCTCCTGGGTGGGCCGTGAGTAGTACGGCGTGACGACCAACAGGCCGTGGGCGCCCGCGCGTTCGGCGCTGCGGGCCAGTGTGACGGAGTGGTGGGTGTCGCTGGTGCCGACCCCGGCGGTGATCCGTGCCCGGTCGCCGACCGCCTCGACGACGGCCCGCAGCAGGGTCTCCTTCTCGGCGTCCGAGGTGGTCGGGGACTCGCCGGTGGTGCCGCTCAGCACCAGTGCGTCACAGCCGCCCTCGTCGACGAGGTGGGTGGCGAGTTGCTGCGCGCCGTCGGCGTCGAGTGCGCCGTCGGCGGCGAACGGGGTGATCATCGCGACCGCCGTGCGTCCGAACGGCGCGGCGGCGGACGACGGGTGGCGGGGTGCGGTCAGGGTGTCCATGCCGGGAGTGTGAGGGCCCATCATGTTTCACGTCCACTTAGTTGTACTGCGTGATTTCTTAAGGATCGCTACGTCGTTGTGTCCGGCCCGCGCATGCGGAACGGCCGCCGCACCTCTCGGTACGACGGCCGCTCGGGCATCACAGGCCCATCACGCGTCAGTCAGGCCATTCCGCGAACGCTTCAGGTCCTGGGTGCGCTCCGATGCGGACTCCTCCGACGACTTCCGCTTCTGCTGGTCGGAGCGCCGCTCGGCGGCACGGTCCTTGTTACCCGACTTACGGTTCTGCGCCTTCGGCATGATGACTCCTCATGTCTCGCCGAATGTTGCTTACCTGCCCAGTACCGCACCCCCGGCGGCACTTGGCCCCCGGACCTGGGCCAGTCGGGTGACGGCGCCCTCACACGCGGTGACGCCGTGGGCCGTGCCGCGGCCCTACGGACGGACCCGCAGCACCTGCGGATCGTGGTCGCTGGCCTGGTCCGCGTACTCGGCGTTGAGGTGCACGATGTCGTAGTCCGGCCTGGTCAGATGGCGGCTGGTGAGGATGTGGTCGAGCACCTGCGAGTTGCCGTTGTAGACATAGCCGTACCGCTCGGCGGCCGGCAGGCGACCGACCAGGTCGGTGAGCACACGCCCGGCGGTGAGGTCCTTCAGGGCCGGCGAGAACGGGTAGTCGTTGAGGTCGCCGGCCACCACCACATCGGCCTTGGGGTCCTTGGCCAGCAGCTCCTTGACGAAGCCGTTGACCAGCTTCGCCTGCGCGGTGCGCTGGGTCTCCGAACCGCGGGCCGGTGGCTGGAAACGGCTGTCCAGACCCTGGTCGCCGCCCTTGGAGTTGAAGTGGTTGGCGATCACGAACACCCGGCTGCCCGGGCGGCTCTTCAGCGAGAACTGGCCGACCAGCGGCTTGCGGCTGGCCTTCCACGCCGGGTCGGCGGGCGCGATCCGGCCCGGGGACGCGGACAGCGTGGCCTTGCCGTGGTCGGCGACCACCTTGACCGGTGTGGTCGCGTCGCCGCCCTTGATGTCCGTGAACGACACCCGCTCGGGGTTGAACAGGAACGCCACCCGGATGTTGCCGCCGGGCTGGCCCCCGTCCTGGTCGTCGGCCGGGTCGATCTGCCGCCACTCGTACGCCGGGCCGCCGGCCGCCTTGATCGCGTCGGTGAGCTTCTTGAGGGTGGCGCCGGCGGTGACCGTCCCGTCGTCCTTCGGACCGTTGTCGTCCTGGACCTCCTCCAGGGCGACGACGTCGGGCGCGGAAAGGTTGTGCACCAGCGCCTTCGCCAGCCGGTCGAACTTGGCCTGCGCGGTGGCCGGGGAGAGGTTCTCGACGTTGTAGGTGGCCACCGCCAGCTCGCCGGACTTCTGCTTGCGGGTGGTCTCCGGCGCCGGGCCGTGGTCGGTGAGCGTGCCCAGTTCGGTGGCCTGGAGGGAGTAGCCGCCGAAGCCGTCGTAGTCCAGCGGCCCGGCGGTGGTGCCGGTCAGCTCGTCGCCGACATCGGCCACCGGGAACGGCCGCTGGGAGAAGGGGATCAGGGACGCCACCTTGACCCGGCCGCCGTTGGGGTCCGCGTACGAGCGGTAGAGCGTACCGCCGCGGGCCGTACGGTTGCGCTTCGGCTCGGCGGTCACCCACAGCTCGTGGTACTTGCTGGTCGGCCCGACCACCGGAGCGTTACCGACCGAGACGCGCATGCCCTCCAGCGACTCGAAGCGGTCCAGTGCGTACGACCCGGGGCGCAGCTTGAGCGGTTCGATGCTCTTGCCGCCCGCGTCGGGGGCGTAACGGTTCGGCACCGAGGCCGGGTTGAGCTTGAACGCGGCCGGCAGCGGGTTGCCGGCGGAGGCGGTCTGCCAGGTCGCGCCGGTGATCTCGGTGACGGACTGCGCTCCGGCGTCCTTGCCGCCCGGGTAGTACTCGCTGACCGTGCCGGAGACGGTGACCGCATCGCCGACGCTGACCTTCGGCGTCTCCTTGCCGGTGAAGACGAAGACCGCCTCACTGGTGGCCGGGTTGCCGTCCGGGTGCGGGTCCTGCACCCAGAAGCCCCGCGACGAGCCGAACGCGCGGATCGCGGTGACCGTACCGGGCACCGCGTCGACCGGCTTCCCGGCCAGCGGGGATATTCGGGTGCTGCCCTGGAGGTCGTGGATCCGGGTGCCGGCCGCGGACGCGGACTGCGTGGCGGTCAGCAGTCCGCCGGCGAGGGCGGCGACGGTCACCGCGCTGACGGTGGCCGGTCGGCGGAGCGAACGACGGGACGGCATGCATGCCTCCGAGGGGAAATGGGGGGTGAATGGAGGGGGTCACGGCACGGAGTGCACGGCACCGGACCCCGGCGCGCTACGCGCGTCAATCTCCGGTGTGCGGAAGGGAGTTGTCAAGGTTCTGCGGGTGACCGGCAAGCGGCCGGGGGGTGAACCGTCCGAGATACGGAGAATTCCGTCTACGCTTGGGCGGCGCACTCCCCAGCTACCGCTGGGAGGTACCCCCAGCCGTAGTCCGTCCGAGGAGCTGAGCACCCGATGTCCGCAGACCGCCCCACCCTGCCGCCGGTGCGGCTGCACCCCGAAGCGGAGCTCGCCCGCGACGCGCTGAGTGCCCCCCTGATGGCCCGGGCGGCCAGGCTCGCCCGCTGGGCCGAGCGCGGTGTCCCGGTCGGCGTCGGCGGCGAGATCCTCCAGGACGCGCTGGCCGAGGCCACCGAGCTCCTGGGACTGGCCGGCGACGAGGACGGCCCGGCCTACACCGCGGAGGCCTGGCAGCTGGCGGTGGACACCGGGCTGGTCGAGATCGAGGAGAGCCCGGAGAGCGCCGAGGACGGCGCTGAGCTGCCGGACGACGCCGCGGTCGGCACCGCCACCCCCGGCGAGGAGCTGCGCCTGCTGACCTCCGGCAGCCCGCAGGACGTCCTGGACATCTGGCTCGGCGGTATGGAGACCGTGCTCGCCGACGCGGCCGCCCCCGATCTGGCCGACCTCGCCGACCAGCTCGCCGAGGGCGGCGAGCTGGACCTGGACTCCCTCGACTGGAACCCGGAGCAGGAGGCCGAACTGCTCGACGGGATCCTCGGCAACCTCTATCTGCTCTCCGCCCTCGCCGAGGGCCCCGACAAGGACGTTCCGCTGCCCGCACTGGCCGCCTCCATGATCGTCCCGGACGATATGGACGAGCCCACCGACGACATCCTCGAAGAGGTCTCCGAGGCGATGATGCGCCTGGACGACCAGTTCCGGGTGCTGGAGCCGATCGGCCTGGTGGCGTACAGGCCGGTGGACGAGGCGCTGATCGAGGAGCTGGACGAGCAGGGCGAGACGGTCAGGTCCGCCGAGCCGCTGACCGACGAGGACGTCTCCCGCTACGGCCTGGTCCGCCTCACCCCGCTCGGCGTCTACGCCGTCCGCGCCCGCCTCCAGGACGCCGGCGCCCACGCCCCGGCGGTCGGCGACCTCACCGGCAAGGGCGCCGATGTCCTGCTGGACGCGCTGCCCGACTACCCCGAGGCGCTGGCCCAGGCCGAGTCCGAGCAGTGGCTCGCCGCCCGGCAGCCGCTGGACGCCGCCCGCGAACTGCTCGCCGCCGCCCGCGGTGACGACGAGGGTGCCCCGCGCCGCCGGCTCGCCGCCCAGCAGACCCTCTCGCTGGTCGCGCCGGACGCCGAGGCGGCGCTGCGCGAGGTGCTGGACGACCGCCGGCTGGGCGGGCTGGCCCGGGTCTGGCTCGCCGAGCGGGGCCTGCCCGGCATCCCCGAGCCGTCCCAGGACATGATCTTCTGGCTGACGGTGGACACCATCGCGGCCCAGCTGGACAGCGCCGACGAGGGCGCGGAGGCCGAACTGCGCGAGCTGGTGCAGGGCCTGACCGAGCAGCACAGCGGGTTCTTCGACTCCGCCTGGCGGGTGGACCACCCGGCCACCGCCGACGTCCTGGAGGCCATGGGCCGGCTGCACCCGGACAAGAAGGCCGCCAAGGAAGCCCGTAAGGCCGCGTTCAAGGCGCGCTCGCGGAGGTCGGCCTGACACCTTGAGGGCCGGGCGGGGCCGGGGGCGGGTTGTCACACCCGCCCCAACTGCTCCCTGGATGTCGCACCCCGTTCAACTGGAGTTCGAAGGCGCACGACAACGTGTGCGACGCAAGCACAGGGGCGTAGAAAACCGGCCATCCAGGAGATGACAATGCCGCTCACCCGCAGAGACTTCGCCAAGCGTTCCGCCTTCGCCGGCGCGGGGGTCGCGCTGGCCGGCAGCGTAGGCGTGCTCGCCACCGCGCCCGGCGCCATCGGCGCGGAGGCACCGGAGACCGGCCCGGACGGGGCGGCAGCGGACCAGACCCTCGGCTACGGCCCGCTGATCCCCGACCCGGAGGGCATCCTCGCACTGCCCGCCGGGTTCTCGTACAAGGTCATCACGCACTCCGGCGTCACCAAGCTCGACAGCGGTGAGTTCACGCCCTCCAACCACGACGGCACCGGCACCTTCGAGGGCCACCGCGGCACCACCCTCCTGGTCAACAACCACGAGCTGAAGGGCCCGCGCGCCGACTGGCCGCACCCGGTGCCGCTGGCCGCAGGGCTCGTCTACGACCCGGCCGCGTCCGGCGGCTGCACCGTCGTCGAGGTCGCCAAGGACGGCACCCCGGTCGGCGAGTGGGTCGGCGTCGCCGGTACGTCCACCAACTGCGCGGGCGGCACCACCCCTTGGGGCACCTGGCTCACCGGCGAGGAGACCGAGGACAAGGCCGGCGAGCACGGCATGACCAAGGACCACGGCTATGTCTTCGAGGTCGACCCGTACGACCGCCGGGCCTGCCGCGACCCCAAGCCCCTCAAGGCGCTGGGCCGTTACGCCCACGAGGCCGTCGTCGTCGACCCCAAGCGCGGCCACCTCTACCTGACCGAGGACGCCTCCGGCCCCAACGGCCTCTTCTACCGCTGGACCCCGCCGCACGGCTTCCGCCACGGCCGCGGTCAGCTGCGCGCGCTCGCCGGTGACGCCGGTGTGCTGGAGGCCTTCAAGTGCTTCGACTCCGGCGGCCGGTTCGTCGACGACCTCTCGCGCGCCACCAAGGCCGGCACGGTCTACGGCGTCGACTGGGTCGAGGTCCCCGACCGCGATGCGCGCACGGTCTCGGTCCGCAAGCAGTTCAAGGACGGTGAGGTCACCCGCGCCCGCAAGCTGGAGGGCCTGTGGTGGGCGGACGGCGGCGCGTACGTCGTGTCCTCCTACGCCCGCGAGGAGAGCCCCGTCCAGCACGACGGACAGGTCTGGTTCTACGACCCGCGGCGCCGGACGCTGACCCTGAAGGTGCTGCTGGGCGTCAACCCCGACCCGTCGAAGGACGGCGCGCTCGACGGCCCCGACAACATCACCGTCTCGCCCTACGGCGGACTGATCATCGCCGAGGACGGCGAGGGCGTCCAGCACCTCTTCGGGGCCACCGACGACGGCCGGACCTACCCGATCGCCCGCAACGACCTCAACATCGGCACCGCCGAGGAGCCGGAGTTCAGCGAGTTCACCGGCCCGGTCTTCTCCCAGGACGGGCGCACCCTGTTCGCCAACATCCAGGACCCCGGCCTGATGCTCGCCATCACCGGCCCCTGGAAGCGGCAGCGCCGGCGAGGCTAGGGCGGACACGCCCCAGGGCGTGTCTCCGGCGGCGGCCCGGCGGTTCAGCCGGCCGCCGCGGCCGTGAGGAGGTAGTAGTCCAGCAGCCCGGTTTCGTACGCCGTCAGATAGCGGCGCGCCCACCGGTCCCGGGGCGCCGGCTGCTGGGCCAGATAGCGGTCGTACGGCTCCCACACCGCGTCGCCGATCGCCCGGACCCGTACGTCCCGCAGGCCCGCCGCGGCCAGCGCCGCGGCGACCTCGTCGATCACGTACGGCACGTCCAGACCGTCGGCGTACGGGGGCAGCAGGGCGGGCAGGGCGCGGGCGGCCTCCCGGCTGCGGGCGAAGAACGTCGTCAGCGCCAGCCCGCCGCCCGGCCGCAGTACCCGCGCCGTCTCCCGGGCGAAGGCGGGCAGATCGCGGAAGTGCTGTGCGGCCTCGACGCACGTGACGAAGTCGACGGCGCCGTCGGGGAGCGGAAGGCGCTCGGCGGCGCCCAGCACGAACTCCAGCCGGCCCGGACCCTCGCCACGCCCGCCGAGCAGCGCCGTATGCGCCCGGCGGGCCCGGCCGATCTGGTCGGGGTGCGCATCCAGGCCGGTTACCGCGGCCAGGCCGAACTCCCGCAGCGCCAGGACACAGCCCAGCCCGCGCCCGCAGCCGACCTCCAGGGCGGTGCGGCCCCGCGGCCGGTCGAGGGTGCCGAGGACCAGCCGGTAGAGGTCCTCCTCGCTGCGCACCCGGTCGGCCTCGGTCAGCGTCCGGCCGGCGGTGTCCGGCACCGCCGCCCAGTAGCCGAAGTTGATGAAGCCGCCGGCGAACGCCGGGACGGTGCTCAGGTCGTCCTCGCCGTAGAGCTTCGCGACCCGCTCGGGGAGGTCGGGCGGCGCTGCGCCGTCCGGGTGGCCGGCGGGTCCGGCCGCACCGGCCGGCGGCTGCTGCTGCGTCATCGAACGCTCCTTGTGCGGGCCGGTACGGGGGAGACCCGCGGGCGCGGGGGACGGGGACGGGGGACAAGAGGCGGTGAGCCCGACGGTTCGGACGCCACAATTCTCGGTCCTGGACCGTTCCCGCACCAGAAAAGGACACCCGGGCGGCCCGCCGGCCGGGCCCCTAGAGCGCCTGGCCGGCCGGTTTGACCATGCCGCGCACCGTCCGGGCATCGACGAACTCGCCCAGCGCGGTCATCTCCCACTCGCCGGAGAACTGGCGGATCAGCTTGGCCATCATCACGCCCGTACGGGGCTCGGAGTGGGTGAGGTCGAAGCGGACCAGCTCCTCGCCGCTCTGGGCGTCGATCAGACGGCAGTAGGCCTTGGCGACGTCGGAGAACTTCTGGCCGGAGAAGGAGTTCACCACGAAGACCAGGCCGGTCACCTCGGGCGGCAGCCCGCCGAGGTGGACGGTGATCGCCTCGTCGTCGCCGGCGCCCTCGCCGGTGAGGTTGTCGCCGGAGTGCTGGACGGCGCCGCCGAGGATCATCAGCTTGCCGAAGAAACAGTTGTCGACCTTCTTGCGGTCCGGGCCGTAGGCGATGACCGAGGCGTCGAGGTCGATGTTCTTGCCGCGGAAGGCGGGCTCCCAGCCCAGGCCCATCCGGACCGAGCTGAGCAGCGGGCGGCCGCCCTTGACCAGCGAGACGGTCTGGTTCTTCTGGAGGCTGACCCGGCCCTTGTCGAGGTTGATCTTGCCGGTGCCGGGGGCGGGCGGGGCCGGGGGAGCGGCGGCCGGCGGCGGGGAGACCGGGGCGGGGGCACCGGTGGGCGGTCCCCACTGGCCGGCCGGGGCCGGTGCCGGGGGCGCCTGCGGGGCGGCGGCCGGCGCGGCCGGCTCCTCGACGCTGACGCCGAAGTCGGTGGCGATCCCCGCCAGCCCGTTGGCGTACCCCTGGCCGACCGCACGGACCTTCCAGGCGCCGGCCCGGCGGTAGATCTCGACGACCACCAGCGCGGTCTCCGGGCCCAGCCGCGGAGGGGTGAAGGAGGCGAGGACGCTGCCGTCGTCGGCGTTGCGGACCGTGGCGGTCGGCTCGGTGCCGGCGAAGGTCGCGCCGGGGGCGTCCAGGCTCGCGGTGACCACGATCTTCTCGATGCCGTCGGGCACCGCGGCGGTGTCCACCGTGATGGTGTCGGCGCCGCCGCCCGCCGCGGAGTGCGTCACGCCCGGTCCGGCGGGCTGGTTGTAGAAGACGAAGTCGGCGTCGGAGCGGACCTTGCCGTCGGCGGCGAGCAGCAGCCCCGACACATCCAGCCGGACGGGAGCGGTGACGTCCACCGCCACCCGCGCGGCGGTGAGCGGGAGGTTCGAGCCAGGAGTCATAGCGGTCATGCCGGAACCAACGATCGGCCCGCCTTTGCGGTTCCATTACCTGCGGACGGGTGACCGCTGCCGGTGGACGGATGACCGCCCGTTACGCCGCTCATCGTTCGCGCGAGTTGCCGAAGAGCAGCCGGTAGACGATCAGCAGGACCAGCGCACCGGCGATCGAGGCGACCCACATGGACGGCTCGCCGAAGTCCTTCGGTATCGGGCGGTGCAGGAACTTGGTGGACAGCCAGCCGCCGATGAAGGACCCCACGATGCCGATCAGGGTCGTGCCGACCACGCCGCCCGGGTCCCGCCCCGGCAGCAGGACCTTGGCGACGACGCCCGCGATCAGCCCCAGTACCAGCCAGCTGACGATGCCCATGATGCGTTCCTCGTTCCTGCGCGGTGGATCGGTACACACACCAGGACGCCGCGCGGGTGGCGAGGGTTCCGTGCCGTGGCGGGGGCCACCACCCTCCCCCGAGGACCTTCGACAGGCTCCGGTCCAGGGGGGACCCCCATCCCCGCCCGGACCGCCGCGCGCGCCGCTCAGTGCGGCCACTGCGGCGGGTCGGTGCAGAAGGCGCCGCCGAGGTGGGCGTGTGCCGGGTCGGCGGGGTCGGGCTCACCCTGGGCGGCGAGCAGCCCGGCGGCGTACGGCTCGGAGTCGTCCTGCGGTACGTAGCCCAGGGCGCGGGCGGTCGACAGGTCCCACCACAGCCGGGTGTTGGCGGAGGAGCCGTGGACGACGGTGTGGCCGACCTCGGGGGCGGTGAGCGCGGCGTGCAGCAGGCGGGCGCAGTCGGCCGGGCTCAGCCAGATCGACAGCGCCCGCACCGAGGCCGGTTCGGGGGAGCAGGAGCCGATGCGGATCGAGACGGTCTCGATGCCGTGCCGGTCCCAGTAGAGCGAGGCAAGGTCCTCGCCGAAGCCCTTGGAGAGGCCGTAGTAGGTGTCGGGGCGGCGGGGCGTGCCGACACCGATGGCGGCGGAGCCGTCCGCGGGGCGCGGGGTGAAGCCGACGGCATGGTTGGACGAGGCGTAGACGATACGGCGCACGCCCGCCGCGCGCGCCGCCTCGTAGAGGTGGTAGGTGCCCTCGATATTGGCGCGCAGGATCTTCTCGAACGGCGCCTCCAGGGAGATACCGGCGAAATGGACGATCGCCTCGACGCCCCGCACGGCCTCGCGCAGCGCCTCCTCATCGGCCAGCTCGGCGGTGATCACGTCCGTCTCGCCGTGTGCGTCCTCAATGGCTCGCTCGTCGAAGAGGCGCAGCCGGTAGCCGTACGGCGGCAGCAGCTCGCGCATCAGGGTTCCGAGGCGGCCGGCGGCGCCGGTGAGCAGGACGGTGCGGGGTGCGGGCACGGGCGGGTACTCCTCGGTCCGGGGGGCGGTCGGTCTGAGCGACAAGTCCGTAGAGGCGAACGGAATTCAGGTACGTGGAACCTAGGGAGCCGCCTGACTGACGGTCAAGACGGTTGACGGACCGGGCACATCCGCTTGACGTGTCGCCGTATCGGTCTCTTGAGCGGCACGGAACGGCTCCTCTAACGTGGTCGGGTTCAGAGGTATGGACATCGATCAGGGACATGCGCGAGGGCGCAGCACGAGGACGGAGAGCCCGTTGACCGCACACCCTCCCCCCGCTCCTTCTCCCGGACCCCGTCCCGGTGGGCGTCCCCCCGAAGGCCACCCCCAGCTCGCCGACCGACTCGACGGACCGCTGTTCTTCCCCGTGACCGCCTACAGGCCCGGCGGCGCGGTGCACCCGGACGCCTTCCGCGCCCATGTGCGCGCGGGCCTCGACGCGGGCGCGGGCGCCGTCTTCGCCTGCTGCGGCACCGGCGAATTCCCCGCGCTCGCCCCCCAGGAGTACGCCGAGTGCGTCGCCGCCGCCGTCGAGGAGACCGCCGGCCGCGTCCCGGTGATCGCCGGCACCGGCTACGGCACCGCCCTCGCCGTCCACTTCGCCCGCCTCGCCCGGGAAGCCGGCGCCGACGGGCTGCTCGCTCTGCCCCCCTACCTCGTCGCCGCCGGCCAGGAGGGCCTGCTGCGGCACTACACCGCACTCGCCGCCGCCACCCCGCTCCCGGTCCTCGTCTACCAGCGCGACAACGCCGTCTTCACCCCCGCCACCGTCACCGCCCTCGCCAGGACCCCCGGCATCATCGGCCTCAAGGACGGCCTGGGCGACCTCGACCTGCTCCAGCGCATCATCAGCGCCGTCCGCACCGACGCCCCCGACGAGGACTTCCGCTACCTCAACGGCCTGCCCACCGCCGAACTCACCGCCCCCGCCTACCTCGGCCTCGGCGTGCGCCTGTACTCCTCCGCCGTCTTCGCCTTCGCCCCCGAGATCGCCCTCGCCTTCCACCGGGCACTCACCGCCGGCGACCACGCCACCGTCGCCCGCCTGCTGGACGGCTTCTACCGGCCGCTGGCCGAACTGCGCGACCAGGGCCGCGGCTACGCCGTCTCGCTGGTCAAAGCGGGGGTACGGCTGCGCGGCCTGGACGTAGGCGAGGTCCGCCCGCCGCTCGGCGAACCGGCCCCCGCGCACATCGAGGAGCTGGCCGCGCTCCTCGACCACGGCCTGGCGCTCCTCCCCGCCGCGCCGCGGACCGGTGCCTGAGCGGCTCCTTGCGCGGAGCCGTCCGGGGCCTCTCCTCACCCCGGCCGGACGAATCCGCACTCGTACGCGGCGATCACCGCCTGGGTCCGGTCCCGCACCCCCAGCTTGGCCAGCACCCCCGCCACATGTGTCTTCACGGTGGCCGGACCGACTCCCAGCCGCTCGGCGATCTCGGCGTTCGTCAGCCCGGCCGTCATCAGCCGCAGCACCGCCCGTTCCCGCTCGGACAGCCGGGCCCGCAGCTGCCGCACGGTGTCCTGCGCGGCCCGCTCCCCGGCGTGCCGGGCGGCCAGCCGGCGTACCGCCGCCGGGAACAGCAGCGAGTCGCTGCGCGCCACCAGCCGTACGGCCTGGACCAGATCCTCCGCACCGGACCGCTTGAGCAGGAACCCGCTGGCCCCGGCCCGCAGCGCGTCGTACACATACGCGTCGTTCTCGAAGGTCGTCACGACGATGATGCGCGGCGGCCGGTCCATCCCGGCGAGCACCTGCTCGGTCGCGCGGATCCCGTCGATCTCCGGCATCCGGACGTCCATCAGCACGATGTCCGGGCACAGCTGACGGATCAGCGGCACCGCCTCCGCCCCGGTCGCCGCCTCACCGACCACCTCCATGTCGTCCTCGGCGCCCAGGATCGCGCGCAGCGCGGTACGCACCATCCGCTCGTCGTCGGCGAGCACGATCCGCAACCGGCGCTGCCCGTCGGCCTCTTGGGCCGGGCGGCCGTCGCGGTCCGTGGTGTCGTGGTCCCTGCCGTCGCGCACCGTGCGGTCGTGTGCCGTGCCGTCCTGGTCCTGCGTCGTGGTCATGTGCCGTTCACCCTGTCCCCCGGCCGGTCTCCCGGCATCCGTCCTCGTGCTCCTCGCGGCCCTCGTGGCGCGTGTGCTCCTCGCGTACCGGCCCGGCCAGCGGCAGCCGGGCCGTCAGCCGCCATACGCCGTCCCGTGCGCCCGCGGCCGCCTCGCCGCCCAGCAGCCGGGCCCGTTCGGCGATCCCGCGCAGCCCCCGGCCGCCGCCCGGACGCGGCGCCTGGACGGGCGGGCGGGTCCCCTCGCCGGCCGCAGGACCGCCGACCGGGTTCGTCATCCGCAGCGTCAACTCCCGCCCGTCCCGGCGCAGATACAGCCGTACCGGCACCGGCCCGGCGTGCCGCAGCGCATTGCTCAGGCCCTCCTGCACGATCCGGTAGGCCTCCCGCGAGACCACCGGCGGCAGCCCCGTACACCGCCCCTCGACCGTCGCCTCGACCCGCACGCCCGCCGCGCGGGTCCGGTCGAGCAGCGCCTCCAGGCCGTCCAGGGTGGGCGCGGGGGCGGTCGGGTCACCGCCGTCCTCCTCGCGCAACAGGCCCAGAACGGTGTCCAGTTCGGCGACCGCCTCACGGGTGGTGTCCTCGATCGCGGTCAGCGCCGCACGGGCGAAAGCCGGGTCGGTGTCCAGCACCCGGCGGGCCGCGCTCGCCTGAAGGGTGACCGCGCTCAGCGCGTGCCCCACGGAGTCGTGCAGTTCACGGGCCAGCCGGTTACGGGTGGCCAGATCGGCAGCCCGGCGCTCGGCGGCGGCCAGCCGGTCGGCCGGCGTGGGCCCCAGCAGCGCGGGGGCGCAGCGGGCCTGGAGCCCCCCGCAGATCCATACGGTCGCCAGCAGCAGCGCCAGCAGCCCCAGCCCGGTCAGCGGACCGAGCCAGCCGTTGAACGGTGCGCCGAAGGAGACCTGGCTGTGCTGCAACCTCTCGGAGAACGGCATCAGGACGAGCACCACCACGGCGGGCGGTGAGGAGAGCGTCATCCCGCTGACGACCCCGCCGGTGCACAGATGCAGCGTGAACCATGCGGCGGTGCGCCGGCGGACCGCCCAGGACACCGTCGCCAGATCGTCCGGCCCGCTGTCCGCCAGCCCGCACAGCGCCCGTGCGGTGACCGTCTCCACGATCCGCACGACCGGGAACAGGACGGTGAGCGCGCTGAGGAAGGCGACCGGCAGGGCCCCGGCGAACGCCACGTACCAGACCGGGTCGGTCAGCAGGCCCGGCGAGCCGCCCAGCACCGCCACGACGACCGACATCAGCAGGAAGTACGGCATCAACAGCGCGCCGCCCAGCACCATATGGATCCAGCGCCGGGCCAGGACGCCCGCCCTCATCCGCACCGTGCGGCCTCACGTTCGGCGAAGAAGTGGGCACCGGCGACGGCTGTCAGCATCCCGACGATCATCTGCACAGCGTAGGTCAGGCTCAGCAGGGGAGTGTGCTGGTGCGGGCCGTCCGCAGGGCCGGTGAGCGAGGTCAGCGTCAGCCAGCCGCCCCAGCAGGCGAGGGCGCCCGAGCCGGTCCAGGCGGCGGCCAGCGGCAGCAGCAGCGGTACGCGGCGGCCGCGGCCGTAGCCGAGCAGCAGCGCCCCGGCCACCGTGAGGAGCGCGAACAGCACGTAACAGGCGTCGTTCAGGCGGGTGTTGAGGTCCATCGCGGCGGCCCGCGCGGGGCTCAGACCGGCCGTGCTGCCGGCCGCCCACAGCAGATGTGTGGTGGTGGGCAGCGCTGCCAGTACGGTCACCGTGGTGGCGGTCAGCCGGCGCGCGGAGCGGGTGGGGCTGTCGGGGAGCGCCCCCAGGGGGCCGCGCCACAGACGGCCCCAGCGCTCCCGGGCGTACAGCACGAAGAGGGTGCCCAGGGCCAGGCCCTGCACGATGAAGCCGCCGTAGACCACGCTCCACACCCAGGGGTCGAGCAGCTGGTCGGGTCCGCCGGATCCGTCGCCGCCGGTGATGTCCGTGCGGGGCGAGCCGTGCAGCAGGGAGGCCAGCGTCTGGGCGGGGAAGACCGCGAAGACCGGCGCGAGGAGTCCGGTGGCACACCACATCGGCAGCGCCGGCAGCCAGGCCGGCACCCGCCGCCCCCACGGCCGGGTCAGCAGGAACGCCAGCACGATCACGGCCGCATCCATCACGACGGTCAGGGCGTTGAGCGCCATCAGGGGGTTGCCGTCGTGGCGCAGCGCGCTGCCCCGGGGGATGCCGAGGCGGCTGCCCGCGATCCAGGCGATCTTCAGCGTGAGGTAGGGGAGGCAGGCGGCCACGGTGAGCGTCCGCAGCACGCCGCGGGCGGTACGGACGGGGTCGGCGGGGACGGGCGGTGTGTGCATACCGGCCAGGTTTCCGGCCGCGGTCTCCGGCCGCCTCGACCGCGCCGACGATCCGCCTCCGCCGCACGGGGGAGGCGGACCGCGCCCCGGCCCGCCCGGGGCAGCAGGTCAGGACGGTCAGGCTGTCAGGGCGGTCCCGCCCCGGTCACAGCCGGCGGGTGGACAGCGTCAGCCGGTCGCGGGCGTCGAACAGCATGTCCTTGATCATCCGCTCATGGTCCGGGGTGAGCCGGGCCACCGGCACCGAGCAGCTGATCGCGTCCCGGGCCGGGGTGCGGTAGGGGATCGCGACGCCGAAGCAGCGCAGGCCCAGGGTGTTCTCCTCGCGGTCGACCGCATAGCCCTGCTCACGCACCGCGTGCAGCTCCTCGATCAACTCCTCGCGGTCGGTGAGGGTGTGCTCGGTCAGCTGCGCCAGAGCCGGCGGCAGCATCGCCCGGACCTCGTCGTCGCAGTACGTCGCCAGCAGCGCCTTGCCCAGCGCGGTGGAGTGCGCGGGCAGCCGCCGCCCGACCCGGGTGAACGGCCGCAGATAGTGCTGCGACTGGCGGGTGGCGAGGTAGACGACGTTGGTGCCGTCCAGCCGGGCGAGGTGGATGGTCTCGGTGGTGTCGTCGGAGAGCCGGTCCAGCGTCGGCCGGGCCGCGGCCACCACCTCGTCGCCGTCGATGTACGACGTGCCGACCAGCAGGGCCCGCACCCCGATGCCGTAGCGGGTACCGGTGGCATCGGTCTCCACCCAGCCCAGGTCGACGAGGGTGCGCAGCAGCATGTAGAGGCTGGACTTGGGGTAGCCGACGGCCTCTTGGACGGAGGCCAGGGAGTGCATACCGGGGCGGCCGGCGAAGTACTCGAGCAACTCCACCGTCCGCACCGCGGATTTGACCTGCGCTCCACCGGTATCGGCAGCTGACATCGCCCTTGACCCCTCTGTTCGGACAGCCATAGAGTCCCAGTTGTTCATGATCCGGGATGGCGTTCACCATATCGAACGAGGTTCGGGATACTGCAAGGTCCGCGGGACCCGGAGCGACCGCAGAACAACTCACAGCGACCGCAGAACAATTCCAGAGCAACCCCAGAACGACCAGTTCGACCCAGCTCGACCCAGAACGACTCGGCACGGCATCGCCCGGGAGGAATGCACGGTGGCAGCGGCAGCAACAGCACCAGTCTGGAGTGTCGACCCCCGAACCGGGAAGCGACGGGAACAGGTTGCGGTGGAGGCCACAGCCGACGAGGTGGACGCGGCGGTCCGGGCCGCCCACGCCACCCGCGACGCGCTCGCCGACCGGGCCGCCCGCACCGCCCTGCTGCGCCGCGCCGCCGACCTGCTCGACGACGCCGGCGACGCGGTCGTCGAGGCCGCCGACGCCGAGACCGCCCTCGGCCCCGGCCGGCTCACCGGGGAACTCGCCCGCACCACCTACCAGTTGCGGGCCTTCGCGGACCTCGTCGAGGACGGCGCGTACCTCGGCGTACTGATCGACCACGCCGACCCCGGCCTCACCCCGCCCCGGCCCGATCTGCGCCGCTACAAGATCCCGCTCGGCCCGGTCGCCGTCTACGCCGCCAGCAACTTCCCGCTCGCCTTCTCCGTACCCGGCGGCGACACCGCCAGCGCCCTGGCCGCCGGCTGCCCCGTCGTCGTCAAGGCCCACCCCGACCACCCCGCCACCTCCGAACTGTGCGCCGCGCTGCTGCGCCGCGCCGCCACCGGGGCCGGCCTGCCGGAAGGCGTGGTGAACGTGGTGCACGGCTTCCAGGCCGGGCTCGACCTGATCCGCCATCCGCTGATCGCCGCGGCCGGCTTCACCGGCTCGGTACGCGGCGGCCGCGCCCTGTACGACGCGGCCGCCGCCCGCCCCCGCCCGATCCCCTTCCACGGCGAACTGGGCAGCCTCAACCCGGTCGTGATCACCGAGGCCGCGGCCGAGGAACGCGCCGAACAGCTCGGCACCGGCCTGGCCGGCTCGATGACGCTCGGCACCGGCCAGTTCTGCGTCAAGCCCGGACTGGTCCTCGCGCCCGCCGGCGAGCCCGGCGACCGCCTGCTGAAGTCGCTGACCGCGGCCGTCAGCGACACCGAGCCCGGCGTCCTGCTCGACCCCCGGATGCGCCAGGCGTTCCTCGACGGCGTCCGCACCCGCGCCGAACTGCCCGACGTCGAAGCACCGGTGACCCCCGGAGCCGGCGGCGAGCACACCGTCAGCGCCGGCTTCCTCACCGTCCCCGCCGCCCGCCTCGCCACCGAAGGACCCCACGACCTCCTCCTGGAAGAGTGCTTCGGCCCGGTCACCGTCGTCGCCCGCTACACCGACGAGGCCGAGACCGGCGCCCTGCTCGCCCGGCTCCCCGGCAACCTCACCGCCACACTGCACCTCAGCGAGGCCGAAGCCGCCGGCGACGGCCCCGGCGCCCGGCTGCTCTCCCAGGTCACCCCGCTCGCCGGCCGCATCGTCGTCAACGGGTGGCCCACCGGCGTCGCGGTCGCCCCCGCCCAGCACCACGGCGGCCCCTACCCCGCCACCACCTCCACCGCCACCTCCGTCGGCGGCACCGCCGTCGAACGCTGGCTGCGGCCGGTCGCCTACCAGGACACCCCGCCCGCCCTGCTGCCCCCGGAACTGCGCGAGGACAACCCGCTCGGCCTGCCCCGCCAGGTCGACGGCCGCCCCGAAACCGCGTAACCACCCCCGCCGTGCCCCCCACCCCCGACGCAACCGCCGTCCAGGTCCGCGCCGCCACCCGCGCGGACCTGGCGGCGATCGCCGCCCTGCACACCGGCGCCCGCGCCGCCCACCACCGCGCCCGCCACCCGGGCACCCCCTTCGACACCGCCGCCGAACACGCCCGCCGGCACACCGCCTGGGCGCGCGCCCTGGACCGCGTCGACACCCCCACGCTGTGCGCCGTACGCCACGGCACGGTCCTCGGCGCCGCCGCCTACCTCCCCCACGCCTCAACGGCGCGGCAGCACCCCCCTCGCACCGACCACCCCCGCCGCACCGTCACCCTCCACCAGCTGCACGTCGACCCCGCCCACTGGGGCACCGGCATCGGCCACGCCCTGCACACCGCCTGCCTGCGCGCCTGGCACACGGCCGGCTTCGCCCGGGCCGTCCTCGACGTCCTGTGGCACAACCACCGCGCCCGCGCCTTCTACACCGGCCTCGGCTGGCGCCCCGACCCGGACCGCCGCCCCGCCCCCGACGCCACCCACCTCACCCTGACCCTGGACCTCACCCCCGGGGACCGCCCGGCACCGAAGATGCCTCCCGCCGGGCGATGAGCTGCAACCGCTCGGCCGTCCGCCCGTCCAGCGTCCCCACCGAGCCCCGCCGCTCCGCCACCACCGAGAAGCCCGCCGCCCGCACCAGCCCCCGCAGCCGCTCCGGCGGATGGTGCCGGAACACCCCACCGTCGTCCGTCTCGAACACCCCGTACGTGCCGTAGCGCCCCGCGAACCGCGCATACCGCTCCTGATTCAGCGCATCGCCCTGCACCGGCACATCGCTCAGATACAGCACCCCACCGGGCCGCACCAGCCGCCCCAGCTCCCCGACGATCGCCGACTGCTCCGTGTCCCCGGGCACACACGTCAACACCGCGAACAGCAGCGCCGCATCGAACGAGCCCGCCCCGAACGGCAGCGGAAACTCCGCCCACCGCATCAGCTCCGCCTCCGGATGCTCCCGCCGCCCCCGCGCGATCAGCGCCGCCGAGACATCCACCCCCCGCACCGCCCGGTACCCGAGCCCGGCCAGCTCCGCGGTCAGCCGCCCGTACCCGCAGCCGTAGTCCAGCACCCGCGCACTCCGCGGCACATACGCATCGAGCAGCACCGGATCGAGAGGATGGGTGAAGGTCTTCGCGGACCCGATCGTCTCCCAGAAGCCGAGGAATCCCTGTGACGAGGTCATGCCGGGACGGTACCCGCGGAACAGCCCGCTGCCCCGCGCGGTTACCGAAGAACACATCCCGACGAGGAAAGTCAGCTCATGCGCGTGGAAATCTGGTCCGACATCGCCTGCCCCTGGTGCTACATCGGCAAGGCCCGCTTCGAGGCCGGGCTCGCCGCCTTCGCGCACCGCGACGACGTCGAGGTCGTCCACCGCTCCTTCGAGCTGGACCCGAACGCACCGGCACCCACCGACATCCCGGTGCTGGACATGCTCGCCTCGAAGTACGGCGTCAGCCGCGCCCAGGCCGAGGAGATGGAGGCCCGGGTCGCCGCGGCCGCCGCCGGCGAAGGCCTCGCGTACCGCTCCGACCGCGTGCACGGCAACACCTTCGACCTGCACCGGCTGCTGCACGCCGGAAAGGCGCACGGCGTCCAGGACGCCCTGCTCGACGCCCTCTACCGCGCCAACTTCGCCGAGGCCCGCCCGCTCGGCGACCCCGCCGTCCTTCAGGAGCTCGCCACCGGCGCCGGCCTGCCCGCCGACGAGGCCGCCCGGGTCCTCGCCGACCCCGGCGCCTACGCCCAGGAGGTACGCGCCGACGAGCGCGCGGCCGCCGAGCTGGGCGCCACCGGCGTGCCGTTCTTCGCCATCGACCGCCGCTACGGCATCTCCGGCGGGCAGCCCGCCGACGTCTTCCGCCAGGCCCTGGAGAGGGCACACGCCGACGCCGCGCCCCAGGCCACCGCCCCGGCCGGCGCGGAGGTCTGCGGCGACGACGGCTGCACCGCACCCGGACAGTGACCACCGGCCGCGCCGTTCCCGGACAGTGACCACCGGCCGCGCCGGGCAGTGACGCGGCCGGGGCACCGTGGACGCGGAGGCTCCCGCCGAGCACAGTGGGGGCATGCAGCGACACGCGCCACTCGGCGGGGCCGAATTCGCGCCCGAGACGACCTACCTCAACTCCGCCTCCAGCGGACTCCTCCCCGGCCGCAGCGCCACCGCCCTGCGCGCGGCCATCGACGAATCCACCTCCTACGGCACCATGGGCCGCGACTACTTCGCCGCCGCCACCGCCTCCCGGGCCGCCTTCGCCCGGCTGCTGGACATCCCCGCCGACCGCGTCGCCCTCGGCAGCTCGGTCGCCGTACAGTCCGCGCTGATCGCCGCCTCCCTCCCACCCGGCTCCGAAGTCCTCGCCCCCGAAGGCGACTTCAGCTCCCTGGTCAACCCCCTCGGCACCCACCCCGGCATCAAACTGCGCACCGTACCCCTGGAGGCACTGGCCGACGAGGTCCGCCCCGGCACCGCACTGGTCGCCTTCAGCGCCGTACAGTCCCTGGACGGCCGGATCGCCGACCTCACGGCCGTACGGGAGGCCGCCCGGGCCCACGGCGCACGCACCTTCGTCGACGCCACCCAGGCCGCCGGCTGGCTGCCGCTGCGCGCCACGGACTTCGACTACCTCGTCGCCGGCGCCTTCAAATGGCTGCTCTGCCCGCGCGGTACGACCTTCCTCGCCTTCGGCGGCGACCGCGACGACCGCGCCGACGGCCCCGACTGGCCGGCCGCCCTGCATGCCGGCTGGGTCGCCGGGGAAGACCTCGACGCCTCCAACTACGGCCTGATCACACCCGCCACCACCGCCCGCCGCTTCGACGAACCGCACGCCCACTTCTCCTACGTCGCCGCCGCACACTCCCTCGCCCTCATCGAGGAGCTGGGCGTACCGGCCGTCAACGCCCACAACACCGCCCTCGCCGCCCACTACCGCGAAGGGCTCACCGAGCGCGGACTGACCCCCCGCCCCGCCCCCGGCTCGGCCATCGTCTCCACCCCCGGCCTCGCCGACGCCGAACACCGCCTCGCCGAGGCCGGCGTGAAGATCTCGGTGCGCGGCGGACTGCTGCGCGCCTCCTTCCACCTCTACAACTCCACCGACGACGTCGACCGGCTGCTGGCACTCCTCGCATAACCGGGCCAGTGCGGGAATGCCGGCCGGGTCCCACACGTTGAGGCAGCAGACGTAACGGGTAACGACCGTGTCCGACGCAGCAGTTGAGAGGCCCTCACGTGACCACCGCATTCGACCCCGTAGACCTCGCCGGCATCCCGCTCGCCAACCGCATCGTCATGGCGCCGATGACCCGCAACCGCGCCACCCCCGACGGCGTCCCCACCCCGTCCATGGCCCGCTACTACACCCAGCGCGCCTCGGCCGGCCTCATCATCACCGAAGCCACCCACACCACACCCCTCGGACGCGGCTACCCGCTCACCCCCGGACTGCACACCCCCGAACAGATCGCCGGCTGGCGCAAGGTCACCGACTCCGTGCACAACGCGGGCGGCACGCTCTTCGCACAGCTGTGGCACGGCGGCCGCATCGGCCACCCGCTACTGCTGCCCGAAGGCCAGCTGCCCGTCGCACCCTCCGCGGTCGCCGCGGCCGGACAGGGCTTCACCCCCGAAGGCCTCAAGGACTTCGTCACCCCCCGCGAACTCACCGGCGACGAGATAACCGGCACCATCGCCGGGTTCGCCACCGCGGCCCGCAACGCCATCGAGGCCGGATTCGACGGAGTGGAGATCCACGGCGCCAACGGCTACCTCGTCCACCAGTTCCTCGCCCCCAACACCAACCTGCGCACCGACGCATGGGGCGGCTCCGACGAAGCCCGCGCCCGCTTCGCCCTAGAGGTCACCCGGGCCGTCGCCGACGCCATCGGCGCACACCGCACCGGCCTGCGCCTCTCACCCGGCAACCCCTTCAACGACATCTCCGAGCCCGCACCCGAAGCCACCTACACCACACTGGTCGAGGCCATCGCCCCCCTCGGCCTGGCCTATCTGCACACCTGCGACGTCCGCGACCAGGAACTCCTCGACGGCCTGCGCAAGCGCTTCGGCGGCACCTTCCTCCTCAACCCCGCCACCGACGGCCGCCCCACCGGCCCCGAAGAACTCCCCCTCGTCGAAGAAGGCCGCGCCGACCTGCTCGCCTACGGCGCGCTCTTCCTCGCCAACCCCGACCTGCCCCGGCGACTGGCGGCCGGCGGCCCCTTCAACACCCCCGACCCCACCAGCTTCTACGGAGGCGACGACACCGGCTACCTCGACTACCCGGCACTGGACACCTGAGCACCACCGGCCGGCCCCCAGCGGCAGCACCCGCGACCGGCGCGCCCCCACAACGCGGCGCGGCCACCGCACAGACCCTGCTGTGCGGCAGCCGCGCCACCGGTACCTCGCGTACCTGCTCCTACCTCACGGGCGTGAAGTCCCGCGCCCCGATGTACTCCGGACGCCGGACCGGAGCCGCGAACGGCTCCACCGCCGTGTTCTCCACGCTGTTGAACACGATGAAGACATTGCTGCGCGGATACGGCGTGATGTTGTCACCCGAGCCGTGCATCGCATTGCAGTCGAACCACGTCGCCGAACCGGCCTTGCCGGTGAACAGCCGGATACCGTGCTTGTCCGCCATCTTCGTCAGCGCCTCGTCCGACGGCAGCCCGGCGTCCTGCATCTGCAGCGACCGCTTGTAGTGGTCCTTCGGCGTCGCACCCTCGCACCCGATGAAGTGCTGGTGCGAACCAGGCATGATCATCAGGCCGCCGTTGGTGTCGTAGTTCTCGGTCAGCGCGATCGAGACCGACACGGTGCGCATGTTCGGCAGACCGTCCTCGGCGTGCCAGGTCTCGAAGTCCGAGTGCCAGTAGAAGCCCGAGGCACCGAAACCGGGCTTCACATTGATCCGCGACTGGTGGACATAGACGTCCGAACCGAGGATCTGCCGGGCACGCCCGACCACTCGCGGATCGGCGACCAGCTTGGCGAACACCTCACTGATCTTGTGCACCTCGAAGACGGACCGGACGCTCTGCGACTTCGGCTCGACGATGGAGCGCGGATCGGCGCGCATCGCCGGGTCGTGCACGAGCCGGTCCAGCTCCGCGCGGTACACCGCGACTTCTTCAGCCGTCAGCAGCTCCCCGATGGCGAAAAAGCCGTCGCGTTCGAAGTCGCTCAGCTCGGACGGCGCGAACGGGCCGGCCGCTCCGGGCTGCGACCACACCACCGGGTCCTTCCGCGGGGTGATCACCTCAGCGGTCCCACGGGTCGGGTACAGGTCGGCGGTGCGCTCGGGTGCGGTGGTCATGGTGTTGCCTTCCTCTCCTCTCGTACGGAATCTGGCTTACCTGCGCGGTGGGTGCCTTCCTCAGCTCTGCCGGACGGGGCAGGCGGGTGCCGCCTCAGACCGTCTCGGGCTCCGTCTCGGGCTCGGTGAGAAGCGGGTAGACCCCGTTCTCATCGTGGTCCTCACGGCCGGTGACCGGCGGGTTGAAGACGCACAGGCAGCGGAAGTCCTCCTTGATCCGCATGGTGTGCTTCTCGTGCCCGTCGAGCAGGTACATCACGCCGGGCGTGATGGTGTGCTTCTCGCCGGTCTCGTCGTTGGTCAGCTCGGCCTCGCCCTCGATGCAGACCACGGCCTCGATGTGGTTCGCGTACCACATCGACGTCTCCGTACCGGCGTACAGCACGGTCTCGTGCAGCGAGAAGCCGACGCGCTCCTTGGCGAGCACGATGCGCTTGCTCTCCCACGTGCCGGACTTGGACTTGACGTGGCGGTCGGTGCCTTCGATGTCCTGGAACGAACGGACGATCACGGTGAGTCGGTGCCTTTCTGTGGAACGGTGCGGGAGCTCTGAGAGTCGGTTCAGGCGCAGTCGCGGACCGCGCGGCCGAGGGTCCGAAGCCCCTCGTCCAGCTCCTCCGGGGTGGTCGTCAGAGCCGGCAGCAGCTTGACGACCTCGCTCTCCGGGCCGGAGGTCTCGATCAGCAGACCCAGCTCGAAGGCGCGCTTGGCGATCTTGCCCGCGAGGCTCTTGTCGTTGCACTCCAGGCCCCACACCAGACCGCGGCCGCGGTACTCGGCGAAGGTGTCCGGGTTCTCCTCGACAATGGCCTTCAGGTGCGCTTCGACGATCTCACCGCGGGCGAGAGTCTGCTTCTCCATCTGACCGTCGGCCCAGTAGGTGTCCAGCGCCGCGGCGGCCGTGACGAACGCCGGGTTGTTGCCGCGGAAGGTGCCGTTGTGCTCACCCGGCTCCCAGATGTCCAGCTCGGGCTTGAACAGCGTCAGCGCCAGCGGCAGGCCGTAGCCACTGATGGACTTGGAGACGGTCACGATGTCCGGCACGATGCCCGCCTCCTCGAAGGAGAAGAAGGCACCCGTACGGCCGCAGCCCATCTGGATGTCGTCGACGATCAGCAGCATGTCGCGGCGCTCACACAGGGCGGCCAGCGCACGCAGCCACTCGGCCCGCGCGACATTGATGCCGCCCTCACCCTGCACCGTCTCGACGATCACCGCGGCGGGGGTGTTCAGACCCGAGCCCTGGTCCTCCAGCAGCCGCTCGAACCACAGGAAGTCCGGGTACTTGCCGTCGAGGTAGTTGTCGAACGGCATCGGCGTGCCGTGCACCAGCGGGATACCCGCACCCGCCCGCTTCATCGAGTTGCCGGTGACCGCGAGCGCGCCCAGTGACATCCCGTGGAAGGCGTTGGTGAAGGACACGATCGACTCGCGGCCCTTGACCTTACGGGCCAGCTTCAGCGCGGCCTCGACGGAGTTGGCACCCGTCGGGCCCGGGAACATGACCTTGTAGGGCAGGTCACGCGGCCGCAGGATGATGTTCTGGAACGACTCCAGGAACGCCCGCTTGGCCGTGGTGGACATGTCCAGGCCGTGGGTGACGCCGTCCCGCTCGATGTAGTCGATCAGGGCGCGTTTCAGCACCGGGTTGTTGTGGCCGTAGTTGAGCGAGCCGGCGCCGGAGAAGAAGTCGAGGTACGTGTGCCCGTCCTCGTCGATCATGCGGCTGCCCTGCGCGCGGTCGAAGACGGTGGGCCAGCCACGGCAGTAGCTGCGCACCTCCGACTCCACGGTCTCGAAGACGCTCAGATCGGGCTGGGTGATGGTCACAGCATGCTCCTGGGAGATGAGTGCGAAAGGATGAGGAAGTCTTGGTGGGGGGCTGGGCGGTACCGGCGCTCTCACGGGGTGGTGCCGGATCCGCACGGCCGCGGCGGCGCCATCGCCGCGCGGCCCTGGGGGCGCTACTGCCCGGGGGCCTGTGGTGTGAACGGGCCTATGAGGTGCAACACCTCCGGCTCGTGGCCCTGCTCGGGGAACAGCCCTGCGTCGAAGAGCACCTCGCGCTTGATGGGCACTGAGTGCCGCTCGGCGAAGGACGCGAACAACCGGTTGGACGCGGCGTTGTCGGGGGTGATGGTGGTCTCGACGAAACGGATGCCCAGCTCGTCCATGGCGCGGGTGGTCAGCCCGTCCAGGAGGGCGGCCGCCAGCCCCTTGCCACGGTGCGCATCGTCGACGGCAACCTGCCAGACGACCAGGGCCTCCGGGCGCTCGGGGCGGAGGTAGCCGGTGACGAAGGCGGCCGGCTCACCCTCGCCGTCGCGGGCGACGACGGAGGTGGCAGCGAAGTCGCGACACCACAGCAGGTAGCTGTAGGAGGAGTTGAGGTCCAGCGCCTTCGAGTCGCGGGCGATGCGCCAGATCGCGGCTCCGTCCTCCACGCGTGGGGTGTCGAGCTTGAAGCCCTCCGGCAATTCTCTGATATCGCTACGGGCACGTGCATGGTCTGCTTGTGCGGCGGTCATGGAAATTAAATTTACCCATGGAAAAAGGAAATTGCATCGCGGGCAGGGGTTACGTAACTGGCCGAGATGTGTTATCGCGCGGGCGCGCCCGTGCGTGCGATGCAGCCGAAGTTCGTACCGATTTGACCAGGATGTTCGGGGCGAAACGGACGCGCTGTGTAGTCGGTCACAGATACGTAACGCCCCCGAGATCCGTCCGAATTACGGGATCCGGCACTAGCGAAATCTTGGCGTTTGAGCTGCGGAAAAGCGGGCAGGAGAATACGGGAAGCTGTACTCCCGAGGAATAGGGAATTCGCCAGCGGAAGGCCCTGCGTAAGACCTTGCGTAAGGTCCATGGAAACCCGCCCGGCAAACCCATGACAAGCCCCGCAACACCATGCGATGAGATTTGTCGGAACATCCGGGAAATGCCCCGGCGGCCCCGGCGCGCAGCCCTACCCGCCCGCACCACGCCCCCTACGCCTCCGGCGCGGCCACGGTGACGGCCCGACCACGCCACGCCACCACGCCGCCACGGCACACACCGCCACCACACACCTCGGCCCGTAACCGGCCCCTCCGCAGGCCCGGCCACGCCGCCTAAAGTGCCTGTATGACGTCCATGAGTGAAGGTGCGGTGCTGCACCTCAAGGGGAGGGTCCTCGTCGGACCGGACGAGGTCCATGACGAGCTGTGGGTCGTCGGCGGCCGGGTCGCCTACGACCGGCCCGCCATGGCACGCGATGCCACCACCGTCGAAGGATGGGTCCTGCCGGGCCTGGTCGACGCCCACTGCCACGTCGGCCTCGACGCACACGGCCCGGTGGACGCCCCCACCAGCGAAAAACAGGCGCTCACCGACCGTGACGCCGGAACCCTGCTGATCCGCGACGCCGGATCACCCTCCGACACCCGCTGGATCGACGACCGCGACGACCTGCCACGCATCATCCGCGCCGGCCGCCACATCGCCCGTACCAAGCGCTACATCCGCAACTACGCGCACGAGATCGAGCCGGAGGACCTGGTCGCCTACGTCGCCCAGGAGGCCCGCCGCGGCGACGGCTGGGTCAAACTCGTCGGCGACTGGATCGACCGCACCACCGGCGACCTGTCCGCCTGCTGGCCCCGCGGCGCCGTCGAAGCGGCCATCGCCGAGGCCCACCGCCTCGGCGCCCGCGTCACCGCCCACTGCTTCGCCGAGGAGACCCTCGCCCCCCTCGTCGAGGCCGGCATCGACTGCATCGAGCACGCCACCGGACTCACCGAGGAGACCATCCCGCTCTTCGCCGAACGCGGCGTGGCCATCGTCCCCACCCTCGTCAACATCGCCACCTTCCCCGACCTCGCGGCCGGCGGCGCGGCGAAGTACCCGCGCTGGGCGGACCACATGCGAAGCCTCCACGCCCGCCGCTACGACACCGTACGGGCCGCCTACGACGCCGGCATCCCCGTCTACGCCGGTACCGACGCCGGCGGCTCGCTCCCGCACGGCCTGGTCGCCGACGAGGTCATCGAACTCACCAAGGCCGGCCTGCCCGCCGTAGCCGCCCTCTCCGCCACCACCTGGGGCGCCCGCGACTGGCTCGGCCGCCCCGGCCTCACCGAAGGCGCCCCCGCCGACCTGGTGGTCTACGAGAGCGACCCCCGCGAAGACGTACGAGTCCTGACAGCACCCCGCAGGGTCGTCCTACGGGGCACGGTCGTGGGCTAGCGCTGCCGACTGGCTGGCCGGCTGGCGTTGCCGGATCGGGCGGATCGGGCGGATCGGGCGGATCGGCCGGGGGCTGGGAGCCTGGGTGGCCGGGTGGCTGGTCGGTCGAGTGACGGGGCGGTCGGGCGCCCAGCCACCGCCGGCCGCGCATCTCACCTCACCCCTGGACCCCGCCGGTCAACCCGGCTCACCCGGCCGGTGGGACTCCTGTGACACAGGGGTGCCCCGTGCCCCAGGAATCGAATGAACACACGAAAACCACCCTTTGTGATGAACTGACCGCACGTGGCTCCCTGTTCACCCTCCGTACGGACACGATGTGCGGGTCGAGGTCGTCGGCCCGCGTGATGTCCCCCATTGGCGCGGCCGACGGCTCCATTTCTCTCGTGGGGGTTCCACACACGTGTCCACCAGTCCCGCCAACTCCTCCGGCATGCGCATGTCCAGGCGGCTCGCCGCGACCGTCGTCGCCACGGCGCTCACGGCCGGCCCCGCCGTTATGCTCGGCGCCGCGCCCGCCTGGGCCACCGGAGACCACGGCCCGGCCCGCGGCAAGGCCGACGCGGTCGTGCTGCGCACCGCCCTGAACGTCGGTCTGCTCCACAAGACGCTCGACGTCCCGGTGAACCTCGCCCTGAACGACGTGCACGCCCCGGCCTCCGCCAACAAGACCGCGCTCACCGTGAAGCTGGACGGCATCAACCAGGGCAAGCCGGTCAACGTGCTGCGCGCCGACGTCGCCACCGCACGCGCCACCACCGACCGCCGCAAGGCCGAGGGCTACGCCAACCTCGTGCACGCCAAGGTTCATCTCCCCGGTCTGCCGCTGGTGTCCCTGATCGAGGTCCAGCAGGTCACCGCCAAAGCGGTGTGCGAGGCCGGCAAGGCGCCCCGGGCCGAGTCCAACGTGCTGGGCCCCGTCCTCGTCCTGGGCAAGAAGGTCACGCTCACGGCGGGCGGGACGACGGACGTCAAGGTGCCGGGCGTGGGCGAGGTACGGCTCGACCTGTCCAAGAAGAGCACCACTTCCAAGAGTGCTGCTGCCACCGCGCTCGACCTGAATGTCTCCGTCAACCCCCTCAAGCTCAACGTCGCCGACGTCCGCGGCCGGGTCACCCTCGCCCAGGCCCACTGCACCGCACCGGGCCGCACCGCACCTGAGCCGGGCGGCTCCGGCGGTACCAGCGGCGGCCAGTCGGGCGGGGACCCGACGCCGGGCGGTGGCACCAGGCCCGCCGGTGGCGAGGACACCCAGGTGCACCAGAGCGGCTCCAGCCCGAGCACCCAGAACCTGGCGGAGACGGGCGGCAGTTCGGCCACCCCCTATCTCGCCGGGGGCGCGGCGCTGCTGCTTGCCGCGGGTGCCGGTTCGATGGTCTACGCCCGCCGACGCCGCGGCGCCGTGCCGCAGGGCGGCCGCGGCTGACAAGGCTCGTACCCCGTGCCGGTGCTGTGGGGGTGCCGCGCGCGGGGTACGGCCGAGGCGTGCCGTACGGGGCCTGAGGGGGCTCGTGCGGTCCGCCTTGCTCCTCGTCGGGGGCCTGTCGGTGTGTGGAGCGCCGCGGGTCCCCGGCGGGGTTCGGTCGCGGGTGAGGTTCGGGCCTGACCGTGTGCCGCTTGCTATGTGCCGCTTGCCTCCCGCCGCTGGCCTCCTCCTTGTTTCGGCAACGATTACTTAGAGTTATTAGTTCCGGCCTCTTCGTTACAGTGTGTGAGGTGGTGGGGGTGGTGTCAAGGCTGGGGTGGGGGGAGGTCAGCTGGGTGGGGTGGGGGTGTGGAGGGGTTGGTTGAGGGTTTGGCGCAGGGCGTGGGTGAAGCGGTCGGTTGTGGGTTGGTCCCGGACTGCGAGGCGTAGCCAGTCGGGGCCGAGGCCCGGGAAGGTGTCGCCGCGGCGTACGGCGAAGCCGCGGGCCCGTAGTCCGGCTCGTACCTCTGCTGCGTGGGGCAGTCGGATCAGGACGAAGGGGCCCGCCGCGGGGGCGGCGGTACGGATCTGGTCGAACTCGGCCAGACGGGCCAGTAGATGGGCGCGGTCCGCGGCGATCTGTTCGGCCGCGGCGGCGGCCTCCGCCAGCGCGCCGGGTGCGCTGCACGCCTCGGCGGCGGCCAGCGCGGGGCTGGAGACCGGCCACAGTGGCTGTGCCTGCTGGAGGGTGGTGATGAGGTCGGGGGCGGCCAGTACGTAGCCGATGCGGAGGCCGGCCAGGCCCCAGGTCTTGGTGAGGGAGCGCAGGACGACCAGGCCCGGCAGATCCGTGCGCCCGGCCAGCGACTCCCGTTCGCCGGGCACCGCGTCCATGAACGCCTCGTCCACCACCAGCGTCCGGCCGGGCCGTGCCAGGCGTGCCAGCGCGTCCGCGGGGTGCAGCACGGAGGTGGGGTTGGTGGGGTTGCCGACGACGACCAGATCGGCGTCCTCGGGCACGGCGTCCGGATCCAGCCGGAAGCCGTCCCGCTCGCTGAGCAGTACCCGCCCGACCTCGTGCCCGGCGTCCCGCAGCGCCGCCTCCGGTTCGGTGAACTGCGGGTGCACGACCACCGGCCGCCGCGTGCGTACGGCGCGGGCGAGCAGGACGAACGCCTCCGCGGCCCCCGAGGTCAGCAGGACGTGCTCGGCGGGCAGCCGGTGTCGCGCCGCGACCGCACGGCGCGCGGCGCGGCCGTCCGGGTACGCGGCGAGGGAGTCCAGCGAGGCGGCGATCCGGTCCTTGAGCCAGGCCGGGGGCGTGCCGGTACGGACGTTGACCGCCAGGTCGGTCAGTCCGCTGTCCGCGCCCCGGACTTCGGCGTCGCCGTGGTGCCGCAGGTCGGGTTCCTGGGACGCCGTGGCCGGGTCGGGCTCCTGGTCTGGTGTGCCGGTCGGGGTGACCCCGTCGCGGGGTGGGAGGGGGGTGGTTTCGGTGGGGGTGTGCACGGTCAGTGGGTTCCGGTGCTGGTGGCCGTGGGGGTGGACTGTGGTGCCGGGGTGTGCGGCTGCCGGGCGTCCCCCGCGGACGCCCGGGAGACGCTCGCCACGGCTTCGCGGTAGCGCTCCATGACCACGTCGGCCACCTCGGCCTCGGTGCCGATCGTCTGCGCCCCGTACACCTCGATGTCGGGGTGGGCCGCGGCCCAGCCCTCGGTCTGCATGCACAGCCGCTCGAACAGGGCGCCGGGGAAGAAGAAGTACGGCAGCACCACGATCCGGCCCGGCCGGCCGGTACCCGGGGACGCGGCGGCCAGTGCCCGGCACCGGTCCAGGCCGGCCGGCACGTCGGGCGCTGCCTGCGTCACGAACGCGGTCTCCACGCCGGCGAAGCCGCGGCCCTCCCACAGCAGCCGGGCGGCGCGTGCCACCTCGGCGTTGGCGTACGGGTCGGTCGCCCCGCGGCCGACCAGCAGCACCGTCGTACCGGACCGGTACTCGGGTGTGCGGGCCTCGTCGCCCAGCGCCGCATCCAGCTGCTGGTCCAGCGCTTCCAGCAGCCGGGGGTGCGGGCCCAGTTCGGCGGTGCAGCGGTAGCCGAGGCCAGGGTGGCGCTGTGCCGCCCGCTCCAGCGCCGCCGCCAGCGTCTGCGCCACCGGCCCGGTCGGGGCCAGCAACAGCGGCACGGTGGCCAGGCGCGTCGCGCCCTGCTCGACCAGTGTGTCGATGGCCTCGTCCAGCGGCAGCGGGGAGTCCGGTGCACCGAAGAATCCACCGGCGACGGGCACTTCGGGGTGCCGCGCGGCGAGCACACGCACCAGCGTGCGCAGGGCCTCGGCCCCGCCTTCGTCACGGGTGCCGTGACCGGCGATGAGCAGTGCGGGAGGGAGGGTCACGAGGTCTCCTTGGTGCCGGTGGATTCGCTGTCGGGCGCCGGGTCGCCGATGACCGCCGCCCACCGCTCCGGGCCACGGCGGGGCGGGTCGGGGGAGAGTCATGACGATATCGGCACCGGGGGAGGGGGTGGCGGGTGCTCCCTCCTTACCAGCGGTAAGGGCACCGCAGTCCGTTACTGCCGGTGCGGCGAGTACTCCCGGTGTGGCGAGTACTGCCGGTGCGGCGAGGGCGCAGGTCGCCCGGGCCGGCCGGCCGTGCGGTGCGGACTTCCGCTTGCCGGCGAGCAGTTCGGCGCCCGGTCCGGCGGCCAGCAGCGCGGCCGCCTCGGCGACGCTCGGCGTCCCGACGGCGGCGGCCGCGGCCGGGGACGGATCCGGCACCCGTACGGCCGACAGCGCCGCCGCCGGGAACGCCCGCACCGGCACCCCGAGCCGCTGCGCCGCCGCGAGCAGGCCCGGTTCGGCGGCCTTGGCGTGCACCGTCGCGAGTGCGGCGAGGGGCCGGCCCGTACAGCCCGCGGCCGCGAGGGTGACCGTGATCAGCTCCAGGACCTCGTCGGCCGGTACGCCCCGGCCGGCGCCGACACCGACGAACAGGGGCGCGGCAGGGGCATGGCCCGTCTGTGGCGTGGCAGGGGCATGGGCCGTGCGTGGTGCGGAGGCTTCGCGGGCCGCCGACTGTGCGGCACGGCCAGGGGCCGCCGGTGCCGCGGAGTGGGGGCGGGCCGACGGACCGGTCATGGTGTTGTGGTTTCCGGCCCGAAGGTGGGCCGGCCGTGGCGGTCCTCCAGGGTTGCGGTGAGCTGGGCGGTGGGGCCGGCGGTGATCCGTTCACCGGGCCAGGGGGCGCCGAACGCCGTCAACTCGGCGTGGGCCGTGGGTGGTTCGGGGTGGGTGGCGGTGGGCGAGGTCAGGCGTGTGTCCGGGAGCCCGCTGGTGGAGGGGTGCGGGGTCAGGGGTGTGTCCGGGAGCCCGCCGGTGGAGGGGTGCGGGGTCAGGGGTGCGTCCGGGAGCCCGCCGGTGGAGGGGTGCGGGGTCAGGGGTGCGTCCGGGAGCCCGCCGGTGGAGGGGTGCGGGGTCAGGGGTGTGTCCGGGAGGCCGCCGGTGGAGGGGTGCGGGGTCCGGGTCCGGTCGAGGGGGAAAGGGGGGAGGCCTTCGCCCGTCCCCGGGGGTGTCAGCTGGCAGGTGAGCCGGGTGCTGTCCGGTGTGCGGGTCATGGTGCGGCCGCCGGGGCGTTCCGTGCGGCGCTTGCCACCAGCCGTGCGGCCAGCGACGGTTCGGCCGCCCAGTGCACATGCAGATAGGACGCGTGGACGCCGCCGGTGACGTAGCCCTCCACCCGCCGTTCCGGGTGGGTCAGGCCCCATGCGGCGTCGGGGCCCGCTCCGGGTTCGAGGGCCGTGCGGTGGAACTCATGGCCACGTACCCGCGTTCCGGCGGTGGCCAGTGCGTTGTCGCGCAGGGCCACCGCCTCCCGGTAGCCGAGGGTGAGCCGTTCGGTCATCCGGGCCTCGGCGGGCAGCACCCCGCACATCGGCTTGCCGTCGATGGAGCGGGAGAGGTACAGCAGTCCCGCGCACTCGGCGGAGACGGGCGCTCCGGAGGCGGCCAGGGCCGCGACCGCCGTGCGCAGCGGCTGGTTGGCCGACAGGTCCGGTGCGTAGACCTCGGGGAAGCCGCCGCCGATCACGAGTCCCTGGGTGCCGGGCGGCAGTTGTTCGTCCCGGAGGGGGTCGAAGGGGGCGACCTCGGCGCCGGCGGCGGCCAGCAGTTCGGCGTGTTCGGCGTACGAGAAGGTGAAGGCGGCGCCGCCGGCGACGGCGATCAGCGGCTTGCCGGAGGGTGTGGTTCCGGAGGTGGCGGGATCCAGCTCGGCCGCCGGGTTCCAGGGGGTGTCCGGCAGGTCCGGTACGGAACGTGCCAGTGCCAGCAGGGCGTCGAGGTCGCAGCCTTCGCGGACCCGGGCGGCCAGCTCGGCGACCGATTCCATGGCCTCGGCCCGCCGTTCGGCGACCGGGACCAGGCCCAGGTGGCGGGAGGGGGTTCCGGCCCGGCCGTCGCGGCGCAGTGCGCCGAGTACGGGCACGCCGGAGGAGCCCATCGCTTCCCGCAGCAACTCCTCGTGGCGGTCCGAGCCGATCTTGTTGAGGATGACGCCGGCCAGCCGTACCTCCGGATCCCAGGAGGCGAAGCCGTGCACCAGCGCGGCCACCGACCGGGACTGCGAGGAGGCGTCCACCACCAGGACCACCGGTGCCCGCAGCAGCTTGGCGACGTGCGCGGTGGAGGAGAGTTCGCCCATGCCCGAAGCGCCGTCGAAGAGCCCCATCACGCCCTCGACGAGCGCGAGATCGGCGCCGGCCGCGCCGTGCAGGAACAGCGGGGCGATCCGGCCGGGGCCGCAGAGGTAGGCGTCGAGGTTGCGGCCGGGGCGGCCGGTGGCCAGGGAGTGGTAGCCGGGGTCGATGTAGTCGGGGCCGACCTTGTGCGGGGAGACGGTCAGGCCGGCCTCGGTGAACGCCGCCATCAGGCCGGTGGCCACGGTCGTCTTGCCCGCGCCCGACGACGGTGCGGCGATCACCAGCCGCGGGATCGAGCCGCCGCTCATGGTCTGTTCTCCCGGCTCATGGTCTGTTCTCCCGATTCATGCCCGGCTCATCCGGTTCATGCCGTGCGCTTACCGTTCATGCCGTTCATGCCGTGCGCCCGTGCGCCCGTGCGCCCGTGCGTTCACGGTTCATGGCCTGCTTGCCCGGTTCACCATTCGATGCCCCGCTGGCCCTTCTGGCCGGTGTCCATGGGGTGCTTGACCTTCGTCATGTCCGTCACGAGGTCGGCGAAGTCCAGCAGCGCTTCGGGGGCGCCCCGTCCGGTGATGACCACGTGCTGTGTACCGGGACGGTCGCGGAGCGCCGAGATGACCTCCTCGGTGTCGATCCAGCCCCACTTCAGCGGATATGCGAACTCGTCCAGTACCAGCAGCTTGTAGGTCTCCGCGGCCAGGTCCCGCTTGACCTGCTCCCAGCCTTCGCGGGCCGCGTCCTCGCTGGAGGAGATGTCGCGCTGCACCCAGGACCAGCCCTCGCCCATCTTGTGCCAGGCGACGGTACCGCCCTCGCCGGAGTCGCCGAGCACCTTCAGGGCGCGCTCCTCGCCGACCTTCCACTTGGCCGACTTCACGAACTGGAACACCCCGACCGGCCAGCCCTGGTTCCAGGCGCGCAGCGCCAGCCCGAACGCGGCGGTCGACTTGCCCTTGCCGGTTCCGGTGTGGACGAAGACCAGCGGGCGGTTGCGGCGCTGGCGGGTGGTGAGCCCGTCGTTCGGTACGACGGACGGCTGTCCCTGCGGCATTACGCGGCCTTCCTGTTGGTGTTCTGGTGGGCGGGGGCGGTCCTGGCGCCCTGGACGGTGCGTACGAGCGCGGAGACGCGGTCCGCGCGCAGTTCGTCGAGGGTGACGGCCATGCCCTGGAGGTCCCGGGCCAGTTCGCCGGCCAGGCCCAGCCGTACGGGTCCGGCCTCGCAGTCCACGACCACGGAGGCGGTGCCCTCGGCGGCGAGCAGCCGGGCGGCACGGGAGGCGCGCACAACGGGTTCGGGGCCGCCGGTGGCCCGCCCGTCGGTGACGACCACCAGCAGGGCGCGCCGCGAGGGGTCCCGCATCCGCTCGATGCGCAGCACCTCATGGGCCTTCAGCAGCCCCTCGGACAGCGGGGTACGGCCGCCGGTGGGCAGCTGTTCCAGCCGTGCGGCGCCGGCCTCGACGGAGGAGGTCGGGGGGAGCGCCAGCTCCGCGCCGGCGCCCCGGAAGGTGATCATGCCGATCTTGTCGCGCCGCTGGTAGGCGTCGAGCAGCAGGGAGAGCACCGCGCCCTTGACGGCGCTCATCCGCTTGCGTGCCGCCATGGAGCCGGAGGCGTCGACGACGAACAGCACGAGGTTGCCCTCGCGGCCCTCGCGTACCGCCTCGCGCAGATCGTCGCGGCGCACCACCAGGCCGGTGCCGCGCCGCCCGCGCGCCTTCTGGTGCGGGGCCGCGGCCTGCACGGTGGCGGCCAGGTGGAGTTTGCCCAGGGCGCCCTGGGGGCGGCGGGCGCCGGTGGTGCGGCCGTGCGCGGTGCGGGCGCGGGAGCGGCGGCCGTCGGCGCCCTCGCCCAGGCCGGGTACGTCGAGCCGCCGGGTCCGGAACGGTTCGGCGGCGCCGACCGCGGGCTTCTCGCCGGCCGCGCCCGCCTGGGGCCGGGCCTCGGGCTCGGCCTCGGTCTTCTCGGGCGGCTGGGAGGTCTGCGGCTGGGGGGTCTCCCGGTCCTGCTGGTGCGGCAGTTCGGCGTCCGGTGGCAGCGGGGCCTCCTCGGGGCCGCCCTCCTGGGGCGGGTGGCCGCCGCCCGGGCCGCCCCCGTCGGGACCGCCGTCCGGACCGTCCGGTTCCGGATCGTCGTCGCCGTCGGCGCCGTCGTGCGCGTTCTCCTCCGTGCTCTCGTCCGCGCCGGCGAACTCCTCCAGCGTGCGGTCGAGTTTGTCCTCGTCCAGCCCGGGGGCGTCGAAGGGGTTACGGCGCCGGCGGTGCGGCAGCGCCAGCAGGGCGGCCTGCCGGACGTCCTCCTCGCGTACCTCCGTCCGTCCCGCCCAGGCGGCCAGCGCGGTGGCGGTGCGCGCCATCACGATGTCCGCGCGCATCCCGTCCACCTCGAACGCGGCGCAGGTCGCGGCGATCTGCCGCAGCGCCGCGTCGCCCAGCACCACATCGGGCAGCAGTTCGCGCGCCGCGGTGATGCGCCGGCGCAGGGCCTCCTCCTCGTCGGCCCAGCGTGCCGCGAAGCCGGCCGGATCGGCGTCGTAGGCCAGCCGGCGGCGGACCACCTCCACCCGCTGGTCCGGCTCCCGGGAGGCCGCGACCTCGACGGTGAGCCCGAAGCGGTCCAGCAACTGCGGCCGCAGTTCGCCCTCTTCGGGGTTCATGGTGCCGACGAGCAGGAAGCGCGCGGCGTGCCGTACGGAGACGCCCTCGCGCTCCACGTACGAGGCGCCCATGGCGGCGGCGTCCAGCAGCAGGTCCACCAGGTGGTCGTGGAGGAGGTTGACCTCGTCGACGTAGAGGATGCCGCGGTGCGCGTCGGCCAGCAGGCCCGGTTCGAAGGCCTTGACGCCCTCGGACAGTGCCCGTTCGATGTCGAGCGCGCCGACCAGCCGGTCCTCGGAGGCGCCGACGGGCAGTTCGACCATCCGGGTCGGGCGGTCCTCGACGGCGCCGGTGCCGTGCGGCCCGTCGGGGCAGCCGGGGTCGGGCGCGGCGGGTGCGCAGGCGAAGCGGCAGCCGCTGACCACGTCCACGGTCGGCATCAGCGCCGCCAGCGCGCGGACCGCGGTGGACTTGGCGGTGCCCTTCTCGCCGCGTACCAGCACCCCGCCGACCGCGGGGCTGACCGCGTTGAGCAGCAGCGCGAGGCGCAGGTCGGCCATCCCGACGACCGCGGTGAAGGGGTACTGCGGGGTCGTGTTGTGCGCGGTTGTCATGCTGTGTCGTCCTCCACGTCGCCGTCGGCTCCCCGGTCCGTTGCTTGCGTACCCGTCATGGCGCCCCCGGAGGCACGAACGGCAGCCCCTCCGGTACCCCCTTCTCGATCAGCCGCAGCAGGGCGCCGGTGTCCGCGTGCTCCTCGATCAGATCGCCGAGCCGGTCCAGTTGCTGCTCGCGCAGGGTGCCGAAGCTGGTGTCGGGGGCCGGGACGAACGCCCGGCCGGCGTCGTCCGCGACCCGGCGCAGGAAGGCCCGGCGGAAGCCGTCGCTCTCCAGCGAGCCGTGCCAGTGGGTTCCCCATACGGAGCCGACCCGGCAGCCGTCGAGGCCGTGCCCGTGGGCATCGGACATGAACGCCTCGTCCCCGCCGGTGACCTCGGCGACGCCGTGGTGGATCTCGTAGCCCTCCACCGGTTCGCCGAGCGCCTCGCCGACCGGGCGGGCGAGGGTCTTCTCCGCCGCGAACCGCACCCGTACGGGCAGCAGCCCCAGCCCCTCGACCGCGCCGGCCTTCGATTCGACCTCGTCGTCGATGTGCTCGCCGAGCATCTGGTAGCCGCCGCAGATGCCGAGGACGGGGCGGCCCTCGGCGGCCCGCCGGGCGATCGCCGCGGCCAGTCCGCGGTCGCGCAGCCATTGCAGTGCGCGGACGGTGCCGCGGGTGCCGGGCAGCACGACCAGGTCGGCGTCGGCCAGTTCCTCGGGGCGGTCCACGAAGCGCACCACCACGCCGGGTTCGGCGGCCAGCGCGTCCACGTCGGTGAAGTTCGACATCAGCGGGACGGCGCAGACCGCGACCCGCAGCACGTCCGCGCCGTGCGGGGGCGCCACCACGCTCTCGCGGACCGCGCCGCGCAGCGACACCCTCAGTCCGTCCTCCTCGTCGATGCCGAGGCCGTGGGCGAAGGGCAGGACGCCCAGCGTTGCCCGGCCCGTGAGGGAGCGCAGCATCGCCAGGCCCGGTTCCAGCAGCGTCACATCGCCCCGGAACTTGTTGACGAGGTACCCGGCGACCAGCGCCTGGTCCTCCTGTGACAGCAGTGCGGTGGTGCCGAAGAACGACGCGAACACCCCGCCGCGGTCGATGTCGCCGACCACGACGACCGGTATCCGGGCGGCCCGGGCGAGGCCCATGTTGACGATGTCGGTGCGGCGCAGATTGATCTCGGCGGGGCTGCCGGCGCCCTCGCAGATCACCGCGTCGTGGGTGCGCCGCAGTTCGGCCAGGCAGTCGGTGACGGTGCCGAGCAACTGCTCCTGCCGGCCCGCGTGGTAGCCGCGGGCGCTGAGCTCGCCCACCGGCTTGCCCAGCAGCACCACCTGGCTGCTGCGGTCGCTGCCCGGCTTGAGCAGCACGGGGTTCATCAGCGCGGTCGGCTCGACGCGCGCCGCGGCGGCCTGCATCGCCTGGGCCCGCCCGATCTCCGCGCCCTCGCGGGTGACGAACGAATTGAGCGACATGTTCTGGGCCTTGAACGGCGCCACGCGTACGCCCTGCCGGGCCAGCCAGCGGCAGATCCCCGCCGTGACCACGCTCTTGCCGGCGTCGGACGTCGTTCCGGCCACCAGCAGGCCACCGCCGGCGCCCGCACCGGACGCCGGCCCCCTTTGCCCGTTGTCCCGCCCGTTCACCGGTGTCTCCTTCTGCTCCTGCGCCGTGCCGCGCCCACTGCCAGCCGCCCCGCCACGGTCGCCGCCAGCGCCAGCGCGCCGACCCGCCGTGAGAGCCGTACCGCCCGCTCGATGTCGTCCGCGACGGGCGGCCGTGCCGCGCCGTTGAGCACCGGGCGGTGTTCGACCCGCCCGCCGTACGCCAGCGTGCCGCCCAGCCGTACGCCCAGCGCGCCCGCGAACGATGCCTCCACCGGGCCCGCGTTGGGGCTCGGGTGCGCGGCGCCGTCCGCCCGCCAGGCCCGCAGCGCGCCGCGCCGGTCGGGGCCGGCGAGCACGGTCAGGGCGGCGGTCAGCCGGGAGCCGGGCCATCCGGCGAGGTCGTCGAGCCGTGCGGAGGCCCAGCCGAAGCGGCGGTAGCGGGGCGACTTGTGACCGACCATCGCGTCGAGGGTGTTGACCGCGCGGAACGCCACCAGGCCGGGCACCCCGCCGAGCGCGCCCCACACCAGGGCGCCGACCACGGCGTCCGAGGTGTTCTCGGCGACCGACTCCACCACCGCGCGGGCCATCTGCGGCCCGTCCAGCGCCTGCGGATCGCGCCCGCACAGATGCGGCAGCCGCTCCCGTGCCACGTCCAGATCGCCGACGGTGAGCGCCCCGCCGAGGGCGCGTGCCTCGCGTCCGAGCGAGGTGCCGCCCAGGACGGCCCAGACCGTCGCCGCGGTCAGCGCGGTGCGGGCGCCGTGGTGGTGCCGTAGGGCGCGCTGGAGTACGGCGGCAGCGGCGGCGGCGCCGCCCGCGCACAGCACGGCATGGGCCGCCCCGTATCCGCGGTGGTCGCGCCAGAGCCGGCGTTCGACGGCGGCGGCGGCCCGGCCGAACGCGGCCACCGGATGGCCGCGCCGTGGATCCGCCGCGATCAGGTCGCCGAGGAAGCCGAGGGCCGCGCCGCACGCATATCCCGCGTGTTCGCCGCGCATCGGGTCAGCCTGCCGTCAGGCCTCGAAGGAGCCCTGCGGCAGCGGGCAGTGGAGCTCTCGAACGGCGGCCGGGCATGGCGGTATGTCCTCACTCAGGGTCCGCGCCCTGGCTCGACGTGACGGCGACCAGAGTCTCCTGGCTCCCGGATCGGCGTGACCTCCGGCCTTCCAGCCCGTACGGGGTACGGGCCGTGGCCCTCGTCGGAGGAACGCTCCCCGGTGACAGTGGCGGGACCGCGCCGGATTCGCACCGGACTTCCTCTGCTGTCGCCGATTGGCCCGGGCAGTCCACCACGCCCCGCGAAGGCCCGTCAACTCACCCTTGACCTGCGGTGCTGTGCCGCGGCAGGCGCTGTGGCGGACGCCACAGGGTGGTTGTGGCGTCACACACGGTTGCCCGCGCCCCTGATCCCGCGTCACTATCTGGCGTACGGCGGCGAAGGGGCCGCCGGAAGGGGGCTGGGGGATGCCGGAGAGCACCGGGCGTCAGGAGATCCGTATCCGGGTCACGGGCACGAACAATCCGCAGCAGGACGTCGACGACCTCCGGGCGTGGCTGGAGCGTGAACCCTGGCTCGGCAGCAGGGAGCACTCCTGGGAGCACCGGCCACGGCCCGCCGAGGAGGCGGACGCCGCGGACGGTCCCGGCGCGGGCGATATGGCCGTGGGGGTGGACGATCTGATCCTGGTGATCGTGGGCGCGGCCGCCGCCGAGGTCACCAAGGGGCTGGGCATCGCGCTGCGGGAGTGGCTGCGGCGCCGTAAGGAGGAGCGCGCCGAGGGCGAGGTGCCCGCCGTCGACGTCGCCGCGGGCGGTGCGGTGCACCCGGTCGGCGAGCCCGGACGCCCCGATCCCGGCAGTCCCGCGCAGGAGAGCGGCAGCACCGGCGAGGACTGACCCGGATGTCCGAATACGACGCGCGGGGCAAGGTCAACCGGGCGCTGCTGATCGCTGTCCACGACTACGCCACGCTGACCGGTCTGCCCGCGGTGGAGGACAACCCCACGGAGCTGCGGCGTGCGCTGACCGCCACCGATCTGTTCACCGCCGGCGAGGTCACCCTGTGCCGTCCGCACGAGCCGTGGGAGCTGAGCCAGGCGCTCAAGGCCGCCGCGGACGAGGCGCGCGGTCTGCTGCTGGTGCACTTCTCCGGCCACGGCTGGGTCGGCAGTGACGGCGGCGATCTGCGGCTGATGGTCGGTGCGTCGGTGCCCCGGCAGAGCCACACCACCGTCTCCTGGCAGGACGTGGTGCTCTCCTGTCTCGACAGCGCCCGGGCCGAGCGCGTCGTCATCGTCCTGGAGTGCTGCTACGCGGGCAATGCGGGCGGAGCCTTCCACTCCCACCGCAAGCCGATGTCGCTGCTGATGGCCGCCCAGCCCAACCGCCGGATCTTCAGCGGTGCGGAGCCGGCCGGCGGCACCCTCTTCACCCGAGCCATGGTGCAGATCCTCGAACACGGCATCCCCGGAAGGCGGTTCGTCACCTTCGAGGACCTGGTACGGGAGCTGCGGGTACGGCTCGCCGGTGAGCGCACGCCGATGGGCGACGTATGGGAGCCCCGTTCGGCGAAGCAGAACACCGTCGACGATGTCGTGCTGTCCTTCGCCACCCCCGAGGTGCCGCTGCCCACCCCGCCGCGGATCCGCTTACGCCGCTGGTCCAACCAGCATCTGCGGCCCCGGCTGAAGCCGCTGCTCGCGCTCTGCGCCGTCCTCGCCCTCACCGCCACCGCACTGACCGTGCTGCCTCTGCTGCGGCCGCAGCCGCCCTGCCCGCCCGCCCTCGAACTGCGGCTGCTCACCGCCCCGGAGGCCGAACCGGCCCTGCGCCAGGCGGCGTTCGCCTATGAGATGTCCGAGCTCAACACCCGTCCGCTGCACGGCGAGAGCGATCTGCCCGCCGGCTGCCGGCGGGCCCAGATCACCGTCTACTCCGCCGCCAGGGACCAGATCGACCAGGGCTTCGCCGCCGCCGGGCGCTGGCAGGGCGAGGCCAAGGGCACCGGAGGGGGACCGCCGGACGGCAAGGGTGCCGGCAAGGGCGCCGACAAGGGTGCCGGCAAGGGCGCCGACCTCCTCAACCGGCCGGGGCCGCAGCCCGATCTGTGGATCCCCGAATCCACCGCCGACTACGAGGAGGCCCGCCGCGGTATGCCGCCCAAGGGCTCCCCGGCGACCCTGCGCAACACCGGCCCGGTCGCCTACAGTCCGCTGGTCGTCGGCATCCCGGCCACCAGGCGGCTGGACGATGTCGACACCCTGAACCCGTCCTGGCGGGAGCTGCTGACCAGCACCGACAGCGCACACCGCGATCTGAAGCTGCTGCGCCCCAGCCCGGTGCTGTCCGGCACCGGCCTGCTGCACACCCTCGGCCTCTACCTCGCCGACGACGGCTCGCCCATCGGCACCTCGGGCGTCCTGGACCCGGCCCTCGCCGAGGGCGCCGAACGGCGGCTCTCCGCCCCGGGCAGCCAGTACGCGGACAGCACCGAGCTGCTGTGCTCGCTGCGCCCCTCCGCCGACCAGGGCCGCCCCGGCACCGGCCGCGGCGCC
Source organism: Streptomyces sp. NPDC034111 (assembly GCF_055575375.1). Classification (NCBI taxonomy): domain Bacteria; kingdom Bacillati; phylum Actinomycetota; class Actinomycetes; order Kitasatosporales; family Streptomycetaceae; genus Streptomyces; species Streptomyces sp. NPDC034111. Next base: position 64,268 of record NZ_JBVIST010000001.1, on the reverse strand, counting down.
CGCTCGGCGCCGCTGGTCTCCGAGAAGTCCCTGGCCGACTTCAACCTCGGCCACGCCATCGGCAGTTGCCCGGCCCTGCCCTCCGCACTCGCCCCCGGTGACCGCTACGCCGCGTACTACCCCAAGAACGTCCCGGCGCTCGACCATCCGCTGATCCGGGTCGACTGGCGCGGTGCCGCGGACGCCACGCCCCGGCAGGCCGCGGTCGACCGCTTCGCGGACTGGCTGCGCGCCCCGGCGGGCGGCCGGCGCACCCTCACCGCGCAGGGATACCGGGGGGTCCTGGGCGAGGACGGTACGGCGCCGGCGCCCGCACCGGGCTCCCCGTTGCGCAGCAGCCGCGCCAACACCGACCTCGACGCCCCCGTCACCCCCTTCACCGCCGGCGCCGACCAGGTCGCCCGGGTACTGAACGGCTACGACAAGGCGCAGAAGTCCAGCCGGCTGCTGATCCTGATGGACACCTCCACCTCGATGGCCGACGGCGGCAAGCTGCCGGTGGCCCTCGGCGCCGCGGGCCGCGCCCTGGAGATGGTCGGCGCCCACCACACGTACGGCCTGTGGACCTTCCCCGACCGTGCGCACCCCGACGATCCCGGCGCGGTGCGGCAGGTGGTCCCGCTGGGCACCGCCGACCCGGCCCCCGGCAAGGCGGCGCTGGAGCGGATCGCCAAGGGGGAACTGGTCGACCACGGCGCCGCGATGGAGGAGGCGCTGACCGCCGCCGTACGGGAGATGAAGAAGTCGGCCGGCAGCAATCAGGCCATCGTGCTGATCCTGGACGAGGACGACGGCGGCCCGCGGCGTGCGGCGGGCGTCGAGCGGACCTTGACCGGGCTGCTGAAGCAGCGGCCCGCGGTGCCGGTGCTGACGCTGGTGACGGGCCGGGCCGGCTGTGACACGTTCGCCCTCCAGGGGCTGGCCGGTGCGTCCAGGGGACAGTGTGTGGCCGGTGGTCCGCAGGCCGCCGACCTGCTGGCCGGGCTGGTCGCCTCCATCGGCACCGCGGGCAAGGGGGACCGGTGAGCGGCGCGCGGACCACCGGGCGGGCCGCCCGGCCGCAGGCGTTCCTTTCGCCGTTGTTTTCACTGGGCCTGTCGCTGCTGCTGACGGTGGCGGCCGTCGGCTGTACGGCGGGTCCGGAGCCGGGCCCGGAGAAGGGCCCGATCGTGCTGGCCACCGGCAGCGACCTCAGCAGTACGGGCGTGCGCCAGGACCTCATCCGGGCCTTCGAGCGGCGCACCGGCCGCTCGGTGCGGATCGTCAAGCTGCCGGACACCGCCGACGGCCAGCGCAGCCAGCTGCTGGCCGCGGGCCAGTCCGGCAACAGCGACTACGACGTGCTCAACCTCGATGTGGCCTGGACCGCGGAGTTCGCCGAGGCGGGCGTGATCCGCCCCTGGGGCACGAGCCTGGACGGCGACTTCCTCGACAGCGTGGTCAAGACCGTCGACCACGCCGGGCAGGTCTGGGGCGTGCCCTTCAACACCGACGCCGGGCTGCTGTACTACCGCAAGGACCTCCTCGCCCGGTACGGGCACCACCAGCCGCCGTCCAACTGGGGCGAGGTGAAGAACATCTCCCAGGAGGTGGCCGGTGCCTACAACCGTGAACTCGCCCGTACGGCGAAGGACGGCAAGGTGCCCGAGGACCGCAGGATGTACGGCATGGTCGCCCAGCTGCGGCCCTACGAGGGGCTGACCGTCAACACCCTGGAGTCCGCCTGGTACAACGGCGGCGACCCGGACGCCGCCGGCTTCACCAAGGGCGAGCAGGTCGGCGCGCTCCAGCAGGGTGTCGCCGACGTCAAGGACCGGCTCGACTCGATCATGCCGCACGAGGCCATGGGGATGGACGAGACGGAGAGCCGCCGCTGGTTCGCCGACGGCCGCGCACTGTTCATGCGCAACTGGCCGGTCGAGTACGCCTCGGTCGCCGAGAAGCTCACCCCCGGCGAGCAGTTCGACGTGGCCGAACTGCCGGCCCGGCCGGTCGACGGCAAGCGGATGTCCGTGCTGGGCGGGCAGAACCTGGCGATCTCCGCCGGCAGCCGGCGGCCGGCCGGCGCCCGGGCCCTGATCGAGGCGCTGACCAGCCCGGGCAGTGAACGCTGTCTGCTGGAGCGGGGGTTCGCGGCGACCCGCGACTCGGCGTACCGCGAGGCGGCGAAGGCGCCCGTCTGCCCGCTGCCGCCGGCCCGCGCCGAGCACGGCAGCACGGGGCAGCACGCGCCCTGGCCTGGCCGGCAGCCGCCGTACACCCGGACGCTTTACGCGGCGCTGCGGGCGGCCGAACCGCGCCCGCGCAGCGCCCACTACCAGACGTTCAGCAAGGTCGTACAGATTCGGGTCTCCGAGTACCTCAACAGCCGCGGCGGTACGGCCATCGCGGACGAGCTGGCCAGAGAAGCCGACGAGGCGCTCGGCGGCCGCGGCTGATGCCGTGGTCCGCCGAACGCCTCGTGCGGTGGTGCCTGGGTGGTCGCCGGGGCCGGATCAGCCCGCGACGATCAGATAGATGCCGTAGGCCACGGCCGCCGCGCACAGGCCGAAGGCGGCCATCGCACCGGCCCGCGCGCCGATGCCGGGCGCGGTCGCCACGGCGGCCTCACCCTCCCGGCCCGGCTTGCGGGAGGTGCCGACGATGCCGACGGTGAACAGGCCCACGATCCCGACCGTCACCACGATGCTGACGCCGAAGACCTGGCCGAACGCTGCCCAGTCGATGCTCATGGAGTGTTCCTTAGGTGAGAGCCGCTAGCGGGTGACCGTCGCGGCCTGGGCACGCGGGGTGGGGGCGGGGGTGTCGGCGCCCTCCGCGGGCACCTCGGTGGCCTGTGCAGTGTCGGCCTGCGGGGCCGGCTGGCCTGCGGGGGGCGGGGAGACGGTGCGCAGCGCGGCGGTCACCACACCGGCCGGCTCCGCGGCCGGGCCCTCGTTGACGTTGGTGTGGTCGATGGTGTTGCGCCGGGAGGCGGCCCAGATCGCGCCGCTGATGCCGAGCGCGAGGATCGCCACCGCCGTCACGCCCCAGTCGCCCTGCCCGGCGAGGAACGCGGCGCCCGCCGCGACCAGGCCGGCGGCCGGCAGCGTCAGGCCCCAGGCGGCGATCATCCGGCCGGCCGTGGACCAGCGCACCACGCCGCCCTTGCGGCCCAGGCCCGAGCCCATCACGGAACCGGAGCAGACCTGGGTGGTGGAGAGCGCGAAGCCGAGGTGGGAAGAGGCCAGGATGGTGGCCGCGGCGCCGGTCTGGGCGGCGAAGCCCTGCGGCGGCTGGATGTCGGTGATGCCCTTGCCCATCGTGCGGATGATCCGCCAGCCGCCCAGGTACGTGCCGAGGGCGATGGCCAGGCCGGCCGAGGCGATGACCCACATCGGCGGGTCGGCGTGCGGGGCGACCACACCGCCGGTGATCAGCGCGAGGGTGATCACACCCATCGTCTTCTGGGCGTCGTTGGTGCCGTGGGCGAGCGAGACCAGGGCGGCCGAGGCGATCTGTCCGCCGCGGTAGCCCTTGGCGGTGTCGGCCTCGTCACGGTTGCGGGCCAGCCGGTAGGTGAGCCGGGTCGCCGCCGTCGAGGCCAGACCGGCGACGAGCGGGGCGGCCACGGCCGGGATGAGGACCTTCATCACCACGGCTTCGCCGTGCACGCCGTGGGTTCCGACGGAGACCAGCGTGGCGCCGATCAGACCGCCGAAGAGTGCGTGGGAGGAGCTGGAGGGGAGGCCTGCGAGCCAGGTCAGCAGGTTCCAGATGATGGCGCCGACCAGACCGGCGAAGATCACTTCAGGTCTGATGCCGGCGCCCTCGTCGATGATCCCCCCGGAGATGGTCTTGGCCACCTCCACGGACAGGAACGCCCCGACGAGGTTGAGTCCTGCGGACATCGCCACCGCGGTCTTGGGTCGCAAGGCCCCGGTGGAAATGGTGGTGGCCATCGCGTTGGCCGTGTCGTGGAAGCCGTTCGTAAAGTCGAACACCAAGGCCGTGACGATCACGATCCCGATGAGAAGCGTGATGTGTTCCATTCACCCAGGCAATCAGTTCGAAGGTCAGTGTCGCTCGGGACCGTACGGACGATGGGTGAACGGGAGGTGAACTGGGACGGGCGTGGCGATGACACGGCCGCAGTGTTCACGCGGAGGTGTCACTCACGTCACTTCCGCCTCACCCGTTGGCGAACTCCCTGTGCTCGGCCGGTGCGGCGTTCCGTCGGCCTCAACAGCCGGGCCGGCGGCTCCGATACCGGTGAGCCCGTGTCCGCAGATATCCCCATATGGCGCATACCGGACCGGCGGGCCTCTGGCGTAGCCTTCCCCGGCCCGCTCGTACGGTGGCGCGCACTGCATCCGCTTTCGCCGCACCGCGCCGGAGGACATATGAAGGACCACTCCGACCAGCTCGCCGCCGCCTGGAGCGAACTGGTCGCCACCGCCCGCAGGACCGTCGCCGACGGCCTGGTCGTCGGTACCTCGGGCAATGTCTCATGCCGCATCAGGGACCTGGTGCTGGTCACCCCCAGCGGCGTCCCCTACGACCGGCTCGGCCCCCACGACACCACCGCCGTCGACCTCGAAGGGCGCCAGATCATCGGCACGCTCCGGCCGACCAGCGAACTGCCGATGCATCTGGCGGTCTACCGCAGCACCACGGCCACCGCCGTCGTCCACACCCACGCCCCGCACGCCACCGCCGTCTCCACCCTCGTCCCCGAGCTCCCCCCGGTCCACTACATGGCCGCGGCGCTCGGCGGGCCCGTACGCGTCGCTCCCTACGCCCTCTACGGCAGTGACGAGCTCGCCGCGCACCTGCTCGAAGCGCTCCGCGACCGCACCGGCGCGCTGCTCCAGAACCACGGCACCGTCGCCTACGGCGACAGCCTCGACCAGGCGCTGGACCGCACCGCCCAGCTGGAGTGGATGTGCCGGGTCTGGCTCCTGGCGCACTCCGTGCCCGGGCACACCCCCAGCCTGCTGGCGGCGGACCAGCTGGCGGCGGCCGGCGAACGGCTGCGCGGATACGGCCAGGAGCGCTGACGGGACCTGCCTGGCAGGCCCGGCCGGCCGCCAACGCCCGCTCACCCCGCGGCCCGCGCCGCCCCGCCCGCTCACCCCGCCGACGGTGCCAAGTGGCCGCACCCGGCGCCGCTGCGCACACTGGTGAGGTGCGTCTGGGTACCGCGGCGGCCGTGGCCGCCGCCACCGTGATCGGTGCCGGGGCGGCCGCCGTGGCGGTCGGCCGGTACGCCGGCGCCATGGCCCTGAAACCGTCGCCCGAGTACCCCCTCCCGGGCGACTCCCGGCTCACCGTGCACTCCGCCACCGAGGAGCGCATCGCCCTCACCCGCAGTCTGGCGTCGCTACGGCCCGGGACGTACGGCCTCACCGGCGGTGGCTGCCATGCGGTGATCGGCTCCGTCGTCCACGGTGCCCCGCACCCCGCCGATGCCGTCGTACGCCGCCTGGAGCGGGTCACCCACGGCACCCTCACACCGGGCACCCGGATGCGGCTCACCCCGCAGGTCCACCTCGGCAACCCCCGCGACACCCTCGGCCTCGACTACGCCGAGGTCGACATCCCCGGCGAACTCGGTCCCCTCCCCGCCTGGTTCGTCCCCGCCGTACGCGACATCTGGGTCATCACCGTGCACGGCCTGGGCACCACCCGCGAACACCCCATGGTGGTCATGCCGTTCCTGCACCGCCACCGGCTGCCCGTCCTGGACCTGGCCTACCGCAACGACCCCGGCGCCCCGCGCACCGGCGACGGCCTCCACCACCTCGGCGACACCGAGTGGCGCGACCTCGACGCGGCGATCCGCTACGCCGTGCGCTACGGCGCCCGCGACATCGTCCTCTACGGCTGGTCCACCGGCGCCACCATGGCGCTGCATGCCGCCACCCACTCCGCGCTGCGCGACCGGATCAGCGGGCTGATCCTGGACTCACCCGTCCTCGACCGGCGCGCCACCCTCCGCGCGCTGGCCGCCGCCCGGGGGGTCCCGCGCGCCCTGCTGCCGCTGGTGATCCGCGCCGCCGAAGGCGCCGCGAAGATGTCCGCCGACCGGTCCGCGGACGCCGATCTGGCGGAGCTGCACGTCCCCACGCTGCTGTTCCACGGCCCCGACGACCGGATCGCGCCCTGGACGGCGTCCCGCTCCTTCGCCGCCCGACGCGCGGAGCTGATCACCCTTCAGCCCGTCCCGCACGCACCGCACGCCGCGATGTGGAACGCCGACCCCACCCCCTACGAAGAGGCGCTGCGCCGCTTCCTCACCCCGCTCATGTAGCACCGGCGTCCCCGGGCCCGCCGCCACCGCTTCCATGACCCCCGGGCATACGGGGGGACAACTCCCCCTATCCGGGATGGGTCGGTGCGGTGGCGCGGCCCCGCCGGACCGCAACCTGGGTTCCGATTGGGCTTTCGGGCCGTCAGCGGCAACACTGCTCCTGTGACGTCCCGTACTCCGCGCGACTCCAGGCTCAGACTCGTCCCCCGTCAACCGGTTGCGGCCGCCCGCCGGGCGGTGACAACCCGGGCCAAGCGCCCGGCGCCCCGCCCGCCCGAGGGCACCCCGCCACCCGCGGAACTGGCCCGGCAGGCCCGCGCCGTGCTTGCCGGTGCGGCCCGGCTCGCCCGCTGGGCGGATTGTGCCGGCGGCAGTACCGGCGGCAGCGGCGGCGCACTGCGCGCCGGCCCCGACGGAGCGCTGCCCGCGGCCGCGGCGGACCGCGCCGCGGACGCCCTCGGCCTGACGCCGCAGCAGGTCCGCATGGACTGGGACCGGGCCCGGCTCGCCGGACTCGTCGAACTGCACGACGGCCTCGCCCGCCCCGGCTGGCGGCTGCGTGCCTGGGACCGCGACGACACGGCCGCGCTGCGCGGCTGGGTCGCGCTCTGCGACGCCTGGTCGCTGGCCCGCCCCGCACCGCCCGGCGCCGGCCCCGCGATCGTCGCCGAGGTCGTCGAGGCGCTGCCGCAGCTGCTGTCGCTGCTGCATCTGTCCGCCGGGCCGGTACGGCTGCCGGTGCTGCTGGACATGCTCGACCAGCGCGTCACCGAACTGCGTACGGAACGCTGCGAGGTTCCCTACGGGCAGGACCCGGCCCCGGGCGGCGCCGGCGACGACGACCACGCCGCGGCGCCGGCCGACGACGCCGCGGGGGCGCCGCTGGCCGAACTGCTGGGCTGGGCGCTGGACGCGCTGCTGACCGTGGGCGCGCTGAGGCCGCCGAACGGTGCGCAAAACGGCTCCTACGAAGGCGCCGACGACCTGTGCGAGGCGCAGCTGACGCCGCTCGGCCACTGGTCGGTGTGGGTCAAGCTGGAGCAGATCTGCGTCGCCGCGCAGAGCCCGGCCGGCAACATCGAACAGTCCGCGGAGGCGATGCTGCGCGGCTGCGCACGGCTCACCCCGGGACCGGCCCGCGCCGAATACCGCGCCTGGCTCGCCGCCCGCTCCGTCGGCGCGGCCGTCGAGGAGCTGCTGGCCGTGGCCCGCGGTGAGGACGCCCTGCTGCGCGGACTGGCCTTCGAGGCGCTGCGCGCGGTCGGCGCACCGGCCGAGCCCGCCGTACGGGCCGCCGCCGACGAGCCGGGGCTGCGCCCCTACGCCCTGCTGTGGCTGGTCGAGCACGAGGGCGGCGACCCGGAGACCGCGCCCGATGTGCTCACCCGCGAGGAGTCGACCTGGCTGTGGGTGGACACCGCGGCGGCCGTCGCCGACCACGGGGAGACCCAGCTGCTGGTGCGTCACCTCGACTCCGCGGTCCAGGGATCGGTGCCGCGCCTCCTGGAGGAGGTACGCGCCGTCGGGCACCCCCGTACCGTCCAGGTGCTGGTGGCGCTGGCCGCGGCGCACCCCGATCCGGCGCTCGCCAAGGCCGTGCGCCGCGCGGCGTTCCAGGTCCACACCGGCGGGGTGTGAGCCTCGCCGCCGGCCGGCGCCGGTCCGGGCCACCGGCTCAGGACCCGGCGCGGGCCGGGGCGTAGGTGCCGAAGCTCCAGATGTTGCCCTCGGCGTCCCGGGCCATGTAGTCGCGTGAGCCGTAGGGCTGGTCGGTCGGCGGCATCAGGATCTCCACACCGGCCCGCTCGGCCTGTGCGAAGTGTGCGTCGGTGTCCTCGACCAGGACGTAGATGCCCACCGGTCCGGCGTCCTCCATCGCCTCGGCGAAGACCCCGCCGCGGCCCTTCGAGCCCAGCATCACCGTGCCGTTGCCGTAGGAGAGTTCGGCGTGCAGCAGCAGGCCGTCCTCGCTCTCGTACTGCGCGCCGACGGTGAAGCCGAACGCCTTCGTCAGCTGTCTGATGGCTGCGTGGGCGTCCCTGTAGAGCACCGTCGGATACATGGTCGGGGTGCCCGCCGTCGTGCCTGCCATGGTCGTCACCGCACCTTTCGTTCGCCGCGGACCAGCCGCTCTGTGTCCTGGATCACAGTGTGGCACCGGGGTCTGACAACGCCCTGCCGCCGGCCGCGGCCGGCCGCCCGGCAACGGTCCGCCGGCGGACCGGCGTTGACGCGCCGGGCGGCCGAACGGGGGACGCGGCCGCACCGGCCCGCCGTGTCGCCCGCCCGTGCCCCTCGGCGTGCCCCGCGCGCCGCTACGCTCGTCGCCCGATCGGCAGATCTCCCGACGAAGGGGGCCCGGGTGTTCACGCCCCCCACCTCGCCCGTACGGCGCGTCCGGCGCCTCGGCCCGCTGGCGGTCCCGCTCGCCGCGGCCCTGTTCGCCCTGCCGATGGCCGCCTCGCGCGATGCCGGGCCCGACCCCTATGGCGACCGTCGCACGGTCGCGCCCGGGGCGCTCCTCGGTGGCGCGGGTCACAACGTCCCCGGCGGCCGACCGGAAAAACTCCTTGCACTGGCCCGTTAGACTGCCTCGTATGGCAGTTCTCCTCTGGGTTCATTAGACGGCGCAGCCCGCTCTCGGACCGTCCAATCCGCCGTCTTCCTGCCCTGGAGCCTTTCCGTGATCACCGCCTCCGGCCTCGAGTTGCGTGCCGGCGCCCGCGTCCTCATCGAGTCCGCCTCCTTCCGTATCGCCAAGGGCGACCGCATCGGCCTGGTCGGCCGTAACGGCGCCGGCAAGACCACCCTCACCAAGGTGCTGGCCGGTGAGGGCATCCCCGCCGCCGGTACGGTCACCCGCGGTGGCCAGGTCGGCTATCTGCCGCAGGACCCGCGCACCGGCGACCTGGACGTGCTCGCCCGCGACCGCATCCTCTCCGCCCGCGATCTGGACACCGTGCTGCGCAAGATGCGCGAGAACGAGGACCGGATGGCCAACGGCAAGGGCGCCACCCGCGACAAGGCGATGAGGAAGTACGAGCGCCTGGAGACCGAGTTCCTGACCAAGGGCGGGTACGCCGCCGAGGCGGAGGCCGCGACCATCGCCGCCAGCCTCGGCCTGCCCGACCGCATCCTCGGCCAGCCGCTGCACACCCTCTCCGGCGGTCAGCGCCGCCGCGTCGAACTGGCCCGGATCCTCTTCTCGGACTCCGACACCCTGCTGCTCGACGAGCCGACCAACCACCTCGACGCCGACTCCATCGTCTGGCTGCGCGACTACCTCAAGACCTACCGCGGCGGCTTCATCGTCATCTCGCACGACGTCGACCTGGTCGAGACGGTCGTCAACAAGGTCTTCTACCTGGACGCCAACCGGTCGCAGATCGACGTCTACAACATGGGCTGGAAGCTCTACCAGCAGCAGCGCGAGGCCGACGAGAAGCGCCGCAAGCGCGAGCGGGCGAACGCCGAGAAGAAGGCCGCGGCGCTCAACTCCCAGGCCGACAAGATGCGGGCCAAGGCCACCAAGACCGTCGCCGCGCAGAACATGGCCAAGCGCGCCGACAAGCTGCTGGCCGGCCTGGAGGCGGTGCGCGCCTCCGACAAGGTCGCCAAGCTGCGCTTCCCGGACCCGGCGCCGTGCGGCAAGACCCCGCTCACCGCCGAGGGCCTGTCGAAGTCCTACGGCTCCCTGGAGATCTTCACCGACGTCGACCTGGCCATCGACAAGGGCTCCCGGGTCGTCATCCTGGGTCTCAACGGCGCGGGCAAGACCACCCTGCTGCGGCTGCTGGCCGGCGTCGAGCAGGCGGACACCGGCGAGGTCCGCCCCGGCCACGGCCTCAAGCTCGGCTACTACGCCCAGGAGCACGAGACCCTGGACCCGGACCGTACGGTCCTGGAGAACATGCGCTCGGCCGCCCCCGACATGGACCTGGTCGCCGTCCGTAAGGTGCTCGGATCCTTCCTGTTCTCCGGCGACGACGTCGACAAGCCGGCCGGGGTCCTCTCCGGTGGCGAGAAGACCCGGCTCGCGCTCGCGACGCTGGTGGTCTCGTCGGCGAACGTCCTGCTGCTCGACGAGCCCACCAACAACCTCGACCCGGCCAGCCGCGAGGAGATCCTCGGCGCGCTGCGCACCTTCACGGGCGCGGTGGTGCTGGTGACGCACGACGAGGGGGCGGTGGACGCGCTCCAGCCCGAGCGGATCATCCTGCTGCCCGACGGCGTCGAGGACCTGTGGGGCCAGGATTACGCGGATCTGGTCGCGCTGGCCTGACCGGCGGCGCCGGGGCGCGGCGTAGCGGCCGTACCCGGCGGTCACGGCGGTTGGATCATGCCGTATGGATCATTCGGCCGACCTGTGATCCATCATCTGAGTGAGAACGGCTCATACCCCGGCGAGTCTGCGACACCTGCCCCGCGCCGTACGGCTGTGCCCTCACCTTTTCGGCCGTATCTCCCCTGACCTGGCACTTTCCGTCGAAGATCGCGTGCGGGCGGCCCGCGGGACGGGCGGAATGAGGGGTTCCGTCACTGCCGCGGGGCCGTCCGCCGGCAAAGGATGTCGTACTGAACCTTGCGGAATGGGTGGCCAGGAAGCCGGGGAGGGGTGATCATGAGAGTCCAGAGCGCACTTCCCACGAGGAGGCACGGGTGGCCGAGACTCTGAAGAAGGGCAGCCGGGTGACCGGCGCCGCGCGCGAGAAGCTCGCGGCAGACCTGAAGAAGAAGTACGACTCCGGAGCGAGCATCCGGGCGCTGGCCGAGGAAACCGGTCGCTCCTATGGATTCGTGCACCGGATGCTCAGCGAATCCGGTGTGGTCCTGCGCGGTCGCGGCGGAGCCACAAGGGGCAAGAAGGCCGCCTCGGCCTGACGGCCGCGACTCCGGGTATCAGCGGTGTCCCCCCGGTCGGCGGAGCAGCCGACCGGGAGGTTACCGTTCAGTCACTTACGCACGCAGGTGCGGCTGGCTGACTCGGAGGCGCTCATGACTCTGCTCGACAAGGACGGTGTGCGGCTCACCGTGGACGGTGCCATCGCCACGGTGACCCTCGCCAACGCGGCCAAGCGCAATGCGCAGTCGCCGGCCATGTGGCGGACGCTGGCCGAGGCGGGTTCACTGCTGCCGGGAAGCGTCCGGGTGGCGGTGCTGCGCGGTGAGGGCAAGTCCTTCTCCGCCGGCCTCGACCGGCAGGCGTTCACGCCCGAAGGCTTCGACGGCGAGCCGTCGTTCATCGATCTGGCGCGCGGCACGGACAGCGCGCTGGACGCCACCATCGCCGAGTACCAGGAAGCGTTCACCTGGTGGCGGCGCAATGACCTGGTGTCCATCGCCGCCGTGCAGGGACACGCCATCGGCGCGGGCTTCCAGCTCGCGCTCGCCTGCGATCTGCGGGTGGTCGCCGAGGATGTGCAGTTCGCCATGCGCGAGACCAGCCTCGGCCTCGTACCGGATCTGACCGGCACCCACCCCCTGGTCGGGCTGGTGGGCTACGCCCGGGCGCTGGAGATCTGCGCCACCGGGCGCTTTGTGCACGCCGAGGAGGCCGAGCGGACCGGCCTGGCCAATCTCGTCGTGCCCGTGGACGAACTCGACGCCGCGGTGGCCGATCTGGCGGCCGCGCTCCTCGCCGCGCCGCGCGATGCCGTCATCGAGACCAAGGCGCTGCTGGCCGGCGCGGCGGGCCGCACCTACGAGGAGCAGCGCACCGCCGAACGGGCCGCCCAGGCCCGCCGCCTCCGCGACCTCGCGGGCGTGGGGGAGTAGCAGCCGCAGAACCTGCCGGCCCCTGGGGCCGCCGCCCTAGTCCTCCCCGACGGCCGTGACCAGTACGGCGACCGTCGACGGGCGGGGCGGCGCGGCGGCCGCCGACTCCCGTACGGCGTGGGCGACGTCCAGGGCGCGATATCCGGACGCGACGGCCAGCTGGATCAGCGCATGCCCGTCGGCCAGCCGCACCGCACGGGACCGTTCGCCGAGCACCGGCGCCAGACGGGCCACGCCCGGTACCGCCCGGGCGACCGCGGCGATCCCCTCCGGGCCCTCCTGCGTCGAGCCGGCCGGTTCGGTACGGGGCTCCAGGGGCGTCGGCGGGGGAGTGGCCGCCGGCGGTGCCGGTGCCGCCGGGGCCTCCTCCTCCGTCCCGTCCGCCGCCAGCAGTTCGGTCACCCGCAGATCCACCGCCCCCACAATGAGCCCCAGCCCTTGGATGGAGGCCTCCAGAAGCGCCGCGCGCACCTGGTCGGCGAGGGCCGGCAGCGGCCGTCCGGCGACCGCGGCGAACTCCGCCTCGATCCGCAGCGGGCCCGGCGGCAGGGCGCTCGGCGGGGCCGGTACGGCGGCCTCGGCGGCATGGCCGGGATCGGCGACGGACAGCCGCACCGTGCCGAGACGTACGCCCGCGGGTGTGGCGGCGGCCGCCCGCAGCGCCCCGGCGGCCGCCCGCTCGGTGATCCAGGACCCGTCCGCGGGCCCGCCGAGCGGCAGCACCCGGCCGATGCCGAGCTGCTGGCGCACCGTCTGCGCCAACTCGTTCACGGCCACCGCGTCACCCCTTTCCCGGCAGCGCTCCCGGGCCTGCCCCGGGACCCGTAAGCCGGATGACACCTTCAGCCTGCCGCAGACCGGCCCGTACGGCAGGGCGGTGGGCCGATCGGCGCTGGGCGGACCACTCCCCTGCCACATCCCCGGAGCGGTCCGGGGGCCGCAGGCCTACGGTGGGGAACGGAGCGGGCGGACCGCTTCTCCCCGCGGAAAGGGACGACGGCGATGAGCGAGAGCCAGCAGCACACAGAGGGACCCAGGACACCGACCAAGCGGGGCGGCGGCGACCCCGCGTCCCGCGGGCGCACCACCATCGCCGACGGCGTCGTGGAGAAGATCGCCGGTCTGGCCGCCCGGGACGTCGTCGGTGTGCACGCCATGGGCAGCGGGCTGGCCCGCACGCTCGGCGCCGTACGGGACCGGGTGCCCGGCGGCGGCGGGCGGTCGGCGACCGCGATGCGCGGGGTGAAGGCCGAGGTCGGCGAGGTGCAGACCGCGCTGGACCTGGAGATCGTGGTGGATTACGGCGTCGCGATCGCGGATGTCGCACGAACCCTAAGGGAGCATGTCATCTCCGCCGTGGAGCGGATGACGGGCCTGGAGGTCGTCGAGGTCAACATCGCGGTCAGCGATGTCAAGCTGCCCGACGAGGCAGACGAGGAAGAGCAGGCGGAACCGCGGCTCCAGTAGGCGGGCCGGTCCGGAGTGGCAGCGAAGGAGCGCATGATGAGCATGGGCATGGTAGGCCTCTTGGCCGGTATGGCGCTGGGCTTCGCCGGATACTTCGGCGGTTTCGGCGCATTCGTCGTGGTGGCGGCGCTGGGTGCCATCGGTTTCGTGGTCGGCCGGTTCATGGACGGGGACCTGGAGGCGGGCTACTTCTTCCGTCCGCGCACCAGCGACCGCTACGAACGGCGGCGGTGAGACCCGGTGGCAGCCGTCTCCCCGGCGGCCCCGCCCGCCACGGCCGCTGACGTACCGGCGGGCGAGCGGGGCGCGACCAGCATCGCGGACCGGGTCGTGGCGAAGATCGCCGCCCAGGCCGCCCGTGAGGCGCTGCGCAGGGAATCTCCGCAGGCCCGTACGGACGCCCACGCCACGGTGACGGTCCGCCGCCGCGAGGACCCGGAGCACCTGGGTGAGGCGCGGTTGCAGATCGCGGTGGAGCTGGGCTACCCCTCGGACATCGGCGGGCAGTGCCGGGTGGTGCGCCGTCATGTCACCGAGCGGGTGGAGGAGTTGGTGAGCATGACGGTGCCCGAGGTCGCGGTGGAGGTCGAACGGCTGCACTCACCGCTGTTGGAGGGCAGGGGCCGGGAGAGGGTGCGATGAGCGACGACGACGCGGAGCTGCCGGACACCCGGCGGCTGCCCACGCTCGACAAGGAGTCCGGAGCGCCGGAGGGGCCGAGCCCGTCCGCCTCCGGTGCCGCGGAGGCGGACAGCGGGGACGACGGCCGGACCGGCCGCTTCTGGTCCCCCCGCCGGGTGCCGGCCGCCGTGGTGGCCCTGGTGCTGCTGGCCGCCGCGGGCCTGCTGCTCTACGACGTGGCCGCGGTGCGGGCCGGCCGCACCGCGATGGCCTGGCGCCGGTGGCTCGCCCACGACCTGGCCACCCGTCACCTCGACAACCCCTGGGTGCTGGGCGCCGCCGCGCTGGCCGTGGTGCTCGGCATCTGGCTGATCGTGCTCGCGCTCGCCCCCGGTCTGCGTGAGGTCCTTCCGATGCGGCCGGCCGCCCCGGGCATCCGGGCCGGACTCGACCGGGCGGCCGCCGCGCTGGTGCTGCGTGACCGTGCCATGGAGGTCGCCGGCGTCCAGTCCGTGCGGATGAAGGTCGGCCGCCGCAAGGCCAAGGCGCACGCCGTCTCGCACTTCCGCGAGCTGGACGAGGTACGGGCCGACCTCGACCTCGCGCTCGGCGAGGGCCTGCGGCAGCTCGGCCTGGCGCACCCGCTGGGCCTGACCGTGCACGTCCGGCGCCCGAAGAAGAGGTGAGCGCAATGCGCAGGGTCCGCAGAACGGTCAACCGGGTGCTGCTGGGCGTCTCCGGTGCGGTGCTGTTCGGCACCGGCGCCACGGTGCTGCTCGGCGGGCTCGGCCTGCCCGCCGCGTGGCATCTGGACCTGCCCGCCCACTGGCCCTGGTCCCGCCCCGGTGACGTACTGCTCTCCGCACACAACCGGACCCGCTGGACGGACCAGGGCTGGTGGTGGCCCGTCGTCATCGCCGCCCTCGCCGTCCTCGTCCTGCTGCTGCTGTGGTGGCTGCTGGCCCAGCTGCGGCGGCAGCGGCTGCACGCGCTCCTCGTCGACACCGGCGACGGCGAGGGCGCCCTGGTACGCGGCCGGGCCCTGGAAGACGTCATGACCGCCGAAACCGAGTCCCTCGACGGCGTCGACGGGGCCGGTGTGCGGCTCACCGGCCGCCGCACCGAGCCCCGCCTCCACGCCCGCCTCGCCCTCGCCCCGCACGCCGACCCCGGAACCGTCCTGCGGCGCCTGTCCGACGAGGCCATGACGCACGCCCGCCGCTCCGCCGGGCTCGACCACCTCCCGGCGAAGGTACGCTTGCGGGCGGTCAAGCACCGTGCGGAGCGGGTGAGTTAGGGAGCCACCCCTGGCGGTTCTCAGAAACCGTGCCGGGCTCCGCCGTCCACCGGCACCATCACACCCGTGACGTACGAGGCGGCCGGCGACAGCAGGAACGCCGCGGCCCGGCCGAACTCCTCCGGCTTGCCGTAGCGGCCCAGGGGGATCGAGGCGGAGTTGCGGGCACGGCTGCCCTCCGGGTCGCCGGAGAGCGCGTCGAGCTGCGTCATCCGGTCGGTGGCGATCCGGCCGGGCAGTACGCCGACGACCCGGATGCCGCGCGGGCCCAGCTCGTTGGCGAGCGACTTGGCGAAGCCGGCGAGGCCGGGGCGCAGACCGTTGGAGATGGTCAGGCCGCTGATCGGTTCGTGCACCGAGCCGGAGAGCACAAAGCCGATCACCCCGCCCTCCGCCAGCTCCGCGGCGGCCGTGCGGGCCAGCCGTACCGCGCCGAGGAAGACCGACTCGAAGGCCGCCTGCCACTGCTCGTCGGTGTTGTCCGCGGCCGTGCCGGGCGCCGGGCCGCCCACGCTGATCAGCACGCCGTCCAGGCGGCCGAAGCGCTCGCGGGCGGCTGCCACCAGGCGGGCCGGGGCGTCCGCGTCGGCGTTGTCCGCGGCCACGCCCAGGGCGCGTTCGCCCAGTGAGGCGGCCGCCTTGGCCGCGCTCTCCTCGGTACGTCCGGTGATCACGACATTGGCGCCGTCGGCCACCAGCTCACGGGCGGTGGCGAAACCCAGCCCGCGGGTCGCTCCGGTGACGAGGTACGTCCGGTCGGTAAGTCCCAAATCCATGGCCCTAGTCTGCCCCTGACCCGTCGAGCAGTCCGAACGCGGCCCCCACCAGGCCGAGATGGCTGAACGCCTGCGGGAAGTTGCCCAGCTGGCGCCGCGCTTCCGGGTCGTACTCCTCGGAGAGCAGCCCCACGTCGTTGCGCAGCTCCAGCAGCTGCTCGAACAGCTCGGTGGCCTCGGCCCGCCGGCCGCACAGCTGGAGGGCGTCGACGAGCCAGAAGGAGCAGGCCAGAAACGCTCCCTCGCTGCCCGGCAGTCCGTCGACCGAACCGCCGTCGGTGCTGTAGCGGGCCACCAGACCGTCGTGGGACAGCTCCCGGCGCACCGTCTCGATCGTGCCGGTCACCCGGGGGTCGTCGGCCGGCAGAAAGCCGACCCGGGGGATCAGCAGGGTCGCCGCGTCCAGTCCGGACGAGCCGTAGGACTGGGTGAAGGTGCCGCGTTCGGCGTCGTAGCCCCGCTCGCACACCTCGCGGTGGACCTCGTCGCGCATTGCCCGCCAGCGGTCGATGTCCCCGCCGAGCTTCGGGTTCAGCTCCAGCGCCCGCACCGCCCGGTCGGCCGCCACCCAGGCCATGACCTTGGAGTGCACGAAGTGCCGCCGCGGTCCGCGGACCTCCCACAGCCCCTCGTCGGGGTCGCGCCAGGTGGACTCCAGATAGTCCACCACCGCCCGCTGGATGCTCCAGGCGTGCGGCTCCGCAGGCAGCCCGGCCGTGCGCGCGATGTGGAAGGAGTCGATCACCTCGCCGTACACATCGAGCTGCCGCTGCTCCACGGCGGCGTTGCCGATCCGCACCGGCGCGGAGTCGCAGTAGCCGGTCAGCCAGGACACCTCGGTCTCCGGCAGCCGCCGCTCACCGGCCAGCCCGTACATGATCTGCAGATCCTCGGGGGAGCCGGCCACCGCCCGCAGCAGCCAGTCCCGCCAGGCGCCCGCCTCCTCCAGATACCCGGCGGCGAGCAGGCAGTCCAGGGTGAGGCTGGCGTCGCGCAGCCAGCAGTAGCGGTAGTCCCAGTTGCGTACGCCGCCCAGCTCCTCGGGCAGCGAGGTGGTGGGGGCCGCGACGATACCGCCGGTGGGCGCGTAGGTGAGCGCCTTGAGGGTGATCAGCGAGCGGATCACGGCCGCGCGGTAGGGGCCGTTGTAGCGGCAGCGGGCGGACCACGCGTGCCAGTCCTCCAGGGCGTCCTCGAGCGCCTCGTACGGGTCGATCTGGACCGGCCGGGGCTCGTGTGAGGGGTGCCAGGTCAGCACGAACGCGGTGCGCTCGCCCTCGGTGACGGTGAAGTCCGAGCGGGTGCTGAAGTCCTTGCCGTAGGTGGAGCCCTGGGCCGGGGTGCGCAGCCATACGGAGTCTGGCCCGGCGACCGCGACCCGGCAGCCCTCGGCGGCGCGCACCCACGGCACCACCCGCCCGTAGTCGAACCGCAGCCGCAGTACCCCGCGCATCTCGACACTGCCGCGCAGGCCCTCGACGATCCGTACGACATCGGGCGCCCGGTCGCGCTGCGGCATGAAGTCGGTGACCCGTACCCGGCCGGTGGGGGTCTCCCAGACCGTGTCGAGGATCAGTGAGTCGCCGCGGTAGGAGCGTTCGGCGCGGGCCTCGGGCGAGCGCGGGGACAGCGTCCAGTGGCCGTTGTCCCGGCCCCCGAGGAGGGCGGCGAAACAGGCGCCGGAGTCGAAGCGGGGCAGGCACAGCCAGTCGATCGAGCCGTCGCGGCCGACGAGTGCGGCGGTCTGGAGATCGCCGATGAGCGCATAGTCCTCGATATGTGGATGCACGCAAGCGCACCTTCCCGCCCTACGAGGGTGCTACGCGGCACTGACGGCTGTCCGGGCTAGGTCCGCCGGCTGTCGTCCGCCGTCCGCCGTCGGTCGCCCGTTGCCGTGCGCCCTACGCCTGCGCGTCCGCGGTCTCTTGCGCCCCGGCGCCGTCCGGAGCACCCTCCGCGTCCTCGGCCTCCGTGCCTTCGGCCTCCTGGGCCGCGGCCTGTGCGCGGTCGCGGCGCTCCCGGCGTACGAGGACGACCCAGCCGACCGGCACCGCCGCCACGAACAGCCACCACTGGATCGCATACGCCATGTGCGGGCCGATCGAGTCGTGGTCCGGCTCGGGCACCAGCTCCGGTGCGCCGCCCGGCGGCTTGGGCCCGGTCTGCTCGATGTAACCGCCGAGCATCGGCCGGCCGGTCCGCTTCGCCTGCTCCTTGCTGTTGATCAGCATGACCTGGCGGGCGGGCAGGCCCCTGGTGTCCTTGATGCCGCTGGCCGCGGTGGTCTCGTCGGCCATCATCCGGCCGGTGACGGTGACCTTCCCCTTGGGGGCGGGCGGAACGTCGGGGAACCGGGTCAGGTCGTTGCCCGCCGAGATCCAGCCGCGGTTGACCAGCACCGCGTCGCCGCCGGACAGGAGCAGCGGGGTCAGGACGTAGTAGCCGATGCTCTGCTCGTCGGCGGCGGTGCGCTGACGGACCACGACCTCATGGGCGGTGTCGTAGGTGCCGGTGGCGGTGACCGTCCGCCACATGTCGCGGCGCGGCAGATCGCGGCCGACGGCGGCCAGCTCGGTCACCGGGACCGGCTCGGCGGCCAGGCTGGCGGCGATCAGCCGGTTCTGCGCCACTCTGTGCTCATGGCGGTGCAGCTGCCAGAAGCCCAGCTCGATCATGACGGGGATCAGCACGAGACCCACGAGGGTGAGGATCACCCACTGCCGGGACAACAGGAAGCGGTACACGGCTCCGACGGTACCTGGGGCGCCGGGGCAGCCATGCCGGGGGTCCCCGGGCACCGGCCCGGGGGAGGCTCCGGATCCGGGCCCCGGACCGACCGGCTCAGACCCGGTCGACGATGCCCACCCGCCCGTCCGAGCGGGCGCAGTGCGCACCGCAGTACCACTTGCCGTCCGCCTCGACCCCCTGGCCGATGATCTGGACCCGGCAGTGCTCACAGATCGGCGCCATGCGGTGGATGGCGCAGGAGAAACAGTCGAAGACATGCACCGCGCCCTGCGCGTGCACCTCGAAGGTCATCCCGTAGTCGTTTCCGCAAACCTCACAACGTGCCATGCGCCACAGGGTGCGGGCGGGGGCTGCGCGCGGCGGGACACCGGCGGGTGTGTTGGACGGGCTTCACCCGGACGCAGGCGCTGCGGGCCCGGCCGGCGCAGCCGGCTGCACGTCCTGGAGCAGCTGCATGAAGGCCGCCTCGTCGACCACGACCGTGCCGTACGAGGCGGCCTTGACGGTCTTGGAGGTCTGGGCGTCCGGATCGTTGGTGACCAGCAGGCTGGTCAGCCGGGACACGCTCGTCGCCACATGCAGCCCGGCCTCGGTCGCCCGGTCCTCCAGCAGCTCGCGGTCCACGGACGTATCGCCCGAGAAGGCGACCCGCATCCCCTGCACGAGCCGGCCGCCGGCCTCGTAGCGCCCCGGATTGGGGTACGGGCACGCCGGGCGCTTACGGGACGGCCGCCAGGAGGCGGGGCGGTAGGACGCGGCGGAGGAGCGCCGGCGGGGCGCGGGGGAGTCCGACCACTCCGTCAGCGGCTGGCAGGTCAGCAGCGGCAGCCGCAGATTCTGCTGCGCGGCCCGCCGCAGACTGGGCCGGAACGTCTCGGCCAGCACCCGGGCGTCGTCCAGCGCATGGTGGGCGCGCTGCTGCACCACGCCGTAATGGGCGGCGAGCGTCTCCAGCTTGTGGTTGGTCAGCGGCAGCCCCAGCTCCTTGGAGAGCGCGATGGTGCACAGCCGCTGGCGCACCGGGGCGGTCGCCGCGGCGCGGGCGTACTCCCGGGCGATCATCGACCAGTCGAACATGGCGTTGTGCGCCACCAGCACCCGGTCCTGAAGACGCTGGGACAGCTCCGGGACGATCTCCGGGAAGAGCGGGGCATCGGCGAGCACGGCGCTGGTCAGACCGTGGATCCACACCGGCCCGGGGTCCCGCTGCGGATTGACGAGGGTGTACCAGTGGTCCTGGACCTCGCCCTGTGCGCCGAGTTGGTACACGGCGGCGGAGATGATCCGGTCGTCGCGGGCCAGGCCCGTCGTCTCCACGTCGACCACCGCGTATCCCTGGGGATACCCGGACGGCCAGGGATCCGGCGGCGTCTGCGGGCCCGGCTGCTGCCCGATCTTCGGCGCGATCGGGTCGGCTGCTGCCATGCGGTCTTCGAGCATGGTCACTGAGGATACGGGCCACCACCGACAGCCACCGAACCGCCGTCGTCCACGGGTGGCCGCCGGCTGCTCGTTGACGCCGCAATTCCCCGCCGGGGAGGCCGGTGTTACGGCGTCAGTACCCGCGCCGTCCGCGCTGCTTCCTTCACCACCCCGTCCGCGCCCAGGCTCACCCGGTGCAGGGTGGCCCCCGCCCTGCGGGTCACGACCTCGGCCGGCCGTCGGTGAACAGCGCGGCGGCCCCGTCATCGACCGCCCAACCGCCGGGCAGCGTACGGGCGTTGACGGCCGCCAGATAGCCGGGGCGGCGCTCCGGCTCGCTGTCGTAGTGCGGGCACAGGCTGCCCGGCAGCAGCCCCAGCCCGTCGGTGAGCGGGGCCGGCGGGCCGAAGGAGTCGGAGAAGGCGCTCTCGAACCAGCAGCACGCGCCGGCGCTGATCCCGCAGAGCAGCACTCCTGCCCCGTACGCCTCGCGCAGCACCGTGTCCAGTCCGTGCAGCCGCCAGACGGCAAGCATGTTGGCGGTGTTGCCGCCCCCTACGTAGACGATGTCCTGGTCCAGTACGAATGCGCGCAGATCGGTCACGGTGCGCCGGAACAGCTCCAGATGGCTCGGCCGGCAGTCCCGCGCGCCGAACGCGGTGTGGAACTTCTCGATGTACCCGGGCGCATCGCCGCTCGCGGTGGGCAGGAAGCAGACCTTGGGACGCGGCCGGCCGGCGGCGGCCAGTACGAAGTCGTCGAGCAGGGTGTCGGGATCGTCGGAGAAGCCGCCGCCGAGCAGGGCGAGGGTGGGCGCGGTCGTCATCGGGCCTCGCTTCCGTGGTCGTGGCCCGGGTGCGCCGGAGCAGGGCTCCCGGTCCGCCGGAGGGCGGATCCCCGGTCCGCCGCGGAGAAAGCTACCGGCGGTATGCCGCCCCCCGCAGCTGACAGCAGGTCTCACATACTTCTGAGTAACAACCCCTAGCGGCGCCCCCGTCACCGCCCTTATGGTGCGGGGCATGCCGCACCTGCCCGATGTCGTGTTGTGGTCCGTACCGGCCTTCGTCCTGCTCACCGTGGTGGAGATGGTGAGCTATCGCCTGCATCCCGACGAGGACGCGGCGGGCTACGAGGCCAAGGACGCGGCCACCAGCGTCGGTATGGGGCTGGGCAGCCTCGTCTTCGACGCGCTGTGGAAGATACCGATCGTCGCGATCTACGCCGCGGTCTACGAACTCACCCCGATGCGCATACCGGTGCTGTGGTGGACGCTGCCGCTGATGCTGCTCGCCCAGGACTTCTTCTACTACTGGTCGCACCGCGGCCACCACGTCATCCGCATCCTGTGGGCCTGTCATGTGGTGCACCACTCCAGTGAGAAGTTCAACCTCACCACCGCCCTGCGGCAGCCCTGGACGACCTGGACCGTCTGGCCGTTCTACGTCCCGATGATCGCGGCCGGTGTGCATCCGGCCGCGATCGCCTTCACCTCGGGCGCCAACCTCGTCTACCAGTTCTGGGTGCACACGGAACGGGTCGACAAGCTGCCCCGGCCCTTCGAGTTCCTGCTCAACACGCCCTCCCACCACCGCGTCCACCACGCCTCCCAAGGCGGCTACCTGGACCGCAACTTCGGCGGGATCCTGATCATCTGGGACCGGATGTTCGGCTCGTTCGTCCCGGAGACCGAGCGGCCGGTCTACGGACTCACCAAGAACATCAAGACCTTCAACCCGCTGCGGGTGGCCACCCATGAGTACCTCGCCATCGCGCGCGACATACGGGCCGCGGGCAGCTGGAGCGAGCGCGCCGGGCGGGTCTTCCGCGGACCGGGCTGGCAGCCGGCCCCGAAGGCAGCGAAGCCGGCGAAGGCGGCAAAGGAGTCCCAGGGCGCCAAGGGTCCGGCGCGCGCTTCCGCCGAGGAGCCGGTCGTATGACGGCGCGATGGCCCGGCGGCGTACGGCCGTTGCTGTGGACGTTCGCCGTGCTCAGCGTCGTCCACCTGGGGGCGCTGGCCGCTCATGTCACGGTCGCCGCGCAGCTCACCAAGCCCGCGCTGATGCCGGTGCTCGCCGGGTACGTCCTGGCACGCGGCGGCCCCCTCCTGCTGGCGGGTGCGCTGCTCTTCGGCTGCGGCGGCGATGTCTTCCTCCAGATCGGCGGGGACACCGTCTTCCTGCTCGGCATGGGCTCGTTCGCCGCCGGGCACGTCTGCTATCTCCTCCTCTTCGCCCGGCACGGAGCACCGCCCGCGGGCGGCCGGCGGGGGCGCACGGCCGGGCTCGCCGCCGTGTACGGGCTGCTGCTGGCCGGCACCGTGGCGCTGCTGTGGCCTGACCTCCCGGCAGAGCTGCGGATTCCGGTCGCCGGCTACAGCCTGCTGCTCACCACCACGGCCTTCGGCGCGCTGCGGGCGGGGCCGTGGGCCGCGGCCGGCGGGCTGCTCTTCCTGCTCTCCGACACCCTGATCGCGAGCGGTATCGCCCACTGGCCCCAGCCGCCCGCCCCCCAGTTCTGCATCATGCTCACCTACACCGCGGCCCAGTTCGCCCTCGCCGCCGGCGTACTGCGCTCCGCCGCGCACCCGGCCGCGCGCTCCGAGACCCCGGCCCGGGTGCCCGGACCCGCCCCCGCTTGAGTCTCCCCCCGTGGGAGACCCGACAGTGGTCGGCATGTACGAGGACGGCACCGGCCTGCTCACCATCGGCCAACTGGCGCGCCTGACCGGCGTCCCGGTCAAAACGATCCTCCCCCAAGCTCTTAAGGAGCAGGGGGGACCCCCATCTGGTCGGACGCGGACCTGCTGCCGCCCGCCGCCCGCACCCCCGCGGGCTACCGGCTGTACGGCCCGGACGCCCCCGCCCGCCTGGAGATCGTGCGCAGCCTGCGCGAACTGGGCATCGGGACGGCGGCGATCCGGAACGTACTGCACCGCGAGCGCACCCTCGCCGAGACGGCGGCGCAGTGGGCGGACGCGCTCGATGCGCAGATCCGCACGCTCCGGTCGCAGTGCGCCGTGCTGCGGGCGGTGGCCGCGCGGGGCAGCGCAGCAGAGGAGCTGCCGCATATGACCGAACTCGCCCGGCTGTCGGCCGGGGAACGCCGCCGGATCATCGCGGACTTCGTCGAGGACGCCCTCGACGGTGTGCCCGCCCCCGCCTACCGCAGCGGTCTGCTGGCCGCCACCCCCGATCTGCCCGACGACCCCACCCCTGAGCAGATCGGCGCCTGGATCGAACTGGCCACCCTGGTCGGCGAGCCGGAACTCCGGGCCGCGCTGCGCCGCTTGGCGGAGTACAGCGCGCGCACCGCGCCGCCGACGGGGGAGCGGGACCCCTCCGGCGAGCGGGCCGCCGTACGCGTCGCCGAGCTGATGCGGGAGCGCGCGGAGGCGGCCCTCGCGGCCGGGATCGCCCCGGACTCACCGGCCGCCGAACCCGTCGTCGCCGAGCTGATCGCCGCCTGGCTCCCCACCCAGGCAGGCACCCCCGACCCGCCCGCCGAGGACGGGCCGGCCGCCCGCGCCCGGCTGCTGGAACAGCTTCGGACCGCCGCCGAACCGGCCGTGGAGCGCTACTGGCAGCTGCTGTGCACGCTCACCGGACGGCCCGCGCCGCCCCGTTGGGAGCCCGCGGGCACCTGGACGGCCGCGGCCCTGCGCGCCCACCTCCGGCCGCTGGAGGTGGACCGCTCCGCGTTCGAGGGCACCGACCCGGAGCGGGTGCTGTACGCGTACGCACAGGTGGTCCGGGACGTCGGTGCCCTGGTCGCCGCCGTAGGGCCGGCCGACCTGGGCCTGCCGACGCCGTGCGCGGACTGGAGCGTGCGGCAGCTGCTCGACCACATGGTGTGGGAGAACCTGATGGCCGCCTCGATCGCCGAGGACGACCCACGCGGCGACCACACCGCCGACCACCTCGGCGACGATCACCGCGCCGCCTTCGAGGACTCCGCACGCGCCGCCCTCGCCGCCTTCACCGACAGCGGGATGCTGCATCGCACCTACGGCCCCTACCGGGCGCCGGGCGCGATGATCGTCCAGCAGGTCGTGGTCGAACTCCTCGCGCACGGCTGGGACCTGGCGCGGGCCATGGGCGCCCCGACCGACCTGGCGCCCGAGGTCGCCGAGGAGACCCTGGCGGCGGCGCACCGGATCTACGGTGCCGCGCCGCGCACCGAGGGCAGCTCGTTCGCCCCGGAGCGCCCCGCCCCGCCGGGCGCGAGCGCCGCCGACCGGCTGGCGGCCTTCCTCGGACGCCGAACGGACCGACCGGCACCACGGACTGACCGGCACCCCTCCAAGGAGGCGTGCCGGTCCGGGAGTTGATGCCCCGCGGTTACTTCTTCACCGCGTCCAGCGCATCGACGATGCCGTAGCCGAAGTGGCTGTTGATGTGCTGGGTGCCGGTGCAGGTGGTGTCACCCGTGGCGCAGCCCGGGTTGTCGGCCTGCTGCTTGAGGAGCCACTGGATCTCCTGCGGGCCGGACTTGGGGTGCGCGCTCTTGATCAGCGCCGCCACGCCCGCGACGTGCGGGGACGCCATGGAGGTACCGGCCAGGTAGGCCCAGTCACCGCCCGGCATGGTGGAGAGGATGTTGCCGTGCTTGGCGGGCAGTTCGGGTACCTGCTTGGAGTCGCCGCCCGGGGCGGCCACATCGATCTGGCCCAGGCCGTAGTTGGAGTAGCCGGACTTGAGCTTGTGCACCCCGGTGGCCGCGACGGTCACCGTGCCCGGCAGCTGGGTGGGCACGTCCCAGCAGGTCTTCGGGTTGACGGTGCGCTCGACGGGCGTGGAGTCGTTCGGGCTGCCGGAGTCGGTCAGCTTGGCGGCCGCCAGGTCCAGGTTGGAGTTGCCCGCAGCGGCGATGTTGATCGCGCCCTTGCGCTGGGCGTAGCTCGCCGCACGGCCGACCGCGTCGATGATGGCCGCCTGGTCGGCGTCATCCTTGCAGTTGAACATCCACGGGTCGACGAAGTAGCTGTTGTTGGTGACCTCGACGCCGTGGTCGGCCGCGAAGACGAAGGCGCAGACCACGCTCTCGGCGTAGAAGAGGCTGGTCTCCGGCTCGCTGACCTTGAGGGCGGAGACCTTCACGCCCGGCGCGACGCCCGAGACACCCACGCCGTTACGGGCCGCGGCGATGGTGCCCGCGACATGCGTGCCGTGGTAGTCGTTGTCCGGGTCCCAGGGCCGCCAGGCCCCCTTGGACGTATCGGCCACGCCGCCCACACAGTTGGCGGACTGCTTCGCGGAGAAGTTGGCCTTCAGATCCGGGTGGGTGTCGTCCACACCGGTGTCGATGACGGCGACGGTGACGTTCCTGCTGCCGGGGTTCACCTTCGCGGCCTTGTCGGCCTTGATGGCGGGCAGGTCCCACTGGAGCGGTTCGAGCGGCTCCTGGCCGTTCGCCTTCGCCGCGTTGCCGACCGCCTTGAGCTGGGACTTCGGCAGATCGACCTTGTGCGGCTTGCCGACGTCGGTGGTGCCCGAGGCCTTCAGCGGCGCGGTGCGGGTCGCACCCGCGCTCTGCACGCCCGGCACCGTCCGTATGGCGGTGGCGAACTGCGGGTTGGCCGAGTGGACGACGATCACGCCTATCTGCTCATGGGCGACGATCACCTTCCCGCCGGCCTTGGCTATCGCCTTCTGGACCTTGCCGACCGTGGCGCGGCCGGGCGTGGTGTTCACGACGTACGAGAGCTGCGGGCCGTCGGCCGTGGCGGCGGCCGGGGCGGCGTTCGGGGAAGCGGCGGTGGCCGCATTCGGGAGGAATCCGAGGGACGCCGTCAGGGCCAGTCCGAGCGGTACGGCCAGCGCCCGCAGGCGTCTGGAACGGGAAGGTGCCATGGGTACTCCACATCATCCGTGGGGCCGCCCGTGCGCGGAGGTGCGCACAGGCGGATGCGGTGCGAGGTGAAGTTATCGGCGATCACCGACACACAGCAATGGAATCGGGAAAACCCGTCATCGATGGCAATTTGACGCAGCGTCGGACCTGCGCCTCCGTACGCCGGCGGGTGTCAGCCGGGACGCCGCAAGGTGCCGATGCTCAGCGGCGGCAGGGCGATCCGCGGGCCGTACCAGCGGCGCACCTCGGCGCCGGGCCGCGGCCGGGCCGGGGGCACGGCGAGCGGCGCCGGCAGCCGGACGCTGCCGTACGGGCGCCGGCGGGGACCGGACGGGGACGGGTCCTGCTGGGGCGGCGGTTTCACATCCGGCTCAACGAAGCGCCCCCCGGGCGGTGGCGGGCCGGGAGACGCATTCCCTCGGTTTCTTCGGGATTTCAACCAACCGCCCCCTGTCGCATCGCTGGGCATGGCCTCTACGATGCGTGATCCACGTCACTTACCCGGGCCTTACGCCCGGCTCCGGCACCAGCCCCCTCGCGTCAGGAGACTCCGTGAGCGCCGCACCGACCACCGACCCGGGGACGCACGAACCGCCCGACTACCTCCAGGTGCAGTCGAGCGTGGAATTCGATGAACTCCGCCGCGCACACCGCTCGTTCGCCTTCCCGCTGACCCTCGCCTTCATCGTCTGGTACCTCGGGTATGTGCTGCTGTCGAGCTACGCCGGCGGCTTCATGGCCACCAAGGTCGCCGGCCAGGTCAATGTCGCCTTTGTGCTCGGCGTCGCCCAGTTCGTGACGACCTTCCTGATCGCCTGGTGGTACTCCCGGCACGCCGCCGCCAAGCTCGACCCCCGGGCCGCGGACATCAAGTCCCGTCTGGAGGGCGACGCATGACACACCCGCACCAGGCACTCGCGCTCCCGCTCGCGGCCGGCGGCGCGGGGGAGCACCGCGCCCTGATCATCACCCTCTTCGCGGCCTTCGTCGCCGCCACCCTCGCGATGACGGTCTGGGCCGGCCGGCAGACCAAGGGCGCGGAGGACTTCTACGCCGGCGGCCGGCAGTTCAGCGGCTTCCAGAACGGCCTGGCCATCTCCGGCGACTACATGTCCGCCGCGTCCTTCCTGGGCATCGCCGGCGCCATCGCGCTCTTCGGCTACGACGGCTTCCTCTACTCCATCGGCTTCCTCGTCGCCTGGCTCGTCGCGCTGCTGCTGGTCGCCGAACCGCTGCGCAACTCCGGCCGGTTCACCATGGGCGACGTCCTCGCCTACCGGATGCGCCAGCGCCCGGTCCGTACCGCCGCGGGCACCTCCACCATCATCGTCTCGATCTTCTACCTGCTGGCCCAGATGGCGGGCGCCGGCGCGCTGGTCACCCTGCTGCTGGGCATCACCAGCGAGGCCGGCAAGATCCTCGTCGTCGTCCTCGTCGGCGTCGTGATGATCCTCTACGTCACCATCGGCGGGATGAAGGGCACCACCTGGGTGCAGATGGTCAAGGCGGTGCTGCTGATCGCCGGCACCCTGCTGATCACGTTCCTGGTGGCGCTCAAGTTCCACTTCAACCTCTCCAGCCTGCTCGGCGCCGCCGCCGAGAACAGCGGCAAGGGCGCCGCCTTCCTGGAGCCCGGCCTCAAGTACGGCGCCACCCCCACCTCGAAGATCGACTTCATCTCGCTGGGCCTCGCCCTCGTCCTGGGAACCGCGGGACTGCCGCACATCCTCATCCGCTTCTACACCGTCCCCACCGCCAAGGCCGCCCGGAAATCGGTGAACTGGGCGATCGCCATCATCGGCGCCTTCTACCTGATGACCATCGCGCTCGGCTTCGGAGCCGCGGCCCTGATCAAGCCCGCGGACATCGAGAAGCCGGGCAACACCGCCGCCCCGCAGCTCGCCGAGGTCATCGGCGGCGGCGCCGGATCCACCGGCGGCGCCGTCCTGCTCGCCCTCATCTCCGCGGTCGCCTTCGCCACCATCCTCGCCGTGGTCGCCGGCCTCACCCTCGCCTCGTCCTCGTCCTTCGCCCACGACATCTACGTCAACGTCCTGCGCAAGGGCGAGGCCACCGAGAAGGAGGAGATCGGCGCGGCCCGCTGGGCGACCGTGGGGATCGGCGCGGTCGCCATCGTGCTGGGCGTCTTCGCCCGCGGGCTGAACGTCGCCGGCCTGGTGGCGCTCGCCTTCGCGGTCGCCGCCTCCGCCAACCTCCCGACGATCCTCTACAGCCTGTTCTGGAAACGCTTCACCACCCAGGGCGCCCTGTGGTCCATCTACGGCGGCCTCGCCTCGTCCGTCCTGCTGGTGCTCTTCTCCCCGGTCGTCTCCGGCAAGGAGACCTCGATGTTCCCCGGTGCGGACTTCGGCTTCTTCCCGCTGGAGAACCCCGGCCTGATCTCCATCCCGCTGGGCTTCCTGCTCGGCTGGCTGGGATCGCTGCTGTCCAAGGAGGAGCCGGACGTCAGGAAGTACGCCGAACTGGAGGTCCGGTCGCTGACCGGGACCGGCGCCCACTGAGCCGTCCCTACAGCCCCACGGGCGGGGTGGCGTCGTAGAGAGCTACGACACCGCCCCGCCCACCTCGTGCTTCTTATCTCTCCTCACTGTCACACCCATCGCGTAGGCTCGAAGACGTACTGATCCACCACCGTCGGGGAGGGGGCCTCGTGCTCATCGACACTTATGGTCGCGTGGCCACTGACCTGCGAGTTTCGCTCACCGACCGCTGCAATCTGCGGTGCACGTACTGCATGCCGGAAGAGGGGCTGCAGTGGCTCGCCAAGCCCGATCTGCTCACCGACGACGAGATCGTCCGGCTGATCACCATCGCCGTGCGCGACCTGGGGATCGAAGAGGTCCGCTTCACCGGCGGTGAGCCGCTGCTCCGCCCCGGCCTGGTCGGCATCGTCGAGCGGGTCGCCGCCCTCACCCCACGCCCCCAGATGTCGCTGACGACCAACGGCATAGGCCTCCAGCGCACGGCCACGGCGCTGCGTGACGCCGGACTCGACCGCGTCAACGTCTCCCTCGACACCCTCCGGCCCGAGGTCTTCCAGGCCCTCACCCGCCGCAAGCGGCACGACGATGTGCTCCACGGCCTGGAGGCGGCCCGCGCGGCCGGTCTGACCCCGGTCAAGGTCAACACCGTCCTGATGCCCGGCCTCAATGACGACGAGGCCCCCGACCTGCTCGCCTGGGCCATCGCCCACGACTACGAACTCCGCTTCATCGAGCAGATGCCGCTCGACGCCCAGCACGGCTGGAAGCGCGAGGGCATGATCACCGCCGGCGACATCCTCACCTCGCTGCGCACCCGCTTCGCGCTCACCCCCGAGGGCCAGGACGAGCGCGGCTCCGCGCCGGCCGAGCGCTGGGTCGTCGACGGCGGCCCGCACCGCGTAGGCGTGATCGCCTCGGTCACCCGCCCGTTCTGCCGCGCCTGCGACCGCACGCGGCTGACCGCCGACGGCCAGGTCCGTACGTGCCTGTTCGCCACCGAGGAGACGGATCTGCGCACGGCCCTGCGCTCCGACGCCCCCGACGAAGAGATCGCGCGCCTGTGGAAGGGCGCGATGTGGGGCAAGAAGGCGGGCTCCGGTCTGGACGACCCGTCCTTCCACCAGCCCGACCGCCCGATGTCCGCGATCGGCGGCTGACCGCCCGACTCAGCGCCCGGCGGCCGCGTCCTCCCACTCCTGAAGCGTCACGACGTCCTTCAGAAAGCCGCGCACGCCCAGGAACTGGGACAGATGCTCCCGGTGCTCCTCACAGGCCAGCCAGGTCTTACGGCGGTCCGGCGTGTGCAGCTTCGGGTTGTTCCAGGCCAGCACCCATACGGCGGCTGCCCGGCAGCCCTTGGCGGAGCAGATGACGGCGCTGTCGTCGCCGGCGGCGGAGTCGGGAAGATCAGGGGAGTTCACGGCCTCAACCCTACGTCCTGCGGCCCCGGCCTCCGGGGCTGCCGCCCGCGAGCGGACATGGCGACGCCGGGCAGCCACGGGGGGAGCCGCCCGGCGTCGGTCCGTCGCTCCGACGGGGGATGCGGAGCGCGTACGCAGTATGTCACGGGGGATGGCGCGTAGTGCACCGGAACTCCATGATTGATCTGAGCTTTTCTTGAGCTTTGCAGACCGAATGGTGATCAGCGGGCGTCGTGATGCGGTGCGGAGGAGTCCGCCGCAGGACGCTCCGGAACGGATTCCGCAGGACCCTCGGGGGCTCCCGGCGTCAGCATCGGCCTGGTCGGTCCCGCGACGAACGTCTTCGGCAGTGAAGGGACGTTCTCCCGGCCCGCGTTGGCGATCACCACCGCAATGTACGGCAGCGCCATGCCCAGTACCAGCGTCGCAATGGCAACCGGACGCTCGACGTTCCACAGCACGACGGTCAGCACCACGGCCACCGTGCGCACCGCCATCGAGATCACATAGCGCCGCTGCCGCCCCCGCACATCCTCGGACAGCCCCTGACGGGCCCCCGTGATCCGGAAGGCCTGGGTGCTGCGCTGCTTCCGCATCACGTTCCACCACCTGCTCGGTCCCGCCGGATTCTCCCCGGTTTCCGGTCGGATACCACGGTACGCCGCACCTGCGCCGCCTTCGAGACCGGGTCCTGCCCCCGTACGCCCGGGGCCGCCGGGACAGTTCGCGTACGCACCCGTCCGGCGTGCGCCGTAGCCGATGCGGAGCGACACTGGCGTGGCGACCCGCACGTGCGGACCCCACGTGCCTCGCGCCGCAAGAGGAGGCGACATGTCGTGGTTGTGGGCCATCATCGTGGGCCTGGTGCTGGGCCTGATCGCGAAGGCCATCATTCCGGGTAAGCAGAAGATCCCGCTCTGGCTGACCGTGATCTTCGGCATGCTGGGCAGCGTCCTCGGCAACTGGGCGGCCACCGGCATGGGGATCAACGAGACCGAGGGCATCGACTGGGGCCGGCACCTGCTGCAACTGGCCGGCGCGGTCCTCATCGTCGCCTTCGGCGACCGCCTGTGGGTCGCCATGCGCGGCCGCAGGGGACACGCAACCTGAGGCGGGGAAACGACGACGGCCGGTGCGCACGGAGGCGCACCGGCCGCCCGGCGTACGACTGCCTTCTCAGCGGCCCTGGAGCTGGGCCAGCTTCCGCCCGGCCTTCAGGTAGGCGACCCCGGCGGTGTCCGCCAGCTTCTCGGCCAGCACCTCGGCCAGCGGGCGGATCGCATCGGCCTCCGCGAGCACCACGGTCTGCTGACCGCCCTCGCCCTCCACGACCAGCCGCAGCGCATTCTGCTTGGCCAGCCGCCGCGCCGCCGAAGCGCTCGGGGTGAACTCCAGCACCTTGGTCAGCACCGCCGCCACCGTCTCCGCGCCGTGCTCGGCGACCTCGACGGACGGCAGCGACTCCACATCGGAGAACGACTTCTTGGAGAACTGCGCGACGAAACCGGCCCGCGCCGCCATCGCCGCCTCCAGGCCGTACAGCGCGGTCACGACCTCGCCGGCGAGGATCTTCTTGAGGTCCATCGGGTGCAGCGAACGGTCGGCGACCCGGCCCAGGGCGAGCGCGATCTCCTCGTCCGTCCACTCCGTCCATGCCTTCAGGTACGGCTCCATCAGCCGGTCCGGCACCGACATGATCTTGCCGAAGACATCGTCGGCGGGCGCGCTCAGACCGACGTAATTGCCCTTGGACTTGGACATCTTGGCGCCCGTGCCGTCCGTGCCCTCGATCAGCGGCATGGTCACCACCAGCTGCGGCCGCTGCCCGCGCAGCTCCATCAGCTTGCGGCCCATCTGAAGGTTGAGCAGCTGGTCCGAGCCGCCCAGCTCCACATCGCACTCCAGCGCCACCGAGTCCAGGCCCTGCGCGACGGGGTACAGCAGCTCGGTCATCGTCAGACCGGAGCCGGCCGCGAGCCGGTTGCGGAAGTCCTCGCGCTGGAGCAGCTGCGACGCCGGCACCTGGGCGAGCAGCGACAGCAGCTCGGGGAAGGTGTACGGCGCCAGCCACTCGCTGTTCTGGCGGAAGCTGACCTTCTCGAAGTCGAAGAAGGGACGCACCTGTTCGCGGTACGTGGCGAGGTTGTGCGCGATGTCCTCGTCGGTCAGCGGCGGACGCTCGGCCGTACGGCCCGACGGGTCGCCGATCTTGGCGGTGAAGTCGCCGATGATCAGCGTGACGTCATGGCCCAGCCGCTGGAACCGGCTCAGCACGATCAGCGGCACCGCATGCCCCAGGTGCACATCCGTCGCCGTCGGGTCGATGCCCAGCTTGATGTGCAGACCCTTGCCGGCCGCCCGGCGCTCCTCGATCCGCTCGGCCAGCTGCTCCACACCCGGCAGCACCTCGACCGTACGGGCGGCGATCAGCTCGGCCTGCTCCTTGGCGGGCAGGTCCGTCAGGTCGAGAGAGCGCCGCGCACCGGTCTCCTCGAGCAGCTCCTGGACGATGGCGTCCGAGGAGAGGTCGGCGGAGAGCAGCGTACTGGCGCGGGCGACGGATTCGCCGAGGCGTGTCATGGCGTTCCTGATCGATCGTGGTTCCCGTGAGGGAGGACAGGGAGTCCCGGAGGACAGGAAAGAAGTCTATTGCCATTGCACCGGCGCCCACGCATGGGTTTCCGTGCGCGGGCCCCGGAGCGGCGGCTCCGGAGCCGGGCCGGCGGGCCTACACCCCCTGGCTCACCGAGCTCATGTTGAAGTCCGGGATGCGCAGCGCCGGCATCGCCGCCCGGGTGAAGTAGTCGCCCCACTCGCGCGGCAGGGTCCGCTCCGTACGGCCCGCCTCCACCGCCCGGGACAGCAGATCCACCGGCGACTCGTTGAACCGGAAGTTGTTGACCTCGCCGACCACCTCGCCGTTCTCGACCAGATAGACGCCGTCCCGGGTCAGCCCGGTCAGCAGCAGCGTCGCCGGGTCGACCTCGCGGATGTACCACAGACAGGTCAGCAGCAGCGCGGGACCCTCGTGCCCGCTGTCGGCCACCATCTCCTCCAGCGAACGCGAACCGCCGCCCTCCAGAAGGAGGTTGTCGATCCCGGGCGCCACCGGGAGGCCGGTCAGCTCCGCGCTGTGCCGGGTGGTCAGCAGCCGGTTCAGCACACCCTCACGCACCCAGTCGGTGGCCGTCAGCGGCAGCCCGTTGTCGAAGACCGACGCATCGTCCCCGGAGGAGTGCGCCAGCACGAACGGCGCGCACTCCAGACCGGCCGCCCCCGGGTCGCTGCGCAGCGTCAGCGGCAGCTCGGTGAGCCGCTCGCCCACCCGGGTGCCCGCCCCGGGCCGGTCCGCGGGCTCCCCGTCGCCCTCGGCCGGCCTGGAGAAGACCGTACGGCCCTCCGCGGCGTCCCGGCCCCCGGACGACCACATCTGGTAGACCAGCAGATCGGCGACGGCGGTCGGCGGCAGCAGCGTCTCGTAGCGCCCGGCGGGCAGCTCGACCCGCCGCTCGGCCCAGCCCAGCCGGCGGCCCAGCTCGGCGTCCAGCTCCCGCGGATCGACGTCGGTGAAGTCGCGGGTCGCGCGGCCGGCCCAGGCCGAGCGGGGCACGCCGCCGCTCGCCCCCGCGGCCTTCGCGTTCAGCTCAAGCGTCCCGGTGGGCTGGTCGTGCCGCAGCCGCAGCCCGGCCGAGGTGCCCAGATACGACGAGACGACGTCGTGGTGGGCGAAGCCGTACAGCTCCCGGCCGCCGGAGCGGGCCTGCCGGAAGGACTCGCCGAGGGCCGGCGCGAAGGCGGCGAAGACGTCCGAGGAGGTTTCGGCGGGCGCCTCGGTGAAGTCGGCGGACACCTGCTCACCGCCGACCAGCGGCTGGGCGTCCTCGGCCGGCCCGGCGTCCCGGGCGGCCGCCTCCGCGGCCCGCACCAGCGGCTCCAGTTCCGCCGCGGTCACCGCCGAGCGCGAGACCACACCGGACGCGGTGCCCTCGCGGCCGTCCACGGTCGCCACGACCGTGAGGGTCCGGCCGCGGGTGACCCCATTGGTGGTGAGCGCATTGCCCGCCCAGCGCAGATTGGCGCTGGAGTGCTCATCGGCGATGACCACACAGCCGTCGGCGCGGGAGAGCTCCAGGGCCCGCTCGACGATCTCGTGCGGCGCGGTGCCACGGGACGTACGCCTGCTCATCGACCGGCCTCCTGCGTCGTGTTCACGATGTTCACGCCCCCGGACAGGGCGGACGAGCCGCCGTGCGCAACGGCCGCGGCCTGCGCCGGTGGTGCCTCGCCACCGTTGGAGGCGTCGACCTGGGACGAGAGCTTATCGAGCGAGCGGGGAACCCGGGCGGGACAGCTCGCCGACGGCCGCGAGGGTCGGAAGACCACCCACCCTCTGTCGCCCGAGAACTACAGCGTCAACACGAGAGGCACCGCCCCCTCACCCGGCGCCCCGCTGAGGCGCGCGACACCCTGACGAACATTCCTGGGGGCCCGTCCGGTCGGTCGGACAGACCCCCAGGGACTTGGGCCGGCATGCAGCCCCGGCGCTGGCCAGGCCACGGGGGCGTCGCCATGAGTCGTGTCAGATGAGCTGTGGGAACGGAGCGCATCGCTGCTGCCGAGGAGGGAGCGGAGGTCCGGTATCCGGGTCGTAGGCCGCTGCCTGCCCCCTGATCACCCTCCGACAGATCAACTCAGTGTGTTACTCGTGATAAGCGCTGGGCCATTCGGGTGGTATCGGAGTCGTGCCTCTATCCAGGGCCAGCCGGTGACGACTTAATGGTGATAGTGAGCCCGGAGGCCGCCCATCCCTCTCGGGGACTCATGTTGTGCCGGTTGGCCGGTAACGGTCAGTGGCACTGCTGATGGGCGCTCCTCGGACGGCTGGTCAGTTGTCCCTACCAGTCTGTTGGCTGACTGCTGGTCAGTCCTTGAGAGCCCCGACCTGGATCGACGCAGACCTAGAGGGCGAGGGCTCGACATGGGCAAGGTATTTCAGCCGAGAAGGCATCAACTGCTTTGAGCCGTGGTGAGTGGAAATCAACTCACGCTGCCGGCTCCGCTGAATCCGGCCGTACCTGTAAGGGGATCCTCTCACCCGGGCTCCCGGGACCGCTGGAGCACCCAAGCGGCTGATGCGGGCGACAACTCCGCCGTTTCCCAGGCGCCCCCGTTCTCCATCAGACCTTGAGGGCGGAGCCCCACGGCGCCCGCCGCAGGGGAGTCCCCCGTGCGGTGTCCCCGGACACGCGGCAAGGCTTGCCGACGCCTGAACATGCTGGTCAGGCAGCTGTGACGAGTGCGCGCACCACGCTCGCTCGAAGCCTTCATGTTCATCCCGGCGCGCAGCAGATGGCACAGCTCCCCCCGTGCCCAAGGCGCCGGTCGCAGCGGTGCAAGCGCGCCGCTCTCCCACAGTTCCAGGGCGGCATCAGGGCTGCCCCGGAAACCTTGGATGGAAAGGAAACCCACAATGGCAACACTTGTACCTCTGGGCACCGCCGCCACCTTCGGCGTGCTCGCCAACACGGCGGTCACCAACACCGGCCCCACCGTGGTCACCGGCGACCTCGGAGTGAGCCCCGCCGGTGCGGTGACCGGGTTCAACCCTCCCGGAACGGTCACCGGAACCATCCACGTGAACGACGCTGCCGCGGCGCAGGCCCAGGCCGACCTGCTCATCGGGTACGGCAACGCACTTGTGCAGCCGGTCACGGCCACTGTCGCGACGGAACTCGGCGGGACCACCCTGACCCCCGGCGTGTACAACTCCCTCTCCGGCACGTTCACCCTCAACGGGACGCTGACGCTGGACGCTCAGGGCAACCCCAACGCCGTCTTCATCTTCAAGACGACCACCACGCTCATCACGGGAGCCACCGGCAACGTCAACCTCACCGGCCTCGCGCAGTCCAGCAACGTCTTCTGGCAGGTCGGCAGCTCCGCGACACTCGGCGCCGGCTCCACCCTGAGGGGCAGCATCCTCGCCAACACCTCGATCACCGCCACGACGGGGGCCATCGTGGACGGCCGGCTGCTGGCTCTCGGCGCCGCCGTCACACTGGACACGAACACTGTCACCGTGCCGCCCCTGTCCACCTGCCAGGTGGTGGTCCAGCCGGTGGCCGGGCCGGTGGTCGTGGGGCAGCCGACTTCCGTGTCCGCTGTGGTGACCTGCAACGGTCTGCCGGTCTCGGGTGCGTCGGTGACCTTCAACGGTGGTGCGGCCCCGGTGACCGTCACCACCAATGCGGTCGGTGTCGCGACCGGATCGCTGACCTTCAACACCGCCGGGTCCGCCACGGTCACCGCCACTGTCACCGCGGCGGGCACCGGGTGCTCGTGCACCGGTGTCGTCTCCGCGCCCCTCACCATCACCGTCACTCCGCAGCCGTCCTGCTCGGTGGTGGTCCAGCCGGTGGCCGGGCCGGTGATCGTGGGGCAGCCGACTTCCGTGTCCGCTGTGGTGACCTGCAACGGTCTGCCGGTCTCGGGTGCGTCGGTGACCTTCAACGGTGGTGCGGCCCCGGTGACCGTCACCACCAATGCGGTCGGTGTCGCGACCGGATCGCTGACCTTCAACACCGCCGGGTCCGCCACGGTCACCGCCACTGTCACCGCGGCGGGCACCGCGTGCTCGTGCACCGGTGTCGTCTCCAAGCCCCTCACCATCACCGTCGGTGCGCCAACAGGTCCGCTGAGTGCGTCGCCCGCCTGCTGGCGGTTCAACCTGCCCTTCCCGATTCCGCACCTGTTCGTGGCGACGTTCACGGCCACCCTCACGCCGGCGCAAGCGGGAGTCCCGGTCACCTTCTACGTCTCCGGCCTGCCGGTGGGCACCGCGGTGACCAACGCCAGTGGCGTCGCCACCCTCAACAACGCCGGCTTGTCCCTCCTGCAGGTCAGCGCCAGCAGCTACACGGCGGTTGCCACCGTCGGGGGCTCCACGGTCCAGGCGACCGGCTCCCTGGTGCCCTGCTTCCCGCCGGTGTAACCGGCCTGTGCCCGATCGGCCGGGGCAGAGTGACGGGTCCTGCTGCGGTACTCGCGCACAGGTCTGGTCACGCAGCGCAGCCCCTGACCTGACGGCCTTCCGGTAGGCGGCCGGCCCCTCAAGGGGGTGTCCGTCACGGGCTGTCCCCCGTCGTGGAAGGACGGGGGACAGCCCGACTCAAACTTACCGGTGATCCGGGCAGCCTAAGTCGAAGCAGGAAAAGGCGCCCCCACACGCTGAGTTTCGCCGAAGGCGGGACCCAGAAGCCCCGGCGCTCGGAGCTGCGTCCGGGTCCATGGCGCCGCCGCTGGCGCGGCTTGGTTGCATCGCCGTAGCGCTACCGAGTACGAGCATCCTGCTGCTCGTCGGCAGCACACTTATCGGCATAACAGGTTGCCTCTTGAGTGCGTGAAGAGGGGCACACAGCACCGCAACTTTGATCAGGCGCGCCAGACACCGGTACCCGAATCGATCAACGAGATCTTCAACGACCACATCGATGCGTTCGGTACCTGGGGAGACCGCGGCTGGTTCTTCGAGTCTCCCAGGCTGAACGACCGCCACCCCTCCCTGGTCTACGGGCACCTCGTGCGGCGGGCGATGGACCGAGGTGCCCGAACCATGAACAACCGCCTCGGGCTGAAGTTGTCCCCCTTCAAGGGGCTCATCGTCCCGCCTCAGCTGACCCCCGGTGAGGGAGACGTTGAGGACTGGGACGACGTGGCCTAGGTGGTTCGCTGCGATCCCGTGTCGACCTGGTGCAGACTTCGGGACCGACGGGGCGCCACCTCAGTCACGGCCCGACTCGGTCGTGGTGTTCAGGATGTTGACGTTCCGGAACAGCGCTGAGGGGCAGCCGTGGGACACCGCCGCGATCTGTCCTGGCTGGGCCTTTCCGCAGTTGAAGGCCCCGCCGAGGACGTACGTCTGCGGTCCTCCGACCGCTGCCATCGAGCCCCAGAAGTCGGTGGTGGTCGCCTGGTAGGCGACGTCGCGCAGCTGGCCGGCCAGGCGGCCCTTCTCGATCCGGAAGAAGCGCTGACCGGTGAACTGGAAGTTGTACCGCTGCATATCGATCGACCAGGAGCGGTCACCGACGACATAGATGCCCCGGTCCACCCCCGAGATCAGCTCCTCGGTGGACGGCCCGTCCGGGGCCGGCTGGAGGGAGACGTTCGCCATCCGCTGGACCGGCACATGGCTCGGCGAGTCCGCGTAGGCGCAGCCGTTGGAGCGGGCGAAGCCGGTGAGCCTGGCGATTCTGCGGTCGAGTTGGTAGCCGACCAGGGTGCCGTCCTTGACCAGGTCCCAGGACTGCGCGGCCACCCCCTCGTCGTCGTAGCCGATCGTGGCGAGGCCGTGCTCGGCGGTCCGGTCGCCGGTGACATTCATGATCTCGGAGCCGTACGTCAGCTTCCCGAGCTGGTCGAAGGTGGCGAACGAGGTTCCCGCGTACGCCGCCTCGTAGCCCAGCGCCCGGTCCAGTTCGGTGGCGTGCCCGATCGACTCGTGGATCGTCAGCCACAGGTTGGAGGGGTCCACCACCAGGTCGTACGTGCCGGCCTCGACGCCCGGTGCACGCATCTTCTCGGCGAGGTGTTCCGGGATGCGGGCCAGTTCGTCGTCCCAGTCCCAGTGACGCCCGGTCAGGTACTCCCAGCCGCGCCCCACCGGCGGCGCGAGGGTGCGCATCGAGTCGAAGTCGCCGCTGGCCGGGTCCACCGCGACCGCGGTGAGCTGGGGGTGCAGCCGGATGCGCTGCTGGGTGGTGCTGGTGCCCGCGGTGTCCGCGTAGAACTTGTTCTCCTGGACGGTCATCAGCGTGGCGTCCGCATGGGCCACGCCCTCGGCGGCCAGCAGGCGTGAACTCCACTCCGCCAGCAGCCCCGTCTTGTCGGCGTCCGGTACGTCGAACGGGTTGATCTCGTACGCGGAGACCCAGGTGCGGTCCGGATGGGCGGGCTCGTCGGCCAGTTCCACCCTCTCGTCGGAGCCCGCGGCCTGGATGACCTTCGCCGACAGCTTCGCCATCGCCACCGCCTGCGCGGCCACCCGCGCCGCCGCGTCCATGGTCAGATCCACCCCGGACGCGAAGCCCCAGGCCCCGCCGTGCACCACCCGGACCGCGTAGCCCAGATCGGTGGTGTCCGAGGTCCCGGCAGTCCGCGCGTCCCGCAGCCGCCAGGAGGCGTTGCGGATCCGCTCCAGGCGGAAGTCTGCGTGCTCGGCGCCCAGCGCGCGGGCGCGGGCCAGCGCGGCATCGGCCAGCGCGTGCAGCGGCAACGCCAGGAACGATTCGTCGAGGGCATGGGCATGAGGTGCAGCAGGCAAGGCGTCCTCCCGTGGTCGGCGCCTGCATCATGCCGTGCGGCGCGCCCGTGGGCCCAGCGCACAGCGGCGCGCGGGACGGCGCGTCGGCGCCGGGTTCTGTGGGGACCCGACAGTGACCGGGGCGCGCGCCTGTCCGTGCTCGATTCCACTTAAGGCGCCCGTGACCGATAGTTTCGTATCGAACGCAGGACGGACAGGAAACGGAAAGGGTGATCTCTTGAGCCGCTCGGTTCTGGTCACCGGAGGTAACCGTGGCATCGGCCTCGCCATTGCCCGTACCTTCGCCGAGGCAGGCGACAAGGTCGCCATCACCTACCGCTCGGGCGAGCCGCCCGCGGGGTTTTTGGCCGTGAAGTGCGACATCACGGACAACGAGCAGGTCGAGCAGGCGTACAAGGAGATCGAGGAGAAGCACGGTCCGGTCGAGGTGCTGGTGGCCAACGCCGGCGTCACCCGTGACCAGCTGCTGATGCGGATGTCCGAGGAGGACTTCACCTCGGTCCTGGAGACCAACCTGACCGGCACCTTCCGGGTGGTCAAGCGCGCCAACCGGGCGATGCTGCGGGCCCGTAAGGGACGCATCGTGCTGATCTCGTCCGTCGTGGGCCTGATGGGCGCCGCCGGTCAGGCGAACTACGCCGCCTCCAAGGCCGGCCTGGTGGGCTTCGCCCGCTCGCTCGCCCGCGAGCTGGGCAGCCGCAACATCACCGTCAACGTCGTCGCGCCGGGCTTCGTCGACACCGACATGACCCGGGTGCTCAGCGACGAGCAGCGGGACAACATCGTCAAGCAGGTGCCGCTCGCGCGGTATGCGCAGCCCGAGGAGATCGCCTCCTCGGTCCGCTTCCTGGCCTCCGACGAGGCCGCGTACATCACCGGAGCCGTCATTCCTGTCGACGGCGGATTGGGCATGGGTCACTGATCAGCATGAGTGGAATCCTTGCAGGCAAGCGCATCCTGGTCACGGGTGTTCTGACCGAGTCGTCGATCGCGTTCCAGGCCGCCAAGGTCGCCCAGAACGAGGGCGCCGAGGTCATCCTCACCGGCTTCGGCCGGCTCTCCCTCGTCGAGCGGATCGCCAAGCGGCTCCCCAAGGAAGCCCCGGTGATCGAGCTGGACGTCACCAACCAGGAGCACCTGGACGGCCTGGCCGACAAGATCCGTGAGCACCAGGGCGAGGGCGCCCGCCTCGACGGCATCGTGCACTCCATCGCCTTCGGCCCGCAGGGCGCCTTCAACTTCCTGGAGGCGAGCTGGGAGGACGTGAGCACCGCGGTGCAGGTCTCGGCGTACTCCTACAAGTCGCTGACGATGGCCTGCCTGCCGCTGATGGAGCACGGCGGCGCGGTCGTCGGCCTCACCTTCGACGCGCAGATCGCCTGGCCGAAGTACGACTGGATGGGCGTGGCCAAGGCGGCGCTGGAGGGCACCAACCGCTACCTGGCGCGCGATCTGGGCCCCAAGGGCATCCGCTGCAACCTGGTCTCGGCCGGCCCGATCAAGTCGATGGCCGCCAAGTCCATCCCCGGCTTCGAGGAGCTGGCGGACGTGTGGAACCACCGCGCCCCGATCGGCTGGGACCTGGCCGACCCGGAGCCGGCCGGCCGCGGTGTGGTCGGCATGCTGTCCGACTTCTTCCCGCGGACGACCGGCGAGATCGTGCACGTCGACGGCGGTGTGCACATGATGGGCGCCTGACGCCCCGGTCTTCTTCCGTTCCGTACTGCCCGTCCCGGTCGCCGGGGCGGGCAGTAGGCGTTGGACGACGGGGAACCTGCGCCGCAGGGGGAAGCCCCGCCCCGGGAAGCACCCGCATCGGGGAAGTTCGCGCCGTGGAATGCCCGCGCTGCCCCACGGGAATACCCGTGCCGCCCCGCGGGAATACCCGCCCCGCCCCGTCCTGTTGTGGCCCCGCAGGGGGCGCGCGCATCCCCTACGGGACCTGTTCGACCACCCCGTAGGGCTCCCCAGGGCCGACTCCCTAGGGCCCCGGTACGCCCGCCCGGCAGCCGAAGGGGTGGGTGCTCGCCTCGGCCGCGGCCCGGTCGCCGTCGCCCGCGCGGATCGCCTCCACCAGGCGGGAGTGGTCCATGTGGGCCTCGGGCCGCAGTTCCTCGCCGACGTCGGCCCGCAGGAAGTCACGCAGCACGCCGCCGAGGTCGGCGTAGATCTCGGCCAGCACCTCGTTGTGCGAGGCCGCCACGACCGCCATGTGCAAGGTGGCGTCCGCCTCCACGAAGGCCTCGGCCGCACCGGACTCCCACGCCGCCTCGCGCCGCTCCAGCAGCGCGTCGATCTGCCGCAGGTCCGCCTCGGTGCGGCGGCGCGCGGCGAGCCGGGCGGCGGCCGCCTCCAGGGCGCTGCGCAGCTCGGCGACGTGCCCGGGGTCGGCGGCCGCGAACCGGCGGTTCATCACCCCGGCCAGCTCGCTGGTGGCCACCACGTACGTGCCCGAGCCCTGGCGGATGTCCAGCAGCCCGTTGTGGGCCAGCGCGCGAACCGCCTCGCGGACGGTGTTACGTGCCACCCCCAGCTGCTCGACGAGCTCCGGCTCGGTCGGGATACGGGATCCCACCGGCCACTCGCCGGAGGTGATCTGGGCGCGCAGCTGCGCGATCACCTGGTCGGCGAGGGCGGAGCGGCGGGGCGAGGTCAGAGGCATGGCTGCGCTCCGGGGGCAGGAGTGGGCGGACGGTGGTCGTGCGGGCGTCCGGCAGGCTGCGGGCCCTCCGGCGCCGCGGCGCGTCAGCAGAGGCTACCGATATGGATTGGACAGGCAATCATCCCATGATTCTATGATGGTCGGCATGGCAGACGACGATCTCGCGACCCTCGGCTCCGGGGCCGGGCCCCGGACGACCTCCACCGCCCCTCCTGCCGCCGGCCCCACACCGCAGCCGGGCTCCCGGGAAGCTACCGGCGGCCACCCGGCAGCCGGTCCGCTCGACCGCTGGCTGCCCAGGATCGTCATGGCGGGCCTGGTGCTGGCGGCGCTCAACCTCCGCCCCGCCATCACCAGCCTCGGCGCGCTCCTGGAGGAGGTCCGCGACGGCCTCGGCATGAGCGGCACCCTCGCCGGGCTGCTGACCTCCGTGCCGCCGCTGTGCTTCGCCGCCTTCGGTATCGCGGCGCCCAGGCTGGCCAGGCGCTGGGGGCCCGGCGCGGTGGTCTGCACGGGGATGGCCGCGATCGCGGTCGGCGTCGCGTTGCGCCCGTACGCCGGCGGCACCGGCGGCTTCCTCGCCGGCAGTGCGCTCGCGCTGGCCGGCATCGCGGTCAGCAACGTGCTGATGCCGGTCGTGATCAAGAGCTGGTTCCCCGACCGGGTGGGCCCGATGACCGGGCTCTACTCGATGGCGCTGGCCCTGGGCACCTCCCTCGCCGCGGCCATCACCGTCCCCATGACCGGGGCGCTGGGCGGCAGTTGGCGCACCGGCCTGGCTGTGTGGGCGGCGCTCGCCGTGGCCGCCGTACTGCCCTGGCTCGTGGTGGCACGGCGGCGCGGGGCGGCCACCGCACCGGCCCCGGGGGCGCCCGCGGGCCCCGCCGGCTCGTCCGTACGGATCGCCTCGTCGCCCACCGCCTGGGCACTGGCCGTCTTCTTCGGTC
The DNA here is from genome assembly GCF_055575375.1 of Streptomyces sp. NPDC034111. Lineage (NCBI taxonomy): Bacteria > Bacillati > Actinomycetota > Actinomycetes > Kitasatosporales > Streptomycetaceae > Streptomyces > Streptomyces sp. NPDC034111. The sequence goes on along the minus strand of NZ_JBVIST010000001.1, from coordinate 21,164 downwards.
TTCAGGCCACCGCCGCGTACATCACGATGGGCTGGATGCCGCAGATCTTCCGCGACGCCGGGGTCTCGGCGGGCACCGCCGGCGTGCTGCTGGCGGTCACCATGGTGATGGGCGTCCCGCTGTCCTTCGTGCTGCCGCCGCTGGCTTCCCGGATGCGGCATCAGGGTCCGCTCGTGGTGCTGCTGGGCCTGTGCGGTCTGGCCGGTTACGCCGGGCTGTGGCTGGCGCCGGCCGCCGGGGCCTGGGCCTGGGTGGTGCTGATGGGCATCTCCAACTGCGCCTTCCCGCTGGCGCTGACCATGATCGGGATGCGTTCGACCAGCTCCGCGGGGGTCGTCAAGCTCTCGGCCTTCGTGCAGAGCGTCGGCTATCTGATCTCCATCCCCGGGCCGCTGCTGGTCGGCACGCTCTACCAGCACTCCGGCGGCTGGGGGCTGCCGATCGCCCTGATGGCAGCGCTGATGGTGCCGCAGATCGCGGTGGGGATGCTGGCCGGGCGGGACCGCCGCATCGAGGACGAGAGGTGAGTGGGACACTGGGCGCATGCCAGTGCTCGAACCGAATCCGCAGGGCGGTCAGAAGAAGCTGCTCCTCGTACTGGGCCTCATGCTCGGTGTGACCGTCGTCGTCGCGATCGTGGCCAGCATCGCCGCGCCGTGAGCCGGCGGGGGACGGGCCCCGCCGGGCGCGGACAGCGCCCTCGCGGGTGACCGCGGGGTGGGGAGAGCCCCCGGTCCCCTAGGGGGCGGGGCTCAGGGGTAAGTGGGTGGCTTCCCGGGTAGGAACGGCCGCCGGTGATCCGTAGCTTCGAAGCACACCGCACAGCGCGGTGGGTGCGCCGCAACCCGCGGCCGCGCAGCCCTTCGATGCGCCACGGAGGCGATCCCTATGTCCGCCGCGTTCAGCCGGTCACCCGCAGCCAAGGCCCGCCGCCTGCGGCCGCAGGGCCTGCGGGGGCGCCTGCCGTGGTGGGCGCTGGCGCTGCCGGTCGCCTCGTTCATAGCCCTGCTGGCGCTGGTGGCGAGCCCCGCCGAGGCGAGCGCGACCAGCGTCCCGCAGGCCCTGGCACCGCTGCTGGAGCTGCTTGCCAGGATCGTCCGGATAGGTGCCTGAGTGCCGCCCCGGTAGCGCCCGCCTGGGCCGTCACCCTGCGGAGGGAGCGCTTCAACACCCCGCGCCCCGCGCCGTCTTTCGTGCGAAGCTGGGACGCATGAGCGTCGATACACCCCGCCGGATTGTCCTCCTCCGACATGCGAAGGCCGAATGGTCGGAGACCAGTGACCATGAGCGTCCGCTCGCCGATCGCGGCCGCAAGGATGCCCCGGTCGCCGGCCGCTGGCTCGCCGGGACCGGGATCACCCCCGAGCTGACCCTGTGCTCGACCTCCGTGCGTACCCGAGAGACCTGGAAGCTCGCCGTCCATGAGCTCCCCCAGCGACCCAAGACGGTCTATGAGGAGCGCATCTACGAGGCGTCTCTCGGGGAGCTCATCGCGCTGCTGAACGAGACCTCCGACGAGGTGAACGACCTGATGCTGGTCGGGCACAACCCCGGTGTGCACGCCCTCGCGGACGCCCTGTCGGGTGAGGCCGAGGGCGATCTGCTGCCCCGGATGAACCGCAGCGGCTTCCCGACCGCTGCGCTGGCCGTGGTCGCCTTCAACGGGTCCTGGAAGTCGGTCGAGCACGGCGTCGGCCGGCTGGTCGCGTACTGGACGCCGCAGGGCTGAGCCTCCGCCAGCAGGCGATCATCGGGCACAGCCCAGGAAGCCGGGAGGCCCAGACGTCGGGTCACCGGTCACAGGCCACAGCCACCGGTCGCCGACCACCGGCATCGGGCATGCGGCCGTCCGCGCCGCCGGCCCACCTGGCCTCCGCCGGACACCCCCGGTACCCCCGGACACCCCCGGCCTCCGGCGCCCCGCACCGTCGGCACACCGGTCCCCGGCCGCCTGCTGGCCGGCGCCGTCCGCACCACAAAGAAGGGCCCCGGCACACCACCGGGGCCCTTCTTCTGCCTCTCTCCTGCGCCTTACCTGCGCCTCGCCTGCGTCTCTCCCGCGCCCGATGCGCCCCTGCGCCCGTCCGCCCGAGGCGATGCGCCCCTCCGCCCGTCCGCCCGCGCGCCCGAGGCGATGCCCCCTCCGCCCGCCCGGCCGAGGCGATGCCCCCTCCGCCCGCCCGGGTCCGGGGGCCGGCTCACTCGGCGTGGGTGTTTGCCGCCTCGACCTCTTCCCGGGTGATGCCCAGCAGATACAGCACGGTGTCCAGGAACGGCACGTTCACCGCGGTGTGCGCCGCCTCCCGCACCATCGGCTTGGCGTTGAAGGCCACCCCGAGGCCGGCCGTGTTGAGCATGTCGAGGTCGTTGGCCCCGTCGCCGATCGCCACGGTCTGGTCGAGCGGCACCCCGGCCTGCTGTGCGAACTCCCGCAGCAGCCTGGCCTTGCCGGCCCGGTCCACGACGGCGCCGGTGACCCGTCCGGTGAGCTTGCCGTCGACGATCTCCAGGGTGTTGGCGGAGGCGAAGTCCAGCCCCAGCTCCTCCTGGAGCGCATCGGTGACCTGAGTGAAACCCCCTGAGACGACGCCGACTTGATAGCCGAGCCGCTTGAGGGTCCGTACCAGCGTGCGCGCCCCGGGGGTGAGCCGTACCTCCTTGCGCACGGCCTCGACCACCGACTCGTCGAGCCCGGCGAGCAGCTCGACCCGGGCGTGCAGCGACTGCTCGAAGTCCAGCTCACCGCGCATCGCGGCGGCGGTCACCCCGGCGACCTCGGCCTCACAGCCGGCGTGCGCCGCGAACAGCTCGATGACCTCGTCCTGGATCAGCGTCGAGTCGACATCCATCACCACCAGCCGCTGCGCCCGGCGGTGCAGTCCGGCCGCGACCACCGCGACATCCACGCCCAGCTGCGCGGCCTCCAGGGCGAGCGCGGTGCGCAGCGCCCCGGTGGCGGCGCCGGAGACCGCGAACTCGACGGCGGTCACCGGATACTTGGCGAGCCGGAAGATACGGTCGATGTTGCCGCCGGTGGCCGTTATGGCGGCGGCGATCGCGGCGGTCGACTCCGCGGTGAGCGGGTGCCCGAGCACGGTGACGTGCGAACGGCCGGTGCCGCGCGGACGGTTGTCACCCCGGCCGGAGATGATCTCCGCCTGGAGGTTCAGCGACTCGGCCCAGCTGTGCACAGTGGCCCGCAGGTCGCCCTCGGAGGAGCCGGTGGTGCCCTGGCCGGGGGAGGGGGTGGTGACCAGGGCGCACAGCGTGATGCGCCCCCGGGTCACCACCTGTTCGATGTCCACGACATCGACGGAGTAGGCGGCGAGGGTGTCGAAGAGACCTGCGGTGATGCCGGGCCGGTCCTTCCCGAAGATCTTCACGAGAAGGGTCGGTACGTCATCGCCCGGTACGGCGGTGGCAGGCGGGATCTGCGATGCGCTCATGGTGCCCTTACGGTATCCGCCGGGCGGCTGTGGCCGTACGGGTGTCCGGGGTTCGGACCGGGTGCCGCGCCGGCGCCGCCCGCCCGCACCCCGTCGCCCCCGGCCCCGGACACCCCCGTTGATCGTTATGGAGTCGTGTCCGGAGGATCGCGAGCCGCAGGCCGGGCCCGGTCCGCCGGAACGCCAACGCCCCTGCCGCTGTGGCGCGTTCGGGCGCACCGGAGCGCTCACGGAGCGCAACCGCGGCAGACCGCGATGCAGGTCATTCTTTTGTCCGCTTTACCCCATCATGCGGCCTCCTGGGTGGGCGCGCACGGCGTCTCCGGTGTCCCCTGCGGACCTCTTCGGGGGCCGGGGCGTCCGGTACACCCGGAATCCGGTGATCCCTGCCCATCCATGGGTTCTTCCCGCGCTCCGGGCGAGTTTGGCGGCCCGCGCGAGAGCCGTCTGCACCCCAGTCCCGTCCCGGTTTCCGGTCCACGGGCCGAGCCTGAAATAGTTCCTCACGATGTTCGCCATCCCTAGACTTCCCATACAGGGCGTCACTCGGGGGACTATGTAATGGGGCATGGAGTGCCTGAACTCGTACTCGAATTGAACGGCAGGACCTGGACGCTCGACCCGTCCCGGTCCTACAACGTGGGGCGTGATCCGCAGGGCGACATGGTGCTCGACGACGCCAGAGTCTCCTGGCGCCACGCCACCGTGCGCTGGGCCGGCCGCAACTGGATCATCGAAGACCAGGGCAGCACCAACGGCACCTACGTCCAGGGCCAGCGGATCCATCAGATGGAGATCGGCCCCGGCTCGACCGTGCATCTGGGCAATGCCACCGACGGCCCCCGGATCACCCTCTCCGCCGCGGCCGCCGCCATGGCGCCGCAGCAGCAGGCCGCACAGGGCTGGCAGGCGCCCCCGGCACACCAGGCGCCCCCGGCACACCAGCCGCCCGTGCAGCAGCAGCCGCCTGCCCAGCAGGGCTGGCAGGCACCGCCGCAGGGCCAGCAGCCGCCGTACGTCCCGCCCCAGCAGGCCGTACCCCCACAGCAGGCGGTGCCCCCGCAGCAGGCCAGGCAGCCCCAGGAGCGCCCGGCGCAGAAGGCGGCGGGTGCACCGGCCGGGGACCGCAGCCCGACCACCTTCCACCGCCTCGACATGGGCCGTGTGATGCGGATCGGCCGTGCGCTGGAGAACGAACTGGTCGTCTCCGACCTCCAGGTCTCCCGCCATCACGCCGAGTTCCGGGCCACCCCCGACGGCCGCTTCGAGATACGCGACCTGGGCAGCCACAACGGCACCTACGTCAACGGCCAGCCGGTCGCCAAGTCCGGTACGGCGCTGATCGGCCCGAACGACATCATCGGCGTCGGCCACTCCACCTTCCGGCTGGTCGGCGACCGGCTGGAGGAGTTCGTCGACACCGGCGAGGTCTCCTTCTCGGCCCGCCACCTCACGGTCACCGTCGACGGCGGCAAGCAGATCCTCAAGGACGTCTCCTTCGGCGTCCCCGAGAAGTCGTTGATCGCGGTCATCGGCCCGTCCGGCTCCGGCAAGTCGACGCTGCTCAAGGCGCTCACCGGCTACCGCCCCGCCAACCAGGGCGATGTCCTCTACGACAACCGGAACCTCTACAAGCAGTTCGCCGAGCTGCGCCAGCGCATCGGTCTGGTCCCGCAGGACGACATCCTGCACAAGGAGCTGACCGTCCAGAAGGCCCTCAAGTACGCCGCCAAGCTCCGCTTCCCCGGTGACACCGCGGAGTCCGAACGCGAGGCCCGGATCGACGAGGTGCTGCGCGAGCTCAAGCTCGACGTCCACAAGGACAAGAAGGTCACCTCGCTCTCCGGCGGCCAGCGCAAGCGCGTCTCGGTGGCCCTGGAGCTGCTGACCAAGCCGTCGCTGATCTTCCTGGACGAGCCGACCTCCGGCCTCGACCCGGGCATGGACCGCGATGTCATGCAGCTGCTGCGCGGCCTGGCCGACGACGGCCGCACCGTCCTGGTCGTCACCCACTCCGTCGCCGAACTCGGCCTGTGCGACAAGCTGCTGGTGATGGCCCCGGGCGGTGGCGTGGCCTACTTCGGCCCGCCGGCGGAAGCGCTCAACTTCTTCCAGTACGACACCTGGGCGGACGTCTTCTCGGCCTTCGAGAACTACCGCGACTACGACTGGATGGGCCGCTGGCGCGGTTCCCCGCACTACCAGATGTACGCCGCGGACATCGATGCGGTCGCCCCGCAGTCGGTGGAGATCCAGCCGCCGCCGGCCCGGATGCAGAAGTCCCAGAGCTGGGGCTCGCAGCTGTGGACGCTGATGCGGCGCTATGTCTCGGTGCTCGCCTCCGACCGCGGCTTCCTCGGCCTGATGCTGATCCTGCCGGCGGTGCTCGGTGTGGTCTCGATGCTGATCCCCAGCGACTACGGCCTGGCGTACGGGCCGCTGGCGAAGGGCCGCACCAACCGCGATGCGAGCACGATCTCGCTGATCCTCGCGGTCGGGATGTGCTTCTCGGGCGCGGCCAACTCCGTCCGTGAGCTGATCAAGGAGCGGGTCATCTACGAGCGCGAACGGGCCACCGGCCTGTCGCGGTCGGCGTATCTGATGTCCAAGGTGATCGTGCTCGGGGTGGTCACGGCCATCCAGGGCGTGATCATCGCGGCGATCGGTTTCTCGACCCGGAAGATGCCCGCCGAGGGCCTGATCATCGCCCAGGCCCCGGCCTTCGAGATGGCGCTGGCGATCATCGCGCTGGGCTTCACCTCGATGATGTTCGGCCTGATCATCTCCTCGCTGGTCAAGACCGCTGAGAAGACCATGCCGCTGCTGGTCATGTTCGCCATCGTCCAGGTGGTCTTCACCGGCGTGCTCTTCCAGCTCTTCGACACCATCGGCGTCGCCCAGGTGGCCTGGCTGATGCCGTCGCGCTGGGCGGTGGCCGCGCTGGGTGCGACCGCCGACATGAACACGCTGCTGCCGTGGGAGCCGGGCAACCCCGACCCCCTGTGGAAGCACCAGACCGGCGTCTACGTGATGGACATGATCATCCTGATCAGCCTGGGCGTCGGACTCGCCTTCGCCGTCGCCCGGCTCCTGCGCCGCCACGAGCCGGAGGTCATGCGCAAGTAGCGCGCGCCTTGTTGCAGCAACGCCCGAGGGGCGGCACCCGACTGCGGGTGCCGCCCCTCGGCGGTGTGTGCGCGCTGCGCGGACGGTGTGAACCGGCGGCTCAGTAGGCCGAGTTGACGTTGTCCATCGAGCCGTACTTGTCGGCCGCGTAGTTGCAGGCGGCGGTGATGTTGGCGACCGGGTCGTAGATGTTCCAGGAGGTGCCCTCGACGTGGTACGCCTTGAAGGTCGGGTCGATCACCTGGAGCAGGCCCTTGGACGGGATGCCGTTCTGGGCGTTGATGTCCCAGAGGTTGATCGCCATCGGGTTGCCGGAGGACTCCCGGATGATGTTGCGGTAGATGCCGTTGTACGAGCCGGGGATGCCCTTCTTGGCCATCACGTCCAGCGACTCGCGGATCCAGCCGTCCAGGTTGTTCGCGTAGGTCTTCGGCGCCGGCTTGGGTGCGGCGGCGGGGATCGCGGTGCGGACGGCGGACCGGCTCGCGGCCAGCTTCGCCTTGCGCGCCTTCTCGGCCTTCGCCTTCGCCGCGGCGGCCGCCTTCGCCTTGGCGGCCTTCTCGGCGGCGGCCTTCTTCGCAGCGGCCTTCTTCGCCGCGGCCAGCTTGGCGGCGGCCTCGGCCTTGCCCTTGGCAGCCTGGTCGGCGGCCTGCTTGGCGATGGTGGTCTGCTGGGTCTTCGCGGCGGTGTCGACGGCGCTGAAGGTGACCGGCTTCAGGTTCTCGACGGCGGCGGCCTGCGTCTTGCCCTGCTCGGCGTCCGCACCCGGTACGACGGCGAAGACCAGAGCGGCGGCACCGGCAGCAGCGACACCGGCGACGGAGAGCTTGTGCGTCCGGGTGAGGCGGTTGAGACCAGAATTGGCGTGCTTGGGCATGGCAGGACAGACCTTCCGATGGGGGACATCGCACGGGCCTAGAGCGGCGGCGAACGCCGAGTTCCTGACCACGGCGCCGAGCGACGTGAGCCATTCTTAGCGGCCGGAAATTGCCCCGGCAAAGGTGTGACGTACGATCCGGGTTAGTGGAACCAGGTCCGGGAATATTGCATCCCGAATAGTCAAATCCCAGGTCACACGGGATTGGGGATTCCACTACCCCGGGTCGTAAGTGATTTAGGCCCTATGCGCGGCGTCACACTGCGAAGGGGTTTGTCTCGCAGGACGTAATTGCGAACGCACAGCCTGTATGCCAGATGCCTCGACCATGCCCCGGTCAAGGGACCTTCGGATTAAAAAGGGCAGTTCGTACGCCCATGCCGGATGTCCCGCCTGACGCACCCGGCATCACCGCGGACGCCGTCCGGCCGGCGGGCCCCGGAACCTCCCGGCATTTCAGCCCGGCAGCAGCAGATGCAGATCACCGAATTCGTGCCACAGATAACGCCGCCGCACGGCCGCCGCGTAGGCCCGCCGCAGCGCCTCCCGGTCCGCCGTCGCCGACGCCACGGCCTCCAGCATCAGCAGATGCGAGGCGGTGGGCTCGTGCAGCCCGGTGAGCAGACCGTCCACCGCCCGCACCCCGCGCTCCGGCGTCACCACGAGATCCGTCCAGCCGGCCGTCGCCCGTACCCGTCCGTCCGCCCCCGCCGCCGACTCCAGGGCGCGTACGGCGGTGGTGCCCACCGCGATGACCCGCCCGCCGGTGAGCCGGGGCGCCGCGCGCCGCCGCGCGCGTACGGCATTCACCAGCCAGGCCGTCACCGGCGGCACCACGAACCGCTCCGGATACGGCGGCTCGAACGCCTCCGCCGACGCCACCCCTGTATGCAGACAGACGGGCGCGAACTGCACCCCCTTCCCGGCCAGCCGCGCCACCAGCTCCGCGGTGAAGGGCCGGGCCGCGCTCGGCATCTCCGCGCTGCCGCCGGGGGAGTCCACCGCGAACACCGTCTGATACGCGGCCAGCGGCTGGTCCCGTTCCGTATAGCCGTAGCGGATCGGCCGCCCGTGCCGCCGCATCAGGCCGGCCGCCCGCGCGCCCCTCAGGCGCGCCCACCACAGCCGTACGCCACCGGGGTCCACCGGCGCCTCCAGGACCAGCCGGGCCCCGTCCGGCAGCCGTACCACCGTCCCGGGCGGACCGCCCGCCCGCGGCCGGGTGCTGCCCCGGCCGTCCGGGCGGCGCAGCTCGACCGCCCAGCAGCCGGCCACCGCCGGGCCCGCCGGGTGCCACCGGTCCGCGCGGGTGGAGAAGTGCACCACCACCGGCTCACCGCGCCCCCGGCCGTCCCCGACCCGGCCGTCCACCGCCGCCGGCAGCGTCCTGGAGGTGTTGACGACCAGTACGTCCCCCGGCGCCAGCAGGTCCGGCAGCTCACCGAAGGCGTGGTGCCCGGCCTGGGCCGTCCCCCGGCTCACCAGCAGCCGTACGGCGTCCCGGTCCAGGCCGGGGCCCCGCTGCTCGGCCGGCAGGCGGGCGGACAGCTCCTCGGGGACGTGCAGCGCCGGAGCCGTCACCGGGCGCCTGCCGCTCCGCCGGGCGTGGCCATCAGGTCCGCCGCCCGGTAGCGGCCGCTGGGGGCCGCCGTGTCCAGCAGCCGCAGCAGCGCCGGGACCACGGTCTCGGGCAGTGGCCGCCCGGAGGCGTCATCGTCCGGTACCGCGGCCGCGTACAGATCGGTCCGCATGTCGCCCGGGTCCACCCACCACACCCGCAGCCCCGGCTCCTCCACGGCGAGCACCGCGGACAGCTGGTCCAGCGCGGCCTTCGCCGCCCCGTAGCCGCCCCAGGTCGGACAGGCCTCCACTGCCGCGTCCGAGCTGAGGGAGAGGACGATTCCACCCTCCCCTATATAAGGGGGCGAATCGGACAATGCGGTATTTCCGGCATTCTTGGAGTAAGGGGGCGAATCGTATGCATCGGAATGACCTATATCACCCGCATAACGGATGTAATCTCCGTAAAGGTTCTCTTCGTCATACGACGACAGGTAGGAGGCCAGATAGGAGGACTGGCGCAAAAGCGGCAAAGCCAGCTGAATAAGCGCCAGCGGTGCCACCACATTCACCTCCAGCGCCCGGCGCAGCCCCGCCGTCGGCTGCTCCGCCAGCCGCACCAGCGGCTCCGCCCCCAGCGCGCTCGCGTTGTTCACCAGCAGATCGAGCCCGCCCAGCTCCTCCGCCGCGGCCACCAGCGCCGCCCGGTGCCCGGCGTCCGTCACATCCCCGGCCGGCGCCGCCACCCGCGCGCCCGTGCCGCGCAGCTCCCCCGCCACATCCGCCAGCGGTCCGGCGGATCTGGCATCCACGACCAGATCCCAGCCACGGACGGCCAGCGCCCGGGCGACTGCCCGGCCCAGCCCCTTCGATGCCCCCGTGATGAGCGCCACCGGCATGATCACGTCCCCTTTCCGGCCGGAGCGGCCGCCCCGGGCCCACGCCCTCACCGTAGGAACCGCGCCGCGCCCCGGGCGTCGGCCGGCGGACCGGCCCCGGCCAGGGCATTCGGCCTAGGCCCGGGGGCCTAGGCGAAGGGTTCGCCGGACCGATACGGGCCGCTCGCCCCGCCGGTACGGTGTGGCCATGACCAACGGACCGGGGGCCGGGATCCCCGCGGTGAGCACCGCGATCCTGGCGATGAGCAGGCATCTGGAGGTACGCGACGTCCTCAAGACGATCGTGGCCTCGGCCCGCGAGCTGCTGGACGCCGAGTACGCCGCCCTCGGGGTGCCCGACGACCACGGCGGCTTCGCCCAGTTCGTGGTCGACGGGGTCAGCGCCGAGCAGTGGAAGGCCATCGGCCCGCTGCCCCGCCAGCACGGCATCCTCGCCGCGATGCTGCACAACGCCACCCCCGAGCGGCTCGCCGACGTCCGCGAGGACCCCCGCTTCGGCGGCTGGCCCGAGGCGCACCCCGACATGTCCGACTTCCTGGGTCTCCCGGTCGCCGACGGCGACGAGATCCTCGGCGCCCTCTTCCTCGCCAACAAGCGCTGCCCCAAGGAGGACGGCCGCTGCGGCTTCACCGAGGACGACGAGCGCCTCCTCGGCATACTCGCCCAGCACGCCGCCATCGCCCTGACCAACGCCCGCCTCTACGAGCGCAGCCGCGAACTCACCATCGCCGGCGAGCGCGCCCGGCTCGCCCACGAACTGCACGACGCCGTCGCCCAGAAGCTCTTCTCGCTCCGCCTCACCGCCCAGGCCGCCACCGCCCTGGTCGACCGCGACCCGGCCCGCGCCAAGGACGAGCTGCACCAGGTCGCCGCACTCGCCGCCGAGGCCGCCGACGAACTGCGTGCCGCCGTCGTCGAACTGCGGCCCGCCGCCCTCGACGAGGACGGACTGGTCGCCACCCTGCGCTCACAGATCCAGGTCCTGGACCGCGCCCACTCCGCCCGGGTCTCCTTCGCGGCCCAGGGCGTACGGGCGCTGCCGGCCGCCCAGGAGGAGGCCCTGCTCCGGGTCGCCCAGGAGGCGCTGCACAACGCCCTGCGGCACTCGGGCGCCACCCACGTCGAGGTCACCGTCTCCCGCAACGGCCAGGGAGCCCTGCTGCGGATAGCCGACGACGGCTGCGGCTTCGACCCCGGTGCGGTCCGCCGCGCCGGCCGCCACCTCGGCCTGGTCTCGATGCACGACCGCGCCGGCGGCGTCGGCGGACAGCTCACCGTGGAGTCGGAGCCCGGCAAGGGCACCGCTGTCGAGATGGAGGTGCCCGGTGGCTGACACCGGATCGATCCACGTCCTGATCGTCGACGACCACCAGGTCGTACGCCGGGGACTGCGTACGTTCCTGGAGGTCCAGGGCGACATCGAGGTGGTGGGGGAGGCCTCCGACGGGGCCGAGGGCATCGCCGCCGCCGAGCAACTGCGCCCGGACGTCGTCCTGATGGACGTCAAGATGCCCGGTATGGACGGCATCGAGGCGCTGCGCAAGCTCCGCGAACTGGCCAACCCCGCCCGGGTGCTGGTGGTGACCAGCTTCACCGAACAGCGCACCGTCGTCCCGGCCCTGCGCGCGGGCGCGGCCGGCTATGTCTACAAGGACATCGACCCGGAGGCGCTGGCCGCCGCCATCCGCTCCGTACACGCCGGCCATGTGCTGCTCCAGCCCGAGGTCGCCGGCGCGCTGCTCTCCCAGGACGAGGGCAACGGCGGCCAGGGGCGCGGCACTTCCCTCACCGAGCGGGAGAACGAGGTGCTGGGCCTGATCGCGGACGGCCGCTCCAACCGGGAGATCGCCCGCGCGCTGGTGCTCTCCGAGAAGACCGTCAAGACCCATGTCTCCAACATCCTGATGAAGCTCGACCTCGCCGACCGGACGCAGGCCGCGCTGTGGGCCGTACGGCACGGAATCGGGGGCTGAACCGCCCGGAGACCGCACCGGCGCGGGTGTCCGACGGTCGGGCCGTACGACAATGCGTCAACCCGAACGTCGCTCCCGGTCCGAGATTCATACTGTCGTGTAGAGGTAGCCCGTTCGGCGTATCCCTCCTCGGTCCGGGCCGTTGTCCAGAGCAGTCGTGGCGGCTGGTCACGGCAACGGCAATGAGGAGCAAGAGAAGTGAAGAACATCAAGCGCGCAGCGGCCATCACGATGGCGGCGAGTGGCCTCGCCCTCGCGGGCGCCGGCGTCGCTTCGGCCCACACCCCGCAGGCCGTGGGCGGTACGACGAAGTCGCCGGGCGCCGTGTCGGGCAACACCGTCCAGGTCCCGGTGCACGTCCCGGTGAACGTCTGCGGTGACACGATCTCGGCCGTCGGCCTGTACAACCCCAGCTTCGGCGCCCCCTGCGTCAACAACTGACCGCAGACCGGCCCGCAGGGCCCGCACGATCCGCGTGACGTCATGGTCCGCGCGGTCGTGCCGGACCGGCCCGGTCACTCCCGGACGCGCTCCTGGATGTGCGGCCGGTCCGCTCTCCGCACAGTCCCCGTCGTCAGTCCGGCCTCGTGCCGGCAAGTGAGGAACACCCCATGAACACCGCCAAGAAGGCCGCCCTCGTTCTCTCCGCCACCGGTCTCGCCCTCGGTGCGGCCGCCGGTTCGGCCTTCGCCACCGACGGCCCGCAGGCCGCCGGTGGTGCCACGAACTCCCGCGGCATCGCCTCCGGCAACCTCGTCCAGGCCCCGGTGCACGTCCCCGTGAACGTCCACGGCAACACCATCAACGTCGTCGGCCTGCTCAACCCCGCCTTCGGCGACGGCTTCAGCGCCAACAACTGACCAGCCCGGTCCGGGGCTGAACAGCTCTCCTGCCCCGAGCTGTTCAGCCCCCAGGGGGCGTCTTCCCGATCACGCCGGGACCACCTAAGGAACTCACGCCATGAACACCGCCAAGCAGGCCGCCCTCGTCGTGGCCGGTGTTGCTCTCGCCCTCGGCGCTGCCGCCGGTTCCGCCTGCGCCGCCGGCGGCGCGGACGCGGACGGCAAGGCCACCAGCTCCCCGGGCATCGGCTCGGGCAACCTCGCCCAGGCCCCGGTGCATGTGCCCGTGAACGCCACCGGCAACAGCGCCAACGTCATCGGTGCGCTCAACCCCACCTTCGACAACACCGCCTCCGGCAACTGAGCTGTCCGAACCGGGGCGGGCCGGCTCACCCTGCCCAGAGCCGTCCGGCCCCGCTCGGCACCGGCCCCGTCGTCGACCACACAATGGTCCGGCGGGGCCTGGCTCGTGCCCCCCCATCACCCCCGGTGCCGCTCCCGCTCCTCCACCGCGGAGTTGTACGCCGCGACCTGCGCCCGCCGGGCCGTCCGCTCCACCGGGCGCAGCGCCTCCGCACGGGCCGCGATCTCCGACGCGCTCACCGCCCCGCCGTGCTCCCCGTCCCCGCCGGCGATGGGGGCCCCTCCCATGCCCTTAAGGCTATGGGGGAGCGCGATGTCGATCAGCGCACCGACCCGCTGCGCCAGCTCCAGCACCCGCACCGCACGGGGCGGATAGCCGGGAGCCAGCACCTGCCGGCCGGCCTCCGCCCGCGCCCGGTACGCCGCCAGCGCCGCCTGCGCCACCGGACCGGACCCGGCCACATCCAGCTTCGAGAGCACCTCGGTCGCCTCCCGCAGTGCCTCCGCCAGCTCCCGTTCCGCCTCGCCCAGCGACGGCACGTCCGCCGGCGGCGCCTCGCGCACCGGCAGACACCGCCAGACCACCTCCACATGCACATCGGGCGCGGCACCGCCCTCCGGCCCGGCCTCGTACGTCTCCGGGATCAGCCCCAGCCCGGCGCCGGTGGCGAGCACCGCCTCCTCGGCCTCCAGCGCCCGGGCATTGAATTCCGGCGGCCCGCACAGCCCCAGCGGATGCCCCGGCACCGGCAGCGCGACCCGCAGGCCGATCGCCCCCAGCGCCCGCAGCCGCCCCAGCGCGAGCGTCAGCCCGACCGGCGCCTCCTCTCCGGGCAGGCCCTCCACGCGGTGCACCGCATCGTCGTCCGCGATCCGATGCGCGGCTTCATCAGGTGAGACAAGCCCGGCCAATAGGGCATTTCCCCATGCCGCCAGCCGTCCCGAACGAGGTTCATCGAGCATGTCCCCAGCCTAGGGAACGGCACTGACAACGAGTGGCGTAGGTTTGCAGGGGGCTGCGCCTACAGGTGCAACGCGACGACCGAGAAGCAATGGGAGACAACGCGCTCATGAGCGATGTGCTGGAGCTGGTGGACGTATCCGTGGTCCGCGAAGGACGGGCTCTGGTGGACCAGGTCTCCTGGTCGGTGAAGGAGGGGGAGCGCTGGGTGATCCTCGGCCCCAACGGCGCCGGCAAGACCACCCTGCTGAATGTCGCCTCCAGCTACCTCTACCCGACCAAGGGCACCGCCTCCGTCCTCGGCGAGCAGCTGGGCAAGGTCGACGTCTTCGACCTGCGCCCGCGCATCGGCATCGCCGGCATCGCACTCGCCGACAAGCTGCCGCGCAGCCAGACCGTCCTGGAGACCGTGCTCACCGCCGCGTACGGTATGACCGCGCACTGGCAGGAGAACTACGAGGCCATCGATGAGGAGCGCGCCCGCGCCTTCCTCGACCGGCTCGGCATGAACGACTACCTCGACCGGAAGTTCGGCACCCTCTCCGAGGGCGAGCGCAAGCGCACCCTGATCGCCCGCGCGATGATGACCGACCCCGAGCTGCTGCTGCTGGACGAGCCGGCCGCCGGCCTCGACCTCGGCGGCCGCGAGGACCTGGTCCGCCGCCTGGGCCGCCTCGCCCGCGACCCGTACGCGCCCTCCATGCTGATGGTCACCCACCACGTCGAGGAGATCGCCCCCGGCTTCACCCACGTCCTGATGATCCGCCAGGGCAAGGTGCTGGCCGCCGGCCCGCTCGAACTCGAACTGACCTCCAGCAACCTCTCCCACTGCTTCGGCCTGCCCCTGGTCGTCGAGCGCGTGGGCGACCGCTGGACCGCGCAGGGTCTGCCGCTGGCCTGAGCGGCCTGCCGTCGCCCGGCCGCCACCCTCCAGGAGCCCTTGAAACGTTGGGTGTTGCCCGCGTCTGACCGATCGCGCCCTGTTCCCGGACAGCCGTACGGATCTACCATGAAGCCGTGGATCCATGGGTGTGGTGGCTGATCGCCGCCGTAGGACTGGGTATTCCTCTCGTCGTGACCGCGATGCCCGAATTCGGGATGTTCGCAGTCGGTGCCGTCGCCGGTGCCGTCACCGCAGCGCTCGGTGGCGGCACCGTCCCGCAATTCCTCGTGTTCGTCGCGGTGTCGGTCGCCCTGATCGCCGTCGTGCGCCCGCTCGCCAACCGCCACCGCTCCCAGAGCCCCCAACTCGCGTCCGGGATCGACGCGCTGAAGGGCCGGAGCGCCACGGTCCTGGAGCGGGTCGACGGCGGTGGCGGGGGCCGTATCAAGCTCGCCGGCGAGATCTGGTCCGCCCGGGCCCTCGACGGTGAGCGGGTCTACGAACCGGGCCAGCAGGTCGACGTCGTCGAGATCGACGGCGCCACGGCCGTGGTCATCTGACCTGAACACGCTGCGCGACGAGCCATGTCTCTGAAACACTGATCACCGGCAAGCCGGCCGCCGGCCGGCGCGGACCAGAACGAAGGGCACGGGAGCCGCTGTGGAACCGATCATCATCGTCCTGATCATCCTGGTGGTGCTCGTGTTCATCGCACTCATCAAAACGATCCAGGTCATCCCACAGGCCAGCGCCGCCATCGTGGAACGCTTCGGCCGCTATACGAGAACGCTGAACGCGGGACTGAACATCGTCGTCCCGTTCATCGACTCCATCCGCAACCGCATCGACCTCCGCGAGCAGGTCGTGCCGTTCCCACCGCAGCCGGTGATCACCCAGGACAACCTGGTCGTCAACATCGACACGGTCATCTACTACCAGGTCACCGACGCCCGCGCCGCGACGTACGAGGTCGCCAGCTACATCCAGGCCATCGAGCAGCTCACCGTCACCACGCTCCGGAACATCATCGGCGGCATGGACCTGGAGCGCACCCTGACCTCCCGCGAGGAGATCAACGCAGCACTGCGCGGCGTCCTCGACGAGGCCACCGGCAAGTGGGGCATCCGCGTCAACCGCGTCGAGCTCAAGGCCATCGAGCCGCCGACCTCCATCCAGGACTCGATGGAGAAGCAGATGCGCGCCGACCGTGACAAGCGCGCCGCCATCCTCCAGGCCGAAGGTGTCCGGCAGTCGCAGATCCTGACCGCCGAGGGTGAGAAGCAGTCCTCGATCCTGCGCGCCGAAGGTGAGGCCAAGGCGGCCGCGCTGCGCGCCGAGGGTGAGGCCCAGGCGATCCGGGTGGTCTTCGAGTCCATCCACGCCGGCGACCCGGACCAGAAGCTGCTCTCCTACCAGTACCTCCAGATGCTGCCGAAGATCGCCGAAGGCGACGCCAACAAGCTCTGGATCGTGCCCAGCGAGATCGGCGACGCCCTCAAGGGCCTCGGCGGCGCCATCGGCAACTTCGCCCCGCCGACCGGGGGCGGCTCCATCCCCAAGCCCAGCACGCCGAAGCACGAGACGCCCCCGATCGACTGACCCAGCACACCCTCGTGCATGATCAGTGGTGGCCCCTCGACCTTCATGGCGGGGAGGCGACCCTGATCATGTGAGGAGATGGCCTTGTCCATCTGGGAAGCAGTTGCAGTCTTCGCCGCCGGAATCGGTGCCGGCACGATCAACACCATCGTCGGATCCGGGACGCTGATCACCTTCCCGGTGCTGCTCGCCTTCGGCCTGCCGCCCGTCACGGCGAACGTCTCCAACACCCTCGGCCTGGTGCCCGGTTCGCTCAGCGGCGCCTTCGGCTACCGCCGCGAACTCGCCGGGCAGCGCCGCCGTCTGCTGCGCCTGAGCGCCTTCGCCCTCGTCGGCGGCCTCGGCGGCGCGATCCTGCTGCTGGCGCTGCCCTCCAAGGCCTTCGACACCATCGTCCCGATCCTGATCGCCGTCGCGCTCGTACTCGTCGTCGCACAGCCCAGGCTCGCCGCCAGGATCCGCGCCCGGCGCGAGCGCAACGGCACCACCGCCCACCCCGACGGCGGCCCCGCCCTGCTCCTCGGCCTGCTGCTGGCCAGCGTCTACGGCGGCTACTTCGGCGCCGCCCAGGGCGTGATCTACCTCTCCCTGATGGGCGTACTGCTCAACGAGGACCTCCAGCGGATCAACGCCCTCAAGAACGTCCTCGCGGCCGTCGTCAACGGCGTGGCGGCGGTCTTCTTCCTCTTCGTCGCGGAGTTCGACTGGACCGCCGTCGCCCTGATCGCGCTCGGCTCCACCCTCGGCGGCCAGCTCGGCGCGAAGGTCGGCCGGCGGCTGCCACCCACCGCCCTGCGCGCCGTCATCGTCCTCGTCGGCCTGCTGGCCATCGCCCAACTCCTCCTGAAATAGGGGGAGCTGGACGACTTCCGGATGGCGGGCACTACGCCGGCAGCGCCAGCCACTCCGGCAGGGCATCCCGCACGGAGACCCCCAGCGTCGACAGCAGGGCATCCGCCGGCGTCGGCTCGAACGGCCGGCGCAGCAGCTGCATCCCCGCCTGCTCGGGCGTACGGTCCGCCTTGCGGTGGTTGTCCTCCGCACACGAGGCGACGGTATTCAGCCAGGTGTCCCCACCGCCGTGCGACCGCGGCACCACATGGTCCACCGTCGTCGCCCGCCGCCCGCAGTACGCACACCGGTGCTGGTCACGCACCAGCACCCCCCGCCGCGACCAGGGCGCCCGTTGTCGGAACGGCACCCGTACGTATCTGCAGAGTCTGATCACCTGCGGCACGGGTACGTCCACCGAAGCGGCACGGATCCGCAGCCCCGGATGCGCGTGCTCGACGACGGCCTTGTCCTGCATGACCAGCACCACCGCACGCCGCAGCGACACCGTCGACAGCGGCTCGAAGCTCGCATTGAGCACCAGCGTCTCGCGCATTCCGCCCACCTCCCGGACCCGCTCCGCCCCCGTGGCGAAGTTGCTCCACTGTGCAGCGGCAGGTATTCCCCGAACAACGCAATTTCCGCATGCCACAGGGGAAATGGAGCGGGATCGGAAGATGAAAACAGGGTGCTCGGACGGCGCTCCGCGGCACCGGAAAAGCGGCGGAACGAGATCGCTCCGGGTCCCACCCCCGTGAACACGCGAGACCCGGAGCGAATGACAGCCGGCGAGGACACCCGACACTCATGCGGGCTCCGACAAGCGGCCGGCGACACACCTGCGCCCCGCCGCTTCCGCCACTGCGGTACCAGCTGCCCGACGCCCTGATGAGGGGCGGCGGCTCGGGTACCACTCTGCGTGCGGGAAGCGCCGGGGCGCAACGGAATTACGGCGCTCAGCCCGCCGCCGGCACCTCGTACTCGGCGATCAGCTGGGCCCGCCCGACCGTGTGGAACCGCAGGTTGAAGCCCACCACCGCGGGCGAGGCGTCCGCATCGGGACCCAGCTTCTCCTGGTCCACCGCGTACACCGTGAACACATAGCGGTGCGGACCGTCCCCGGGCGGCGGCGCCGCGCCCCCGAAGTCCCGCGTCCCGTAGTCGTTACGGACATGGACGGCGCCCTCGGGCAGCCCCTTCATGTCCCCGGACCCGGCCCCGGACGGCAGCTCCGTCACCGACGCCGGAATGTCGAACAGCACCCAGTGCCAGAACCCGCTTCCGGTCGGCGCGTCCGGGTCGTAGCAGGTGACGGCGTAGCTCTTGGTCCCCGCGGGAGCACCCTCCCACCGCAGCTGCGGCGAACGGTTCCCCTCCGCGTGGACCTGCTCGGACCGCAGCGTCCCGCCCGGCTCCACCTCGTCGCTCAGCACCGTGAACTCCGGCACCGGCGGATGGAAATCGTGCGGGAGCGGCCGCCGCTTCAGCTCGGACACCTCGAACCTCCTGGTCGCTTGCTGACACTCTGTCGGGCCAGGTTAGAGCCAGTTTCGCTTCCCGCCGACCTCCGCCAGCCACTGGTTGAGGTAAGCCGCCCAGTCGGTGCCCTCGAAGTCGTTCAGCCCGACCGTGAACGACCGGTAGGTGTCCGATCCCTCGCTGAACAGCCCCGGCTTCTTGTCCATCTCCAGGACGACGTCCATCTCCCGGTCGTCCGCCACGAACGACAGCTCGACCTGGTTCAGCCCCCTGTACTGCTGCGGGGCGTAGAACTCGATCTCCTGGTAGAACGGCAGCCGCTGCCGCGTCCCCCGGATCTGCCCCTGCTCCAGGTCGGCCGCCTTGAAACGGAACCCGAGCCGCCCGAACGCATCCAGAATCGCCTGCTGCGCCGGCAGCGGGTGCACATTCACCGGGTCGAGGTCACCGGAGTCCACCGCCCGCGCGATCGCCAGCTCCGTCGTCACCCCGACGCTCATCCCGTGCAGATGCGTCCCCAGGAACGTGGTGATCGGCGTCTCCCACGGGATCTCCAGCCCGAACGGGACGGTGTGCGTCGCACCAGGCTGCACCTGGAACTCCCCGCCCAGCTGCACCTTGGTGAATTCGACGTCGCGCTTGTACTCCTCCTCGCCGTTCTCCACCTCGACCCGCGCCTGCAACCCGACGGACAGCCCCTGAATGTCCTGGGCCACCGACCCGCCCTGGATCCGCACCTCACCCTGGACGACCCCGCCAGGGACGACGTTCTCCTCGAAGAGCACCGTCTCCACCGACGCGCCCCCGGCGCCCAGGCTCGCCAGCAGCTTCTTGAATCCCATGCTCGTCCTCCCCAGGCGATGCGCCTGTGCTCTCTTGTTGCGCGCCGAGATCTCGGCTCGTTCCCTGCGAATCGCTTCCTACGAACGCGGAACCGCGCAGGCCGGTTCCACGGCCACACCTTCCCAACCCCGACGCCCCCCTGGCCAGCCGCCGCCCACAACAGCTCCACTACGCTCGGACCGCATGACCGACGTACCGGAACGAATGCCGCTCAACCGCGACTTCTTCGCCCGCCCCGTCGTGGAGGTGGCCCCCGACCTGCTGGGCCGCACGCTCGTACGCCACACCCCCGAAGGACCGATCGAGCTCCGGCTGACCGAGGTCGAGGCGTACGACGGTGAGACCGACCCCGGCTCCCACGCCTACCGCGGCCGCACCGCACGCAACGCCACCATGTTCGGCCCGCCCGGCCACGCGTACGTCTACTTCATCTACGGCATGTGGTTCAGCCTCAACGCGGTCTGCGGCCCCGAGGGCCAGGCCAGCGGCGTCCTGCTGCGCGCCGGAGAGATCCTTGCCGGCGCGCCCCTGGCCGCCGCCCGCCGCCCCAAGGCCCGCACCACCAACGAACTGGCCAAGGGCCCGGCCCGCCTGGCCACCGCCCTCGACATCGACCGCACCCTCGACGGCGCGGACCTGTGCCGCGGCGGCGACGCCCCCCTCACCCTGCTCCACGGCCGCCCGCCGGCCCCCGGCCTGGTACGCAACGGGCCGCGCACCGGCGTCGGCGGAGACGGCGCCAACCACCCCTGGCGCTACTGGATCGCCGACGATCCGACGGTCAGTCCGTACCGCCGCCATGTGCCCCGCCGCCGCGCCACCAGCGCAACTTGACTCTCCCCCGTCAACCACCTAACGTAGCCCGAGCCGCTAGAGACGGTCAGCGCATGCTGCGCGGACCGCCAGGCGGCAAAAACCACTACTTCGAACGATTCCCTGACGGGTCTGCTTTGGCGTTGCCAAAAATCGACCCCGCCGACTCGATTATGAGTCGCCAGGGAACGTCGCTAAAGTAGTAACCAGGCCGAAAGGGCAGCGGTAAAAGGCTGCACTGAGGCCAACCTCCGACGGAAAGTCAGAGCCGGAATCAACACGAATCCGGATCTGCTAAAGTCGGAAACGCGAAGAAGCCGAAAGGCCGAATCGCACCGGCGAAAATCGGAACCGCAAGGATCTGATAGAGTCGGAAACGCAAGACCGAAGGGAAGCGCCCGGAGGAAACCCGAGAGGGAATCCAAAGGAAGCGTCCGTTCCTTGAGAACTCAACAGCGTGCCAAAAGTCAACGCCAGATATGTTGATACCCCGTCTCCATCATGGAGATGAGGTTCCTTTGAAAGCCCATCCGGCTGGTCCGGGTGGCACACACAGCGAGGACGCTGTGAACCGAGGGGATTATTCCTCCCCTGGTTCCGCTCTCGTGATGTGTAACCGGGATATCCCGGAAGCATTCACGGAGAGTTTGATCCTGGCTCAGGACGAAC